>CAUCKA010000006.1 GCA_958443265.1 uncultured Collinsella sp. | reverse complement strand
CGAAGGTGTTGCCCCAGGTTGCCACAGCAATCGACTGGGCTGCTGAGGCACTCGAGCGCGGCGGGCGCGTCTTTTACATGGGCGCAGGCACCAGCGGTCGTCTGGGTGTACTCGACGCTTCGGAGTGTCCGCCCACGTTTGGCGTGTCACCCGATCTGATTGTCGGGCTCATTGCCGGAGGCGAGACGGCGTTTATCAAGGCTGTCGAAGGTGCCGAAGACAGCGAGGAGCTTGGCGCGAGCGACCTGCGGGAGCGTGGACTCTCGGACAAGGATCTTGTCGTTGGCCTGGCGGCAAGCGGTCGTACTCCCTATGTGGTGGGCGGCCTTGTGTACGCCAAGGCAACTGGGTGCAAGACGATCGCAATTGCCTGCAACCAAGGGTCGAAGATCGGGGAGAGCGCAGATCTTGCCATTGAACCCGTGCCCGGTCCCGAGGTACTGACCGGCTCAACGAGGCTCAAGGCGGGAACGGTTCAAAAGCTCATTCTCAACATGATTTCGACCGGTGCCATGGTCAAGATCGGCAAGGTATACCAAAACCTGATGGTCGATGTGCAGCAGACGAACGAGAAGTTGGTGGTGCGCGGCCAGAACATCGTGATGGAGGCGACCGGCTGCACGCGCGAGTGCGCTATTCAGGCGCTTGCAGATGCCGGCGGCCACGTAAAAACCGCTATTGTCTCGGTACTGCTGGACTGCGATGCCGAGCAGGCTGCGGTAGCTCTTGAGCGAGCGAGAGGCCATGTCCGTGCTGCGGTGAGTGGCCATGAGAAGAGCAATGCCGACGCCCAATAGGTGCGCGGCGTGAGCTGATATGACATCCAGACGAGATACCCAATACAAGGAGGAGTTATGACGAACAAAGAGCTGGCTCAAAAGCTGCTGGACCTTTTGGGCGGTAAAGACAACGTGCTCGCAAACGCGGCGTGCATGACGCGCCTGCGCGTGACCGTCAAAGACGCGGGCAACGTCGACACGGAGGGCATTAAGGCACTCGACGGCGTGATGGGCCTGGTCGAGGACGACACGATGCAGATCGTGCTGGGTCCGGGCAAGGTGAATAAGGTGCTCGAGGAGTTCTCCAAGCTCACCGGCCTTGCGAAAGGCGTTGCTGACGAGAGCGTGGTTGACGCTGCGGCCACAAACAAGGCCGCGCAGAAGGCCAAGTACGAGTCCAAGCCGGTTCAGGCCTTCCTCAAGAAGATTTCCAATGTCTTCGTCGCCCTGCTTCCCGGCATCATTGCGGCTGGCCTCATCAACGGTATCTGCAACGTCATTAACGTCTCGACGGCAGGCGCGCTTGCAGGCGAGTGGTGGTACCAGGGCATTCGCTCCATGGGCTGGGCCCTGTTTGCCTATCTGCCCATCTTGGTGGGCTATAACGCGGCACGTGAGTTTGGCGGCTCCGCTGCGCTGGGCGGCATCGCCGGCATGATGTGTATTGCCAACAGTGCCATGCCCCTGCTTGCGCCTGGCGCGGCCGATCCTGCCACTGCCATCTTGCTGCCGCTCACCAATGCGCAGTACAACCCCGCAGCGGGCGGCATGATCGCGGCTCTTATCGCTGGCGCATTTTTTGCCTGGATGGAGCGTCAGATTCGCAAGGTTATGCCCAACGCGCTCGACACGTTCTTGTCCCCGCTGTCGGTGCTCATCATCGGCGCCTTTGCTCTGATGCTCGTCATCCAGCCGGTTGGCGCATGGCTGACGACTGCCATCTTTAGCGTTTTGACCTTTATCTTCGAGAAGCTGGGCGTCCTGGGTGGCTATATCCTGTCGGCAGGCTTCTTGCCGCTGGTTTCCGTCGGCCTGCATCAGGCGCTCACGCCGATCCACGCTATGCTCAACGATCCCGACGGCGCTACCAAGGGTATCAATTACCTGCTTCCCATCCTTATGATGGCTGGCGGCGGCCAGGTCGGTGCCGGTTTGGCGCTGTACTTTAAGACCAAGAACGCCAAGCTCAAGAAGTACGTTGCAGAGTCCATTCCCGTTGGAATCCTGGGTGTGGGCGAGCCTCTGATGTATGCCGTTACGCTGCCGCTCGTTCGTCCGTTTGTGACGGCCTGCCTGGGTGCCGGATTTGGCGGCGCGCTCGCGGCGCTGCTTCACATCGGCACGGTTTCTCAGGGCGTTTCCGGTCTGTTTGGCCTGCTGATCGTCGTTCCTGGTCAGCAGCTCGGCTACGTTGCCGCTATGCTGCTTGCCTATGCCGCTGGCTTTGTCCTGACGTGGTTCTTTGGCGTCGACGAGCAGAAGATCAACGAGTTCTTTGGCGAGTAGTTTGATATCGCGAGCCGTGTTGCTCAGGGCTCGCGGCGCGCGGCAGATTTCTTGATGCTATGGTTGTGCCGGCGGGGCTAACTGCTCCGCCGGCCTTTTTTAAAGGAGTGTTGAAGCGTGAAAACGGGTATTTCGATTTATCTTTCCAGCCCTTTGCAGGATATTGAGCGGACGATTGAGCGTGGTGCCGCGGCGGGTGCGCGCTACGCGTTCACCTCACTGCATATTCCCGAGGATGGGGGAGCGGCGTATGCCGATAAGGTCCGTCATGTGCTGTCGCTGCTTTCCGCCCGCGGCATTGCGCTCATCGCCGATGTGGGGCCGCGCACGTGCGATTTGCTCGGGCTTGAGCGCATCGAGGACCTGCGCGATCTGGGGTTGGAATACCTTCGTTTGGACTATGGCTTTAGCGCCCAGCGGGTCGCGGAGCTGTCCGGTGTATTTCGCATTGTGGTCAATGCATCGACGGTGAGTTCTGATGAAATCGCATCGTGGTGTGAGGCCGGTGCCGATGTGACTCGTTTTGCCGCCTGCCACAATTTTTACCCCAAGCCTTATACCGGTTTAGCTCTGGAGGACATTGCTCGGGTGAATCTTCGTCTTGCGGCGCTTGGATTCGAAATCATGGCTTTTGTGCCGGGTGATGCCAACGTTCGCGGGCCGGTATTCGAGGGACTGCCGACGGTCGAGGCACAGCGCGGTCGCGCGTCAAAGGTTGCTCTCAATATGCTTGAGCTTGCACATGGCGCCGATTGCGACATTGTGTTGGCCGGCGACCCCGATCTTTCCGATGCGGGCTGGACGCAGTTTGCTCATGTTTCCGCCGGATACGTGGACCTGCAATGCGAGCTTGAGCCCGGTTATGCCTATGTACGTGGGCAGATTCATCACGACCGACCCGATTCGAGCACCCTCATCTTTAGGTCTCAGGAGTCGCGTACGACGCTTAAGCCGGATTCCGTGCCGATGGATGCCGGTGCCGGCCTGTCACGAAAGACGGGGTCGATCGCTGTGAGCAATAGCGGCTATGGGCGCTACGAAGGCGAGCTTGAGATTGCGCGGGTCGATCTTCCCAGTGACGAGCGCATGAACGTTGCGGGCCATATCACGCCCGAGGCAATGGAGCTGCTGCCGTTCATCAAACGCGGATTCGGGGTACGGTTCGTTTAGCGTGTGACCCGTGGGCTACAATTGGCCCATCATGCGAAGGCGCCTCGTGTGGCGTGTGCCTGCGTTGGCCGATCTATATTCGGAGGATTCCCATGACCGTACTGTTTGTTGAATATCCCAAGTGCTCGACCTGTAAGAAGGCCAAGGCATGGCTGGACGAACACGGGGTAGAGTATATCGACCGCGATATCGTTTTGGACAATCCCACGGCTGATGAGCTTGCGACCTGGATTGCTCGTTCGGGACTGCCGGTGCGGCGCTTCTTTAATTCGTCGGGCATGAAATATCGAGAGCTGGGCCTGAAGGCGCGTCTAGATGCGGGCATGACGGATCGGGAGTGCTACGAGCTGTTGGCGACCGACGGCATGCTGGTTAAGCGTCCGCTGTTGGTGGGCGATGACTTTGCGATTCCCGGCTTTAGGGAATCGGCTTGGGTCGAGGCGTTGCTGTAGCGGCTGCGGAAAGTGCGACCCGTTTTGAGTGCTCAGGGTGGGACGTGTTTTCCATCGGCGGGCTCGCTCGGCTCAATCCTCGAGCTGTGCCCATTCGTGCGGATCGTAGACCTTTACGTGCTTGTTGGGCTTGCCGCTCCAGTACTCCTCGTCCATAAAGGGCAGATATGCCTGAACACCGGGGCAGATAAAGGGAATCCGCTGCTGTTGCAGTCGCTCGCGCTGTCGCTGCTCCAGGTGCGCCTCGGATATGACAGTCGGCATACCGGACAGCTCGACGAGGCTTGCCTGGATTCGCTTAAGGTCGGGGAGTCCCGCGTGCCATGACATCCGCATGATCAAAAAGGATGCACGGCGGTATTTTGCCTGCATCACCGTGATGGCGGGGCGCAGAGTGGGATGGATTTTGTCCCGTTCGGGCCAAAGGTCAGCAGTGATCTCGAGGCCCAGGGTCTCCCATAGGTAATCAAGCTCTTCGTCCATGGCGCCTCGATATCTACGTGATCATTGATACTTCGATTGTGTTGCCTGGTGCTATCGTTTTCGCGGTAGAATCTGCCAACGGTTGACGGCTACCGCTCGCGGCGTTTTGCCCTTCGTGTGCAGCGGTCGACTTCACAGGTCCTTCACGTGTTGGCCGTATTTGACTGAATTTCAAAAAAGTCAAAATTGGGGCTTGCGTCACGGCCGGACTTCCCGTATATTTCTTTCTTGCGCAAAGGCACAGCCGAGCGCAGCGATGCAGTCATTGGGATGTCGTCTAATGGCAGGACAGCGGATTCTGGTTCCGTCAATGGGGGTTCGACTCCCTCCATCCCAGCCATTGCATTTGCTACATATGGCCCGTTCGTCTAGCGGTTTAGGACGCCGCCCTCTCAAGGCGGAGATCACCAGTTCGAATCTGGTACGGGCTACCAAAATTGAACGCCCGGGCCTCGTAAGAGACCCGGGTTTTGTGTATTGACCGATATTTAAGGCGCGCGTTGAGTCTGCCGCCCGGACCGAGGAGTTGTCATGGACCTGCCTATCAGCTTGGAAGACATCACGTATGCCGAGAACTATCTGGCGCAGGGCGACCTGGCTACGGCGACGCCGCTGCTTGAGCGTCTGGTGGAGCTCGCCGAGGAGTATATCGACGCTGAGTGCAAGACGGAGGAGAAGCGCCAGTACTTTAGCTTCGACAGCAAGTTTGAGCGCCTGGCCTATCGCCGCGTGGAGAAGGATCCGCGCGAGCTGGTGCAGGTCGAGGTTCCCTTTGACCGCCTGTACTCCGACATGGCGTTTGCCTACATTCGCCAGCAGGATTATGTGAGTGCTCGGAATGCCCTGATGCAGGCCGTGCGTTGGGATCCCATGAACTGCAACTATCGCTTGGACTTGGCCGAGCTGTTCCGCGCGCTCGAGGACAAGCAGGAGTGGGCATCGCTCTCGTTCTCGGTGCTGGAGCGCGCGAGCGACGGTAAGTGCGCCGCACGCGCCTACACCAACTTGGGTCAGTACTTCTTGGAGCCCGAGACCGAGAACATTTCGGCTGCCGTGGGCTGCGCGCGTCTGGCGCTGCGCCTGGCGCCCAATGATGCGCATACGACGCGCCTGCTCAACAAGATCCATACCACCTATCCGGATGCCGCGGACGAGAGTGACGACCATGTGATGGGTGAGCTCGCCCTGCAGGGCGTGCCGACCTCGCCTTCGGCCGAGATCGCCATCTGCCTGATCATGTGTGCGACCGACGCTGCGAGCGACGGCGACAAGCAGGAGGCTACGCGCCTGACGGTCCGTGCCCGCGACCTGGTGGGCGAAGAGGCGTGCGCGGCGATTATCAAGCTGGTGCGCGAGAGTGATGCCGAGCTTAACGCCGAGCGCAAGGCAAAGCGCGAGGCTGCGGGCTCAAACGCCGATGGCGCCAAGGAGGCCGGCGATGCCCAGTAAGCGCGAGCGCAAGCTCATTTCCAAGAATCGCTCGGCACATCACGAGTACTTTATCGATGAGACGTTTGAGTGCGGTATTGAGCTGAGCGGTACCGAGGTCAAGTCGATTCGCGAGCGCGCGTGCCAGATTACCGATACCTTCGCACTGATTCGTGGCGGGGAGTGCTGGCTCGTCGGCCTGCATATCCACCCTTATAGCCATGGTGGCGTGTGGAATCGCGATCCCGACCGTCGGCGCCGTCTGCTGCTGCACCGCAAGGAGATCGACTTTCTTGACGGCAAACTTCGCAACCGCGGCTATGCGCTGGTGCCGCTGGAGCTCTACTTTAATACCGACGGCCGCGTAAAGCTGCTGCTGGGCCTAGGCCGCGGCAAGAAGCTTTACGACAAGCGCGAGGATATGGCCAAGCGCGATGTCCAGCGCGAGATCGACCGCGCCCTCAAGGAGCGCAATCGCTAGGCGTTCTGTATAAGTTACGGTGGAATACGGACTGTTTTGCCTGTTTGAGGGGCTATTCAGTCCTTATTTCACCGCAACTGCGGGCGTCTCATCTTGCTTATACTGTTTTGACACATATGTCTCAAAGGTGGTGTCCGTTGTGGGCGCCGCCTTTTTTGTGGGTACATACATCCATGAGGTTCCAACCCGGGTTAGGGGAGTGATTGTTATGGACAAAACTGCGTTCTTTACCATGCCGAGCGGTCTGTACGTGGTGAGCGCCGCGGCAGACGGGCTGCGCGCCGGCTGCGTCATCAACACTGCGGTGCAGGTGACGTCCATGCCGCCGCGCATTTCGGTTGCCGTGAACAAGGACAACGTCACCTCGGGCGTCATCGCTTCGGCCAAAGCGTTCGCGCTGACCGTGATCGATCAGACCGCCGATATGCTCTACATCGGTAACTTTGGGTTCCGCACCAGCAGCGATTATGACAAGTTTGCCAAATACGAGACCCGCGAGACGGCTCTGGGCATGCCCTATGTGCCCGAGCACGCGGCGGCCCTGTTTAGCTGCCATTTGATCGACACTGTGGATGTTGGCACGCATCTACTGTTTATCGGCGAGGTCGAGGATGCCGAGCGCTTGAGTGACGAGACGCCGCTCACCTACGATTACTACCATAAGGTCCTGAAGGGCAAGACGCCTCCGAAGGCGTCCTCGTATCAAGGCTAGAAATGTTTTAAAAATACTTGCATTATATTATTGAGAATCTATACTGATAAATGAAGTACATCACCAGTCACGTTCGAGAGGAGAACATCATGGCTGAGGAGAAGAAGACGTATAAGTTCGTGTGCGTCGTTTGCGGTTACGAGGTTGAGGTCGATACGCCCGAGCTGCCCGAGGATTATGTGTGCCCGGTGTGCGGCGTCGGTCCCGATCAGTTTGAGCTCGTCGAGGAGTAGCTCGCAGGCACACGACTTGCAGCAATACATAGCTCTGTCCAAGGGCCCCGGTCGAATTCTCGGCCGGGGCCCTTTTCTTCCGTCCCTAAGGGATCACGGCTGCTGTTAGCCGATCCTGCCTGTTGTGAGTCCGGCCGACCTTTTGTCTCAATCTGTAACATCTAACGGTGGAAATTGGGCCCACTTGTTACATATCGAGA
Organism: uncultured Collinsella sp.; assembly: GCA_958443265.1. Lineage (GTDB taxonomy): Bacteria > Actinomycetota > Coriobacteriia > Coriobacteriales > Coriobacteriaceae > Collinsella. Next base: position 122,033 of record CAUCKA010000006.1, on the reverse strand, counting down.
CAAACCAAAACCGTCCGGCAGAAGATCTCAATCTGTAACATCTAGACATCGAAAGCGGGTCTAGATGTTACAGATCGAGACGTTTGCCTGAGTAGGTGCCCCGCCCCATTACATCCCTGTCAACAACACGACATCGAGAATCGTCACGATGGCACCGATCCCTACGAGCAGCGCGTTGAGCGGGCGCGAATTGGCATATTTGCCCATGACGCGGCGTGAACTGGTGAGTCGTATGAGCACAAAGACCGTAATCGGCAGCTGAAGCGACAGCAGTGCCTGGCTCCAGATGAGACCTTCAAAAGGATTTGGGACGACCAGGCACGCCGCCACTGCGCCGGCGAAACAGGCCGCCACCCCGACCGAGGAATGTCGGTCGTGGATGTCGTATTCCTCGTCGAACATGCCTGCAGTGATGGTTCCCGCCGCCATGCCCGCTGTCACGCTGCTCGATAATCCCGCGAACAGCAGCGCTACCGCAAAGATGGCCGAGCTCGCCGGGCCCAAGATGGGGGAGAGCGTGGCCGCTGCGACGGTGAGGTCGTCTACGACCATGCCGTGCACAAAGAAGGTCGTTGCGGCCAGGATGACCATGGCCGAGTTGATTGCCCAGCCCACGCCCATCGAAAAGAGCGTGTCGAAGAGCTCGTAGCGAAGGCGTTCTTCGATAACCCGCTCGCCTTGGCCTTCGAAGTGCATGGATTGGATGACCTCGGAGTGCAGGAAGAGGTTGTGGGGCATAACGACCGCACCCAGGACACTCACGATAATCGCGGCAGAGCCAGTGGGCATACTGGGTGTGATCCAGCTTGCGGCGGCCTGCGGCCAGTCGACCTTGACCAGCGCAAGCTCGGCCAAAAACGAGAGTCCTACCACGCCTACGAAGGCGATGAGCCAGCGTTCGGCACGCTTGTAGGAGTTGGTCATGAGCATCGCCATCGATACTGCCGCCACGATGACGCAGCCCGCGCGCACGGGTAGCCCAAAGAGCATTTGAAGGGCAATCGCGCCGCCCAGGACTTCGGCCATGGTGGTGGCGATGGTCGCGAGATAGGCGCTGCCGAGCACCGCGCGTCCCACGATGCGGGGGAGAAAGCGGGTCGTGGCCTCGGCAAGACAGGCGCCCGTGGCGATACCCAGGTGTGCCGCGTTGTGCTGCAGCGCAATGAGCATAATCGTGGACAGCGTGACGATCCACAGCAGCGCGTAGCCAAACTGCGAGCCCGCGGCCATATTGGAGGCCCAGTTGCCCGGGTCGATAAAGCCGACGGTCACGAGCAGCCCGGGGCCGATATGCCGCGCAATGTCTAGACCTCCGTGGCCTCCGGTGCGGTGCGAGCCAAAGTGTTGTTTGAGATGGTTGAGCATGGCTGGTTCCTACGTTGGGGTGGCGTGGCGCTGCACTTGGGTTGCGCGGCGCCACGCTCTGGGTTTAGGTTTGGGCTACTTGCGCGCCTTGCCCTGATTGGCCACGGCGTCGATCTTGGCGGCGATGGTCGCCGGGTCGCCGATGTAGCGCTTGTCGAGGACATTGAAATCGGTATCGAAGGTGTAGACGAGCGGCACGCCGGTGGGGATGTTGACCTTGAGGATCTCCTCGGGCGTGAGGTGCTCGAGCTTCATGACGAGTGAGCGCAGGGAGTTGCCGTGCGCGGCGATGAGTACGCGCTTGCCGGCGAGCATCTGGGGGCGAATCTCGTCTTCGAAATAGGGCCAGGCGCGGGCGATCGTGTCCTTGAGGCACTCGGTATAGGGCAGTTGATCGGGCGCGACGTCGCGGTATTGCTCCTGGGTGTGGGGGTCGCGACTGTCGCCCGGCTCGAGCGCCGGCGGGCAGACATCGAAGGAACGGCGCCAGATGAGCACCTGCTCGTCGCCGTGCTCTGCCGCGGCATCGGCCTTGTTGAGACCCTGCAACGCTCCGTAGTGGCGCTCGTTGAGCTTCCAGGATTTGATGACGGGCAGCCACTCGCGATCCATTTGGCCGAGCACGATGTTGAGGGTGTGGATCGCGCGCTTGAGGCACGAAGTGTAGCAGACGTCAAAGTCGAAACCGGCTTCTTTGAGGGCTCGACCGCCTGCGGCGGCTTCTTCGCGGCCCGTGTCCGTGAGCTCAACATCGGTCCAGCCGGTGAACAGGTTGAGTTTGTTCCACTCGGATTCTCCGTGACGGATAAGGACGAGTTGCATCGTCTGTTGGTCTGCTCGGTGCGCCATAGGGGCCTCCTTGATCTGGCACAGTGTGCGTGCCGTTTGCTTGACGCCGCAAAGGATACCCGTTTTAGGTTCAAAAGTTAACCAAGACTAACAAAATAGTTGTATTTGAATAGGATGGCGCAAGGGGACTGCCGAAATGTCTCGATCTGTAACAACTGGGGATGGAAATTGGGCCTAGCTGTTACAGATCGAGACAGGAAGAAATGGTCCTATGGAAAATCTCGATTTGTAACAGCTGACCGCCAAAACCGGCCCTTCGTGTTACAGATCGAGACAAACCAAAACCGTCCCGCAGAAAATCTCAATCTGTAACATCTAGGCGCCAAAATCGGCTCCTCCTGTTACAGATTGAGATGTTTGAAGCGGTGAGTTTACAGGTCGAACTTGGGCGCTGACGTACACGTTTGATAGCAAGACGTTGATGGCCGGCGTGCGTTACGCGATTGTTTCGAAACGGGCGGGAAACACAGCGGGCCGGCGATGCTCCTAGTATGCCTATTCAACTGACTGACTAATATCTAGGGGAGGATCGCGATGCAGGCAGATTCCGCTCAGCAGCAGGGCCTTTATCGCCCCGAATTCGACCACGATGCATGTGGCATCGGCGCGCTTGCCGATATCAACGGTGAGCGCCATCACCAGATTCTGGACGATGCGCTGTCCATTCTGGTCAACTTGGAGCACCGCGGCGGCACGGGACTCGAGAAGAATACCGGCGATGGCGCTGGCATCCTGTTCCAGGTTCCGCATCACTTTTTCCGTAAAGAGGCTCAAAAGTGCGGTCAGATTCTGCCGGCAGAGGGCGACTATGGCGTGGCCATGCTGTTCTTCCCGCAGGACGACAAGGGCGTAGAGGATGCCCGCCGCGTGTTTGAGGAGGGCTGCGCCGAGGCTGGCGTGCCGCTGCTCTTTTGGCGCGAGGTGCCGGTCGACCCGCACGACCTGGGCGAGACGGCCCGCGCCTGCATGCCTACTATCCTGCAGGCCTTCCTGGGCCGTCCGGACGACACGCCCGCCGGCGATGCCTTTGAGCGTCGCCTGTACGTGTGCCGCCGCACCATCGAAAAGAAGGCCGATGCCAAGTTTGCCCTGCGCGACAAGATCTTCTACGTGTGCTCCATGAGCTCGCGCACCATCGTGTACAAGGGCATGCTGGTCGCCACGCAGATGCGCCGCTTCTTCATCGACCTCAACGACGCCGCCGTCAAGACGGCCGTGGCGCTCGTCCACTCGCGCTACTCCACCAACACCACGCCCAGCTGGGAGCGCGCGCACCCCAACCGCTCTATCATTCACAACGGCGAGATCAACACTCTCAAGGGCAACGTCAACTGGATTCGCGCCCGCGAACCCAACCTGTACAGCCCCGTGTTGCAGCACGATCTTGAGCGCGTGATGCCCATCATCAACCGCGAGGGTTCCGACTCCGCGATTCTGGACAATGTGCTTGAGTTCCTGGTCATGAACGGCCGCCCGCTCACGCGTGCCGCGTCCATGTTGCTGCCCGAGCCGTGGGACCACAACGACAGTCTGAGTGAGGAGCGCCGCGCCTACGACGCTTACCAGTCCATGCTCATGGAGCCATGGGATGGCCCGGCGGCCATCGCCTTTACCGACGGTCGCACCCTGGGCGCTGCCCTCGACCGTAACGGCCTGCGTCCGGCTCGCTACTACGTGACGCGCGACGGTCGCTTTATGCTGGCAAGCGAGGTGGGCACCATCGAGGTGCGCCCCGAGAACATCCTGACGAGCGGCTGCTTGGGACCGGGTCAGATGCTCGAGGTCGATTTTGCCCGCGGTCGCGTGATCTACAACGACGAGCTGCGCGCCCGCTATGCCAAGGAGAAGCCCTACCGCGACTGGATTGCCGAGGAGACGCTGACCGTCGACGCGCTCGATGAGCCCGCCGCGCCCGCGTCCGCCGAGGATGCCGAGGTGCCCGCCGCTGTGCGCATGGCCAAGCTCGGCTACCACTGGGATGACGTCGACGAGGTCGTGCGTCCTATGGCCCAGCAGGGCAAGGCCCCACTCGCTTCGATGGGTATCGACGCGCCGCTGGCCTGCCTGTCAAAGAAGACCCGCTCGTTCTTTGACTACTTCTATCAGCTGTTCGCCCAGGTCACGAACCCGCCGATCGATGCCCTGCGCGAGCATATGGTAACTTCGACCACGCTCTACCTGGGCAACCACGGCAACCTGCTCGAGGATTCCCGCACGGCCTGCCAGCTGGTGCGTCTGGAGCGCCCGCTGCTGAGCGAGGAGGAGTTCGACCGCATTTGTGCCATCGACCGTGTTGGCTTTAAGACCCGCCGTTTCCGTGCCGTGTACCGCCGCGACGCGGGTGAGGGCGCGCTGCAGGCTGCGCTCAAGCAGCTTGCCGAAGACGTCGAGGCCGCGGTTCGCGACGGCGCGAACATTGTGGTGCTGAGCGATCGCGCCGGAGCGGGCGAGGTGCCCGTGCCGTCGCTGCTTGCCGTGGGCTGCGTGCACAACCACCTGATCCGCGTCGGCGTGCGTACCTTTGCCGATATCGTGGTGGAGTGCGGCGACGCCGTGTCTCCGCACGACTTTGCGGCACTGGTGGGCTACTCCGCGAGCGGCATCTATCCGTACAGCGCACATGCGTGCGTCCGCGATCTGGCGGCACACGGCGACCTGGACGTGACGGCCGAGCAGGGCATCGCCAACTACAACAAGGCTGCGACCGCCGGCATCGTCTCCATCATGTCCAAGATGGGCATCTCCACGGTGCAGAGCTACCATTCGGCGCAGATCTTCGAGGCCGTGGGCTTTACGCCGGAGTTCGTCAACGCGTACTTCGCCGGCACGGTGAGCCGTGTGGGCGGTATGGGTGTCGAGGACGTTGAGCGCGAGCAAAACGAGCGCTACGACGCCGCGCTCGCCATCCTTAAGAGCCCGGCTCCCGATCAGCTGCCCACGCTGGGCCTGACCAAGTGGCGCCCGATCGGCGGCGAGGATCACCTGATCGACCCTCAGACTGTCTACTTGCTGCAGACCGCCTGCCGTGAGGACAGCTACGACACCTTTAAGGAGTACAGCGCCCGTCTGCACCGTACCGGCCGTGCCGTGCGCCTGCGCGACTTGCTCGACTTTGATGCCAGCGGCCGCACGCCGGTTTCGCTCGACGAGGTCGAGCCCGCGCTCAACATCGTCCGCCGCTTTAACACCGGCGCCATGTCGTACGGCTCTATCAGCAAGGAAGCACACGAGTGCATGGCCATCGCCATGAACCGCCTGCACGGCCGTTCCAACTCCGGCGAGGGCGGTGAGGATCCGCGTCGCGAGACCCCGCTGGCTAACGGTGATTCCAAGAACTCCGCGATCAAGCAGGTGGCAAGTGCGCGCTTTGGCGTGACGAGCCGCTACCTGTGCAGCGCCTTCGAGATTCAGATCAAGATGGCCCAGGGCGCCAAGCCCGGCGAGGGTGGCCACCTGCCCGGCAAGAAGGTCTACCCCTGGATTGCCGAGGTCCGTCAGTCCACGCCCGGCATCGGCCTGATCTCGCCTCCGCCGCATCACGACATCTACTCCATCGAAGACCTGGCCGAGCTCATCTTTGACCTTAAGAACGCCAACCCTGGCGCACGCGTGTCGGTCAAGCTGGTCAGCGAGGCCGGCGTCGGCACCATCGCCACCGGTGTGGCCAAGGGCGCTGCCGACAAGATCTTGATCAGCGGCCACAATGGCGGCTCGGGTGCCGCTGCTCGCGATTCGATCTGGCACGCCGGTCTGCCGCTGGAGCTTGGCCTTGCCGAGGCCCAGCAGACGTTGCTGCAAAACGGCCTGCGCTCACGCGTGGTGCTCGAGGCCGACGGCAAGCTCATGGACGGCACCGATGTTGCCGTCGCCTGCTTGCTGGGCGCCGAGGAGTTTGGCTTTGCGACCATGCCGCTCATCTCGATGGGCTGCCTCATGCAGCGCGACTGCCAGCAGGATACCTGCCCCGCCGGCATCGCCACGCAAAACTGCCGCCTGCGTCGCGGCTTCCGCGGCAAGCCCGAGCACGTCGAGCACTTTATGCTCTTTGTTGCCGAGCAACTGCGCGAGGTCATGGCGAGCCTGGGCTTCCGCACCGTCGACGAGATGGTCGGCCATCCCGAGTGCTTGCGCCAGATCGAGGTCCCGGGCAACCGCAAGGCTAACCTGCTCGATCTGACGCCCGTGCTGGCGAGCGCGACCTGCGAGTTCGGTGCCCACATCCCGGGTGCCGACGGTCGTCACTTCCTGCCGCAGATGGCCGCGGACAGCGAGCTCGACAAGACGCTCGACTCCACGCTGTTCGTGCCCTACACGGCCGATGCCCGTGCCCACTTGCGTCCGATTCGCTTCCGCGCTGATATCGCCAACGTCAACCGTTGCGTGGGCACCATCCTTGGTAACGCGGTGACCAAGGCACATCCCGAGGGCCTGCCCGCCGGCTCCATCACCATCGATTGCGATGGATCGGCCGGTCAGAGCTTTGGCGCCTTCCTGCCGCGCGGCATTACGCTCAACGTGTGCGGCGACGCCAACGACTACTTTGGCAAGGGCCTTTCGGGCGGCGAGGTGTCGGTGCGCCCCAACCCGCATGCGACCTATAAGTTCGACGAAAACATCATCGTGGGCAACGTTGCGTTCTTTGGCGCCACGAGCGGCCGTGGCTTCATCAACGGCCTGGCCGGCCAGCGCTTTGGCGTACGCAACTCCGGTGCCACCGTGGTGGTCGAGGGTTGCGGCAACCACGGTTGCGAGTACATGACGGGTGGCCTGGCGCTCATCCTGGGCGAGGTCGGGCAGAACTTCGCTGCCGGCATGACGGGTGGCGTGGCTTATGTCTTTGACCAGTACGGCACGCTCGATGCCCGCGTGAACCACGAGAGCGTCGAGCTCAAGGCCCCGACGGCCGGCGAGCTGGAGCAGGTCCGTGCGCTCATCCAGGAGCACGTGGACGCGACGCAGAGCCCGCGCGGCATCAAGCTGCTCTACAGCTTTGAGACGATGAGCAAGCACTTCGTGAAGGTCATTCCGACCGAGTACGAGCGTGTGCTGGCGATTGTCGCCGCCGCCGAGGCCGTCGGCAAGACGCATGCGCAGGCCGAGGAGCTGGCGTTTGACATTGTGACCGGTCGCGCGAGCGCCGCGGATGTCGATCGCTTTGATGTGGCGGGCGGTGCTGCTGGCGCTGCGTCTGTGGCTGCCAGCTCTGTTGCTTCGACCAAGAAGGAGGCGTAAGTGCCATGGGTAAGCCCGGTGCTTTTCTTGATATCGATCGCGTGACCCACGAGCTTCGCCCCGTGGAGGAGCGCAGCCGTGATTTCGATCCGCTGTACGTTGAGCTCGACGACGATGCACGCCGTGCCCAGGCGAGCCGCTGCATGATGTGCGGCGTGGCGTTTTGCCAGATGGGCGCGAGCTTTGGCAAGGCACGTCCGAGCGGCTGCCCGCTGCACAACTTGATTCCCGAGTGGAACGAGCTGGTGTACCGCGGCCGCTGGGACGAGGCTGCCGAGCGCCTGTCGCTCACCTCGCCCATGCCTGAGTTCACGAGTCGCGTTTGCCCGGCGCTGTGCGAGGCCGCGTGCAACCTGGGTTCGGTCGATGGCCAGCCCACGACGATCCATGACAACGAGCGTGCGATCAGCGACCGCGAATGGGCAAACGGCGGCCCGCGTCGCTTTGAGCCGGCAGGGGAGGGCGCGCCCACGGTTGCCGTGGTGGGCTCCGGTCCTGCTGGTCTGGTGGCAGCATGGGAGCTTGCGCGTCGTGGCGCCCGCGTGACGGTGTTTGAGCGCGACGACCGCCCGGGCGGTCTGCTCATGTACGGCATTCCCAACATGAAGCTCGAGAAGTCCGTGGTCGAGCGTCGCGTGGCGCTCATGCGCGAGCTGGGCATTGTGTTTGAGCTGAGCGCCGATGTGACGAACCCTGCGGTGGCGGCCGAGCTCGATGACTTTGACGCTGTGGTGGTGGCTGCTGGCGCCCGTGCCCCGCGCGGTCTTTCGGCTACGAACGTGGACGCCCCGGGCGTGGTGTACGCCGTGGACTATCTGACGGCTTCGACCGTGTCGGTTCTCGACGGCGGCGAGCTCGCGGTCGATGCGCGTGGCCTGGACGTTGTGGTCATTGGCGGCGGCGATACCGGTAACGACTGTGTGGGTACCGCGGTGCGTCAGGGCGCGCGCAGCGTGCGCCAGTTTGAGTTCTTGCCGGCTGCGCCCGATAAGCGCGCGGCGAGCAACCCCTGGCCGCAGTGGCCCAACGTTAAGAAGACCGACTACGGCCAGCAGGAGGCTATCGCTGCGATGGGTGGTGAGATGCGTGCCTGGGGCGTGGATACGCTCGAGGTGCTGTTGGACAAGAAGGGTGCGGCTGCGGGTCTGCGCGTGGTCGATCTGGACTGGTCGGCGGGAAAGCCCGAGCGCATCGCGGGCTCCGAGCACGAGGTGCCGGCGCAGCTGGTGCTCATCGCCTGCGGCTTTACGGGTCCGGAACACGGTGTGTTCGATGCGGTGAGCGTGCCTGTTGCCACCGCTGGTCGTCCGCTGCCGGTGATGGCTGCCGAGGGCTCGCACCTTGCGGCCCGCGTGGATGGCGTTGCTGCGGATGCCGCGCCGGTGTATGTGGCGGGTGATGCCCGCAACGGCAGCTCGCTCGTGGTGAGTGCCATGGCCGATGCCCTGGCCTGCGCAGCCGAAGTCGCCGAGGCACTGGAACTGTAAAGTAGTCATTTAAGAACGTCCCCAACGACTAGCCATTTTTTTGTCTAGTCGTTGGGGACACTCTTTGCGAGCAGTTTGCTCGTTTGTCGACGTGCGGGTGTTCATTTGTCGACTTCTTGGGCTGTGGTCGCCTGTTGTTTATGTGGTGGCTGCGGGCATCTGGCTCAAAAGGGCGGGTTGGCCGTCGATGTTTACCTGCGGTTTTGTTGCGGCGCGCATTTTCGGTCAAGCTTTTCGTCAAGTGTTTGGTCAGCATCTGGTTTGCAGCCGGAGGCCTATTTTGCCCGCGCTGGTCGTGGCTGCCCACCCTCCTCGTAAGCTCAAATTGAGGTCCATCAGTTTGAGGAGGATGCCATGACTGACCACGCTTTTGACCGAGCAGAGCTGGCTGAAGCCGTCGGCAACGATATTGCCGACATGGCTCACTTTTGGATGCTGCGGAAGTTTCAATTCCTGGAGCCGGCGCGCGAACAGTTCGAGGTCATTGTCGACCCGTGGCTCAGCTATTGCGAGGGGCCTTCTCAAAACGAAATCATGGCCTACAACATGGCGTTTACCGATTGGCTGCTCTTCGAGCGCCCCTATCGCCATGGCAAAACGCTGCTCGAGCTATATGTTGACGAGCCGCCGGCATCGCTTTCGCCTGCCTCGCTCAAGCGGCTCGAGCAGGTACGCGACACGCAGTATTTCTCGCGCTTTGGCATTTTGGACAAGAATCCTGCGTCCGGCATGGTCGTGCTGAAGGACACGCGCACCGATCATCGCTTTGATGTCTACGACCCGCATATCGTGCGGAAGGAGCATTGGAACGACGGCGCGATTGCGGTGCGCCTCGCCTGCGTCGACGATGTCTGGCTTACGGCGGGACAGCTCTACCTGTATGACATCGCGCGCCTGAACGACACGGCGGTCGACGGGCCGGGTGCGGTGCATCCCGAGGACCTGCAGGACGGCTTTGACACCTCGTGCATCAGCTTCTTCTTGCGTCTGGTCCGCGACATCATGGGCGCCCAGGGGCGTTACGTAAAGTCGCTCAATATTTACGAGCAAGAATGGGAGTAGGGGATGGGCGGTTGTCGCCTGCCTCGCCTTCTGCCTTTATGTCTCGATCTGTAACGTTTGGGGACAAAAAACCGGTCTACCTGTTACGGATCGAGACGAATGCTTGGGCGCCGCTGGTTTGTCTCAATCTGTAACGTTTAGGGGTCTGGAGAACGGTTTACTGTTACAGATCAAGACATTTGTCGGCGGAGGCAACGGTGACGATGGTTCATTTGTCCGATGTGGTGGTGATGGAAGTGTCTAATACCGTTTTCAAGCACAAGCATACGACTCGCAACACGTTGGCGCGGAATAGGATGCTCGCGCGACTCACGGAGGCGACCGAGCAAGGTGCGCTGCTCGCAACGCATGACAATGCCGAGCTCATGTGGCTGCGGCGTCATGTTGGAACCGACGATATCGCGGAACCCGAGCCGTATTTGTTCTGCTTTCAACATGATTGGGGTGTGCTGACGCCGGCGGAGCGAACGCTGCGTACCATCAAAGGGCTTGCAGAGTTTCATCCCGATTGGGCGTTTTGGGGCTATGACGCGGCGCTTTTGTGGGGTCTGGAGGTGCCGAATGATCTGCTTGGGTCGCGTTTTCTTGTTAAGACGGGTTGTTCGGTGACGTTGAGCGGCGGGTGCAGGTTGTTGCGTCCGCAGATGGCGGGCGCACTCGAGCATGTTGATGGCGTGCGGGTGACGTCGTTTTGGCGCACGGTGGAGGATTGCCTACTGCGTGCGCCGTTCTCCTACGGGTTGGCGATTGCCGATTCTGCACTGCGGGCGAAAGGCGTATCACGTGGGGATTTGTGCGAGCGCCTCCGCGCCGATTGCGAGGGCAGGCGAGGGTATCGCAGGGCACAGGTGATTGCGTCGTATGCGGACGGGCTGTCTGAAAACGGCGGCGAGTCTCGGTTCCGAGCATTCTTTATTGCGTACGGCTTTCCGGTTCCGGAGCTGCAGGTGGAGTTTCGCGACCCGCTCGATCCGAGCCAGGTGTTTCGGGTTGATTATTTTTGGCGGCTCGTGGACGGGACGTGTGTCATCGGCGAGCTCGACGGAAAGGGGAAGTACACCTTGCAGAACGGCGAGGGTCGGGAGTCGGTCGACCCATTCGTGGCAGAACGTCAGCGGGAATCTCATCTGACAATGCTCGGGCATAAGGTGCTTCGGTTTACGTTTAACGAACTCAAAGACCCGGGGAAGCTGGCTGAAAAGATGAGGCTGGCGGGTATTTCGCAGCGGGCCCCATTTGGCTGAGGGATGGAAGCGTCAGTGGTATGGGTGCTAAGGGGTGCAACTGACGCGAATGTGGTTGTTCCTGCCGAGTTTGTCTCGATCTGTAACAACAAGGGGCCGTTTGGCCTCGTAGCTGTTACAGATCGAGACAGAAGGTTGGCTGCCGCTAAAAGATCTCAATCTGTAACATCTAGAGGCCGAAAACCTGTCTACTTGTTACAGATTTAGATGTTTGACGACAGGGCTGGAGAATATCTTAATCTGTAACATCTAACGGCCAAAAACCGCTCTAACTGTTACAGATCGAGACAAAGGTTGGACGCGGTGCCGAAAGATCTCGATCTGTAACATCTGGCTGCTAAAACCCGGTCTACCTGTTACAGATCTAGACATTTCCCGGATGTCGCTGGGATGGGACTGCAATGCATTCCGTTCTCCGTGTCTCATCCTTTCTCCGTTAACCGATATGTCCGCAGCAACCCTGCCGCACTGGGTGATAATGGACAAATGTTCAAGTTGCTCGTGAGGGAGGAGCTCGATATGGCGTCTGCCGATCGTTCCACGTTGTTTATCAATGCGACCGTCCTGGATGGCTCGGAGCATATGGAGCCGCAACCCGATATGGCCGTGGCCGTTGAGCGCGGTGTCATCACGTGGGTGGGGCCGAGTGCTGTGGCGCAGGCGCCTGCAGGTGCCGAGGTCATCGACCTGGCCGGCGCGTACCTCATGCCCGGCCTCATCAATATGCATGTGCACCTGTGCGGCTCGGGCAAGCCTGTCTCGGCCGGCGATGCGGGCGCGCTGATGAAGAAGCTCGATAATCCCGTGGGGCGCGCCATCGTGCGCCATATTCTTAAGGGCAGCGCCCAGCAGCAGTTGGCAAGCGGCGTGACCACGGTGCGCGGTGCGGGTGACCCGCTGTTTGCCGATATTGCCGTGCGCAACGCTATCGACGCCGGCAAGTATCAGGGTCCGCGTCTGGTGGCGCCGGGAACGGGTGTCACGGTGCCGGGCGGTCACGGTGCGGGGCTGTTCGCGCAGGTCGCCGATACCCCCGATGAGGTGGCCGAACAAGTGCGTGACTTGTATGCGCGCGGTGCCGACGTCATCAAGCTGTTCGTGACGGGCGGCGTGTTCGACGCGACCGAAGTAGGTGAGCCGCGCGTGCTGCGCATGCCGGTCGAGGTTGCCGCGGCGGCGTGCAAGGCTGCGCACGAGGTGGGCCTGCCGGTTATGGCTCATGTCGAGAGCGCCGAGGGCGTGAAGGCCGCGCTTGAGGCCGGCGTCGATACGATCGAGCACGGTGCCCCGATGACTCCCGAGATCTTGGAACTGTACCGCGGCGCCGCGGGCACGCAGCTTGAGGGGCGTGCGCCCAGCGTTACCTGCACTATCAGCCCCGCGCTGCCGTTTGTGCTGCTCGATCCGGAGAAGACCCATTCGACCGACACGCAAAAGAAGAACGGCGACATTGTGTGTTCGGGCATCATCGAGAGCGCCCGTGCCGCACTGGAAGCTGGCGTTAAGGTGGGCCTGGGCACGGACTCGAGCTGCCCGTTTGTGACGCAGTACGACATGTGGCGTGAGGTTGCCTATTTTGCCAAGTACGTGGGCGTGAGCAACGCCTTTGCGCTGCATACGGCTACGCAGATCAATGCCGAGCTGCTGGGGCTGGGCGGCGAGACCGGTACGATCGAGTGCGGCAAGGCTGCCGATATCTTGGTAACGCGCAAGAACCCGCTCGATGATCTGTGCGCACTGCGTGAGCCGACGTACGTGATGTGCCGTGGTGATCTGGTGCGCAAACTCAAGGTGAAGCGTATTCCCGAGGTGGACGCCGAGCTCGACGCGATTATGGCCATGCCTGCCGAAGCGCTGGCTGAGGAGCTCGCCCGCGACGGTGTGGCGTAGATGTGACAAAGGGGCAGCTCCGTTGCCGCATGCAAAAAGCCGAGGTCTCAACACGAGGCCTCGGCTTTTTTATCGAACAAATACTTAAGATTTGGGACAAACAAACCTGATTAATTTGTCCCGCGTGCGGGCGCTAGGAGCGGGTTTCCATCTTGGCGTGGCACTTGGGGCAGGTGACGCGGATCTTGCCTTTGCCCTTGGGGACGGAGAGCATCTGGCCGCAGTTGGGGCACTTGAGGTATGCTGTGGTCTTGCGACCCTTCCACATCTTCTTGGCCGTGCGCTTGGCACGCTCAAAGTCTTCCTTGCTGGTACCGGCCGTGCGCGAGGCGTTGGCAGCCGCGGTGCCGCTACCCAAGCTCGCTACGAACTTGCCCAGGCCGGGGACGTTAGCGGTCGCGGCGACAAAGGCCGCGTTTTCCTTGCGACGTGCATCGATATTTTTGGACAGGCCGCGCAGCACGCCAATCACGATTACGGCGATGGCAATCCAGCTGAGCCACTGGATATGGGCTATCGATCCGATCATCGCGATGACGATGCCGACAAAGCCCATAACGATGGTGAGCTCATCGGCGCCATTGCGGCCCTTCATAAAGTCATTCATGCAAATTGCCTTTCGTTCGATATGCTGCACGCCTTTATACCCGATTTAGAGCAAGGGGGACAGGTCAATCTGCACCAAGGTGGTGCAAACATACCTGTCCCCGATGCACCAAGAAGGTGCAAAGCAGTCCGTCCCCAATGCCCCAATTACTTGGAGAGCTTGTCGACGACGCGTTCGATCTCGGCGAGCTTGGCGGCCTTGAGGTCTTCGTCGCCCGATTCGATTGCCGAAGTCACGCAGCCCTCGATATGCGCCTTGAGCACGTCGGCGTTGATGCGCGCAATGAGCGCCTGCGTTGCCATGAGCTGCGTGGAAATATCGACGCAGTAGCGGTCCTCATCGACCATCCGCAAGATGCCGTCGATCTGGCCGCGTGCCGTCTTGAGCATGCGGGTCACCGATTTGTGGTCTGCCATCATGGCGGGTCCTCGTTTCTGGTCGATGGGGTCGAATGCTTCTGGTAGCTGCTACGCGGCGGTCACGGACAGGGCGTGGAACTTCTCGCCGGCGCCCTCGACGGCGGCAGCGAGCTGCTCGGCGGTCACGGTGTCGGCGCACTCAACCTGGACGGTCTGGGTCTCGTGATCGGCGTCGGCGTCGGTCACGCCGGCAACGTTGAGCAACGCCGTCTCGACGGTGGCGTCGCAGTGGCCGCACATGAGGCCGGAAGTCTTGATTGTGTATCGCATCGGTATTCCTCTCTGTTGTGTCGGCTTTCCCAGGCACCCGACCTTGGCCTTCAAGCCGTCGCTCGCGTACCAAAGTACGCGTCGCTCCTCTTTCAGGTCAATCTCGGGCACCTGGAAAACCCGTTCTAAATGGACTTAAGGGTGAACCTATTTTGCCACTTTAGGCTTAAAGGTTCGTAGGCGCAGCGCATTGCTTACGACGCACACGCTCGACAGGCTCATGGCCGCGGCGCCGAACATCGGCGAGAGCTGCCAACCGGTGAGGGGGAAGAACACGCCTGCCGCCAGCGGAATGCCGATGCCGTTGTAGAACAGCGCCCAGAACAGGTCCTGCTTGATGTTGCGGATCGTGGCGCGCGAAAGCTCGATGGCGCGCGCAACATCCATGAGGTCGCTGCGCATGAGTACCACGTCGGCGCCCTCCTTGGCGATGTCGGCGCCGGTGCCGATCGCAAGGCCCACGTCGGCGCGCGCCAGGGCGGGGGAGTCGTTGATGCCGTCGCCCACCATGGCGACCTTGCCGCCCGCATCCTGCAGTTCGCGCACGTGGCGTTCCTTGTCGGCGGGGAGGACGTCGGCGATGACCTGTTCGCTGGTGAGTCCCACGCGGCGGGCGATAGCCTCGGCCGTCACGCGGTTGTCGCCGGTGAGCATGCGCACGTCGACGCCGAGCTTGCGGAGCGCGGCGATGGCCCCGGCGCTCGTCTCTTTGACCTCGTCAGCCACGGCGATGGTGCCGACAAGCTCGCCGTTCTTGGCAAAGAACAGCGGTGTTTTGCCCTCGGCGGCAAATTGCTCGGTAAGACCCGCGGGCACGGTAACGCCCAACTCGTTCATCAGGCGTACGTTGCCGGCGGCGATGACATTCTGCCCCTCGCGCGCCGTTACGCCACGACCGGGCACGGCGGCAAAGTCCTCGACCATGCGCGCGACAATTCCGCGTGCCTCGCACTCGGCCATAATCGCCTCGGCCAGCGGGTGCTCGCTCGAGCGCTCCAACGCGGCGGCCAGCTTGAGCAGCGACTTTTCGCTCATGGCGGGCGAGCCGTCGGCGCGCACGGCAACCACAATGTCGGTCACGGCCGGCTTGCCGCGGGTGACGGTGCCGGTCTTATCGAGCACCACGGTGCCCACGTTGCGCAGATTCTCCAGCGCCTCGGCGCTCTTAAACAGAATGCCCATCTCGGCGCCCTTGCCGGTGCCCACCATAATGGCGACGGGCGTGGCCAGGCCGAGTGCGCACGGGCAGCTGATCACCAACACGGCCACGGCGGAGGTGAGCGCCTCGTTTATGCTGCCGGTCAGCGCCATCCATACCGCAAAGGTCACGGCCGAGATCACGAACACCACGGGCACAAACACGCCGGCGACCTTGTCGGCCAGGCGGGCGATGGGCGCCTTGGTGGCGTTGGCGTCCTCGACGAGCTGGATGATTTTGGCAAGCGACGTGTCGGCGCCCACGCGTGTGGCACGGAAGGTAAACGAACCGGTGCGGTTGACGGTGGCGGCGTTGACGGTGTCGCCGGCGGTCTTTTCCACGGGGATGGACTCGCCGGTGAGCGCACTCTCGTCCACGGCCGACGCGCCCTCGAGTACCACGCCGTCGACGGGGATAGACTCGCCGGGGCGCACGCGCAGGACCTGGCCGGGAAGGATACTGTCGACGTCCACCGTGGTCTCGGTGCTGTCATCGGCAACGACGGTCGCGGTCTTGGGCGCCAAGTCGATGAGCGCCTCGATGGCGCCGCCGGTCTTGGACTTGCTGCGCGTCTCGAGGTATTTGCCCACGGTGACGAGCGACAGAATCGTGCCCGCGCTCTCAAAATAGAGGTTGTCCATGCCCGTCATCATGGCCTCGTGCACCTGACCTGCGGCTAGCTGGTCGGCCATGATGAACATGGCGTAGAGCGACCAGGCAATGGAAGCGGTGGCGCCGACGGCGATGAGGGCGTCCATGGTGGGCGCGCCGTGCACGAGCGACTTGAAGCCGTTGATAAAGTACGCGTCGTTGACGTAGACGATGGGGATGAGCAAGACGAGTTCGGTGAGGGCGAGCGTCATGCTGTGGGTGTGGTCGGTGAAGACGCCGGGCAGTGGCCAACCGAGCATGTGCCCCATGCCTATGTAGAACAGCGGGATGAGGAAGACGATTGAGACGATGAGGCGGGTGCGCATGGCAGAGGCGGCGGCCTCCAACTTTTTGGTCGGCGACTCCATATGGGCGGCGCCGGACCTGGCTTGCGTACTGCCGCTTTGGGCGGCGTCGGTGCCCGTGCTGACGGGTGAGGCCGAGTAGCCAGCGCGGTCGACGGCGGTGCAGATATCGTCGGGGGAGACCTGCGCAGGGTCGTAGTCCACCAGCATAGAGCCGGCGAGCAGATTGACCGCGACGCTCTCGACGCCGTCGAGCTTGCTCACGGCGCGGTCTACGTGCGCCTGGCAGGCGGCGCACGTCATGCCACCCACATCGAATTTATCTTGAGCCATGGCTTCTCCTTTCTGTAGTTTAGTGTTGGAATTGTTAACCAACCGATACTATACACCCATACCCCCTGGGGGTGTCTAGTAATAGTTGGACTGTATGACTTTTCATTACAGATGAGGGCGGCTGCTCAATCGTTGGCAGTCCCTGCCAAACATCTCAATCTGTAACATCTAGCAGGGAAAATGACCTCTAATTGTTATAGATCGAGATTTTGTTTTGCGAGGTTTGAGTTTGTCTCGATCTATAACAGCTGGACCGGTTTTTGCTGAGTATCTGTTACAGATTGAGACAATTGGCCCAGGTCCGCCCCGTCCGCCTCGTCATCTGTGGTTTACGTGGGGGCATACGGAGTACGGGTATACTAACCCGCGGCGAATCTGCTCCATCGCTTAGAGCTGCTGCGTCTGGACGGCGCGCGATAGGGCTGCCAAAGCGATCGCCAGCGTGCTGAGCAACGTCCTCTCTGTGCGCACCCGTTTTTGTATGTATTAGCGCACTACCAAGCACGCCCGCGCGGCCGCATGCCGTGTCCATTGCGCGTGCAGATAAGGAACAACAACATATGCGTAATTCTGTATCCGACGTCACCGACGCCGAGATTCTGGACGAGACCCGCGAGGCCATGACTCAGGCTGCCTTCGACGCGGCCGACGAGGCCAATGCCGCCGAGGCCGTTGAGTCCGCTACCGAGAGCCTGCCCGCCTTTGACGAGCTGGGCCTTTCCGACGAGATGCTTCGTGCCATCGAGAACCTGGGTTACACGGCGCCCACGCCCGTGCAGGCCGGTTCGATTTCCGTGGTGCTCGAGGGTCGCGACCTGCTTGCCGCCGCTCAGACCGGCACCGGCAAGACGGCTGCCTTTTTGCTGCCGACCATGAACAACCTGGAGCACATCGCTCCTCCCAAACCCGTACGCGAGCGCGGCGGCCGCAACCGTCGTCGCGGTGCTAAAAAGCCCGAGGGCAACGGCCGCGGTCCCGTGATGCTCGTCATCACCCCCACGCGCGAGCTCGCACAGCAGATCGACGAGGTCGCCGGCAAGATTGCCGACGTCACCGGCCATGTCGCCGTGACCGTCGTGGGCGGCGTGAGCTACAAGCCCCAGACCGCGGCCCTCAAGTACGGCTGCGACATCCTTGTCGCCACGCCGGGCCGTCTGGTCGATCTGATTGAGCAGGGCGCTTGCCACCTGAACGAGGTCAAGGTGCTGGTGCTCGACGAGGCCGACCGCATGCTCGACATGGGCTTTTTGCCCGCCGTTCGCCGTATTGTGCGCGAGACGCCGGTCGAGCGCCAGACGCTGCTATTCTCGGCGACCCTCGACGAGGAGGCCGTGGGCGAGATCACCGACCTGGTGAGCGATCCGGCCCGCGTGGAGATCGCGCCTGCCACGTCGACCGCCGACACCGTCGACCAGTTTGTGTTCCCGGTGTCCATCGAGGCCAAGAACAACCTGCTGCCCGAGTTCCTCAAGAAGGAGGGTCCGGAGCGCACCATCGTCTTTATGCGTACCAAGCACCGCGCCGACAGCTGCTGCCGTCGTCTGGAGCGTAAGGGCATCAAGGCCGCCGCGATTCACGGCAACCGTAGCCAGGCCCAGCGCGAGCGCGCGCTCTCGGCCTTCCGCGACGGTACCGTCGACGTGCTGGTGGCAACCGACGTTCTCGCTCGCGGCATCGACATCAGCGACGTGCGCTATGTCGTGAACTTTGACGTGCCGGCCGAGCCGACCGATTACATCCACCGCATCGGCCGCACGGGCCGTGCCGGTGAGCTGGGCTGGGCCATCACGTTTGTGACCGAGCAGGACGTCGATGAGTTCTATGAGATCGAGAAGCTCATGGACAAGACCGCCGACATCTACGAGGCCGGCGACCTGCATGTGGGTCCCAACCCGCCCGCGGTTGATCCCGAGCGCGACCCTGCGGCCTTTAAGGTGAAGAAGAAGACCAAGCGCGGCAAGTCCAAGAGCAAGAAGAAGCTCGAGCAGGCACGTCGCGACGGCAAGCGCAACGGCGACGATTACGGCGATGTTGCCGGTCGTTCCAACCGCGGTCGCGATGAGCGTCGCGGCGACGGCGAGCGTCCGAGCCGTCCCAAGCGCGGCGGCAAGACCCGCGTGCGCGAGGGCGTTCAGGCTCGCGTGGACGAGGCTGTGGAGAGCGTGGCTCGCGAGGTGGCTGCCGAGGAGCGCGGGGGTGCTGCTGCTGTCGAGCAGACCCCGCGCGGGAACCGTGCCGAGCGCCGTGCCAAGCAGTTCCAGGGCGAAGCGCACCGCCGTCGTCGTGAAGACGAGGACCGTGGCGGTCGTCGTCGTGTTGAGCGCGAAGACGAGGGCCGCGGTTCGCGCGGTGGCAAGCGCGGTTCGGGTGACCGTCGTCGCTCCGGTCGCGATGGCGAGCGCGGCGGGCGCGATGAGCGCCGTGGCGGCGAAGGCCGTGGCTCGCGTGACGAGCGTGGTACCCGCGGCGGCGAGTCCCGCGGCGGCAAGCGCTTTGACGAGCGCGGAGGCCGCGAGGGTGGCCGCGGTGGCGAGCGTCGCGAGGGCGCTCGTGGCAACGGTGGTCGCAGCGGCGCCGGTCGTTCGAATGAGTCGCGTGATCGTCGCGATCCGCGTGCCAGCCGCGATCGTCGCGATGACTGGCGCAACTACGACGACACCCGCGAGGAGCGCCGTGGCGGCTATCGCGGCGGGCGCGGCGGCAACCAGGCCGGCTCCCGCGGCGGTCGTGCCGGCGGTCGCGATAACCGTAGCAGCTATGGTAACAATCGTGGCGGCAAGCGCGGCGGCAGCTCCCGTCGTCCCGGCGACGGCGGCGGCAAGCGCAAATAACATACGCATCGCCCGCTAGAGCGAGGTGAACCAAGGGCCCCGAGCAACTACGTTCGGGGCCCTTTTGTTTGCCGTATCCGATCGCTAGTTCAAATGTGATTTCCTCGGGAATGCATCTAGAGGATGCCGTGGGCTTGTTTCCTGCCATGCAGCAATGGGTTCTATGGGGTGCGCCGTGCATTTTTTGGAGTATTCTGCAGTTCGAGTTGTCTGCATATGATTCGACGTCGCCAACGGTGGCCTTCGGATATCCCTAGCGAGCGTTCCGAGTCAGATTTCGCCGTTTTCCGGAGCAGGGGGCGCGTCATTCTCGCCATGTCGGGACTTAGAATGATACGGCGCCCTACAGTTTTGCCCACCCGCGGCGGTGCTGGCGCGGTCACGTTGCAGAATACTCCGTTTTTTGCACGGGCCAGGATGGGGTACCTCAGGAGAACGTGGCGGTATCCCGTAAATATATACAATCTGTACCGTAATTTATACAAAACGAAGAGGCAGACAGCGTAGGGTGGGTGCATTGGGGTGCCTGGCGCACCAAAACGGGGAGCTCCCCCCATGCGCCGTATACTCTGTCTGAATGTGAAAACGGCTTGACGCGTTGCTAGGCGTAGGGAGAGGGTGCCTCGATGAGCGTATTCGAAATTGTGTTTAGTCCGACGGGTGGAACGCGGAAGGTGTCTGGCCTTGTGGCCGGGGCGCTGGACAATAATACCGTTACCGTCGATCTGACCGATAGCGGGCTAGATCTCAGCGCTGTCTCGATGACTGAGGACGACGTGGCCGTAATCTCTGTGCCGGCGTATGCCGGTAGAATCCCGGCTGTGGTGGCTGACCGGTTGGGCATGGTGCGCGGCAACGGGGCTCGGGCTGTTTTGGTTTGTGTATACGGAAACCGCGCGTTTGAGGACACGCTCGTAGAGCTGGAGGACGTTGCGAAGCGCGCCGGATTTAGGGTGGTTGCAGCTGTTTCTGCTATTGCTGAGCATTCCGTTGCTCGTCAGTTTGCTGCTGGGCGACCGGATGCGCAGGATGCGGCGCAGCTCGCAGAGTTTGCGCAACAAATTCAGCAAAAGCTGTTGGCTGAGGATGCGTCCGAGCCCTCTATCCCCGGCAATCGCCCTTATAAACAAGCTGGAGGTCGCCGTATGGCACCCGAGGCAACAGAGGAATGCGTCTCCTGCGGTGCATGCGCCGCGGCGTGTCCCGTTTGTGCTATCGACAAGGGCGACCCCAAGCGAGCAGCTGACGAGGCGTGCATCTCCTGCATGCGCTGCATCGCCGTATGCCCGCGAGGCGCTCGCAAGCTTGATCCCAACAAGCTATCCGCTGTTTCCCAGATGCTGAGCAAGGCTTGCGTCGTGCGGAAGGAATGCGAGCTCTTCATCTAACGCATGCGAAATTGCTGCAAGGAGTGTCCCTGGGTGCCGGCGGGAAAGGAACGTCCCTAAGTGCCGCCTAAATACCGTTTATCGAAGAAAAAATACCGCTCACCGGTCATAATGATTGTTCTGGCTTTGGGCTTGTCTACAATAGCTCCCGTAAAAAGAAATGCGGAAGGTTACCGAGTCCCTCGGACGTGGGTCTAACCAAAGTCTTTGAACGGGTGTGTCTCTGTGGATGCATTCGCTTGATTTTGGTTGGGCTATATTTATGAAGGGACATGCCACCATGGGTTTCTTTTCTCGCCTGATGGGCGGTTCGGATGAGCAGAAGACTGCAACTTCCGAGTTCGAAATCCTCGCTCCTGTTTCCGGCGAGCTTGTTCATCTAGAAAATACCAATGATCCCGCTTTTAGCAGCCGTGCCGTGGGCGATGGCGTTGCCGTGGTTCCCCAAGAGGGAACGGTGTGCGCTCCTGTCTCCGGTACCGTCGCGGCACTGTTTCCGACTGAGCACGCGCTGGGCATCATGTCCGACGACAGCTCTGCTCAGGTGATGCTGCATATCGGAATCGACACTGTTAAACTTGAGGGCAAGGGCTTCCATGCGCTTGTTGCCCAGGGTGACCATGTTGACGCGGGCCAGCCCCTCGTCGAGGTCGATTTCGACGCGGTCCGCGCCGCCGGCTTCGATCCTACGGTCTTCGTTATCGTGTGCGAGCGCTCGGAGAAGTCGACTCTTCGTGAGCATGCTTCCGGCCCTGTTGCTGTTAAAGAGCCTGTCGTCTGGCTTTCCGAGTAAATTCTTGTGGTGGGTGCCGTGGTTATCAAGCGAGTTTTCAACAATAACGTCGCAATGGTCACTTCGGACGATGGCTCCGAGCTCATCGTCATCGGTCGAGGCCTCTGCTTTGGCCGTCATGCCGGCGACGCTATCGATGATGCATCGGTCGAAAAGACCTATGCGCTGCAGGAGGGCACTTCTCAGGATTCGCGTACGATTGATCGCTTGGCACATCTTTTGGAGTCCATCCCCACCGTCAACCTCGTGATTTCCGAGGACATTGTTCAGATGCTCCGTCGAGAGCTCAATGTTGATATCAACGACAAGATTCTCATTGCTCTCGCAGACCATATCAGTCTTGCTTTGGAGCGCGAGCGTAAGGGCGTCCCCTGCGAGAATCCGTTGCTGCTCGAGATCCAGCAGTTCTATCGCAAGGAGTATGCGCTTGCGGGCCGTGCGCTGCAGATTATCAAGGAGTATATGGGCATCCAGATGAGCGAAGAAGAGCAGGGTTTTATTACGCTGCATATCGTCAACGCCACCATGCCGCAGCGCTCTGACCGTCTGATTGTTTCGGTCCAGCTTGTTCGCGACGTGCTCGCGATTGTTTCCGAGCACTATGCCACGACCCTTGACGTCACCTCGTTGCCGTACGAGCGTTTCGTTCGCCATTTGCAGTTTTTTGCGCAGCGAGCGCTCGATCCCGCGGCGGGGCAGGTCAATGGCGACGCGCTGTTCCGTATCGATGAAACGGCGTATCCGAGGGCGTTCTCGTGTGCGGAGTCAATTGCCGACCACTTAGCGTCTACCTATAACGTCGTCGTTACCGATGCCGAGAAGAGTTATCTCGCATATCACATTGTTAACCTGCTTGGAGAACCTGGTCTCTAGGCATAACGTGCCCACACATCGATTGATATAAGGCAAGGCTCACGGTCTTGTCCAGGGCACACCTATCTCAATTTGCGGAAAAGGAAGGGGAGTACCGCTATGACCGCAAAAAAGAAGTTCAATTTCAAAGCGCCGTTGGAGGTGTTCGCGAAGTCGATCGTTCAGCCGATGATGTATCTCTCGGTTGCCGGCATCCTGCTCATCGTGGGCATCATTCTGACCAACAAGACCATCTGCGCCGTGATCCCTGTGCTGGGCTCCGGTCCGTTCCAGCTTGTGGGCGCCGTTGTCTATCAGTCGCTGATGTTTATCATCAACAACCTCTCGATTCTGTTCTGCGTGGGCATCGCCGGCGCCATGGCAAAGAAGAACAAGGGCCATGCTTCGCTGATTGCCCTGATGTCGTTCTTCCTGTTCCTGCAGGCTAACAACATCGTGCTCAACGCCACCGGCTCTCTTGCCGAAGCGAGCGGCATGCTCGGTCTTACCGGAACCGGCCAGAGCACCGTTATGGGCATTCAGGTGCTCGATACCGGCGTGTTTGGCGGCATCATTCTTGGTTGCATCACCGGTGCCGTGTTCAACAAGTACTCGAACAAGCAGTTCCCCATTGCCCTTTCGATGTTCTCGGGCGTTCGCTTCCCGTTCCTGATCATGATCATCATCTCCTGGATCATGGGCGCTGGCTTCTGCATCGTTTGGCCTCCGGTTCAGGGCGCCATCTCCTCCGTTGCCGGCATCATTAAGGAGTCGGGCAACATCGGTCTGTTTATCTACGGCATGCTCAACAAGCTGCTCGTTCCCACCGGCCTGCACCACCTCATCTACACCCCGTTCCAGTTCTCCGATGTGGGCGGCACCCTTACGCTGGGTGATCAGGTTATCGCCGGCGCCTATCCCATCCGTGTTGCCGAGATGGCGATGACGGGCCAGCCCTTCTCCGATAGCACCTACTTCAACAGCTACACCTTCAACAACCTGTGGCCCTACATCGGTATCGGTCTCGCCTTTATCTTCACCGCTTACAAGGGGAACAAGGATAAGACCAAGGCCGTTATCATCCCGCTGATCATCACCGCCGTGCTCTCCTGCGTGACCGAGCCCATGGACTTCCTCTTTGTCTTTGCCGCTCCCGTGCTCTTTGTCGTTCACTCGATTCTTTCCGGCATCTTCCTGGTTCTGCTCAAGGTCCTCTCCGTGCCCGCTTCGACTGCAGGCGGCATCATCAACATCGTGGTTTCCAACCTGGTCCTCGGTGTCGACAAGACCAACTGGCCGGTTATGCTGGTGCTTGGAGTCGTCAACGCCGCTCTGTACTTCTTCCTCTTCACCTTCCTTATCAAGAAGCTCAACCTCCACACGCCTGGTCGCGAGGAAGAGTCCGAGCTTGCTGAGTCCGTTGCCGAGGGCGAGGCCGCCGCGTCTGTCGCGGTGAAGCAGGGCGCTGTTGCCGCGGCTCCCGCAGAGGGCGTCGATGCGGGCATTGCCGACCTGGTCGCAGGTCTTGGCGGCAAGGACAACATCGAGGAGCTCGAGAACTGCTTTACGCGTCTCCGCGTGAACGTTAAGAACCCGGACCTCATCGATGAGAACCTCATCAACCACGTGCCCAACAGCGGCATCAACCGCAACGGCAACAATATCCAGATCATCTTTGGCATGAAAGTTGCCGAGATGCGTGACAAGGTCGAAAACGCAATTGAGAAGGAGCAGTAAACAATGATCATTACTCTGTGTGGTGGCGGATCCACCTTTACCCCCGGCATCGTCAAGTCCATCGCTCTGCGCAAGGACGAGCTCGACGTTGACGAGATTCGTCTGTACGACATCAACGAGGAGCGCCAGCGCAAGATCGGCGTGCTCGTGGACTGGATTCTGCACGAGGACCTTGGCCTGGACATCAAGCTCACGGTGACCACCGACAAGGAGACGGCTTTTACCGACGCGAGCTTCGTGTTTGCCCAGATGCGCGTGGGCGGCTACGCCATGCGCGAGCAGGACGAGAAGATTCCGCTGCGCCATGGCTGCGTGGGCCAGGAGACCTGCGGTTGCGGCGGCCTTGCCTACGGCATGCGCACCATCTTCCCCATGGTCGAGCTGATCGATGACGTCGAGAAGTACGCCAAGAAGGACTACTGGATTCTCAACTACTCCAACCCTGCTGCCATCGTCTCCGAGGGCTGCCGTGTGCTGCGTCCCAACGCTCGCATCATCAACATCTGCGACATGCCGATCGCGATCATCGACGTGGTTTGCGCCGCACTCGATATCGACAAGAAGGATGTCGAGTACGATTACTTTGGCCTCAACCACTTTGGCTGGTTCACCTCGATTCGCCACAAGGGCGAGGAGGTGCTCCCGCAGCTGCGCGAGTACATCAAGGAGCACGAGATTCTGCTGCCCGATTCGTACCTCAAGGGCATGGGCTCGCTGATGTCCAAGAAGCCCGAGGAGGCCACTGACGAGCACCCCGAGCAGAACCGCCACACCAAGGGCAGCTGGTACTACGTCTGGAAGGGCGAGTACGAGATCATGGAGTGCTTCCCGGAGTACCTGCCTAACACGTATCTGAACTACTACCTGCAGCAGAAGGAGTTCGTCGAGCATTCCAACCCCGAGCGCACCCGAGCTAACGAGGTTGAGGAGACGCGCGAGAAGAACCTCTTCGACGGCATCGACCACTACGAGAAGACGGGCGAGATCGACGAGAGCACGTTCTACGCGGGCAGCCACGGCGACTGGATTGCCGATCTGGCTATCGCTCTGAAGAACGACACCAAGCAGCGCTTCCTGGTCATTTGCGAGAACAAGGGCGCTATCCCCAACATGCCCTACGACGCTATGGTCGAGCTGCCTGCCTACATTGGCAAGAATGGCCCCGAGGTCATCAGCCGCGACAACATTCCTCTGTTCCAGCAGGGCCTCATGATGCAGCAGCTGAACTCCGAGAAGCTCGTGGTCGAGGCTACGATCGAGGGTTCTTACGAGAAGGCGCTCAAGGCCTTTACGCTGAACAAGACCGTGCCGTCGATGAAGGTCGCCAAGGAGGTTCTCGACGACATGATCGAGGCCAACAAGGGTTACTGGCCCGAGCTTAAGTAAAAGCAACAGGGTCGCTGGCCGCATACCTGGAGCAATGCCCCGTCCACGTGATTGCGTGGGCGGGGCATTGTCATTTGGTAACGCGTTTTATCAAATATGGCATTTATCTGCGGTAATGTTCTATTTCACCGCCGAGGGTGACATTTCATACCGCCTGCCGAACTGCGTGGAGACCTAACAACTTTTTAGGTCAGTGTTGTGCGTGTAGCAACTTCGCTCGGTTTCGCCTCCGGGCTGCCATGTGAGAGGGGATCTTATGGCTCGACTGCACGTAATGGAACGCAGCCACGCTCAGGCCGTCATGGACGACCTGCACGATGCGCTCGGACGCCGTCTGGCGGTGAGTTCGCTCGCCCCGTGTCCCGTTGAGTTTACGGCAGCGCTCGTTAACCTGTGCTCCACCCAGAGCTGCGGCAAGTGCACACCCTGCCGTGTGGGCCTGAGCGCGCTGAGCGACTTGCTCGCCGATGTGCTCGAAGGGCGCGCCGATGAGTCCACGCTCAACCTGATTGAGCGCACGGCCCGCACCATCTACCTTTCGAGCGACTGCGCCATCGGCTACGAAGCCGGCGCCATGGCACTCACGGCCATTCGCGGCTTCCGTGACGATTTTGAGCATCACATCCGCGAGCATTCCTGCGGCTTTGATCGCGAGGCCCGCGTTCCGTGTGTCTCGGGCTGCCCGGCACACGTCGACATTCCCGGTTACATTTCGCTCGTCGAGGCCGGCCGCTATGCTGATGCCGTCAAGGTCATCCGCAAGAACAACCCGCTGCCGCTCGTCTGCGGCCTGGTGTGCGAGCATCCCTGCGAGATGCACTGTCGCCGTGGCATGGTCGACGACCCCATGAACATCCTCGCCCTCAAGCGTTTTGCCGTTGAGCACAGTGACCTCAACGATCACAAGCCGCATGTAGTGGACAACACCGGTAAGCGCGTTGCTGTGATCGGCGGCGGCCCGGCCGGCCTTTCCTGCGCCTACTACCTGGCCGTGATGGGCCATAAGGTGACCATCTTTGAGCAGCGCCACCACCTGGGCGGCATGCTGCGCTACGGCATCCCCAGCTATCGTCTGCCGCGCGAGCGCTTGCAGGCCGAGATCGACTGGATCTTGAGCGCCGGCATCGATGCGGAACTCGACCACTCCGTGAACGGCGAGGAGCTTGTCCGCCTGCGCGACGAGTTCGATGCCGTCTACCTGGCCATTGGCGCCCACAGCGATAAGAAGCTCGGCCTTCCGGGCGAGGAAGCGCTCGGCGTGGAGTCGGCCGTCAAGATGCTGCGCGCCATCGGCGACGACGAGCTGCCCGACCTGAGCGGCCAGCGCGTGTGCGTCATCGGCGGCGGCAACGTGGCCATGGACGTGGCGCGCTCCGCCGTGCGCTGCGGTGCCGAAAAGGTGAGCATCGTCTACCGCCGTCGCATCTGCGACATGACGGCCCAGGACGCCGAGATCGCCGGCGCCCAGGCCGAGGGCTGCGAGGTACTGGAGTTGACCGCCCCGCTCGCTATCGAGACGGGCGAGGAAGGTCGCGTGAGTGGCCTGCGCGTGCAGCCGCAGATCATCGGCGAGCCCCGTCGTGGGCGTCCGGCCCCGCGTGCCGCCGCCACGCCCGAGCGCGTCATTCCCTGCGAGCGCGTGTTTGTGGCCATTGGCCAGGACATCGATTCCAAGCCGTTTGAGGACATGGGCATCGCCTGCAAGTGGGGTCGCGTCGTCACCGATTCGGATGGCGCCGTGCCTAACTTCGATGGCCTCTTTAGCGGCGGTGACTGCCAGACCGGCCCCGCCACCGTCATCCGTGCCATCAACGCCGGCCGCGTTGCTTCGGCAAATATCGACCGCTATCTGGGCTTTGACCACAAGATCAAGCTCGACGTTGAGCTGCCGACCGTGCAGTTTAAGGGCAAGCACGAGTGCGGCCGCTGCGAGCTGGGCGAGCGCGAAGCCGGCGAGCGCATCCACGATTGGAATCTGGTCGAGCAAGGTCTTACCGAGGAGGAGGCACGCCAGGAGGCAAGCCGCTGCCTGCGTTGCGACCACTTTGGCTTTGGCGCGTTCCGCGGAGGGAGGAACCTGGAATGGTAGAGCCCAACAAAACCACTGTCAGCGACAACACCGAAAGCGGAGCACTCAACATGGTCAAGCTCACGATCGATAATTGTGAGGTCGTGGTGCCCGAGCACACCACGATCCTGGATGCGGCCAAGTCCGTCGGCATCCAGATTCCCACCCTGTGCTACCTGCGCGATCTGAACGAGATCGGCGGTTGCCGCGTGTGCGTGGTCGAGGTCGAGGGCTGCGACCAGCTGGTTGCCGCCTGCAACAACTACGTGCTCGACGGCATGGTGGTCCATACCAACAGCCCCAAGGCCCGCGAGGCCCGTCGCACCAACGTGCAGCTGCTGCTGTCCCAGCACGACTCGCGCTGTACGAGCTGTGTGCGCAGCGGCAACTGCAACCTGCAGACCATCGCCAACGACCTTGGCATTTTCTATCTGCCGTACGAGCAGCACCTGGCGCGCGAGGGCTGGGACTTCGATTTCCCCATCATCCGCGATAACGACAAGTGCATCAAATGCATGCGCTGCATCAAGGTATGCGAGAGCGTGCAGGGCTTAGGGATTTGGGACCTGACCAACCGCGCCACGCATACCGCCGTGGGTACCCGCGGGCGCGCGCCGATCGGCAAGACCGATTGCGTCGCGTGCGGCCAGTGCATTACACATTGTCCGACGGGCGCACTGCGCGAGCGCGACGATACCGAGACCGTGTTCGATGCTCTCGCCGATCCCGACAAAATCGTGCTGGTGCAGATTGCGCCGGCCGTGCGTAGCGCCTGGGGCGAGGAGCTCGGCATTCCGCGCGAGGAGGCTACCGTCGAGCGCCTGGCTTGCGCGCTGCGCCGCGTTGGCTTTGAGTACGTGTTCGACACCGATTTCTCGGCCGACCTCACCATTATGGAGGAGGGCTCCGAGCTGCTCGAGCGCCTGGGTAAGGCCGCCAAGGGCGAGGGCGACAGTCGCGGCTGGCCCATGTTTACGAGCTGCTGCCCGGGCTGGGTGCGCTTTGTGAAGGCGCGCTATCCGGAGTTTGTCGACAGCCTGTCCACGTCCAAGTCGCCGCAGCAGATGTTTGGCGCCATCGCCAAGACCTACTACGCCAAGGTGCTGGGCGTGGAGCCCGAGCGCCTGTTTGTGGTGTCCGTGATGCCGTGTACGGCCAAGAAGGCCGAGTGTGCGCTGCCGAGCATGGTGGGCGAGGACGGTACGCCCGACGTTGACGTTGCGCTGACGGTGCGCGAGATGGTGCGCATGATTCGCGCGAGCCACGTGAGCGTTGACACGCTTACCGAGGAGCCGCTCGATACGCCGCTGGGCTTTGGCACGGGCGCGGGTGTGATCTTTGGCGCCACGGGCGGCGTGATGGAGGCCGCCGTGCGCTCGGCCTACTACCTGGTGACGGGCAAGAACCCCGATGCCGATTTCTTTACCGACGTGCGCGGCCTGGACGGCTGGAAGGAAGCCGTGGCCGATATCGATGGCACCAAGGTGCGCGTCGCCGTGGCGCACGGGCTGGGCAACGCCGCCCGCCTGCTTGACGCGATTCGCGACGGCCGCGTGAGTTATGACTTCGTCGAGGTCATGGCGTGTCCGGGCGGTTGCGTCGGTGGCGGTGGTCAGCCCATCCATGACGGCTGCGAGCTGGCGGAAGAGCGCGGCCAGGTGCTCTGGGGCCTCGATGCGGCGGCCGACATTCGCTTCTCGCACGAGAACCCCGATGTTCAGGTATGCTATCGCGAGTTCTTGGGTGCGCCGCCCTCGCCGCTGGCCGAGGAATTGCTGCATACCGATCATCACGCATGGACGATGCCTAACGAGGGGATGTGCTAGCGATGCGCGCGTTTGATTTTGAAATGTCGCGCCGGGGGTTTGCCTCGGCGCTCGCCGCGGGCGCCCTGTCACTTGCGCTCGCGGGCTGTGGCGGCGGGGGTGCCGGTGCCGGGTCCGCCGCGGGCTCGGCTGCCACGGACGGCGCCGGTGCTGCCGCAGAGTCGGTCGAGGTGCACGTCGCCTCGCTCAAGGGGCCAACCTCGATTGGTCTGGTGCAGTTTATGGACCGGGCGGCCGATGGCGAGACGGACAATGAGTTCGACTTTGCGATCAATACTGCCGCCGATGAGATTGTGCCCAAGGTCATTCAGGGCGATATCGACATTGCCCTGGTGCCCGCCAACGTGGCGAGTGTGCTCTACAACAAGACCGAGGGCGCGGTGCAGGTCATCGACATCAACACGCTGGGCGTGCTGAATGTGGTGACGGGCGACGCGAGTGTGGCCTCGTTTGGCGATCTGGCGGGCCATACCGTCTATATGACGGGCAAGGGCACCACACCGGAGTACGTCATGAACTACCTGCTGGAGCGCGCAGGTCTGACTGGCCAGGTGGCGCTTGAGTTTAAGAGCGAACCCACCGAGGTGCTGTCGGCCCTGCTTGCCGACCCGTCCGCCGTGGGCGTGCTGCCGGAGCCATTCAAGACCGCTGCCATCGCCAAGAGCGAGGGCAAGCTGTCGGCACCGGTGAGCCTGACCGATGTGTGGGACGAGCTCGCGGGTGACACGGGCTCCCGTTTGCTGACGGGCGTGACCGTGGTGCGCCGTGCCTTTGCCGAGGAGCATCCCGAGGCCGTTGCGGAGTTCTTGAGCTGCCATGCGGCGAGCGTTAAGGCTGTCAATGCGGCGCCGGCAGACTGGGCGCAGGCCGTGGTCGATGCCGGCATCGTGGACAACGCCAAGATCGCCGAGAAGGCGATTCCCGGGTGCATGCTTGTCTGCCAGACGGGCAAGGATATGAAGGCGGCACTTAGCGGGTATCTGCAGGTGCTGTCCGGCGCGGACGCGAGTGCCGTGGGTGGTAAACTTCCGGCTGACAATTTCTACTACATGGAGTAGCCCGTGCGTGCGTTTGCTCGACAAATGACAGAGCGTGCGAAGGCGGTGGCGGCAGCAGGTGCCGTCGCCGCCTTTTGGCTTGCCGTGTGGATGCTGGTGGCGGCGCTGGTGGCGCAGCCGCTGATTTTGCCGGGGCCGGGTGCTGTTGCCTTGGCGCTGCTGCGCCTGATATGCGATGCCGGCACGTGGGCGATTCTGGCGGGCTCGGGCGCGCGGATACTGGGCGGGCTGGCGCTTGCCGCGGTGTGTGGTGGTGTACTTGCCGGGTTTTCGTCTCGTTCGCGGGCGTTTGCGCACCTGGTGGCTCCGGCGCTGTCGTTTGTAAAGGCGACGCCGGTTGCCTGCGTGGTGGTCCTGCTGCTTATCTGGCTGGGATCGGCGCGCGTGAGCATTGCCGCGGTCTTTTTGATGGCGCTGCCGGGCGTGTATTTTTCGCTGGCCGAGGGCTTGACGCAGGCTGATCAGCCGCTGGAGCAGATGTTCCGTCTGCATGGCGTGCGCGGCTGGCGACTGTTTTGCGCCCATACCTGGCGCGAAGTCCTGCCGTTTGTGCTTTCTTGTGCGCGTGCCGTGATCGGCATGAGCTGGAAGGCCGGTGTGGCAGCCGAGCTGATCGGCATGGCGGTGGGCACCGTGGGTGAGCGCATCTATCAGGCGAAGCTTTTGATTGAGACGGCCGACCTGCTGGCTTGGACCGTGCTGGTCGTTGCCGCCTCGTGGGCGTGTGAGCGCGTGCTGGTGTGGCTGCTGCGGGTTTCGGGGCCCGTGGCGTGGGGTGCGGCCGTGCGGGCGCATGGGCATGGGCTGCGCGGGCGTGCGAGGGCTGCGGGCGATGGCGCTGCAGCGGAGCTTGCGCTTGCCGTGGGCGATTGCGCGCCCTGGGCGCCGGCGCTGGACGGTCTGGTGCTCAACGTGCCCGCGGGCGGGCGTATCTGTGTGATGGGCGCCTCGGGTGCGGGTAAGTCGACGCTCCTTGCCCTTGCGGCAGGGGAGTGCGCACCGTGCTCGATGGTGTTTCAGGATGCACGCTTGGTCGAGTCCGCCTCGGCGCTGGATAACGTGCTGGTGTGCGCCGATGCACGCGTGGACGCCTCGAGTGCTGCGGCCCTGTTGCGCTTGCTGGTGCCGGGGGTCGATGTGCATGCTCGCGTGGCCGAGCTTTCGGGCGGGCAGCGCCGTCGCGTCGAGATCGCTCGAGCCCTACTGTGCCCGGGCGGCGCGGTGATTCTTGACGAGCCCTTTACCGGCCTGGATGCCGCCGCGCGCGATGTGACGGCCGATGCTGTGCTCGACTTGTTCGACGGCCGCATGCTCCTGCTTGCCACGCACGATGTCGCCGACGCTCAGGCCCTCGATATCTCGGACATCATCACGCTCTAAATACTAATTCAGCAACAAAATGATCCGTTTTCCTCCGTCCCCATGGGGTCGGATGTGGTATTCTATCTGCGGGGTAATACTTAGGAATACCAAGTAATACCAACGCCGCAGAAACAAACTCCAGATGCGGGCCAATCGGGTTGCCTTCACAGCCCGTCGCCCAGCCGCGTGGCCCGCATCTATCCGCACTACCGTCGTTTCAAAAAGGAAGCGCCATGGCAGAACACATGACCCCCGTAGTCGCGAAGGTCTTGCCCGAGGAGAAGGCAGCCTTCGCGGCGGCAACTCAGCTCGTGGGCACCACGCCGTCCAACGCCATCCGCATGTTCATTGCCGCGTTCAATCGCTGTGGCACCTTCCCGTTCGACATCTCGCCGAACGGGGCTTTTGGCATTTCGCCCGATTCTCATCAACAATGACTGTCCCAAACTGCCGGCATTTGGGGACGTTCCTTTTAATATGAGCAGGACATTGTCAAGAGGCAAAATCGGGCCTGGCCCCAACGATATGGGGTCAGGCCCTCTCCCTATATCAACCCGTCCGCGGCGACCTCGGCGTGTCTTACCGACGCTCGTCTTTGCAGTTTAATATCCGCCCGTGGCGATCTCTCGCTGGGCAATCCGTTGCTACGGCTGAGGCTTCTACGTCGAACCGACAGTCTGTGCACGCGTGTGGCGCCCTGGGCGCTCGCAGAAAAGGGACCTGAGGTTCGCCTCAACGGCTTCGGATCGAACCGCTTCCGGGATGACTGGCTTATGTGCGGGGGACCGCCCCCTACGCCTCCTCGGCCATGAGGCCAACCGCCCACACCCAGCAGGCGAGCTCGCGCGCCGTGGCGACGTTCGCCTTGTTGCTGTGGACCCCGCGCGCGAGCAGCGCCTCCCGCCTCTCGACCGGCCTCCGCACGCCCTTGGCGGCATGCCTCCGGGCGGCTGGGTCCGGGGCCTGGCCCTTGGCGAGGTCCTTCGGCCGCCCCGAGCACGTCAGGTAGTGCCACGCGGCCTCGACCAGCGTCTTTCTCAGGTGCTTGTTGCCGGCCTTGGTGATCGCGCCCCTGCGGTCGCTCTCCCCGCTGGAGTGCTCGGAGGGCGTCAGGCCGACCCACGCGGCGAACGAGCGGGCGTTCCTGAACCTGGAGAACTCGCCGGCCTCGAACACGAGGTCGGCGGCGGAAGCGGTGTCTACGCCCTTGAGGCAGCGCAGGGAGTCGACCCTCTTCCGCCACCTGGGCTTGCGGGCCTCGGCCTCGACGAGCCCCTCGAGCCTCGCCTTCTCCTCCGCCGCCCGCCTGACCGCGTCGACGTAGTAGGCGAGCACGTCGTTGTCGGCCCCCTCCGCGAACCTAATCGACTCGATCCAGGACCAGTGCGCCCGGGTCCAGTTACCCTTCCTGCGGCCGGTGGGCGTCCTCTCGTCGAAGACGAGCCCGTGCCTGAGCAGGAACTTGGAGAGCCGCTGCTTCGAGCGCGAGAGGTCGTCCCTCGCGTCCTCGAGCGCCCTGGTCAGGTCGCGGGCGGCCTCGCACTCGTCGTCGGGGACCCACACCTCGACCACGTTGCCGACCGACAGCATGCGGGCGAGGAACTCGGCGTCGTTGCGGTCGTTCTTCCTGCCCCTGTCCGCGCTGGGCTTGATCATCTTCGAGACGGCGCCGACCACGCAGTCGACCCCCAGGCCGGAGAGCCTCTTCTGCAGGTCGAAGCCCGTGACCCCGGACTCGTACACGCACCTGGCCCCGGGGTCCACGGAGCGGACCCACTCCGCGACGGCGCCGGCGTCGTAGCCGAAGGTCGCGCAGCGCACCTCCCCGGTCATGACGTCGAGGGAGACGGCCTTTATCGAGCGGGCGTGGACGTCGAGGCCGACGAAGGTGGTAGTATCGAGCATGGGTGCCCCTTCCATGAATGCGGCGTGGCCGCCGCGGCTGAATTAGACACTCACCATTGTCGGCCTAATCCGCGGTCTTTCATGCAGCAGGGGCTCTCAATGTTTTATGTCCTGCTCATATCGTCTGTGCCGGCAGTTAAGGAACGTCCCTAAGTGCCGGGTTTTGAGGAGGTTGGCATGCTCAATGCGATGATTTGGGCGCTTGCCTGTTTTGGCGTCGTCGCTGCCGATATCGCCCTGAGCGTGGTTTTGTTTTCTGTTCTGGGCGTCGCGTCGGTGTTCATGGGCTTTTCGATTGACGACCTCGATATTCAATTGCTTCAGGCCGTCGCGCAGACGGCATCGTTTTTAATGGCGCTGCTGTGGTGGCGTTATCTGTGGCCGCGTTCGTTTATGGCGCGCTGGCAGGGCGAGCGTCCGCTTGGCGGGGGAGCGCGTGGGGCGTGGAAGCGCATCGCCTGCGTTATCGTGATCGGCCTTGCCCTGCAGGTGGTCGTTGGCTACGTGACCGACGCCGTGCTGTCGCTGTTGCCCGAGGCTGCGGCCGACTACAGCGAGCTTGTCGAGGAAACAGGCATGGGCGACACCAGCTATCTCGCCGTCCTGACTACGGTGCTCGGCGCCCCATTTTGTGAAGAGCTGCTGGTGCGCGGCATCATTTTTGAGTTTTCGCTCCGAGCGTTTAATCCGCAGTGCCGCCCACTTTGGAAGCGCCGGCGTCGTGCGGGTGCGCAGGACGGCGCCATGGTGCCCTGGGCGGCCCCGAGCACGTGGGGTATCACCGCGGCGATTGTGCTGCAGGCGGCGATCTTCGGTTTTATGCACATGAACTGGGTTCAGGGTTGCTACGCGGGCGCCGCCGGCCTCATCTTTGGTTGGGTGCTCGTGACGACCGGAAAGCTCCGCTACACGATCCTGCTGCACTTTGCTTTTAATGCCGGGTCGTATCTCATGACGTTGCTCTGGTTTGTGAACACGCCGTTCGACGTGGCAATTACGGTCGCTATCGCCGGCGTCATCCTCGTTGGGGCAATGCGGTCGCTGCGCTGCGCGTGTGGGATGGACGCAGCGAGCGCACCGCTGCCCTAGTTGCGACGCCCGCCTCCGTTGGCGCCCTGCCGTCCCTGGGCCGCGCGATTGCGACCGGCAGTGTTCTGCGCACGCGACATGCCGCCGTGCCCCTTGCTGCCTTTGGGCCCCTTGCCGGCACCGCCAGCGCCGCCGTGGGCCTTGCCGCCCTTCTTGCCGGTGCCATGCCCCCCGCCAGCAGATGTCTCGCCCGGGCGTGGCGGCACGGGGTGAATCAGGCAATGCTTGGTGTAGCCAATCAGATCGCGGCGGCCGGCCTTTTCCAGTGCCTCGCGTACGAGCTTGTAGTTCTCGGGCTTGCGGTATTGGATGAGCGCACGCTGCATGGCCTTCTCGTGCGGGTCGCGTGCCACGTAGATCGGCTGCATGGTGCGTGGGTCCACGCCGGTGTAGTACATGCAGGTCGACATGGTGGACGGGGTGGGGTAGAAGTCCTGCACCTGTTCGGGCATGTAGCCCATGTCGCGTACGGCCTCGGCAAGGTCCACAGCTTCCTTCATCGTTGAGCCGGGGTGGCTCGAGATCAGGTACGGTACCACATACTGTTTAAGTCCGTATTCGCGGTTCAGGCGTTCAAATTTACGGCAGAACGCGTCGTAGACGGCGCGGCTCGGCTTGCCCATCACGGAGAGCACCGCGTCGCTCACGTGCTCGGGTGCTACACGCAGCTGGCCCGAGACGTGATGCTCCAGCAGCTCGCGCAAAAACTCGTCCGAGGCGTCGGCCATGGTGTAGTCAAAGCGGATGCCGCTGCGGACGAAGACCTTCTTGACGCCCGGCAGCTGGCGCAGATCGCGCAGCAGCTGCGTGTAGCCGCTCTCGTCGACCACCATGTTCTTGCACACACTCGGCCACAGACAGCGCTTGTTCTTGCAAACGCCGTGCTTGAGCTGTTTGTCGCAGGCAGGGCGGCTAAAGTTTGCCGTCGGTCCGCCCACGTCGTTGATATAGCCCTTAAACTCGGGATCGCGCGTGAGCAGCTCGGCCTCGCGTATGATCGAGTCGTGGCTGCGCATCTGCAGCACGCGGCCCTGGTGGAAGGTGAGGGCGCAAAACGAGCACTCGCCAAAACAGCCGCGGTTGGAGCTAATGGAAAACTTGATCTCTGCAAAGGCCGGCACGCCGCCTGCCGCGTCGTAGTCGGGATGCCAATCGCGTGCGTAGGGGAGCTCGGCCACCTCGTCCATCTCATCGGTCGTTAACGTCGCCGACGGCGGGTTCTGCACCACATAGACGCCGTTGGGGTAGGGCTCTACCAGGCGGTGTCCGGTGATGGGATCCATGTTCTGCTGCTGCACATTAAAGCTGCGCGCGTAGTTGAGCTTGTCGGCGGCAAGGTCGTCCCAGCTGGGCAGCAGGTCGTAGTCGTAGACCTCGTCGAGCGAGCTGGTGCGGTAGACGGTGCCGTTGATGTAGGTGATCTGATCGACGGGCAGTCCCGCGTCGAGCGCGTCGGCGATCTCGACAATCGCGTGCTCGCCCATGCCGTAGATGAGGATGTCGGCGCCCGAGTCGAGCAGTACCGAGCGCTTGAGCTTGTCCTGCCAGTAGTCGTAGTGGGCCAGACGACGCAGGCTCGCCTCGATGCCGCCGATGATAATGGGGGCGTCCTTGAACGTTTGGCGGATGAGGTTGCCGTAGACCGTGACGGCGCGGTTGGGGCGGTGACCCTCCTCGCCACCAGGGGTATAGGCGTCGGTGTGGCGGCGGTGCTTGGTCACCGAATAGTGGTTGACCATGGAGTCCATGTTGCCGGCGCTGACGAGAAAGCCCAGGCGTGGCTCGCCAAGCACCGTGATGCTGGCGGGGTCGGTCCAGTTGGGCTGACAGATAATGCCCACTTTGTAGCCGTGCGCGTCGAGGACGCGGCTGATGATGGCCATGCCAAAGCTAGGGTGGTCCACGTAGGCGTCGCCGCAGATGTAGACAAAGTCGCACTGGTCCCAGCCGCGCGCATCCATGTCGGCGCGGCTGACGGGGAGGAACTTGTCGCGGCCCGGACGCCAGGGGCGGACGGGTGTCGCCTTGACGGTTGTGGCCTGTGCCTTACCGCCGCGCTTTCGCTGCTGGCCCTGTTTGCCCTGCTGACTGCGCTGGTTGTTCTGAGCGTGCTGAGGCTTTTTTGCCACGATCCCTCCCGGTGTTTGTATGCTGCACGTAATTGTAACCAGTCTTTTTAGGACGGGGCTAAAAAGACTGGTGGAGTACACGAGGTCTCGGGTGTCGGTGCCGCGCCCGCCGTTTGTTTCCAGACTGTGTATCTGCGCGTTGGAGAACCCGTCTCGCGCGCACGCCATGTTGTCAATGGGTTACAGTATGAACGGCGGCTATGTCTCCGCCAACGCACGAGAGGGTCGTCAACAAGGAGGATGCACGACGATGCAGCGTGCCAAACAGATATCGGAGTCCATTGAGCTGGGCATCATCTTGGCGCTCGCCGGTGGCTTTATGGATGTGTATTCGTACATTGGGCGCGACCATGTTTTCGCCAACGCGCAGACGGGCAACATCCTGCTGGTGGGCGTGAGCATCTCGGAGGGCAATTGGGCACTTGCGGGGCGTTACTTCTTCCCTGTGGTTTCGTTTGCTGTGGGCATTATGCTTGCCGACCTGGTACACGAGCGGTTTGGCAGTGTGATTCACTGGCGCCAGGTGACGGTGTTCTTTGAAGCCGTCATCTTGCTGGGCGTGAGCTTTATCCCCGGTGGCGGTTACAACCTGCTCGCCAACTGCCTTACTTCGTTTGCCTGCGGTATGCAGGTCGAGAGCTTCCGCAAGATTCATGGACACGGCATCGCCACGACCATGTGTATCGGCAACCTCCGTAATGCCTTGCAAAACGTGGACGATTACATCATTACCCACAAGCGCGGCTTTTTGGAAAACGGCCTGCTGTACTTTGGTGTGATCTTTACCTTTGTGTTTGGCGCCGTGCTGGGCAATTGGTGCATTGAGCGCATGGGTCTGCACGCCATCGTCGTGGCGAGCGTGCTGCTGTTTGTCGCGTTTGCCATCATGTTCATCGACCGCGAGCGCGACTTGCGTTTTCGCTGGAAGGTTGCGGCCGAGGCTTGGAAAGAGGGCTGTCGAAAGTAACCGAATGCGGCAAAGGGACAGCCCCTTTGCCGCAATATATTTTCATCTCTATGTAGTACAGCTTCAGGAGCCAGAAAAAAACTATCTAGCTCCTGAATGTTGTTACGAACTGCTTTTTGCAATTTATTCGAGATGCTCTTCAATCCGAGCCCTCAGAAGGGCAATGGCTGTGGGTATTCCAATTGCGGCGGCTAATTCGGCTTTATCCAAAACCTGTATGTTAAAGCACGATTGTTTATCACATTGAAGGACGTTAACTGAAGATAGCTTCACTTCCCGTTGACTGAATATATCGTAATCTCCAAATAGGAAGTTACCTTTTATTGTGTAATTCGGTATGTTCGTTACGCACTTCATCTCAAGTCTGTTTAGGCCATAATCGAACACCGCAACTTCCTTGTGTTCGATGATGAGCGCAACCCTGGGCATGTTACTAAAACCACCGTCGACGACAGTAAAGAGCTTTTCATTTGCATCGTCATAAACGGTGTATTTAAGACTCAATAGCTGTCCTAGTGGACCCGTGAACCCATGTCTTTTGATGTTGAGGTTGTCTCCCGCTGGGTTGACGAGAGCCAGAGCATGCGGATAAGGGTTACCTTCAATTGAGATTCGATATTCGTTTGTAGCCGTCTTGCTCGATTTAGGACCAGTAGCCATCACGCGTCATCGCCTCGATCGAATTGGAACCGTCTTCTGCTTCGTGCGGAGAATTACGCTGTACGTTGCAGTACATGCAGCTGCAATAACCGCATGGGCAATTTCTAACAAAATGAATGACACTATTTGCTGCATGCATATTAATTCATTCAAAGTATCCTTTTATAAACGTATTGTCAAACATATATTGCTAAAACAGAAACAATTTATAGACTGAGTTGGTCGTATTCTTTGGGCAATTGCTCCTATAATCTAGCCTTCGCTGCAGTCGGGAGGGAAGGGCTGGGGCTCCGTTATTATGTTGAAACGCTTTAACACTTTTGACGTTCTCATGCATTTTTTGTTTCAAAAGCGTTAGGATGGAACTTGCAGCGCGGGGCGTAATGGGTGCCCCGCACACGATGGGAGGCTATCAATGGCTAATCGTTTCGTTCTCAATACCATTTCTTATCATGGTTCCGGCGCCATCAAGGAGATCCCCGGCGAGCTCCAGCGTCGCGGCTACAAGAAGATCTTCGTCTGCTCCGATCCCGACCTGGTCAAGTTTGGCGTTACCGCTAAGGTGACCGACGAGCTCGACGCCGCCGGCATCGCTTGGAGCCTCTACTCCGAGATTAAGCCCAACCCCACCATCCAGAACGTCAAGGACGGCGTCGAGGCCTTCAAGGCCGCCGAAGCTGACGCTATCGTGACCATCGGTGGCGGCTCCTCCATGGACACCGCTAAGGCCATTGGCATCATCATCAACAACCCCGAGTTTGCCGATGTCCGCAGCCTCGAGGGCGTTGCTCCCACTAAGAACCACGCCGTGTTCACCATCGCCGTGCCGACGACCGCCGGTACTGCTGCCGAGGTGACCATCAACTACGTCATCACCGACCCCGAGAAGGTCCGCAAGTTCGTGTGCGTCGACACCAACGACGCCCCTGAGGTCGCCGTCGTCGACCCCGACATGATGGCTTCCATGCCCGCCGGCCTGACCGCTTCTACCGGCATGGATGCTCTGACCCACGCCATCGAGGGCTACACCACCAAGGGTGCTTGGGAGCTCTCCGACATGTTCCACTTTGAGGCCATTAAGCTGATCAGCGAGAACCTGCGCGACTCCGTTGCCGAGGCCAAGTCTGGTCAGCCCGGCTCCGGCCGCGAGGGTATGGCTCTTGGCCAGTATGTCGCCGGCATGGGCTTCTCCAACGTCGGCCTGGGCATCGACCATGCCATGGCTCACACCCTGTCTGCCCACTACGACACTCCGCACGGCGTCGCTTGCGCCATGCTGCTGCCGATCGCCATGGAGTTCAACAAGCCGGTTTGCGCCGAGCGCCTGGCCAAGGTTGCCGTTGCCATGGGTGTTGACACCACGGGCATGAGCACCGACGAGGCTGCCGACGCCGCCATCGCCGCCGTCAAGCAACTCTCCGCCGACGTGAACATTCCGCATGTCTGCGAGGCCATGAAGGCCGACGAGATCGAGGTCCTGGCCAAGGACGCCATGGCTGACGCCTGCTTCCCGGGCAACCCGCGCGAGGCGACGCTCGACGACGTCATTGAGCTCTTCAAGAAGATCTGCCCGGCTGAGTAAATTACTCCCGTCGGCGGTCCCGGGCTTCCCTCCGGGCGCGTCCTCGGACATGTAAAAGGCCCCGCTGCGCGTTGCGCGGCGGGGCCTTTTACGTCCTGCGGAATGCGCCCGGAGGGAAGCCCGGGATCGCCTGCGTTCTTTTCTCAGATGCCGGGGTGCCGGAAAGGCGGGATGTGAGGGGCGCATTGTTGGATGGCGCCTTGTATCTGCTTATCGTGGCGGGCGCAGTTCTGGGGAGTTCGATGGGTCATCTCGCTAGGTAAAAAGATGGCTCGCGGTGGTATTGTTGCTGTGGGTTTAATTCGATATGAAAGGGTGACTTTGGTGTCCAAGATGGATTCTACGCTCTCCTATATTACTGACCAGTTGAAGGCGCTTACCTCGATTGCTTCGCCTACGGGCTATACCCGTGCGGCGACTGATTATCTGATGGAGGCCCTGCGCGATATGGGGTTTGGGCCCGAGCGTTCTAATAAGGGCAACGTGCTCGTTGAGCTTGGTGGCGAGGGTGAGCCGCTCGTACTGGCGAGCCATGTCGATACCCTGGGCGCCATGGTACGCTCCATTAAGGACAATGGTCGCTTGCGTCCCACGACGCTCGGCGGGCATCAGTGGTCTACGGCCGATGGCGAGAACTGTACCGTCTACACACGCGATGGCAATGTCTACACGGGCGTGGTCCTCAATACCGAGCCTTCGGCGCATGTGGCCGATGAGCCGGTCAAGACCATCGAGAAGAACATGGAAATCCTGCTCGACGAGAACGTTGACAGCAAGGACGATGTGCTCGAGCTGGGTATTCAGACGGGCGACATCATCGCTATGGATCCGCGCACCACGGTGACGGAGAGCGGCTACATCAAGAGTCGCTTCCTTGACGACAAGCTGTCCGCGTCGATTCTGCTGGGTTTGGCCCGCGCCGTTGCTGGCGGCGAGGTGACGCTTTCGCGCAAGGTATCGCTGCTCTTTACGGTGTACGAGGAGGTCGGCCACGGCGGTGCCTTCGTGCCGGCCGACACGCGCGAGATGATCAGCGTGGACATGGGCTGCGTGGGCGACGACCTTGGCTGCACCGAGCGCATGGTTTCGATTTGCGCCAAGGATTCGGGTGGTCCGTACAACTACGACCTGGTAACCACGCTGTCCAACATCGCGCGCGAGCTTGAGCTCGATTACGCCATCGACGTGTACCCGCATTACGGCTCCGACGTCGAGGCCACGCTCTCGGCCGGCTACGACATTCGCCATGGTCTGATCGGCCCCGGCGTGTACGCGAGCCACAACTACGAGCGCAGCCACATGGACGGTGTGCGCAACACCTTCGAGCTCGTCCGCGCCTACGTACAGCGCTAGGGGAGCAGCTTGCGACTCGGCTGACCAATCGCTAAGGCCCGATTTCTCTGGCCTTTTTTCACTTTGGGTTGTTTAGTATTATGATGTCTGTAATCTATTAACTAAACGTGTAAATTACTTAACGAGGTGATGCGGCGTATGGATACGTCTGAGTACTTGTCTATGGGTGATGCCGCCCGCCTGTTGGGCGTTACGAAAGCCCGCATATCTCAACTTGCCGCATCGGGGACGCTTGTGTGCGATATTGTGGGCGGACGGAAGATGATCGAGTACAATTCTGCGATCGCCTATCAAAAGGTCCGCAAGCGAGGACGCCGTCCTGCAGCCGATGTGGGACGCAAGTTTACGCTGATGTCGGCCGACCATGAGGTCGCGCATGTCTCATTTGATCCGACACGTGAGTTTCCCTTCGAAATCGCCGAGGTGCTCGATGCGCAGAGGATGCCGTTTGGCACGTGCTCGAGTTCTTCTCCTACGGTGAATAAACGGGAGCTCAACGTGTGGTGGAGCCATCGGTCGGTGCCTGACGTCCGCCCCGGACTCGTCTCGCGCTACCGCGAGCTGGGGATTGTCAGCGGCGTTGAGGTGCCGGTTCAGTGCCTGGGCCTCTCGCTTTCGGATTGCTATTGGCTGCGGCCGACCGATTGCGACGAACTCAAATGGCAAAACATCAATTTCTTCGAGAATGATTTTGAGCGGTCTGCGCCCGAGGGGCGTTCGGGTTGGCTGGAGGGCATCGGCCTTAAAAACCCCGACAACACGTCCGAGGGCGAGCTCCCTAAATCATGGATGATCCGCCGCGGCGTTCGCGTCTTGGCTAAAGGATGCGGCATGGATGACCAGCGACCCTTTAACGAGGCGGTTGCAACGGCCCTGCACCGTCGCTTGCTGTCGGAGGGCGAGTTTGTTCCTTATACGGTTGAGCGGATGTTCGATGGCCCTGTGTGTCTGTGCGATGACTTTCTTGATGGCCGCGAGGAATACGTTCCAGCCGTTTACGTTAAGAACGCTCTTGGCGGTCAGCGAGGAAACTCGACGTACGACCGGTACTCCCGCTTCCTTGGTAAGCATGGAGCAGACGAGGCTGCCGTGAGAAGGTCTATGTCGCAGATGATTGTCTGCGATGCCCTTTTGGCCAACAGCGACCGCCATTGGCGAAACTTCGGCATCATCCGCAATGTCGACACCCTGGAGATAAAACCTGCTCCGCTGTTCGATAGCGGCAACTGCCTGTGG
Organism: uncultured Collinsella sp.; assembly: GCA_958443265.1. GTDB lineage: Bacteria > Actinomycetota > Coriobacteriia > Coriobacteriales > Coriobacteriaceae > Collinsella. The sequence goes on along the minus strand of CAUCKA010000006.1, from coordinate 78,899 downwards.
TACAACGTACCAACTGCCGTGCTCGCAGCTGGGGAGTTCGGGTTTTCCGCTAAGCCGTTTGGGCCCGACCCTTCCGTCCAGCTGGCGCTTGCGGATTTGCTCGATTGGTTCGATTCATCGCGGCTCAACGGATTTGTTGATGAGGCGATCGAGATTCTTTCGCAGAGCGAGTGGGCGACGGCGGAGGGTCGACTCGAGGCCATTCACCGCGGCCTTGAGCGTCGCGTAATCGAGGTTGGTGCCGCTGTTGAGGTACTTCGACACGTGCAGTGATAAACCCGCGGCTACTTAAGCGCGCCGGTCACGGTGCCGCCGCCCAGGACGATGTCGCCCCGATAGACGACGACGGCCTGTCCGGGGGCGATGGCGCGCTGCGGCTCGTCAAAGGTCAGCAACATTTGCCCGTCTTCGCCGCGCGTAAGGGTCGCTGCCTGGTCTTTCTGTCGGTAGCGGTACTTGGCGCCCACGCGAATGCCGCCGGCATCGAGCTCGGCCTCCATGCACTCTGCCGGCGCGCTCCAGATCCACTCATTGGCAGTTAGCGCCGCCGCGGTTAGGTCCTCGGCTTCGCCCAGATGCACAATGTTGTTGGCGGCGTCGACGCCCGTTACGTACACGGGATGCGCCATCGCGACGCCCAGGCCCTTGCGCTGGCCGATGGTATAGCGCAACGCGCCGTTGTGGCGTCCGACCACGCTGCCGTCGCGCCATACGATATCGCCCGGTGTAGCGGGATGTCCGCACCGACGCTCGATATAGCCCGCATAGTCGCCATCCGCGATAAAGCAGATGTCCTCGCTTTCGGCCTTCTTGGCGTTGGCAAAGCCCTGCTCGGCGGCAATGCGGCGCACGTCGTGCTCCTTGTCCAGGCCTGCCAGCGGAAAGATCGTGTGCGCCAGGCGCTCCTGCGTAAGCGAATATAAAAAGTAGCTTTGGTCCTTTTTAGGGTCCTCGCCGCGATGCAGCTGCCAGGTTCCGTCGGACGCCTGGCTCGTTTTGGCGTAGTGACCTGTGGCGATGTAATCGCAGCCCATATTGAGTGCCGCATCGAGCAGCGCGCCAAACTTAATATGGCGGTTGCAGATGATGCACGGGTTAGGCGTCAGCCCCTCCTGGTAGGCGTTCACAAAGCGCTCGATCACGTTGCGGTCGAAGGTTTGCTGCAAGTCGAGCACGTGATGGGGTATCCCCAGGCGCTCGGCGACGGCCTTTGCATCGGCGATGTCGCGGTCGACCTTACTCATGCCCGTGGTGGGATCGGGCGCGGGGCAGGTGAGGCGCATGGTGGCACCGACACATTCGTAACCCTGACTTTTGAGCAGATACGCGGTCACGCTGGAATCGACGCCGCCGCTCATGGCGACGAGCACGCGCTTGTTGTGCATGGGGAGGTTCTCCTTGGTGGCATGTGGCCAAAAAAGAAAAGCGGCGCGGGAGGCTGGTTCCGCGCCGCAGACATTGTAGCAAGTTCGGGCGTCCTGTGGGACACCCTGTTGGGATGAGCTCAGGCTGCCAGAAGAGAGGGGAGACCGGCGTGCCTTGGACTCGTTCTAGGAACGAGAGCTCTAGTCCTGGAAGAGTGCCGTGGACAGGTAGCGCTCGCCGGTGTCGGCGAGCAGCGCCACGATGGTCTTGCCCTCGTTCTCGGGGCGCTTGGCCAGCTGCAGTGCGGCCCACACGGCGGCGCCGGACGAAATGCCCACGAGCACGCCCTCCTTGTGGCCCACGGCGCGGCCGGTGGCAAAGGCGTCGTCGTTCTCGACGGGGATGATCTCGTCGTAGACCTGGGTGTCGAGGACGTCGGGCACAAAGCCGGCACCGATACCCTGGATCTTGTGCGGGCCGGCCTGGCCCTTAGAGAGCACCGGGGAGGTGGCGGGCTCGACGGCGACGACCTGAATCTCGGGGTTTTGCTCCTTGAGGAACTCGCCCACGCCGGTCACGGTGCCGCCGGTGCCGACGCCGGCGACGAAGATGTCGACCTTGCCGTCGGTGTCGTCCCAGATCTCGGGGCCGGTCGTGGCCTTGTGAATGGCCGGGTTCGCGGGGTTCACAAACTGGCCGGCGATGATGCTGTTGGGGGTCTCCTTCTGCAACTCTTCGGCCTTGGCGATAGCGCCCTTCATGCCTTTGGAGCCGTCGGTGAGCACGAGCTGCGCACCGTATGCCTGCATCAGCTTGCGGCGCTCGACGGACATGGTCTCGGGCATGGTGATGATCACCTTGTAGCCGCGGGCCGCCGCCACCGAGGCGATGCCGACGCCGGTGTTGCCGCTCGTGGGCTCGATGATGGTGTAGTCGCCACCGCGCACGAGCTTGCCGGCCTTCTCGGCCTCGTCAATCATGTTCTTGGCGACGCGGTCTTTGACGGACCCGGCGGGGTTGAAGTATTCCAATTTGACGAGCACACGGGCCTTGAGGTCATCGTCGGCCTCGAAGTGGGTGAGCTCCAGAAGCGGGGTGTGGCCGATAAGCTGATCGATGGACGTGTAAACATTGCTCATGGTGAACCTCCAAAGTGTTCAAATGACTGGATACCGTGTGGTTTTACGGTGTGTGTGGCAGCGAAACCCACAAACCTTATAGGTTGTTCGTTTTGCTGTTGGCAAGCATAGTAGACAGTAAAGCCTAGTAACGCAATAGGAAATAGAAGATTATTACGAGTCGATTAACCATCTTGACGGGAATAGGTATTTTCAAAACCAATTTTTCGGCTAGAATTTCTACGAATTAAAAGACCGAAAGGCAGCTATATATATGTTGGTTTCCACAAAGGGCAGATATGCCCTGCGCGTTATGGTCGACCTGGCCGAGCACCAGGCGACAGGCCGTATCCCGCTTAAAGAGATTGCGGCGCGTCAGGGTATTTCGGAGAAGTACCTCGAGAATATTCTGGCTACGCTCGTGCGCGCCAACATGCTCTCGGGCATGCGCGGCAAGGGCGGCGGCTATGTGCTCACGCGCCCGCCCGAGCAGTACACGGTGGGCGAGATCTTGCGCCTGACCGAGGGCAGTCTGGCGCCGGTCGCCTGCCTGGATGGCGACTGCAAGGGTTGCTCGCGCTCTGACGAGTGCCCCACGCTCGACGTGTGGAAGAACCTGGACAAGCTTATCAACGACTACCTCGACGGTGTGACGCTCGATCAACTTGTCGCTCCCAACGAAGGCTACGACTACGTGATCTAGCCCACCTGCCATTTGGGGACGGGGTGGAAATGGCAGATTCTCTCGCCCTTTGAGACTTGGCAAATAAGAAGGCCGCCCATTTTTGTGATGGGCGGCCTTCGTTTTGGGCTGTTGAGACGGGCGCGGCCGGAATGGCCGTTTTAGCCCTCGGCGATGCTGTCGAGGATGCTGCGCATGATGGACACCAGGATGCTGCCCATGAAGGCCGATTCAAAGCTGGCGATGGAGATACCCGCGCCCAGCAGATTGACCGACAGATAGCTGGCCAGCTCGAGCATAAAGCTGTTGACTACGAGCTGAAAAATACCCAGCGTAATGATCGTGAGCGGTAGCGAGATAACCGTCAGGAACGGCTTGACGAGCGAATCGACGATGTTCAGGAACAGTCCCACGAAGGCGAAACAGACCCAGGCCTCGGCAAAACCGAAGGGCTGGATGCCGGGGACGAGGAACGTGGCAATCGCGATGGCGATCGAGGTAAAGAGCCAGTTAAGCATAAAGCGCATGGTGTGAATCCTTTCTTGCGCAGGGTGCGTCGGCGTCGCGTGAAGCGGTTTGCTGCGGCAGCTTGGACGGCCGCTCGGGTGTGCCGCCTTGTTCGGCCGCCCATTGTCTCAGATATTCGTGGAGCTTACGTGCGCATTCGGTTTCAAAACGGCGTTCGTCCTGAAAAACGCGCCGCTGGCAGAGAGTCTTGTCGCTTTAGTTTGGTGGTGTGCTACACTGCTACGGGCAAAAGCCACAGGCGTTGCCCTATTGCATAGAACGGGCGAACGATGCCCGATGTCAGTATCAACTTCGATGCCTTATGGCGGGTTTGGCGGTGATCGATGAATATCGAGAACATGTTTGACAAGCCTGATGTCAAGCAGCTGGTCCACGCATTTAGTCTTTTGGATGACGAGAAGGATATCCAGGCGTTTTTGACCGATATCTGCACGCCGCGCGAGATCTGCGATCTTTCGCAACGTCTGCAGGTTGCGCGTTATCTGGATGAGGGCGAGCCTTATGTTGAGGTTCAGGCCCGCACCGGCGCTTCGTCCACTACGGTGAGCCGCGTTTCAAAGGCGCTCAACGGCGAGTACGGTGGCTATCGCAAGATCCTCATCAAGCTGGAGGATGGCGAGTAGGCCAGCGGCAACAAACGAATTGCGCAGAACCGTCCCTTCGGGGGCGGTTTTTTGATCCTTTGGGGACGGAGGAAAACGGATCACTGGGTTAGACTGACCTCCTCGGTGATCCATTTTCCTCCGTCTCCAAGGGGTCAAATCTGTTGGCGTGGGGCAAATCTGTCCGCGCGGGCGGGTAGGATGGAAACATTGAATATTGCGAACGGTTTGAGTGGAGGACCATGCCTGTTCGAATCTATACCACCAACGCCGGCGCGGATTTGAGCGATGCCGAGGCGGCGCTGCTTGCCGACCTTATTGCCCGCCACGGGCGTGCCGTGCTGCTGGCGCCAACGTTTGCCGAGCTCGACCTGTGCCGTCATGATGCGGCGGAAGCCGGCGTTTCGCTGGGTATTGACTACAAGACGCCTACATCGTGGCTTCGCTCGCTTTGGGAGCTTTTGGGCGACGGGCGCGGTTTCGTCGACAACCTGCAGCGCCAGATGCTGTTTTCGGACATGGTAGCGCGCCTCGACGACGCCGACCTGCAGCCGCTTTCGCGCAGCCAGGGCACGGTGCGTATGCTCGCGCGTATGGCTCGCGATGTGCTGCCGGGTGTGGCAGGGACAGGCGCCGAGCGTTGCTGCGACAACGTTTGCAAGCCCAAGCCCAAAAGCGACGCCGAGGCTCGCGTGTTTGAACTTTTGTGCGCCTATGCGCGCGGTTTGGACCGTCGAGATATGGTCGAGCCCTGCGAGGCGGCTGACATTATGGCCGGCGCTTTGGCCGACAACCTGCCGGGGTGCGCCCGCGCCGTTTGCGTGCGCGGCGTCACGTCATTTACGTATAGCCTGCTCGAGCTGCTGTCCGCCGTGGCAAACAACGGGGGAGAGGTTGTCGTGCTGCTTGCCCGCGAGCAAGCGGCGATGCGCGAGGAGCTTGCCGCGGCATTTGATGTCCGCGGTGTGCTGTTTGAGATCGCGCCGCTGGGGGAGGGCGCCGCCGCGCCCCAGACTGCCTCCAAGTCCGCTGCTCAGCCTGCCTTTATTGAGGTCGCCGGCCCCCATGCCCGTGCCCATGCTTATGCGGACGTCATCGATAAGTTGGTGAAAGCGCACAAGGAGTCCAAGGACGATAAAGCTGCTGCAACACCCGCCGACCCCGTACGCGTGCTCGTTGTTTCTGCCCGGGCACCCCAGCTGTTCGGCGAGCTTGCCGCTCGTTTGGCGGCGCGCCACGTTGCTGCCGAGACGGCCGAGTTCACGGCGTTTTCCCAATCCATTGCGGGCAGGCAGTTCACGGCGCTCGCCAACCTGATCGAGCGTATGAAGGCCGCCAACGAAGGGGCAGCTTCTAAGACTGAGTGGTGGCCCGCTCCGGAGCTTACCGACTGGATTTACAGCCCGCTTTCGGGTGCCGACGCCGCCAGCGCGCGCACGTTCGACAAGAATATGCGACTGTCGCGCAGCAAGACCACTGCGGGCGTCAAGAGCCTGCTGCAGAGCGTGCAGGGCCAGGTGAGGGGCGCGCGTAAAGCGGCGAGCGACGAGAACTGGTTTAAGAACGTGCCGTGCGTGATCTCGGACGTGTTCCAGGCGCTGTGGCGCGACAAACCCGTGACGGCGCTCAAGGCCATGCTTGCCGTTGCCGAGGCACTGCCCGATCGCGCACTTGGCGGTCTCGACGGTCAGGCCCGTCGCCAGGCGGAGGTGGCCCTGCTGCGCCACGTCATCGACATCCTTATGAATGGCGCCCGTGCGCTCGACGTGTCGCAGGCCGCGACCGTGCCCGTGCTCGACGACATTCGAACCAAGGTGGACAAGCGTAGCGCCGCCTACGATTACGAGACCTACGAGGTTGACCGTGCGCCACGCGCCCAGGTTCGCTTTGCTTCGCTTGCCGATGCGGCGGCTCTGCGCCCCGGCAGCTACGATGCCGTGCTGTTTGCCGATGTCGATCTGGACAGCTATCCGCTCTCACACGAAGAGGGGCCGCTGACCACGCTGACGGCGAGCCTCGGTCGCGAGGGCGTGACGCTTGAGCCTGCGGCCTTGCTGCGCGCACGCTTTGGCCGCGCGATACAAGCGTCGCGTGGTCCGGTTACGCTCGCCCGTGTGACCCACGATCGTCAGGCGCGCGAGTGTTATCCGGCGGCCGTGTGGACCGAGTTGCGGGCGCATGCCGAGGCCGCTAACGATGCTAAGGCCGCTGACGCCGACAAGGCCGCTGACGACGCTAAGGCCGTTGGCGCCGACAAGGCGAAGTGCGTGGGTGAGGGCGATATCGTAAGGGACTTCGATCCCGCGGCAGGCGAAGGTCTTAGGCGCGAGCGCGTGACCTGCGAAGCTCCTCAGCATCTGAGCGATGAAGCCATTCCGTATCTGGTCCTGCGCCGTCGCGATGGCGAGGGCGAGGATGCGCCGCTGGTGCCGCGCCTGACGTCTGCCTCGCAGATCGAGGCCTATTCGACCTGCCCGCTATGCTGGTTCGTGTCGTATCGCGTGAAGCCCCAGTCCATTGATGCGGGCTTTGGAAACATGGAGAAGGGCAACTTTGTCCACGATGTGCTGGAGCACCTCCATGCCCGCCTGCCCCAGGAGGGCATGGAGCGCGTGACACCCATGAATCTGCCGCGCGCGAAGGAGCTGCTGCACGAGGTCTTTGCCGAGACCCTGGCCGAGCACGCCGGCAAGCGCGGTACCGAGGGCCCGCTGGTGCCGCTCTCCCCGGTGGAGGAGCGCCAGGTGGCCGAGATTTTGCCGCAGCTGGAGGGCGTGCTTGCCTACGAGTCCGAGGCGCTCGCGCCCTTCGCGCCGCGCTACCTGGAGTTTGCGTTCAACGAGCTCCGGGTCGAGTATGCCGGTTGGCCACTCGGTGGGCGCATCGACCGCGTTGACGTGGATGCCGAGAATCGCGCCGTGGTAATCGACTACAAGCATCGTTCGGGTGTCGAGGAGTTTAAACTCGCCGACCCCACGGTGCGCGACGAGGAGTCGGGCGAGGCCCCCATCGACGACCCGCGCTGGCTGCCGCCCCATACCCAGACACTCATCTACGCGCAGGCCATGCGTCGGGCGCTGGATCTGGATACCCGCGCCGCGCTCTATTTTTCGACCAAGGGCGGCAAGCCCGCGCTGCGCGGTGCGGCGAGCGCCGAGTTGCTTGAGGAAGAGCGCGGCGACGGCCGCATCCCAGGCCTTAAGAAGGGCTTTCCCGGCGAGGGCGGCAACATGGACTTCGATGCGCTGCTCGATCGCGTGGAGACCGGCATTGCCGAGCGTCTGCGCGAGCTCGAGGCAGGCAACGTTGCCGCCGTCGACCCGACGTCGGCTCAGGCCGCGCATGTGCGCTGCTCGTATAACCACGAAGGAACGTTTGTAAGGAGGGACGTGTAGACCATGGATCTTTCGACTTTGATGCCGCAACAACTGCAAGTCGTCAAAACGCTCGACCGCCCGCTGTTTGTCTCGGCAGGTGCCGGCTCGGGCAAGACCTTTACCCTCACGCGCCGCATCGTCTATGCGCTCTCGCCCGAATCCGGTCCGTTTGTCGAGCATCTGGATCAGGTGCTCGCCATTACCTTTACCAAAGATGCCGCGGCCGAGATTCGCGACCGCGTGCGTCGCGCGCTTATCGAAGAGGGTATGGACGAGGAGGCCCTGACCGTCGACGATGCGTGGATCTCGACCATTCACGGCATGTGTTCGCGCATCCTGCGCGCGCATGCGTTGGAGCTGGGCATCGATCCCGAGTTCACGGTGCTTACCGATACCGATGAGCTTATGGATCAGGCTGTTGAGCATGTGCTGGCCCGAGCGACGGCGCCCGATGCCGCCCCCGAGCTCGCCGCTTCGCTTAAAAGCCTCTACGCCTGGTATCCCATGGCAGGCGAGGGTGGCCTCTTTGGCGCCGGCACCACCATCAAGGGCCTGGTGCGTGAGCTGCTGGAGCTCTCGAGCCAGCTGCCGGGCGGTATGGACGACGTGTGCGTGGCGCGCGGCCAGGCCGATACCTCGGCACTCGCCGATGCCTATCGTGCGGCGCTGGGCGCAAGCAAGGCCGCGACCGAGAAAGCGCAGGTGGCACTCGATGCCATCGACGCGTTTGAGGCGAGCGGCAAAACCATGGAGGATGCGGCGCGACTCATGATGTCGTGCAGCATGCCTCGGGCGAGCAAGGCGTTTCCTAAGGAGCAGGTGGAGCTGCTCAAGGCCGAGGCCGCCGATGCATTTATCAATATCGTGCTTGCCTGCGGCGGTCCGGCGCTCGATGCGCTGGTGGGGCTTGCTCGTGCTGTGGAGGCTGAGTATCGCGCGCTGAAGGCCGGCCAGTCCGCGCTCGATAACAACGACCTACTGCGTATGGCGTACGAGGCGCTGCGCGACTATCCGGCTATTCGAGCGGCCTATGAGGGCCGCTTTAAGATGGTCATGATCGACGAGTTCCAGGATACCGACCAGATGCAGGTCGATTTGATCCGTTACCTGACGGGCGCGGGGGAGCGCGCACTGTGCACCGTAGGCGATGCGCAGCAGTCGATCTACCGCTTCCGTGGTGCCGAGGTCGAGGTGTTCCGTCGCCAGGAGCGCAAGGTGGGTTCGACGACGGCGTCCGAGACGGTCGCCACGTCCGATGCCCCCGCCGGCGAGCTCGTCAAGCTTGTACGCAACTTCCGCAGCCACGACGAGGTGCTGCGCTATGTGGCGCGCGTCTTTGACGGCGACACCGGTGGTTTGATGCAGGGGTTCTTGGATCTTGAACCGAGCGACGAACGCGAGGACAAGCTCAAGGCGAAGGCATCGCGCCGCCAGGCGATCTTCGTTGCCGGTGACAGTACGCAGGAGCGAACGCAGGCGAAAGCTCGTGCGATTGCGGAGCGATTCCAAGCACTCGTTAAAGCGGGCCAGCCCCAGGGCAGCATGGTCCTGCTGCTGGGCCGCATGACCAACGCCGATGTCTATGCGCAGGCCTTCCGCGACCAGGGGCTCGACTGCGTCATCGCGGGCGGCTCGGTCTTTGCCCAGGCTGCCGAGGTCCAAACGGTGCGTGCTCTGGTGTGCGCGCTTGCTAACCCGGCCGATACGGCGCAGGGTCTTATGCCGCTGCTGGCCTCGCCGATGTTTGCGCTCGGCGGTCAGGAGTTCCTGGCGCTGGCGACCAAGCTGGACGACCAGACGGGGGAGACCTCGCGCCGCAACATCGACGTGGGCATCATGAGCGATTGCGATGTGCCGGGGCTGCGGGATCTGCCGCTGCTGACGCGCGCCCGCGAGGTGCTGCGCTATGCGCTTCGTCGCGTGGGGCGCGATTCGTTCGCCGCCATCGCGCGCGATACTGTCAACGCCTCCGGCTGGTTTGTGCGTCTGGCGCAGCGTGGTCCCGAGGGCAAGGCCATCGCCGCCAACGTGCTCAAGGCGCTCGACGCCGTGGCCGAGGCAGAGGCCGAGCTCGGCAATTCTCCGCGCTCCATCGCGCTCGCCTTCGACCGCTTCTTGGCGGGCAAGGAGGCCCCGGGCGCGCTCAACGAGGAGGGCGACGGCGCGGTGCGCATCATGACGGTGCATGCGTCCAAGGGTCTGGAGTATCCGGTCGTAGCGGTTGCCGAGTGTTTTGGCGTGCGCAAATCGTCCGGTGCGGCTCAGATGGGGCGTGTCGAGGGCGGAGCGCAGGTCGTGGCGCTGCCGGCACGCTTCGACGGCGTTAAACTCGCGGACGGCACGTTCGTGAAGGGCGATGACGTCAAAAAGCAGTTTGAGCACGCGTTTAAGGGCAAGGGCATGTCGCTGTGGCTGCCGCCAGAGCTCATGGAGGACGTCTGTGCGACGGGCTCTCCCGCCGAGGCATTTGCCCGCCTGCGTAACGACGACCTGCAGCTTTCGCTCGAGGAGCGGGCTCGCTTGCTCTATGTCGCCATGACGCGTGCGCGAGAGCTGGTCATTCTGGCGATGGATGCCGGCGTGAGCCGCGGCAAGGTGACGGCGCCGACCTTCGACGTCGAGACCGATCTGACCTATGACGTGCTGCGTCGTATTCTGCCTACCGACGCTCTGGACATGCCGCAGCTCGATGCCGACCGCCTGGTGTTCGACAACTCCAAGCCGGGCGACTACGAGCTCATTTCGCTTTCGGACTTTACCTTTGGCGAGCAGGCGTTTGAGGCCAACGCTTCGCTGGATGCCGAGGGCAGGCTTGTCCGCGGCGATGCGGAGCCGGAGGGCGCCGGTGCGGATGCCCGCGCCGCCGTTCCCGGCCCTGCCGACCCCGAGCCCGATGCGTTTGAGCTCGTGTATCCCCAGACGGTGGGCGTGCGCATGGGCGCCTGCCCGTATCCGGCGCGCGATTCGTACAGCTACTCGTCAATTGCCGCGGCGCTGCATGCCGAGTCCGAGGACCGTGCCGCCGAGGCACACACGCCCATGGACGAGGCCGGCGATGATGCGGAGTCGGATGGTTCCGAGATGACGGATGCAGGCGTGGCCGCCGTTGAGCCCGCCGGCAACCCCATGGCGCTGGGCTCGGCGTTCCATGCCGCCTGCCAGTGGCTGATCGAGATGGGTGCCGATGCGCTGCCCGCTGAGCGTGCCGATGCGCTGGCGCGCCTGTGGTGCCTGACGCCGGAGCAGCGCGAACGCTTCGACGTTGCCCTGGACCGCTGGCTCAAGTCGGCGGTCCGTGCCGAGCTGCTTGCCTGGCCGTGCATCCGTGCCGAGGTGCCGTTCTTCTCGCTGGGCTGCGAGGACGAGGACATCGCCCGCTACGGTGCATATGCCGAGGGCGCCATCGACGCCTTGGCGACGAACCCGGCGGATTCGTCACGCGCGCTGGTCATCGACTACAAGACGGGCGGCACACCGGACGAGACGCCGGAACAGCTGCGGGAGAAGCACGCCCTGCAGGCGCGCGTCTACGCCGATGTTCTGCACAAGGCGGGCTTTGAGGCCGTGACCGTCAAGTTCGTCCGCGCGGAGCAGGTCGACCCCGCCAACCCCTGCGAGCCCCAAGTGGTCACCTACAACCTTTAGCCCTCAACAACCTGCGGTGGAATCCCTATCGATTCCACCGCAGTCTTTTTGGGACGGGGCTTTTTTAGCTACTTTGGGCAAACCCACGCGGCCGCCCCGGATAAAGCCCTCAATCGTCCAAATAGCACCGCAACGCATAGGAGAGCCTGGGACGGTACAATAGCTCGAACGGTTCAAACGAATAAGGAGCCATATGCAGCTCACCAAAACGCTTGGGGTGACGCCGGAGGAGCTTTTTGACGCCCTAGCGGGGTCCATCATGCAGGATATCGAAAACGCCACGGGCAAGCGCTCCAGCCGCAACAGGCTCAACGGCAATAAGTACGAGAAGCGTGCCCAGGCCGCAAAAAGGCAAGGTAGCTCTTCATCGGAAACTGTGAACACTTCAGGCTTCGAGTCAGTAGCGAGCGGCCCGACAAAAGTAGTTGATGGAAGTGCCAAATGAATAAGAATGCCGCTACGCAACTGCACATCTATTCCGCCTTTTTCGTTCTCGCGGGATTTGTTTTAAATCGGGGAGTGTTTCTACTTTTCCTTGCGGAGAAAGGAATGTCTGTCACGGAAATCGCGCTTTATCAAGCCCTGTTTAACATTACAACGGTCGTCCTCGAGCTGCCAACAGGGCTGATAGGCGATTTCTTTGGAAAGAAGTTTTCGATTCAAGTGGGCGTGCTGCTGCTTTTCTTCCATACGGCTGGCATGCTGTTGCTCTCAGGCCCCTTTCTTGTCGTGCTTTCCCTTGTTGAGGCACTCGCCTACTCCCTTCAATCGGGATCCGAACAAGCACTTTTATATGAAATTGCCCGGAATGCCGGTCAAGGAGAGCGTTTCCTCACCATCAACGCTCGGCTGCTTGCCGCGCAATCAATCGCTACGGGAATGGCGATTGTGCTCGGATCTTTCATTGCCCAAGTATCTTGGAGCGCCCTCTACGTATGTGTCTCCGTTTTCTATCTCCTGCAGCTTTTCCTTCTGTATCCCATTGAGAGGACGGAAGCGACCCGTTCTGAAAGCTCTGAAAAGGGAAGGTTTGATGCGGCCAAGATGTTCAGACGCGAAACCTGGCGTGTTGGAGAATCCGCTTTTGCGGTACTGCTTCTTCTAATCGGCACAAGCATGCTCGATGGATTCTATGGGAGTTATTACAACTTGAATCAGTTGGTATTCGACGCATTTGATGCTCCCGTTTCCATAATAGGAATCTTTTTCGGTGCATCCTATGCAGTAAATGCGACGGCCTACATTGCAGCAGATTTCTTCTCATTGCGTTTCGGGAAAAGAAATACCATGCTCGGCTCGATGCTAATCGAGGCTGGCCTTTTCATGATTCTTCCGTGGTTCGCTTCAAATCCGCTGTGTTTGTTTGGCCTTAGCATGGTGCTTTGTTTTCTCCCAGAAGTGGTGTACATCACTTCGGAAAACTTAATCCAAGACGCGATAGCGGACGATCTCCGCGCGACGATCCTTTCCGTCGCGTCTCTGGTAAGGGCTCTCTTTTCTGCAGTGTTTTTCTCCATATTTGGACATGTGTTGGGGTTATATCCCATTCAGATAGCGCTCGGTATTATTGGTGCAATCGCGATAGCAATTACCGCCGTTGTTTCTTTAAAAATGGTAGGAATACATGTCTCCAAGAATTGATATATCGATTGACGAGCTGCCCGAAGCGTCGAGCCTTCTTGATGGACATGACTATTCGTCACAAATCATTCAGCGTATCGCCGGGGTTCCAGTAATACTCGATGCATCGGGATGCCCTCATTCCCTTTTTGAAGGTCCCAAAAAGACTGCCCGTGTGGGTTTGGCTAGGTTCGGGCGCTGTCCGTGCCGTGGGGTAAAATCGTTCAGTCAGAACACGAACCCGCATCGGAGCTCATCACATGGCATTCGTCCATCTGCACAACCACACTGTCTTCTCCATGCTCGACGGCGCAACACGTATCCAGGATATGGTCAACCGTGCCGTTGAGCTGGGCATGCCCGCCGTCGCCATTACCGACCACGGCTACATGTATGGCGTGCCCGATCTGGCGCTGGCCTGCGACGCCGTTAACCACAACACGCCCGAGTACAAAACCTGGAGCCACGACAAGGCCTTCTTGGAAAAGGACCGCCGCGACGAGCTGGTGGAGCCCGATCCCGAGGCAAACCCGCGCGAGCATGCCCAGTATGTGAAGGACATGGCCATGTGGGACGAGAAGGGCAACATCGACGAGCTCAAGCCGCCTCTGGTCATCAAACCCATCTTTGGCTGCGAGGTCTACTTTACGCCGGACGAGACGCTCGCCCGCGACCATAAGCCCGAGCTTTACCATATGATCCTTTTGGCTAAGGACCAGGAGGGCTACGTCAACCTGATGCAGACGGTCTCCGAGGCCGCCGTGCAGGGCTTTTACTACAAGCCGCGCGTGACGCTCGACAATCTGCGCCGCCACGCCAAGGGCATGATCTGCACGAGCGCCTGCATCGCGGGCATCATCCCCAAGTACATCGACCGCGGTGACATGGAAGGCGCCATCAAGTGGGCCGAGACCTTCCGCGATACCTTTGACCCCGGCGACTTTTACATCGAGATCCAGGAACACGGCATCACCACCGACAACGGCCTGACCGATGAGCAGATGGACCGCACGCTCATCGACATCGCCAAACAGGTGGGCGTCAAGGTCATCGCCACCAACGACTTCCACTACCTGCGCCGCGAGGATGCGCCCGTGCAGGACGTCATCATGTGCATCGGCATGAACGCCAAGGTCGACGACCCCAACCGCATGCGCATGACCGGCTCAGAGTTTTACATGAAGACCGAGGAGGAGATGCGGGCGATGTTCCCGTATTGCCCCGAGGCCTGCGACAACACGCTCGAGATCGCCGACAAGTGCTATGTCGAGCTGGACTGGGACTCCATCATCCTGCCGCGCTTCCCGCTGCTCGATCCCGGGGAGACGCACGAGAGCCAGTTCCGCCGCGAGTGCGAGAAGGGCCTGCGCCAGCACTACGGCGACGACTGGGCCACGCGCGAGATCGGTGGCGTCAACATCAAAGAGCGCTTTGAGTACGAATACAAAGTCATCTGCGACAAGGGCTTTGCCGCCTACTTCCTCATCGTCGCCGAGTACGTGCAATGGGCCAAGGACAACGGCATCGGCGTCGGCCCCGGCCGTGGTTCTGCCGCCGGCGCTATCGTCGCCTACGCCATGAACATCACCGCGTTCGACCCGCTCGAGAACGGTCTGATGTTCGAGAGGTTCCTGTCCCCGCAGCGTACCGAGATGCCCGATATCGATATGGACTTCGACGATGAGCGGCGCCTCGAGGTCGTGGAGCACGTTCGCCAGCTCTACGGCCCCGAGAAGGTCACGCACGTCATCACCTACTCGACCATCAAGGCCAAGCAGGCCATCAACGACGCCGCGCGCGTTCTGGACTACCCGGTCTACATGGGCCAGCGCCTGTCCAAGATGGTCTCGAGCGACCCCAAGGTCAAGCTCAAGCAGGTGCTCGAAAAGCAACCCGGCAAAGAGGATCTGTTTAACCCCGATTTTGCCGAGGCATATAAAAAGGACGACGACGCCCGCCGCATCATCGACACGGCGCTCTCGATCGAGGGTCTCACCCGTGGCGAGGGCGTGCACGCGTGCGCCGTTCTGATCTGCCGCGACCCCGTCAACGAGCACGTGCCCACCAAGCTCGATACCAAGGGCGGCGTCGAGATTACCCAGTACGAGGGCCATACCGTCGCCGACATGGGCCTGCTCAAGATGGACTTCCTGGGCCTGCGCACGCTGACGGTTATCTCCAAGGCCAAGGCAAACATCAAAAAGAACTTCGGCATCGACATCAAAGAGGAAGAGATCCCCTTTGACGATCCCGAGATCTTTAAGCTCATGGGTTCCGGCCACACCGCCGGCGTCTTCCAGGTCGAGTCCGCCGGCATGACGGCCACGATCAAGAACATGAAGCCCACCGAGTACAAGCACGTCGTGGCATTGATCGCCCTGTACCGCCCGGGCCCGCTGGGCGCCGGCATGGTTTCGTCCTACATCAACCGTATGAACGGCAAGGAGCCGGCCGTCTCCTACGACGACCGCCTGGACGACATTCTGGGCGAAACCTACGGCACCATGGTCTACCAGGAGCAGGTTATGCTCATCTCCGTCGAGATGTGCGGCTTTTCCAAGGGCGAATCGGACTCGCGTATCCGTAAGCCCGTGGCTAAGAAAAAGATCAAGCTGCTCACGTCGACGGTGCTGCACTGGGAGGATGGCTCGGACGAGACCACCTACGATCACTGGATGAACGGCGCTATCAAGAACAACTACACGCGCGAGGTCGCCCAGAAGATTTGGGACGATGTTCTCGAGTTCGCGTCCTACGCCTTCAACAAGTCGCACTCCGCCGGCTACGCCATCCTGGTTATGCAGACGGCGTGGCTCAAGGCGCACTATCCGCACGAGTACATGGCGGCCGTTCTGACGTCTTATACGGGCAAGACCGACAAGATCGTTCACTACGTCTCGGCGTGCCGTCACGACGGCATCCCCGTGCTTTCGCCAGATGTCAACGAGTCCGGTACCGAGTTCACGGCTACCAAGGAGGGCGTGCGCTTTGGTCTGGCCGGCATCCGCGGCGTGGGCACCGGCGTGGCGCAGGCGATTATCGCCGAGCGCGAGGCGGGCGGCCCGTTTAAGACGCTGCACGACTTTGTCGAGCGTGTGGACTCGAGCCAGGCCAACCGTCGCGTAATCGAATCGCTCATCAAGGCAGGCGCCTTCGACTCCACGGGGTATCCGCGTCGCCAGATGATGCACTTTGTGGATAAGAACAACCCCGAGAACATCATCGATGCCGCGGTAAAGCGCCAGAAGGATCGCGCGAGCGGCCAGACGTCGTTCTTCGACATGTTTGGCGACGTTGAGGGCTCGGGCTTTGAGGTGAGCGTGCCCGATCCGGATGGCCAGGAATGGGACCGCCACCTCAAGTTGAGTCAGGAGAAGGAGGTTCTGGGCATCTATGTCTCGGACCACCCGCTGCGCCCGTTTGAGTATGCACTAGCCAAGGCGCGTGACTTCTCGTTCTCGCAGATCGACACCGGCTACGAAGTTCAGAATCCTACGGGCGGCACCATCAACCAGGAAATTCCCGAGGGCAAGGCGCTGTGGTGGGCCGGCATGGTCTCGAGCGTGTCCAAGCGCGTGACCAAAAACGGTGACCCCATGGGCATCGTGCAGCTCGAGGACATGGAAGGCGAGGCCACCGTCGTCGTGTTCCCCAAGACCTACAAGGAGGCCGAGGGGTACCTGTACGGCGAGGTCGATCCCGAGACCGGCGCGCAGCTGTCCGATGCCTTTGTGCGCATTAAGGGCAAGCTCGAGCGCTCGGACCGCGGCGACCAGATCATCGCGCAGGAGATCGTGCCGCTCGAGCTTAACGAGGAGAACAACAAGCCCAAGGTGTTTGAGGTCATGGTGCCCAACAGCCGCTTTAGCCAGGGCAATATGGCGCGTCTTGCCACGGTGCTTACCGCCAACCCGGGCGGCGACCGCGTGGAGATCTTTATCGAGCAGGTGGACGGGCGCGTGCTGCGTGCCGAGGTACCTGCCAAGGTCAACGCGCGTTCGATTCCGCTGCTGGCCGAGGCCAAGGCCATTGTGGGTAACCAGGGCCGCGTGACGGTGATCTAAGCTACCCCGGGTGAGATTGGAGGAAGTGATGGCGCAGGGGACGTTTGTGCAGGCGCTTCGCAAAGAGGCGGCGTTGAGCGGCACCTTTATGAAGGGGCGTTCGCTCATGCTCAACGGCGCCGTGCTGTCGATCGAGGACAGCGGCTCGCGCTTCTCCAAAAACGTGACGGTCGAGGGCTCGGTGCGCGGTTCGCGTGGCGACCTGTACAAGACGCACGTGGCGCTCGACATGGACGAGCACGAGGTGATCGACTACGACTGCGATTGCCCCGCCGCCTATCGTTACCCCGGTATGTGCAAGCACGCTATTGCCACGGCTCTGGCGTATTTGGATGCCAGCGGCGCCGAGCCCGTCGAAGGTTTGCGCACGCCGGTTCGCACGTTTACGGCGCAGTCGAAACAGCCCGCGCGCACCGCACCCAAAGCGCCGGCCGTCAACCCCAACTTTCCCTTTCCGGCGCCCGTCCCCACGAGCCCGAGCCTTGTGGCGGCGCTCTCCGATCTTTCGGACGCGCGCATGGATGAGCTGGCGAGCATGCGCCGCAAGCTTGCCGGTGCCGTTGATCCCGACGCCCCCAAAGCGGCATTGGAGCCCTCGTTGGTGCCGTACTACAATCCGCTGTTCGCTGACCGCTTTAGCTGGGCGCTCGAGTTCCGCATTCGCTGTGGATCGGTCTCCTACGTGGTCAAGGACATCGACGGCATGGCCGATGCCTACGTGCGCGGCGGCACGTTCTCCTATGGCAAGAAGCTCACGTTTGTCCATTCACCTGAGGCCTTTGACGAAACATCGGCAAAGCTGCTCAACCTTGTTGTGACGACAGTTGCCTATCTCGATGACATCACAAGCTCGCGTTCGGCGTCGTACGACTTTGCCCGCAGCGGTTTTGTTGCCGAGCGTCAGTTGCCGCTGTCCGAGCATAGCATCGTATATGTGCTGGACCTGCTGCGCGGCCAGACCATCTCCTTTGAGCCCGCCTGGTCGCGGGGGATGACGACGCATCGCACCTACGACGTGGCGGTTGAGCTGTCTCCGCAAAGGGAGGACGAGGCATCCGCTAAGCGCCCACCGCTGCTT
The DNA here is from genome assembly GCA_958443265.1 of uncultured Collinsella sp. Lineage (GTDB taxonomy): Bacteria > Actinomycetota > Coriobacteriia > Coriobacteriales > Coriobacteriaceae > Collinsella. Next base: position 60,820 of record CAUCKA010000006.1, on the reverse strand, counting down.
GCCGCCAAAATCGCGCCGGCGGCTGGTGGTAGCTATGACCTGCGCCTGCCCGCCGATATGTACTGCTTTGCGTCGGGCGATGCCGCCTACTTGGTTGACACGCGCCGCGCGCGCCGTACCGACGCTGCATTTGCTCAGCATGCCGCACCTTTTTTGTCGCGCTTGCTGCCGTGCCGCACGCCCGCCCATATTGCCGCCGAGCAGGTGGGTGAGTTCTGCCGTATGGCGCTGCCCATTTTGCGCGACTACACCGACCTCACCGCGCCCGCCGCGCTCGATACCGTGGCACCCGAGCCGAGCTTTGCTATGGCGATCGGTGTCGGCGATGGGCTCGTGACCTGCAAAATTACGGTTACCTACGGCGATTGGTCGGCGGATCTCTTTAGCCTGGGCGCTCCGGGCAGCCCCTTCGAAGAGCAACGCCCCGGTGTGCCGCCCCGCGACGAGGTGGCGGAGTTTCGCGTTATGGATACGGCGGCCCTGTACTTCGATTTCTACGAGGGCGGTCTGGCGTTTGAGGAGCGCGATGACGCCCGCTTGTTCTGCCTGCTGACCGAGGGCCTGTCCGCCCTGTCCGAACTGGGTGAGGTCATGCTCAGCGACCGTCTGCGCCAGATCTCGGTCCGCCCCGCGCCCAAGCTCTCGGTTCGTGCGACCGTTAAGAGCAACCTGCTCGATGTCGAGCTGGGCGCGAGCGGACTTTCGGCCGCGGACCTTGCCGTCTATCTCGATTCGTACAAGCGCCATCAAACGTTTGCGCGCCTGACGTCCGGCGACATCGTGCGCCTGGATGAGGGAGCGCGCGCCGCGTTTGGCCTTGCCGAAGATCTGGGCGTCGATGCCGTCGACCTGCTCGACGGCGTGTCGCTCCCCGCGTCGAGCACCCTTTTTGTCGATAGCATGCTCGCACGCACGCCGGCGCTTGAGGCCGATCGCGACGCCGCGTTCCGCCGCACCGTCGAGCGCCTGGACACGCTCGGCAAGATGGACTTTACGGTGCCGGCATCGCTCAAGGCAACGATGCGCGGCTACCAGGTCGACGGATACCAGTGGCTCGGCTCGCTTGAACACCTGGGCCTTGGCGGCATCTTGGCCGACGACATGGGCCTGGGCAAAACGCTCCAGATGATTGCGCATATTCTGGCGCGCGTGGAGGCGGGGGACACCAAGCCCACGCTCGTGGTATGCCCGGCCTCACTCGTGTACAACTGGACTGCCGAGCTGGAGCGCTTTGCCCCGTCGCTCGATGTGTGCGCCATTGTGGGCGCCAAGGCTCAACGCCGCGTGCAGATCGCCGGCGTGGCCGAGCATAGCGTGGTCGTGACGTCGTATGACCTTATGCGGCGCGATATCGACGAGTACGTCGAGCAGGATTTTGCCCGCGTGGTGCTCGATGAGGCACAGTACATTAAAAATCCGCTCACGCAGGTGGCGCGCGCCGCCAAGCGCCTGCCTGCCGGCGTGCGCTTTGCCCTGACGGGCACGCCCATCGAAAACCGCCTGTCCGAGCTCTGGAGCATCTTCGACTTTTTGATGCCGGGCCTGCTGGGCACGCGTGAATCGTTTGCAAAGCGATTCGAAAGCCCGGTCGAGCATGCCGAGGGCGATAGCGCCGCTCGCCTGCAGGCGCTCGTGTCGCCGTTTGTGCTGCGTCGCGTTAAGGAAGACGTGGTGGCCGACCTGCCCGAAAAGATCGAAGACACGGTGATGGCACAGCTTACCGGCGAGCAGCGCAAGCTCTACCTGGCCAACCAGGACCGCATCGCCCAGCAGGTGCAGCACCGCGAGGCTGGGGAGTTTAAGAAGGACAAGCTCAAGGTGCTCGCCGAGCTCACCAAGCTGCGCCAGATCTGCTGCGACCCGCGTCTACACTACGAGGATTACAAGGCGGGGAGCGCCAAGCTCGATACGTGTATGGAGCTCGTGCACGGCGCACTCGACGGCGGGCATCGCATCCTGTTGTTCAGCCAGTTTACGGGTATGCTCGATATCATCGGTAAGCGCTTGGCCAAGGAGGACATCGCCTTCCTTAAGCTCACGGGCGCTTCGTCTAAGGAGAGCCGCGCCAAGATGGTCGCGCAGTTCCAAGCGGGCGAGGTTCCGGTCTTTTTGATTTCGCTCAAGGCGGGCGGCGTGGGCCTTAACCTGACGGCGGCCGACGTGGTCATCCACTACGACCCGTGGTGGAACGTGGCAGCGCAGGACCAGGCGACCGACCGCGCGCACCGTATTGGCCAGCAACATACCGTGACCGTGTACAAGCTCATCGCCAAGGACACGATCGAGGAGCGCATTATGCAGATGCAGGAGTCCAAGCGCGACCTGGTCAACAGCGTGCTCGGCGGCGACGGCATCTCGTCGGCGCTGTTTACCCGCGAAGATGTTCTGGCGCTGCTGGGCGGCGACGGGCGCTAACCCGCTCGGGTGGGGCCGCCAGGGCGGATAGCGCACGCTGCCCCATCGTCCCCGCCCGTTATGTGTTCATTTGCAATGCCGTGGATGGTTTGTCTGCCTTTGGGCATAAGAACCATCAAGAACATTGGCACGTCAGCAAAGGAGAACATCATGGCGAAATTCTTTAAGGACCCCGACGGTAAGCTCATTGCCGCCCTTGGCAACGACGTTGCAACCCCTGCCGGTTGCACGGAACTGACCGCAAACACTGAGGACGCGGCGCACGAGAAGCACGTGCCTGTTGTCGAGACCGAGCGCGACGGTCACGTGATTCGCGCACGCGTTGGCTCGGTCGAGCACCCCAGCCTGCCCGAGCACTATATTGAGTGGATCGCCCTTGAGGCCGAGGGCCGCTTAGAGGTCCATTACCTTGAGCCCGGCATGAAGCCCGCGACGTTTTTTGCCGGCGGTTCCAAGACCGGTACCGTCTATGCCTACTGCAACCTGCACGGGCTGTGGTCCGCGACGTTCTAGGAGCGCGCCCCCGCTCGGGGTATCATAGCTAGCATATGCACATGCGAGCGCCGACTGCATCATGCGGCCGGCGCTTTTACTACGATTTCGATGGTTTACGACGGAAAGGGCTGAGCCATGAAGCTCGCGCTTGCACAGATCGATATGCGCCTGGGTGATATTGAGGGCATTTGCGGCCGCATCGAGGACCAGGCTCGTCTGGCCCACGAGCGCGGGGCGCGCGTGCTGTGCGTTCCGGCTCCGCTCTTTATGGGCGCCATGCCCGGGGGCCTGGTGGGCACTGCCGACTTTGAGCACGACATGCTTGCCGGCTTGACTGGTGTCGCCGAGCGTATCCAGGAGCTTGACATGATCTGCATCGTGCCCGCGGCGGTTTCGTTTGAGGGCCAGCCGCTGCTCGACTACATGATGCTCAAGGACGGTCATGTGGTGCCGGCGCGTTCGAGCATTGCCCTGCAGCGTGGTGAGAACAACGACACGCGTTGGGCGCCGCCGGTGTTCGACGTGGACGGCGTGCGCATCGCCGTGATTTTTGACTTGGACCGCGAACTCGAGATGTTGCCGACCGGTGTTGACCTCATTGCGTATTTCCAATTCAACGCGTTTGACATGACCGACCGCGAGACTGCTGCCATTGCCGCCGTACGCAGCGGCGCCTACCGCAAGATCGCATCCAATCGCAGCGTGTGGTTTGCCTGCATGGCGCCGGTCGGTGCTTATGACGAGTCGGTGTATACCGGCGGTTCGTTTGTGCTCGACGACTGTGGTCGCGTGGTGGCCCAGGCGCCGTGTTTTGAGGAGAGCCTGCTGGTTCAGGAGATTCAGCGCGGCGTGATGCTCGATGCCCTGGAAGATCACGAACTGCCCGAGTTCCGTTCCGAGGAGTGGCTGTGGCAGGCGCTGGTGCTCGCCGTGCGCGATAACGCCCGCGCCCATGGTACGTCGCGCGCCGTGGTGGCGCTCGAGGGCGATTTGCCGTCGTCTTTGCTTGCGGCGCTGGCTGTCGACACTCTGGGCCCGCGTAATGTGATTGGCCTGGTGCTGGGGCGCAACCGTATCTTTACGCCGGCGCAGGAAGAGGCCGAGGCCGCTCGTTGTGCCGCTGTTCGCGCGATTGCCGAGCGCCTGCATATTCGCACGGTTGAGCGCGATGCGCCGGATGCGGCGCGCGTACTCGACCGCGATGTGTCGGCGGGCGACGCCGAGCGCCTGCGCTCTCGCACGCTGGGCCTTATGCTGGAGGACACGGCGCTCGAGCTGGGCGCGATGGCTCTGAGCCCGCTGTCCAAGACCGAGTACGCGTTGGCGGCACCGGCGCTTTGCGGTGGCTACCAGGGCGATTACGCGCCCTTTGGTGATGTGTACCTGTCGACGCTCGAGTTTGTGGCGCGCGTGCGCAACCGCACGTCTGCCGTGGTGCCGCAGGAGCTCGTGACGCTCAACGCAGTGGAAGATTGCATGGATCGCGTGCTGGCGCGGGCGCTCTCGACGCTCGACGGTCCGATCGACATGCTCGACCGCGCGGCGCAGCTGCTCGATGGGCTCGAACCGGGTGAGGTCGATGGCGCGCTCGAGTCACACGTCGACCGCAACCGTCCCTTCGACGACATCCCAATGGCCGCCGGCAAGCCCGAGGCTTGCTCGCTGCTGCTGATGCTCGTGCGCCAGGGAGAGGCCGCCCGCCGCATATTGCCGACGGTGCCGATCGTCTCGGCCCGTTCGTTTGCCGAGCGTGCCTGGCCGTATATGCTCGCGTGGTCCGACCTGGGACTGAGCGGCAAGGAGCGCATGACGGTCGATTCGTTGGCGCGCGCTGAGGTGCGCCGCTTTGCCGACGAGGATACAAGCGATCGCATGCGTGGCGAGATGATGGGCATTTTGGGCGAGCTGCTGGGTATTTCGCCCGAGCAGATGGAGGAGCTGCGCTCCGAGGACGGCCAGCGCCGCCTGCACGAGGGCATGAAGAAGTTTGAGGGCGAGGTCCAGGACGCCATCGAAAAGATGATGGGCGGCCAGGGCGGACCGCAGGGTGGACCCCAGGGCACGCCGATGCCGCAGCCGCCGGTTGATCCGAGGCAGTTCCCATTCTTCTCGCAGAACTAAACTGGGGATGGGGCCAAGGTTACGCGGTTTTGCCAAACCGCGTGACGAGTCGACGCTGCGCGAGCCCCTGTCGGGCAATCTGCCGCTCAAACCGTCGCTTGCGTACAGAAGTACGCGGCGCTCCTCTTTCGCGACACCTTGCCACGGCAGGGACTCGCTCGCTGACTTATGCTCAACCTATGGTTCAACCTTGCTTGTTAGATACGGTCGCTGTTGTGTTATTCTAGAACAGACGTTCGTGAATAGTGCGCGGGGCCTTGTCTCGCGCCGTGCTTGTGGCGAGGGGAGGTTGGCTTGGTCATTTTGGGTATCGACCCCGGTTTGGCCCATACGGGTTGGGGGATTATCGAGGAACGGCGCGGCGAGGTTCGCTGCCGTGCCTACGGCTGTATCGAGACCAGCGCGGGCAGTCCGCTCGCGGTGCGTCTGTCACATATCGCCCGCGACCTCAAGGGTGTCGTGGAGCGTTATCGACCCGATACCGCTGCTATCGAGAGCATTTACTTTGGCGCCAACGTTCGCTCGGCCATCCCTACGGCGCATGCCCGCGGTGCCGCGCTCGTGGCGCTTTCGGAATGCGCGCTCGAGATTGGCGAGTATACGCCTATGCAGATTAAGCAGGCTGTTGTGGGCACCGGCGCCGCGGACAAACGGCAGGTCGCATATATGGTTCGTACGCTCACACAGCTCGATCACGACCCGCATCCCGACCATGCCGCCGATGCCCTGGCCTGCGCCATCTGTCACGTTAACCTCAGCCGCACCCGGGCGCTTACCGGTGGCGAGTTCTATCAACAGAGAGGAACCGGATACTGATGATCTCCCAGCTCCATGGAACGCTTGTCGAGGCCACGATGAGCTTGGCCGTCGTCGATGTGTCGGGCGTGGGCTTTGAGCTCGGCATCTCGGGCAGCACCGCGGCCACGTTGCCGACGCCCGGCGGCGAGGTCCGCCTTTACACGCGTATGCAGGTGCGCGAGGACGCCATGACACTTTTCGGTTTTTCCTCAAAGGATGAGCGCACGATGTTCGACCGGCTCGTGTCCGTCTCGGGTGTTGGCCCGCGCTTGGCGCTCGCCGTGCTTTCCACCTATACCGTGGGGCAGCTGTATTCGCTGGTGATGGCCGAGGACGACAAGGGCATGGCCAAGGTGCCCGGTGTGGGCAAAAAGACAGCTCAGCGCCTGATCCTGGAACTCAAGAGCACCTTTGCCAAGGATAAGGGCTTTGTGCCGGTCGACGTGATTCCCGGCCAGGTTGCGATGCCGGTTCCCGCCGCCGCTCCTTCGGCGATCGATGATGCCCGCGCGGCGCTCCTCTCCATGGGCTTTAGCCCGCAGGAGACCGATGTTGCCCTGAGCGGGTATGATGGGCAGAATATGCGTGTCGAGGATCTGCTCGGCGCGGCGCTTAAGCGACTTGGAATGGATGCGTGATGTGGGAAGCCGATGACTCTCAGGACCTGTGGGCGACGCCCGGCAATTCGCCGGCGGCATCCATGGCGCACGGTGAGCGCATGGTGGGCTCGGAGCTGACGGCCGAGGACCTCGATGTCGACCGTACCCTGCGTCCCCAGCGCCTGGACGACTACTGCGGCCAGGAGCACATCAAACAGAGCCTTCGCGTGCTGATCGAGGCGGCGCAGAGCCGTGGCGAGACGCTCGACCACGTAATCTTCTCGGGCCCTCCGGGTCTGGGCAAGACCACGCTGGCTACGGTTATCGCCAACGAGCTGGGCGCTCAGATCAAGACGACAAGTGGCCCGGCCATCGCGCGCACCGGTGACCTGGCGGCCATCCTTACCAACCTGCAACCAGGCGACGTACTGTTTATCGACGAGATCCACCGCCTCAACCGTTCGGTCGAGGAGGTCCTGTACCCCGCGATGGAGGACTTTGCCCTCGATATCGTGATTGGCAAGGGTCCGGCGGCGCGCTCGATTCGCCTGGATATTCCCAAGTTTACGCTGGTGGCGGCAACGACTCGCTCAGGCATGTTGACCGGCCCGTTGCGCGACCGCTTTGGCATTTCATATCGCCTGGATTACTACACGGTCGAGGAGCTCGCGCAGATTGTGACGCGCTCGGCGACTATCCTGGGCGTGACGATCGACCATCCCAGTGCACTCGAGATCGGCTCGCGTTCGCGCGGCACGCCGCGTCTTGCCAACCGCCTGCTCAAGCGCGTGCGCGATTACGCACAGGTGCGCGGCAACGGCCCCATCGAGCTCGATATCTGCCGCCAGGCGCTCGAGTTCTTCGAGATCGATGAGCTCGGTCTGGACTGGATGGATATTCGCATTTTGGAGACGCTCGCTAAGACGTTCTCCGGTCGCGCCGTGGGACTTACGACCCTTGCCAGCGCGGTGGGCGAGGACCCGGGCACGCTCGAGGATGTCTATGAGCCCTATTTGCTGCAGTGCGGGTTGATGATTCGTACGCCGCAGGGCCGTCAGGCAACCCTGCGCACCTTTGAACACTTGGGTATCGAGCCGACTGTTTAGAGACGGGTCTGTTCTGGCAGGCTATTAAGCTATCGCTGGGCATCGGGTAAACATATCGCCGTTCATCGGTTATGGGCGTTTTACTATTGCGCGCCCGTGCTATGCTGAATTGGTCTTTTTCTCATTCGGTAACGAAAGGACCGCCCATGCCTACTGACATCGAAATCGCACGTTCTGTCACGCCGCTGCCTATTACCGAGGTGGCCAAGAACGCCGGCGTCGACGTTAAGCACCTTATTCCGTACGGCTTCGACAAGGCTAAGGTCGACTATTCACTGCTCAACGAGCCGACTGATCACCAGGCCAAGCTCGTCCTCGTGACCGCTATCAACCCAACGCCTGCGGGCGAGGGCAAGACCACCACGACCATCGGTCTGGCCGATGGCCTGCGTCGTCGCGGCGTCAAGAGTGCCGTGGCCCTGCGCGAGCCTTCGCTCGGCCCTGTCTTTGGCGTTAAGGGCGGTGCTGCCGGTGGCGGCTGGGCTCAGGTCATCCCCATGGAGGATATCAACCTGCACTTTACCGGCGACTTCCACGCTATCGGTGCCGCCAATAACCTGCTGGCCGCCATGCTTGATAACCACATCCAGCAGGGCAACCAGCTCGGTATCGACGTTAAGCGCATCACTTGGAAGCGCGTCGTCGATATGAACGACCGTCAGCTGCGCCACGTCATCGACGGTATTGGCGGTAAGGCCCAGGGCGTGCCGCGCGAGGACGGCTTCGACATCACCGTTGCCTCCGAGGTCATGGCAATCCTGTGCCTGTCCACGAGCATCAACGACCTCAAGGAGCGCTTGGGCGAGATTGTCGTCGGCTACAGCTTTGCCGGCGAGCCCGTCCGTGCCCGTGACCTTAAGGCTCAGGGCGCCATGGCCGCGCTGCTTAAGGATGCGCTCAAGCCCAACCTGGTCCAGACGCTCGAGGGTACGCCCGCGTTCGTCCACGGTGGTCCTTTCGCCAACATCGCCCACGGCTGCAACTCTATCATGGCCACGCGTATGGCGATGCGCTTTGGCGATGTCGCCATTACCGAGGCCGGCTTTGGTGCCGACCTGGGTGCCGAGAAGTTCCTCGACATCAAGTGCCGCATGACGGGCGTTCGTCCCAACGCCGTCGTGATTGTCGCTACCGCCCGTGCGCTTAAGTACAACGGCGGCGTTGCCAAGGCCGACCTCAACGACGAGAACCTCGAGGCCCTCAAGGCCGGCATGCCCAACCTGCTGCGCCATGTTGAAAATATCCAGAGCGTGTATGGTCTTCCCTGCGTGGTTGCCATCAACCGCTTCCCGACGGACACCGAGGCAGAGCTTGCGCTCATCGAGTCCGAGTGCCAGAAGCTCGGCGTCAACGTTAAGCTTTCTGAGGTTTGGGCCAAGGGCGGCGAGGGCGCGCTCGACTTGGCCGATGAGGTCATGCGCTTGATTGAGCAGCCGAGCGAGCTCAAGTTTGCTTACGAGGACGGCGCCGATATTGCCGACGCTCTCGAGGCCGTTGCCACTAAGGTTTACCGCGCCGATGGCGTCGACTTTACGCCCGCTGCCAAGCGTCAGCTCGCCGAGCTGCGCGAGAACGGCTTTGGCAACCTGCCGGTGTGCGTGGCCAAGACGCAGTACAGCTTTAGCGACAACGCCAAGGCCCTGGGCGCTCCCGAGAACTTCCGCATCACGGTGCGTGAGCTCAAGGTTTCCGCCGGCGCCCACTTTGTGGTCGCGCTGACCGGTAGCGTGCTCACCATGCCGGGCCTGCCCAAGGTGCCCGCGGCCGAGAACATCGACGTCGACAACGACGGCAACATCACCGGCCTGTTCTAAGCCTGTTGCCCATAGCTGCTTGCCCGCCCCGTCGCGCCTACCAAGGCCCGGCGGGGCTTTTTGATCCTTAGGCCCGCGCATGTCTTGTAGATACCGACGGGCTCTGCCCATCATAGGTTTTTGCGCGGGTAGAATGCATGGATAACTTGATGCTCACGAGCGACGGAAAGGAATCGTTGCATGGATCAGGACAAAACAACCGTGATGGGCGGCTACGGTTCCGCGCAGGCTGGCGATAGCGCCGATGCGACCCGCGTTGTTCCCAACCCCGGTTATACCGACCCCGCCGCGACGCAGCCTTCTGCCGAGCCCACCCGGGTTATGGGCTATGGCGACACGGCGCAGGATTCTTATGCTGCATCTTCGCAAGGCCCCTATGGCAACGTAGCTCCGGACCCGTTTGATTACGCGCCGCAGGATTCTTATGCCGCCTCGACACCGAATCCCTATGATGACCTGCCGCAGAATCCCATTCCGCAGCCTCGGCAGACGACGTATATGCCTCGCACGGCGCAGCCTCGCTACGAGTCACGCGAGCCGTATCGCGAGTACCCCAAGTCGATTCCGCAATATGGCGAGGACGAGGAGAAGAAGCCGTCGCGTTCGTCGAGCGTGATCAAGAAGATCCTCATCGTGCTGGCGATCTTCTTTGCTCTCTCGGTTGTGTTTGCCATCGTGTCGGGCATGCTCAACAAGCGAGGGAGTTCAACAGCCGATACCACTGCCGAGCAAACCGCGTCCGCCTCGTCTAGTACCGTCGATCTGGGCGATATCCCGGGACAGTACTGGTCCAACGCCAAAAAGATTCTCAAGTCGCGCGGGGCCGATCTTTCGAATGCCGTGGTCCTGACTGATGATGGCTCAACGCCCGTCGTCGATGCCAACTGGGTCGTTACTTCTGCCTACTATAACGACAACGGTAACCTCGAAATTCAACTCACGCACAAGAACAGCTCGGGCAACTCGTCCGACGACCAAAGCGGTACCGACAGCTCGAGCTCCAACACACTGGAGGACCTGAGCAACAAGGCACAGGAGTTGGGAGACAAGGCGCAAGAGCTGGGCGACACGGCCCAGAACCTGGGTGATATGGCGACGGATGCCTGGAACGCACTGCAAAACGGCATCTCGGGCGCGCAGGGAAACTAGCGGACGAGCGGAGCGGGGCTACAGCTGCTCGGCCGGACGCTCGGGCGAGCTAAAGCCCGAATCAAACGTGACGACGCACGAGACGTCGGGTCGGCGCTCGTGCACGATGCGCGTGACGAGCTCCAGCAGCTCCTCGTCGGATATGTCAAAGCCGTCGGGACGCACCAGGTCAAACGAAACGAACCCGTCGTGCTCGTGTAGGTCGTGGATGGAGAGCGCGGGGTCGATCTGCATGACGCCGCGCTTGACCCAGCCGCGCAGATCATCGCCGGTTGTCGCGATGGGGTCGCAGTGCAGCGTGATGCCAATGCCCATCTGGCGCTTGATGTCGTGCTCGATGGTGTCCAGGATCTCGTGGTGCTCAAATGCGTCGCCCTCGCCGGGCATTTCCACGTGTGCGCTGGCAAACTGACGGCCGGGGCCGTAGTCGTGCACCATGAGGTCGTGTGTGCCTAGGACCTGCGGATACGACATAATCCTATCGCGGATTTCCTGGACGAGCTTGGGGTCGGGCGCTTGTCCCAGCAGCGGGCTGATGGCGTCGCGCACCAGGCCCATGCCGCTGATGCAGATGAAGATGCCCACGCCCAGGCCCGCCCAGCCGTCGAGGTCAAAGCCGGTCGTTTGCGAAATAAGTGCCGCCACTAAGACCGAGCCCGAGGTGATGACGTCGTTTTTGGAGTCCTGCGCCGTGGCGATGAGCGTCTCCGAGTCGATGCGGTCGCCCAGCGTGCGGTTGAACGCGGCCATCCAGAGCTTAACGAGCATGGACAAGACGAGGGCGGCTAAGGAGAGCGCCGAATATGCAGTGGGGGAAGGTTTGATGATCTTGGTGACCGACTCGAGGATTAGGTTGATGCCGACGGCACAAACCAAGACGGCGACAAACAGACCGGCCAGGTACTCGTAGCGGCCGTGGCCGTAAGGGTGGCCCTCGTCTGCCGGGCGGCTGGCAAGGCGGAACCCGAGCAGACTCACGATGTTGCTCGAGGCATCGGAGAGGTTGTTGAAAGCGTCGGCGATGAGGGAGACGGAGCCGGCGAGCAGGCCCGCGATGCCCTTGGCCAGGCACAGGGTGATGTTGAGGCCAATGCAGATGAGGCTTGCGGCAAAGCCCGCGTTGGTGCGGCAGGAGGTATCGACCGGCTCGCCCTCGCCGCCGGGAACAAGCGTATGTACCAGCCGATTTACAAATAGCATAGCGGTCGTCCTCACAATCATGTTTAAGGGGATAGTGTAGCTCGCGCGGGGGCGCCGTGCACCGATGCTCAGAAAATGCAGCAATAGTCTGCCGGTGCTAACGAGCGAGCCTTCTCGTCTGCCTGAGTGGTCCATTTTGGGCCACATGGGTATGGGCATGTGCCTGTTTGCTCGACATACTTAATGTCGACAGCCCTGTGCAAAGGAGGACGTTTCCATGGACGAGATGTTTGCCATTAAATGTCAAAACTGCGGCGGCCCTATGTACTCGCACCAGGCTAAGCGCAGCTTTGAGTGCGCCTATTGCGGCACGGTGGTTCCGTGGCAGGCTGATGCGGGGGAGCCCAAGAGCGCCCTGGGCATTCGCCATACGCCGTTGACGGTGGTGGATGGACTGCTCAAGCTCACGCATGTGTCGCAACTCGAGCGCCCGGAGGACCCGGACTGGTATTTCTTCAATTCGCACTGGCGCAATCAGTCGGTCCTGGAACATCTGCTGTGGGAGGATCGCGGCACGGCGCAGGAGTTCCAAGAGGCCACGCATGTGAGCATTCCTTGCCCCTTCTGTGGTGCGTCCTTTGAGGGCGAGTCGACCCAGCGCGTGTTTGAGTGCCCGTCCTGCGGCAACAAGATCGGCATTGCCGACCTGCTCAAGCCGGGGACGTTTAGCAAGCGCCTGACCATGGGCGTAGGTGCGGAGTATGTGCCTGAGCAGGGTATTCCTTGCGAAATCTCGCCGCAGCAGGCACGTGCCAACGCGCTGCAGCTGGTGCGTCAGTATCCGGATGCCTTTGCCGGGCACGATGTAGAAGATGCGATCCAAAACGACATGATGCTCTTCTACTTCCCCATGGCGCTGGCGGACCTGCGCATGATGGCGAGCTTCCCGGGCAAGGGCCTGAGCAAGGAGACCCTGGTGTACTACGAGGTGCTCGACTGGGCATATCCCAGGGCAAACTACCTGGACGTTCGCCTCATGGGCATTTTGGAGCCGTGGGACTTTGCCAAGGTCGGCCCGTTCGATCCCGCCATGCAGGAAGGCGACTTCCGCGTTGTCTCCGTCGATGCGTCTACCAAGGACCAGGTGGTCATTGATAAGTTGGCGCTCGACGTTGCGGGCAACGACGCCGAGGCGATACTGGGGCTCAATAAAAAGAGCATCCGCACCTGGGCGCGCAAGGCCCGCAAGCATAAGGACGGCCTGGTGATGGTGCCGGTCTACTTTGTCGATCGTCCGGCGACGGATGGCCGCGATGGCGAGCAGGTGCGCATTGCCGTAAACGGCCAGACGGGTCGTGCGGCCGCGGTGGTGTTTAGCGACAAGCGCGAAACGCATATCGTGGCGCCGCTCAGTCCGAGCCTGCATCTGTCCGGTGAGAGCACCGTACACGCCACACCCGTCGAGGTCAAATATGTTAAATCGCCGTTCCTATACCAGATCGTGCGCCGTGGAGACGGCGAGCAACCGCGCCAGGTTGCAGCCGCCGTCGAGGGTTCCTACCGAGAGGAGAAGCCCAAACGCAAGGGCTTGTTCGCTGCGATCTTTGGTGAGTAGGGGAGTGGTGCCGGTTGGCTCGCGAGAGTGCGCAACATCCCGCCCGTGATGGCAGATGTAAATAAACGGTGGAACGGCTGTAAAAGAGTCTTGCCACTGGGTAAAATCAGGATGTGCCGCGGAACCCGCTCCTCAGCTACTCAAACTTCGGAGACGCGGGCAACGCAGGTATTATCGTCAAAAGGGTCGGTTGCAGCCGGCCCTTTGCATGACTCCCTTCGCTATCCGTTACTGCTTATATTCCCGCCAGATCGAGTAGAGGTTCCGGACGATGCCGGTTACATACATCGAGAGGCGCAGGATTTCAAGAAACAAGTTCATAGGCTTCACCCCAATCGGAGATCGGAGCGTTGCCCGCAGGTGGATTCCGCGGCAGGCATAATTCTACCTCACGGGCCGCGGTGGAGGATAGCCGGCCCACTGGTTTTGAGCAGTGTCGATCTAACGGGCAATCAAGCCTCTAGTTCTCTTTGAATTGGGCAAGCATCTGCCCGAAGAAGCTTAGTTCGGATGGCTCATAAATGAGCGAGCCGCCATCTTCGGTCCGGTAGACCCCGCAGGGGAGGTGACGCCCGTCGGGGAGGACATAAAGGTTTTCTTCCTCCCTCAGTCCCGTTGGGAGTATCGGGGTCTCGTTTTCGTCCATTTGGAACTCATCGATATTCGCGATCTTCCTATCCATGATGCCTCCTACCTTATTTCTTGAATGGCGCCCTAAAACAAGCAGTTCTCAATCAGCTCTTTTCCGCGTAGGGCGTCGACCCACTCCTGCGGAATTGCATCGATGCCGTAGGCCGTGCCGGCGAGCGCACCTGCGACAGCTGCGGTGGTGTCGGTGTCGTCGCCCAGGTTGACGGCGGCAAGTGCGCACTCTTCGTAGCTGTTAGTGTTGACGAAGCACCAGGTGGCTGCCTTAAGCGTGTCACGCACGAAGCCGCCGGACCTGATTCCCTGCTCCGGTATGCTTTTCAGCTGGAGCGCCCACGAGGGAAGTGTGCCATTCAGCACGTCTCTCATCAGCTCGACAAATATGACGCATGCGTCGGTCGACGTTCTGTGGGCGTGCGTAATGGCGGAGACCTCGCAGATCTCCTCGTCTGTTGCATCGGTGAACGCCAGGGGAGCGATGCGCATGAGCGATCCGTTGCCATTGTCGCGCTCGCCGGAGCCTCCCTTGCCGGAGTGAAGTGCGCGGGCGGTTGTATCACCGTAATCGAAAACGCCGTCGATCGTATACTCGCCACGGGCAATCCAGCTTACGAACTTGTCGCGCATGTCCGCGGTGTCGATGTGCCCGAGCTCCCTAATCGAGTCGCAGGTAGCAAGCGTCATAGATGCGTCGTCGCTCCAGGTGCCGGCGGGTTGCCCATGCGTGCCGTAGCCGATCATGTCCGTGCATTCGAACGTACCGCGGGGCCTGAACTCGTAGGGAACGCCCAGCGCGTCACCGACGGCAAGCCCATAGATGCAGTCGCGCAGTGTTGTTTTCGGTCTGTCTGTCATGGAAAGCTCCTCTTATCCCGGGTGATGTGGAGCGCCGTCGGGGGTATCGGTCGCAACGTGCCGCTACCCTTGCGCTTCGCCATTAGTCGCTTCGTTGATGGCGCGGTACTCGGCACTCAGCTCGCGCGCCAGCTCTTCCTTGCTTGGAAGATACGGCAGGTATTTGGCGGCAAACACTTGGTCGTTGTCTTCGGGCAGCGTGTACTCGACGATCGAATCGCTTTTGTCCGCGCAGAGCACGATGCCTATGGGCGGATTGTCGCCTTCGTTCATGAGCTCGCGCGTGTAGTAGTTCACATACATTTGCATCTGGCCCAGGTCCTGGTGCGTAAGATCGTCCGTCTTAAGGTCGATGAGCACGAAGCAGCGCATCAGATAGTTGTAAAACACAAGGTCAATATAGAAATGGCGCCCATCAAAGGTGATGCGCCTTTGGCGCGCCTCGAAAGCGAAACCACGGCCAAGCTCCAGCAGGAACTTCTGAAGATGCGTGATGAGCGCCTGCTCTAGATCGCTCTCGCGAAACGCAGTATCGTCCGAGAAACCTAAAAACTCCAGTACATATGGGTCGCGGATGATATCCTCGGGGCGACGAGCCGGGGCGCTCTTTTGGATTTCCTGGGTGACGGCCTCCTTGTCCTTGCTGGCAAGCAGGCGCTCGCGGAACATGGTGTTGATCTGGCGCTCGAGCTGACGCGTGCTCCAGCGAGAATCGGCACATTCGTTCATGTACCAGGTGCGAGCTTCGGGGTCTGGAATGCGTATTAACCTGCGGTAATGTGTCCAGCTCAATTCGGGACGCAGTGAGTCCCGAATTGGAAATGCAAGATAGAACTGACGCATTTTGCGCAGCTCTCTTGCTCCAAAACCTTTACCAAAATCCTTGGTAAGTCTGATTGCGAGGGCCTTGAGCAGCGCCTCTCCATACTTGGCGCGCTCCTCTCCGCCCTGCTCGTCAACAATGCTCTTGCCGATTTCCCAATACGCCTCAACCATCGCAAAGTTAACGGCGGTATAGGCCTTGTCGCGAGCGGCGTTGAGAATCGAGGAAACCTGCTTGTAAAAAACTTCTGGCACGATTGCCGATTCTCCACGGTTTACCAGTTCGCCCATCACTGTCGCCCCACTTTCCTCTTGTGGAATGCATCTTTATCGTATTTAGTTTAAAGCCTCGCGCGGACACGAATTGCTGTGCTGTCTGGCACCTTCGCATGGGCCTTGCGGTGACTAAAATGTGGCCATAGAGACAGTTTTAACGAAACTCATGGGGGTGACACGCATGGACACCAACACTTTGCTACTCCTTCATGTCAAAAATAGGGGCGCAGAACGGTATTCTGCGCCCCTGATTGAGCCGATGCGTCTGAAAAGCCGGCTCGCCTATTCGCTAGCGCCTTCGCTGTCTTCGCGGTCGTTGGCAAGCATTGCCGCGCCGGCGACCGTTGTCGCCACGGCGGCGGCGGCGAGCCCGGCGGCAATGCCAGAGTTGTCGCCTGTGCCGGCAAGCTTTTCGCCTGAGCCCTTGCGCTTGTTGCCCTTGTCGTTCTTGTCGGCGCCGCCTGCGTTGGTGCCGTTGCCGTTGCCGTCGCCGGCGCCCGTAGCGCCTGCGTTGCCCGAAGCCGTCACGGTAAAGCTCGCGGCTCCGTCATTAGCAAGCTTGTAGTTTTGCGCCGCGCCGCCCAAAAGACCGTTCGCGCGCACCCAGTACGTTCCTGCAGCAAATGTTTCGCCCTCGACCATTGCCGTGCCCGGAGCGCCGTCCGCGTCGTGCACAAACTCGAGCTGGGCCGTGCAGGCATCGGTTTCGAGCTTGCCCTCGAGTGATGCCGCAATCTTGGCGCGCACGTCTTCGCCGGCCTTAAGGCCTTCGAGCCCCACAAAATGGGGCGTCAACGCGCGCGGATCGATATCGATGGGCACATGACCTCGCAGCTCCGTAACGGTCTCGTTGCCCAAGGCGTCGACATCCACATATTCGATGGTAAACGCATGGCCCGAAGCCGCCACGTTGAGTACGTTGCTGCTGTCGACGAGGCGGAAATGGCCCTCGCCAACGGTCTTGCCATCCTGGAGCGAGGCATAGCTTAGCGAGTCGCCGTATGTCATGCGCATGCGGGTCGGGAGGCAGCACGAAGCCGACTGCGTGTGCTTCGTATCGAAATTGTAATTGCGCTGGTAGATGCTCCGTGCCAGTGCCGCATCAACAAAGTCGGATGCGATGATGCCAATGTGCTTGAGGTAATCTGACTTTGTTTTCTCGTTGCCGCTGGGGTTGATGTACGGGCTCTTATACAGATGCTCGTTGACTACTCGTGCCGAGGTAAAAGGATTGCCTCCGTGCGACAAACCCGTGCAGCTGGTGTAGTTGATAGACCAGCAACGCTCCTGGACTTGCACCTTGGCCCCGTCATCGTCCACGACGTCCACCTTGTTGCGCGTGCGCCCGGTCGTTTCCTTCAGCGCATTATCGACCCAGCTGAGCTTGTCGGTTCCCGTGAGTTTGTACTTGTCCTGGGCGCATACCTCAGTGCAATAGGGCTCTTCGTCGCCTGTTTCCCCCGCGGCTTCAAAGCCCCGCGCGTCTTGGACGAGACACATAGTGGTGCTGTCGGAGTGAGCCTTGATCTTGTCATCCCATTCGGTAAGGTCGAGGCCCCACGTGTGGCCGCTTACGCTGTTGCCGGCGAGCCTAAATCGACGCAGCAGAACGATCTTTCCGCGCACCTCGCCCAGCGTGGGGACGTGGCTCGACGTGTAGAACAGGCTGGGGTTATCGGCCATAACCTTGGCGAAGGCCGTCGTTATGCTTTCGTCGGTAGCCTCATCGTTGCCGCGCGATGCGAGCATGATGAGCGCTTCTGACGGGTTTTCGTTCAAAAACGTTTTGAAGTACCCGATGACATCGGAGAGATGCAGATAGTTCCCGTCTTTTTTGAGTAGGTAGAAAATCCCGTGGTCGATGCCGGGGTCGTCGCCCTTTCCGAGTCGGATATCAAAATAGCGGATTCCCTCGAGCAACTGCGTGGGAATGTAATCCTGCTGGCATTTTACTTGCGAGGATTGGGGCTCAGTGTCGTTGTCCACGCTGCAGGCGCCCGAATCGTGCGTACCCGGGATGCTCAGCTCGTCGAGGAACTTGTTGTCGTCGACGTATTTCATCCAACATGGCCCATCGACGTAGCTGCTGTACGTGATCCAGTCGAGGCTGCTAACCGTGGCATCGTTCTTTTTCATGTCGTAACCGATAAGTTCGAGCTCCCACGGAATGCTCTTACTCTTATGGCAGATCTTATTGTTGTCCTGGTCTTTGCCGTTCGATTCTATTGCCAGGTACTTAATGTCTTTTTTCTCGGTTTCTTTCTCGACCGTGCGGTCTCGGATGATATAGGTTCCGTTTGATTGACGCTCGAACGCAAAAGCGCGGCTGGGCTTGTTGTCATACTCGCCGCCCCATACGTGGATGACCTTTCCATCTTTGTCCGAGTCGTCGTCGACCGACCAAATGCTGTAGCCCGTCTTTTTATGCTCTTCGAAATTGAGCAAGGTGCGGATAGCATACCAGTTTCTATCGTCATTCTTGGTCGTTACGTTCTCAAGGATGAGCTTACTGGACGTGCCGTCGTTAAACAGGTGGCAGACGTTGCCGCGAACGTTGCCGTCTTGGTTGACGCTCGCGGTGCGAAAATAGCCCGCGGGGCGAAGGCGAATGACGAAATTGCCGAGGTGCTCCGTCGGTTTGGGCGTGTCGTCTGCAAATGCCGCTCGCAGGGAAATGCCCGGTGCCGCGGTTTCGGGCAGGCTTGCAAGTGGTGACAACGCCGCAAGACCTAGGCCCAGCGTAAATGCTCGGCGGCTGATGGCATGGTGTTCGGTCATAACTCCTCCATTCGCAGGGTGCGGTTATGCGCTCGTTTTGGTCACTATACTGCCCGGATGTTTAAAGGCGTCGACTTAATTTCCTGCGCGGCGGCATAAATCGGCGGGTGGACGTGCTGGGGCGCCTGTCCATTTTGTGCCGCTGCTGCGCTTGGGGAGGGCTTTGGCGCTCGGCGTCCTCGCGTTCGTCGGCTGCCGGCATAAGAGAGGGAGGGTCGGTTTACCGGCCCTCCCTTGGTGCGAAGCACTGGGTTACTGTCGCTTGCTTGCGCTGCGCTCGTGTTTCCCATTGCGCTCGCCAGTCGCTTAGCGCTTGATCTCGATATCGTCGAGCTTGACGTCCATGGCCTCGGTCTTTGCCTCGGCGATGTCGTCGGCAAACTCCAGTGACTTCATCATGGTCTCGACGGCGTCCTTGTGCTCCTCGACATTGTCGATGCGCACGTACACGCTGCCGCCCTCAACGTCGGTGAAGTACTCAGTCGTTACGCCGCCCGAGTGCGTGAAGTAAGCACTGCGCCAGGTCTTGCCGTTGTATTTAACGGGGTCGCTTTCGGTCCATCCGGAGTTGGCCTTCCACTTTGCCTCGTAGTCGAACAGCTCGTCGGCGTTCTTGTCGGGGTCGAAGACGGGAATGAAGCGGTCGCTCGCATGCTCGCTCTCGGTAAACTTAAACTGGGCCCTGTCGGCGGTGTCGCCTGCGACGTCGGTGATCTCGACGCCCTTGGGGACCTCGACCTTAAACCAAATGAAGTCGGTCCTCATATCCACGGCTGGCTTTTCTGCTCCGCCGCCACCGCCACTTCCGGTAGCGCCGCCGCTGCCACCGCAGCCCACCAGGGCAACCGCGGCAAAGAGACTAATGCAGAGGGTGAGAATCGCAAAGGCCTTCTTTTTCATGGTCGTGTCCTCCTCGATCTGTAACCGCCCATGGATTACCTGTCTTTACTGTACGCGTGGACGGCTCGCTAGGGTGGGCCATGTGTCCCATTCTGAGGGCCGGATTTGCGCCGTTAAGTGGCAATATGTTCGGGCGCCCAACCCCGGGGAGGGCCGGTGCCGTCGGCCCTCCCCGGGGTTGGGCGCCCTCGCTTTTAGCGGCGCGCGTGCGAGGATGCGGGCGGAGTCTTGTATGCCCTAGCTTGTGCTGCCCGGGAGTCTCGAAAGGTGGGCCATGTGTCCCATGTTTGGGGCACTGGGCGCATGGGACGGCTCGGCTCGGCATCGACTTTTCCATGTTGCGCAACAGCGCCCTGGGTGGGGGCGTATAGACTTGGCTGTGACAAAAGCTAAACCACGAAAGGTCGAACGATGTTCTGTCAAAAATGCGGACAGCAAGTGCCTGATGGATCGACGTTTTGTACGCACTGTGGGGCTTCGCTTACGGGCGGTTCCGTGCCGACGCCTACGGGCGCTGGTCCTTCCCCTGCCCCGGGCTTAACCCAGTCGATGCCGCCGGTCGCGCCCGCGCCTCAAAAGCCTAAGAGCAAAGCTCCGATTGTCATCGCGGTGGCGTGTGCCGCCGTGGTACTCCTTGGGGGTGGCACGGTGTTTGCGCTCACGATGCTTAACGGGTCCAAGAGCTCCGGCACGCAGATTTCGGTGATCGATACTGGATCTTCGGACGAGAAAGATTCTTCTGCCAAGAAGAAGAGCGACAAGTCCAAGTCCAAGGAATCCTCGTCGCCCGATGACGAGGCCGTTCCCGAGGACGAGTCGGCATACTACGGCTCGGGCGATTCGGACGATTACCTGACCGACGTGTATACGTACACGAACGACATGCACCCTTATAGCATGTCGATTCCCAATCGCTTTGAGATGGAAGATACTTCCAGCGGCAGCGGCGCCAGGTATGAGGATCCGGAGACGGGCTTTGTAATCAACCTGTTTGGCTACGTCAACATTAACGAAGAAACCGCGCATGAGATGTTCGTCGACGCGGACACCTCGGGCAAGGCCGACCTCTATACCGCAGAGGGCGACAACTGGTACGTGGTTTCGTGGCGCGAGGGCGATACGGTCATTTACGAAAAGACGATTGTCACGGATTCGACGATTGCCACGGCGCATTTGGAGTACTCGACTGCAAACCGCGACATGGGGTCGAAGATTATCGACACGCTGCTGCCGACGTTTCAGGTGGACTAGGCGTCCGTGCCTATAGCGGGCAATCGGAAACGCCGATAACCAGAGCTCCTGACAGTCTTTGTCTTATGGGCTAGACTGGCTTGGACAAGATCGATGAATGAGACAACCGCTTCCTGGCGTCGTTGTCCCATTTTTTATTATGCGTGCGGCCCGTGGTGGCCGGCGCGGTGGGCAGAGGTGTTTCGATGAGCCAAGAGATGATGGATAAAACCTGTCGCGGTTTTGCCGAGGCGCTTGCCGCGCGCGAGCCCGTTCCCGGCGGCGGTAGCGCGAGCGCCTTTGTAGGTGCACTGGGCGCCTCGCTTTGCGGGATGGTCGCACGCTACGGGGCGACCAATCCCGCGCTTGCCGATCGCGCAGACGATCTGACTTGCGCATTTGCCCAGGCGGATGAGTTGGCGCAGGAACTTGTGAGCCTGGTCGCCGAGGACGTTCGTGCGTACGGCCAGGTGTCCGCTGCGTACGGTGTTCCGCGCGAGAACCCGGCTCGACCTGCGGCGATTCAGGACGCGTTGCACGTGGCGGCCATGCCACCGTACCGCATTATGGACGCCTGTGGTCGTGCGCTGGCGCTGCTCGAGGACATGGCGGACAAGGGCTCGCGCCAGTTGCTGTCCGACGTGGCGTGCGGTGCCGTGTTCTGCCGCGCCGCCATGCAGGGCGCGAGCCTGACGCTCTTTGCGAACACCACGTCCATGAAGGATCGTGCCCGCGCCGAGGAGCTCGAGGCAGCGTGCGATGAGCTGCTGGATACGTGGCTGCCGCGCGCCGATGCGCTGGCGCGCCGCGCCGCCGACGCCGCCAGGAAGAGGGGATAGCCATGGCAGAGCTGCTGAAGGGTGCTCCCGTTGCCCGTGCTTTGACCGAGGAGCTTGCCGCTCGTTGTGCTGTTCTGCGCGAACAGGGCATCGTCCCGACGCTGGCCATTGTCCGTGTAGGCGAGCGCGAGGACGACCTTTCCTACGAGCGCGGTGCTCTCAAGCGCTGCGAGAAGGTTGGTATTGAGGCCCGCCGTGTTTTGCTTCCTGCCGATGTTTCGCAGGACGAGTTGCTGGCGGCTATTAAGGACATCAATGCCGATCCCGCTGTTCACGGATGCCTGATGTTTCGCCCGTTGCCTGCTGGGCTTGACGAGGATGCAGTTGCCGCGGCACTCGATCCTGCCAAGGATGTTGACTCCATGACGCCGGCCTCGCTGCTTGCCACGCTTTCGGGGCGAGGCGAGGGCTTTGCTCCTTGCACGGCCGAGGCCGTGCTGGCGTTGCTGGACCATTACGGCGTTGAGCTGGATGGGGCCAAGGTCGCGGTCGTTGGTCGGTCGCTGGTGATTGGCCGTCCCGTTGCCGCCATGCTTACGGCTCGCAATGCCACGGTGACGACGTGCCATACGCATACGCGCGACTTGGCTGCCGAGTGCCGTTCTGCCGACATTGTTGTTGCCGCGGTTGGACGTGCGCGCACGATTGGCGCGGATGCGGTTCGCGAGGGCCAGACGATCATCGATGTGGGCATCAACTGGGACGAGGCCGCCGGCAAGCTGGTCGGCGACGTCGATTTTGATGCTGCGGAGCCGGTCGTTAACGCCATCACACCCGTGCCGGGCGGCGTGGGGGCTGTGACTACCGCGATCCTTGCCAAACACGTGATTGAAGCGGCGGAGCGCGCATCGAAATAGGCGTTTTGGGCTGTTTGAGGGGTTTGACATATACCACGTGGTCAAAAAACGCCAAATATGAGTACTGTTGCCAAGATAGTCACATATGTTTTAGGTCATTTTGGCTCTCTATCGGTATTTATTATCGATAGAGAGCCTATTTTATTGGACTTATGAGGAATTACATTGTCAAGCTTTTGAATAAATGCAGATTATCGACACCTGCATTCGGTTTAATTGCTGCTACTAAATTGGTGACAGTACTCATATTTGGCATTTTTTGACCACAGGGGTTGCCAGTACCGTGGTTTCGCCCTTTTTGCGCTGAAGCGATACACTGTTGCCGTTTGATTTCTTCGCTCAAGGAGGATGCGCATGCCGTGCACAACGATTCTGGTCGGTAAGAACGCGAGCTACGACGGGTCGACGCTTGTCGCGCGTAACGAGGACTCGTCCAACGGGGTGTTTGAGCCCAAGCGCATGCGCGTGGTGCATCCCGACGAGCAGCCGCGCGTCTACACGAGCGTCCTGAGTCACCTGACCGTTGAGCTGCCCGATAACCCCATGCGCTACACGAGCGTCCCCGATGTTGTCCCGGGCCACGGCATCTGGGCCGAGGCCGGTTTCAACGAGCTCAATGTGGGCATGTCCGCAACCGAGACGCTCACCACCAATGAGCGCGTTCGCGGCGCCGACCCGCTCGTGGACTACGTGCCCGCCAAGGGCAACGAGGGTGAGGACGGCTATGTGCCGGCGCAGCCTGGTGGTCTGGGCGAGGAGGACATGGTGACCCTGGTCCTGCCGTACGCTAAGTCCGCCCGCGACGGCGTTCGTATCCTGGGCGATCTGCTCGAGCGCTACGGCACCTACGAGAACAACGGCATCGCCTTTAGTGATGTGGACGAGATCTGGTGGCTCGAGACCATCGGTGGTCACCACTGGATCGCCAAGCGCGTGCCTGACGACGCCTATGTGACCATGCCCAACCAGCTGGGTATCGACAGCTTTGACCTGGATGACGCCGAGGGCGCCCAGGCCGACCACATGTGCTCCGCCGACTTGCGCGCCTGGATGGCCGAGTGGCATCTGGACCTGACGCTGGGCGTCGAGGGCGACGGCCCGGCGACGGTCTTTAACCCGCGCGAGGCCTTTGGCTCGCACAGCGACAGCGACCATGTCTACAACACGCCGCGCGCCTGGTACATGCAGCGCTGTCTCAACCCCAGCGACGTGTGGGACGGCCCCGATGCCGACTACACGCCCGAGAGCGACGACATCCCCTGGAGCCGTGTGCCTGAGCGCAAGGTGACCATCGAGGACATCAAGTACGTGCTTTCGAGCCACTACCAGGGCACGGAGTACGACTGCTACGGCAGCAAGGGCACGCCCGCTACGCGTGGCGCCTATCGCCCCATCGGCATCAATCGCAACAGCCAGCTCGCCGTGTTGCAGCTGCGCCCCTATGTGCAGCCGGCCTACCGCGCCGTGCAGTGGATGGCCTTTGGCTCCAACTCGTTTAACGCGCTGGTTCCGCTGTACGCCAACGTCGAGACCATGCCCGAGTACTATGCCGACACGCAGGCTCGCGTGACGTCCGAAAACTTCTACTGGGCCAACCGCCTAATCGGCGCGCTGGCTGACGTCCGCTTCCATGAGTGCGGTCGCGCTGTGGAGGATTATCAGGAGAAGGTCGGTGGCATGGGCCACAAGCAGATCCATGACGTCGACGCTGCCGTAGCCGTTCTGCCCGAGGCCGAAGTGCCTGCCGAACTTGCACGCGCCAACGAGGCCTTTGCCGAGCGTGTTCGCGTGGAAACCGATGCTCTACTGGGCAAGGTGCTCTACACCACGAGCTGCGCCATGAAGAACTCTTTCGCGATGAACGACAACGTGAGGTAGGGATTTCCCGTCGATCGAATAGCGCTAAAACGCTTTGTCGCTTTCACTCGATCTTGGGTACAAGAACGCCAATGCAGTTGTTTATGATTGGAGACAACCATGGTTATGAAACTCGATCAGCTTGTTAACGGCGCCATCAACGTTGGCTTTGGCGCTGCCGCCGTTGCCGTCGAAGGCGGCAAAAAGGTCCTCGACGACCTTAATACCAAGGGCGAACAGGTCCGCAAGGACACCGCCACCCCCGATATCGCCCGCAGTGTGTCCGACATGTTTGAGCAGGCCGGTGGCACCATCTCCGATCTGACCGAGCGCTTGGGCATGCAGGGCGAGACCGCGGCCCAGCGCGTGCTCGACGAGCTCATCCTTGCCCGCGTCCGCGTTATGACCGCCCCCGAGCGCACGGCCTTCCTGGCCCATGTGCGCGACATCGTCGATTCAGTCGAGGACAACGTGACCTCGGTGCCCGTCGAGTCCGTTGAGCCCGACGATGCGAAGGATACCGAAGAGGCCGAGTAGCAGCGCAGATGGCAGATTCCACCACCGATTACAACAATCTAGATCCTCTGGGTGACGAGGCGGCGGTTGTCGATGAGGTCGATGCCGCCGTCTCGGGCGCTCGCAAGAAGCCGCGTGCTGTCGATATGGTGCCCGAGGAGCCCGACGCGATGGCGCCGGACGAGGAATACCAGCTCACGCCGGCGGGTCGTCGCGAACGCATCGGGCAGATTGTTCGTCTGGTCAAAAAGTACCGCGTGTGGGATAACCTCACGCCGGTTCGTTTGCGCCGCCTGCTCGAGGAACTCGGCCCCATGTTCGTCAAGATGGGGCAGATTCTGGCCAACCGGTCCGAGATTCTGCCGCAACGCTTTTGCGACGAGCTGCGTCGTCTGCGCTCCGACGTGGAGCCGGTGCCGTACGAGGTCGTACTCAGTTGTCTGGAAGAAGAATACGGCCTGCGCCTGGGGGAGATGTTCGATGCGATCGACCCCAATCCGCTTGGTAGCGCATCGCTTGCGCAGGTGCACCGCGCACGTCTGGTGACGGGCGAGGACGTGGCCGTCAAGGTGCAGCGCCCCGGCGCGCAGCAGGTGATGGCTCAGGACATCGATATCATTCGCTCTGTGGTGCGTATCGTTTCCAAGTTCGTCAACACCGATCAATTCGTTGACCTGCACGGCGTAGTCGAGGAGTTGTGGACCTCATTTCGCGAGGAGACCAACTTTTTGGCCGAGGCCAAAAACCTCAACGACTTCTACGAGTTCCATAAGAGCGTTCATGGCGTGACGTGCCCTAAATCCTATCTGGACCTGTGCACCGAGCACGTGGTGGTTATGGACTACGTCGACGGCATTTCGATCGCCGATCCTGAACGCTTGGTGGCCGAGGGTTATGACTTGGAAAAGATCGGTGCCGCGATTGTCGAGGACTACTCGACGCAGGTGCTCGACGACGGCTTTTTCCATGCCGACCCGCATGCGGGAAACATCATCCTCAAGGACGGCATCGTTTACTTTATCGACTTGGGCATGGTCGGACGCATGTCGAGCCACGATCGCGGTATCGTAAAGGACATGATTTTCGCCGTGGCCGAGGGTGACGTGCCCAAGCTCAAGGATTCGCTCATGCGCTTCGCCGTGACGCGTGGCGACTCGGCTGAGCTCGATCATTCGGCCTTTTTGTCCGATTTGGACTTTATCGTGGCTGACTTTGCGGGCCTTGACCTGAAGGATCTGGATATCGGCGAGTTTTTGACCTCGCTGTTAAACCTCGCGCGTAAGAATGATGTTGAGCTGCCGAGCGTGGTGACGATGTTCGCGCGCGGCATGGTGACGCTTGAGGGTTTGCTGACCGAGTACATGCCCAACGTCAACATGATCCAGATTATCCAGACGCACATCAAAAACGAGAAGAGCACCTATGCGCGCGTGCGTGATATGGGACGCGATCTTGCCGCGAGCAGCTATCGCGCGGCAAAAGGCTCGCTCGAGGCGGCCGAGTATCTGGGCTTGGCTTCGCGCATGCTCACGCGTGGCCAGCTTAAGGTGAACACGCAGATTATGAGCAGCGATAAGGCGCTGCGACAGCTGGGCGGAATTATCGATCGCATGTCGATGGCAATTGTAATCGCCGGCCTGTTTATCGGTTCGTCGGTGGTGTACTACGCGCGCATCGAGCCGGTCGTGTTTGGTATCCCGGTCATTGGCTTTATGGGCTACGTGAGCGCGCTGGTGCTGGCGCTGATGCTGGGCCGCGAGATCTGGCGCAACAGTCACGGCGGCAAGCATTAACGATTTCCCGGGGTCGGGGAAACGGGTTATTTTGCCTTGCGTCGCGCCGGCGTGGGCTGGTCCGAACAAAACTATGCCGGTTTACGGGGCTGGAGTGCCGAACCTCGACCATGCCGAAATTCGCGCTTTTAAAACCGCAGGTAGATGAGTCGTTGGTTTTCGAAAATGGCAGATATGGTTGCGAGGTGCTGAATCATCCCCGTAATCCGGCATAGTTTTGAAACGGGCTATTCTTGCAAGGTCCGCCGACAGCCCTTCCTATCGCAAACCATAGCTTTTACCTTGGGCTTCGCCTGCGTGCGGGGCCCTTTTGCGTGCTACCATACTGACAGTAATAATCGATGGCCTAGATGGTGGTGCGGAGACGCACGAATGCGCGGTTTTCCTGCGCGTTTGGGAGAATCGGGGTGCAAGTCCTCGGCTGTACCAGTAACCGTAATTCCTCTTGGCCCGGGATGTTCGCGTCGCAGATCGGACGGCGCGCCCGGGTCGGTAAGGTTAAGTCGGATCGCCTCCCATCTTGTGCGCGACCGCGGCGCATGCCGCCGGTACGCGTTGGGCTCTGGAGGGAAGGGGGACCCCGATGGGGGAACTCGAGCGCAACATGCGCGATGACGTGGGGCAGCCGCTGGGCAATGTCCCAAGTTCAGACAATAGGAGACAAATGGATATGTTTGAGGATGAGTGCCAACGCGCCTCGTGGCGTCGTCATGGAGCGATTGCCCGCGGCGTAGCCAAGCGCGGTCTGGTGGCGTTCCTGGCTTTTGCCATGGCTTTTGGCACCACGCCGGCGCAACTTTGGGCCGAGGGCGCCGAGGGCATTGCCGAGGCCGTGGCGCAGGCTGCGACGGGCGGCGAGGGCGCGGCGGCCGACGATGGCACCGCTGCCGACACCGGCGCGAACAGTGCGGCGGCGAGCGCCGCTGCCGATGACGCCGGCGCAGATCAGGGCGCAACTGCGAGTGCCGCGAATGGTGCCGACACCGCCGCAGGCAACGCGACTGAGTCCGAGAACTCTGCTGCGACGCCTGCTGCTTCGGAGCAGAAGAACGCCGTTACCGCCGCGTCTGCCACAACGCTTTCGAGCGAGGCCAAGGTCTTCATCCAGGATACCAAGGATAAGGACAGCTCCTATTCCACGAAGTCGGGCGCGCTCAAGGCCGGTGAGACGCTTTGGGCAAATATGTACGATGAGGTCGAGGACGACTGGTACGGCACTTCGACTGAGTCCGTTGCCAATCCCGGCACTTGGACTTACACCTGGCTCGCCGGTACGACTAGGGCCAGCAGCAATGTCGCCGACTACACCGAGGTCGTAGGCCACGAGCAGTCGCTCGCCGTCACCGCCGCGATGGAAGGCAAATACTTCATCTGCAAGGTAACGGTTGATGGCAAGGACTACTATGGTCCGTCCGTTTCTTCCGGCTCGGGCATCAATGCCAACTACATTCCTGGCCCCGTGCTGGGCGCCGGTCAGATGGAGCTTAACAGCGTCAAGCTGAATAGCGACACGCCGAGCATAGGTGATACCCTGACGGCGACTCCGTACATAAGCTATTATCAGCAAGCCCCCGCCGACGCCAAGGTTACCTACACGTGGTCCGCATCCACCTCGCAGTACTCGGGCTTTACCAAGATCGAGGGCGAGACGGGTGCTTCGCTCGTGGTGGGCGACGACCTTGAGGGCAAGTACATCAGGGTCGAGGCCAACGCTGGCGTCAACACGGTGAACAAGACCACTTCCAGCAAGGTCAAACAGGCCGGTGCGGTCGAGATTTCGGCCGTGTCCATCATCAATACCAAGGACGATACGAGCGTCTTTGCGGTGGGGGATACCGCTAAGGCCCGCGCTAAGGAGAAGGGCGGCGCGTACGGCGCGTTCGTCGACGCGAGCAAGCTCAACTATCAGTGGCAGAGCTCTGACACCAAGAGTGGCACGTATACCGACATTGCGGGTGCCACGGGTGAGGCCCTCGAGCTTACCGACGCTTTAGGTGGCAAGTACCTCAAGTGCAAGGTGTCCTCGAAGATCGGCTCTTCGAGCATGGCCAACAACACGGGCGCTCTCGTTGCGGCTACCGGTTCAATTAATGTTACGAGCGTGACTATGAGCCCGACTTCGGGCAAAGTCGAGGTTGGTTCTACGATTACGGCGACCGCCAAGGCGGGTTCCACCGACGTTACCGCCGATTCGCATGTCACGTGGCAGTGGTATAAGGGCACCTCGAACACCGCAAGCAAGTGCGACACGCCTATCAAGGGTGAGACCGGTAACACCCTGACGGTGACCGCCGCCCTTAAGGGCTACTACGTCGTGGCCAAGGCCAACGGCGGCTATGGCGAGCAGAAGCCGTACTATGCGGTGGGTCCCGTTTCCGTCGCTGGCCAAGTTGAGCTTTACGACGTGCAGTTCGAGGGTTCTCCCGCTACCAATGGCGTGCGCGTAGGCGATACGCTCAAGACTAAGGTGCGCAAAAAGGACGGCTCCAACTATCACTATATCGACCGCACCGATAACGTGACCTACCAGTGGCAGTATGCAAACAGCAGCTCGAGCTACGACTCCGCCTATACCGATATCCCCGGTGCTACCGAGACCGCCTATACCGTTGACGCCGCCTATGCCGGCAAGTACCTGCGCGTGAAGGTGACGAGCGAAAATACTGTCTCCAGCACGCAGAAGAAGAGCTCCTACGGCGGCACGCAGTCCGTTGCCCCGCTCGGCCCCGTGACGCTTAAGGGCCAGTACAAGCTGGCGGGCATTGAGCTTGCCGATAAGAACGTTACGCTCAGCGTGGGCTCAAAGATCACACCGAGCGTGCAGGTTCCGGGTAGCTGGTCGGGCTCGACCAAGGACGTGCCCGACGATGCCGAGCTCACCATGGCGTGGTATGCCAAGGGCGAGGGCGATGCCGAATGGACCGAGCTCTCCGACGGCATCGATACGACCGATGGCAGCCTGACCATTTCGGACGCGCTTGTTGGCAAGCGCATCAAAGTTACGGCGAGCGCTCTCGACAACACGGTTGAATGGGTTTCGTCCGATAGCGTTACCGCGGCGGGGGAGTATAACCTGTTGCGCGTGACCACTACGCCGCAGATCAATAGCGAATCGACCCATCTCGTCTCGGGCGATAGCGTTAAGGCGACGGCGCAGGCCAAGCGCGCCGACGGTTCGGCCACCAATGGCATCGATGTCACCGACCAGGCGACTGTTGCCTGGTATGCGGCAGACGATGCGAAGGCTCCGGCGGCTGACTGGACGCTGCTGCCCGATATGTCGGGCGCCGAGGCGACGGTTTCGGCTTCAGCCACGGGCAAGTATCTGAAGGCTGTCGCCACGAGCGGAGGCTCGACGGTCGAGCTCGTCTCCACCAACAAGGTTATCGCCGCGGGCTCGCTTGAGGCTGCAGTCCAAAAGCTCAACGATGCCAATAAGCAGATCGCTGTTGATTACAGCGCCAAGGGCGGCAACGTCAATGATGCGCTGAAGGCGCAGCTTGCCGATTTGGGCTTCACCGATATTGACGTCAAGGTCTCCGAGGACGGCGTTGCCTTTAAGGCAGAGGACGCCAAGGCCACGGTCGGCATCTCCGACGCCCAGGATAAGACCAACGGCGATGTGACGTTCTTCTTCATTGACCCCAACGACTACACCGGTTACAACATCGACGGTCTGCGTAGCGCCGATGTGGCGTTTGAACTGTCACGTGATGGCAAGACCGAGTATTACCTGCCCAACAAGTCGGTGCAGGTTGCTTGGGACGAGGCTAAACTGCAAGACCTTCTTGACAGTGCTGCCGAATCCCTGCAGATTGGCTACGCGGCGGGCGAGTCCGCCGATGGCGTGACCCAAAATGTCACGCTTCCGTACAAGGCGGGTTCCGCAAAGAAATTCTCTGTTGAATGGACAAGCTCCGACACCGAGCGCCTGTTTGTTTCTGGGTATAGCTGGGAAGATAAGACGGGTAAGGTTTCGCGCGCATCGAGCGATCGCGACGTGACGCTGACCGCCAAGGTTACGGTTACGAGCGGCGACATCAAGCTTGCCGGCTCGCACGACTTCACCGTGACCGTCAAGGGCGATCCCGAGAAGGTCGCTGCCGACAAGAAGGCGCTGCAGGAGAAGGTCGATGCGGCCTTTACCTACGGCAACATCAAGTACTCCGGCACCGACGCGCCCGCCAACAAGGACGGCTTGACCGCCGACCTGCAGATGCCGCGCACGAGCACGCTCAAAATCGACGGCAAGTATTACGAGGTCAAGTACTCCGCCAGCACCGATGACATCACGTTCAACGGTTACAAGGGCACGGTCTATCAGCCGCTGCCTGGCACCGAGGCAGCGAAGACCAAGATCACCCTCACGGTGACCGATAAGTCTAACGCCGAGGTCACGGCTAGTAAGACCCTCGATTTTGCGATTGCCCCGCAGGACCAGAACGAGCTCGATGCCGAGCTGTTCCACCTGAGCCTTGCAAAGTCAACATTCTCTCAGGGTATTCTTGACGGGCAGGATGCGTCCAATGTAACGGGGAACTTGCATGCGCCGTTGAAGGTGTACGGTCAGGGATATGCAGTTAACTGGTGCTATTCCTCCGAAGAGGCTGCAGGCCACTACGGCTTCGTGTTCAGTGAGCTCCCCGGCGGCACGGAGAACACCTATCGTTTGCTCAAGTCGAGCAAACCGAGGGTTATCGCGCATGAGAACCTTATCTTCACTCAGCCCGAATACAACACGAAAGTCACAATTAGCGGCCGTCTGAAGAGTGAGCGTTTTGCCCGTTATGCCGAGCGCTATCCCGACAATTCGGACTACGCGGTGCTTGCCGGCTTGGATGTTTCTGCGACGGTAAACGTCAAGGGAACGACGGGGCTCGACAACCCGAACGAGGGCAAGACCATTGCGGTGACGGCCAAGGTCACGGGCGTTTCCGCAAGTGATGCTGACGGCAATTATACCGAGCAATCGGTGGCGCCCTTGACCGAGCTCACGCTTCCTGCCGACGAAGACACGACGGCCGAGTCGGTGCTCGAGCAGCTTATGACGGCTGCCGGTTGCACGAACCTCGAAGCAAATGCATGGGGTCTTACGAGTGCGACGATGCCCGATGGCCGCGTGCTGAGCACAACGAGCGCCGCGCCGTACAGCTACTGGTCGTTCTTTGTAAACAATGGGTATGCGAGCGTCGGTGCTCCGAGCTACTACCTCAAGAACGGCGATTGCGTCGAGTTCCGTTATGTTAAGGGTGACGGCACGCAGAAGCCCTCGACGGCTCCTGCTACCAATCCCGGAACGAAGCATCCCGATGTCGATGCGGCATGGAATGGTTTTGCGAACGGCGGCTCGGGATCCTCGACGGACGCCCTTACGCCTACAACAAAGACCGATACGCCTTCTTGGGCACTTAATCTTCTGACCGAAGAGCAGCAGAAGGCAGGTGCAAGCGCCTCTGCGTCTGACCCCATTGTCGCGAACGGAAAGGTATACCTTGTCACGGGCGCTTCGGTATGGGGTGGAAAGACGTGGAA
Organism: uncultured Collinsella sp.; assembly: GCA_958443265.1. Classification (GTDB taxonomy): domain Bacteria; phylum Actinomycetota; class Coriobacteriia; order Coriobacteriales; family Coriobacteriaceae; genus Collinsella. Next base: position 28,665 of record CAUCKA010000006.1, on the reverse strand, counting down.
TGCTGTCCTGAATGAGATTGATCCCGAGACGGGTTCCGTTCTGCGATCTCTTGAGCTTGGCTCTTCCATGGATACCACCTGCCGTCCTGTTATTGCGCAAGGCATTATTTTGATTCCGCTTTCCGGCGGCTATCTGCAGGCTGTTTCGGCGAAAACGTTTGAGACGCTTTGGTATTCCGATGCATTTACGAAGCAGAACCTGTCTTCGTTGACCGTTGACGGCGACTACGTCTATATCAACACCCTTGATTATTGGTCTGGCAATGGCAATGACGTGCAAAACGGTACGGTCAGGCGCATCAATATTCACACGGGCGCCATCGCCGGTAGCGCCTCCGTCGCTGACGGAGGTTACTACTGGTCTGGCGGCCTGATGGTAAATGGCTACTATGTCGTTGGCGGCGACTATGGCCAGGTGCGCGTGTATTCTGCCGATCTGTCAAAGCTTGTTGGTTCGATTAAGCTGTCTGGTGGCAACATCCGTTCGGCGCTTACCGTTCATGACGGTTATATATATGCTGTTACGCGCGACGATGGTACGTTGCACAAGCTGACCATTGGTTCCGATGGTTCCATTACTGAGGCCGCGAAAGTTCAGTTTGCCGCTTATTCGACTTCGACGCCCGTTTTCAGTGGTAAGTATGCTTTTATTGGCGGGACAACCGTGAACAATTGGAAGGCTAAGGCCAAGGCTAAGGCTAAGGCTAAGGGCCTGCTTTCGATCATTGACCTCTCCGATATGAGTGTGAAGCAGATTACGAAGGCCGATGGCGAAGAGCTTGGCTTTGAGTCCAAGGGCACGCCGCTCGTCTCAACGCATGATGGCGAGACGTACGTATATTTCACCTTGAACGGCGCCAAGGGCAATTGGCCTAACTACACTACCGGCGGTGGCGTGTACATGTACAAGCTGGGCGATGCCGAGGCAACCGAGGTGTTCGTTCCCGGTTCTGGATATGCCAACTATTGCATGGCCTCGGTTGTCTGCGATCAGTTCGGCAATCTGTATTACACCAACGATTCGGGCCATCTCTTCTGTGTGAAATCTCAGGCACATCGCGTCAAGTTTGATGCTCAGGGCGGCTCGTCGGTCAATGGTCAGACCCCCGCTTCGGGCTCGACTGTCAGCAAGCCGACCGATCCGACGCGCGAGGGCTATACCTTCGCTGGTTGGTACACCGATGAAGCTTGTACAAAGGCGTATGACTTTAGCGTTGCGGTGACGGCTGATATGACGCTGTATGCCAAGTGGATCAAGAAGGCCGCTGACAACAACGGCGGTTCTGGCGGCAATGGCGGCTCCGGTTCTGGCAACGGTACGAACGGGCAGCAGTCCGGCGGTGCTGTCTCGCCGGGTCAGAAGCCGGTCTCCACGACCACCACGACCGAGACCAAGGACGATAAGGATTCCAAGAAGGATTCCGATAAGTCCGGCAAGAAGGATGGCAAGTCCGATACGGGCTCGTCTGCTACGACCGCTGCTAAGAAGTCCGCTGCTGCTCCGGCACAGGAGTCTGGCTTCAACCCGCTCGCCATTGTTGGCGTGGCGGCCGGCGTGATCGGTCTCGCAGTCATCGGTGTGTTCGTGTTTACCAAGCGTCGGTAGGTGAGGGCTGTGTCCAATAAGCCTCAGGACGCCGAGTCCAAGCAGTCCGACTCGTCGTTCATCCAGCTTGACGATGCAAAGAAAAAGGACGCCGCTTCGGCGGCGTCCGCCCCTCGGCGCAAGGCGCTTTTTGGCGCCCTGACGGCCGTCTGCATCGTCTTGATCGTTGTGTCGCTGGGTTTTGTCCAACCTTCTTCCAGCGGTGCTTGGTCCATCGATTGGATCGCTCGGGCCGTGGCGGGGAAAAGCGTTGCCGGCTCTGGCTCTACCGCCTCTCGCAAGACGGAGGCAGCGGGCTCCTCGTCTTCTGACGCTGTGGACTCCGAGTCCAAGGACTCGGATGAATCTGATTCCAAGGACAAGTCTGAATCTTCGGACAAGAAGTCTGACAAGGATTCGAAGGAGAAGAAGTCCGAAGGCAAAGGCGGCAAGAAGTCCGGGGATAAATCGGGTTCGCAGAATTCTGGGTCCACTGGCGGATCAAGCGCTTCTGACGGCTCATCTTCGAGCGCTGGTTCGACGACCGGCGGTGGTTCTGCATCCAACGGCGGCGGCGCCTCTACGGGCGATCAGGGCGGCTCGCAGCAGCCTAGCCACGTCGTCACGGTGACGGTCTCGGTCACATCGAGCGCCGTGGGTAACCCTGTCTCTTCTGGCGGCACGTTCACCTTCAATGAGGGCGCAACTCCTTACGACGCGCTGTGTGCGTTGGGACTTTCTATCAATGCGCGCCCTTCGTCGTATGGTACCTATGTTGCCGCGATTGGCGGTTTGGCCGAGAAGGAACACGGCGGCACGAGCGGCTGGATGTACTCCGTTAACGGCAAAACGCCCAATACCGCCTGCGGCAATTACATTCTCAAGAATGGCGACACCGTCGTGTGGTATTACGTAACGGGCTAGAGGCCTCGACATGGCGCGCCAAACGGGCGGTTCGGACCAACATCCGAGCCGCCCGTTTTTCATGCGTAGAGGACTGGGTCGCCGGGTCTCTCGGCAAACAAAAAGCCGGTTGGAACGTGAATTCCAACCGGCTGCGAAGCGAGATTATGTTGGGCCGTCTACGACTGCGCGCCCTCGAGGAAAAGGCGACGGCTAAAGTAGTTGTACCAGGTGACCAGGAACGTGGCGATGGCCTTCATGGCCTGGTAGCCGATGCTCAAAAACGTGACGCCCACAAACATATACAGGTCGTTGAGCCCCAAACCAATCACCGACAGGATGGTGAAGATCGTAAACTCGCGCTTGCGGCTCATGCCCTCGCGGTGGTCGAACACGTACTTCATGCTGAGCCAGTAGTTGACCACGACGGACGTGATAAACGAGATCGTGGTGCTCATCAAAAAGTCGAGGTGGAACAGCTCGACGAGCGCAATGAGCATGCCCCAGTCGATGCCAAAGGAGATAAGGCCCACGACAGCGAACTTGAGGAATTGCTTAGTATGAGGTTGTGCCAGTGCCTTGCGCACGTAATCACATCCAATGCGTTGACGAATCGAGCAGAGGATACTTTAGAGCTTTTGAAAGGGAAACGTAAGGTCTTTGACAAGAACTATACGAACTCGCCAAATATTCAAGAGGTAATCCGCGAGCGTTACAAATTTGCCCGTAAACGAGCAAGGCCCACGGACAACGCCGTGCTCGACGAGCGTTGTCCGTGGGCCCCGTAGCGCAAGGATGTCGAGCTACTTAGTCTCCTCGCCCTCCAGGAAGATCTTGCGCGTTACAAAGTTGTAGACCATGACCAACGCGGTGGCGCAAATCTTGGCGATATTGGCCTCGAGCCCCAGACCGGCGTTGAGCGCCAGCACGATACCGTCATTGAGAGCCAAGCCGATCACGGACAGCACGACAAAGATAATGAACTCGCGGCGGCGGCTCATGCCCTCCTTGTGCGCAAACACGTACTTCATGCTCGCGACGTAGTTAAAGATGAGCGAGACGATAAAGCCGCTGGTATTGGCGATCAGGATGTTAAGGCCCAGACCGTAGTGGAGCAGATTCATGATGCCAAAGTCGATGACCGTGGCGACGACGCCGACGACGCCAAACTTCATGATCTGCGCAAGGAGCTTTTGCATGGTACCTGCCTTTGGGTGGCGCCGCAGCGCCGTGGGGATGACAAACTCAGCAAGTTTAGCCAATCCCCACGGGCGGGGCTAGGCGCGCTCCTCGATAGCACCGTTTCTATATGCATCGAGCAGCTGGCGCAGGTCCTGGATTTGGCTGCGGATCTTGGCGCCGGTATCGGTGTCGCTCACCATGCGGCGACGGTCAGCCTCGTCAAAGCGGTTGGTCTCGCTTTCGATATCGATGTTGCGGGTGAGCGCCTCGGCAACCGTGGTAAAGGCTTGGTGCGACTTAAGGCGACAGCCGCGCGAGCTGGAGATAAGCGTGTAGCCGGCGATGCCCGTCTTGGGGTGGTAGGCGCGGCAGAAGCCGCCATCGATGACCAGTAGCTTGCCGTCGGCTCGGATGGGCTGCTCGCCTTTGGTGGTTTTAACGGGTGTGTGGCCGTTGATGATGTGGCCGGTCGGCGAACATGCCATGGGGGCAACGCCGAACTCGCGCATGATGTCGTCGCAAACGGACGAGGACGTGGTGAGCGTATAGTACGGGTCCATCGGCTCGACCCACGTGCTCTTGTCGGCAATGTAGGCGCGCTCGAAGGTACGCACCACGCGTCCGCTGGCGGGTGAGTTAAAGCCGATCCACAGGTACCACATCCAGTCGAGGGCATCGCGGTCGCCGACGCGCCAGGCGCGGCGGGCGATATGGTCGCAAAAATCAAAATAATCGCGACCGGCGTGCCAGGTACCCAGGCAGTTCATGCTGCTAAAGGTGCCGTCTTCGTTGAGCGGCACGCAGCCGTGGAAGAGCAGATTGCCGTTGGCGACCTTATACATGGAGCCGTGGGTATAGAGGAAATCGATGTGGCGATGTAGATGATCGGCGGTGACAAACTCGGACACGAGCTTGTCGATGATGTGTTGCTCCTGGGGCGTGAGCGTGTAGGGGTCCGTCGGATCGACGGTGGGGAAGTCGTTGGTCGTGAGCGGCCATACGCTGCCGTCGGCGAGGGTGACCGTGCCGGCGTCGTGATCGACCTTGTCGAGCAGCAGGCGGTCTGCCATGTCGAACTCCGGGTGACGCTGGATAATCTGGCCCTCGAGCTTAAAGAGCAGGACGTTGATGGCTTTGATCAGCGGGCTGATGGGCTCGCCGGCGATATAGGTGGCGTCGGCGAAGGCGACAAGCTCGCGCAGCGAGATGCCATAGTCGTTTTCGAGAATCTCGTAGTTGTCGTAGCGCAGGTTGTTGCGCAGCACCGTGGCGACGCAGGCGGGCTCGCCGGCAGCGGCGCCCATCCACAGCAGGTCGTGGTTGCCCCACTGAATGTCGAGCGAATGATAGGTGAGCAGGCGGTCCATAATCTTGGCCGCGCCGCCACCGCGGTCGAAGATGTCGCCCACCAAGTGCAGATGGTCGACGGCGAGGCGCTTGATGAGCGAGGCGAGCGACTCGATAAAGTCGTCGGCGCTTGCGGTCTCCAAGATGGATTCGATAATGCGCTCGTGATAACGCACGCGGTAGTTGTTCTCATCCGGATGCGTGTGCAGCAGCTCGTCGATGATGTAGGCGTAATCGCGCGGGATGGCCTTACGCACCTTGGAGCGGGTATAGCGGCTCGAAAGCGAGCGGGCAACCACAATAAGCTGGTCGAGCATGATCTTGTACCAGGTGGGCGAGTCCTCGTGCCGGCTGCGGACCAGCTCGATCTTCTCGCGCGGGTAGTAGATGAGCGTGCACAGCTCGCCCTTTTCGTCAAAGGTGAGCGTGTCGCCAAAGATCTCGTCGACATGTTCGCGTACGACGCCCGAGCAGTTGTTGAGGATGTGCATGAAGGCTTCGTATTCGCCATGCAGGTCGCTCATAAAGTGCTCGGTGCCCTTGGGCAGGTTGAGGATGGCCGAGAGATTAATGATCTCGGTAAACGCGGATTGCTCGGTGGGGAACTGTCTCGACAGCAGGCGCAGATACTTGTAGTCTTGCGGATTGCGATCGAATGCGACCATGAAACACCTTCCGATATGGTTGGTAAAACTGATAAAACAGCGTCAAGCGTTTACCAGTATGCGCCGGCTTTGTTTCGATTTTGCGCCGGCGGCTGAATTGTCGGCTGAACGGTTTGGTAAATCGATTTAGTTGAGGTAGATATGGCGGTTGAGTGGAGACGAAGCGGGTGATTTTGCCCACGTTGGCCCATGGCGGGGATGAGGATGTTCATGATAAAGATATTCAATGCCAATGGTTCGAATTGGTAAATAGTGGACATTTGTATCGTATTTAGGCTTGCTGTGCGATAATTTGCGTAGCAATACTTAAGGAGCCTCATATGAGTGATTTTGTCCTGACCTGTGAATCTGCCGCCGATCGAACCCGTGAGTTCTTTGCGTCGCGTAATATCCCCGTCGTGTGTTTTCATTACGAGATTGACGATGTTGTCTATACGGACGATCTGTATCAGTCGATTACGCCGGACAAGTTTTTTGCCCAGATTGCCGCGGGCGCCATGCCCAAGACGTCTCAGGTGAGCGTGGGTGAGTACGAGGAGTTTTGGGAGCCGTTTGTTGCCGAGGGTAAAGACGTGCTGCATCTGACGCTGTCGTCGGGTATTTCGGGTACGTATGGATCGGCCTGCGTTGCGGCGCAGATGCTCGCGGATCGCTATCCCCGGGGCGGCAAGGTGCGCGTCATCGATTCGCTGGCGGCGTCTTCGGGCTTTGGCCTGTTGCTGGAATATGCCGCCGACGTGCGCGATAGCGGGGCTTCACTCGACGAGACGGCTGCCTGGATCGAGGAGCATAAACTCAACCTGCACCACTGGTTCTTCTCGACCGATCTGTCGAGCTACCTGCGCGGCGGTCGCATTTCGGCCGCGAGCGCGATCATCGGCACGGCGCTTAAGATTTGCCCGCTTATGACGGTCGATTGCGACGGCAAGCTGTCGCCACGTGAGAAGATTCGCACTAAGAAGCGCGCGATTTCCGAGATGGCTAAGACCATGATGGCACACGTGCAGGACGGTGCGGATTATTCGGGTAAGTGCATCATGTCGCACTCGGCGTGCCGCGAGGATGCCGAGGCGGCTGCGGCGCTGATTGAGGAACAGGTTCCGCAGCTTAAAGGCAAGATTGAGATCAATAACATCGGTACTCTGATTGGCTCGCATACCGGACCCGGTACGGTGGCGCTCTTCTTTATGGGTGACAAGCGCGTGGATTAATTTACCCCATCACGTCGCCGCATGATTGCTCAAACGAAAACGGCCCGCCTCACGTTTGTGGGGCGGGCCTTGCTGTTGCGGCTAACGTTTCTTTCCGCGGAAGAAGAAGCCGTGCAGTGACGGCTTGAGGCCGCGGTTGGCGCGATGCTCCTCGACGCGCTCGTGGATCGAAGCGACGCGCTCGATGACTTCGTCGGGAATCGGCACATCGGGATTCATGTTCTCGACCTGGCTGACCTCGGCGGCGGCGACTTGGTCGATAATGGGCACATCGTCGCGCGAGATGACGGGTGTGGCGTCTTCCTTCATCTTGCGATAACGCTGCATCATGTCGGTCTGTAGCTGCTGTGCCGAAGGCGGCGTCCAGATGATGGCGTTGGCTCCGGCGGCGATGGTTTCACGGATGCTCTCGGGCGTCTTGCCGCCCGGCGCGATGAGCGGCAGGTTGGGATAGTGTTCGCGCAGTTCACGCAGGACCTGGGGCGTGTTTTTGCCGGCGGCGATGTTGAGAATCTTGGCTCCGGCGCGCACTTTGGCATGCGCATCATCGTCGCAACGTACGACCGTGGCTATGACAGGGATGTCGGCGATGTTGGTGATGTGCTCGACCATCTCGGCGGTGGCGGGGGAGTTGACCACGCAGCCCGCCGCGCCCTGCATCTCGGAGACGGCTGCCATCTGCACGGAGCGCTTACCAGTGGTGGTGCCACCGCCCACGCCTACAAAGACCGGGCACTCGGCGACGGTCAGCAGCGCTTGCGTAATGGCGGGCTGCGGCGTGAAAGGGTAGACCGCAAAGACGGCATCGGCGTTGGAGTTGCGGATAACCGCGACATCGGTGGTGTAAATGAGCGACTTGATGCGGCGGCCGAAGAGCGTGAAGCCGCTGGCCTCCTCGATCTCGTCGGGCATGCGGAGGGCCGCCTTGCGCAAACGCCCGTCGATGGGCAGGGGCTCCATAGAGAGCAGGCCGTTGGGCGTGACGGCTACCTGGGGCTCGGTGAACTCGTCTGCGAGCTCGACCTCGGAGAAATCGACCGAGGCGACGATGTCCTCGTGAACCTCGGCGGGCACATCGATGGGAGCTTGGTCGTTTGCCGCGGCAGGCGTGTCGAAGGAGCTGGTGCCGACGAAGGCGTCGACGCGCTCGTTTAGATCGTTGAGGGTATCCATGGAGGCTCGATTCTATGTGATGACGGCCGGCAGGGTGCCGGCAGCGTTGTGCTTGCTAAATCGTTTGACGAGTTGATTTTTCCCCGCCGCTTCCTCCGTTAGACCGAAGGGCGGCGAACGTGAAGGAGCTGTGGTGGCGGGGATCGAGGTGCTATCTTGAAAGTCCCGTTTAAAAGAGAGGTGACGCGGTATGGAATTTTCGGCAATGTTGGGCTCGATTGGCCTATGCGTGGGCGCAATCGTAGCCGCCGCGGTCATCTACTTTGTGGTCACGGCCATTAAGGGCAAAAGGGCCGAACGCAAGGAGCGCACGATGCTTAAACAGCATCGCGACCAGCAGGGCAAACGCGCACGGAGATAGCTTGTTGAGTTTTGGATCCGTGCGCTAGCTGCGTTTTCGGATCAGGGCAATGTAGAAGCCTTCAAAGTCGCGGCTAGGCGGAATGGTCAGCGTGCCGGGCATACCGTTGGCGACGGACGAGACGTGGCCGGCGGCGATGGCCTCGGTGAGGGCGTTGCACTCGATGCGTGGCTCTTCGCCAGCTTCCTGAGCACGGCGCGTTTCACTTTCGCTCGGCGTGCCGTCGAGGGGGATAAGCTCGCAATCCATGTGCTTGTCGAGGGCCTCTTGCAGGGCGTCCTCGTTTTCCTGCGGCAAGATCGAACAAGTCGAATAGACGAGCGTGCCGCCCGGTTTGAGGGCTCCCATGGCGCGGTCCAGAAGCGCGCGCTGCGAGCGGGCGCACTTGCTCAGCAACTGCTCGGTGAGGCCGCGCAGACTCTTCTCGTTGCCGCTGATGACGGTGCCCGTGCCGGTGCAGGGAGCGTCGAGCAGGATGCGGTCAAAGCGGAAGAACTCGTCGAGCTCGCGTGCGTCGATGCGCATGACGGGCACGTTTTTGGCACCTTGGCGGTGGAGGTTGGCTTCGAGCTTCTCAGCGCGGGGAATGCTCATCTCGCAGGCGGTAAGGTGCGCCTGTCCCTGGGTGAGGGCGGCGATCTGCGTCGTCTTGCCGCCAGGGGCTGCGCACATGTCCAGGATGTCCTCGCCGGCCTGAGCGCCCAGGACCAACGGCGGCATCATGGACGACAGACTCTGCAGATAGATTTTGCCGTCGCGGTAGATGTCGAGATCCCACAGGTCGGAAACCTGGGCCTCGGGCAGCATGAAGGCGTCTGGGTACCAGGTGACGGGTTTGTGGGCGATGCCGGCGGCATCGAGCGCCGCAGCGATGTCCTCGGCGGTTGCCTTGAGCGTGTTGGCGCGCAGCGTGACCGGGCGCGTGGCGGCGGCGCCGAAGCCCTCGATCATGAGCTGAGCATCGGCGGGTGCATAGGCGCCGGCGACCGTGTCGACCATAAAGCGCGGAAGGTCGGCGGCGCAGGGGAGGGCGGCAAGCTGGTCGGAAAGCTCGGTAGCAGCAAACTGCCTGAGCTTGAGCTCGGCCTTGACCTGCTTTTTCTGCTTACGACGACGCGGCTTGGACATCCGTCTTTCCTTCCACCTAAATGATTATTCTGGGACGCGTTGCGTTTGCCTAGTACTGGCTCTCGTGCTTGCTGAAGAAGTCGAAGCGCGGGGGTAGCGGCTTCACGCGGTGCTCGCCGGGCTTCTCGCCCAGGCTCTCCACAAACTCATCCGTGGAGGCGAAGATGTTATCCCAGCTAAAGAAGGCGACCGGGTCAACGTCGAAGTACTCGCAGATGAGCTCGCAGCCGGCAGGGACGATGCCGTGCATGAGCACGGTCGCCACGCGCAGCTCGGTAAAGGCGTCGACGAGGGCCTGCGTCATTGCGGCGTTGGCCGGCTCGCCCTCGAGCTTGTTGGCGGCCTTGGAGGCATCGCTCCAGCGCTTGTTGGCGGCGCGCAGGTAGTCGTCGCACACGGCAAGCGCGCGGTGCGTCTCGAACTTGTACATGGCCTGCTCAAAGGCGAGGGCTGCCTGTTGGGCGGCTTCGACCACGGTATCAGAGGCGGCACCGGCGGGGATGCAGCCGTTGCGGCAGGGGCTCTCGTCGCCTTCCTTGACGGCGACGCCGTAGAAGCAGCTGCGGGCCAGACGGTTGAACACGCCGGTCAGCAGCGCACTCTCCTTAAGGGCTGGATCGATGACGCGCTTGTCGTCGCAGGCGCGTACCTCGTTGCCGTCCTTGTCCTTGCCGGTCACACGCGTGTCGTATGCCTTAGGGCTAAAGCTTACCGGCTTCTCGGACAGGCCGAGCGACAGCCAGTGCGCGCGCATTTGCTCGCAGGTGTAGTGGTTGAGCAGGTCATCAGCCGGCGGGGGAGGCGTCTGTGAGGACGAGCTGGCCTTTTTGCCCATGTAGAGCAGGTGGTAGCAGGCGCTGACGGTGCTCTGCGTGAGGTCCCAGCCCAGGGCCTCCCACATGGCGGTCTGCGCGATGCAGTAGAAGTAGATGTTGTCCTGACCGATGAACTGGTAAATCTGAGCGTCGTCAGAGCACCACCAGTCACGCCAGTCGAGCGAGCTGTGCTGGTAGGTGGGCGCGGGCACCTGCGTGGAGTCGGCAGCGGGCTCGCCCATGAGGGCGGCATCCTGGGCGGCGACGCCCTCGGTCACGCCGGCGGCCTTGGCATCGCGCGCGAGCACGGTACGCGTATAGCTGATGGGCGCCCACAGGCTCTCGGGCCAGCACCAGCAGGTGACGTCGTTCACGCCGTCGACCTCGGGCACCGGAACGCCCCAGTCGATGTTACCGGTGATGCGGAAGGGCACGAGCGCCTTGCCGCTGCGGAAGCGCACGCCGCCGTTGGCGAGCACTGCGTGGGCGTCGTCGCGCTCCTTCCAGCTGGGGAAGGTGACGGTAAAGCTGCTCTTGTTGCCTTCGGGCTCCAGTACGGTGTGCTCGGGGAGCTGGTCCTCGACGGCATCGAAGGCCTCGCGGAACTTGTTCTGGATGTAGAGCTGGGCCGGCAGCAGCCACTCCTCCATGGTCTTGGAGACCACGGAGCGAACCTGCGGGTTCTGGGCGAGCTTGGCGGTATAGGTCTTCATAAAGTCGAGGTAGGCCGGCAGATCGAAGTAGAGGTTGTCGACCGGGCGCAACTCGGGCACCTCGCCGGTGAGCTGGCTCTTGGGCGCGATGAGCTCCTCGGGCTCAAACTGGTGGCCCAGATCGCACTCGTCGGCGTAGGCTTTCTCGGACTTGCAGCCCTGGATGGGGCAGCGGCCGATCACCTGGCGGCCGTTGAGGAACGTGCCGGCCTTGGCATCGTAGAACTGCAGTGTGGAGCGCTTGGAGATGGTGCCCTGCTCGTGCAGGCGCTCGATAATCTCGGCGGTCAGCTCGTTGTGGATCTGGGCCGCCGGCTCAAGGCCCGAGCCGCCGTAGATATCGCAGCTGATGTTGTAGTTGTTGAGGGTCGCTGCTTGGCGGGAGTGGTTGGACTCGACGTACTCGCTAATGGACTTATCGTAGCCCTCGTTCTCCTTGAGCTTGCGGTAGCTCTCCATGATGGGCGAGCCGTAGCAGTCGGTGCCCGAGGTGAAGATGACGTTCTCGCGGCCCAGGCGGTCGCGCAGGAAGCGGGCAAAGAAGTCGGCCGGGACAAAGACGCCGCCAACGTGGCCAAAGTGAAGACCCTTGTTGCCGTAGGGCTCGCCGGCGGTAACGATGGCGCGGCGAGGCCAGCTGGGACGGTCGTTCATGGAGTATTTGGATGCCATGGGACTCCTTCGCATATGGTGAGAGCGCGGCCGGGCGCGGGGCTCGGCGGCGCGGTGGTCAATTCGTGCATATCGTTCGACATTATCGCACATGCGGGCGGGTGCGTGGCAGGGGCGCTATCCTAAGATGCTATGAATGAGATTTCCAACATACATGCGTTTGAAGACGAGGATTTCCTGCACGCCTGCTTTGTGTGGGGGATGGCCGTGCTTGGCGCATTTGCCGTGTGCCTGGTGCCGGTGTTTATGCTGCTGGGTGGGCCCGCGGATCTGGATGCGGCTGACGCGGGTGGCTGGACGGTGGTCTTGGGCTGGATAGTCGGCTTGGCTGCAATCTCAATGGCGTCGTTCGCCGTGCACGAGCTGGTGCACGGTGTGTTTTTTAAGCTGCTGGCGCCTGCGGGCGCGCATGTGACCTTTGGCGCGAATCGCGAGACGGCGATGATCTATGCCTGCGCCGAGGGCGTGGTGTATTCGCGCCGGCGGTACGTGGCAGTTTGCCTGGCGCCGACGATTGTTGTGACGACAGCGTTTGCTCTGGGGTTTGCATTCTCGGGCTATCCGCTGCTGTGCTACCTGGCGGCCGGCTTGCATTTGTCGGGCTGTGTGGGCGACTGGTATTACGTGCGGACCATTTTGCGTGACCGCCGCATTGTCGCCTGCGAGGATACATCCTTTGGCGTGCGCTTTTTTGGGTGAGGAGATGTCGATGAAGCCGTTGTTGTTGCATGCTTGCTGTGCGCCGTGCTCGCTTGAGCCGGTTCGCCTGCTGCGCGAGGAGGGGTTTGAGCCCACGATTTGCTGGACCAACCCCAATATTCAACCGCGCGATGAATGGCAGCGCCGCTTGGACGAGCTGCGCCGGTGGTGTGCCGACGGCGACATCGAGCTTATCGAGGCCGGGGAGGACCGTGAGCGCTGGGAGGCCGGCGTGGCCCCGCTGGGCGCCGATCGGCCCCGTCGCTGTCGCACGTGCTATGCCCTGCGCCTGGCCGAGGCATGCCGTGTGGCCCAGGAGCGCGGGTTTGAATACGTGGGCACAACGCTCGCCGTCTCGCCGTATCAGTTGTTCGAAACCTGCAATGACGTGCTCGAGCGTCTGGCTGCCGCTCGCGGTCTCACTCCGGTGATTCGCGATTTTCGCCCGTATTACCCCGAGGCGACTCGCCGTTCGCGCGAGCTGGGCATGTATCGACAGAATTATTGCGGCTGCCGATTTTCGGCCGTCGAGGCGGCCATGGACCGCGCCCGCATCCGCGACGAGCGCAAAGCCGCCAAAAAGTAGTTCTTTTAGGCTGGGACTTTGAGCTGTCTGCGCGGTACGGTCGTTTTTGGGAAAGTCGATTTAATTAAGCGTGTGATCGGGGCTCGCTTGATACCAAACGACGACTCCTATGATTCTAATCCTCCGTTTGTTAAACATCAGATCCGGACTTGCTGTTGCATATGAATGGGACGACAGCACAATCATGTCGTTTCCTTCTGCAAATCGCCTAATTACCGGTGTTTTACCGTCTGCGAGCGCCAATACAGCACAGCCGTTCCAGGGCTTTGCGGTGGTATCGACAAGTAGTAAGCTGCCGGGAGGGTAAATGCGGGACATTTCGTCGCCTTTGATTTTAACGAAAACGCTATGTGGGTGACGTTTGGCTACGTCTACAGGCGCGCAAGCATTTTGTTGGCCGTGCGTGATGCGGCGCTTTTGCGATTCGATATCGATGACGGGAAATGCGCCCTCCATTTCGTGGATAGCAGGGTCTTCGTCGGTAACGATTCTTTTATTTGCGAGCTTTACGGCCAAACCGTTTTCCTCGCCAACAAGTTCATCGCGGGTGCAACCGAAGAGCGCTTGTAACTTTTCAATATAGCGCTCACGGGGGGCATACCGACTTTTTTCCCAACGACAAACGGTCTCTTTAGATACCCCCAACATCTCTGCAAGTTGCGCCTGACCAAGATGCTCCATGGTGCGGAGTTTACGAATATTTGCCCCGAAGCCCATGGCTATAGATCCTCTCGCCACAGAGGGAGGCATAGACAGTTTGTGCCACCATAGCCTTTGGTGAGCTCGTCAATGGATAGCGGGAATAATTCCATTCCTGCTTTCTCAAGCGCTTCGTTGGTCCAAACGTTTTCTTCATATACGCATAGTTTTCCTGGCGAGAGCGCAAGGATAGACGTTGCGTTGTTCCGGCGTTCTCTTTCGTAGGCGGTTTGATTCCCGCCTCCGCAGTCAATTACTTTTATTGGTTCGCAACAGGCTGTAGAGAGTATTTCCGGAATCGTGCGATCGATAGGAGTGATCGCAAGGCCCCTTCCGGATCGTTTTAGTTGAATGCTGTATGCATCAACGGCATTGCATATCTCACGATCGATGAGGAACGCGTCGTGATCAATTCTACTTATGAACGTATCGAGGTGGATACGCAGCCCGTCAGAGGGGACTCGAATCGCAATTAGCTCGGTGGTCTGGAATTTATTTGAGGTCAGGAGCTCTTTGGCAAGTGACTCGACGGCGGCGGGTTCAGTTCGGTCAGAGATTCCAACTAATATTGTCTTAGCACTGATAACAATAATGTCTCCGCCTTCGATATGGTAACTACTCCTGTTTAAATCACATACTGGAGTTTCTCCCATGATCTTGTGGTGGGTGAATATCTGCCGGTATAAGGCGACCTCACGATCACGCTCAGGCCAATACATATGATTTAGGATGATGCCGTCTCCGACTACCACAGCAGGATCACGAGTGAAAAAAAGCGTGTTGAGGGGATTGACCAAGAGCGAGGCGGGATCAAATTGCTCGTGCACGAGCGCCCGTAGTGTTTCCGACTGGTTTGAACATAGCTCAGTGTCTCCAAAGCGAATGCCGTTAAGTACTATATTCACCAATTCCTGGGTGTTCTTAGCGTTCTCAAACAACTGGGTTATTGTCTCGAGGAACTCTCTACCTGTTGCCCCGCTGCAACGGAGGTAGTCATCAATAAAATATTTAAGTGATTGGGGCTCAGTTTCAAGTGAGTCTTCGAGAAGGTCCCTAATTTCAATGGTTTCTACGCCATGCTTCTCAAGCAATTGAACCATGGAATCGTGCTCATACATTGCTTTGTCGAGGTCAAAACGACCGCTCCATTTTCGCAGGGAGAAAACTTGGCTGAAGTCGGCATCAGGGTAGTTTTGTGTTTCAGCTCCTGGTCGATGGACAAGTACAGCTTTTAAATGACCGATTTCATTTGTTACGTGTATGCCTTGCATGTCTGTCTCCTGTCCTGCTGGTTTTTATATAAGGCTAAGGCAGGTTCCTTGTTGTGTTGCGGAAAAGTTAAAAGACGTATGTAATTGACAAATAACATCAATTTTAATAATCAGATTGATTAATAACGTCACTTTAGCTGCCGTTCATAGGTGAAAAGCGACACGATGGCGATGGTTGGCCGACCACCGCTGAGCAACCTCATACATTTATGGTGCCAGCTGGATAGATGGGAAAAGGAATGAAGGAGGAGATATGGCAGCGGAAAGTTCGAAAGGCATCAAGCAGTTCAAGGTCCCGCACGTATATGCGATCATCTTTGCACTTATGGTCATCTTCGCTGTTCTCACGTGGATTGTTCCCTCTGGGTCCTATCAGCGTCAGGAGGTGAACGGTCGTGAAGTCACTGTCGCAGGTACGTATGAGCAGAGTGAAAAGACATATATTGACGAGGAAACCGGGGATGAAGTAGATCTCAGACAAGGCGTCTTCGATGTTCTTCAGGCTCCAACGCGCGGTATACAAGAGGCAATTGAGGTCGTTGCATTCATCTTGATTGTGGGCGGTTCGTTTCAGGTTATTACTAAAACGGGCGCTATCACGAGCGGAATGGGTCGTGTCGTTCGCCGCTTTAAGAACAAAGACATTCTAATTATTCCTATTGCGATGGTTCTCTTTGCATTGGGCGGAACGAGCTTTGGCATGGCGGAAGAAACTCTCCCGTTCTTTGCGATCTTCATGCCAATTATGATGGCTATGGGCTTCGACTCGATGACGGCGTTCATGGTCGTGTTCGTTGGAGCGCGCACGGGTTACATCGCCTCAACGATTAATCCGTTTAATGTTCTCATTGCGCAAGGTATTCTTGGTATTCAGGGCAACCCCCAGCTGTGGCTGCGTATGATTGCCTGGGTTGTTTTGACCGCCGTTGCAATTACTTGGGTTGTCCTCTATGCACGAAGGGTAAAGAAGAACCCTGAGTCATCGATCACATTTGAGGATGATATCGCCAAGAAAGTCGAGTTCGCTGCCGATGAATCTGCCCTTGATGCGGAATTTACGGGTCGTCAAAAAGGCGTGCTTGCGGTATTTATCGCTGGAATGTGCCTTATCATCTGGGGACTTGTGACCCAGGGCTGGTATATGAACGAGATTTCTGCGGTCTTTTTGGCCATGGGCCTGTTGGCTGGTGTTATTGCGGGCTTTAGTCAGGACGTCATCGCTCAGGAATTTGTTGCGGGTATCGCTGACTTTGCTTTCTCGGCAATTGTCGTTGGACTTGCGCGTGGCATCCTTGTCATTGCCTCTGACGGCATGATCATCGATACCATCCTCAATGCGCTCGCCACTGGTCTGGGCGGCATCCCGGCGGTTCTCTTTACTACGCTTCTTTATGCGGTTGAGAACCTCCTGGCGATTCTGGTTCCCAGCTCATCTGGCCTTGCAGCACTGACCGCTCCCATTTTTGGACCTTTGACCGAACTCATGGGCCTTAATCCCGAGGCTGCCGTGTGGGCTCTCTCCATGGGTAGTGCGACGATGTCTTTGATCTGTCCTACTAGCGCCATTCTTGTAGCGGGTTTGGGCGTGTGCAAGATCAAGCTTGGCCAGTGGTGGAAGACCGTTTGGAAATTCTTCTTGGTCGTGTCGCTCATCAATATCGTATTCGTAGCAATCTCGGGACTTATTGCCCTGTAGGTTTCATAGCTGAAATGGAGTAACAGGAATGTCTAAAGGACTGAATGTACACAGCGAGATTGGTAAGCTCAAGAAAGTTGTGCTTCACCGCCCTGGTCGTGACCTTGTGAACGTAAAGGCAGAAGAGTTCGAGGATGTCTGGATTCACGACTGTTTCTATCTTGATGTGGCTCAAAAGGAGCATGATGCCTTTGCGGATCTTCTGAGGAGCGAAGGTGTTGAGGTTCTCTATATGGAGAAACTCGTTGCTGAAGCGCTGGATGCATGCCCCTCGGCTCGCGCTGAGTTTACCGATACATTTATGGCTGAGAGCGGGATTGTCAATCCTATGCTTGAGCAGGCTGTTCGTGAAAAGCTCGACGCTATTTCAGATTCGTATCAGTTTGTACTTGAGACTATGGGGGGGTATCGTTATCGTGACCTTGAGCTGCCT
This sequence comes from uncultured Collinsella sp., assembly GCA_958443265.1. Classification (GTDB taxonomy): domain Bacteria; phylum Actinomycetota; class Coriobacteriia; order Coriobacteriales; family Coriobacteriaceae; genus Collinsella. Next base: position 11,526 of record CAUCKA010000006.1, on the reverse strand, counting down.
CGCGTTTCGACTACGCTTAGTATGATGGATAATGAGGATGCGAAGCCCGATGATTTGGTGTTGAAGCCTCTTCCGAGTTCATATTTCTCTCGCGATCCTCTTGCTTCCGTGGGCAAAGGCGTTCTGCTTCACCATATGTATTGGAAACAGCGAGATCGTGAAGTGCCCTTCTATGAAGCGATTTTCAAATACCATCCCGATTATGCAGGGACTCCGATTTGGTACGACCATAAGAATCCCTGGCATATCGAGGGCGGTGATGTGCTTAACATTAACGCTCATACCTTGGCTATTGGAATTAGCCAGCGAACTGAGGCGGCTGCGATTGAGGAGCTTGCAAAGAATTTGTTCTGGGGATCTGGGAGTTCTGAGATCGATACCGTTTACGCTATTAAAATCCCCAACGGCTATGCTTACATGCATCTTGACACCGTTTGCACCATGGTGGATTTCGATAAGTTCACAGTTTATCCCGGTATTTTTGAGACCCTTCGTGTTTATCGTCTGACTCGTGGTGACTCTGAGGGAATGGTCGCTGTTCAAGAGATTGATGACACGCTTGAACATATTCTTGAAATGGCTACTGGCGTGGAGAAGGTGCAGCTTATTGAGTGCGGTGCCGGCGATATGGTTGAGGCATCTCGCGAGCAGTGGAACGACGGGTCGAACACTCTTGCCGTTGCTCCTGGTAAAGTCTGTGTTTACGAGCGCAATGTTGTCACAAATGATGAGCTCTACAAGAACGGTTTGGAACTTTTGGTCGTTCCCTCCGAGGAACTGTCCCGCGGTCGTGGCGGCCCGCGCTGCATGAGCATGCCCTTCTGGCGCGAAGATATTTAGTTGCAAATCCACTGTGATAGGAGATGGCGAATATGGGTGTTAATATCGCTGGGCGCAGTTTTCTGAAGCTGCTTGATTACACGACGGAAGAGATTGAGTATCTGCTTGAGCTTTCTGCTAACTTCAAAAGCATGAAGCGTGCCGGTGTTCCGCATAAATACCTTGAAGGCAAGAATATTGTTTTGCTATTTGAGAAGACTTCCACGCGTACTCGCTGCGCCTTCGAAGTTGGTGCACTTGACCTTGGTATGGGCGTAACTTATTTGGATCCGGGCTCGTCCCAGATGGGCAAAAAGGAGTCGATTGAGGACACGGCTCGCGTCCTTGGCCGCATGTATGACGGAATTGAATACCGCGGCTTTGAACAGGCGAAGGTTGAGGAGCTTGCTGCAAAAGCTGGGGTTCCCGTTTGGAATGGGCTGACTACTGAATTTCACCCGACTCAAGTGCTTGCCGATATTCTGACCATGCGTGAAGAGTTTGGAGAGATTAAGGGCAGGAAACTTACATTTTTTGGTAAGGCGGCCGGAAACGTCGCTGATTCGCTCATGGTCATTTGCGCTAAGCTCGGCATTAACTACTGTTCGTGCGGCCCAATCGGGGGAAATTCGGAGGGGGCTACATCCTATGATCCTGAACTCCTTGCAGAATGTAGTCGTATTGCGGCCGAGCATGGATCGACGATTACCATTACAGAGGATATTGAGGAAGGCGCTCGTGATGCCGATGTAATTTACACGGATGTTTGGGTTGGCATGGGTCAGCCCGCAGAGCTGTGGGAAAGCCGCATTAAGCTCATGTCGCCGTATCGTGTGACCGCTGAGGTGATGTCTATGGCAAAGCCCGAGGCGATTTTCCTCCACTGCCTTCCGAGCTTCCACGATACTAATACTACTGTTGGTGCCGAAATTGCTGAGAAGTTTGGAGTTACCGAAATGGAAGTCACGGACGAGGTTTTTGAGTCCGATAAGTCTCGTGTTTTCCAAGAAGCGGAGAATCGCATGCATACGATTAAGGCGGTGATGTACGCAACGCTTAAGTAGCGGGGCGTTGAGAAAACAGTCGCAAATCTGTTTGCCATACTATATTTCTCTCAACAAGCTGATAGGATACAGGGGAGAATGATGCGCGCGTCAGTCGATTTTTTCGACTGACGCGCTTTGTGAAAGAGGCAAAGATGCGTACCGATGATTTTGACTATAACCTGCCCGAAGAGCTCATCGCCCAGGCGCCTGCCGAGCCGCGCGACTCCTGCCGCCTGCTGGTGGTGGACCGTAAGGGCTCTAAGGCGGGAACGCCGCTGGAGCACGGCGGTACCGTTGAGCACCGCATCTTCCGCGACATCATTGACTATATCGAGCCGGGCGACGTGCTCGTCATCAACCAGACGCGCGTGATGCCGGCCCGCCTGATCGGCCACAAGGCCGGTTCGGGCGGTGTAGTCGAGACGCTGCTGCTCAAGCGCCGCGAGGACGTGGATCCGCTCGGCCATGTTTGGGAGTGCTTGGTCAAGCCGGGCAAGCGTCTGAAGCCCGGTGCCCAGATTGAGTATCGCGCCGGTGGCGCCCATGCGCCCGAAGGGGCTCCCGTGGTGCTGACGGCCGAGGTCGTCGACTTTGTCACCGATAGCCGCGGCGGCCGCCTGGTGCGTTTTGAGCCGGCCGGTTGTAATGCCGCCGGCGACCCGCGCACGCTCGACGAGGCCATTCACGCCGCCGGTCACGTGCCGTTGCCGCCCTACATCACCGATTACGAGGGCGATCCCGAGAAATATCAGACCGTCTACGCCATGAAGGAGGAGCACTCGGCCGCTGCTCCCACGGCCGGCCTGCACTTCACGCCCGAGCTCATGGCCGCTATCGAGGCCAAGGGTGCGAAGTTTGCCGCCGTCGAGCTCGAGGTGGGCATCGATACCTTCCGTCTGGTGGAGGAGGACGACCCCACGCAGCATGTGATGCACACCGAGCGTTACCACGTATCGCAGGAGGTGGTCGACGCCGTGCATAAGGCGAAGGCCGAGGGACATCGCGTGATCGCCGTTGGTACCACTGCGGTGCGCTCGCTCGAGAGCGCGTTTGACGCTGACGCGCCGGTGTCCGATCCGGCTATGACGGCGCGCTATTTTGAGGGCCGTGAGGACGGGGCCGATACGCTTGGCCGCGGTGACATCGTGGTGCGCGAGAACGCGACGACGCAGCTCTACCTCATGCCCGGCTCGACCTATCACGTGGTCGACGCGCTGATCACGAACTTCCACGTGCCACGCTCCACGCTCATGATGCTCGTGAGCGCGCTTGCCACCCGCGACCAGATCATGGATGCCTATGCCGCTGCCATCGAGGAGCGCTACCGCTTCTTCAGCTTTGGCGACGCGATGCTCATTTGTTAGTTACGCGGTTTTACCAAACCGCGTAACCACTTGACGCTGCAAACCCGCCAGAGCGGCAATCTGCCTTTCAACTTCGGCGGCATGACCAAAAGGTCAATGCCGCCTCGTTTCAAGGCACCTTGCTCGCTCTGGCGGGTTTTCGCTGACTTTGCCAAGGCATCGGCGCCGCCGTTGTTGGCACTTGGGGACGTTCCTTATGTGCCGGCACCTGGGGACACTCCTTGTAGTCTTTGGGGAGTGGTTACTTGCTTGCGAACAGCCAGACCAGGATGATCACCAAGATTGCGGCGACGATGCAGACGATGGCGCCGGTGAATTTGATGCGCGAGTCGCGGGTACGCTCGCGCACCGCGTCCTCGGTGGCCTCGAGCTGGGCGACTTCTCGCTCGGTCTCGGCGTGTTCGGCTTTGTCTCGGGCCAAGGACCCTGCAAGCGACTCAGTGATCTCTGGGTGGTCGTGCACCTCGGTCGCCTGTTCAATGATCGACTGCGCATGTGCGACATCTGCTTGGGCGTTGGCGATGGTCTGCTCCTGGTCGCGGCGCGCCTTGTCCTCGGCGGCGATCTTCTCGCGCAGTTCGCGCTGACGAGTCGCGGCGGCAGTCTTCGCCGTCTGCAACTCGTCGCGCGCAGCATCGGCTTCGGTCGTCACGGCTTGGTGCGCGCGTTTTGCGTCAGCGATAGGGGCTTGAGCCTGCTCGACGGCCTGCTCGGCTGCGGCAAGTGAGTGCTCAAGGTCGGCGGTGATGCGCGGGACATCTTCTTCGGCTTTACGCAGGGCATCTGCCGTGTCGGAGATCTGCATCGAGAGTTCGCTGGTGCGCACCGTATAGTTGGCGGGATTTGCCGAGGGATTGCGTTGCAGCTCGGCATACTCATGACGCAGCGTCTCGAGCTGGGCGCGCGTGGCGTCGACGGCTTGTTGTGCGGCCGCAATGCCGGCGTCTCGTTCGGCCTTCACCTTGTCGCGGATGCGCTTGGAATCCTCAAGACGTCGAACGAGGCGGTTGCCGGTCTCGCGCGAGCTCGCCTCGCGGGCCTCCACGGCGTCGAGCGCGGCCTTCAGGCGGAGCTCAGCCGCGTCATCCTCTGTTTTCATTTGTTCGAGCTGACCCTTGAGCTCTGTTGCCTTGGCGGCGTGGGCATCACGGTCAATCTCGGCGGCCGCTGCAGTCTTTTGGGCCGTGGCAATCGCCTGGCGCTGGTCGGCGACGATCTGGTCGTAGCGGCCTGCGATATCCTGGCGCGTCTCGAGCTCCTCGGCCTGATCGGCAATGCGCTGCTCAAGTTCGGCCAGGTGAGCGCGGGCATCGGCAAGTGCCTTTTTCGCGGCATTCATCTCGCGCATGGCCGAGGCGCCCTGGGCAATAAAGGTGCCCACGGCGTTCGCGGTGTTCGAGACAGCGGTCCCCAGATCGCGGTTCGCGGCAGGGGAGTGCGAGGCGGTCGGGCGAGCGGTGTCAGCAGCATCCGCATCGGCAGCCTGCGGCACGGAGATGTTGCCGGTGCCGCCCTCGACCACAGAAAAGCCTGCTGCGTGCGGGTCGACCGCATCGGCGCCAATCGTGGGATGCTCGAGCTGCAGAAACGAGGGCATGGTGCTGCCCTGGTCGGCAACCGGAGTCTCGCCGGGTACAAAGGTCGAGGCCGCCTCGGCAGCCTCCTCTTCCTCGGCGTCAACGTCAGCGTCGGCCACGGCGTCTTTCATCGCTTTGACGGCATCCATCATGGAGTCCATGACGGCGTCGAGCTCTTCTTCCGAAGACACCTCGATAGGGCCCGCAGCTTGCGGAGCGGCATCCTGTACGGGGTCGTCGTCCTGAGCGGGTGCATCGTCGTTTTGCTCGCCTGCATCTTCGGCGCCAGGGGTTTCCGCCGTAGCGCTTTCGTCCAAGATGGGGTCGTCGAGGTCAATATCATCGCAGGTCACAGCATCAGCATCTGCGGTGACGTCTGCGGAATCATCAATATGCTGTTGAGTCTGGGGGTCCAGCTCGTCTGTCATAGGCATGTGCTCCTCATCGTTGTTTGTCACCCTATGATAAGGTCTCGCGCCGACATCCCGCGCGCCGCAGCAAAGTTTCAAAACGTGTTCGATGGCTCGTTTGGCTGACAAAAATTCGGCCTCCTTGTCCAGTTCGTGCTTGACATTCCCTTCGCCGAAAGACGTTGCACCGTTCGCCTCCCATGGGCTTTATTTTTCACTTGAACCCGCTAAAGTTGCATTTCAGCTTTTGGCGCGTGAAGTTGGATGCGCGCAGTCGGCGGGTGGGCCCGTCGCGATTTGAAAGGACTTTGTATGGGACTTTTCACTGGTAAGACCGTGATCGTCACCGGCGGCGGCAAGGCCACGCTCAAGGACGGCTCCGCTGGCTCCATCGGTTACGGCATCGATATCGCTTTTGCCAAGGAGGGCGCGAACCTCGTCATCACCGGCCGCAACGTTGCCAAGCTCGAGGCCGCCAAGGAATCCCTCGAGGCCGAGTACGGCGTCAAGGTTCTGCCTGTTCAGGCCGATGTCTCGGCCGGCCAGGACAACGAGGCCGTCGTGCAGAACGTTATCGACAAAGCGATTGAGGAGTTCGGTCGCATCGACGCCGTCGTCAACAATGCTCAGGCCAGCGCTTCGGGCGTTACCATCGCCGATCACACCATGGATCAGTTTAACCTGGCCATTTACTCTGGCCTGTATGCCACCTACCTGTACATGCAGAAGGCCTATCCGCACCTGAAGGAGACCAAGGGCTCCGTGGTCAACTTTGCTTCGGGCGCCGGCCTGTTTGGCAACTATGGCCAGTGCAGCTATGCTGCCGCCAAGGAGGGCATCCGCGGCCTGACTCGCGTTGCCGCCAACGAGTGGGGCAAGGACGGCATCAACGTCAATATCGTTTGTCCGCTTGCTTGGACCGCTGCGCTCGAGAACTTCCAGGATGCCTATCCCGAGGCGTTCAAGGCCAATGTCCACATGCCGCCGGCAGGCCACTACGGCGACGTCGAGAAGGAAATCGGCCGCGTTGTCGTTCAGCTCTGCGGTCCCGACTTTAAGTACATGAACGGCGAGACTGTCACCCTCGAGGGTGGCATGGGCCAGCGGCCTTAGGGGTTACGTCTCAGGTTCCGCCGTTCTAACGAACGGCGGACCAGCCGACGCTGCGCGCCGCCCAGAGCGACAACTTGTCATTCAAAAGGCAAGGCATGACCAGAAGGTCTATGCCTTGCCTTTTTCATGCCAACTTGTTCGCTCTGGGCGGCGCTCGCTGACGGTGCCAAAGCGTCGGCGTTTGCGTTGCTGGCGAAAAGTAGTCGTTGGGGACGTTCTTAAATGACTAGTCGAAAGGGACACTCCTTTGCAAGATGGCGCTGAAGAATGTCCCCAACGACTAGCGTGGGAGCCTGATCCAAATGCACTAGTTTCTGTCGAGTCGGTGCGGTTCGATGGTTGCTCGTATAATGGTCTGCGTATGAACCGCAACCAAGGAGTTCCAGTTTATGGACCAGAGCCTTTTTAAATTCGACCTGATCGCCGAGGATCCGACAACGCACGCGCGTGCCGGCGTGCTGCATACCCCGCACGGCGACATCGAGACGCCGATCTTTATGCCCGTGGGCACCAAGGCAAACGTCAAGGGTATTCCCACCGAGACCGTCAAGCAGCTCGGCGCCCAGATCGTGCTTGCCAACACCTATCACCTGTCCATGCGTCCCGGCGAGGATACCATCGCCGAGCTGGGCGGCCTGCACAAGTTTATGAACTGGCACGGCCCCATCCTCACCGACTCGGGCGGATTCCAGGTCTTTAGCCATAACGACGCCGTTAAGCTCACCGACGAGGGCGTGCGCTTTATCGTCAACGATTACGACGGCCGCCACGTGTTCTGGACACCCGAGGACAACATGGAGATCGCCATGAAGCTCGGCTCCGACATCTGCATGCAGCTCGATCAGTGCCCCGGCTATCCCGCCACGCGTGCCTATGTCGAGCGCGCCGTGGAGCTGTCGAGTATGTGGGCCGAGCGCTGCTATAAGGCGCATACCCGCGATGACCAGGCGCTCTTTGGTATCGTTCAGGGCGGCATGCACCTGGATCTGCGCCTGCGTTCGCTGCGCCATCTGGAGGAGTGCGGCGACTTCCCGGGCTATGGTATCGGTGGCTATTCGGTGGGCGAGGATCACGAGACCATGTTCGAGACCCTGGCGCCGCTCGTGAGCGAGTACATGCCCAAGCATAAGCCGCGCTACCTGATGGGTGTCGGCAACCCCACCACGCTCGTGCGCGGCGTGGGCGTGGGCATCGACATGTTCGACTGCGTGCTGCCGACGCGCACCGGCCGCATGGGCACGGCATTCTCTAGCGAGGGTCGCCTCAACTTCCGCAACGCTCGCTTTGCGCACGACGACGGCCCCATCGATCCCACCTGCACCTGCCCGGTGTGCACGGGCGGTTACAGCCGTGCGCTCATCCGCCACATGGTCACGCAGAAGGAGATGCTCGGCGGCATTCTGCTTTCGATGCACAACATCTACTACCTGCTCAACCTTATGCAGCGCGCCCGCCAGGCCATTATCGAGGGCCGCTACGGCGCGTTTGTGAGCGACTGGATGAACAGCCCTGCGGCGGTGGACTACTAAGAGCGGCGCGGGCGCTTGCAAAGCGCGGGCAACGGCAAGGGACGAGCGCCGGCCGGTCATCACGTTCGCTAACACCGTCTGCGCGACCGATGACCGATAGCTTGCAAGCACTTGATGCATCGTGGGTACCATACCGAATAGTTGATGTTCGGGCGGGTGTTTGGCGCATGGCGTCGACCCCGCCCGTTTTTCTTTTTCTCGATAGGAGTACCCATGATTAAGAATGAAAACGTCGAGGGCGAGCCTGCCTACGACGAGACGTACCGCCGCGGCCCCGTGGTCATGCGCGGCCCCATGATTCCTAAGGACAACACCTATGCCAACTTGCTGGCGCCCGAGGAGTCGACCGACTGGCTGCATGCCGATCCGTGGCGCGTGCTGCGCATTCAGGCAGAGTTTGTCGATGGTTTTGGCGCGCTTGCCGAGCTTGGTCCTGCAGTGACCATCTTCGGCAGCGCCCGCACGCCCAAGACCGATCCGCTCTACAAGGCCGCGCGCACGGTCGGTCGCAAGATCGCCCAGCGCGGCGTGGCGGTTATCACCGGTGGCGGTCCCGGCGTCATGGAGGCGGCTAACAGGGGAGCGGCGAGTGTCAACGGCAAGTCGGTCGGCTTGGGTATCGAGCTTCCGCACGAGCACGGGCTCAACAAATACGTGAACCTTGGCATGGACTTCCGTTACTTCTTTGTGCGCAAGACTATGTTCGTCAAATACAGCTCGGGCGCTATTGTGTTTCCCGGCGGGTTTGGCACGCTCGACGAGATGTTCGAGGTGCTCACGCTGGTGCAGACGCACAAGGTAAAGCGCATGCCGCTCGTGCTGGTGGGCACCGAGTACTGGCAGGGTCTGTTCGACTGGCTCAACGGCCCGGTGATGGACGCCGATATGATTAGCCCGCTCGATCCGGAGCTTGTGCACATCACCGACGACCTCAACGAGGCCGTCGACATTGCCCTGAGCGGGCTGATGTAGGGTGCTGTGACTGTTGTTATAGTAATGTGAACGGCATACTGATGCTATTTAACATCAGTATGCCATCTAAACTGGGTATACTGATGCAAAAGACGAGGCGAGGAGGTCGCGTATGTCTACTGCAACGGTTAAGCCTACGACGGTTCGCATCGAAGAGGGGCTCAAGGAACAGGCGACTGAGTTCTTGGATACGGTTGGTCTGAGTCTCAATTCGTATCTCAACCTTGCTGTTCGGCAGCTGGTAAATCAACGAAAGATTCCTTTTGAGATCGTAGGAAGGGCGGAGGTGCCCAACGAGGCAACGAGGCGTGCCATGGTGATCGCCGAAGCTCATGAGTTGGGGATTCTGCCGGACGACAGCCCGTCATTCAATAACGCTGATGAGCTTATATCATTCCTCGATGAGGACTAGCGATGTTTGAGATTAAGGTCGAGGCTCAGTTTAAGGCGGATTACAAACGGACGATGCGCATCCATCCGCAGCTAAAAACCGAGTTTAAGGCGGCGGTCGCAGAGCTTGCGGCTCACGGCTCGCTTCCCGCGGAATATGGTGCCCACGAGCTTTCAAACCCGGGCGGCAACTACAACGGCCACATCGATTTCCATCTATCCGATGGCTTGGTCGATGTGGTCGTTCTCTACTTGCCGCATAAGACTAATCCTGTGATCCGGCTGGTCAGAATGGGCTCGCATGAGGAACTATTCCAGGGCCCGCAGGGCTGATTGCCGATTTCTAAGTTGCGGTGGAATAGGGATTGATTTGCGGCTGATAAGCCAAAAACAGTCCCTATTTCACCGCAAGTGATATGGGTGGCCCTAATTGGCAGGTTGGTAGCGGGGGCAGTAACTGATGGCGATGGCGTCGACGCCTACGTGGGTGGCGATGGTGCAGCCGATGGGGCCGGTGCCGGCGTCTACGTAGTCCTGGCCTGCGAGTGCTTGGTTGACGAGCTCCTGCTCCTCGGCGGCGCCGGTTGTGAGCACGCGTACGCTCGCGCCCGGATGCTCGGCCAAAAATGCGAGGCAATCGGACATGGTGTTCGCAACGATGCGCTTGGCGCCGCGGCCCTTTTTGATGACTTTGATCTCGCCCGATTTCCACTCCGGCGAAACGGCCAGGCGAATGTTGAGCATCTGCGTGAGGTGGCCGGCAAGCTTGGGCGCGCGGCCGTTCTTAACAAGGTTCTCGAGCGTGCGGGGAATCAGCAGCAGGTGGGCATCGGGCAGCGTCGCGCGAATCTGCGCCTCGGTCTCGTCCAGGCTGCGGCCGTCCTCGCGCATGGCGAGCGCGTACTCCACCAGCAGGCCTTCGGCGCCCGATCCGGTGCGCGAGTCGATGCAGCGCACGTCGAGTTCGTGGGTCTCGGCCGTCAGACATGCGTTGGAATAGCAGGCAGACCACTCGCTGCACAGCGAGATAAAGATCGCGCTATCGTGGCCGTCGGCGCGCACACGGTCAAAGAGCGCCTTAAACTCGCCGGCGCTCGGCTGCGAGGTGTGCGGCAGCTGCTCGGAGCCAGCCATGCGCGCGACGTATTCCTGGGCGGTAATCTGCACCTGGTCGAGCAGGTCCTCGCCCTCGATAATCACATGCAGCGGAATCACGTAAATGCCGAGCTCTTGGGCGCGGGCAGGGGAGATGTCCGACGTGGAGTCGGTTATGATGGCAAAAGACATAATTGCACCTTTCGTTGGGGCGCTTGCGCGCCGCCTTCTGAGAGCAAAGTGCGACAAGTATAGTAGAGTCGTTCCACAGTACTAGGTTCAATTGTTGAATAGTCAACAGTTTGAAGTGTCGGTGTGGAAATCGTCAACTGGGGAAGAGGAATGCCGATGGAGGCGTTGGAGATAGGCAAACGGCCGGTCGTGTTGTTCGATTTTGACGGCACGGTGGCCGATACGGGTCGGGCGGTGATGACCTCGACGCGCAAGACGCTGGCTGCGCGTGGGTTTACGGAGGCGCAGATGGGTGACTTGCGCCGTATGATCGGGCCTCCGCTGTGGAAGAGCTTCCACGACTTTTACGGCTTCTCGCGCGAGGAGTCGCTGGTGGTGGCCGATGAGTACCGTGCCTTTTTTGACGAGCTGGGACCGGAAGAGTACCCCGTGTTCGATGGAATCCCTGAGTTGCTGGATGGGTTGGCCGCCCAGGGCAAGCGTATGGCCGTGGCGACGTCGCGCATGGAGGCGAAGTGCATCGATATGGTGCATGAACTGGGGCTTTGTCAGTTCGAAGCCGTGGTTGGCATGAACCCTTCGCAGGGACGCGAGACCAAGGCTGATTCGGTCCGCGATGCGCTGGCGGCCCTGGGCACGACCGCGGACGATGCCGTGATGATTGGCGACCGCTTTAACGACGTCGAGGGCGCGCACGCGATGGGCGTGCCGTGTATCGGCATCTATTCGGGCGCGGCGGCGCCGGGGGAGCACGAGGCCGCGGGCGCCGATGCGGTGGTGCACTCGGTGGCCGAGCTTGCTAAACTTTTCGCTATATAAGTATGTGATGTGAGGGGCGGGCACGCTCGCCCCTCATTGGTAAGGAGGTCGTCCATGAATCAGGTGGAGCAGAGCGTTGCCGAGTACGTCGACGAGGTCTGGGAGGATGTCGTCGCCGATATCGAGCAGCTGGTGAGCTATCCGTCCGTGGCCGTTGCTGCCGATGCGGAGCCCGGCGCGCCGTTTGGCCGCTCGGTCCG
>CAUCKA010000005.1 GCA_958443265.1 uncultured Collinsella sp. | reverse complement strand
CTATCGCCGGGCGCAATTCTAATATCGTAAACGGTACCTTTTCCTCGGTAAGCGGCTCTTTTGCCGTCTCCGTTTTCGATGGTCGCTATATTACGCTAAAGTGCCCGCAGCACAAGCGACAAATTCATATTTCTGAAAAGTTTTTTCATTAGTTTGTGAAGCGTGGTGCAAATACGCTCCGTTCCTGCGACAATACGCTCAGTTACTGGTTGATGGTTATAACGTCTGAAACAATTTCGAAACGAAAGGCGCGCTTTTATGCAAACTTACGAATCGGACACCCATATCGGAAACATTAAGATTCTCGCCGTCGACATGGACAAGACGCTGCTGACCGACGAGCGCGTGTTGCCGCAGGGTCTTGACGAGCGCCTGGACAAGCTCGCCGACGCAGGCATCGTATTCTGCCCCGCCAGCGGACGGCCTGCCCCCAAGCTCGAGGAAATGTTCGAGGGCATTAAGAACCGCCTCGCCTTTTGTCCCGACAACGGAGCGTGCGTGATCTATCGCGGCAGCTATATCTATAAGAGCAATATCGATGTGGCGCTGTATCAGCAGGTGCTCGCCCGTGCCTCGGAGGACCCGCGCGCCGTTCCCGTCTTGTGCTGCTACGACGAGTTCTATGTGCTCGCCCGCGACCATCAGTACCACGACGAGATCAGCGTCTACTACAACACGATCAACTACGTCGATAGCTTTGAGGGCCTTGATATCGAGTCCAACAAGATTTCGATCTTCTTCCCCGCCTACGATGCCGAGCCCGCATTCCGCGAGACCTATAGCCCCGCGTTCTCGGATCAGCTCTACGTCACCAATGCGGGCCGCGAGTGGATCGACTTTATGAACCTGGGCGTCGACAAGGGTTCGGGCGTGGCGCATTTGTGCGAGCACCTGGGCATCGATATCGCCGACGCTGCCGCCGTGGGCGACACCTACAACGATATTCCCATGCTGGAGCGCGTCGGGCATAGCTTTATCGTGGACAATGCAGAGGAGCACATGAACGCGCACGCCAAGTGGCGTATTCCGAGTAACAACGACGGGGGCGTACTGACGCTCATCGACGCCATCCTGGCGGCTCGTTAAACTCGACGCCATGCCCGGGGCCGGCCGTTTGATTTTTGTTCGGTCAGGTCCTGGGCTCGCTCGAAGAGCACATTAAGTGCTCTTCGGCTCGTGCGGAATCTACAAAAATCAAACGGTCGGCCCCGGGCATGGCTACGTTGACTTGCTTGCCGCCTGGATGGCATCTTGGCGCCTAGATACTTTGACTGATTTTTATTGAACGAAGGACGCTCCTTGTTGATGAGGGGCGTCCTTCTGGTTTTGTATTACTTTGGAATTGTGGTCGTGCCCTTACTTGGCGTCTGCCCAGGTCACTCCAGTCGAAGCTTCGGCGATTAGGGGTACTCGGAGGTCTACTACGTGTTCCATGACGTCGCGGACCATGGTGGTTAGGCGCTCGACTTCGTTGACGGGGCACTCAAAGTCCAGTTCGTCGTGTACCTGCAGGATCATGTGGGCGGCAAAGCCTTCTTCTTCCAAGCGACGGCTTACGCGGGCCATGGCGATCTTGATGATGTCGGCGGCGGTGCCCTGCATGGGGTGGTTCATGGCCGTGCGCTCACCAAAGCCGCGGAGCTGTGGGTTTTTGGCCTTGAGCTCGGGAATATGGCGTCTGCGGCCATACATGGTCTCGGCATAGCCCGTCAGCTTGGCTCGCGCCACCACATTGTCGAGGAACGTGCGCACGCCCGGGTAGGCCTCGTAGTAGCGATCGATCATATCGCGCGCCTCGGCCATCGAGATGTGCAGCGACTGCGACAGTCCATAGGCCTGCTGGCCGTACACGATGCCAAAGTTCACGGCCTTGGCGCGGCTACGCAGGTCGGGTGTCACCTCGGACACCGGCACGCCAAATACGCGCGCGGCCGTCTCGGCATGGAAGTCCTCGCCCTCGTTGAAGGCGCGCACCAGGTGCTCGTCACCCGAAAGATGCGCGAGCAGGCGCAGCTCGATCTGCGAGTAGTCCACCGCCAAAAAGACGCTGCCCTCGCCCGCCGAGAACGCCGTCTTGACGGTACGCCCCAGCTCCGAGCGCGTCGGAATGTTTTGCAGATTGGGGTCGCTCGAAGACAAACGCCCCGTCGCGGTGATGGTCTGGTTGTACGTGGTGTGCACACGCCCGTCACCACGGCGCAGCGGGCCCAGCGTGTCCAGATAGGTCGACTTAATCTTGGACTTCTCACGCCAGTCCAAAATCAGGCGCACGATCTCGTGGTCGCGGGCAAGGTCGCTCAGCACCTTGGCGTTGGTCGAATAGTAGCCGCGCTTGGTCTTTTTGAGGCCCTTGGTCGGAAGTCCCATAACATCAAACAGCACGTGCGAGAGTTGCATGGGGCTGCCGATGTTAAAGGTCTCGTCGCCGGCCAGGTCGCGAATGCTGCGCTCGACATCGGCAATCTGGGTCGCCAGGCCCTCGGACAGACTGTGCAGGCGGTCGGGGTCCACGAGCATGCCCGCGCGCTCCATCTTGGCAAGCACCGGCACGAGTGGCATCTCAATCCCATCGAACACGTTGGCGGCGTTCTCGCGGGCCATGCGGTCACGCAGCGGTGCAACCAGCGCCAGCGTCAAGGCCGCCGTGCGAGCGGCGGGCGCAGGAGCGTCCTCGCCAGCACCCTCTGCGCCGCGCGCCGCAGGCAGCGCCATCTGCAGATACGTATCGGCCAGATACACCTCGTCAAACTCGGAGCGGTCGGAATCCAACAGGTAGGCGGCAACAACGGTATCGAAGATGCGCGTGGAATCGACTGCCAGCGGATCCATGAGCTCGAGCTCAGAAGAATCGATGGGCGAAAGCTCATGCAGCAGTGCCTTCATGTCCGGGCTCGCCACACGGCCTTCCATAAACAGACGCGCGAGCACGCCGGCAATCACGCCGTGGGCGAAGTTGAAGCCCTCAACCTCAGCCGCCGCACCGCTGTCGCCCTCCTCGAGCGCAAACAGGCCCTTGGACGTCGCCAACCACAGCGTGCGCGTCAGCCCAAAGAGCGCGCCCTCTTCCTTGTCATCGTCCACCACGGCGGCGACCCACTCGCCGGCATCAATCACGCGGGAGACCTCAGCCGCAACGGCACCAAGCGCGCCAGCATCGCCGGCGGCTGCGCGCAAAACGGCGGGAATCTCAAACGTGCTGGCAGCTGCCCCGCCCTCGCCGCCGATCAGCGCCAAGAAACGGTTCTGCATGGCGGTGATACCAAGCGTGCCCAGCGCCGCGGAAACCTCATCGGCGGAAAACGCCGGGAAGGACGTCGCCTCAAAATCGAGCTCAACGGGTGCATCGGTGCGGATGGTCGCCACCTTACGGCTCAGCAGCGCGTCGTCGATGTGTGCGCGCAGGTTTTCTCCCATCTTGCCCTTGACCTCGTCAGCATGCGCGATGACCTCGTCAAGGCTGCCGTACTGCGCGATGAGCGCACTCGCCTTTTTGGGGCCGATGCCCGGTACGCCGGGAATGTTGTCCGACGTATCGCCCTTCAGACCGTAAAAATCGGGCACGAGCGCCGGCGTGATGCCGTGATACAGGTCGTCCACGCTCTCGGGCGTCATGATCGCCACGTCGGACAGGCCCTTGCGAGTCGAGACCACGTTGACGTGCTCGGTCACGAGCTGATACATGTCGCGGTCGCCGGTCACCAGCAGCATGTCGCAGCCGGCCTCCTCGCCCAGGCGCGCCATGGTTCCCAGGATATCGTCGCCTTCCCAGCCCTCGGACTGCAAAATGGGCACGTTGAGCGCGGCGAGCAGCTCCTTGATCATGGGGAACTGCGCGTGCAGGTCGGGGTCCATGGGCGGGCGCTGCGCCTTGTACTGCGGCAGCATCTCCATACGCACGCGCGGCTTGCCCTTGTCAAACGCCACGACAACGCCGTCGGGATTAAAGGCATCGATCATCTTGAGGAACATGTTCAGAAAACCAAAGATCGCGTTGGTGGGGCGACCGTCCGGCGCGTTCATGGTCGGCGGCACGGCGTGGAAGGCGCGATGCATGAGCGAGTTGCCGTCGATGACGGCAAAGGTACGGCGCTTTTCAGACATATTGAATACCTCGCTTTGGGCTGGGCACGGTTTGCTCACACCAGTTTACACGCTCCCCGCCCCGCGGCCACCGCACATCAGGCTTCCCTGCCGCCGCGGGCCCGCGCGTGATACGATGGCTCACGGTACATCAACCAGCACGATCGATCCGAAAGGAGCCTGCGTCATGGAGCGTCCCAGCGCATGGAAAAAGTACACGCCACAGCAGATCGAGGAGCTCGAGGAGCTTTGCCGCGGCTATAAGCAGTTTTTGAGTGAGAACAAGACCGAGCGCCTGTGCGTCAAGGCCGGTATCAAGATGGCCGAGGAGGCGGGCTACGTCAATCTGGAGACCGTGATCGCCGAGGGCCGCGCGCTCAAGGCCGGCGACAAGGTGTACGCCGCCAACCACGGCAAGGACCTCATGCTCGTCAACCTGGGCACCGCCCCGCTCGAGCAGGGCTTTAACATCCTGGGCGCCCACGTGGACTCGCCGCGCCTGGACCTCAAGCAGAACCCCGCCTTCGAGGCCGGAGACATGGCTTATCTCGACACGCACTACTATGGCGGCGTCAAGAGCTACCACTGGGTCGCTTCCCCGCTCGCACTCGTGGGCGTCATCTGCAAAAAGGACGGCACCACCGTCGACATCAACATCGGCGACAAGGCCGACGACCCGGTCTTTACCATCTCCGACCTGCTGATCCACCTCTCGAGCGAGCAGATGGCCAAGCCCGCCAAGGACGCCGTCGACGCCGAGATCCTCGACGTGATCGTGGGCGGCCGCCCCGTCAAGTTTGACGAGGACGACAAGGACGCCCCCAAGGAGCCCGTCAAGCAGATGTTCCTGGACATCCTCAAGGAACAGTACGATGTCGAGGAGGAGGACTTCCTCTCCGCCGAGATCGAGGTCGTGCCCGCCGGCCCCGCCCGCGACATGGGTCTCGACCGCTCCATGATTTTGGGCTATGGCCACGACGACCGCGTCTGCGCCTATCCGTCCATGCTCGCCCAGATCAACGTCGCCAACGTGGAGCGCACGAGCATCACACTCATCGTCGACAAGGAGGAGATCGGCTCCGTGGGCGCCACCGGCATGACGAGCCGTTTCTTCGAGAACACCGTCGCCGAGATCATGACGCTCGCCGGCGAGAGCAGCCCGCTGGCCCTGCGCCGCGCACTCGCCCGCAGCCGCATGCTCTCCTCTGACGTGTCCGCCGGCTTTGACCCGGGCTACGCCGGCAAGTTCGAGACCAAGAACGCCGCCTTTATGGGTCGCGGCCTGTGCTTTAACAAATACACGGGCAGCCGTGGCAAGGGCGGCTCCAACGACGCCGACGCCGAGTACGTCGCTCTCATCCGCGACATCATGGACGAGGCAGGCGTGGACTTCCAGACCTGCGAGCTCGGCCGCGTCAACGCGGGTGGCGGCGGCACCATCGCCTACATCATGGCCGAGTATGGCATGAACGTCATCGACTCCGGCGTTGCCGTCCTGTCCATGCACGCCCTGTGGGAGGTCGCCAACAAGGCCGATATCTACGAGGCCTATCGCGGCTACAAGGCCTTCATCGAGCGCGCCTAACCAACCCTTCATCAGTTGCGGTGAAATACGGACTAAACTGGCCCATAAACGGCCAAAACAGGCCGTATTCCACCGCAACTTCCTTTTTGGCAGAGGAGAGTCCATGCTGCAGATCATCATTTCGCCCGCCAAGCAGATGCGTGCGGCCCAAGATGCTTTTGAAGTCCTGGGCATTCCACCTTTTGCGCACGAGACGGCTCGCCTCCACCGCGCACTGCTAGATATCGAGCGGAATGAAGGCAGCGGAGGTCTGCAGGCGCTCTGGAACGTGAGCGACAAACTGCTGGGGCCTTGCCTCAACACCCTGCATGAGTTTGGGCCCATCCTGAAAAACGGCGATCTCGACAATCCCGCACTCGCCCGTCACCTCTCCCCTGCCGTCATGTCCTATCACGGCATTCAATACCAGAGCATGGCACCCGAGGTGATGGATTCCGCGCAGCTCGCATGGCTGCAAGACCATCTGTGGATCCTATCGGGCCTTTACGGATGCGTACGCCCCTTTCATGCCGTTGAACCGTATCGGCTGGAGATGGGCGCGAAGCTTGCCGTCGACGATGCCCGAGACCTCTATGCGTTTTGGGGCGACAAACTCGCACGGGCCATCGTTCCGGCAGGCTCCAACGCTACGATCGTCAACCTCGCCAGCGCGGAATACGCCAAAGCCGTTCTGCCCCGCCTCACCACCGATGCCACGGTCGTCACATGCCTCTTTGGCGAAGGCATCCGCAACGGCAAGCCCATCCAGCGCTCGACCGCCAGCAAAAAGGCACGCGGCTCCATGGTGCGCTGGATGGCAGAAAACAAGCTCGAGGATGTAAGCGGGCTCACCGCGTTCGACGTTGGTTATCGCCACTTTCCCGAGCTTTCAAATAAAAACACTTTGGTCTTCCTGAACGAACAGGCCTTGTAGGATCACCGCTACTTTTGAATGTGCCGCCTAGGCACGGCGTCTATTCCGCCAAGCCGTCGGCTTTGGCAATTTCATTTGTCGAGCCGTCCTGATAGGTAATCTTGACATGCTCAACCTCGGACACCGCAACACCCGTCGGAGGCTCCAGGCGCCATTCCGTCAGCGCAATGTCCATGGTCGTGGGAACGTCCCCCTGATCTTTGAGCTCGACCGACAGCGTCTTAAGCGACGCATCGAAGGTCACGCGCTCGATCTCTTCACCAGGAATGGAGCCACCGCTCAGCTGCAGCTGCACAAACTCGTCGCGCGGATACCAATAGTCGCCCGGCGCGGCCACCGTGTTACCACCAGCGACCTTCACCGTCATGATCGGCAGGGCATCGTCGGCCTCAAACTCCCAGGCAGCGCCGCCGCGACCACCATACGTCCAGATACAAAAGGCAATCACCAGCACGGCAAGCACCGCAAAGCCAATCGCGACAAGGCCATGGTGCGCACGGCTTTCCTCGGCCGATACATCCCATTGCGTCTCTCGATATAGATGCTTGTCTTCCATGTTCGCCTCCCCACAGGCACGCTCGTTGGCCCAATCGTACCCATTCAGGCTATACTTGAGCCCATGACATAACGGGGAGCTTGCAGGACAAGACGACAGGCTGAGATTGGGCGCGCCCGCCCTGACCCGCAAACCTGATATGGGTAATGCCAACGAAGGGAGCCGTGCCAATGAGCACACAGACCGAGCCCAAGCTCGTCACGCAAATCGACTTCGCCCGCGCCGGGCAGATCACACCGCAGATGAAGGAGGTTGCCGAGCGCGAGCATCGCGACCCCGAGTACATCCGCGAGCGCGTGGCAGACGGCCGCATCGCCATTCCCGCCAACATCGTGCATATCAAAAAGGGCATGCGCGCCTTTGGTGTCGGCGAGGGCCTGGCCACCAAGGTCAACGTCAACCTGGGCATCTCGGGCGACAAGGCCGATGCCGCCGGGGAGTGGAAGAAGGTCAAGATCGCCGAGGACTACGGCGCCGACGCCATCATGGACCTCTCCAACTCGGGCAAGACGCGCCAGTTCCGCCAGCAGCTCATCGACGAGACGCCGCTCATGGTGGGCACGGTGCCCATGTACGACGCCATCGGCTACATGGAAAAGCCGCTGGTCAAGCTTACCAAGGACGACCTGCTCGAGGTCGTGCGCGCACACGCCGAGGACGGCGTGGACTTTATGACCATCCACTGCGGCATCAACAAATCGGTCATCAAGACCTTTAAGGAGACCGGCCGCCTGATGAACATCGTCAGCCGCGGCGGCTCGCTGCTGTTTGGCTGGATGGAGGTCACCGGCAACGAGAACCCCTTCTACGAGTTTTACGACGAGGTGCTCGAGATCTGCCACGAGTACGATGTGACGATCTCGCTCGGCGACTCCTGCCGCCCGGGCTGTCTCTACGACTCCAACGACGCCACCGAGACCGCCGAGATGATCGAGCTGGGCAAGCTGTGCAAGCGCGCCTGGGCCGCCGGCGTCCAGGTCATGGTCGAGGGCCCGGGCCACATGGCGCTCGACGAGATCGCCGCCAACATGAAACTGCAGAAGCGTCTGTGCCACAACGCCCCGTTCTATGTGCTCGGGCCGCTGGTGACCGATATCGGCGTGGGTTACGACCACATCACCGCTGCCATCGGCGGCGCCATCTCCGCCAGCTCCGGTGCCGACTTCCTGTGCTACGTGACGCCGGCTGAGCACCTGTGCCTGCCCAACGCCCAGGACGTGCTCGATGGCCTCATGGCCACCAAGATTGCCGCGCACGCCGCCGATATCGCCAAGAAGGTGCCGCACGCCCGCGACATGGACGACAAGATGGGCCAGGCACGCCGCAAGCTCGACTGGGATGCCATGTGGAAGTGTGCTCTCGATCCGGTCACCGGTAAGAAGCGCTACGAGGAATCCCCCGCCGCCACCGAGGGCACCTGCACCATGTGTGGCAAGATGTGCGCCGTCCGTACCGTCAACAAGGTGTTCGAGGGCACGACGATCGATCTTGGCATGGAGGATTAACGCGTCACTGGAGCCACAATCGGCAACAAGGTGCTCGTCAATTGTTGACATGTGAACATTTGCTTACATTTGCGTAAAGATTGCATCACCCGCCCGGGATCGGCATACAGCCGGCCCGGGCATCTTTATAATGCAGGCTTAAAGACCCATTTGATTCCGACCGGACAAGGGAGCGAACATGGATCGCAGTAAGGTACCCGCCGTTCTATCCATCGCGGGATCCGATTCCAGCGGCGGTGCCGGCATTCAGGCCGACATCAAGACCATCACGGCGCACCGCCTGTATGCCGAGACAGCCATCACCGCCATCACAGCGCAAAACACACTGGGCGTCACCGCCGTGCAGGATATCTCGCCAGATATCGTAGCCGCGCAAATTGACGCCGTCTTTGACGATATCCGCCCGAGTTCCGTCAAGATTGGCATGGTCTCCTCTGCCGAGATTATCGAAGTCATCGCAGACCGCTTGAGCGCTTGGAACGCAACGAACGTGGTCGTCGACCCCGTCATGGTCGCCACCTCGGGCGCCCGTCTCATTGCCGAGGATGCCGCCGAGGCGCTTACTCGTTGCCTGTTCCCACTGGCGACCGTTATCACGCCCAATATTCCCGAGGCCATGGCGCTGCTCGATTACGAGATCGATTCCGAGCGCACGCAACAAAATGCCGCCATGCTCCTTACCCGCCGCTTTGGATGCGCGTCTCTGGTTAAGGGCGGACACCTTGTCAACGAGGCCAACGATGTGCTGGCAGAGCCCGCGCCACTCGATGACGAGGGCAACCACCTGGGCGATCCACTCACCACGTGGTTCCGTCACAAGCGCATCGAGACCGACAACACGCACGGCACCGGCTGCACACTCTCGTCCGCCATCGCCTGCGCGCTGGCCCAGGGCATGGATCTTGCCGATGCCGTCAACGCCGGCAAGGCCTACTTAACGGGCGCTCTCGCCGCTGGCTTTGACATGGGCAAAGGTTCCGGCCCCGTCAACCACATGTGGAATTACTAGCCCTGCAGCAAAACCACCACAAAGGTGCCTGTCCCCTTTGTGGTGGTTTGGGGTCGTACTACTCACCGAACATTTCTTGGAGCTTGGCTGCCACGGCGTGGCCCAAGCTCTCGTGGCTCTCGGGCATCATATGCAGGTAGTCGATATCGCCCGGCTCGGCAAACTCGGCGGCATTCAAAAAGTCGCAGCCAAACTGCTCGGCCACGTGCGCGTAGTACTCGCCAAAATGCTCCGAGGCCTCGACGGAATGCTCGTCAAAGTCGGTCATATACACATCGGCGATTTGCGGCTTGATCTTGATAGGAGCCATCAGCAGAACGCGTGGACAAGGCGCGGCGTTGGTCCACGGAAACGCGCGGACAAGGCGCGGCGTTGGTCCACGGAAACGCGCGGACGGCGCGAATCAGCGCCATAGCGCCACGGGCGATATCGGAAGCTGTCACGTTAAAGACCGTCTTACAGTCGTTGGTGCCTAGCATGATCACAATGGCGTCCAGCGGCTTATGGGCCTCGAGCAGCATCGGAAGCGCGCGAATGCCGTTGAGGTTAGTGTCCAGATGGCACATATCGTCGCGCACCGTCGTGCGGCCGTTGAGCCCCTCCTCAATCACATGCCAGCCCTCGCCCAGGTCACGCTGCGCCACGCCGCACCAGCGCACATCCTGCGCATAGCGCACCGCGGTGCCATCGCGCATACCAGCCGGATCGTAGCCATAGGTGTTGCTGTCACCGAAGCACAGAACGTTTTTCATCGTAAGCCCTTCCTTTAGTAAAAAGCCGACGGGAGCAGCCCCTCCCGCCGGCTCGCCCTATCTGTCGGCACGTACCGTTTACAGGTACTTGTGCCAGTCGTCGTCATCCTCATCGTCCTCGGCAGCGGCCTGAGCCTGCTCGGCGGCACGGGCGGCCGCAGCGCGGGCGGCAACCTGGGCATAGGACTCCTCGTTGCGCTCGGGGAAGTTTGCCAACACGTGCTCGAACTTGGCGAAGTCCTCATCCCAGCGCGTAGAAGGCACGGCAAAGAACACCTGCTTGACCTTAAAGTCGCCCGACGCGAGCTCCTTACGGAAGAGCTCGGCTACGACCTCGGCATCAAAGCCGTTATTGTCGCAGCCCCAAGCACCCAGCACGAGCTTCTCGCGACCAAGCTCATCGCAGATGGCAAGGACAAAGCGGATACGGTCGCGCAGGGCATCCAACAGGGCGTCGTCGCTCACGCGGTACTCCTGGCGGGCACGCTTGACGTTGGGTGCGGCGGCAACGATCACATCGGCGTATGCGTGCACGTGGTTGCGGTCGAAGCGCACGGCGGGCACCACCAGCGCACGATTGCGGTAAAGCTCGCAGTTGATGTTGCGGCGACGGTTCTCGCCGTACCACTTGCGCTGCTTGTCGAGCACGTTGTACAGGTACGAATCGGCACAGAGCGTCGCCTCCTGGCCCAGATAGCCCTGAATATAGCCGCCGCCCGGATTGGTAAACGAGGCAAAGGCAAGCACGGCCATATCGCAGAACTGCGCATAGCCGCGACCGTTATCGAGGATTGCCTGCGTGGCGGAGGCATCAAGCACAGTGACCTCGGGCAGGACCGGAGCAGCCTCCTCCGCGGACGCGGGCTCAGCCTCGTCGGCCGACTCAGTGGACTCGGGTGCCACCTCGGACTCGACCGTAGTCTCCACTTCAGCAGCCTCAACCTCGGCAGCGTCGGCCTCCACAACCTCGGCAACCGGCTCCTCGGCAGCCGCTGCCTTCTGGGCCTTGGCCTTCATCGCCGCGACAAAGCCGGCAGGCATACCGTCGAATTCGCGAACGCCGGCAAGCGAGCGCTCGATATCCTTGGCACACGCCTCGGACACAGTTGCCACGTGACGCTCGGCGGCCTTGGCGCGAGCCTCGCGCTTGGGGTTGGGCTGTCCCGCGCGGTTGGGCCTGCGGTTACGGTTCCTGTTGTCGACGTCTGCCATAAGTGGTCACCTTTCCTGTCGCTGCCGCTATCGGCTTTTTCCCATCCATGATACCCCGCCGTGCACAAAAAAGACGGCCCCGCGGGACCGCCTTTCGCATCGTTTTACCGCGTCCGACAAGAAACGTTGCAATCCCCCGCGCTAGTCGCGACGACCGAGGATGTTCAGGATGCGCAGGAACACGTTGATAATGTCCACGAATAGGTTGGACGCCATGAGCACCGCATTGGGCAGCGTGGGCGGCACCGTCGTGGCCACATAGGTGTCGTAGCCAATAAAGCCGGCGAACACCACGATCACGATCAGGTCGGTGATGGTCTGAGAGACGCCCATGAACATCAGCACGATCTCAACCAGAATAGTGGCGAGCAGAATGCCAAAACCGATGCCATATACGCGCTGGAAAAACTTGGGGAACGTCACGCCCAAGGCGCCAAAGACAAAGGTGATGGCGGCCGTGGCGATAAAGGCAGTGTTGATGGTGGGCAGGTCGTAGTTGGCAAGGCCAAACGACGCGGTCAGGCCAAAGGTACTCGCAAAGATTACGTAGCCCACAAGGGACAGGCCCACGGACTGCTTGCCCACAGCAGCCGACATCATGACCATACCGACGATGGTCAAAATAAACGAGCCAAAGACCAGCGGCAAGGCGGCGCCGCTCATCATCATGCGCGCAAACGACATGGTGCTCGTAAAGTAGGCGCCGGCGCCCATGGCGCAAAAGCCCAAGAAGATCAGGGCAGACATGGCGAGATTGTACGCGCGCGGCGACATCTCCTTGGCGCGGCTTGCGCCGGTCTCGACGGGGCCGTTCTGATAGCCCTGGATATCGCTCATAGCTTCGTCCTTTCAAAAAGCGCCGCGAATGACGGCGCAGCAGATGACAAGATTCCTACCATTGTACCCGAACGCCGTGCGTCCCTACCTACGGCGCTCGCCCTCGAGCGTGCGGTCAAACGCCCAGACCCACCAACGCATCACGTGGGCCTGCGAGCCGTCCGGCCGTTCGCGCGCCTGGTCCTCCAGATACAACTCGGTCGCATGCCCGCCAAAACGAACTTTATACGTTGCCGTACGAACACCGTGGACCGTTAAGCCAAAGCCCGTGGACGAGACAATCTCGTCAATCGTAAAGCAGCGACCGTCAACCCAGCAGACGGTGACCGGCACGACTTGTCCGCCCGCAAGGATGCGGGCCACGACGTCCACATACTGCTTGTGCACGCGTCGAGTTTTGCCATCTGTCTGTCGATATTCCATGCCCCTATTATCGAACGCATGTTTGCATATTGTAAAGCGAACAGGCTGTGGTTTTGGCGTGTCGGACCGCATGTGCACGTCCGCACGACGTGATAGCAAAAAGAACACCCGCGGTCAACAGGGCCAATATTCAATGTTAGTGCCAAAAAATTCACTTCTCCCATCAGAACTCGGTAAAGAAGCCCACAGGAGGTGATACGATTTATCATGTTTTTGTAACGTGCCTGCAAACTTCGAGAAAGCCCATACATGGACGTAACGTTCTCAACCTTCCTCGGCCAACTTGTGTCGAACCCAGTCCTTGCCGTCACCGTGATCCTCGCACTCGGCGCCATCTTCGTCAACGGATGGACCGACGCGCCCAACGCCATCGCGACCTGCGTCACCACGCGTTGTATGCCCGCCCGCGCCGCCATTCTCATGAGCGCCGCATTCAACTTCTTGGGCGTGCTCATCATGACGCACTTTAACGCAAGCGTCGCCAACACCATCTCGCATATCGTCGACTTTGGCGGAAACAGCACCATGGCGCTCGCGTGCCTCTGCGCGGCGCTGTTCTCCATCGTCGTCTACGGCGCCACAGCATCGCGTTTTGGCATCCCCACCTCGCAAAGCCACAGCCTTATCGCCGGCCTGACCGGTGCCGCTATCGCCCTCGGCGGCGCGAACAGCGTCAACGTCCACGAGTGGATGAAGGTCATCTACGGCCTGGCGCTCTCCATCGGTCTGGGCTTTGTCATGGGCTGGGTCCTGTGCAAACTCGTCTCGATTCTGTTTGCCGCCGCCAATAGGCGACGTGCCAACGTCTTCTTTAAATACGCTCAGATCGCGAGCGCTGCGGCCATGAGCTTTATGCACGGCGCGCAGGATGGACAGAAGTTCATCGGCGTGCTCTTTTTAGGTGTCGCCTTCGCCAACGGCCAGACCGGCGTCGGCGACGCCGGCATCCCCATCTGGATCATGCTGCTGTGCTCGGCCACCATGGGCATCGGCACCAGCGTGGGCGGCGAGCGCATCATCAAGTCCGTCGGCCAGAGCATGGTAAAGCTCGAGAAATATCAGGGCTTCTCCGCCGACCTCGCAGGCGCCGCGAATCTGCTGCTTGCCACTCTTACCGGTATCCCTGTGTCCTCCACCCACATCAAGACCTGCGCCATCATGGGTGTCGGCGCCGTCAAGCGTCTTTCGGCCATCAACTTCGGCGTGGTCAAGGACATGATGTTCACTTGGTTCTTCACCTTCCCCGCCTGCGGATTCATCAGCTTTGTCATGGCCAAGCTGTTCATGATGTTCATCTAGTCAAACCGAGCGTCCATCCGGACCGTAACACCTCGCCCACCCGTCTTCGCCTCGAAAGGACCCACTCATGGCAAAGAAACCCGATTCGTTCTACTTTGACAACTACGTCGCCTGCGCCGACCTTGCCGTCCAGGCAGCAGAGCTGCTCACCAAGATTTTCGAGAACTTCGATCCCGCGAAGATTCACGATATGCTCGACAAGATGCACGCGATCGAGCATGCGGCCGACAAGAAGCACCATGAGCTTGAGGACGCCCTGCTCACGGCCTTTATCACCCCGCTTGAGCGCGAGGACCTAGACCTGATGAGCTGCTCGCTCGATACCGTGCTCGACCGTATCGAGGGCGTCGTGCAGCGCGTCTACTTCACCAACATCCAGAGCATCCATCCCGATGCCATCGTGATCGCCCACAAGGTGACCGACGCCTGCCGCGCCATGAAGGACCTGATGGTCGAGCTGCCTAACTACCGCAAGTCCAAGACGCTGCGCGAGCTCGTCATCCAGATCAACACCATCGAGTCCGAGGCCGACGAGCTCTATATCAACGCCATGCGTAACCTGCACGTTAACGGCAAGGACCCGCTCGAGGTCATCGCTTGGCGTGACGTGTACGCCTTCCTGGAGTACTGCGCCGACTGCTGCGAGAATGTGGCCGATGTCGTGGATTCGATTGTCATGAAGAACAGTTAATTGGGGGTACGTGTCCCGGCGGCGAAGGGCCGGCCACGGTTTGCTTTCTCACTCCGGCTGCTTTGCAGAGTCGTTCGAAAGTAAACCGTGGCCGGCCCTTCGCCTTACGTACCACCATTGGGAACTTTGGCTGATACTTTGAAAGCAATGAGGCTTTTGTTGGCAGGGCCTTTGAGCCCGATTGGGAACTTTGGGACCGCCTTAAACGTTTAGCTGAATCGGGCTTTGGGTACCCTTTGTTTTGCTTTGGATTGATTCGCTGACTTTGGAGGGTTTGATTATGGGGTATTTGGATCTGGCTCGTGGTCGGTATTCTTGTCGTTCTTTTGAGGACCGTTCTGTTGAGCAGGCTGTGGTGGATGCCATTGTTGAGGCTGGGCGCATTGCTCCTTCTGCTTGTAATAATCATCCTTCTCGTGTGATGGTGTTGGATACGCCCGAGCTTCTGGAGAAGGCTGCTGCTTGTCAGCCTCGGTTTGCTCGTGATGGGTCTATCTTTGGCGCTCCGCTCATCTTCCTTATTTGCAGCGTTACCGATGATGCTTGGGTACGCCCGTATGACCAGATGAATTCCAGTGAAATCGATACGTCCATCGTGTGTGATCAGATGATGATGGAGGCCACCGAGCAGGGCCTGGGAACGTGCTGGGTATGCCATTTTAAGCCTGAGGTGGCAGAGGAGCAGTTCAATCTGCCCAAGGGCGTCTATCCCTATCACATGCTCGTCTGTGGCTATCCCGCCGACCACATCGCCGATCCCGAGCATCGCGAGGCCCGCACTATTCCCCTCTCCAACTTCCTCCTCAAGTAGTTTTTAGACATACCTTAAAATCTACCTTTTACCACGCGCCCTTCGCCGAGTTCTGTCCTATCGCATGCAGAGCTCGGCGTTTTGTTTCCCAACCCGTATACAGCCACAAAAAAGGAGCCCGCAGGTGCGAGCTCCTCTTAAGGACACTAGATTGTAGCTCTGATGCTAGTCCAGGTCGTCGGCAGCAAAGTTGTCGATCGGGGCAAAGGGATCGGCCACGGGGACAACCGGGTCAGCGACGGGCAGCGGCTCGGCGGGAACAGTCACCGCAGGAGAAGCGGCAGAACCGACCGGCGTGGAGGCCATGAGGTCGGCCGGGAAGGAGTTCTGGGCATCGTCCATGAAGTGCTGAATGAGCTTGAGATACTCGGCCTTGAACTCCTCACGGGAAGCCTTGAGACGATCGATTTCCTCGAGCTCGGCCTGCTTTTCGGTCAGAGCCTGGCGGATAACCTCGCGGGCCTTGGCGTCAGCCTCGTTGCGGATACGCTCAGCGTTCTCGTTGGCATCGTTGACGATGGTCTCAGCGGTCTGCTGGGCAGCGATCAGGGCAGCGGAAATCTGGCGCTCCTGAGCGGAGAAGTCAGGGGCGGGAGCAGCCACGGGGGCGGCGGGAACGGCCTGGGCGGTGGCATCCTGAGCCTGGGCAAGCTGAGCCTGTGCATCGGCAAGCTGCTGCTCGGTAGCAGTCAGACGACCCTTAAGGTCGACGATCTTAGCGAGCATAGCGTCAACCTCGGAGGACAGCGTCTCCAAGAAGACGTCGACCTCGGCAGGATCGTAGCCACGCTTGGCCTCAGAGAAAGTCTGAGCCTGGATGTCTGCAGGGGTAATAGCCATAACAAGTCTCCTTTTTCATCGCCTCGGCGCTACACGCCCGACGTAAGTTACAAAGTCAGTTCTATACGAGTATACCTATAAGAAGCTGCAGAACCAGCCTCTGCACCAACTGCAACGCAATAATCGCAACGACCGGCGAAAAATCGATACCGCCCATCGGCGGAATGAAACGACGGAACAGGTTGAGCCACGGACCGCACACGCTATCGAGCACCGCAGCAATATCCTGAAGTAAACCACCCTGCTTCATGGGAATCCACGTCATAAAGCAGTAGACGACAATGAGCGTGGAATAGAAGTTGAACAGCGTGTTGACCAGCTGGACGATAGTGTAGATGTTGATGGGAATCTCCTCGTCTTGTCTTTACTTAAGGTAGCCGTCGGCACGAAGCTTCTTGAGATCGGAATCTTTGACCTCGCAACCGGCGGGCAGCACCATGAACACGCGGTCGCCTACCTCCTTGACCGTGGCGCCCAGACCGCAGGCAAAGCCGTAAGAGAAGTCCAAGACGCGCTTGGCAACTTCGGTGCGTACGCCCACAAAAATCAGTGCGACAGGCTGCTTGGTGCGAACGCGGCGCACCACGGTCTCCACGTCGTCATAGCTCTCGGGGCGCAGGACATAGGCCGGCAGCTGCGGCGTGGCGTTGATGATATTGCTCGCATAGGCCGAGGCATCGCTCGGTGCAGGCGCGGGTGCAGCGGCGGCACGGGCGCGGGTGTTCTCGGCGTAGCTCGACGGCGTGTCATAGGCACCAGGACGATAACCGCTCGCAACGCTGTCCTGCGAGCGCGAAGGCGGGTTATACGTCGTGGCATGGCGGGAGTCATCGCCGACCAGCTGACCGGAGCGCGTATACACGGCAACCGACTCAGCTTCACCGCGGCGCGTCTGACCAAGCAGGCCGTTGCTCGGCTCGTCTTGGGTGTAGAAGCCCTCGCCCGAAGCACCGCTGTAGCCGTTGCCCTGATAACTATCGTCATAGCCGTCATCGTAACCGTAGTCGTCGTCCTGGCCATAACCCTGGTCGTAACCCTGCTGGCCGCCCAGGTGCATCTTATTTTTAATCTCGTCAAGGAAGCCCATGGTTGTGTCCTCTCGCGGTTTAGTGCAGGCGCCCCGATAATCAGTGCGCACTTCAGAGCCTTATTTTACTGCAAACTCCGGGCTAAATACTACCCTGCCCAGGCGAACGAGCGTAGAGCCCTCCTCAAGGGCAGGCTCAAAGTCCTCGCTCATGCCGCAGGAAAGCTCAGGCAGGTTCAAATCGGGATGCGCCGCCTCCAGCTCATCCCTCAGCTCACGAAGCCCCGCAAAGGTGCGGCGTGCCACATCCTTATTCCCCCGGGGCGCCATAGTCATAAGCCCCTGTACGCAAATTCCCTCAAGTTCCGCAAGCTCACCCGCGGCGGCGCGAATCTCATCGGGCGAAAAGCCTCCCTTCGACTCCTCACCACTCACATTGACCTCGATGAGCACACGCTGGGGGCCGGCGAGCTCGCCTGCCTCAATCTTGCGGACAGCACGGCTCGAGATCGCCTGTGCCAGATGCAGCGAACCCACCGAGTGAATCAGCTCGGCTGAGCTCAGCACCGCATTGATCTTATTGGTCTGCAGGTTGCCGATCATATCGAAGCGCACCTCGGGCAGCTCCGGATGCTCCGCCAGACCCGTGAGCTTGCGAACCAGCTCCTGCGGGCGGTTCTCGGCAAAATGGCGATACCCCGCTTGGATGGCGGCAACGGTCTCATCGACACCAACGGTCTTGGACACGGCAATGAGGCCCGCGGCGTCGTGGGGGCGGCCCGCGCGATCGAGCGCCGCATAAAAACGTTCCAGAATCTGCTCGCGGCGAGCGCGCATCAAGTCCAAATAGTTATCCATTGCCAATCGCCTCCGCTGACAGCCAAACAAGTAGTCCCATGCTAACGCAAGAGCGCGGTCCCGCATGTGCAAGGCCGCGCTCACTTAGGTATTTACAATCTTTCGACGAACGGGGTCACTTACTCCTCGTCGTCCTCGCCATCGTCCTCGTCCTCAAGATGATCGAGCAGGTAGCGAAGACCCTCGCTGACCTCGTTGGCGGGCACCTTGGCAACGTAACGCGCGTCGACGGCGGGCCTCATGATAACACCCTCGCCCGAAGGCACGCGCATGCTCTCGAGCTCATCCTCGTCCACACGGGCGATATCGCCGGCGTTCATACGCTGACCAGTCAACAGGAAGGTCAGACGGCAAGCGGCATCGATGGAAATGGAAGCGATGCGATCGAGGTAGCGCGAAACCATGATGGCGCGGCGCAGGTCGTCATAGATGCTGTCGTCGTCCATAAAGTCGCCCGTATCCATACGGTTAAAGGTGCGGAAGAACTTCTCGTAGGCGGCGTGCACTGGCTCGTCCTCGACGGCCAGGTTGCAGATGATGGACATGTCATTGGTGACGAGCGCAGAAAGCGAAGAGCCCAGCACCTGGTAGACGGCCTCAGCCTCGGCCTCAACCGTGCCGACAAGCTCCTTGGGCAGCGAGATGTCGGCCTTGATCATATGACGCGTGGCACGGCAGATCTGACGGACTTTATCGGTCATGCGCTGCAGGTTAAAGTCGACATAGATGATCGTCTGAAGCAGGCGGAAGTCGGAGGCGACCGGTGACTGCGTGGCGATCAGGTTGTAGCAGACGGCCTCCAGGTTGGCGCAGCGCGCGTCAATCGAAAGCGTGCGTTTCTTGGTCTTGGTGGCGAGCTTGCGGTCGTCGGTCACATAGGCCTTCACGGCATCGTGGAGAGCCAGATCGACGGCCTCATAGATGCTCAGCATCTCGTGACGGGCCTCGACGAGCTGACGGGAAAACAGTTTGCGCATGGTTCACTCCAATCAGTTGGGTGCGGTCATGCAGCCCGCACAGTGAATACGCACCGGACCAGGTCCGATCGGCTTGGGACTAGTCGCACCGATCAGCCAAAGCGGCCGGTGATATAGTCTTCCGTCCGCGAGTCCACCGGGCTGGTGAAGATCGCGTCGGTTTGACCATACTCGATGAGCGTGGCGGGCTCGCCGGCAACTTCCTGCAAGAAGAATGCGGTGTAGTCGCTGATGCGAGCTGCCTGCTGCATTGAATGCGTGACGATGATGATCGTCATCTCGGGCGCCAGCTCGGCCATCAGATCCTCGACCTTAGAGACGGATGTGGGATCGATGGCGGAGCAGGGCTCGTCCATCAGGAGGACATCGGGTTGCACCGCAAGCACGCGCGCGATGCACAGACGCTGCTGCTGACCGCCCGAGAGCGCCAAACCATCCTTGTTGAGCTGATTGGATACCTCTTTCCAGAGGTTGGCGCGCTTGAGCGATTCTTCCACGATGTCATCGAGGTCGCTTTTGCTAGTCACGCCCTGCAGACGAGGGCCAAAGGCGACATTCTCGTAGATGGATTTAGGAAACGGGTTGGGCTGCTGAAAGATCATGCCCACGCGACGACGGAGGTCGACCGGGTCGACGCCCTCGGCATAGATATCATTGCCGTCGAGCGTCATGGTGCCCTCGACGCGCGTACCCTCGATCAGGTCATTCATGCGGTTGATGCAGCGCAAAAACGTCGACTTGCCGCAGCCCGAAGGGCCAATGAAGGAGGTGATGGCGTTTTTGGCGATGTTGAGGTCGAGCCCCGTCAGCGCATGAAAGTCACCGTACCAAAAGTTGAAATCCTTGGCCGTAATGGCCGCTTGCTCCAGCGTGGGAGCGGACTGATAAACGGACATGGGACTCCTTAACTAGCGACGCTTGCGCGACAGGAAGCGCGCAAACAGGTTGAAGGCCAGAATGATCACCATCAGCAAGAGCGCGGTGCCGTAGGCTGCGTTCATGTTGATGCCGTCGTTGGCAAGCAGGTACAGGTGAACGGTCATGGGGCGGCCGGAATCGAGCGGCGAGATAGGTAGATTGATGGCCTGGCCCATGGTGTAGAGCACCACGGCGGTCTCGCCAATGGCACGGCCGATGGCAAGGACAATGCCCGTGGCAATACGGCCAAAGGCAGAAGGAAGCACGATCTTGGAGACAACCTGCCACTTGGTGGCGCCCAGGCCATACGCGCCCCAACGGATATAGCGCGGAACGGCGCGAATGGCCTCTTCGGTGGTGCGCATGACGATGGGAAGCATCAAGAGCGCAAGCGCCAGAGCGGCCGAGACCATCGAAAGGCCCAGACCCATAGCCTCGACAAACAAGGCGTAGCCAAACAGGCCCATAACGATGGAGGGCACCGAGGCCAAAGCGTCAGCAGCGTAGCGAATGAGCTCGACGATCTTGCCCTGCTTGGCGTACTCGGCCAGATAGACGGCTGCCAGCACAGCGATCGGCGTGCAGATAAGCATGGCGAGCGCCGTCACATAGACGGTCGAGACGATCGTGGGCCAAATACCGCCCTCGGCGTTGACGCCCTGGGGCCAACCGAAGATAAAGTCGAGCGAGATGTGTGGCAGGCCGTTGATGACCACGTAGGCGATGATAGCGACCAGCACCAGCGTGGTGATGTATGCCGCGGCACGGAACACGCTAAGCATGATCTTGTTGGACAGGTCCTTGTTGATGCGGCCCTTCTTGCCGTGGGAAAGGGCACGCTTGATGCGCTCGCGCGACGAGGTCGTATCGACCGTCGTGTCAACGGAATCGGACATAGCCTACCCCCTCTTCTTCTTGGAAACCAGGCGGACGATGCCCACCAGCGTGGCGGAAATGATAAACAGGACCACGCCCATGCCGAACAGCGCCGAGCGATGCAGACCCGAGGAATAGCTCATGTCGAGCGCAATCTGGCTCGTGAGCGTCGAGATGGGGCTCGCAATGCTGTCGGGAATAACCGGGGCGTTACCCACGACCATGAGCACGGCCATGGTCTCGCCGATGGCACGGCCCATACCCAGCACGATGGCATCCACGATACCCAGCTTGGCGGCAGGTAACACGACCTTATAGATAGTCTGCCACTTGGTGGCGCCCATGGCATACGATGCCTCGCGAATGCCCATGGGAATGGAATTGAGAGCATCGATGGTAAGCGTCGTGATGGTGGGCACGATCATAATGGCGAGCACGAACCACGCCGTCAGCGCGCCAAAACCAAGACCGCCGGTCAGTTGTGCGATAAACGGGCGGATGATGATCATGCCAAAGAAGCCATAGATGATAGAAGGGATGCCGGCCAACAGGTCAACGGCAGGGCTGATGAGCTTGCGCACGCGCTTGCTGGCGATCTCGACCAGATACACGGCCGTGCCCACGCCTAGGGGCACACCCATGGCGAGCGCACCGACGGTCACCAGACCCGAGCCGGCAAGCAGCGACATGATGCCGTAGTGGCCCTCGGAGGGCGCCCACGTAAAGCTAAAGAAGTCCGCCAGACCGATGTCGGTCAAGGCGGGCAGTGCCGAATACGTGGTAAAGACAAAAATCAGGATGACGGTAACGACCGCCAAGAACGCGCAGGCAAAGAAGATCCACTGCAGCGCCTTCTCCTTGATATAGGTACTGCGCGATACAAGCGCCAGCTCGCGCTTCTTGGGCGCCTGAGCATTCTGCTCAGTCTGGGAGTTTTCCTGTGCTTCCATGCTACTCACTCCCCTTCTCGTCGTTGGTGACGGGAATAAAGCCCGCCTCGCGAATCTGCTTGTCCATCTTTTCGGACGTCACGTAGTCGATGTAATCCTGCGCCTGCTGCGAAGGCGCACCCTTCACAAAGAAGTAAAGGTCGCGCGAGATGGGATAGCCGCCACTCGCGACCGTCTTCTCGGATGCCTCAACATGATTGACCGAGACGGCCTTGACCGAGGTCTTGGCGTTGAGGCTATCGACGAAGCCCAGCGAAATGTAGCCGATAGCCCCGCGCGAACGAGATACCACGTCGCGCACCTGGCCCGTGCCCGAAAGAACGGCGGAGCGGCGATCGAACGGGGTGCCGTCCATCACGATGGTACGGAAGGCTTCACGCGTGCCAGACGCCTCATCTCGGTTGATAACCTGAATCCTCAGGTCCTCGCCACCGACTTCTTTCCAGTTGGTGATCTTGCCGGCATAGATATCGCGGAGCTGCTCGGTCGAGAGGTTATCGACGGGGTTGTCTTCGTTCACGATGACCGCGATACCGTCGTGGGCAATGACGATGGGAGTCAGGCCCAGATCCTGTTCGTCGGCATTGAGTCCACGGGAGGAGCTGGCGATATCGGCCGTGCCAGCGCTGACGGCTTCGATGCCAGCGGAAGAGCCCAAACCGGAAACGAGCACGTCGATGCCGGTCTCCTCCTTAAAGCCCTCTGCCGCAATTTCGGCGATAGGAAGGCAGGTCGTGGAGCCGGCCACGGTAATGGAAGAGGTAGAAGATCCCGAAGAACAGGCACACAGCGTAAGCGTAAGCACAGCGGCGCTCAGGACCGATACGATCTTTCTCATAGCATCACGCCGATCGCAGCATGGCGCCCACAGGTGCCGTCCTCGTTACGGTAGGAATAAAAGCGGTCGTTCTGACGCACAGTCGAAAGCTGGGTATCCACGATATTATCCGCGTCGACACCGACATCTACCAGCGCCTCGCAAATGGCAGCGGAAAGATCGAGCATGCGAGAGGTGCTCGCATCGACGCACGAGAACTCGGCGGCAAAGCGATCCATGAGTTCCTGGGATACCTCATATTCGTCACCCAAGATATGGGGGCCGATATAGGCGGAAACGTCGCTCGCATCGCAGCCGGCAGCATCGCAAAGCGCCTGGCACGCCTTGGCAGAAATACGTGCAATCGTGCCCTTCCAACCGGAGTGCACCACGGCAAATCCGCCAGGGGCCACCAGCACCACGGGAACGCAGTCGGCAAAGCAGAGCAGCACGGGCACGTTATGCGCCGTACAGACGATAGCATCGCAGCCCTCGGCAATCTGCTCACGGACGTCCTCAAGGTCATCGGCGCCGTTCGAGGTAACCGCAACGATATGGTCACCATGGACCTGATTGGGAACGAGCAGGTTGTGCTCGCACTCGGCGGCACCCATAGCCTCGAGTGCGCGGCGACGATTTTCTTGAACAGCAAAGGGATCATCGCCAACATGCGAGCCCAAGTTGAGTGAGGAGTACGCATCTTCGGAAACACCACCGGCGCGCTCGGTGAAGGCAAAGCGAACATCGGATGTCGCGCCCTCCACCAACGTAACTCCATCATGGTCGACACGCGAAACGTTGTCCGCACGTGCTGCCATACTAAAGCCTCCTAATAACACAAGTACCGCGGCGTCGCCGCGCAGTCCGCGTTTATACGGCTGTCATACTTCCTTAAAAGGATACCCGCAGCGGTAGGGACCAAACGTAAAGGGAACGTAAGGAGATTGGAGGCTTTCGTTTACAAACGAGAAACAAAACGGGGTGCATCCAAATGGACACACCCCGTGCAGGTCGTTGAGAAAAACGAACTAGAAGCTACCGCGCTTCAGGAAGTCGGGAAGCTCGAACTGGTCGTTGCCAAAGTTGGGCAGCTCGGTGCCACCGACGTTGCGGGTCGGAGCGGCCTGAGCCGGGCTGGTGGCCGGAGCGGTGCGCTGCGGCTCAGCAGAGGCAGCGGCCTTGCTCTGAGACTGCTGAGCAGCAAAGAGCTCGTCCTGACGGTTGACGTTGGAGTCGGAGAAGCCCGTAGCGATGACGGTGATACGCACCTGATCGCCCAGGGACTCGTCGACAACGGTACCGAAGATGATGTTGGCCTCAGGGTCGACGGCGTTGGCGACAACGTCGGCGGCGTCGCTGATCTCCTGGATGCCCAGGTCCTTGGAACCGGCGATGGAGAGCAGCACGCGCGTGGCACCATCGATGGAGCTCTCGAGCAGCGGGCTGGAGATGGCCTGCTGGGCAGCGTCGACGGCACGGGTATCCCCAGAAGAGGTACCGATACCCATCATGGCGGTACCGGCCTGCTTCATGATGGTCTTAACATCGGCGAAGTCCAGGTTGATGATACCGGGGACGGTGATGAGGTCGGTGATGCCCTGGGTGCCCTGGGAAAGAACGCCATCGGCAATCGCGAAGGCCTCGAGCATGGTAGTCTTCTTCTCGGCGATGTCGAGCAGCTTATCGTTGGGGATGACGATCATGGTATCGACGCAATCGGAGAGGGTCTTAATGCCCTCCTCGGCGCTCTTCTTGCGCTTGCGGCCCTCGAAGGTGAAGGGCTTGGTCACGACGGCGACGGTCAGTGCGCCGACCTCGTTCATCGCGATATCGGCAACGATGGGAGCAGCGCCGGTACCGGTGCCACCGCCCTCGCCGCAGGTGATGAACACCATGTCGGCGCCAGCGAGCGCCTCGGCAATGTCGTCGCGGGACTCATCGGCAGCCTTGCGGCCAACCTCGGGGTTGGCGCCGGCGCCCAGGCCGCGGGTAAGGTCGGTGCCGATGTGCACCTTGATATCGGCATCAGAGATCGCGAGTGCCTGAGCATCGGTGTTGATGGCAACAAACTCGACGCCGCGGATGCCCTCTTCGATCATTCGATTGACCGCGTTGGTACCGCCGCCGCCGACGCCGACCACCTTAATGACGGCAAGGTAGTTGTTGATCTCTGTCTCGTGCATGTCGGTCCTCCGAACAAAGGTTATAGCCATAGCATGGGTCGACCCCTGCGCACATTAACCTTCAGGTTGAAAGTAAATGCAAAGGTAAACCGTATTATGTTTGCACATTATGAACGTATCAGTCAAATAATTGACCGTGAAAACCAAACAAACCAGATAAACGGCGTGGTATGGCCCCTCAACAAAGTATCAACCCACGCTACGAGGTCGGAGCATTCCTAAATGTGTAGTTGCCCGGAGAGCGCACATTGATATACGTTACGCCCTCTACCTGCGAAAGCAACTTGGTGACTACGCGTTCCTTCTTGGCGATATCGTCCGAATCGCCCAGCGACACCTCAATGCCGTTATTGAGGTTTGCCGAGATGGCTTCGACCGAAGGCGTGGAAATATCCTTGACTTGTCCCAAGAACTCGCTCGAAAAACCACGCACATAATCCAAGCCGGCTTTAACGGCCTTGGAGCTCACCGCCTGGCCGGAAACTGGAGCGACATCCGCCGAGACATCAGTCAACAGCACCGCGCCATAGTGCTTAGCGAGCGCCAGTGCGGCATCAATGCCGGTCAGGGTATTTGAGCCCTGCCCCGTCGTGATGACGTTGCCCTGGTCGTCCACTTCGACCGACGTCGACAGCGGGGCGATCCAGGTGTCATCATCCCCGATGGCCCAGGCTAGGTCATCGGAGCTGATATAGGCAATTGCGATGACCTTGCGCTCCATAGGCGTAATGATGAGCGTATGCGGGAACTGACGCTGGACATCCACGCCCGAGACCCACGGGTTCTGCTTGAGGTCCTCGGTAATCTGGTCGGGATCGACGTTAAAAAGCGACGTTCCCTCGGGCAAATCGATCAGCTGGATAGCATCGTGCTTCGTCACATGCTCGCTGCCTTGAATCTGAATATCAGTGGCGGTAAACAATCCAGAGTTAATCACCACGATGGCAACGACGACGAGCACGGCCAAGACGGCCAGAACGCCGCCCACGATTTTGCCTTTGCCTGTAACGACAGAAGCGGCGTCTGATGTTTTATTTACCATCGCCCCAAGTGAAGACAACGGGTTGACGCTTTTTTTACCCGAAGGCTTCTTGGCGGTAGCCGGCACCGATGTCAGCGAGCGCGGTTTCGATGCGCCCAGCGTGCGACCTGGACGCGGCGCTTTAGTTCCCGTCGAGGGCTTAGGAGTTGCCATGGGACGGGCAGGCTTGGCGCCCATAACAGGCTTTGACGTCACCGAGGGACGCGAGGACTTTTTTGCGGCCGGACGATTACCGAGCTGCGAGCCGACGACCGGACGACTGGTCTGTCGAGCATGCCCGACAGACTTAGAGTGCGCGACGGTATTGCGTTGAGGTTTGGCAGGCGCGCCGGAACGCCCTCCGGCGCGGCGGAAGGTGGGTTTCGATGCTCTAGAAGCCGAGGAATTTAACTTCCGGTCTGAGCTCGATGCCATACGCCTCCCTCACCTTTCCGTGCACATGTCTGATAACCGCGGCAACGTCATCGGCCGAGGCAGTTCCGTTATTAACGATAAAATTAGCGTGAACGGGCGAAACTTCCGCGCCGCCAATCGAAAAACCCTTTAATCCACAATCCTCGATAAGCTTGCCCACACTCGCATCGGGCGGGTTGCGAAAGACCGACCCGCAGGATGCGCGACCCATGGGCTGCGTACGCTTGCGCCTCGTCAGGTACCGTTCCATGCGCTCGCGAATGTCGGCCTTGGGCGCCGGTTTAAGCTTGAGCACGCACTCGAGGATGATCTCATTGCGGGGAAGGCTACATTCGCGGTAGCCCCAAGTGATCTCGGACCCCGCATAATGCTTGATACCGGATGCCGGGTCAAACGTTACGACATCCTCAACCAGCGAGCCAATCCACTCGGTCCGTGTGCCGGCATTCATAGATATCGCACCGCCGACCGAACCAGGGATGCCAACGGCAAACTCAAGGCCCGAGAGGCTACGCGACAGGGCATCGTTGACCAGGCGCGCGAACATCACGCCCGCACCGACCGTCAGCGTACAACCGTCATCGGCAACAACCGTGCGCTGAAACTCACGTCCGAGCGAAATGACGGCGCCGCGATAGCCGCCATCGGCAACCAGCAGATTGGAGCCCTTGCCAATGATGACCCACGGCACCTGCTCGCGATCGAGCACCGCCACGGCGCGGCGAAGGGCATGATAGCTATGGCACGTCACAAAGAGGTCGGCCTTGCCGCCGATACGATAGCTCGTATGACGCGCAAGGCGCTCGTCCTCGATCACATCCGTGTCGATCATGCCCGAGAGCGCCATGACGGCGTTAAACAGACCCATTAGACTTAAGCGTCTTTCTTGGCAGTCAGATACTCAATGAACTCGGGACCGACGGTCGTAACGTCACCGGCACCCATAGTGAGCAGCAGGTCGCCCTCGCCCACCATCTGCTCGAGCTCCTGATTAAGCTCAAGACGGCTGGAACAGTACACGACCTCCTTGCCAGGATGCTTGGCGCGCACGGTATCGGCGAGCATCTTAGAGGTGACACCCGGAATGGGCATCTCGCCAGCCGAGAACACATCAATCAGCAGCAGTTTATCGGCATTGGCAAATGCATCGGCAAAGTCGTCGCACAGGGCCTGCAGGCGCGAATAGCGGTGCGGCTGGAACACGACGTCGACGTGCTTGTAGCCCAGCGACGAAGCGGCAGCAAGCGTGGCCTTGATCTCGGTGGGGTGATGGCCGTAATCGTCGACCACGGTGATGCCATCGATATCGCCCACGTGGGTAAAGCGACGGCGGACGCCCTCAAAGCTCGAAAGCGCCTTGGCGGCGGCGTCGATGTCAAGGCCCAGGACATGGGCGACGGTGAGCACCGCCGTGGCGTTGAGCATGTTGTGGCGACCGGGATTGCTCTTAATCTCCACAGCATGCTCAGTGCCGTCCTCAAAGCGAACGATAAAGTCGCTCTGGATGCCCTTGACATCCGGGTGCATGCAGACGATGTCGTTGCTCTCGGCAAAGCCGTAGGAAAGCACGTGACGGCCCGTCGACTTGGCGAGCTCGACCAGATGCGGGTCCTCACCGCAGACGATGACGGTGCCGTCCTCGCCCACCAGGCTCATGAATTTGGCGAAAGTCGCTTCGATCTCCTCGATACCCGAGTAGTGATCGAGGTGGTCGGCCTCGACGTTGGTCACAATGACCACGTTGGGATTCAGGAACAGGAAGGAGCTGTCGGACTCGTCGGCCTCGGCGACAAAGTAGTCGCCCGAGCCGTTCTTGCCGTTCGTGTCATAGCCCTCGACGATGCCACCGATCAGGAAGCTCGGATCCAGACCCATGCGGTCGAGCATGGTGGCGCACATCGAAGACGTGGTGGTCTTGCCGTGCGTGCCGGCAACAGCGACGGTAGTGTAGCCGTGGCCCAAGGCAGAGAGCATCTTGGCACGGGGCCACACGGGAATACCAAGCTCGCGAGCGCGCACGAGTTCAGGGTTGGACTCCGGAATAGCGGTGGAGACAACAACCACGTCGGGCTTGACCTCGTCGATCGTGGCGGCCTCATGGCCCACATGTACCTTCACACCAGCGCGGGTAAGCTGGCGGATATAACGTGACGTCTTAAGGTCGGAGCCGGTAACGGCATAACCGCGCTCGTGCAGAACGAGGGCGATGCCGCTCATGCCGGCGCCGCCGATACCGATAAAGTGGGCGCTCTTAAACTCGGGCGCGGAGGTTGCAGTCTGGGAATCAGCCATGTGCTCGTGTACTCCTTGCGTAAACACTGCCTGTAACCCGTTAACTGTACCGCACCTACCGCATCAGCGCGAGGGCGACCGACGATATCCCGTCTAACTAACGCAAACCCTCTACCGCATCCGCCAGAAGAGCGGCGGCCCTATCCTGAGCCAGACCACGCGCCGCCTGACGCATGGCGTCGCGCGCCGCCGCGTCATCGACCAGGTGCAGCAGTTCATCGGCAAAGGCAGAACCGTCGATATCGGCATCGGCGCAGAGCACGCCGGCCCCGGCGTCGACCAGATACCGGGCATTGGTGGTTTGGTGGTCGGCCGTCGCATGCGGATACGGCACGAGCACCGAGGGCACGGCGAGCGCAGCGATCTCAGCCACGCTCGATGCGCCCGAACGCGAGAGCACCAAATCGGCAGCAGCCAACATATCGCCCATGTTGTCGATGTAAGGCTGGACGCGGTAACGCTTCGCCTCCTCGGGCGTCAGCGCCAAAGCGCGCTCGGTCTCCTCAAAGCCGTCGGCACCCGTCGAATGCAACACATAGAGGTTCTTGCGCGAAAGCAGCTCGTTTTTGAGCGAAACCACGCGCTCGTTGAGGTGCTGGGCGCCAAGTGAACCGCCAAAGACGAGCAGCAGCGTAGCGTCCTCGGGAACGCCAAGTGCCTTGCGGCCGCGAGCGCGATCGCCTTCGATTACCGAGCGACGTACGGGGTTGCCGGTCATGAGCACGTGGTCAGGGTCACCTTCGCGCTCAAAGACCGAACGCGCTGCCGGCACCGAGATGCACACGCGGGCGGCGTGGGAGTTCATCATCTTGTTGGCCAGGCCCGGAACAGAGTTCTGCTCATGCAGCAGATACGGAACGCCTGCGCCCTTGCACCACCCCAGCAGCGGAACCTCGACATAGGCACCAAAACCGACGGCAGCATCGGGTTTGCCGACCTTTGAGAAATGACTGGCGAGAGCACGCTTGGCCTTGTTGACACGCCACAGCGAGGTCAGCGCCGTCCAAGGACGGGAGCGGTCGAAGCCCGTGACCGTAATGGGCACAAAATCAAACCCAGCCTCGGGGACCAGACGACCCTCGAGCTTGCGCGACTGGCCCACGAACACAACATGGTGGCCACGGTCACGCAGCTCTTCGGCCAAGGCGAGCGCGGGGTTGATGTGTCCAGCCGTGCCGCCGGCTGCAATAGCAACGGTCATTTTATCGGTCATGGTAGTCCCTTCGTACACGCGGTCCCTGGTCGTCGGTGCGCAGACGCGCCGACGGGTCCGAGTTCAAATCGATCCGATTATATCCGCCGCCCGCATTGCGAGGAGTGGGGCGCTGAGGACGACCTTGCGGCGCCGTTCGCTGACGCGGGCGGGCTGCCGGCTCGGTCGCAGAGCCATCCAGGACGGTAAAACCGTTACGCGAAGATCGCTCGCCGCGCACGTGGGGCACGCCGGCGGTACTCTCATCCATAATGGCAAAGCTCTCGCGGCGACGGTCGTACTCATCGCGACGGGCGCTCTCGTACGAAACGCGCAGGATCAACCCGGCAAGCATAAGTGACACAATAATCGACGAACCGCCGTAGCTAATAAACGGCAACGGTTTGCCCGTCATGGGAAACACGTTGAGGATGCCCAACGCGTTAATCAAAAACTGCACCGCGAGAATGACCGCAGAGCCAGACGCCATGAGTGCGCCCCGACGATCGGTCGCCTGCTCGGCAATGCGAAACGCCGAGTAGATCAACATCGCAAACACCAAGAAGAACAGCACGGTTCCGACAAAACCGACCTCCTCGCCAATGATGGCAAGGATGTAGTCGTTGTGCGCCTCGGGCAGATACGAGTACTTCATGGTTGAGTTGCCGATGCCACGGCCGAACAGACCGCCCGAGGCAAAGGCCATGATGGCAAGCGTGGCCTGATAGCCGTCACCATACTCGTCGGCCCAAGGGTTCAAGGCAACCTGAATACGCACCATACGGTACGGCTCTGCAACAAGCGCAATCACGATCACGAGAATGCCGAAGATTAGCACGCCGATGATAAATCTGGGGTCGAGACCCGCAAACAACGCCATGCACATGAGGGTCAACAGGATGATCAGGACAGTACCGAAATCGGGCTGGATAAAGATCAGAAAGAGCGAAATGCCCAGGTAGATGCCCATCTTGCGAAGGAATTCGTTGATGTTGCCACCGGGCGAAAAGAAGCGATCAAGCATGATGGCCGAATACGCAATGGCAAATGGCTTTAAAAACTCGGAAGGCTGGAACTGAATACCGGCGATGTTGAGCCAGCGCGTGGCGCCACGGCTGCCGCTGCCCACCAAGAACACCAGAAGCAGTAGCCCCATCATGCCGATAAGGAAGATCCTGAGCACATCCTCCCCAAACCAGCTGTCCGGCAAAACGCGCACGATGGCAATCAGCGCTAGAACACCGACCACGGCAAACGCGGCCTGTCGACCCAGAAAAAACGTCGCCGAGCCATTCTCGTGCAGCGCCTCGACCGAAGACGCCGAGTACACCATCAGCAGGCCAAAGCACACCAAGGTAAACAAGCAGGCCATAAATAACAGACGGGGGCGCATGATACGGGCGGGAACGCCGGCAATATAGCGATCGCTAAACGACTGCCCGCCGCGACCGGAACGCGGTGTGCTGCGCCGCGAGGAAGCACGGTCCGAGTCGGGCCTCCTCATACCTTGTCGGGGGCTCTCCTCTCTCACCGGCAACCCCTATTCCATTTGCGATTTCGCCGCAGCGGCAAGCTGGGCCACATAGTCCTTAAACACGCGGCCGCGCTCCTCATAGCCCGAGAACTCATCGAACGAAGAGCAGGCAGGAGAAAGTAAGATCACGTCGCCACGGCTCGACAGCGAACGGGCGACGTCCACGGCGTCGCGCAGGTCATCCGCCTGGGCGATATCCACATCGCCATCGACATCGGCCTCGTCCATAGCGGCAGTGAAGCGCTCACGCGCATCGCCAAAGCAGACGACCGAGCGTACGTTATCCATAACAACGCGCGCGAAGTCCGTGAGCGGCGTGCCCTTATCGTGGCCGCCGAGCAGCAAGATCACGTCGTCATCGGGAAATGCCGTCAGCGCCTTCTCGACCGCATCGGTGTTGGTCGCCTTGGAATCGTTGACGTAGCGCACGCCGTCAATCTCGCCACACGGCTCCACGCGGTGCTCGAGCGGCTGGAACGAAGCCAGACCGCGGCAGACACCATCGACATCGGCACCGACTGCCAGGGCAGCCGTGGCAGCGCACAGGGCATTGATAACATTGTGATGGCCCGAGATCTTGAGCTCGGATGTAGCGATGAGCGGGGTCTCGACGCCCTTCAGGCGCACGATCATCTTGCCATCGCGTACAAATGCGGCATCCTCGCCC
Organism: uncultured Collinsella sp.; assembly: GCA_958443265.1. Lineage (GTDB taxonomy): Bacteria > Actinomycetota > Coriobacteriia > Coriobacteriales > Coriobacteriaceae > Collinsella. The sequence continues at coordinate 99,553 of CAUCKA010000005.1, read as the reverse complement.
TCAGGCTCGTCAAAGGCAACCTTGCAGATGCGACGACCCGGCGTGTAGATGTACTCATCGAACTCGTGAATGCCGGCGTCTTCGACGTCGACAACCGCCAGATCGTCATCGACCATATTGTCAAACAGTTTGATCTTGGCAAGCGCATAGTTCTTATGGCTCTTATGCCAGCCCAAGTGGTCGGGAGTGATGTTGAGCAGCACCGCCACGCGGGGGTGGAGCTCGGTGGTCGTAGCAATCTGATAGCTCGAGAGCTCAGCCACAAACCACTCGTTGTGGGCTCGGCCGTCAATCTCGTTGACCGGCGGCTCGCCGATGTTGCCGACAGCTACGCTGGCCTCACCGGCAGCCTTGAGCAGATAATCAGTCAGCGACGTGGTAGTCGTCTTGCCGTTGGTACCCGTAATGGCAATCCAGTTATCGGGCGACAGGCGATAGGCAAACTCGGGCTCACCCATAATCTGGGCGGCATGCTCGCGCCCGGCCTTAAAGAAGCGCGAGAACTCCGAGATGCCCGGGCACGTCACGCATACGTCATAGGCGCCCTCGACCTGTTCGGTCCCATAGGCAAACGACGCACCAGCAGCCTCGAGCGCACGCGTGGCGTCATTGGGCTCAGAGGTGCCGCCGCCATACACGGTAACGGCGCTTACGCGCTCGGGATGTGCCAGCGCCCAGCGGGCGACATCGAGACCGGATTTGCCCTGACCCAAAACGAGCAGGCTAAAGACATCAGCAAGAGGCATGAAAGACCACTATCCCAACTGGAAGAACAAAGCAAGGCCAACGGCACCAAAGGCCGCAGCGATAATCCAAAAACGGATGACGACCTTGGTCTCGGCCCAGCCCTTCTTTTCGAAATGATGATGGATGGGCGCCATAAGGAAGACGCGCTTGTGCGTAAAGTGGAAGTAGACAACCTGAATCATGACCGACAGGGTCTCAACGATAAACAGGCCGCCGATGATGAGGGAGACGACCTCGGTGTTGGTCATGATGGACGTGCAGGCAAACGCGGCGCCCAGGGCAAGCGAACCGGTATCGCCCATAAAGATGCTCGCCGGATAGCAGTTGAACCACAGAAAGCCCAAGCAGGCACCGGCACACGCGGTGCAGAAGATGGACAGGTTCACGTCTCCGTGCAAAAACGCCATGGCAGCCATGGCGAGCATGGCGATCATGGAGGTGCCGCCAGCAAGACCGTCAAGGCCATCGGTCAGGTTCACGGCATTAGAAAGACCGGCGATCATCAGCCAGCAAAAGACAATGTAGAGCCACGGGAACGAAAGGCCGCAGATGGTGGTCGAAAGAACACCGAGGTCAATCGTCAGGCCGCCGGGAAAACGAATCTCGGGGGCGACGCCGCACCAGTTGACGGCAAGTACCGTAAAGGTGACACAGATAATGGTTAGGCCGATCATCTTGGCATGAGGCGTCAGACCGAGCGAGCGCCCATGCGTAACGGAGGTCAGGTCGTCGATCAGGCCCAGCACGCCGGTCGCCAGCGTGGCGAGGAGCACGAGCACGAGCTCGGTGGTGAGCTTGCCCATCAGCAGGCAGGTCAGCGAGATCGCGACGAGGATGACAACACCACCCATGGTGGGCGTTCCCTGCTTAACCAAATGACGCTTGGGGCCGTCGGCACGAACCTGCTGGCCGATACCCTCGACCTTGAGCAGCTTGATCCACCACGGCATGAGCAGCAGCGCAATGGCAGCGGCGATGCCAAGCCCCAAAAAAGCCTGATACGTTGGATACGAGGGATTGCCGAACATGGGCTAGCACACACCTTCCACAAAGCGGTCGAGCTCAACAAAGCGGGAACCCTTGACCAGTACAACATCATGTTTTTCAAGCGCGCCGCCCATGCGGTCGAGCATCTGCTGATAATCGGAGAACACCTGGATGCGGTCCTCGTCCATACCCATCATGCGCGCGGCATCGGCCATAAGTTGGGCCAGCTCACCACCCACGCACGCCAGCATGTCGAGCTTCTTGGCGGCGGCATAGGCGCCTACGAGCTCATGCATGCGAGGAGCCTCATCGCCCATCTCGCCCATCTCGCCCAGGATCGCCATGCGAGACCCCCTGCACGAAAGCGAGCACAGTAGATCGAGACCAGCAGCCATCGATTCGGCACTGGCGTTATAGGAATCGTCAATGACGCGGGCACCGCTCTTGGCGCGCTTGATCTCCTGGCGGTGACCGGTAATCGTGAGGCCCCTAAAGGCAGCATCGATCTGCTCGGGCGTCACGCCCAGGCGATAGGCAACCGCGGCGGCCTTAACGGCATTTGGAACGGACTGCACGCCGGGGATAGCAAGCATGGTATCGATTGTCTCGCCCTGACCAAAATCGAGCGTAAAGACCGGACGGCCCTCGTCATCAACACGAACTTCGCGGGCGCGGACCTCATCATCGTCCGAGACGCCGGCCAGCATCACATCGATACCAGCAGGCTGGGCGAACGTATCGCGAATGAACGGCGTAAAGTCGTCCTCACCGCCCAAAACCAGCAGCGGCAAGAAGTCGCCGGCGGCGCACATACCCTGGACAATCTCGGCCTTAGCGCGGGCGATGTTCTCGCGGCTGCCCAAAATGCCGATATGAGAGGTGCCGATCTTGCTCACGATGGCAAGGTTGGGATTGGCGGACTGGGACAGGCGCTCAATCTCGTGGAAATGGTTCATGCCCATCTCGAGCACCAGGACCTCGGTATCGGCCGGAGCGGAAAGCACCGTGAGCGGCATGCCGATCAGGTTATTGAAATTGCCCTTGGTGGCCCAGACACGATAGCGCTTGGCGAGCACAGCGGCGAGCACGTCCTTGGTCGTCGTCTTGCCGATGGAACCGGTAATACCAACGACCAGGCAGCCAAGCTCCAGACGGTACGCGTGCGCCAAACGCAGCAGAAACTCCTCGGGATCATCGGTCAGCAGGATGGCGCATCCCTTGTCCTGCGCCAGCGAGACCAGCTCGGCCTCGGGCTCACGCGTCATTACGACGGCGCCGGCACCCGACTGGACGGCACGGGAAGCAAAATCATTGCCGTCGACGTTTTCACCGGGAAAGGCGACGAAAATCGTCCCTTCCTCGACCTGACGCGAGTCGATAACGCACCCGCGGCAAACCCGATCGGCTTCTCCCGTCACGGTTCGGGCCCCTGTTGCGGCCGCGAGGTTGTTGACGGCGATCTCTATCATTGCAGCTCCCCTGTAAACCTAATAATGCTATCGGCGTATTGTATCCCAGCGCCGCGCATGCGTGGTGCAGGGCATGTGAACACCCCTCATATGGGACAACAAACCACGCCCCAAAGATTGTAACCCCCTACCTCGTGTGCGGGATACCCAGCACGTCGAGCGCGTTGGCCATAATGGACTGGAACGGCACTGCAGCGGCATCTGAGCCGCTCGGCGTTCCGTCGAGCGTGATATAGCACAGCACCTTGGGCGATTGTGCCGGTGCAAAGCCCATAAAGGACGACATGTAGTTCTCCTTGAGGTAGCCGCCGTTCTCGTCGGCTCGTTCGGCCGTACCGGTCTTACCCGCCACGTCATAGCCGTCGACCGCGCCGCCAACGCCCGTTCCCTCGGACACGACCGTCTGCATGCACGATGTCACCTGGGATGCAGCATCCTCAGAAATCGCACGCTCGCCCTCGCCCCAGTCCTTCTCGTCGCCTTTGCTGGACTTATAGAAGTGCGGGGTCATCATCACGCCGCCGTTGGCGATGCCGCCCACGGCACGTGCGATCTCAATCGGAGAGACAGACAACGCCTGTCCAAAGCTCATCGAGCCAAGCGTGGCGCCGTCATACTGGTCACGCTCCTTGACGATGCCCAGGCTCTCGCCCGGAAAATCGACACCAGAGCTGTGGCCTATGCCCCACTTGTCCACATAGGCGGCAAAGTCGTCGGCACCGATCTTGCGCCCCACCAGAACAAAGCCCACGTTGGACGAACGGCGCATCATCTCGCGCACATCCATGGTCATGGCATAATCGCGCTTGTCGGCATCGGTGACGGTATCGTCGCCCACCTTGATGCTCGCCGGCACCTCAAACGACGTACTCGATCGCACGACGCCCAAGTCGAAGCCGGCGCCCGCCACGAGCGTCTTAAAGACCGAGCCGGGCTCGTAGGCGTCGGTGACCAGGCGCAGGTTCATATCCTCGGTCTTGGCGTTCTCCAGATTGGTCTGGTCGTAGGTCGGGTACGAGCAGGCTGCCAAAATCTCGCCCGTCGTGGGATCGGTGACCAGCGCCGAGCCGTTCTTGGCCTTAGTCTTCTCAACTGCCTCTGCCAGGGCATCCTCGGCCGCTCGCTGGATATTGACGTCGAGCGTCGTCACGATATCAACGCCGTCGACCGCAGCCACCTTTTTATAGGCACCGCCCGCGATATAGCTGCCGTCCCTCGCGCGCTCGCGCACAAGAGAACCGTTCGTGCCGGTCAGAAGCTTGTTGTATTGCTTTTCGAGACCCGTCAAGCCGTCGTTGTCTACATTCACTACACCCAGCACCTGCGATGCCAGATTGCCGTATGGATATACGCGCTTCATGGCCTGCTCAAAAAGCACGCCGGGCAGGTTCTTCTTCTCCAGCGCCGCAGCATCGTCTTCGTCCACCTGGCGCTTGATATACACCCAGGTGCCATCGGACTCGACGAGCTTGCGGCAGGTCTTTTTATCGATTCCAGTTGCCTTGACCAGCGCCGACACCGTCTTGTCGACATCCTCGACAAGCTGCGGGTTCACGGCGATGTTGCGACATTCGACCGACGACGCCAGCACGTTACCGTTGCGGTCGTAGATGGTGCCGCGTTTGGCATAGAGGGTCTGCGCAAGCAGGCGGCGCGCATCGGCACGCTCGCGCAGTTTATCGGCTTCGACAATTTGATAGTCGGCAAGGCGAAAGACGCCCAAGCCCAAGCCAAGCCCAATGAATCCCATGACGGCTTTGCGGCGAGGCAGAGGCGCGCCTGTGAGCCATTCGGTCGACGAACTCTTGCGCGACCTGGTGTTATGCACTTGAGGGCCGCCCGAGCCGCGAAGTCGCGACGCCGGGTCGTTGCCACGGGACTGCCCGGCGTTGTAAGATTGCCGACCCGTTCCTTGATAACCAGAACGTCCCCGCGACGAGGGACGTCCAGAACCGCGGCCCCCATCGGAACCGCGGCGATAGTCATTTGTCATACTCAGCTACCGTCTTGCTATTGAGCGGCCGCGGTCGCGTTGGCGCCCGCGGCTGCATCCTGCGTAAAGTCAAGTGTAACGCTCTCGCTGGGCTCCACCATGCCATAAGCGCCCGCAAGGTCGCGAATGCGCGTGTCGGCGCCATAGACCGAATGCATGACCTCTAGGTCGGAGCTCTCATCGGTCGCCTTTTCGAGCGTGTTGGTAAGCTCGGCGTTGCTGTTGAGCACCTGGGCCGTAACGCCGGCGAGCGCCACGCGGGCGACGCCGATCGTCATGAAGATAGCCGCAATGATGCAAAACGTTTTAAGAACGCTCATGAAAACCGGGCTTACCGCCTGGTTTGCCTGACGGCCCGCGCCCGTGTAGACATCAAAGCGCGGCGTGCGCTGCTCACGGGGAGCAACGGGGGCCTGCGGCGTCTCACGATAGGCGGGCATGGCGTTCATATCATAGGCGAGTGCTGCGCTTGAAGTGTTGTAGCCCATGATATGCCGCCTCCCATCCCGAGTACGTTGGTAGTGTGTTTAAGCTTCGTTTATGGTGCGAGCGGGAGGTCCAATATCGCGCGGTCGCGCCTACAGACGCTGCGCCACGCGGATTTTGGCTGATCTCGCCCGAGGGTTGCGCTCAACCTCATCAGGCTGGGCAACCAGGGGTTTGCGGGTGATGACCTTGAGTATCGGCACGTTGCCGCACACGCACCCCGGAATCTCCGGCGGACACGTGCACCCCTGGCTCATCTCCTTAAAGTGGTTCTTTACGATACGGTCCTCGAGCGAGTGATACGAGATGACGCAGATACGTCCGCCCGGGTTGAGCCACCTGGTGGCGGCATCAAGCCCTCGTTCGAGCACATCGAGCTCGTGATTGACCTCGATGCGAATGGCCTGGAAACTTTTCTTGGCCGGGTGTCCACCATGCCGACGAGCGGCAGCTGGGATACCCGCCTTGATGATCTCGACAAATTGGCCGGTGGTTTCGATCGGTTCTTGCTCGCGGCGGCGCACGATCTCGCGCGCGATCTGCGAGGCGAACTTCTCTTCGCCGTAGACGCGTAGAATCCGGGCGAGGTCGTGTTCGTTATAGGTGTTGATGACCTCAGCTGCGTTTAAGGTGTTATTGCCCGGATCCATCCGCATGTCCAATGGGGCGTCCTCGTTATACGAAAAGCCCCTGCCAGGGATATCGAGTTGCGGTGACGAAACGCCCAAATCGAACAGGAAGCCATCGACCCCGGGCACCTCGGCCGAGCAAAGCAGCTCGTCCAAGTCGCCGAAGTTGCCCTTCAGCAGCTGGTGCGGAACGCCGGGAACCTCGCGGTCCAGACGGGCGCCAGCGGCCTCGAGGGCCATGTCGTCCTGATCGACGCCGAGCAAACGGCCCGTCTCCCCCACCTGTGCGGCCATCTTTACCGAATGACCGGCACCGCCAAGGGTGCAATCGCAAACAACGGAGCCGCTCTTTAGCTGCAGCGACTCAAGCACTTCGCCGAGCATGACAGGTTCATGCCGATATTCTTGTGTCAAGATCCCACGCTCCATCCGTTACTCGTGCCTTGCCCTTACGAGAAGAAGAGGTCCAGCAGAGCCTCGTCGTCATCGTCCTCATCGGCCGCGGCGCGGTCCCAAACCTCAAGGTGGTCGTAGTTACCCACAACCGTGACCTCGCGGTCGAGGTTCGCCTGCTTGCGGAGAGACTCAGAAAGACCGATACGACCGGCGCTGTCCACATCCATCGACGTGGTGCGCTTGTTGATCGCCCTCATGAGCTTCTGGTCGTTGATATCACGCGGGTTAAAACCCTCGTGGCCCTCACGACCCGCGAAGAGTCCTTCGACCCACTTATCGAAGGCCTCGGCAGAGAACACGTACAGAGCATCGACATCCAGGGCTTTGAACACGCGAACGTGCTCACCAAGCTCCTCGCGAAGGGGTGCAGGCAGGGACAGACGACCTTTTGCATCGAGATTGCGCTCGTATGCACCAGTCATTCCCATGTGCGCCCTCCCCTCGGTTACTCAGATGGCACGTACGCGGGGAACCACCCCGCCTGTCGACGTCATCAATAATATGGGGAACCGCCCCATTTTTCAACACCTTTCCCCACCCCTTCCCCCACCCCTCCCCACCATTCCACCCCCAATATGTTGTAAAACACCCCCGAGCATATGTTCGAAAACACAATATGTTGTGTTTGCAGCAAAGGCGGGATGCCACCTGTAGAACCACGCCCGCGAACCTCAACCTTCAAGTTGACCTTGAGGCGATTTTTACGTCCCTTTACACGCCGTTCACATCGCCCCCAAACTCCCCCACCCACGGTGCACACGGCCCACCGCCGCGTCGGTGTCTAGCGAAAAATGGGACGAGCCCCAGATTGCCCATGCGCGCAAAAGTGCGTCTCGGCAATCTGGGGCCCGTCCCCTTTAGTATTTATAAATATGCAGGTCAGCGAGGTGCTAGCGATGTGCTAGCGGATGCGCCGCCAGATAGACCTCGGTCAGTTGCGTTCGGTCGACATGCGTGTAGACCTGCGTGGTCGAAATATCCGCATGGCCCAAAATCTCCTGCAGCACACGCAGGTCGGCACCGCCCGCGAGCATGTGGGTGGCAAAGGAGTGGCGCAAGGTATGGGGATGGAGCCCCACCAGCCCCACCTGACGCCCATACCGCTCGCATATCGCATGCACGGCCTGGCGCGACAGGCGACGTCCGTTCTTATTTAAAAAGACCGCCGAGGTCTCGGTTCCGCGGGCATGGGCCGCCAAGCGAGAACGTCCCTCAGTTACATAGAGCGTCAGAGCTCGCGCCGCGCTTCCCACCAGTGGGGAGAGGCGTTCCTTTGAGCCCTTACCGCGAACGAGTACAAAGCCATCGTCAATATGGATATCGCCCACATCGAGCCCAACCAGCTCACTCACACGCAAACCGCATCCGTAGAGCACTTCCAAGATGGCATGGTCGCGCAGTCCCATCTCGCCCTCGGGAAAGTCTTGATCGAGCAGTGCCGAGACATCCTCCACCGATAGATACTCCGGCAAACGCTCAGCCTTTTTAGGCGGGCGCAACGCCGCCGTCGGGTTTTGGGCCACGGCCCCATCGCGCACCAAAAAGGCATGCAGGCCCTTCACGGCAGCAAGCGCACGCTCCACCGAGGCGTCGGAATAGCCTCCGTCGCGGCGATCGGCGACAAAGCCCTCCACGATCTGACGGGTCACCTCTTCAAAAGACACAATACCCGCCCGTTCCAGATAGGCGCAGTACGTCGTCAGGTCACGACGATAGGCCGCAATCGTGTTGCGCGCCAAGCCCCGCTCGACCGCGAGGTAATCGAGATACTCCCCCGCCGCCACGGCGAGCGACGAGGGAGTAGCTTCGGTATGTTCCTTATTCGCCGGCACCCTTAGTCCGTAGCGAGGTTCATGGGCGTCACCTGCAGACGGTCGACACCCTCGTGCTGGCCAATCGAAGCGCGTACGAACTCGCGGAACAGCGGCTGCGGGTTGGTCGGACGGCTCTTGAACTCGGGATGAGCCTGGGTTGCCACATACCACGGATGCACGTCGCGCGGCAGCTCGACCATCTCGACCAGGCGCTCGTCAGGCGACAGACCCGAGATAACCAAACCGGCGTCCTCGAGCTGGTCGCGGAAGGCGTTGTTGAACTCAAAGCGGTGACGGTGACGCTCGTAGACGAGTTCCTCGCCATATGCCTCGCGAGCGAGGGTATCGGCAGCAAGCTTGCACGGATAGGCACCCAGACGCATGGTGCCGCCCTTCTCAGTCACGTCCTCCTGCGAGCTCATCAGGTCGATGACGCTATACGGGCCATCCGGATCGAACTCGGAGGAGCTGGCGCCGGCAAGGCCGACGACATTGCGGGCGAACTCGCACACGGCCACCTGCATACCCAGGCAAATGCCCAGATACGGAATCTTGTGCTCACGGGCAAACTCGGCCGCGAGGATCTTGCCCTCCAGGGCGCGCTTGCCAAAGCCGCCGGGGACCAGGATGCCCGAGGCGTCGCCTAGAACCTCGGAGACATTCTGCTCATCGAGGCTCTCGCCGTCGACTAGCTGGACGTCCACATGGCGATCGTAGAAGACGCCCGCATGGTGCAGGGCCTCGATAACCGACAGGTACGCATCGGGCAGCTGCGTGTACTTGCCCACGACGGCGATCTTCACCTTGTCGGCGTGATGGTTGGCGTGATTCTGTTTGCGCAGGAACTCGTTCCACTCGCTCATGTCGCGCTCACGCGGGTCCAGACCCAGGCGCTCGCAAATGCGCAGGTCAAAGTCCTGCTCGGCAAGCAGCTGCGGAACATCGTAAATGCTCGCGCAGTCCTCGTTGGTAAAGACACAATCGGTGTCGACGTCGCAGAAGCTTGCGATCTTTCCGCGGATAGCGTCATCGATATGGTGGTCGGAGCGCAGCACGATGATGTCGGGCTGGATGCCAAAGCTGCGGAGCTCCTTGACGGAATGCTGCGTGGGCTTGGTCTTGACCTCGTGGGCGGCGGCGATATAGGGAACGAGCGACACGTGGATGTAGCAGACGTTCTCGGGGCCGGCCTCCTTGCGGTACTGACGGATGGCCTCGACAAACGGTTGGGACTCGATGTCGCCGATCGTGCCGCCCAGCTCGGTGATGACTACATCGGAGCCGGTCTGCTCCTCGATGCGGCGGAACTTGTCCTTAATGGCATTGGTGACGTGGGGAATCACCTGCACGGTACCGCCCAAAAAGTCGCCGCGACGCTCACGGGCGATTAGGCTTTTGTAGATGGCACCAGTCGTAAAGTTGGAATCGCGGGTCAGGTTCTCATCAATAAAGCGCTCGTAATGACCCAGGTCCAGGTCGGACTCGTAACCGTCCTCGGTAACGAAGACCTCACCATGCTGGAACGGGCTCATGGTACCGGGGTCGACGTTCAGATACGGGTCGGCCTTCTGCATCGTCACTTTGTAGCCACGCGACTTGAGCAGACGGCCCAGCGAGGCCGCGGTGATACCCTTGCCCAGGGACGAAACCACGCCACCGGTTACGAACACATGCTTGGTCATATTGAGTTACCTGCGCTTCCCGTAGAAGTTGTTTATCCACATCTTACGGGTCTTCATTGTAATACTCGCGCCGCGGACCGTTCGCAATTTTTCTCGCGTGCGATTGCATTTCTCAATCTTGAAACAAAACGCCGCCCGGTTTCCCAGACGGCGTCGCTATGGCAAGGGTTACATGCTGCTATCGATCAGCAACCTCGTCCTCAAGCATTTCTTGAACGAGCATGCCGGTACGGACGCCCTCAAGATACCACTCGCCACGTTCGGTGAGGCAAATGCCATTTGCAAGCTGACCGCCGTCGTCGCTATAACGCGAGACGACATCAATCATGCCTTCGGAATCCAAGCGATCGATTGCGGCGCGGGCACGATACGGCGAAACCCCCACGCGCTCGGCAAGCGTTTTGCGCGAGAAACCATACGGCCCGCCATTGTCTTCGGTTTGCCGGTCGATCTCCATCAACACCAGCACCTCGACACGCTTCATATCGTTGACACTCGCACGACCCTTGCCCGCCATAGCAGCCTCCTCAAACCGAGCACGAGCATCTAACGCGCCGTGCGCGACCGACACACCTCACGATGGCAGGTAATATCCATCATGCGGCATCCCGCTAAGGATGAAACAGTTACGGTTATTGTATACCGCTCAAATTGTTTCTAGGCAGGTAAACGGCTATTTTTCGCCGAAATAGGCGCTTTATTGATCAAAAAGCCGTACCGGGCGCTAACCCGATACGGCCAAAATGCAATGCAATTACCGCGGTGCTTCAAACTTAGCGGTGGAAGAAACCGCGGCGCTCAAACTTGGGCTCGCAGCACACGTTGATACCCAGTTTGCGCAGTACCGTCTCGTCCGTCGGCGAGATGATCACGCTAAAGAAGGCATCGCAACCGCGCAACTGCTCCAGGCCCGAAAGGACGCGAGCGGCCGTCTCACTCGTGGCCGAGGTGATCGACAGCGCCATAAGCGTCTCGTCGGTGTGGAGGCGCGGGTTTTTGCTACCCAGGAAATGCGTCTTGAGCTTGCTGATGGGCTCGATCGCCTCATCGCTAATGACCTCGAGCTCAAGGTCGACGCCCGAGACATGCTTGAGGGCGTTCATAATGAGCGAACTTGCGGCGCCCAGGCGCGTGGAGGTCTTACCAGTCACCACGGAGCCATCGGGCATGACCATGGCACCCACGGGACCACCCGTCAGCTGCTCCCTGGTGAGGGCCGCCGAGCGTGCCGGTGAGTAGTTCTTATCGATGCCGGCTTTCTTCATAATAATCTTGAGACGGTCGACTTGCTCATCGCCCACGCCGGTACGGCGCACATTTTCGACCGCGGTAAAGTAGCGGCGGACGATCTCCATCTTGGAAGCGTCGCGGCAGGCATCGTCATCGGTGATGGCAAAGCCAACCATATTGACGCCCATGTCCGTAGGGCTCTGGTAGGGGCTCTTGCCCAGGATCTTTTCCATCAGGGCACGGACTACCGGGAAGGCCTCGACGTCGCGGTTGTAGTTGACCGTGGTCTTGTTGTAGGCCTCAAGGTGGAACGAATCGATGATATTGGCATCGTCGAGGTCAGCCGTGGCGGCCTCGTAGGCAATATTGACCGGATGCGTAAGGGGCAGATTCCAAACCGGGAAGGTCTCGAATTTGGCATAGCCGGCGGCGGTACCGTGCTTGTGCTCGTGATAGAGCTGAGACAGGCAGGTGGCAAGCTTGCCCGAGCCAGGGCCGGGTGCCGTCACGACAACGAGTGGACGCGTGGTCTCGACAAACTCGTTCTTGCCGTAGCCATCGTCGGACACGATCAGATCGACATCGTGCGGATACCCCTCGATGGGATAGTGCAGCTTGGCGGGAATACCGAGCGCGTTCAGGCGGTTGCGGAACACATCGGCAGCAGGCTGGCCGGCGTACTGGGTGATGACCACAGCCGCGACGGCAAAGCCGTTGCCGCGGAACAGGTCAACCAGGCGCAGCACATCCTCGTCATAGGTAATACCAAGGTCACCACGAGCCTTGTTTTTCTCGATGTGGTTCGCGTTGATCGCGATGATAACCTCGACATCGTCGGCGATGCTCTTGAGCATGCGGAACTTGCTGTCCGGTTCAAAACCCGGTAGCACGCGGCTCGCATGATAGTCATCGAACAGCTTACCGCCAAACTCCAAATAGAGCTTGCCACCAAACTGCGAGATGCGCTCCTTAATGTGAGCAGCCTGCAGCTCGATATACTTCGCGTTGTCGAAACCCTGGCGCATGTATGGCTCCCGTCCCGTTTCCATTTAATGTTCTAGGCGATTATAACGGAGCCCGCCCTCCCCGATACCCAAACCATCAACAGGCACCAACCAAACACGCCATCGATAAGTTGCGATGAAATAGCTCCTGTTTAACCCCTCAAGACGGCCAAACGGGAACTATTCCACCGCAACTTCCCCTTTTTGGTTCAAACAAACCTGGCCTTTGTATCAATAATGGAAACGTCGCAGGTGGAGCATAAGTCAGCGAAAGCCCGCCAGAGCGAGCAAGGTGACGTGAAGAGGAGGGCATAGGCCTTTTGGCCATGCCCGACGATTGAACGTCAGATTGCCGCTCTGGCGGGCTTGCAGCGTCGAGTGGTTCCGGCGTTTGGTAAAACGCCGGAACACAAGAGCGCCTCCCCCCGCGCACGGAACGGGAGGAGGCTAAAGGTAGGAGTCTACCGGTGGGGTTACCCCACCGGACAGACGATGACCAGGTGATCCTTTACAGGATCGTCATGGTTTCCGTGGGGTACCCAAAGGGTACTTAGAGCATCACGCAAGCGATGGTCAGGATGACGGCGCAGACGACGGAGAGAGCGACGATGAGCTTGAGAGCAAACTTGAGCCAGGTCGTCCACTCGATCTTGGCCAGGGCAAGACCGCCCATGATGGCGCCGGAGGTCGGGGTGAACAGGTTCACGACGCCGATGGCGGCGGAGAAGATCATGACCATGACCTCGGGCGAGAAGCCGAGCTTAACAGCCAGCGGTCCCATGATGGGCATGGAGACAGTAGCCATACCGGAGGTCGAGGGGATCAGGAAGGACAGGCCGAAGTAGACCAGGAAGCTCATGGGAGCGAAGATCACGCCGGACAGGCCAGCCAGAGCATTGGCGGCAGCGTCGAGGACGTAGACGTCGAGGCCGGTGCTAGCCATGAGGACGGAGATACCACGGGCAAGAGCGATGACGAGGACAACGGACATCATGTCGGCAGCGCCGGTGATGAAGGTGTTGACGATCTGCTTCTCGGAGAGGCCACCGATGATACCGATCAGGATAGCCATGAGGAAGAACCAGGTGGAAGCCTCGTCGAAGTACCACTGGCCAATGGGCAGGCCGGTGATCAGGGCAGACCAGCCCTGAACGATGGCGTTACCGTCGGCGTCATAGACAGCGCCAGCATCGAAGAAGTTGGCGACGCCCTCGTTGAGGTCGGCCAGCGGGATGAAGCCGACGATCATGACGACGAAGGTGAAGGCAAAGGCGATCAGAACACCCTTCTGACGACCGGTGAGCTTGACCTCCTTGTTAACCTCGGAAGCAGCCTTGCCGTGAGCCTCTTCGGCGTCCTTGAGCTCCTGCATCGAAAGGATGGTGGAACCCTTGTCAGCCTTGACCTTCTTGGCATAGCTCATGACGAAGAAGATGGACATGGCAGTGGTAACAATCCACAGGACGGCACCGAGGCCGATGATGATGGACTGGTTGACCTCAATGCCAACACCGGTCAGAGCGTCGACGGCAGCGCCGACGGCGAACGGGTTAACCGTGGAGCCGAGGCAGCCGCAGCCAGCGCCGAGCAGGACGGTAGCGGCGCCGACCATGGGGTCGAAGCCAGCAGCCATCATGGTAGCGGCGAGCAGGGCGTAGAAGGGAACGGTCTCCTCGCACATACCATAGGTGGTACCACCGAGGGAGAAGATGAGCATCAGCACGGGAATGAGCATGATCTCATTGCCCTTAAGCTTCTGCACCAGAACGGCAATGCCGTTGTCCAGGGCGCCGGTCTCGGTCATCATGCCGAGGAAGCCGCCGAGGATCATAACGAAGAGGCAGACGGGCAGAGCGTCAGCGAAGCCCTTGACCGGGGCGGTGCAGAAATCGCTCAGGCGGGCAGCGGTAACCTCGCCACCGGACGTACCGGAGACGATAACGGTAACAACCGCGACGATTGCCAGCAGAGCAAGAAGAATGGTGAACGATGAAGGCATACCGCGCTTTTTCTTAGCGGTCTCAGTCATAGTTCTCATCCCCCCTTCATAAATCATTTACTGATCTCACCCGAAGCGGCTCTTCCGTGCCGTGCATGTCGCTCGGTGCGAGATTTTTACCAGACAAAAGCGCTCGGGGTGCGCAGCAATGCACCCCGAGCGAGATGCTAGATGCTCTTACTTGAGCGTAGCGTACATGACAGCCTTGATGGTGTGCATGCGGTTCTCGGCCTCGTCGAAGACCTTGGAAGCGGGGCTCTCGAAGACCTCGTCGGTGACCTCCTGCTCGGTGATGCCGAACTGCTCGCACTTCTCTGCGCCAATCGTGGTGTTGGTGTCGTGGAAGCTGGGCAGGCAGTGCAGGAAGATGGCACCCGGGTTGGCCATAGCCATGACCTCAGAGGTAACACGATACGGGGTGAGCTGAGCGATGCGCTCGGCCCAGACCTCGTCGGGCTCGCCCATGGAGACCCACACGTCGGTGTAGATAACGTCGGCACCGGTGACGCCGTCCTTGACGTCGGTGGTCAGCTTGATGGTGCAGCCGTTGGCCTCGGCGATGGGCTTGCAGGCCTCGATGACGTCGTCGGCGGGCATGCACTCCTCGGGGCCGCAGGCCACGAAGTTCATGCCGAGCTTGGAGCAGACGACCATGAGGGAGCGAGCGACGTTGTTCTTGCAGTCGCCCATGAAGACGAGGGTCTTGCCCTTGATGTCGTAGTTGAAGTTCTCCTGGACGGTCAGGATGTCGGCGAGCATCTGGGTGGGATGCCACTCAGTGGTCAGACCGTTCCACACGGGCACGCCGGACTTAGCAGCGAGCTCCTCGACGTCGTCCTGGGCAAAGCCGCGGAACTCGATGCCGTCATACATGCGGCCGAGAACGCGGGCGGTGTCCTCGATGGACTCCTTCTTGCCCATCTGCGACGAACCCGGATCGAGGTAGGTGACGCCCATGCCCAGATCCATGCCGCCGACCTCGAAGGCGCAGCGGGTACGAGTGGAGGTCTTCTGGAAGAGCAGAACGATGTTCTTGCCCTCGAGATAGCGGTGCGGAACGCCAGCGCGCTTCATGTCCTTGAAGTTCTTGGAGAGCTTGAGCAGGTACTCGATCTCCTCGGTGGTGAGGTCGAGAAGCTTGAGGAAGCTACGGCCGGAGAGGTTAACACCCATGGTTCGATTCCTTTCGAAGAAATGAATTACGTAAGTATTAGTGTTGCCCGTTTAACGGGCGAAGCCGGTGCGGTTGTAGGGGGACCGCACCGGAAACGGAAAGACTTAGAGGTCCTCGCGCCAGAAGGGCATGCTCATGCAGCGCGGGCCGCCGCGGCCGCGGGAGAGCTCGGCGGAGGGCACGACGAGAAGGTCCAGGCCCTCCTTGTACAGCACGTCGTTGGTGACGGTGTTGCGGGCGTAGACGCAGATCTTGCCGGGCTCGACGCACAGGGTGTTGGAGCCGTCGTTCCACTGCTCGCGGGAGGCCGCGATCGGGTCGCCGCCGCCGCAGGGGATCAGCTTGACCTGGTCGACGCCGGTGGCGTCCTCCAGGACGTGCTCGAGGGTGTCCTCGATCAGGCGGATGTTCACGTCGCCCGGGTTCTTGCCGGCGGTCAGCTCGTAGACGCGCAGGGTGCCCATGATGGCGGGGTGGATCGTGAACTTATCGACGTCGATCTGGGTGAAGACCGTGTCGAGGTGCATGAAGGCGCGCGAGACGGGGATGTCGAAGGCCAGGATGCGCTCGACCTTGGAGTCGGAGTTCCAGAAGATGTTCTGGGCCATGACGTCGATGGCGGCCGCCTGGGTGCGCTGGGAGATGCCGACGGCGAGGGTCTTCTCGTTGATGTTCAGCACGTCGCCGCCCTCGGTGTGGAACTGGCAGTCGCGGCGGAAGTACAGCGAGACGTCCTTGTAGTCGGGGTGGTACTTGAAGACGTACTTGCCGTACAGGGTCTCGCGGTTGCGGGTGACCGAGTACATGCGGTTGAGGTTGACGCCCTCGCCGACGACCGCGAACGGGTCGCGGGTGAAGTAGAGGTTGGGCATCGGGTCGATGATCAGGTCGGACTCGGACTCGGAGTTGACCAGGGAGTCGAGGGTCGTGGACGCCGTGAGGGGCATGTCGATCTCGGCCTTGGTCATGCCGGCCATGGTCTTCTTGACGAACTCGAGGTTGTCCTCGATGGAGTCCAGCTTCTCGCGGACGATCTGCGGCATGTGCTGGCCGCGGATGCCCGCCTCGGCGATGTACTGGTCGGTGAACTCGGCGCGGGCGCCGGGGACCTGGTCGAACACCTCCGCGACGAGGTTCTCGAGGTAGAGCACCTCGACGCCCTGGTCCCTCAGGATCTGGGCGAAGGTGTCGTGCTCCTGCTGCGCGACCTCAAGGAACGGGACGTCGTCGAACAGGAGTCGCTCGAGCTCGTCGGGCGGCAGGTTGAGGAGCTCGTCGCCGGGACGGTGCAGGCAGACCTTCCTGAGCTTGCCGATCTCGGAAGGCACGTGCAGACCTTTCGTCATTGCCTCCTACCTTTCTTTCGGGCCCTTGTCAGGGCCGATTCGTTAGCGCCCCTCCGTGTGAGGCGTTATTGCTGACGACATATTTATATCCAAAATCAGTCCATACTTCCACCTCGCCCCCGAACGGTTTTATATGAGGGGTGAACGGCATACACATATACTTCACGCATGGCACACTTTGATTTAATAAAGTGTATTTACGTGCTTAAACGCGTTTTCAATCCAGAAATCAAATGGAACTAAACTTTGTTAAACCACTCTCAAATTGTATATTTCCAATAAAGCTATGAATAGAATTAGCGATTCGTACCACCTCTCAACCATTTTCATTTTTATTCAGAAAAAAGTTTGTCCTATTCATTTCTGGTAAACAAATTACCGTTTACCAGACGCTTGATACCGTTCACCGGAAGCTCAGTATAAGGCCCAGCGGATACCGACTCGCTTTACGGCCCCATTTGTAACAACTTGACTTCTCGGTATGGAAAAACGGACCCGCCTCCCCTAGGGAAACGGGTCCGTTTTCGATTATCTTCGGCCAATTTAGATAAGGCCCTCGAAGATCATCGGAATCCTAGCGATCAAACTCCGCCAGCGCCTCGCCCAGAAGCCTCAGGCCCTCGCGGAGAATGTCCTCGCTCGCGCAGTAGCCCAGACGCGCGCCGCAGGGAAGCTCAAAGCGGCTGCCGGGAACCAGCAGCACCCCCCTCTCGGCCAACAGGCGCTTGCAGAACTCCTCGTCATCCTCGGGAATATCCAGCTGGATAAACGAGCTGGACACGCCCTGCGGGGCCGTCCAGGAAACACGATGCTGCGTATCGATCCAAGCCTGCGCGATATCGCGGTTACCAAGCACGATCTTGCGGTTACGCTCGAGAATCTTGTCCCTGTGCTCAAGCACATAGGTCGCCAGGGCATCGTTGAACACGCCGCCGCAGATCATGGTGTAATCGCGGTAGGTGCGGATGCGGTTGGACACCTCTTCGTCGGCCACGACCCAGCCCACGCGGGCCGCAGGCGTCGAATAGGTCTTCGACAACGAGTTGGTGACAATGGCCCTCTCGTACACGTCGACCATCGACATAAAGGACTCAGTGTTTTCGAGCGGCAGATACACCTCGTCGCACAGCACGTAGGCGCCCACCGAACGGGCAATCTCGGCAATCTGGCCGAGCATATCGGCATCGAGCACCGTACCGATGGGGTTCGATGCGTTGTTGATGCAGATGAGCTTGGTATTGGGACGCACCAAGCGCTTGAGTTCCTCGATATCGGGCTTCCAGCCGAGTTCCTCGCGAAGCTCCCAATACTCGACCTCGGCACCGAGCGTACGCGGAATCTCATAGAGCGGCGCATAGGTAGGCCACTCGGCAATCACGTGATCGCCGGGCTCGACAACAGCCATGATGGCATTGAGGTTAGCACCCGTACAGCCATTGGTCTGCAAAATGTGATCGGGATTGACCTCGCGACGATACAGCTTGGCGACTTCGGCCTTAAACTCCGGCGAACCCTCGATCCAGCCGTAATTCATCTTCTCGCGATCCAGGCGCTCGTAGAACGTAGCACCGTCCTGCTCGTCAAGTGCGCGAAGCTCACCCATGGTCAGCGACGAGATCGTCGACTGAGCGATATCCCAGGTAGCACTCTTCTCCCAAACGTTGAGCCATTCCTCAACGCCAATTGTCTTGATATCCATGGCCACCTTATCTGATCTTAATTTAGCGTCAATAAACATGAATGGGACGGTGCGAAAGAACCGCACCGTCCCATTGGGAGACATCTAATGGCAGCTAGATGTTTGTATTAAGACCTGTACGGGTCTTTGAAAACCTTAGAGGTCCTCGCGCCAGAAGGGCATGCTCATGCAGCGCGGGCCGCCGCGGCCGCGGGAGAGCTCGGCGGAGGGCACGACGAGAAGGTCCAGGCCCTCCTTGTACAGCACGTCGTTGGTGACGGTGTTGCGGGCGTAGACGCAGATCTTGCCGGGCTCGACGCACAGGGTGTTGGAGCCGTCGTTCCACTGCTCGCGGGAGGCCGCGATCGGGTCGCCGCCGCCGCAGGGGATCAGCTTGACCTGGTCGACGCCGGTGGCGTCCTCCAGGACGTGCTCGAGGGTGTCCTCGATCAGGCGGATGTTCACGTCGCCCGGGTTCTTGCCGGCGGTCAGCTCGTAGACGCGCAGGGTGCCCATGATGGCGGGGTGGATCGTGAACTTATCGACGTCGATCTGGGTGAAGACCGTGTCGAGGTGCATGAAGGCGCGCGAGACGGGGATGTCGAAGGCCAGGATGCGCTCGACCTTGGAGTCGGAGTTCCAGAAGATGTTCTGGGCCATGACGTCGATGGCGGCCGCCTGGGTGCGCTGGGAGATGCCGACGGCGAGGGTCTTCTCGTTGATGTTCAGCACGTCGCCGCCCTCGGTGTGGAACTGGCAGTCGCGGCGGAAGTACAGCGAGACGTCCTTGTAGTCGGGGTGGTACTTGAAGACGTACTTGCCGTACAGGGTCTCGCGGTTGCGGGTGACCGAGTACATGCGGTTGAGGTTGACGCCCTCGCCGACGACCGCGAACGGGTCGCGGGTGAAGTAGAGGTTGGGCATCGGGTCGATGATCAGGTCGGACTCGGACTCGGAGTTGACCAGGGAGTCGAGGGTCGTGGACGCCGTGAGGGGCATGTCGATCTCGGCCTTGGTCATGCCGGCCATGGTCTTCTTGACGAACTCGAGGTTGTCCTCGATGGAGTCCAGCTTCTCGCGGACGATCTGCGGCATGTGCTGGCCGCGGATGCCCGCCTCGGCGATGTACTGGTCGGTGAACTCGGCGCGGGCGCCGGGGACCTGGTCGAACACCTCCGCGACGAGGTTCTCGAGGTAGAGCACCTCGACGCCCTGGTCCCTCAGGATCTGGGCGAAGGTGTCGTGCTCCTGCTGCGCGACCTCAAGGAACGGGACGTCGTCGAACAGGAGTCGCTCGAGCTCGTCGGGCGGCAGGTTGAGGAGCTCGTCGCCGGGACGGTGCAGGCAGACCTTCCTGAGCTTGCCGATCTCGGAAGGCACGTGCAGACCTTTCGTCATGGCCTCCTACCTTTCTTTCGGGCCTTTCGGCCGAATCTATCAGCGCCCTTCCGTAACGGGCGCTGCTTGCTGACAGCTCTAGTTATATCCAAATTCCACCCGCAATTCCACCTCGCCCCCGAACGGTCAACAAAGTGCGATGAACGGTATATCGCATGTGATTACCCCATGATGCACTTCGGCGCTCTAAAGTACCTTTTCAAAGGTAAACGCTCTTTTTCCTATAAATTATCCCCCATCGCATCTATAAATCCATGATTCAGATTTGCATAGGTAAAACGGTTTTATGTATATAAATGAAGCTAGCTCACGTTTTGGACCGAATTCGATGATATTCAGCTCACCATCATTCTTATTCACGCATCCCTATCAGTTGAGTGAGAATATTGAACGCTAGTAATAGCGTCGCGAGCGTTAGTTCTATGGCCGGGCATCGTTAGAAATAGGTAAAGATACCGTTCACGCAATACGTCCGTGCCAGCGGTCAACTAAATTGAGACAATAGAATATAGAGTTAGGCTATCGTCCCCTGCGGGGACTGAACGGACAGATGCATATGCCGAGCAAAATCGAAAAGAAGCAAGCCGCCGCAAAGCTGCGCAAGCCGCCGCGCGACTTCTCGTACACGCAAAACCGAGAGCTTAGCTGGCTGCGCTTTGACAACCGCGTGCTTGACGAAGCCTTCGATGAGACCGTTCCGCTGTTCGAGCGTCTAAAGTTCGTGTCGATTTTCGAGTCTAACCTCGACGAGTTTCTCATGGTGCGCGTGGGCGGCCTGTCCGACCTGGCAGAGCTCAAAAAACAGCCTGTCGATAACAAGAGCAATATGACCGCCTCCGAACAGGTCGATGCCGTCATGGCCGAGATGCCCGGGCTCCTTACCCGCTGGGAGACCATCTTCAAGAGCATCGAGGGCAAGCTCGACGCCCTGGGCGTTCACCGCGCTCGCATCGACTCGCTTACGCCCGAGGAGCGCACCTTTGTAACCCGCTACTTCCAGGCCTACGTGTCGCCGGTTATCTCGCCGCTGGTCATCGATCCTCGCCACCCCTTCCCCAACCTGCGCAATGGCGCGCTCTATCTGGCCTGTGGTCTGGACGGCGCCACCGACGAGGAGAGCTTGCTGGGCCTTATCGAGATTCCCGCCTCGATGAACCGCGTGGTCGAGATCCCCTCGCCCACCGGCACCTACTCCTACATCTTGCTCGAGGACGTCATCCTCGCCTGCCTGGACAGTTGCTTTGGCTCCTACAAGCCACTCGACCGCGCGCTCATCCGAGTCACCCGCAACGCCGACATCGATCCGGACGGCGAGGGCGTCGAAGAGGAAGAGGACTACCGCCAGCACATGAAGCGTATCCTTAAGAAGCGCCTGCGTCTGCAACCGGTAGTGCTTGCCGTCTCCGGGTCGCTCGAGAAGGCGACGCTCAAGACCATCCGCAAGGCGCTCGAGCTTTCGCGCCGCTCTGTCTTTACCTGCGATATCCCACTCGACCTGGGCTACGTCTTTGGCATCGAGGGCAAGATTCCCGAGCACCTGCGCAACGAGCTGCTCTTTACGCCGTTTAGGCCGCAGTCCAACCCCAACATCGACATGACCCTCTCCATCCGCGAACAGGTGTTGCAGCACGACAAGCTGCTCTTTTACCCCTACGAGGCCATGAATCCGTTCCTGGACCTGGTGCACGAGGCCGCATACGACCCCGAGTGCATCTCGCTGCGCATCACGCTCTACCGTGTTGCCAAGCAGAGCCGCCTGTGCGAGTCGCTCATCGACGCCGCCGAGAACGGCAAAGAGGTCACGGTGCTCATGGAGCTCCGTGCGCGCTTTGACGAGCAGAACAACATCGAGTGGGCAGAGCGTCTGGAAGAAGCGGGCTGCACCGTCATCTATGGCTCCGAGGGCTTTAAATGCCACTCAAAGATCTGCCAGCTCACCTATCGCGAGGGCATGGCGCTCACTCGACTCACGCTTTTGGGCACCGGTAACTTTAACGAGAAGACGGCCAAGCTCTACAGCGACTTTATGCTCATGACCGCCCATCCCGGCATCGGCGAAGACGCCAACCTGTTCTTCCGCAACCTGTCGCTGGGCAACCTGCGCGGCGACTACCGTTTTTTGGGCGTGGCGCCCGTCGGCCTCAAGCCACTCATCATGCGCGGTCTGGACCGCGAGATCCAACGCGCTCTCGCCGGCGAGCCCGCCCGCGTGTTCTTTAAGCTCAACTCGCTCACCGACCGCGAGGTCATCGACAAGATCGCCGAGGCATCGTGTGCCGGTGTGCGCGTGGACATGATCATCCGCGGTATCTCGTGCCTGAAGCCCAACATTGCGGGCAAGACCGAAAACGTGCACGTACGTTCTATCGTCGGACGTTTCTTGGAGCACGCGCGCGTCTATGCCTTCGGCGTGGACTCGGACATGATCTACCTGAGTTCTGCCGACATGATGACGCGCAACACCGAGCATCGCGTAGAGATCGCCTTCCCCGTGCTCGACCCCACCTGCCGCGCGCTGGTGCACGAGTACATGGGCGTGCAGCTGCGCGACAACGTGAAGGCACGTAGCCTGACGAGCGACGGCACCTGGGTTCCCGTAGAGCGAAAAGAGGGTGAGAAGCCCTTTAACTCGCAGGAGTTCCTGTTGGAGCGCGCTTATCGCAACGCCGAGTCCGCAGCCGTGGCTTCGGAGCCCGTCGCCAAAGCAAAACCGGAATCCGCACCTGTTTTGGGCCCCAAGCCCGAGCCACAGCCGGCAGCCTCTAAGGTACAGAAGGTCCAGGCGACCGTCATCGAACCCGACCTGGAGCCCGAGCCCGAGCCTGCACCCCAGCCTCAGCCGCAGACCGCCAAGCCCGCGCCCCAGGCAAGCGCCCGCCGCGAGAAACCCGCCGGCAAGACCAAAGCCATCGAGCTCCATCGCCCCGGTCGCGTGCGCATGGGCTTGGGCCTAATCGGCCTAGGACTCAAGACGCTCATTACCGGCAAGACGAAATAGACGTTTGTAGAAGCGCCCCGTATTTGAGGAATGCCTCAGGTACGGGCGCTTTTCCCTGCTACCATGGTTGCGGACAACAACGCGAATGACGGGCAGGAATATGAAGCTCACCATAGAATCGATGACGTATGGCGCCGATGGTCTGGCGCATGCCGATAACGGCAAAGCCGTATTTGTGCAGGGCGCCGTGGCGGGCGACACCGTCGAGGCCGAGATCGTGCAGGACGGCAAATCGTTTATGCGCGCCCGCGCCACCGAGATTCAGGAGCCGAGCCCCGATCGAATTCAGCCTCCCTGCCCCTTCGTGGGCATCTGCGGTGGCTGCTCGTGGGGCAGCCTCTCACGCACCGCTCAGCTTGCCGCCAAGGAGCAAAACCTGCGCTCCACGCTCGAGCGCATCGGCAAGTTCACCCCTGAGCAAGTCGACGAGCTGGTGCAGCCCATCCGCCACACCAAGGACGATTGGGGCTACCGCAATAAAATTGAGCTCGAACCGACCGTTGTAAACGGCCGCGTGCGTCTTGGCATGCACGGCGTCGATCCCAGCAAGATTGTGACCGTCGATTCGTGCCCGCTGTTCGATAAGCGTTTTCCCAAGGCGCTCAAATCGGTCGTCGGCGCGCTTAACTATCTGAGCGGCAGCCACGACCTGGGCTTGGAGCGCGTGGGCATTCGCGCCTCGCGTCGCACCAAAGCACTCGAGGTCGCGCTCTGGACGCCCACGGGGTCGTTTCCGCGCTCGCAAGTCTCGCGCGTGCTGGCAGACGCCGCACACCCCACGAGCATAGTGCGCGTTATGAGCAAGGGTGAGAAGAAGGCCCGCCGCGTCTCCAAGGTTGAGATGCTCGCCGGCGAGGGCTCCTGGACCGAGAACATCGCCGACGGTCAGATGCGCCTTTCGGCCCCGTCGTTTTTCCAGGTCAACACCAAGGGTGCCGAGATTTTGATCGAGCTTGTCATGGAAGCGCTCGACCCGCAGGAAGACGAGCTTGCCGTGGACCTGTACTGCGGTGCCGGCACCTTTACCCTGCCGCTCGCCCGCCGCTGCGACTTTGTCGCCGCCGTCGAGGCCTACGGCCCCGCTGTGCGCGATCTACGCCGTAACGTAGAGATCAACAAGCTTGACAACGTCGACGTCATTGGCGGAGACGCGGTGCGCGAGTTCCCCGACCAGGACGCCGATGTCCTGGTGGTCGACCCGCCGCGCGCAGGCCTCGCCCCCGAAGCGATCGATCTTATCGCCAGCACGAGTGCTCGCGATGTCGCCTACGTGAGCTGCGACCCGGCCACCCTGGCACGCGATCTCAAACGCTTTGTCGAAGAAGGCACCTTCTCCCCCGTAAAGATCACGCCAGTTGACCTGTTCCCGCAAACCTTCCACTGCGAGACCGTCGTCCACCTTAGGCGCAACAAGCCACTTAATCATCGCTCAGAAAAATCATTGGGAAATCGAGCGTGGCAAGCGGAGGTCTTCGGGGTATAAGACGGCTAATTGTATGCCGCCTATGAAAGGAGCCCTCATGCCCAGCGTTGCCGTTCTCGCCGCCGATGGCTTTGAAACTATTGAATGCCTGACCATGGTCGATGTCATGCGTCGCGGCGGCGTGCGCGCCACGCTTGTCTCGATCATGCCCACGCGCGAGGTCGTAAGCTCGCTGCAGATTCCCGTGACCTGCGATGCGCTCTTTGACGAGATCAACTTTGACGAGTACGACTGCGTCGTGCTACCTGGCGGCCTGCCCGGCGCCACCAACCTGCGTGCCGACCAGCGCGTCTGCGACGTGGTCTGCGAGTTCGCCGCCGCCAAGCATGTCGCCGCCATCTGCGCCGCCCCGTTTATCCTGGGTGAGCTCGACCTGCTCGAGGGGCGCCACGCCACGTGCTTCCCTGGCTTTGAGAAGAGCTTCCCCGAAGGCGCCTATACCGGCGAGAAGGTTACGCAAGACGGCAACATCATCACCGCCAGCGGCATGGCCCAGTCGCTCCCCTTCGCGCTTGAGCTGCTGCGCACGCTCGCCGGCGACAAGGCTGTCGAGAAGGTTGCCGAGGGCATTCAGCTATGATTTTGGCCTCGCAATCACCGCGCCGCATCGAGCTGATGCGCGAGGCGGGCTATGACATCCGCGTCATTCCCGCTGACATCGACGAGACTCCTTTTGATGGCGAGGCCCCGCTTACGCTCGTTGAACGCTTAGCACGCGCCAAAGCCGCCGCCGTTGCCGCCGAGCATGCCGAGCCCAATGAGCTGACGGTCGCGGCCGACACCATCGTCACCTTTGACGACAAGATTCTGGGCAAGCCGGCAACCGAGGACGAGGCGTGTACCATGCTCCGTGAGCTTTCGGGCCGCACACACCAGGTCGCAACCGGCGTCTGCATCGTTAAGGCAGGCGATACGGCCGCCCCACATGCCGCCGAGAGCCTGTCCTTTGTCGATGTGACCGACGTGACGTTCTACGAGCTCAACGACGAACAGATCGAGCACTACGTCGCCTCGGGTGAGCCCATGGACAAGGCCGGCGCCTACGGCATTCAGGGCACAGGAGGACGCATGCTCGTGCATGATATATCGGGCGACTTCTATAACGTGGTGGGCCTACCCATCGCTCGCGTCGCGCGCGCGATTCAAAAACTCTCGTAATTGCATCTGGCGCTGGGTATCCCCCAGCGCCTACAATTTTGGCGTACCGTACGGATCCCGACCGGGCACATGGCGCGGCGGAAAACCGATAGGAGTTAAACATGGATACACTGCTCGAGGCCATTGACGTTTGCGATGTCGATGGCTTTTGCTTTGGTAACTATACCGACGAAAAGGCCGGCACCGGCTGTACCGTAATCGTGGCGTCCGAGGGCGCTACCGGCGGTGTTGACGTTCGCGGCGGCGCTCCAGCATCGCGCGAAACCGACCTGCTGCGACCCGAGAACACCGTCGACAAGGTCCACGCCGTCTGCCTTTCGGGCGGATCGGCCTTTGGCCTCGAGGCTGCAAGCGGCGTCGCTCGCGAGCTTGAGAGCCGTGGCATCGGCCTTTCCGTCGGCCCCACGCAGGTGCCTATCGTGTGCTCCAGCTGTATCTTCGACCTCGCCTTTGGCGATCCCACCGTTCGCCCCGACATTGAAGCCGGCATCGCAGCCGTGCGCGAGGCACTCGACAACACCCCCACCACGCTCGAACAGGGCAATGTAGGTGCCGGCACGGGTGCCACCGTCGGAAAGCTCATGGGGCCCACCACCTGCATGAAAGCCGGCCTTGGCGCTGCCGCCGTGGCGCTCGGTCCCGTTAAGGTAGGCGCCGTGGTTTCGGTCAACGCCTGCGGCAACGTGGTCGACCCCTTCACCGGCGAGTGGGTCGCCGGCATGCGCGCCGCCGCCGATAGCGACCAGATTATCGACATGGAACTCGCAGCCTTTGCCGCCGCCGGATCCATGCAGATGCCGCTCGACCGCACCAACACCACCATCAGCTGCATCGTCACCAACGTGGAACTCACTAAGGCACAAGCCACCAAGGTCTCCCAGATGGCCGCAGACGCCTACGCACACGCCATCCGCCCCACACACACCACCAACGACGGCGACACCATCTACACCCTCGCCAGCGGCAAACTGGGCGCCCAGGCAAGCGCCGCCGTTCCCCTAGACCTGCTGGGCATGCTCGCCGTAAGGGCCCTGGAAACTGCCATCGTAAACGGAGCCAAAACCGCCAAAACCTCCCACGGCATCCCCGGCGCCGCGAAGTAATCCACTCGACCGTCAGTCGGAGGCGGGCGGGCGTTACGTTTGCTGCTCTACAGTCCTATGCAAGACGAAGGCCACATTAAGTGGCCTTCTTTGCATGCGAAACTCGCGACAAACGTAACGCCCGCCCGCCTCCGACCGACTACCAACCAAATTCTTTTCAGCCCAGGCCCCTGTGTACCGCGCGTCTAAGATCTTCAAATTCAGACAGCCTGACAATTGATTCTTATAGCAGAGGCCCCTTGGCCTTTAGTTTGATACAAGTTCCGCACGAGCCGGAAAGCACTTAATGTGCTTTCCGTGCGAGCAGGACTGTTCGCAGTAGCAAACTAAAGGCCAAGGGGCCCAGTCAACCTATCAGCAGCGATTACTCAGCAGCTAGTTGAATTTGAAGATCTTTGAGGCAAGACGGTATAGGCCGAGTGTGGTTTTGTCTCCGGCCCGTCCGCGCAGGTTGGTGAAGAACCCGACCACGCCGTAGCGGGCACGACGATACATGCGCTCGTCGTAGGCCTTCAAATCATTCCACAGCGTCTTTAGGCGCTCGTCAGCGCAATCTTCCTCAGAAAGCTTGGTGAGCACCGAGCAGATCGCCATCATCATGGTGAAGTAGCCCATCATGTACGAACGCAGGCGCGACGACTCGACATCGCTGTACAGGTGGTACGACTCCATCATGATACGCGTAACACGGAACTGCTGGTCCAGACGCTTGACCATCGTTGCCTCGTTGACGCTCTGACCTTCGCGACCGATAAAGTAGCGGTAGAGGTCGATGTCGGCGTAGTACATGGTCTTGCAACGCGGCAGCGGCACGTAGGCGTAGATGTTGTCCACATAGAACGTGTGCGGCGGCATGGGAAGGTTGGACTCGCGCAGCACATCCGTGCGATAGCACAGGCTGTGCATGAGTAGGTTCTGGTCCAGGCGGAAATGACCGATCTGATCCCAGGAAAAGATCTTTTTGCGTGGCAGGGCAAATTTGTAGCCAATAGCGGTATGCGTGCCCTCGTAAACCTTCTCGTACACGTAGTTCGAGATAAACAGGTCAACGCGCTGGTCGCGCTCTTCAAAGCCACGCAGAATCGACAGCATGGTCGAAAGGGCAGCGCCGTCAAGCCAGTCGTCCGAATCAACAACCTTGTAGTAAGTGCCCTGCGCCTCGCGCAGACCCGAAAGGACGGCAATACCGTGACCGCCGTTCTCCTGGTGCACCGCGCGGATGATTCCAGGATAACGGGCCTCCCACTCGTCGGCCTTGGCGGCCGTCTCGTCCTTGGAGCCGTCGTCCACCACGATAATCTCGATATCGGTGGCGTAATTGCTCCCCTCCAAGATGGAGGTGATGCAATGGTCCATGTCCTTGGCGGCGTTATACGAGGGAATACCGAATGTTATGACTTTATGCATGGCAGGCGATAATCTCATCCGAAAGATCGAGGGCGGAATTGGTCACGGCGTCCATATCGTAGTAACGATACTCGGCCAGACGACCCACCGGGTGGAAGTTCGTCAGGTTCTGGACGCGCTCAAGATAGCGCTCATAGAGCTCACGGTCCTCGGGCTCAAGAATGGCGTAGTACGGCGTCTCGCCCGAGCCGGGCGTATAGGCCTTGGAGTACTCCTTCATGATGGTGGTCTTGCCGGGCAGGACCTGACCGGTCATGTTCTTGAACTCGGTGATACGCGTGTAGTCCTCGCTCGTGGTGTAGTTGACGGTGCCCACGGGCTGGAACTGGTCCATATCGAGCGTCTCGAACTTCATATCGAGCGTGCGGTACGGCAACGCACCCAAGTCGAGGCTGAACAGCTCATCGAGAGGACCGGTATAGACAATCTCGCCGCCGTAGACCTTGCCATCGATCTTGACGGTGGTCTCGTCGATTTCAAAGAGATCGCGGGCGTCCACGTCGCAGAACACGTCGATTAGGTCGTGGTCGAGCATGTGCTCAAAGAGCGCCGTGTAGCCCTCCTGCGGCATGCCCTGGAAGGGAGCCTGCGGGAAGTAGCGGTCATCGTCGCCCACAAAGACGGGAACGCGGCCAGTGATCGAGGGATCGATCTGGTCGGGCGTCTGGCCCCACTGCTTCATGGTGTAATGCAAAAAGACGTTCTCGTAGACGTAATCGGCGACCTCGGCCAAGTCGGGGTCGTTCTTCTTGCGCAGCTCCATGATGGGCACCTTGACATCCTTGCCAAAGGTCTCCACGAGCTTCTGATACAGTTCCTCGCCGCGCTCGTCACCAAAGGCGAGCTTGAGACTCGCATGGTTGAAGGGCACGGGCATAAGGGTACCGTTGATGTTGGCGAGCACCTTGTGCTGATAATCCGTCCACTTGGTAAAGCGCGACAGGAAATTGTGCACGCGCTCGTTAAAGGTGTGATAGATATGCGGACCGTACTCGTGGATCAGGATTCCGGCCTCGTCAGTGCAGTCATAGGCATTGCCCGCAATGTGGCTACGGCGCTCCAAAACGGCAACACGATAGCCGATGGTCTCGGCAAGACGGCGGGCGCAAACGGCACCGGCATATCCAGCACCGACGACAATCATGTCGTACGCGCCGGCGTTAAAGCCTTCAGGCAGGCCTGAGGTAATCTGCATCGATACTCCTTGTCAAAAGCCACGGGCTCGTTAGCTGGGCTTTTCTCGAACATTCTTCGAGACATATTTATCAGAGCGATTATAGCGCTAATGCGTCCTATAATGAGCTTGCCACACAAGGAAAGCTCAAGCACCGCGGCGTACATAATTGAAAGGTAAACCCGCTAGCAGCGGGTTTATTCGTGAACAGCCGGGCGCCTGGAGCTTAGCGAAACGCTTGCAAGGAGTAACATGAGCGATTTCCTAAACCGTATGAAGTCTGCCGCCAAGGCCGACCTTAAGACCATCGTCCTGCCCGAGGGCGAGGATCCGCGCACCATCGTCGCGGCCAACAAGATCATCGAGGAAGGCCTGGCCAACATCGTCATCCTGGGCGATCCCAACGAGATCAACGTTCCCGTCGCCACCGTCATCGACCCGCGCAATGCCGAGAAGCACGAGGAGTACGCGCAGAAGTTTGCCGAGCTCCGCGCCAAGAAGGGCGTTACCATCGAGCAGGCTCGCGCCCAGGTGATGGACGCCACCTACTTTGGCACCATGATGGTCAAGATGGGCGACGCCGACGGCCTGGTCTCCGGCGCCTGCCACTCCACCGCCGACACCCTGCGCCCCGCGCTTCAGATCCTCAAGACCGCCCCGGGCACCAAGCTGGTCTCGGCCTTCTTCGTGATGTGCACCGACACCCCGCAGTTCGGCACCGACGGCACGCTGATCTTCGCCGACTGCGGCCTCAACATCAACCCGTCCTCCGACGAGCTCTCCGAGATCGCCATCGCCTCCGCTCACTCCTGGTCCACCTTCATGGGCAACGTTGAGCCGCACGTGGCCATGCTCTCCTACTCCACCATGGGCTCCGCCGGCGGCGAGGTCGCCAAGAAGGTCCAGGAGGCCGTGAAGTTCTGCAAGGAGAAGGCTCCCGAGCTCGCCATCGATGGCGACCTGCAGCTCGACGCCGCTATCGTCCCCACCGTCGCCCAGCTCAAGGCTCCCGGCTCCTCTGTCGCCGGCAAGGCCAACGTGCTCGTGTTCCCCGACCTCGAGGCCGGCAACATCGGCTACAAGCTGGTCCAGCGCTTCGCCGGTGCCGACGCCTACGGCCCCATCCTGCAGGGCATCGCCAAGCCGGTCAACGACCTGTCGCGCGGCTGTTCTGCCGACGACATCGTGGGTGTCGTAGCCATCACCGCCGTCCAGGCTCAGATGGCTGAGTAGCGGACATAGCCCCTCGGGACCCTACAGGGTAAAGCTCTGAAAACGTCCTCGGACATGTCGGAAGCCCCCGCTGCGCACTACGTGCGGCGGGGGCTTCCTCCGTCCTGCGGAATGTTTTCAGAGCTTTACCCTGTAGGGTCCCTGCCGCCACGTAGCAATCAGAGCATCTGGAGTGGGCAGCGGCTTGGCTACGAGCTGGGGCTGAGGATCTAAATGGATGGGTGTCGTTGCTGGGAGCGCAGGCGTTACTGGTGATGATAACTTTGGGACTGGAATTTCCGCCTGCTAGCAAAAAGGCCTCCTGAGCTGCTGCTCAGGAGGCCCTTCGTTCAATCGCAAGCGAACGCACTAGTTGTTCTTGGTCAGGCGCTCGACGTCGTGGGCGATCATGTATTCCTCGTCGGTGGGGATGACCATGACCGTGACGGAAGAGCCGGCGGCGCTGATAGCCTGCGGGCCGTTGCCCACGGCCTCGCGGTTCTTGTTGTTGTCGATGCGCACGCCCAGCCACTCAAAGCAGTCGCAGAAGGCCTTGCGGATCGACCAGTCGTTCTCGCCGATGCCGGCGGTAAAGGTGATGGTGTCCACGCCCGCCATGGAAGCGATCATGGAGCCGGCCTGCTGCATGGCCTTGTAGGCGAACATATCGAAGGCGAGCAGGCAGCGCTCGTCGCCCTCGGAGGCGCGCGTACGGATGTCCCGGGCGTCGTTGGAGATGCCCGAGATGGCAAGCAGACCAGACTGCTTGTTCATCATGTCATCGACTTCCTGGTAGCTGTAGCCGCCCTCGCGCTGCAGGTAGCACACGGTAGCCGGGTCAATGGAACCACAACGGGTGCCCATCATCAGGCCGTCGAGCGGCGTGAGGCCCATCGTGGTATCGCGGCATACACCGTCCTCGATGGCGGCGAGCGAAGCGCCGTTGCCCAGATGACACGAAAGCAGACGGTGGCAGCGCGAACCCAGGATCTCCTTGGCCATCATCCACTCATAGCGGTGGCTCGTACCGTGGGCGCCGTACTTGCGCACGTGGTACTTGTCGCACACGTCCTTGGGCAGAGCGTAGGTGTAGGCGACCTCGGGCATAGTCATGTGGAACGAGGTGTCGAAGACGGCCACGTTGGGCAGCTCCGGATACTTCTCGCGACAATACTCGATTGCCGCTGCCTCGCCGTAGTTGTGTAGCGGGGCAAGCGGTGCCACCTCGAGAATCTTAGCCATGACCTCATCGTCGACGACCGCGGAATCATCGAAGTACCAGCCACCCTGAACGATACGGTGGCCGATGCCATCGATCGTAAAGTCGGTCTTCTCGAGCTCCTCGAGCACACGTGCGATAGCCGAACGGTGATCCGGGAAGGGGACCTCCTCGGTCTGCTTGGCGCTACCGTTCTCGGAGTGGCCAAAGATGCCCATGTCCGAACAGATACGTTCGCAGTTGCCCTTGGCGAAAACCTCGCGAGTATCGGTATCCAAAAGCTGATATTTAAGGCTTGAGCTGCCGGCGTTGACAACAAGTACGTTCATGAGACTCCTTTGCAGTGCAATACGGTCGACGCAGACCCCTTAAGGCGGCCGCATTTTAATAAGAAGTTATCACAACTTGATAAATAGCTATCAAGCATATCGCCCAACGAGCACAAAAGAGGGGCCGAACGGCGCTCGGTCGTCCAGCCCCCCCTCTTGCAATTACTTGCCGTTGACGATGCGCTCGACGTCGGAAGCGATCATGAACTCCTCGTCCGTGGGGATGACGAAAATCTTGACCTTGGAATCCTTGGCAGACAGGCACCAAGCGCCGTCACCACGCAGGGCGTTGCGGGCATGATCCATCTTGACGCCCATAAAGGCCAGGCGGTCGGCAACGCCGGCGCGGACAGCCGGAGCGTGCTCGCCGATGCCGGCGGTAAAGACCAGGGTGTCCATACCGCACATAGAAGTGGCCATCTCGGCAGCCTTAGCGGCAATCTTGTAGACAAACATGTCGAAGGCGAGCTGAGCCTCGGGGTCACCAGCAGCGGCGAGCTCCTCGACGTTGCGACAGTCGTTGGTCTTGCCGCCGGTCACAGCCAAAAGGCCGGACTTCTTGTTCATCATCTCGTCAACCTCGTCGAAGGTATAGCCGCCCTCGCGCTGCAGGTAGCACACGGTAGCCGGGTCGATGGAACCGCAGCGGGTGCCCATCATGACGCCGTCGAGCGGGGTCAAGCCCATGGTGGTGTCCATGCACTTGCCGTCCTCGATGGCGCACAGGGAAGCGCCGGAGCCGATATGGCACACGACGACCTTGCGGGCCTCGCCGTTGGTCATCTCAGCGACCTTCTTGGAGATATAACGGTAGCTGGTGCCGTGGGCGCCGTACTTACGGATGTGCAGCTTGTCGCAGACGTCCTTGGGCAGGGCGTAGGTCTTGGCGACCTCGGGCATATTGAAGTGGAAGGCGGTATCATAGACCGTAACGTTGGGCAGGTCGGGATACTGCTCCAGGCAGTACTCGATAACGTTGGCCTCGGGGTTGTTGTGCAGCGGCGCCAGCGGGGCGACCTCGCGGATCTTGGCGAGGACGTCCTCGTCGACGAGGGAGGAATCGCCGAAGTACCAACCGCCCTGAACGATACGATGGCCGATGCCCTCGATCTTGACGCCGTTGGCCTCGAGGTCCTTCAGGACGACCTCGATGGCGACCTTGTGGTCGGGGAACTCGATGTTCTCGGTCACTTTCTTGGAGCCGTTGGCAGCGTGGGTGAAGGTACCGCCGGTAAAGCAGACGCGCTCGCAGGAGCCCTTTGCGGACACCTTATGGGACTTGGTATCGATGACCTGATACTTAAGGGTCGAAGATCCTGCGTTGACGACCAGAACGTTCATGTGTCTCCCTACTAACAGGCGGTGTGGCGCCGCCAGGTTACATACGCTTCAATAATAAACCCAAACGCCCTCGCGCTCGGGTTTATTGCGTTGATATATAAGTTATCGGCGCCTAAATACCCATGCCCTTTGACTTGTAAGACAAAAGAGCGCGGGGATATACACAAGGGAAGAAATCCCGAGCGCGACAAGCAATACGACTCGAATGCCCGCAACGCTACTCAACACAGCGTTGAGCAGATAGAAAAGAACGGCACCCACCGCCACCATCTGGCTTTGAACCGAAATCAATGAACAGCGCATCGAAGAATCGGCTGCTTTTTGAAAAATTGAGTATTTAATTGGAGCAAATAACGAGTACGCAACCGTCTGCAGCACATAGAACACGGGCAGCAAATAGGCCGGAGTAAAGGGAATCAAAAACAGAGCAGTCAGGAAAAGGCGCACGATACCGCAAATACGCGCAAAACAGCCCTTGTCGACATGAGCAATCGCACTGGGCACAATAAGTCCCATGGAGGCCGAGGCAAGGAGCTGGACCGCAATGGTCACACCCGAAGCGACGGCATTCATTCCGCAACCCGCAAGCAGCAGTGAGAAAAAGTCTTCCAGGGCGACAAAAGCAAATGCCTGAGAACAGTCCATGATGAACGCTGAACGAAGAATGCCATTACCCGCAATAGCGGCACCGATCATCTTCGGGCTAATCCCACGCTCAGGTGTCGCCGCAGTGCCCCCTCTTCGCATCTCAGGAATGCGGACAACGACAACCAACGTCAACACCATTGCGATGATATCTGCCGAAAGACCAATGAGATATGCACCGACAGACGAAATAAAACCGCCCACGCAAGCGGAGATGGCATAAGAGGCATAGAAAACAAATCGCTCAACGACATTAAGTCTTACAAGCTGGTCCTGAGAGACGCTGTCAATGTAAATCGCTTCGATGGATCCGCTCACACATGCAACGGCAAAACCCTTGAGAGCGAACGCACCGATTAAAAGCAGAGGAGAACGGACAAGAAGCAGGGCAGCGTAGTATCCAAGCATCCCCACGACGCCAACGAGACCACTTGTCTTTCGTCCAAACCTATCGGCAATATAGCCAGTGGGAACTTCAAGGATGAACTTGCTCACTTGGTATGCAATCATCATGCTAGAAATCGCCACCATCGAGAATCCGACAAATTCAAGGTAAACCGTCAGAAAATACAAAATGGTGCTGAAGTTCGACAGAAAAACGAACGTCATATAAAGCAAAACCGTACGGTTTTTCATGCTCCGCCCTCCAAAAGCCAGCAATCTAAATCGGAATCTTGGAAAAGCATGAGGGCAAAGCTGTCAGCTATGTGTTGCAAGGCGTCAATAATCACTTGACGTCTCAAAGCCAATTAATTTCACGAAGCAAGGTGACGCAATAGGTGAAGAAATACCGTCTGGTGTCGATCGGTCCAGGCATTTTGTCGATAGCAAAAGTAGATGGGCAAGGCTACGTCACGCGAACCTTCAATGGAGCACTCGCTCACTTCCAATACATCTGATGCGAGAGAAGAGCCAGAAAGACTCAACATCAATCCCCCGGCTTGAAGAAACTCAGTCTGCGCCCTGTTTCCGTATTCGACATCGCGGAAACGGAAATTTACCAGCTGAGCTTCGGGGCATTGATTGATTGCATTGAGACAGGGTGACAAATTAATGGGAACAGCGAGCCTGCCGCCCAGTAACTCACGAACGGTCATAGCGCCCACAGATTGATGACCCGCTGGGCACGAAAGAACCTTGAGTTCCTTTTCACCCAAGTATTTCGAAGAAAGGACACTGTCCCTTGGTTCCTCAAATGAGATGGCCGCATCCGAAATGCCAAGCGCAAGTGATTCAAAGCATGTAGCCGTTGGCTGATGCCACACATCAAGGTGAATCTGAGGGTACGAGCGTTCAAACGAGTCATACCAGTTTTCGGCAAAAAGGCGCCCCCGCCCATGAAGGCAGGGGGCGTAAAGACGAAAGTGACCGTCGGGCGAGACGCCGTCGTCCCTCGATTGAGCGTACTTTTTAAGATCGTCGACTTGTGCCAGGATCACGCGTGCACGACGCGCAAATTCTCTGCCCGCCGGAGACAAAACAGCCTCCCCCGCCGATCGGTCGAGCAAAACAATCTGATACTCAGATTCCAACTTTTTGATTGCCGACGAAACGGCCTGCGGACTCACATGAACGGCGCGAGCTGCTTTGCGCACGCCGCCATAGTTCGCGACCGCTTGAAGGTATTCGAGTTGAGAAAGCTGCATAGATTACTCCAAAGGCAGCCAAGTCGACGGGCTACGCGCCCTCAGATGAGGTTCTCGCCCAGGTTTTTGCCGCCGAGGACGTGCATGTGGAAGTGCATGACGGTCTGGCCGGCGTTGACGCCCTTGTTGGAGATAACGCGGAAGCCGTCCTCCAGACCCTTGGCCTTGGCGACCTCCTGGATGGCGTGAGCCATGGCGCCCATGGTCTCGACCGGCACGTTGTCGACGATGTCGCTGTAGTGCTTCTTAGGGATCACGAGCGTGTGGACCGGCGCCTGGGGGTTGAGGTCGTCGAAGGCGATGACCTGATCGTCCTCGTAGACAACGGTCGAGGGGATCTCGTGGTTGGCAATTTTGCAGAAGATGCAATCACACATGGTTGATTCCTTTCTCACAGACCAAGGTAATTATATTTGATCGGGAAGGCTAGAACGAAAGGTTGTCGTCGGTGTTGGCGGCTTCGCCGTCGGCGAGCACGTCGTTGCCGTCGACGTCCTTAAGGAGCACCGAGACCTTCTGCTCGGCATCGGACAGGCGGGTGCGCAGGCTCTTGAGGAGCTCGACGCCGCGGGTATAGCTCTCAAGCGACTCCTCGAGCTCCATATCACCCGACTCCAGGCTGCGGATGATGAGCTCCAGCTCCTGCGAGGCCTGCTTGTACGTAAGCTGCTCGACCGGGGTCTTCTCTGCCATATCTGTTTCCTTTCCTAAAGGTTTATCGCTATGAAACGCGGGCTACTCGACCGTATCGACCGTTGCTGCCACGTTGCCGTCTGCCATGCGCACGCGAATGGCGTCGCCAGGCTTAAAGGTCTTGGCACTCGTAGCCACACCATCATCGCTGTACGCGATGGAATAGCCGCGAGCAAGCACCTTGAGCGGCGACAGGGCATCGAGCGACGCGGCAGCTCGGCCCAGGTCGGACGCGGGTTTGCTGAGCATCGAACGTCCCTGATGCTCTAGACGGGAACTCGCAAGCGTGAGCGCATGGCGCTTACCATCGAGCCCCGAGGTGCTTGTAACCAGACGCTCGGGCAAGCGCTCAAAGTTGGAGCGGAATGTCCCGACCGAGCGTACTATGGCGCCCGACAGGCGATCGGCCGTCAGGGCAAGCTCCGATTCGCGACGCTCGACCATAAATGTGGGGTCGTTGAGGCACGGGCGGCAC
This sequence comes from uncultured Collinsella sp., assembly GCA_958443265.1. GTDB lineage: Bacteria > Actinomycetota > Coriobacteriia > Coriobacteriales > Coriobacteriaceae > Collinsella. The sequence goes on along the minus strand of CAUCKA010000005.1, from coordinate 62,578 downwards.
GCAGCCGCATCGAGTGCATCGCCCAAGCGAGCCGTATAGGTATCCCAGGCACGGCGACCGCGCTGATCGAGCATCTCCAGGTCGACCTGGGCCGACCCAATCATCGATGCCATCGCGGCACCCAGACGCTGATGGCGCGCCTCGAGCACATCTGCCAGCTCCGTCATAGCCGGCGCCACCGATTCGGCCGCCGCCGTGGGCGTGGAAGCGCGGCGGTCGCTCACCATGTCGCAAATCGAGGTATCGGGCTCATGGCCAATGCCGGTCACCACGGGCACAGGACAAGCCGCCACCGCGCGGGCAAGCTCCTCGTCATTAAAGGTCATGAGGTCCTCAAAGGAGCCGCCGCCGCGCACCAGCAAAATACAGTCGGGCGCCGGCGTAATGGCAGCGGCGCGGCGCAAGCCTTCAATAAGCTCCGCCGGCGCGCCCTCGCCTTGCACCTTGGCGCCCACGCAGACGAGCTCGACGAGCGGGTTGCGACGACGCAATGTGCGTTTGACGTCGTCGATTACGGCGCCCGAAAGCGAGGTGACGACCGCCACACGCGAGCAAAACACCGGGATGCGACGTTTGCGTGCCCCGTCCATCAGACCCTCGCGACGCAGCTTTTCGGCCAACTGAGCCACTTGCTGACGCAGCAGGCCCTCCCCCGCCAGCGAAAACGAGCGGGCGACGAAGCTCATGCGGCCCGTGGGCTTGTAGAGATTGAAGCTGCCCTTAAAGCTCACCTGCATGCCGTCGCGCAAGTCGAAGGTGCGCTTAAGGTAGGCGCCCTTCCAGATGATGCAGTCGACGGCCGCCGAGTCGTCCTTGATCTGAAAGTAGCAGTGGCCGCTTCGGGCATTGGGGCCGCGGAAACCCGTGACCTCACCCAAAACGCTCAGCTGCGGAATGGCATCAAGCGCGCCGGCGGCAATCTCTACCGCCTGGCTCACGCTGAGCTCTTTACGCTCTTGCTCGTCCGAACCGTCGAACTCGGCGGAAACGGCATTGCCGGTTAGATTCCAGCCTGCCACGCAGCCCCCTTTCGTCATCGTGCACATGGGCTCCGGCCCTGCGCTAATTCAAGTCCAACACATAGTACAGCGCCGCGGGGACACAAATCCCCGCGGCGCCCGTCGGTCCCATTTGTTATCGGTTGGAGTTTCTGTTGTAACGAGCCATAAGGTAGAGCAGCTGAATAATCGAGGTGAGCGCCGCCGCCACGTAGGTGAGCGCGGCTGCCGTCAGCACCTTCTTGGCACCGTTGACCTGCTTGGAACTCATGCCCGACTGCTCGATATACGCCACGGCGCGGCGACTGGCATCGATCTCGACCGGCAGCGTAACCAGCTGGAACAGCACGCTAAACGAGAAGAAGATCAGTGCGAGAGTCGTGAGCCCCGCGATGTTCATGAACAGGCCCATGAGCAGCACGATGGTCCAGGTGTTCTGGGTAAAGTTGACGACCGGCACGAGGGCGGTGCGTACCTTCATCATGGCGTAACCACTTTGACGCTGAGCGGCGTGACCCGCCTCGTGACAAGCAACGGCAACGCTTGCGACCGAACCGCCCGAACGGTTGGCGTCCGAGAGATACAGGTTGTTATCCTGCGGGTTGTAATGGTCGGTGAGCTCGCCGGCGACACCCTTGATACCCACGGCGTTGCAGCCGTTGGCGTCGAGCATGCGGCGAGCGACCGTGGCGCCCGTGTCGCCGTCTGAGCGAACCTTGGACCAGGTTTTGTATATCGAGTTGATATAGTTCTGTGCGGCAAGGCCAAGCACCGTGCAGACAAGAACAACCAGCAGGTACAGCGGGTCGATGCCAAAGCCGTATCCATAGTAATAAGGCATGCGAATTCCTCCGAATCGAGTTACACGTTGGAGGCATTCTACCCACTCAGCAGACTAGGCTTCCCTATAACAACTCAATCTTTCCGTCCTTCACGGTGAGTCCCATATTGCCGGAAAGCAGATCGTCCAGACGCGAGCCCACAAGCTCAAAGCGCCAGCCTTCGCGCAAGGGGCTTTGCTCGGGATGCTCAATATAGTCGGCCAGGTCATCGCGCGAGGCAATGACCGAGGTCGCCACGCCCGAGCGCTCAGCAACCAGGCGAATGAGCGCATACATCAGGTCCGTCACGCTCTCCAGCTCCGGAGAGATCTGGCGATGCCCGCGCACCATGAGCGGCAGGTGATCGTGCGGGCAGCTTGCGCCGCGCTTGATAGCCATGAGCGCACCGTCCACGTCGCGCTCCCCCAGCTGATCGGTACCGCGAATGCTGCGGAACTCCTCAAAGCGCACGGGATTGCGCTTAACGAGCGCAAGCAGCGTGTCGTCGGACATGACCCACTTGCGCGGGATGTTGCGGCGCTCGGCGCGGTCCTCGCGCCAGGCGGCGAGCTCGCGCGCGATACCCAGCTGATGACGGCTGCACGAATTGATGCGTTTGACCTTGCGGAACGCCTCGTGGCGATCGGCGCGATAGTGCGATTCGTCAGCCAGCGGGCGCAGCTCGTCGAGCACCCAGTCCACGCGGCCCAGCTCACGCAGGCGACTCATCATCTCGGTATAGGCGACAATCAGGTACTTGACGTCATCGATCGCGTACTCGATCTGTTTATCGGTCAGCGGGCGGCGCGACCAGTCGGTCAGCGACTCGGTCTTGGGCAGCGATACACCGCAGAACGTCTGAACAAGCGCGCCATACGAAATCTGCTGGCGCTCGCCCAAAAAGGCGGCGGCCACCTGCGTGTCAAAAATCGGACGCGGCAGCACGCCTACGGTATGGAGCATGACCTCCATATCCTGCGAGCAGGCGTGGAAGACCTTAGTCACGCTCTCGTCGGCCATAAGCTCGGCCAGCGGCGATAGGTCGTCGATTACCAGGGGGTCGACCGCGACGCTCTCGGCAGGGGTGGCAATCTGAACCAAGCACAGGCGCGGATGGAATGTGCGCTCGCGCAAAAACTCGGTATCGACGGCAATCGCGTCAAACTCACGGGCGCGCTGGCAAAAGTCGAGTAGAGCCTGATGTGTGGAAATGTACATATCAACCCATCGAATAAGGTTAGGCCCGAAAAACACGGGTAGGATATCGGCATTGCCTTACAACTATACTCGGTTAGTCACAGAACGGGAACGTAAGTATGCGCTGCCTTATCATCCACAACCCGGCATCGGGCCCCAGCTCAGATGAAATCTACGCATTCACGCACGCCCTCGCGCAGGGCGGCGACGAGGTCGTGATGCGTTTTATCGGCGATGGCATGGAACCCGAGGACGCCGTGGCAGACGTGCGCGAGTTTGATCGCGTGGTCGTTTCGGGCGGCGACGGCACCGTCTCCAACGTGCTCGACCAGATGCGCGGGTGCGGTGTCCCCACACTGGTCTTCCCCTCCGGTACGGCCTGCTTGTTCTTTAACAACATCGGCAATGCCCCCGAGGCAGCGGCGCTTGCCAAGGCTTGCCGCGCCGGTCGCACGGTCAAAGTGGACATGGGCGAGCTCTTTTGGCTAGACGAGAACGGCAACGAGAAGCGCCACGGCTTTATCATCATCGCCGGCTCGGGCTTCGACGCCGAGATCATGATGAAGGCCGCCCCCACCAAAAACGACATCGGCGAGATCGCCTACTTCCTCTCTGCGCTCGCCACGCCCAACCCTACGGTAGCGCACTTTACGATTGAGCATGACGGCATTGTCGAGGAGCTCGACGGCATCTGCTGCATGGCGGGCAATACCTCGGTCATCCAAAACGACATCAACCTGTTCCCCGACTGCCGCATGAACGATGGCATGGTCGACATTGCGGTCATCGAACCCGTGCGCACCGTGCAGCTGTTGCCTACTGTGATCACCGCCGCACTCGACCCCGCCGGCAAGGTACTAGGCCGCCCGCAGTTCAAGATCATCCAGACCAAGGAAGCCAAGATCACCTGCACGCCGTCGCTGGGCATGCAGTTCGATGGCGAGATCATCTCCAGCAACTCGGGCGTCTTTGGAGCCCGCGCGCTTCCGCAATGCCTCGACCTCATCGTCGACGAATTCTCACCGCTTGGTAAATAGGAGGACCCCATGAACGACAATCCCCTGCTCGGCTTTATCATCATCGTTTTGGCCATGCTCGTCGGCTATGCGATCAACGTGATCCACCGCCGGAAGAAGTAATTCCACATTGGTATGATATTCATCCAATTATCGTCTCCCCCACTGTTTATGCATTTGCCAAACAGCGGGGGATTTTCTTTGCGCCCCGTGCAAGATGCTTTATTCAGGTACAGTAATTGCAGGGTGCCTTTATTTAAGTAAAGCTACAAACCGAGTATAATTAACCGCTCATCGCATATTTCATTACGCTTATCGAGTAAGTTTCTTTCATAGATGAATATTGTTTCCAGTTCGTTACGCTAATGGGGTGTCTTTATTGGCTGAAGCCCTCTGGCGACAGAGGGCTTTCGCACGCTGGGAGGGAACATGAGTAAAACTCATCCCGTCAACGCGCTCAAGAAGCTTGGTATAGGCCTTGCATTTGGAGCTGCAACCATCATGTCCATGCCGACCTCTGCACTCGCTTGCACGCAGATGTACATGGGCAAAAACCTAACAGCCGACGGCAACACATATTATGGTCGCGCCGAGGACTTTGGCCCGCGCTACCTCAAGCACTTTGGCATTGAGCCGTCGCATGCCCCCGGGTATACCTACGGCTCAGACGAGTCCGACTTCTCATACAGGTCGACCAAGACTACATATCGTTATAGCTACGTGCGCGATCATCCTTCGCAGTGGCACGGGCGCTATGATGCCTACTCTGAGGCAGGCATCAACGAGAAGGGCGTGTCCTGCTCCGCAACGCTGACCACCAACATGAACGATAAAGCCGCCAAGGCAGACCCCCTGACCGACACTGGCATTGGCGAGTATAGCTACGGCAGCGTTATCTTAGGCGAAAGTGCCAAAGCACGTGAGGGTGTCGAGCTCCTCGGCAAGATCATCGACGAGCAGGGCGCCAACGGCAACGATCAGATTATCATCGCCGACAGCAACGAGACTTGGCTGTTTGCCGCACTTTCCGGCCACCAGTGGATCGCCATGAAGCTCGCCGATGACGTCGCCTCACTCAACCCCAACATCGGCGGACTCAATTACGATGTCAACCTTGATGACGCCGAGAACTGCCTCCACTCCGAGGGCATCCAGACCATGCCCGAGAAAAATGGCTTCGCCGAGTACACCGACGGCAAGTTCGACGTTGCCAAGACCTATGGCAAAAGCGTCGCCGATTCCGGCGTTCATCAGTGGACTCGCTATGTCCAGGGCCGCGATTACTTCATGGCCCCGTTGACCAAGGGTGCGGATTACGACATCGTCACGGTTAAACCGGAAAAAGGCCCCGACCAAATCGGAGCCATGGTCAGCGAGATCCAGCCCCTGTTCTTCAAGCCCGGCAAGTCCGACTGGAACACCTTTGAGATGATCCGTGCATTTGGCAACCGCGGCGAAAATGTCCCCGGCCTCAACGCCAACACCGACGGTGTCTACGCCATCGGCACCGAAAGAAGCACCGAGACCAACCTCTTCCAGATCCGTCAGGGCATGGACCCCGAGATCGCGACCATTCAGTGGGAGATGCTCTCCCGCGCCGCCTACTCCGTCGCTATTCCTCTGTACTCTGCACTGCTCACCGAGGTCAGCCCCTACTTCAGCAATCAGGATGTCTCCTACGATCACTGCGAAGAGACGGACATCGTGAACAACGAGGAGCCCGAGAACTCCATCAACTACGTCCTCATGGACATTAGTTCCCTCTGCTACGAGCACCGCGAGCAGCTCGGCACCGGCGTTCGCGCCTACCTCGACGCTCTCCAGAACGAGCTCATCGAGCAGAACCTTGAGGTCGATGCTGCTATGCAGGCCGAGACCACCACTGAGGGCCGCACCGCCCTGGCAAACAAGGCCGGCAAGGCTGCCACTGAGAACACCTACGTCAAGTGCAAGGCCCTTCTCCAGGAGATGCGCGCTTATCTGAAGGCTGAGGATTTCAGCACGCCCTTCACCCCGAGCGACCTGAACACCGAGACCAACGGCCTCAAGGTGTCCATCACCTACGCCAAGGACGCTCTTGCCACCGACCCGGTAACCCCGGATCAGCCTGGCACCCCCGAGCAGCCTGGTACTCCTGAGCAGCCCGCTAAGCCCGAGCAGCCCGCTAAGCCCGAGCAGCCCACCACCAAGCCCGAGAAGCCTGGCAAGTCCGACACCACGACCACAGTAACCACCAACAAGACGAACACCAAGGGCGGCCTGCCCACCACCGGTGATAGTTTTGATGGCCGCGTGGTGGCTGCATTCGCCATCGCTGGCGTTGCCGTCATCTCCGCAGGCGGTTACTTCCTCTACCGTCGCAATAAGGAGTAACGTCCTAACTGAGCGGGCAAGGCAGCAATGGCAGCCTCGCCCGCTTAACCCGCCTTTTTGGCCGACGGGAAACCCACGGGAAACCCGCCTGAAATCTTTTTAAAAAAGATTTCCCCGCACACACTTCGCTGTGCTATAGTGCAGCGCAACAGCAACTAGGTGCGACCGCGCCACGGCATCACGAAAGGAGCCACCAACATGAAGAACACGATGAAGTCTCTCAACAACTGGTGGTGGCGTGATGCGAATACGATCGGTCGACAGTGAGTCCCTCACGCCTGTTTTTGCGCTCTAGGTGATTGGAAGGCCTCCGGTTTCGACCGGGGGCCTTTTTCTATCTCGAGCCCGATCGCATTCGCATCACGCGCCTCCGCTTTTCTCTTGCACTCCCATTCCGAAAGGATTTTCACCATGTCTCAGAACACCACCGCCGCCCAGCCCCGCACCGTCCAGACCGCCGACCGCGGCAAACTCGATGTCCGCGCCCTCGTCCTGCTCGCCATCCTGCTCGCCGCCGGCTTCATCCTCAACTTCACCGTCGGCAAGGCAATCTCGGGCATCTCGGGCGGCATGATCAGCCCCGAGTTCATCATCTCGGCCTTCTGCCTCACCATCCTGGTCGTTCGCCCCAACATCGGCCAGGCGCTCGTCATTGGCCTCATCTCGGCTGCCGTGATCCAGATCACCACCACCTCGCCATTCGTCGATTTTGCCGCCGAGGGCATCGCCGCCATGCTCATGGCCGTCATCGTCAACGCTGCTGCCAAGGACGGACAGGTCAAGTCTGCCGTCGCCATCGTCGCAACGTTCGTGACCACCTTTGTCTCGGGCGTCATCTTCATGGTCATCAAGATGGCCATGCTCGGCGTGGTGGGCGAGCTCGCCGCCGCCATGCTGCCCGTCGTCGCCATGACCGCCGTCTTTAACGCCATTCTGGTCGGCGCTCTCTACTTGCCCATCCAGAAGGCCCTTAGGCTCAATTAACCCGCTCGGCTTTACGAGCCACCCCATCTTGCAAAGACTGTCCCAAACGACTAGCTTTTGGGGACGTTCTTAAACGACTAGTCATGTAAGAACGTCCCCAATGACCATGAAAGGTATCCATGGAAACGATCATCAACGTCGACGATGTCTCGTTCTCCTATGGCACGCAGACCGAGCAGGCGCTCAGCCACATCTCGCTCAGCGTGAACAAGGGAGATTTCATCGGCATCATCGGGCCCTCGGGCGCCGGTAAGTCCACGCTTGCCGCCTGTCTGTCGGGTGCCGTGCCCCACCACTACACCGGCACGTTCTTTGGGTCCGTCATGGTTGACGGCCACGACACCTGCGAGGTCTCGCTGACCGACGTATCGCAAATCGTCGGCAGTGTGCTGCAGGATATCGACACGCAGATGGTCGCCTCGGTCGTCGAGGACGAGATGCTCTTTGGCCTCGAGAACTTTGGCGTTCCCCACGACCAGATCGAGCAGCGCGTGAGCGAAACGCTCGAGACCGTCGGCATCGGCGACCTGCGTGACCGCGAGATCGCCACCCTCTCGGGCGGACAGAAGCAAAAGGTAGCCATCGCCGCCATCCTCGCCATGCGCCCGCGCGTCTTGGTTCTCGACGAGCCCACCGCGGCACTCGACCCCGCCAGCTCCACGTTGGTCTTCGAGACGCTGCGTGAGGCAAACCGCGCACTTGGAATCACCATCGTCGTCGTTGAGCAAAAGGTCGCCCTGCTCTCGGAGTACTGCAACCGCGTGCTCGTGCTCAACCATGGCGAAATCGCGCTGCAGGGAGAGCCACACGAGGTCTTCGCGCATACCGACGAGCTCCGTGCCATCGGCGTCGACTGCCCTCGCGTCACGCGTATCTTCAATAGCCTCGAGGCCGATGGCCTGGTAAGCGGTACCCCCTGCTTGGATGTCGATGAGGCTGAGCGCCTGATTTCGGGCATCGTCGACCCCGCACACGCGGCCATCGAAGCCCAGGCGCCCGCCGGTTCCCCGCATGCACCGTCGTTGCGTCCTCATGCCAAGGACGCCGAACCCGTACTCACCTTCGACCATGTTGAGTTTGCCTATCCCAATGGCGGCGCCGCCGTACACGACCTTAGCCTGACGCTCTATCCCGGCGAGCTCGTGGGCATCGTCGGCCAGAACGGTGCCGGCAAGACCACGCTCACCAAGCTGCTCACAGGCCTGCTTAAGCCCGCCTCGGGCAGCGTGCGCGTCACGGGACTGGATACCGCAGCCGTTCCCACGAGCCGCATCGCCCGCGAAGTCGCAACCCTCTTCCAAAACCCCGACCGCCAGATTTGCAAGGATACCGTACTCGACGAGGTCGCTTTTGGCCTGGAGCTTGACGGCATGGACCGGGCCGAGGCGCTGCGTCGTGCTCAACTCGTTATCGATCGCTTTGGCCTGCCTGCCGATGAGGCGCCTTTCTCGCTTTCGCGCGGCCAGCGACAAATGGTGGCGCTTGCCTCCGTCGTAGTGGTTGAGCCCAAGATCGTCGTGCTCGACGAGCCCACGAGCGGCCTTGATTACCGCGAGTGCATGACCGTCATGGAAACGGTGCGCACCATGGCCGAGCGCGGTTGCGCCGTTATCATGGTCTGCCACGATATGGAAGTCGTCTCGGATTTTGCCGAGCGCATTGTGGTAATGGCCGACGGCCGCATCCTCGACCGCGGCCGCACGCACGAGCTATTCTCGAACATCGATCTCATGCGGCGTGCCTACGTGGAGCCTCCACAGGTTATTGAACTCTCGCGCCGTCTGGCATCTTCCGTCTCGCCCGCTTTTGCGCAGGTGAGCGAGGTCACCGATGTCGTTCGAATTACCAAGGAGATGGTCCACCGTGGTTAACGTCATCGACTACATGCCGGGCGATACGCTACTGCATCGCCTGAACCCCGTCGTCAAACTGGGCCTCGCCGCCGCCATCATCGTCGGCATCTTCTTGTCCGACACGTACGTGGCGCTGTTGGGCTTTTTTGCACTCACCCTTGCGCTGGGTGCCTATGCCGGCGTCGTCGACCGTCTGTTCTCGCTGCTCAAGTTGCTGATCCCGCTCGCGCTTATCATGCTGGTGCTCCAGCTGGCCTTTATGCGCGATGGCAACGTGGTGTGGGGCTTTATCACCGACACGGGTCTCATCACAGGATCGAAGGCCTGTCTGCGCCTGCTGGGTGTGGCGTTACCACTCATCCTCATGCTCATGGTGACCAAGCTCAACGACCTTGCCAACGCCTGCGTCGAGGTGCTGCACGTGCCGTATCGCTATGCCTTCACCTTTACCACGGCGCTGCGCTTTGTGCCGGTGTTTGGTCAGGAGATGAACGCCATCATGGAGGCGCAGACCGCACGCGGCGTCGAGTACGACACCAAGAACCCCATCAAGAAGCTTAAGCTCATGCTGCCGCTGTGCGTGCCACTGCTCATCTCGAGCGTGGGCAAGACCGATGCCACAGCCTTGGCGGCAGAACAGCGCGGCTTCTATCTGCGTACGCGCGCCAGCTCGTACAAGCGCTACCCCATCAAGGGCCTGGACATCGCCGTGCTCATCGTCAGCATCGCCCTCATCGCCATCGGCTTCTTGTTCTAGTTCACCACCGACAGCAACCGCCCAACGCAAAAGGCCTCGGCTCGCACCAAACGAGCCGAGGCCTTTATTGTTTCACCAGATAAAACCTACCAAAATAAACCTGTCCCTTTTTGGCAGGTCGGAAGCTAGAGGCGGTAGGGGGCGCCGCTGCGGATGATGGATTCGCGCACCAGGACATCCATGGCGTCGAGGGTGATCTCGGGCATCTCTCGGTACTTTTGCAGCACCGAGAGCTCGGTGCAGGCCAGAATGACGCGGTCGCAGCCGCTACGGGCAAACTCCCACATCACGCGGTCGAACTTATCCATATCGGGCTCACGTCCGGCCTTCACATCATCGTAGATAAGCGACATCACATCGTTCTGACGTTTCTCGCTGGGATAGACGACCTCAACACCCGCAGCCTTACATTCGCGGCCGTAGACGCCCGCGCCCACGGTTCCGTCGGTGCCCATGATGCCAATCTTGTGCACCGGCTCGGCCGGCATACTCAGGTTGGGGTCGAACTCGCACTCCCCCATCACCGCACCGGCCAGAGCATAGCGCACCGACTCACGCGGCATATGGATAATCGGCACCTTCGTAAACGACTGGATCTGGTCGTAGAAGTAGTGCGACGTGTTGCAGGGAATGGCAATGTGCGCACAGCCCAGCGACTCGAGTGCCTGGGCACACTCTTTCATGGTCGCCAGCAGCTTGGCATGCTCGCCGGTCTTAATGGCCAACGTGCGGTCGGGCATGGTCGACTTGGAGAGCACCACCATGTCGATATGTTCCTGATCGCAGGCAGCAGCCGTATGACGCACCACCTGGTCGTAGTAATACGACGTGGCCTCGGCGCCCATGCCACCGATAACTCCCAGCTTTTCCATCGCCGCCTCCTTGGTGACGCTTGCGCAATTGCGCGTATCATACCCGCGCCCGCCCGATGTAAACCGGACGGGCGCCGCACTCATCTACTTGTAATACGTCTTGAACAGCTTAAAGTGGCGCAGCTTGGTGTGCCACATGCGCAGCCAGCGGTTAAAGACAAAGTCGCCCTTCATAAACGAAGGGTCGGCGCCCTTGCCTTCCTTGTCCAGGCGATGCACCTTAGCGCGCAGCTCGGGATCCTTGACGTACTTGTCGACGACGCCCATGGGGACGACCATCCACAGCGCCTCGTCCTGCGCCGTCACAAACTCCGGCTCAAACGGGCGGTTGAACACATACTCGTCCACAACATACTTGGCAACGTTAAAGCCACTGTTGGTGACGTAGTAGTTGCTGCGGCCTTGGCGCGTGTTGAAATCGAAGAACTTAAACGAGCCGTCGCGCTCGTCGTACTTAACGTCAAAGTTGGAATAGCCCACAAAGTGAAGGTCCTCGAGCAACTTGCGCACGCCATCCATAAGCTCGTCATTGGGCTCGGTAATGATACAGGCGTGATTACCGACGCCGTGAGGCTGATGCTCCTCGAGCAGCACATGGCCCAGGCACATCATGCGCACCTTGCCGTTGCGATCGGAATAGCTGGTGAGCACGCGCATGTACTCGTCGTTGCCGGGCACGCGATCCTGCAAGATCAGATCGTCGGTGTAGCCGCTGGCATACGAATCGCGAATGACCTGTTCCAGCTCGGCGCGGTCGGCAATCTCATAGGCCTTTTTCTGGCCCTCGAACTCGTGCTGCCACCACATGATGCCGTCAGAAGGCTTCAGAATCATCGGGTAGGGAAAATCGATCTGGTCGAGCACCTCGGCAGGCGCCTCACCCTGGGCGTTCAGCATCGCCATGGTGAAGGTAAAGGTATGCGGATAGGGCACGCCATGCTTCTCGCACAGCTCGTAGAAGATCTCCTTCTTCTGGCACTGCTCAAGCATGCTATAGGGAGCGTAAGGCGCGACGATGTTATCCGCCAGCTCATGAGCATCCTTGGCCTGAGCCACGAGGGCAACGTAGTTGTCGCCACAGCCCACAAGGACAATCGTCTTGTCGGCATGCGCTTGGGCAATGCCGTTGACGGTTTTGAGCATCACGGGCATGGTGTCGATATCCACGTTGGGCGTGTAGTCGATAATCTGGCTGCGGTACGCGGGACCCGTCTGATACTTGCCAAAGACCAGACTCTTGACCTGGTACTCCTCGTAGAAGGCGCGCGCCACCGAATAGGCGTTGATGTCGCCACCGAGCAGCACGGGAATGAACTCGCGCTCTGTAAATTGCAATGCCATGGAAACTTCCTATCATGAACTGCCCACACAACGGGCGGTCTTTGCGCAACTGATTAATTCTAGCGTGCCAAGCCGCCGGCTCCCAAAGCTCCACCGTATCTATGGCAATCAACGCAATCATCCAGCATAAAGGCCGCACTCACCGCGATGAAGCCTTGTAGCTGCAAACCCCCTGTTGAGAAAGCTTTTACAGCCCCAAACCCCTCTTAAACAGGCCCCCGTAACGTTAAAGTTGAACTCTATGGTTTCTCAACAATTCATCATAACTGCAGGTCAAAGCCAAAGCCTCAAGTTCAACTTGACCCTTTGGAACCTTTAAGGTTCAAGTTGAGGTCGAAAGCAGTAGTAGAATACCGTTCGAACCATAACCTACGATTGATTGCAGAGGGACTGGATGCAGCATTCGAATCATCGCACCGCAGCGCTCATTGCGTCGAAGCCGGCTCGTATCATCACGAGCGCCGCGCTCGCCGTTGCGCTGACGGCCACGCCGATGCTCTCCCCCGTTGCGGCGTATGCCGCCTCGCAGGCAACGCAGGACCAGCTTTCCGCAGCCCAGCAGAAGATCGAAGCCGCCACGAGCGCCTACAACGACGCCCGCACCAAACTCGATGACCTGCAAAAGCAGATTGACTCCAATGAGGCGAGCATCGAGGAAATCGAGGCTAAGCTTCCCGAGCAGCAGGCCAAGGCAAGCTCTGCCATGCGCGATCTGTACAAGTATCAGAAGGGCACCAATCCCATCGTGAGCTTCCTGGTCAACGCGCAGAGCCTGGGTGAGTTCATCACGACCTGCAAATACACCAACCAGATCACGAGCTCGAGCGTCGACGAGATCGAAGAGCTCAATAACATGCAAACCGAACTTGAGCAGAACAAGGCCGAGCTCCAGCAGGCCAAGTCACAGCTTGAGGCAGAGCAGAAAAACGCCGAGGATGCGCTGGCGCAGGCCCAGCAGCTCCGCAGCGAGGCACAGGCAAAAGCCGAGCAGGAAAATGCCGCCGAGCTTGCCAAGCTTGAGGCCGATAAGGCCGCTGCCGCCGAGAAGCTCTCGGGCGAGGGCGTAAGCGGCAGCAATTCCAGCAGCCAGGCCACCAACACCAACACCACCATCGACACCACGGTGAACAACGCCAATACCGGTAGCTCCGATTACGATTCGTTCATTAATGAGTGGACGAGCCGCATCGACAATTATCTCGCCGGCTCCCCCATGGCAGGCCAGGGCTACAACTTTGCCGTCGCCGCTTGGAATACCGGTGTCGATCCCCGTTGGTCCCCCGCCATCGCCTGCATCGAGAGCACCAAGGGTGCTTATTGCGCCAATTCTTACAACGCCTGGGGCTGGAGTGCCCGTGGCGGCGGTTGGCGCAGCTTTGGCAGCTGGAGCGAGGGCATCTCCGCTCACGTCGCCTATCTGGGCGCCAACTACGGCTCCACCCTTACCCCGGCAGCGGCCAAAAAGTACTGCCCGCCCACGTGGCAGGACTGGTACAACAAAGTCGCCGCTCAGATGAACCGCATCTAAGTGCAACTGCAAAGGGCCCCAATGGGGCCCTTTTCTTTTAGGTAGCGGAGGTATCGACGACGCCGGTCGCATTGGCAACCGCGACTATGACGATCATGCATAGGAGCAGCACACCCAATGCCTTGAGCCAGAGTTTCGCGAGCTTCTTGCCGCGATAGCTGTCGAGCAGTGCGAATCGCCGACGAAGACGGCGCTTATCGAGCAGCGCAAAATGCATAAGCACCATAAGGCCATCGACAAAGAAAAAATACTCGATTATGAGAAGCCACGTCGGGTAGCTTTGGTTTGCTCCCGTGGGGTGAAAGACGGCAAAGTGACTTCCGGCAAAGAACACAAGCAGTGAGAAGCAGACGAGCGTATTCCAAATACGCCCCAGAGACTCCGGAACGCGAGAGAGCAGACCGCATGCAACAGAGGCGGCAGGCCTAGGAAGCCCTGTGGGGTTCTGGAGCCCTTGGGGCGTCAACGCCGTCTCCGAGGCCGGAGCACGGACAAGCACAGGCGCAGGAGGCCGCACGGGGCGACTTAGATCGTATGCCGCGCGCGTCGCCCGTCCCAACGCTTCCGCGCTCGCAAAACGCTTGGCCGGGTCGAGCGCCATCGACATGCAGACGGCATCGGCAAGTGGAGTGGGAATGCCGCGCGCCTCGCATTGCTCGCGCATGTCGAGCCCTGGTTTAGGGTCGACTCCCGTCAAGCAGAAGAACAACAGGGCGCCAAGTGCGTAGACGTCGCTTCGCACGCTCGTCTGCCCAAACCCATACTGCTCGGGCGGCGCATAGGGCCGTGTCCCAAACTTGACGGTATCGGCATCGGCGCCATCGCGCCATACGCGCGCGATCCCCAAGTCGATAATCACCAGCGATGAAAACGTCAGGCCGTCATCAGGCGTATAGTTGGCACCTGTCACGATGATATTCGACGGCTTGAGGTCGCGATGGATCACCGGCGCCGACGTCTCCCCCGCTATTGCAAAACCGGTGTGGAGCTCGCCCACGGCATCGCATAGGGCAGGATACAATTCACGCGCATAATCGGGGGTGGCTCCCAGACGGTACACCAGCGCCCCGAGCGTCTCCCCTTCGATGTATTCCATAACCACGTTGAGCTCGTCGCCCACACGACGACAATCGACGATTCTGGGCAGGTGCTCAAAACGCCTGCCTGCCCGCTGAGCGGCAAACAGACGCTCGTATGCCCCGCCGATTTGAGCCGAAGCATCGATGCGTTTACGGACAAAGGGGCCGAGCGAACCACCGCCGGTTCCTTCAAAGTACACAAGCTCGGTTGTTTCAACGGACGAGCGCTTAAGTACACGCTCCACGCGATAGCTGTCGTCACGATCGAGCGACGCCAGGTGCTCGGCAAGCGCTGCGGTCAGCTCATCATCGTAATATGTTGGGGTCTGATTATCCATAGCCTCCATCATAGCGCAGGGCGCAGACACCCCATGGCATCCGCGCCCCGTTCGTTTGCATCGTTGTTCGGCAGCTCCGCCGGCTCAGATATCAGCCGCTAACTCACCGTCTCCTCGCCAAAGCGATACAGCTCCTCGTTGACCTTTTGGAGGCTGCACCCGCGATCGATACAGAAGATGATGATCGCATCGCGACGGTCCTTGCAGTTAAGGACGCTTACCCCGGCAGCCGTCAGCGCACGGTTAGTCTCTTTGAGCGTCAGCGCCATCGCAAAGGCAATCTGCAGCACCTTATTGCGGCTCGGATGACGCGCACCGGTAAAGATCTGATAGCCAAAGGTCTCATTGAGATCGGCCATACGAACCACGCGCGAGCGCTCCAAGCCCTTTTCCTGCAGCAGTTGCTTCAGGTAGTCCGAAAGCGACGGGGTGGCAAAGTCGTGCTCCTTGATATAGCCATCGATGTTTGGCGCGTCGAGAAGCTCATTGAGTAACTCGTCAGTCATCTTTTTATCGGGCATACGACCTCACCTCCCCCAGTGCATGCAACATGCTAGAAACCGCTTACGTCCGAACGCTCCCAGCTAGCAACCTGGTCGGGAGACACCGTACCCAGCGCCTCGAACTTCCAGGAGCCGCCCGCCTTCAGATGATTGGTGTTTGCAAGAGCCGTTCCAACCTGGTTGCCATCGGCATCATACAGAACATATTCAATCTGAATGTAGCTCTTTTCCTTGTCAGTGTTATTGGTCAGCGTGCCCGTGATCTTATAGGTAAACTGATTGGAAGTGTCTTCAGCCTCGTCAGCAATGGTATACGGTTCTTGCGGTTCTTTTTGCTCCTCAGCCTGCTGTGCCGTCTCGGCAGGTTTTGCCGAATCGCTCGCAGACGAATCGGTTGAGTTGCCGCCCATAGAGCCCACGGCACCGACAATAACCAGCACCACGATGATGCCTAGGACAATCTTGCCGATCGGCTTCTTTCCCTCTTTTGCCATTATTCATCCTTCCTACGATCCGGCTACCGTGCCGGCACACAGCACATCGTAGGAAGGATTGAACTTGAATTCATTAGCTGAGAGCTAAGGTTGCGGTAAACGGCCAATGCAGTTATCCAAACGCCGAGCAAACGCACTTTGCGCGGCCGTCTGCCAGCAGTGATCAACCCACCGTGACGGATTCCCCGGTAAAAGCACTGATCATCAACAGGACAAAGAAAACAAGGTAGCTGACACTCAGCAGGTACGCAATGATCAGAAAGACGACCCAGCCGACATTGGTTTTACCGTCGGCACGGCGTTGCCCGCGATTGCGGCAGAGCCAAATCGTCACGCCGATGGCAGTGATAAACAGCACGAGCGCCGCCGCGGCAAGCCCAGCAAGCGCAAACATCACGCCAATGCTCACAGCGATGACCGGAAGCAGCAGCAAACCGCACCCGCATCCACCCGGACTATATACGGCTGATTGCCGACGTCGCCTCATCGTCACTCCATCACAAGCAATCGTTTGTAGACATCGAGGCCTTTGAGAAGGATTTCCTCGTCGAAGAGCATGCTATCGGTATGCAGAGCGCTTGTGGCATAGGCGGGGCAGCCATCCGAATCACTCGGGTTGTCTTGGTCCTCTGGCATACCCGTGCCCAGCAGGAAAAACACGCCCGGCAGATGGCGTTGGTAGAACGCGAAATCCTCGGCAATCAGCAGCGGCTCGTCCACGAGCTGTAACTCGGGCAGAGCAGGCGCGATTCGAGCAAACAACTCGGGGTCGTTGTCGACCGGCGGATAGCCCTCGGCAAAGTCGAGATCGTACGTGCAGCCCGTTGCAGCGCATGCCTCATCAAGCACGCGGCACACACCCTCGCGTGCACGGTCGAACATGTCGTCCGTAAACACACGCAGGCTTCCGGCCACATGGGCCTCCCCCGCCACCGCGTTACAAACCGTACCGGCCTGCAGCAGACCAAACTTACCGATACAGGGCTCGTCGGTGCCCAGCTCGTCCATCAGCTCGCGCTCGGCAACCAAAAACTTTGCTGCCGCCAACGCGGCATCGTGCGACTCCCCGACCGGCACACCATAGGTCTTAGCGATGTGGATGCTCGTACCGTGAATATGGATATGCGTCTCGCTCGAACGCGCCAGCAGCGGACCGGAACAACTCGCCAACGTGCCGGCAGGCAGATCGGGCCACACATGGAAGCCAAAAATGCGGTCGGCCCCATAGCGCTCGAACACACCACTCTCGCATACCGTCTTGGCACCACCGGTCGTTTCCTCGGCCGGCTGGAACACAAAGAGAACGTTGCGCCCAATGGCGCCCGGCTGTTCGCGAATCGTACGGTCGACATACGTCGCGGCGGCAAGCGCCATGGCCATGTGTCCGTCATGTCCGCAAGCGTGCATCTTGCCGGGATGGGTCGAGGCAAAGGCCGCTCCCGTCGCCTCCGCGATGGGCAGCGCATCCATATCGGCGCGAATCGCCGTGGCATGCGCGGCGTCAACGCCGGCGTCGAAGAAAGCACAGACACAGCTGGGGCACGGATGGGTCACTTCGCAGGTGAGCGGTGCCAGCACGCCCTCGATATAGGCAATGGTTTGCGGAAGATCGAAATCGAGCTCCGGAATGCGATGGAGATCGCGGCGATAGCAACGGAGTTCTTGGAGCTCGGTCATAGAGGATCCCTTCGTGAGGCACATCTGTTGCAACTTATTGTGATACAGGATTGTGGCGCACATGTTTCCAGCATATCCCTGCATTTTTTAAACGTTATATACGAATACTCTTGTTTGGTAAAGTGCAACGTGGTAGGGTCGTTACCACTTGATAGAGGCGCGGGCACGAAGAACCGCGGGCGAGCCGGCAGGCTTTGACCCCGTGGGGAGGCGAAACCCGCCGAACTGGGCTTTTCGGGCACGAACAACCTGGTGGGCCTGTGGGAAACACCCACAGGACTGTCTGCAGCAATGCGGGAGCGCTATCCGGACATTGGGTCCACGCTATGCGGATTCGATGCGCAGATGGCGCCGTCTGGATAGCGAGGTTTACGGGACATGGCATTGACCCCCAACGAGGCATATGCGGCCAAGCAGCCGTTTGTGGACAAGGAGACACTCGAGCATATCGTCGAGCAGTTCCCCACGCCGTTTCATCTATACGACGAGGCGGGCATCCGCCGCAACATGCAAGAAGTGCGCGACGCCTTTGCATGGAACCCGGGCTTTAAGGAATACTTTGCCGTCAAGGCCAACCCCAACCCGGCGCTCATCTCCATTCTCAACGAATACGGCTGCGGCTGCGATTGCTCGAGCTATACCGAGCTCATGATCGCCCGCTCGCTGGGTATCACGGGACACGACATCATGTTCTCGTCCAACGATACGCCGGCTGCCGACTTTGAGCTCGCCGACAAACTGGGTGCCATCGTCAACTTTGACGACATCAGCCACATCGAGTTCTTTGAGTGTGTTGCGGGACCCATCCCCAAGACGGTCAGCTGCCGCTTTAATCCAGGCGGCCTGTTCCAGCTCTCCAACGGCATCATGGACAACCCGGGCGACTCCAAATATGGCATGACCACCGAGCAGCTCTTCGAGGCCTTCCGCATACTCAAGGCCAAGGGCGCCGAGGACTTTGGCATCCACGCATTCCTTGCCAGCAACACCGTCACCAACGACTACTACCCCAAGCTCGCGCGCATCCTCTTTGAGCTTGCCGTGCGCCTGGAACGCGAGACCGGCGCACACGTTGCCTTCATCAACCTATCCGGCGGCGTTGGCATCCCCTACCTGCCCGAGCAACAGGCCAACGACATCCATGCCATCGGCGAGGGAGTGCACGCGGCATACGACGAGATCCTGGTTCCCGCCGGCATGGGCGATGTGGCCATCTGCACCGAGATGGGCCGCTTTATGATGGGCCCCTACGGCTGTCTGGTCACCAAGGCCATCCACGAGAAGCAGATCTACAAGGACTATATCGGTGTCGATGCAAGCGCCGTCGATTTGATTCGCCCTGCCATGTATGGCACCTACCACCACATTACGGTAATGGGTCAGCCGGGTGGCGCCGACAAGACCGCGGCGCCTGTCACAAACACGTACGACATCACGGGCAACCTATGCGAGAACAATGACAAGTTCGCCATCGACCGCGAGCTGCCGCATATCGACATGGGCGACCTGCTCGTGATCCACGATACCGGCGCGCATGGCTACTCCATGGGCTACAACTACAACGGCCGCCTGCGCTCCGCCGAGGTGCTGCTACGCCCCGATGGCTCGGCCGACCTCATTCGTCGCGCCGAGCGCCCGGGCGACTACTTTGCCACGCTCGACGTGCTGCCGTGCGGCCGCGAGCTGCTGGCAAAGTCGCGCGCCGAAAGCGCCCGTCGCCGCGCCCAGGACGAACGCCTGGCCGTCGCCGCCCAATGGAACAAACGCATCCAGATCGCGGAAGCGAAGGAGAAGAGCATGGATATCCGCAACCTCGGGGGTTCGATCGTCGCCCTCGTCACGCCGTTTAAAAAGGACGGCAGCGTCGACTTTGACGCGCTTGGGCACCTTATCGATTTCCACCTGCAAAACGGCACCGACGCCATCCTCACCCTGGGCACCACCGGCGAGAGTGCCACGATGACCGATGACGAGGACAACTCCGTTGTCGCCGCCGTGGTCAAGCAGGTTGCGGGACGCGTCCCCGTCATCGCCGGCTCGGGCTCCAACTCCACGCAGACGATGCTCACCAAGTCGCTCACCTACCAAGGCCTGGGCGCCGACGGCCTGCTGCTCATTACCCCCTACTACAACAAATCCAATGAAGAGGGTATCTATCAGCACTTTAAGACCGTCGCCGATGCCGTGGACATCCCCTGCATCCTGTACAACATCCCCGGCCGCTGCGGCTGCGGCATCAGCGAGCGCAACGTAGAGCGCCTGGCCGCGCACCCCAACATCATGGGCATCAAGGAGGCCTCAGGTAACGTCGCCTATGCCGCAAAGATCGCGCACCTGCTGTCCGACGACTTCCGCATGTATTCGGGCGAGGACGCGCTGACCGTACCGCTCATGAGCCTGGGCGCCTCGGGCACCATCAGCGTGTGGGCCGATGTTCAGCCACAGCTCGTGCATGACATGTGCCGCGCCTATCTGGACGGCGACGTGGAGCGCGCCCGCGATATCCAGATTGCCGGCCAGCCGCTCATCAATGCCCTCTTTAGCGAGGTCAACCCCATCCCCGTTAAAGAAGCGCTCGCTCAGATGGGTATGATCGAAGCCAACTACCGCATGCCGCTATGCCCCATGGCCAGCGACACGCGCGCCGCACTTACCGATGCTCTGAAGGGAGCTGGTCTGCTTGATTAAGACCGTCATTATGGGAACGGGCCGCATGGGCTCGCTCATCCGCACCACCGCCGAGGGCGTTGTCGACGCCGCCGGTCAGCCCGTTTTTGATATCGTCGCCCAGATCGGCTTCGATTTGAGCGAGCTCGAGAACGCACCGGCTGCCGATGTGATTATCGACTTCTCAAACGTCGTGACCTTCGATGCTGTCGTCGCCTATGTCGAGCGCACGGGCGCCGCACTCGTCTCCGGCACCACGGGCTATTCGCCCGAGCAGATGGATCGCTTGCGCGAGCTGGGCCAGAATGCCCGTGTCATGCACTCGGGCAATTACTCCATCGGCATCGCCGCCCTGCGCCATCTGGTTGCCCAGGCCACGTGCGAGCTGCCCGGCTTTGACTGCGAGATTGTCGAGACGCACCACAACCAAAAGGTCGACGCTCCCAGCGGTACCGCCAAGCTGCTACTCGACGCCGTGGTCGAGGCCGAGCCCGAGGCTGGCTATCATCCTGTCTACGGTCGCGAGGGCATGCGCGGAGCGCGCGACCCTAAGGAAATCGGTATGCACTCGCTGCGCGGCGGCACCGTCGCCGGCGTGCACGAGGTGAGCTTCTTTGGCCAGGACGAGGAGGTCACGCTCACGCACCGTGCCACGAGCCGCCAGATCTTTGTCAACGGCGCTCTGGCCGCCGCTCAAAAGCTCGTCGTCCGCGAACCCGGCTTCTACACGTTTGACCAGGTCATGTTTGCCTAACCAGGTATCAACCGAATCCACCCAAAGGAGAGATAGCAAATGAGCAACGCAGCCGAGATGGATGCACAGGAGATTATCAACTACATCGCCACCGCGCCCAAAAAGACGCCCGTCAAGCTGTACGTGCGCGAGAAGCCGGGCATGAAGGTCCAGTGGGGCAATGCACACGTCTACGGCGGTCGTCGCGGCAAGACCGTCTTTGGCGACTGGGATGAGCTCAAGGCCATCCTCAATGCCAATGCCGACTCCATCGACTACTACGACGTCGAGAATGACTGCCGCAACTCCGCCGTCCCCATGCTCGACCTTAAGGGCATCAACGCCCGCATTGAGCCGGGCGCGATCATCCGCGACCGCGTCGAGATCGGCGACCGCGCCGTCATCATGATGGGAGCCATCATCAACATCGGCTCCGTCATTGGCGAAGGCTCCATGATCGATATGGGCGCCGTGCTGGGCGGTCGCGCCACCGTGGGCAAGAACTGCCACATCGGCGCCGGCACCGTGTTGGCGGGCGTCGTGGAGCCCGCAAGCGCCACGCCCGTCATCATCGAGGACGATGTCATGATCGGCGCCAATGCTGTGGTCCTGGAGGGCGTGCACGTGGGTAAGGGTGCTGTCGTTGCCGCCGGCGCCGTATGCGTGGAGGACGTCCCTGCCGGTGCCGTCGTGGCCGGTGTCCCCGCCCGCGTCATCAAGATGCGCGACGAGAAAACCGACAGCAAGACCAGCCTGGAAGAGGGCTTACGTCAGCTGTAAAAGTTACGCAGTTTTACCAAACCGCGTAACGGCTCGACGCTGCAAACGCCCCTAAGCGGCAATCTGACGTTCAATCGTCGGGCATGACCAAAAGGTCAATGCCCTCCTCTTTCACGTCACCTTGCTCGCTCTGGGGCGTTTTCGCTAACTCATGCTCAACCTGCGGGGCAATTCGGCCCCAAGCAAGAACGCCGAAGCCCCAAAGGACTTCGGCCTTCTTCATCTCAGGGTTCCGTCGTATTCAACGATTCAAAAAACCGACGACATAATGCCCACTCATTCGAAAAGATCCTCGTCGGAAATCACATCGGGATCCATTGACTCAAACTCTGCGAGCTCTTCAGGAGTTAAGGCGTCCTCAAACGGAATGAACTCGTTCAGTCCATTGAAAACAATCAGGCCTTTTGTAAGCACCTGATTTTCCTGAATCTGTGGAGACAATTTGACCTCCAAAAATATAAACCAGACTTTTATTCAAAAGTAAAAAGCCTTATCGGTTCTCGATGCTGCCGATGTTCTTGAGCTCGATGGAGATGAGGCCGTTAGGTTCGTTGACAAACTCGATGTACTCGGAGTTCGAACCCATCTCGGCCGGAAAGCTGATCTCGATACCCGTGTCGGTACGAATCTTATGATTGCGTACCGCCGCGCGTTCGACCTGCTTGCGCTCCACGGGCACACGCTCAGGTACCTTCTCCTCGGTCAGTGCCGCGCGCACGCTCTCCTTGATGACCGGCTCGTCCTCAAAGACCTCGTCAACGATATCCCAAGGCGGCAGTTCCTCGTCGTCTTCAACCTTCTCGGCCACAGCGGCCTTAACCTTGGCGAGCGCCACGGCCGTGTTGGCACCGTGCTCCTCGGCGACTTCCTCGACCACACGTGTCACGGTGTCGATGACCTCCTTGCCCGATACGCCCGTGTCGCACTGCAGCAGGCCATCGGGGATAAGCATACGGTCCTCGCCGGCAATCTTGCGCTTCTTATCCACGTAGCCGATCTCCATGGTACTCGCGCGCACGATGGCATAGCTCGGCACCTTTTGCGAGGGGTTCGGCAGAATGGCGTAGTGGCGCGCGATGTCGTTGCGCACCTCCCCCTCCTCGCGGCCCACCTCGTGCATAAAAGCCTGCTTGGAGCCCAGCAGCATCACGGCAAACCAGCGGGCATCCTCATCGTCGTCAAAATCGGCCACGAGCACGTCAGTGGACTCGGCTTTCTCGGCTTTGGTAAGCTCGGAGGAGATAAACTCCGCAATCTGCTGCGACAGGTTCACGAACTCGCGCTCGCCAAAGAAATAGCCCATGAGCTCGCCGCCAAACGCAGAGTTTTCGGCAAACGTGGCGCGTTTATTGTCGGCCGAGGTACGTGCGCGGCGCAGATGCGTGGTCACGAAGTTGCGCACGGTACGGCTCTCGATATCGAGCTCGCGCTGACTCATGACGTTGACGGCAGAGTCAAAGTCCAGGATATGCAGAATCGCGTGATTGATTTTCATATACGGCATTCCGTTCTAGATCGATTTCGGCACGAACCAGTATAGCGGTCGATCCCGCCCCAGACGCATCGAAGATTGGTGCATCGGGGACAGGTTGCTTTGCACCAATGGTTAGCGCAGGAGCTCGGACTGCCATGCCTCGAGCTGCTCGGCAAAGCTCTTGCCGCTCGTGGGCACGCTGGGCTCGGGGCGCTTGGGCAACAGCGCGCATTTAAGGATTGCCACGATGGTCTGCGAGACAAAGCGTCGCGTATCCTTGTCAAAGCCTTGCGCAGCCTGGAGCATCACAGGCAGGCTCTCGCGCAGATTCCCAGCGATATCCGCAAACCGCTCAGCACCCGTAGCCTCAAACACGGAGAACAACGCATCTACAAAACGCTCGCGCTCGCTAGGCGACACTGCAAGCAGCATCTCGCGAATAGAGCCATCAACGTATCGAGCACCGGCGGATAGGCGCTCACAGTACACGAAGTCGCGACCATCAACCACCCAGCTAAAGGGATTGTGTTGCAGCAGGCTGAACTCGGTGCTCTCAACGATGGCATAGTCCTCCTGTGTCTCGAACATCATGCCAAAGATCGACGACCGAGGTAGCGTCTTGTCGATTCGACCGGAAAGATCGGCAAAAGCCTTGCCGTTCAGAAACTCCTCGACGAAGCCCGGACCATCATGGGAATACGCCCGCTCGATTCGCCCACGGGCGACATCGGAGCACATCGCCGCACCGTACACCGCAAGGTTTCCACCCTTGGAATGACCTCCGCACAAAAGCGGCCCACCAATCGCATCCGCCGCCTCGTCCACATAACGCGCCGCGGATTCCTGGGCCGGCACAGGACACCGGAACGCCATGTTAAAGTCCTCTTTCCAGCCCACAATCGTGCTGTCGGTCCCCCGGAAGGAAAGATAACTAAACCCCGCCGGAAACCGGAACGCCATGGCTGCAAACTGCTCTGTCGCCACCGCATCGCTCACGGCACGATAGCCGCAAACGTGCACGCCACGGTAGCGAGGGCTTGCTGCCACGGCCTCCAACAAGGCCCTGCTCCCCTCCGGATCCCACAGGTCGCCAATCATGTCCCGGTAGCACTCGGCACGCAGCAGCTCGCGTACGCCTAGGCCCTGCCAGTTCGTCAGCTCCGTCATATCACCCGGCAAACGCAAATAGGACAACCACGCAAAGACCAGGCTATCCACCGCGCAGAACGGCCGTTCCTCAAACGGATCAAACGCCGTCTGGGCATAGGTCAAAAAATTAGGCGAATCCGACATGGCTCTCCCATCAACTATGGCGCATTGGGATGGTGCGTTGGGGTCAGGTTGCTTTGCACCAAAAAGGCGCCCGGGCCGTGTGGACCTGGACGCCTTCATTGTAGCTTTTCGCTCTGGCGAGCTCGATTTAGCAGGAGAAGTCGACGCTGTCGATGATGTCCTTGAGGGCCTTGGCGGAGGCGGTAAGCTCATGCTGTTCGTCATCGTTCAGCGGCACGGGAACGCGGCAGACAACGCCGTCGCGGCCAACGACGGTCGGCATGGAGATGGCAAGATCGGACAGACCATACTCGCCCACCATGAGCGAGGAGACGGGCAGAACGGTCTGCTCATCGCGCATGACAGCGGTGCAGATGCGCTTGACGGCCATGGCGACACCGTAGTAGGTGGCGTGCTTCTTCTCAATGATGGTGTAAGCGGAGTTCTTGACGTCCTCGGCGATGCGCTTCTCGGCAGCCTCATGCTCCAGATGGCCGTGAAGCTCGCAGAAGGTGTTCAGCGGCACGCCGGCAACCTGAGCGCTGGACCAAGCGACAAACTCGGAATCGCCGTGCTCGCCCATGACGTAGGCCTGGACATCGCGCGGGTCAACCTCGACGTGGGCACCAAGCATCTGCTGCAGACGGCCGGTGTCGAGCACGGTGCCGGAACCGATGACATGGCCCTCAGGAAGGCCGGACATCTTGATGGCGGCGTAGGTCAAAACGTCGACCGGGTTGGAGACGATGAGCAGAATGCCGTCGAAGCCGGACTTCTTAATCTCGGGGATAATGGACTTAAAAATGTTGACGTTCTTGTTGACAAGGTCCAGGCGGGTCTCACCGGGCTTCTGGGCAGCGCCAGCGGTGACGACGATCATGGCAGCGTCGGCGACATCGGAATAATCGCCGGCGTAGATCTTCATCGGCTCGGCAAACGTCATGCCGTGCGCGATATCCAGGGCCTCACCCTCGGCGCGGTTCTTGTCCACGTCGATGAGGACCATCTCGGAGAACAGACCACTCTGCATCAACGCAAACGCCGAAGACGAGCCGACGAAACCGCAGCCGACAATAGCGACCTTCTTCTCGTTAACCATTAGAAACTCCCATCTCTCTCCACAAACAAGCCGCCCGGGAACGACCCGAGCGGCTTGCCGTAATCCCAATACATCCAATCGGGACTTTGATTATGCTCCTATTCGCAGCCAAATATCGACCGTTTACCGAAATTATTTGCAGGATTCGTAAAATAACTGCACGAAATCGGTTTCGAGCTATTGACGCGCCTAAATGGATTTCTAATACAGGCCCGCCTCGCGAATGGCCTCGACAGCCAAAGCAATCTGGTCGGGCGGCAGGACCAGCGCCATGCGCACGTGCCCCTCGCCCGAAGGACCAAAGCTCGCACCCGGCGTCACCACAACGCCGGCCTTCTCCATGAGCTCCTCGCAAAACGCCATGGAATCGGTACGGCCGCCGGGAAGCTTGGCCCACACAAACATAGAGCCATGCGCGTTGGGACGCTCCCAGCCCAGTCCCTCAAGACCGTCGCACAGGGCATCGCGACGCTCCTGGTACTTCAGACGCTGCGCCTCGACCTCATCGCGCGGGCCGTTCAGGCAGGCGATAGCAGCCTTCTGGATCGGGAAGAACATACCAAAGTCGATCTGGCCGCGCAGCTTGGCAAAGGCAGAGACCACGTCCTCTCGGCCAACCAAAAAGCCGATACGCGCACCGGTGACGTTAAACGACTTGGAGAGCGAGAAGAACTCCACGCCCACCTCGAGCGCGCCGGGATACTGCAAGAAGCTGCCGCCCGGCTCGCCGTCGAACACGATGTCGGAGTAGGCATTGTCATGGACGATGAGCAGGTCGTGCTCGCGAGCAAAGGCGATAATCTCCTCGTAGACCTCGGGCGTGCCCACCGAGCCGACCGGGTTCGCGGGCAGCGACACAATCATGTACTTGGCACGATCGGCCACCTCGGGATCGATGCCCGCCACATAGGGCAGGTAATTATGCTCGGCGACCAACGGATAGTACTCGAGCTTGGCATCGGCGATCTTGGCACCCGCCTCAAAGACCGGATAGCACGGATCGGGAACCAGAATGGTGTCACCCGGATCGAGCAGGGCCAGGCCCAAATGGCCCACGCCCTCCTGCGTGCCGTTGCACGACTGCACCATGGACGGCGTAATGCCGGAGACGCCAAAGCGGCGCTCGTAGTAATCGCACACGGCTTGCTTGAGCTCGGGCAGGTCGCGCAGGGCATACTTCCACATCTCGGGATCTTGGGCTGCTTGCGTGAGTGCCTCGACCACGTGGTCGTACGGCTTAAAGTCGGGCGTTCCCACGCTCATGTTGTAAATGGTCTTACCCCGAGCCTTCAGCGCGAGGAGCTTGTTGTTGAGCGAGGCGAAGACCTCCGCGCCAAAGCGGTCGAGACGCTGCGATGCCTGCATGGTGCCACCTTTCGATATAAAAAAGCGGCGCTCCGACAAGAGCGCCGCGCGATACGGGCCATCAGATTGCAAAAGTGTAACGCTTGCAAACCCCGTATTGGTTCAATTTAGCCAACCTTAGTCAATTGGATTGAGCGCGTCGATCTGCGCAAGCCACAGATGCGAGCTGGCGTCACTCGGCATACGCCAATCGCCGCGCGGGCTGAGCGTCACCGAGCCCACCTTGGGACCGTCGGGCAGGCAGCTTCGCTTAAACTGCTGGGCAAAGAAGCGGCGGTAGAACGTACGCAGCCACGTGTGGACGGTCTTGGCGTCGTAGACGCCCTCGAAGCTCTTGAGCGCCATGCGGTAGATCTTGCCCGGCTCAAAGCCAAAACGCAGCAGGTAGTAGAGGAAGTAGTCGTGCAGCTCGTACGGGCCCACCAAATCCTCAGTCTTCTGCGCAATCTCGCCGTCGCCCGTGGGCGGCAGAAGCTCGGGAGATACCGGCGTATCGAGGATATCGAGCAGCGTGGTGGCGATGCGCCCGCCAAAGACATCAGCCGCATAACGCACCAGATGGCGCACAAGCGTCTTGGGCACGCTCGCGTTGACGGCGTACATGCTCATGTGGTCGCCGTTGTACGTGGCCCAGCCGAGCGCCAGCTCCGACAGGTCGCCCGTGCCGATGACAAAGCCGCCGGCTTGGTTGGCCAAATCCATGAGAATCTGCGTGCGCTCGCGTGCTTGGCTGTTCTCGTAGGTCACGTCCTGCACGGCCGGATCGTGCTCAATGTCCTTGAAGTGCTGTTCCACGGCCGCGTGGATCGAAACCTCGCGGAAGCTCACGCCCAAGTCGCGGGCGAGCGACTCGGCATTGGACTTGGTGCGATGCGTCGTGCCAAAGCCGGGCATGGAGACCGCCGTGATACCCGTGCGCGGCAGCCCCAGTGCATCGAAGGCACGCACGGTCACGAGTAGCGCCAGCGTGGAATCGAGGCCGCCGGAAAGGCCGATGACCGCAGCCTTGGTGCCCGTATGGGCAAGGCGGGTCTTAAGGCCGGCGGTCTGCAGGTCGAGGATAGTCTCACAGCGCTCAGCCAGGTCGCCGTGGTCGGCCGGCACAAAGGGCGCGCGGGGGAAGACACGGTCGATGCCGAACGCATCGCGCAGGACAGGCTCTTCGGCCAGCACGCCCTCAAACGAAAATTCAACGGTCGTGGCCTCCGGCGCATCGTCCGCGCGCGTCCACGTCGTCGAGCGACGGCGCTCAGCCACCAAGCGGTCAAGATCGACGTCGGCGACGGCCATATCGCAAGTGAGGAGCTTCGTCGCGGCGAGCTTCGAACCGTTTTCGTAGATAAGATTCTCGCCCGCAAAGACCATATCGGTCGTGGACTCGCCCTCGCTCGCATCCGCATAGGCATAGGCGCAGTACAGGCGCGCGCTCTGGTTGGAGATAAGGCTGCGGCGGTAATCTGCCTTACCGATGATCTCGTCCGAGGCCGACGGGTTGAGAATCACCGTCGCACCGGCAAGCGCCATCTCGGTCGAAGGGGGTGCCGGCACCCACAGGTCCTCGCATACCTCAATGCCCAGCACCATATCCTCGGCACCTTCATCACAGCAGTGGTAGACAAGCCCCGAACCCAGCGGAACCGGACCCTGACCGGCAAACTCGACCCACACGGGATCCGCAGGCGCCGGAGCAAACCAGCGGCGCTCATAGAACTCACCGTAGTTGGGCAAATATTTCTTAGCCGTAAGGCCCAAAAGCTCGCCCGCACAGCACGCGGCAGCGCAGTTGTAAATGCTCTCGGCCACCGCAACGGGAAGACCGATGGTAAAGACAATCGGCAGCTCACGGGTCTCATCGAGAATGCGCACAAGTGCCGCCTCGCAGGCGTGCAGCAGTGTGCGGTTATGGAACAAATCGGCCGCGGTATAGCCGCACAGATTAAGCTCGGGCAACACCAACGCGCGAACGCCGCGCTCGGCAGCCTCGCGAACAGCCCTCAGCGCAACCTCGGCATTGCCCTCGACATCGGCCACGCGAATCTGCGGCGACGCCGCCGCCACACGCAAAAAGCCATCGTTCTTATTAGCCGAAACGCAGCATTGCCTTGTTGATCTGGACACTGGAGGCCCCTTCTACCCTGAGATTCAGTCTAACGGACGTTCACATATCTCTAACTAGCCAAAGCAACCTCTCAGTTTACTGAGACGCCAACCTGTGCTAAGAGCATGTATTCCAAAAATATCTTTAATTAAAAAAGGAGAAATCGATAATCGACTTCTCCTTTAAGCGAGGCAAGTTAATTCCGAAACTAATGGCAGAATTTATCCATGTAGTCCTCAAAGTCGAACACTTCTACCACGACGCCCTCTTCCTGAGACTCTTTCAGTTGCTCCAAGAGATCTTTGTTAATAACGTCCATGCAGAAACCTCCTCTATCTAATCAATTGTAGTATATCTGCTTTCATGCAATTATCAACCAACTTGTTTAATTGCTCCTCGTTTGTCGATAGTCCCTCTTTTTTCAAAATGTCGCGCACCTCGTTCTTAGTAATCGGCTTTTCAAACAACGAAAGCAAAGCGAACGAAAAATCATTAACCGCACACATTCTATGGGTGGCACAACTCAGCAGTACTCTTAACCCCTCTTTTGAGCGTCCGACTTCTTTAACAAACGAACTTTTAACCAATTGAAAACCGTTATCGTGCATTACATAATCGGCATCGATATTTGTATTCAGCAATCCATAATGCAACAGTTCTTCTATCGCCCTTGTCAGCTCGAGGTCGCCCTGATCAAGAATAAGAGAAATGCTACAATCGGCCTCCAATAAACGGGCCAACTTAAGGTATACCAACTGGGAAACAGCATAGACATGATGGTATTCAGAATTATAGAAGTAGGCAAATGGCTCAACGAGCACGACAGAGGTCTTGGAATCCAGCCAGATTCGATCAGCTGGATTTAGACTAGTTAGCCGTCGCTTTACTTTGGTCAAATGTCCCTTATACCTGACAGCGTGAATAGAATCTAGGATCCAGGTCACCTCTGAAATATGAAGCCGCTGGGGCAAGTCAATTGTGTCGCTACCGTTTATGACCTCTTGCATATAAAAATCAATATGATGCTCATCAGATAAGGATTTTGCTTCATTTAAAGTTAAACCAGTGCCTGAAACATAATCCACTTCGAGGCGCAAATCCTCATATTGGGACTTCGGCATTACAGAGACACCATACTTATCGGGATGATTCCAAACATCCGACCCCATAACGAGACCAAAATTCGTAAATCCTCTCGTGGAATATGGAACACCACATACCTGTTTTGAATAATTCAAAACATTCTCTGTATAAGCTAAGGTGTTCAGAGCCTCTTCTTTAGTTTCGGTCGGAAAGCCAATCATAAAAAATAGATGAACAGGAATACCCGCATTGAGACAATCATGGACATTGCGATCAATCCAATCAACTCTCGTGTTCTTCTTCATTAGATCAAGAACTCTTTGGTTGTATGACTCGAGGCCAAACTGAATCTGCCTACATCCACTTTGGTATATCTTGTTAAAAACTTCTGTACTTAGGGTTGGAGAGAACCTCGTTTCTCCATGCCAGAAAAACGTTTTTCCCGATGCGTTTATTTCATCCGCGAGTTGCTCCATTCTTTTGCCTTCGAATGTTTCATCCACAAAAGAGAAAACTCTCGTGCCGTATTTTTCATTTAACCGACACATTATTTCAAATACTCTCGATATAGGCATCTTTCGGTAACAACCACCGGTGGCACCGGGAATGGTGCAGAAGGCGCAATGATTAAAACACTGCCTAGAGGAATAAACCGGCAATATTAACTCAGGCATGAAGTATTTAGAAAGGGCGAAGCCATCGAAATCGGGAACTGTATCGTTGATAAATGTTTGCTCAATCCGATGGTTTTTATATATCTTTCCACCTTTAGCATGGCAAAGGTTTGGAACACAGTCGAGATTGTCATCACCAGAGTCAAGAGCCTCAAGAAGACGTGCAAGCGGCTCTTCGCCGTCATACATCATTATCGAATCAATGTATTCAAAAAAGGGATGCCATTCTTTCATGCAGTCATCTGCTAAACGAGTAATGTAATTGCCGCCCAATGAGACGTGTTTAACAGATGGACATTCTTCCTTAATCAGTTTCGCTAACGTAACTGCAGAAATCAATTGGAAACAGCCGCTCACCGAAATCCCAATAAACTCGAATTTTTCCCTCTGAATACGCTTAAGAAAGGCAGTTTCATAGAAGGAAATAAACGGATTATGCAAGGTATCCGCAAGCGATTTCATTATTTCTGGTGTCGAATAATAATCATAGGGCAGATCTATGGAGTTGAACGTGTATTTAACTCCATATGAGACGTGATTTATGATATAGAGTGCATTTCTAAAAATGTTTTCAGCATATTGTCTTTCTTTTAGATTAAAGTATCTCTTCGATCTGAAAATATCTTTTGCCTCGTCAACATTAAGTGCCGACTTTTGTATCAACTCGATTGTTAATTGAACATTCGAACTAAACGAATCCTTTGATTCCCGATACCTTTTACAGCACTCTTCGACATGTCTAAAAGATAGGAGGTCATCGTAAAATTCCACGTTTAAGTCAACAATGTCAACTTTGTATTGTTCAACCTCTTGAAGATATGACTTCAAAACAGGCAAGGCAAGATACGGCCCCACTGGACTCCATCCTGGGGGAAATACAAAAAGCGTTTTAGGCATATCAACGTCACATCTTTCGCAAATAATTCAATTGAAACACAACTACCATCATAATTGAAAATACACCAAGTCCTGTAACGAGAATTGAGAACATCGCGATGCTCGTGAACAGCGAAACAAGAAGTGTTGAAATAACAACAGCAACCGATTGCAAAGACTCCCTAATTGAAAACAGGCTTATCGATTCAGATCCGTCTCTCGCCAAATCCTGCAGCGATGTTATGAGAAGCACATCTTGAATGGCGTTTCCGGCACCGACGATAAAAAGGAAAATAAACGATATCCCAGACGCATAGCGATAGCCAAACGCCAGATACGCACCGAGCGCAAGATACGTCACAAAACAATATGATTTAACGCAATCGGAACCACTGATTAAACGACCATATATTGTATTTCCGAACAACAGTCCGATTGTAAGACTACTCTGAAGGAATCCGTATTGTATCGATGACGAGTCAAATTGCAATTGCGCTATAGCTGGCAAAAGAGAATTCAGAGAGCCGAATGCCACGCCACTAGAAATATCGATTAATAGGAAACCAATTGCCAAGTGCTTCGCGCTAAGATCACTAAATGCAGTCCTGTTTTTTTCATTTTTGCTTATTCCCTCTTTATCATTAACCTCGATAACCGACGGAACATCTCGCAGCAACCAGAACGACGCGGCAAAAGAAAGCGCGTCTAATGCAAGAACAGCCTCCGCCCCAAATTGAGCGACAACAAAACCGCCGGCAACTGGCCCCAGAACCATCATCAAATTCTGCAGGAACCCAAACGAATTATTAATTACGTCGCGATTGATACTATTCGTATTGGCTCTTAACAACGAGTAAAAGCAGGGCATTTCTACCGTTCGGCAAAGCGATACCGCGCACGTAATAGCAAACATACTCCATTTACTATCAACAAAAATATAGCAAACGAATAATCCCGCGCGAATTAAGTCTGCCAATCTCATGGCCTGCAGTGTCCCGATACCCATCTTCTGAGGCAGCTGCGCGAGCGCAACTGAAAACAGAGAGGGGGCAAATCTGCAGCAGACCATCAAAGCAGTTGCAGAAACATCGTGAGTTACCTCGTAAATCAGCATTGGCAAAGCAATATTCGCACACCAATTGCCTATTTCGCTTATCCCTCTAGCAATATATAGGACCCGAACCGGACGGCTAGCTCTCAATACCGTGAACATCACGATTAACCTCGTATTTCAGGCCTCGTTCATCCCTTAATAGGAATCCATAATCAACCAAGTACCGCCTCAACACGGCATAATCAGGATAGAGCTGTGACAGCACACGATTAACCTGAAGCTCCGTATAACTTGTATTTAATTCAAAGAAAGAGACGGCCCATAGCAGCATGATTCTTTTATAGCTTTCCTTTTTTGGAATTGAAACCAGCTCGCCATTCTTGAGAAATCGTTTTTTAAAGTCTATTAGCTCATCCATTCACATCCTCCATTTCATACGCATCTAATACTAAAAATGCATACGCTTTAGGTCATCGCATTCAGCTTCTTTATTCGAACTAAACTCGAACTAATCTAAATTATTTGCTCAGACACTCTTCGAAAGCTCGTTTTTCACTCTGAGTAAAATGCCCTTCCCAGTCAGTCCACGAACAGGAAGGCAACTCACAACGAGCGGAGTCGAAGCCCTCTGCCGTCGGTCGCTCAAAATGCACGATAACCTTTTCAATATCGCCATCTGTAATCAGGTCAGAATGAATGACCTCGGTTCCATCTTCGAATGTCATATACGGGTACATCACGTAAACCACCTCGCAAACATAAATCCAGTTTAGCATCAAGCTATTGCACCAAAGACAGCAGGCCCCCTTGATGAGTTGATGGTATCTGTTAAATGTCACGTATGATTCACATCTGGTGGGTACCCTGATGGCTACACGAAACGAAGCAGATTTACACCGGGAGGACCCCGTATGACAACCAAGTACACCGACGCGCCGCGCACGCGCGTCATGACGCCGGCATCGCTCAACAACGGCGTGCACGAGAACCATTCCATCGGACAGACCATGGCCATCGCGCCCAAAAAGGGCCTGTTCGATGACATTTCCATTCCCCAGATCATCGCCGGCGCCGCAGCTGCCGCCACGAGCGTGGCGCTTGCCTCCAAGATTGGTATCGCTGGTTCAGTAATTGGTGCCGCCGTGAGCTCGGTCATCACCGTTGTGTCCTCGCAGGTCTACCGCCACTTTATCTCTGCCAGCGCCGAAGCCCTCAAAGGTACGCACGCCGCCGTCGACTACCCCGCCGGCGCCTATGAGCCCGTTGAGCTTAATGCCGAGGAGCACCTGGGCGGCGCCGCGACTACGCAGGAGATGCGTCAGGTCGCGGGACGCGCGACCACGGCGCGCGTCGCCCCCAACAGCCTGCGCGCCAAGGCGGCGGAAGAGCGCAGCCAGACGCAAAAGAAGGTCATCATCTTCTCGATCGCCATCGCCATCGTCGCGGTTATCGCCTGCGCCGGCGCCATCCTTATAACCACCGCCGGTGAGAGTCTGGGCGAGCGCCCCGAGCCAATCCTTTCGTCGCGCACGACCGAGCAAGACGCGGACAGCGCCGGCCAATCGCAAAGCCAGCAGAACGACTCACAGGCCAACTCCGCACCCACCGATTCTTCCTCGACCACCCCTGATCAGTCGCAAGGCACCGATTCCTCTTCGAACAGCGGCGGCACACAATCCGGAACGACCGACTCCAGCCAAACGACCGACGGCTCTCAGCAGAGCACGGGTGACCAGACGAGCGGCAATGCATCGGGCACGGGCTCAACCGACAACAGCAACACAAACAGCTCGAGCGGAACCGCATCCGGCACGGCATCCGACAGCTCGAGCCAAGGCACGACATCGGGCAACTAAGCACGATCGCCTCTCACAGATAACCGACCTGTATAACGGGCGCGAACCGGCAACGGTCGCGCCCGTTTGCTTTGGGCGCCGAGGTGGCAAGCCCTGCGCGATGGTAAGATGCTTTGGTGTGTAAAGAGGAGATTTGCCATGAGCAAGACAATAGTTAAGCCCACGCTATCGCTGGGCAACCACATCTATCTGTATCGCCTGCTGCGCGATGCGATTGGATGCGGCAAGCAAACGTTTATGACACAGGTCGAGGAGACACTCGCCGCTGGCGATATGACCGCTTATGACCTGGGCTTCGAGTCCACGCGCGAGCTGCTCGAGGAACTCGACGACTGCATTAAGCTGACCGTCTTTAAGGGCGGACGTCTGTATGCCACCGTCATCGCCAATGAGGCCTGGGATGCTGCCCTTGCCAAGGGCGAGGACAAGCCCAAGGCCGCCAAGGGCGCCAAGCAGTCCTACAAAAAGAAAAAGCGCGGCGAGAAGGACCTAAAGGCCGTGCGTCCCAAGCACGTTTAGCGTCCCGAGCCCGAGTCCGTGGCCGAAGTCGCTCCGGAGCCCGAGCCCGAGGTAGAGGCTGAAGTCACTGCTGAAGTAACGGCAGAGGTCGAAACTGAAATCGCTGCCACGACCGAGCCCGAAGTCATGGCTGAGCAGGAAGCCGCCGTTGAGCTCAACGAGGTTCCCAAGTCGAAAGCCGAAGAAACCGCCGGCCAACCCGAGACGCCTGCGTTCCAAAACAGCGATGTCTTTGGCGACAACGCCGAGGACGACCAGTCCGACGAGCCCGCGAATCAAGACGCTACCGAGGCGACGCCGGAACCCGAGACGCCGCAGCCCGCCATCTCGCTCACGGTTGTCTATGACCCCGAGAACGCCAACGCCGGCATCACCACCATGGTATCCACGCCGGTCGAGGCCAAGCCGAACGTCGAGGCAGAGGACACTCCGCAGGCCGGTGCCAAAACCGGGACCGAAGACACGTCCATCTCCGTGGAACCGACAGATTCCATAGCTAAGCCAGAAGCGGCATCTGAGTCTGCACCTGTCATTGAGTCCGCATCCGCACCCGCCTGTGACCAGGCTCCCACACCTGCACCGACTCCGGTCCCCAATTCAGCACCGGCCCCCACTCCCGCAGCACCGACCATCCCCGGGGACTTCCCCATCGATTTCGCGACCGAGGTCTTCTGCCCTAGTCCGCTGCTGCACCAGCTGTCGACTTATCTCCCCTACGGCGCCGACACCCTCGGCATCGTCGGCGAGTACTACTGGATCGCTCGCGAGCGCGGTACCATCGAGGCTGGCCGTAACCGCGCGAGCTTCCCCCTGCGCTACACACAGGCCGGCAAACGCCACGAAGTCACCGTACGCATTCGCCGCAACACCACCGGCGGCCTCGGAGCCACCTGGGCCATCGACAAGGTCGAAGCCCCGGTCGAGTAAAAAACGGCCTCGGATAGCCAATTGACCATCCGAGGCCGTTTGAATTCAGGCCTTTTAGTTGTCATCGGCGCATATAGACACCAGAGAAGCAAGCTCATCCTCAAGTTGCGGAGCAAAGTATCTAAAAGAAACCTGCGCTCCAGTCGGTATCGACTCAATCATATTCGCAGCATTATCTGAAACTCGGTACGATGCAGTTTCACCTGTCTTCAAATCCTCTATTGAGCAGACAGCGTCTTCAGCATCAATCGACCTAAGCACGCCTTCTCCTTGTAACATCACATCGGCATGCCCGCCAGCTATTTCTAATGAACCTGAGTCTGTCGCAGTCACTTCTCCGGAACCTCCGCGCGATATCTCTTCCTTTGTTGAACAGCCCACCAATGAAGCCATCAGCACCAAAGACAGAGCTAGACGAATCGTCCTACTTCGAAAAAGTCGTTCCATAAGTCCACGCATAATAGCCCTGATCATACTTCAGGAAGGATAAAGATGAATTCCAGCCGTCCGCTATGCCAATCATCTGCCTTGTCTCTCCAGTTTTCTTACCAGTAAGTGTGGCGTAAGCCTCCGCTGTTACAGAATGGGCTGATCCGTTGTACAAACTCGCATGTAAAACATTCGGTCTATTAGAGTTAATCTCATTTTGAATGCTCGCGATAGCCGGAGAGGAGACAGTGCGGGCGATAAGAGTACTTCCTCTGCTTGCGCAGTAATTTGTAAACCCCGTTGCACAGGTTGATATCGGCGTTCCGCCCAAAACAACGCCGGGAACAGTCTGTTCTTCATCGGAAAGAGCATGGGTATTGGTGTAATTCCATATCTGCATATATTGCGAAGGGTCGCTATATAAATTGGCAATGCCATACAGTTCCGCAACGTTCGAAAAAGCTGTCACCATACAAGCATAGTGGGCAGTAAGCCTCTTAATCTCGCTTTCATCATATGACATAAACTGAGAAATGGAACGAAATCCAGATACTGTGTAATCCTGCATTTGAGTTGCGTAAATTACGACATCGTTCCAGCTTGAAGGTTTATTCGATAAAACGACAGGCCGTCCTTCTATGGAAACAGCCGGGATTGTTCTTCCGCAATTTGTTGTTATTGAACCGTCCAAAGATTGCACACCGAATTCGAATGGATTGATCATTACGACTGGGTTATTGAAAGAATAAGACTCAACACCAAGATCTCCTCCCCGATCCATAGGGCTGACTAAGCCGTCTCCAAAACGATATCCCGTAAGTATTTCATCATCTGAAGCATCTAAAACCAAATAGCCCGCGGCTCTATTGAATGTCACAACCGGAACAATGTAGCCAAGCGGGGACCCATCAACGTCTACAAAAGGAATAGGGTCAGAAGGCGCATACGAAGAGCCGAGGAGTCCCTTTATATATTTATCGGCAAGCTCTTGCGCAATTTCTGAAGTAAATTGTATCTGCTCACCATCAATATTGCCCGTCGAAGCAAAAACCTCTTTCGGACGTGCGGCTAAGGCGACAATTGAAGACGCGACAAGTTGCAGAAAACGACGACGCGAAAGCATATGTTCTTCTTTCTAGAGGAGCGACTTATAAGATACTCCTATTCTATAACCTTTTTTGTAACGTTACAGCACTGGTTATATTTCAATTCGATTTGCTTATGTCCTTGTAACCCAATACGTCTTTACGTTTTAAACGGAATTAGAAAATCACTCATAGCAAAAACGGGCTTTAATCCCAAAGAGATGACTTTGATTATGAATCAAACCAGCAGCCAGGACATAGCTGCAGTGCAATTGCTACAAGAAAGGCCGCCCTTGCTGGCGGCCTTTCTACTTGCTACTAGTCGCGCGTCAGCTTACGGTGAATACGATGCGGCTGGGCTGCATCCTCGCCCAGGCGCTCGATGCGGTTAGCCTGATAGGCCTCGAAGTTGCCCTCGAACCAATACCAGTTGCCCGGATTCTCGTCGGTGCCCTCCCACGCCAGAATATGCGTGGCGACGCGGTCCAGGAACATACGGTCGTGGCTAATGACCACCGAGCAGCCCGGGAACTCAAGCAGCGCCGCCTCAAGCGAGGACAGCGTCTCGACGTCGAGGTCGTTCGTGGGCTCGTCGAGGAGCAGCAGGTTGCCGCCCTGCTTGAGCGTAAGCGCCAAGTTCAGACGGTTGCGCTCGCCACCGGAGAGCACACCGGCGCGCTTCTGCTGGTCCTGGCCCTTAAAGCCAAAACTCGCCACGTACGCGCGGCTGGGAACCTCGGTCTCGCCGACCATCATGTGGTCCAGGCCGTCCGAGACGACCTCCCACAGGTTCTTATCGGGGTCGATGCCAGAACGGTTCTGATCGACGTAGGAGATCTTGACGGTCTCGCCGATCTCGAGCTCGCCCGAGGTGAGCGGCTCCAAGCCCACGATGGTCTTGAACAGTGTGGTCTTGCCCACACCGTTGGGGCCGATGACGCCCACGATGCCGTTGCGCGGCAGGGTGAACGATAGGTCGTCGATGAGCACACGGCCATCGAACTCCTTGTGCAGGTGATGAGCCTCGAGCACCTTGTTGCCCAGACGCGGTCCAACGGGAATGCGGATGTCGGTCCAGTCGAGCTTCTGGCTTGCGCGGGCCTCAGCCTCCATCTCCTCGTAGCGAGCCAGACGGGCCTTGTTCTTGGCCTGGCGGGCCTTGGGCGAGCTGCGCACCCACTCGAGCTCGGCCTCCATGCGCTTGGCGAGCTTGGCGTCGCGGTTGCCCTGCGCCTCGATACGCGCGGCCTTGGTCTCCAGATACGTGGAGTAGTTACCCTTGTAGGGATAAAGGTGACCGCGGTCGACCTCGCAGATCCACTCGGCAACGTTATCCAGGAAGTAGCGATCATGCGTGACGGCAAGCACCGCGCCCTGGTAGTTGTG
Organism: uncultured Collinsella sp.; assembly: GCA_958443265.1. Classification (GTDB taxonomy): domain Bacteria; phylum Actinomycetota; class Coriobacteriia; order Coriobacteriales; family Coriobacteriaceae; genus Collinsella. Next base: position 23,370 of record CAUCKA010000005.1, on the reverse strand, counting down.
CAGGAAATGCTCGAGCCACAGGATCGACTCAGCGTCCAGGTGGTTCGTGGGCTCGTCGAGCAGCAGCAGGTCGGGAGCCTCGAGCAGCAGCTTGCACAGGGCCACGCGACGGCGCTCGCCGCCGGAAAGCACGTTGACCGGCATGTCGGAATCGGGCAGCTGCAGAGCGTCCATGGCCTGGCCGAGCTTGGAATCGATATCCCAGCCGTCGGCGGCATCGATCTCGTCCTGGAGCTTGCCCATCTCGGCCATGAGGGCGTCCATGTCGCAATCCGGGTCGCACATCTCCTCGCCGATCTTGTTGAAGCGATCGACCTTGGCGATCATGTCGCCAAACGCCATGCGCACGTTCTCGATGACGGTCTTGTCGTCGTCGAGCGGCGGCTCCTGCTGCAGGATACCCACGGTATAGCCGGGGGTAAGCCTGGCATCGCCGTTGGAGACCTCCTCGATGCCGGCCATGATCTTGAGCAGGGTCGACTTGCCCATACCGTTGGGGCCCACGACGCCGATCTTGGCACCGGGGTAGAAGCTCAGGGTCACGTCGTCAAGGATCACCTTGTCGCCATGGGCCTTACGAGCCTGATACATCTGGTAGATAAACTCTGCCATTTGCCTGTTTTATCCTTTCTACCTGCTGTTTCTCTATTCTTGTTTCGCTTTAGTAGAAACGAAATGAGGAAATCAGCTCTGAAACGTAACGAAAAAGGGGCATGGTTGCCCATACCCCCTAATACTACCTGGGAAAAATCCCCCAGAACATACCATGAACTGCGTACGCTAGTTTTCCGCAACCTTAACGAACAGCCCGCTGAGATTTGCGCCACAGCAGATACGAGTAGACGTAGACGGCTCCGACCGAACCAAACGCCAGAACCGCAATCACCACGGCGACGACTTCATTCGAAAGCACCGCACCTGCCACGCCCATCGCAATCAGGCCAACACCCAGCACCATAAAGCAGGCACCGCCAAAGCGCTGCGTACGGCGCCAGTTCTCGGGATCGGCAAGCGCCCAAGGCGTCTTGATACCGAGCGTATAGTTCTGCTTCACACGCGGCAAGTAGTTGCCTACGCCGATGAATAGCAAACCGATAGCACCGGAAATCAGCACGTTGACCGAACCGACCGCCGGCACCACGCCCCAGACCGTAAGCTCTCCCAGCCAGCTTACGGCACACATGAACAAGGTAAAGGCGATTACGAAGCCCTGATAGAACTTGCCCGAGGTTCGATATGCCTCACCTTTGGGATCGATGCGCGGCACCACGCGGAACATTGCGAGAAGCGCCAGCGGCAACGCGCCGAGCGCCGATGCCATCCAGCTAGGACCCCAACCGTCGACAGCGCCGTTCGCGCCCCAGTGCGTGGGAATCTGCGCAGGCAAGCTCGGCATCACCCAGAGATGCGCGGCAACATTAATAGCGCAGACCACAACAAGCATGGCCCACGCTCGCGACGATACCCCCGTGGCGTGAATGCCCTTGTTTTCGTTATTCATCCTTATCACCTTCCGTGTTTGTAAAGCCCATAAACCAACCGATCAAGTCCTGCATGACGGTGGTGTTTAAGCTGTAAACGATGTTTTGGCCATGACGTTCGTCGGTCACCAACCCGGCGTTTTTGAGCGTCGCCAAATGATGGCTCAATGACGGCTTGCTGATGTCAAAATGCTCGGCAAGCTCCCCAGCCGTGCGATTGCCCTCGCGCAGCAGTTCCAAAATGTGACGCCGTGTAGGATCGGCCAGCGCCTTAAAACCCTCTCCCGGCATAGGACCTCCTCTCAGCATTTCGTTCGACGCGCACACTATACTCGATATTTAGATGTTTGTCTAACTATCTAATCTTACACTCAAAAAATAGCCGCCCCCGCGTAATGCGAAGACGGCCACTTCTCACGCTACAAACGTGTTTTGGAGTTGGCTAACCCGCGGCAACGGGCGCCATCTGCTTCAATCTTATGCGAATCACTGCCTCATTTCAACAAGCCCCTAGGGCTCAAATGGAATCGCGATAATACCTATAATGACGATAGCTAAAACACGATTCGCTTCCCCATCGGAGGATGTCTATGGCCGAAACCACAGCCGCTCTCGTCGAGACGCGCGATACCAAGCTCGAAATCATCATGGGCCGCGAGGCGCTCGACAAACTCGCCGCCGCCACGGTGCTGGTGCTCGGCTGCGGAGGCGTGGGCTCCAATTGCTGCGAGGCACTTGCCCGCGGCGGCATTGGACATTTCGTCATTTTGGACAAGGACATCATCGCGCCAAGCAATATCAATCGCCAGGCTATCGCCTTTCACAGCACCGTCGGCAAGCGCAAGGTTGACGTAATGGAAGCCATGATCCACGACATCAATCCCGCCGCCACCGTTATCAAGCGCACCGAATACCTGCTGAGCGACAACATCGACGAGTTCTTCACGAGCGTTTTGGAGCAGACGGACGGCAAGCTCGACTACGTCGTCGACGCCATCGATACCATCTCGGCCAAGCTCACCATTGCCAAATATGCTCAGGACCACGACATTCGTTTGGTTAGCTCCATGGGCGGGGCCAACAAGCTCCATCCCGAGTGCCTCCGCTTTGCCGACATTTTCGATACGGTACGTGACCCCATGAGCCGCATCATGCGCAAAGAATGCAAGAAGCGCGGAATCAAGAGCCTACATGTACTGTTTAGCTGCGAGGAATCGGTTAAGACGCAGCCCCGCGACCCTTCCAATATCCACGAGCGCACCGAGCTGGGAACCGCCAGCTTTATGCCGCCCATCATGGGCCAGATGATCGCCGGAGAGGTTATCCGCCAGATCAGTGGCCGCGGCACCGAGCGCGTGCGCGCCGATGGCCAGCGCCTAGACTAGCGGAGCGCGCCGAGATGGAGCCCCGGTTATTTGATGCACACTGCCATCTTGATTTAATGGCTCACCCGGACGCCGTTGCTGATGAGGCAACGGCACTGGGCTTGGGTCTATTTGATTGCGGCGTCGATCCACGCGACTTCGCTAACGCACATGGGCGAACCCGTCGCCCTCCTACCGTCATCAAGGGCATCGGCCTCCATCCCTGGTGGCTCGCCGACGAGCGATGCGGCAACGCAGAAATTAACCTACTCTGCCAAATTGCCGCGCAAGAGCGTTTTGTTGGCGAAGTCGGGCTCGACTTTTCCGCTCGTTTTGCCGGAAGTGAGCCGCTACAAATACAGGCATTTGACCGGCTCTGCGATACACTCGTGCAGCATCCTCTTACCGGGCGCGTGATATCAATTCACGCCGTTCGTTCGGCGGGAACCGTACTGGACGTCCTCGAATCGCATGGATTACTCATCCCAAACTCCGACTCCCCCGTTATCATCTTCCACTGGTTTAGCGGCACTTCGGACGAACTCGTCCGCGCGCGTAATGCAGGCTGCTATTTTTCCGTCAACGAACGCATGCTCGCCACCAAGCGCGGTCGCGAATACGCACGACAGATTCCACTCGACCGTCTACTGCTCGAGACCGATGCGCCGGCCGAGCCAAACACAGAAACAAGCGCGCAATCGCTCATCAGATCGCTCACAAGGACCTCGATGCGCATTGCCTCACTCAAAAACTGTGACGCAAAGCGCATCGAGTCGGCAGTTTTAGCAAATGCGCACTCTGTTTTTGACCTTCGCTAACCCCTGTGGGCAAAAATGCCAAGGGACATGCGAATCGCACAACGCAGTCCCTATTGGAAGGCAGTACAATTCGGCAGCATTACACCAATTCGTGCATGAGATCACAGTTGCGTGCATACAATTCGTCAAAGATATGACGGCGCGACGCATATAACTCGTGGGCAGCCATATCGGGCACGATTGTTTGCGCAACGCCAAGGACTTGGGCGAGTTCATCCCATGATGCATAGGCGCCACCTGCGAGAGCTGCCATGATGGCATCACCGAAGCATGCGCCCACCGTAACCTTGGCAACCGAGACCTCGCGCCCGCATACGTCGGCGATAGCTTGCATCCAAACTGGATTCTTGGTTCCACCTCCGACAAGCATAATGCGCCCAATTGGCAGTCCATGCTGTCGCTCGATAATGTCGACATGGGATGCAACGGTATACGCGACGCCTTCCAAGGCGGCGCGAACCATATGGGCTCGCGTATGCCTTCCGGTCAGGCCAAAGAAGACGCCACGTGCCTCGGGATCGTTGAGCGGAGTACGCTCCCCCGCAAAGTACGGCAGACACAGGAGCCCATCGGCACCCGGCGCCACGTCGGCGGCATCATGCGCCATAACCGAATATGCATCGGGGCCACCGTGGCCCTCGGCCTCTACGGCGTCGCGATACAACTCTTGGCGCAGCCACGATGTGAGTGCGCCCGCCGTATTGGTCCCCGCGCAGATCCCATAAGTTCCGGGAATGATAAACGTCCCTGGCCACAGGCGGGCATCATCGATCATATGATCAGCCAGGTAGATGAAATACGCCGTACTCCCCAACTGAACCATCATATCGCCGGGACGGAATACACCCGTCGAAATAGCCTCGGCACCAGAGTCGCCCGTTCCCACTAAGACAGGTGTCCCTGCCGCGAGCCCCGTCGCCTCAGCCGCACGCCGCGTAATCACCCCGGCAATATCGGTAGCCGACATTACCTCAGCCATCTGGTCAGGCCGGCAGAAACGAGCACATTCCCGAGCATCAACCTTCCAGGTGTAGCGGTCGTATAGGGGAAGAAAATCCTCCGCCAAATAACGGTCCACCGTAAAACGCCCCGTCAACTTTGCGCACAGAAACGATGACGCCGTCAGGAACTTCGCGGCACGTTCGTGCACCTCGGGCATATTCTCCTTAAACCACAAGATCTTGGGAGCAATATCTGACGAACAGGGATCGTGTCCGAAAAGCTCGCGTGCGCGATCTGACCCATATTCGGAAAGAAGCTCGTCAATCTGCGGCTTCGAACGTGCATCGACTCCGTACAAAATTGCGGGGGCCAGCGCGTTGCACTCGGTATCGACCGGCACACAGTCGCAACCTAATGCGGAAAGGCCCACGCATCCGATCTGTGCCGCGTTAACCCCCGATCGCGCCACCAGCTCGCGCGACAGGCGGCAAAAATCGCCCCACCAAACTGCCTCCGCATCATGCTGGTACCATCCATCACACGGGTTGTCCGTCTCGTGTCCACAAGAGGCTTGGCAAACGATGTTGCATCGATCATCGATTAAAACGCCTTTAGAGGCGCTTGTCCCAATATCAATACCCAGATAGAGCGCCATAGGTGCCTACTCCCCCCGCGCCGTACGAGCGGCAGCCATAAAACGAGCTACCCGCTCAACATCAACCGGGGCATCCAGCTTTCCGTCGCGCTTTAAGCACGTGCCGACAAACGCGCCATCGTAGTGAGCAAATACGTCAGCCACGGTATTTTCGCGACAACCGGTGCCACATACCACAGGCACTTCGCCAACACGCTCGCGGACCTCATCGGCAAGCTCGCCCGAAGCGCCACGACCGGCAGCCGAACCGCCGATGACCATCGCATCCGGTAGGCAATTAAAGAGAAGTGAATCGGCAATGTCCGCAGTCGTGCGGTCGTTGAGATAAACCTCCCCCTCGCTCGTGATGAAGTGAAAAAGCTTGAGGTCGTCCAGGCGCAGCGCCGCCTTGCGACGCATGGTGTGAGCGAAATCTCGGTTAATCAGCCCGAGATCACCGGCCCAGGCACCGCAAAAATTGCAGCGCGTGAACTGCGCGTCGACGGCAGCGCACAGCTCGATTGTGGCATCACCATCGTAAATAGCTTCAGCTCCCCAAGGGGTCGACAAATCATGGGACAGAGCCCCGATTACATAGCCCATCGATGCAAGGGTTGAGGGAGAAACGTGCTGCTCATAGGGCATCGAGAGCTCATTGGTAATCAAAATGCCATCGACACCGCCCTGCTGCAACGCTTCGAGATCGCGCTTGGCGGCTTCCACGACCTGCGATACGATTCCACCCGGATAAAACAGTGGATCGCCCGGCAGAGGACGCAGGTGCAGCATTCCGATAACCGGCTTTTCGGTCTTGAACATCGAAGTTAGAAACGACATAACGTGCTCCTTCATAGGGCTATTGCAGGGGCGTTACTCCCCCAATACCTCGACGTACACTTTTCGCTTCTGCGGACCGTCAAACTCCGCAAGATAGATGTTCTGGGCACCTCCGCACACGATGTGGCCATCTTGGACGGGAAAGAAGCAACTGTTTCCACAAATCATGCTCTTGATATGCCCACAGGAGTTGTTACCGGTGGCTCCATAGCTCGGCAGGAAGTGTGCATGCGCATAGGGGGCATCGAGTGGGGCGATGCGATCAAGCGTCTCCATAAGATCCGTCTCCACGCAGGGCAGCCCCTCGTTTACCACGATTCCGCAGGTCGTATGCGACAAAATAATCGCCGCCAAGCCATTCGTCACCGAGCTGCGCTCGATGGCAGCGTGCACGTCCTCGGTAATATCGATGAACTGGTCCGGAGCAGTCGATAGATAGCTCAATGTCTCGAGCGTCACCATGTTCACTCATCCCCTTCAAGAAAACGCAGGGCATTACCCCAGTAGAGCTTTTCTCGCGCATCATCGCGCATGGGCACGGTATCGAGCGCCCGCTTGAGTTTGAATGCACGGAAGCGCGGCGTATTGCTGGCGAACATCACTTGGTGCGATAGCGCGCGCTCATACCACAGCGGCCCCATATCGACCGTGAAAAGACGCTGCATCATCTCCTCGGGCGAATCGATGTAAGTGATAGAGGTGTCCGCGTAGCAGTTGGGATACTTGAGCAGCATCGCCACGGTCTCGCGCACCCAGGGCCAGCCAAAGTGGGTTAAACTAAAACGCACATTTGGATGCGTTGCGATTGTGTGCTCAAATGCAAGCGGGTTACTGCGCGAGAGCTCTGCACCCGGTTCCCAAGACATACCGGCATGGAAAACCACCGGCTTGTTATAACGCTCGCACAGCTCGTAAAGCGGCTCGGCCACAGCATCATCGGGGACAAAACCCTGCTTTGCCGGATGCAGGCAAAGCCCCTTTGCCCCCAACTCGGTAAAGGCGCGTTCCAATTCGCCTGCGGCACCGCTCACCTGCGGATCTACGCTCGCAAATCCCCACAGATGATCGGGATGCGCGGCAACCAGCATGGCAATCTGGTCATTGGTGCCAAAATGCCCCCCGCATGCCGTGGTTACATCGAGCGGCATGAGCACGCTCTTCTGCACATCGCAGACGTCCATCTCGACTTGAAGCTCATCCCAATCCATGGGGCCCATATGCCCCATACCAAATTCTCGTGACCAAAAACCGAATCCATCAGGCTCATCACCCGGCGTACAGATCTCGCCGTAGAGCATGGGCTGAACCAACATGTCGATAACCATTTCGTACTCCTTTCCAGGCATTTGACCCTAGTACGGCTCAAACGAACCAATCACTCGGGACGACAGCTCAGCGCCCGCCTTCATACACGCCGGAATATCAAGGCCATCGATCACGCCCTTGGTAAACCCGGCAATATACGAGTCGCCGGCACCCACGGTATTAACGACCTTCTCCGCCGGTACGATCCCGCACTCATAGAAGCGCTCACCGTCATAGGCAATGCTTCCCTTCTCGCCAAGCGTGGCAACCGCAACGCGCGGTCCCAATCCCTGCACGTGGCGTACCCAGTCTCGTAGCTCCGGAGTGTCCTCTTCAAACGACATGAACGCATAGTCTACGTAAGGAAAATGAGCCTCACATGCATATTCGGGATCCTGGCTGAACACCGAGAAGTCCATAACCACCGTCTTGCCCGCATCATGCCATTCGGGCAGGAGGTCCAAACAATTGCCAAACAGGTCGGTATGAATGATGTCATGCTCCAGGATAAACGCCCGGTCGTCTTCATTCGGTCGATATGTCTCCATTACGCCATCGATTGCCTCGAGATGCACGCGATCGACGCCGTCTTTCAATGCCATGAGCATCACCGAGGTGTCGCCATTCTCCACCCGCAGATGTGAGATATCGAACCCCTCGGCGGCCAGCGCCTCTCTCATCTTGTCTCCATACTCGTCCTTGCCGACAACCGACACGGCGGATACCGAAACGCCCATTCGTGCAAGATGGATACCCCAGTCAATGCCATTACCAGTCGGATAGAACACGCCGATGTTTTGATAGACGTCCGCACAGCAAAAACCAGCCGCACACGCTTTAATACCCATACTCTTCTCCAATGTTCAAAAGGGGACCCACCACATGGCGAGCCCCCTTTTCGCGTTTCGCTTATTGTTTTGCGTCGGCTGTCCAAGGCCTCATAGCCAGACCGCCGTACGCTTTCTTAAGCTATTCGACGATTGGTGCTCCGTGGCCCCAAGAACCTTCCATGCCGCACACGGTCGAGGCAAACCCGGCAGCAAAGTCGAGCGCGCGCTCGATGGCCTCGGCGCCATCCTCACCACGCTTGGCGGAATCGAGATAGCACATCAAAAACGAGGTGAGGAACGAGTCACCCGCCCCCATGGTGTCCTTCATGTCCGTTACCGGTTTAGCCAGCTGGCGGTAATAACGCTCGCCGTCGTAAGCGATGCAGCCCTCGGCGCCCGCCGTAGCCGACACGAAACGCGGACCCAGACCCTTCACCCATGCCAGACGCTCGCGAATCTCGTCCTCACTCGCGGCATCCGCCGCACTAAAGAAAGCAAAATCGACGTAGGGCGCAATCTGCTCGTAGTACTCGTCGGTGGAGTCGTCCGAAAAGTCAAAAGAGACCGTGACGCCCGCAGCCTTCAACTTGGGCAGCTCGCGCTCGGTAAAGCAATAGTTGCCCGAATGAACCACATCGAACTGCTTCACGTACGAAAGGTCAAAGCGATCGAGGACATAGCGCGCATCGCCACGGATACCGCCCTCGTTGGAGCCGAGGAAGACACGGTCACCGTCAACGACGGTCACGCGAGCCGCTCCGTTCTCGCCAATCATCTGCTCGCACTTGTCAAGCTCGATACCCTCATCCTCGAGGCTTGCAATGACATGCTCGGCAGCGGCGTCATTGCCAAAAATGCCCATGTATGCAGAGCGTGCGGCACCGCATTTCTTGGCATAAACGGCGAAGTTCACCGCATTGCCGCCAGGATACATGGTGTGGATATGCTCGTAGCGATCGACGACGTTGTCGCCAAATCCGAGCGCGTTAACGTTAAATGCCATGGCCTTTGCCCCTTCTAGTACTCGACGACGCCCATGTAGCGACGGAAATCGGGATCATGGTCAAACACCTTGCCGCGTGCGGCACGCAGCTCGCAGTTCATGGCGTAGAACAGCACCGGGTCCAGATAGGCACGGACGCTCGCCGGCACGGCTTCCATACCGTACTCCTTGGCATCGAGCACCATCAGCGTATCGGTATGCGTCTTAAGGAACGCCAGGGCGCGCTCGTCCATAGCACGGCACTCGCTGGAGCCCATCTGCAGGAAGTAAAAAACGCCATCCTGAGTAGCCTCGAAGGGGCCATGGAAGTACTCGGCAGAGTGGATGTAGCTGCAGTGCTGCCACTGCATCTCCATAAGAGAGCAGATAGCGAAACCGTAGGTCTGGCTAAAGTTGGGACCGCTGCCCAGAATATAGAAGAACTCATGATCCTGGCAAAGCTTGGCAAAACGATCGCCCAGCTCGGCATTTACCTTCTCGCGTGCCGGGGGAAGAATCTTATCCATCTCGGCGATACCGGCATACATATCGGCAAGATCGGCGTAGCCCTCCTGCTGATCGAGCAGCTCTGCCGCAAGCGACAGCGAAATGCCAGCGGGGACCTCGGCCTGCGGCACACCCTCGCCCCACGGGTAGACCCACGTGGTCCACTTGCCGGAGTCAATCTTGGATCCAGCGTTGTCGGTCTGGGCGATCACCGTAGCGCCGGCAGCAAGGGCAATCTCACAGCCCTCGACGACCTCGGGGGTGTTGCCACTGTGGCTGCAAGCAATGACCAGGGACTTCTCGCCCAGACGACGCGGACGCATGATATCGAACTCGCGAGCCGTATAGATATATGAAGTGAAGGTGGTTGCCTCGCGCTGCAGAAGCTCATGAGCCGGGATCAAATCGATCATGGAGCCACCGCAAGCAATCCAGTAGACGCTGTCGAACTTGCCCTTCTCGGCAATTGCCTCTTTGATCAGATCGTGTGCGTTCATATCCAGTTCCTTTCTTGTTTAGTCCGCAATCAATGACGTTGGCTGCGTGGCCGATAGTTGTTTTAGTCAATCAGATATTTCTCGAATGCGGCCATGTTTTTGGCATCTGCCGCCGCCGGGTCATCGTAGTAACGGCCGTCCGTGATTTCCTGGCCCAGCATGCCGTCGAAACCATGGGCGTTGAGTGTGGCGACGAAGGCGTCCATATCGTGCTTGCCATCGCCCCACACCAGATGACCATACGGGTCGCCGTCGATAAAGTGCATCTCGTGAATTGCCCCATCACCAAAGGCGGCAAACCAGTCCTCAAGCGTCTCGCCCGCAACGCCCATCGCGGTTGTATCAACCATGGGCTGTAAGTACGGGCTCGCGACCTCGTCAATCATGCGCTTCGCATCGGAAACCGTCGTCACAAGGTTGCTCTCCTCGGGACGCAGGCTTTCCATCGTAAGCACCAGACCGTGCTCGCCGGCATACTCCGCCAGAATGGACAAGTGCTCGCGGCTGCGCTTCCAGGCTTCCTCGCGGTCCTCGTCCCAGTCGCCCCAGCCCGAGTTGACGGACATACGGTCGCACCCAAGTACCTCGGCAAGCTCAATGCCGTGCTTAAAGTACGCCAAGCTGCGCTGTTCATGCAGCGGTTTGCGTGCGCAGTACTGCCAAGGATAGACAACATTCTCGGGGCACAGAGTACGATACCTAAGCCCACGGTCTGCAGCTTTTTTCGCCAGGACCTCAGCCTCAAAGTAGCCCGTATGGTCGAGTGTCACATGCGGCTCTGCACACCACAGCTCAATGGACTCAAAGCCCAAACGCTGCTGCACATCAAGGAAGTAATCGAGCGACCACATGATGTAGTGGATATTCATGCCCGCAATCTGTTCGCGGCGCAGCGTCGGCTTGGATTCAGACATCTTATGCCTCCTTATTTCGATCGAACACGATTTGTCCGTCCGACATCGTCATATCAACCGCAAGATCGCGTGTGTCGCGATAATCGAGGTCGAACACATCCCGATCGAGCACGCAGATATCGGCAAGCTTGCCGACCTCGAGCGTACCCAGTTCGTCTTCGCGCATCAGATCGTACGCGCCCCCGGCAGTCCAAGCGCGCAAGAGCTCGACAAGTGTCAGCGCGTTGGCCTCATTCACGGGCAGTCCATCGTCGAAGTATCCGCCGCACGCGCTGTAGATTGACTCGCCCAGGCTCGGAATCAGCAGCGGCAAATCCGTACCACAGCACACCGTGCATCCGGAATCTTCCATGCCGCGGCGATTCCAGCTGTGCAAAAGTCGCGTCTCGCCAATTTGTCGACGCATCATCGACAGGCAATCCTCGCGCCGGTCCAGCGTCAAAATCTGCGGATAGACCTCGCAAATTCCACCTAACTTGCCAAACTCGACAAGATCGGTCGGATCAGAGTTCTCGAGATCGGTAATCGCATGGCGGCGAAGCAACCGTCCATGCTCGTCTCGAGGCAGCGAGGCATAGAGCGCCACGGTACGACGAACGGCGCCATCGCCCTGGCAATGCAAGGAATATCGGAAGCCGTCAGCATCAATTGCGCGCAGCTCGTTCTCAATCAGATCCCACTCGGGCTCCTCGACAACCGTCTTGCCGGCAGCGCCCGCATCGGCCGTGTCCTCATAGGGGTCAATCATCTCGGCAAGCCCCGCCCATACGCCTCGATCGGTCATACGGTTGAAGCCAGAAAAACGAACGAACGGACCCCGGAAGCGCTCTCGTGCCTCGCGAGCATATGACAGATTTGCACCGGCACCCACCGGCTGCGACATCATAGAGACGCGAACCGTCAGCTCACCAGATTCCTCACGGCGAGCCATTTCGTCGGCAAAACCGTAGTAGTCATCAAACGCCATCTCCTTGATGGCGGTAACGCCGCGCTCGTTTAGCATGCTCATGTAGTCCGAATACCCCGCACGTACCTCGGGCAGCGCGAGGAAATCGCTCATCATGCGCCAGATCTTCTCGGCATAGCACGCCTGGGGTGTGAAGCCGTATCGCGCACTGGCGGCAGCATTGAGAACGCAGGTCTCCGCACCCGGTGTAAAGCAGACGACAGGGATATCGCCAAAACAATCGTCAAACACAGCTGCCGTATTTGCGTTCTCGGCATCCGATGCCAACGTTTCGGGCAGGTTGTGGCCAAAAGCCGCCGCGCAATCCGGATGATCTTCTTTCCATGCACGCAAGAGCGACACGGCCTCTTTGGCATCAGCGATGCCGGACAGATCAGACCCCAACGTCCGCAGCGCCCAGCCTGTATAGAAGGTATGCACATCGATCAGGCCAGGCATGACGGTGCGGTCGCCCAGGTCAACTACCTCGTCCGCCTGGGTCAAATACGAAGCTACCTCACACTTGGTGCCAACCGCCTCAATTCGATTGCCACGGACCGCTACGAAACCTTCAAACGGCAGGTCCCCCGTACCGGTAAAGACGCTCTTAGACGTCAGGACCGTCAAACGATCGGTCATTATAATCACCTACGCCGGAAGCATGCCAGAAATGGCAGTAATGACCAAGCCAAACACGACCATGAAGATGAAGAACTTCCAAATGGTCTTCCACCATTGGCCAAACGAAATCTTAGCCACGCCAAGGCCGGCAACCGTCATGCCCGCCACGGGACTGATGGTGTTGATGGTCTGGTTGGCAAACTGGAGCGCGGTAACGGCCGCCTCGGGATTGAGGCCCATGAGCTCGGTCAGGGGGCCCATAACGGGCATGGTGAGTGCCGCCAGGCCAGAACTCGAGGGAACCAGCAAAGAGAGCAGGCCAAGGACGATATACATAAACGTGGTGTAGACGGCGGCGGGTGCACCGGCGAGCGCAGTAGCGAGCGCCTGGAGGATGGTGTCGATGATCATGCCGCCCTCGGCGATGACCAGAATACCGCGAGCGATACCGATAACGATGGCGGCGTACGCAAAGTCGGCGAGACCTTTAACGAACTCCTCAGCAATCGTCTGCTGGTCAAGACCGCCCAGGATACCGGCAAGCAAGCCCATGCCAAGGAACACGGCGGAAATCTCATTCATGTACCAACCCTGGGTAACAAGACCCCAGACGATAATGCCCATACCGCAAGCAAAATCGATAAGCACGAGCTTCTGACGGGTAGTGAACTCTTCCTCGATGGAGGCATCGGTCACGGAAAACTCGATACGCTTGAGCTTATCGTCCTCGTACGTAATGGACGACTCGGGGTTTTTCTTGACGCGCATGGCGTAGCGCATGGCCCATGCGATACCGACAGCAGTGAAGATGACCCAAGAAACGGCGCGCAGCCACAGTTGCGGATTGCCCTCGATGCCAATGATGCCTTGGGCGATCAAAACATTAAACGGGTCGATGGTCGAGGCACAATATCCCAGGTTAGGGCCAAGGAAGCAGATGATGAATGCCGTCATCGAGTCATAACCGATACCCATCATGATGGGAATGAAGATGGCATAGAACGGCAGGGCTTCCTCAGACATACCAAACGTGGTGCCGCAAATGGACAGCAACGTCATCGTAATGGGAATGATGAGGATGTCCTTGTTCTTGAGCTTTTTAATCACACGGCTCATGCCGGCATTCAAAGCGTTGGTCTTGGTGATGATTGCGAACGACCCGCCAATCAATATGACGAACGCAACGACGTCGGCAGCCTCCTGGATGCCCTTAGTGGGCGCTTGCAGGACCGCGAAAATATCCTGACCCAGATTGATGGTCTCGCCGGTCTCGGAATCGGTGTAGTTCTTATCGACCTGTTCATAGGTTCCAGCAACGGCGACTTCACGCTCGCCCGCCGCTGTCGAAATCATCTTGCGCTGATACTGGCCAGAGGGAACGATCCAAGTCAAGACCGCAAAGACAACGATCAGCAAGAACATGATCGTATAGACATGCGGTAATTTGAACTTAAAACGTCTGTTTGTCTTCTTCGCCTTCGTATCTGACATAGATACCTCCAAAGAACTCGAGACTGCATCGCATCTCGCTTCAACGTTTGCACAAGGCAAACGTTCTATGACGTTCTATAGATTACCAGCAGCTTTTCTCGTCATCAAGATAATTTCAAACTGATTGCCGCAACGCGGTTGAACGGTTGCGTTTGCGCCGTGAACGGTATGGAGACGCCCGGTGAGATGATCCGCCGGGCGCTTCCATTCGCAATGTCCTAGATGTCAAAAACGTAGCGAGACCCAACGATCCGCTGACGACCGATGATAAACGGCCGCCGCTGCTCATCGAAAAAGAAGGCTTCCATATAAAACAAGGGTTCGCCAACGGGAACTGCCAACAACCGAGCGACCTCGGGCGACGCGCACGCGATCTCAAGCGTGCATGGGTCGGTAAACGCGGGCGTGCGGCCCGTCCGGTTGCGCACGAACTCAAAAATGGATTGGTTAGATAGAGGTGCCGTTGATAGATAGGCGTTGTCCTCGTAAACATATATGTTGTTCTCGAGCATGACAGGGACGCCATCGGCAGTACGCACGCGCTCAACGCAGATCAAGTCAGTTCCAACGGGAACACCAAAGAACTGTGCTTCGGTGGAATCCGCCGGCAGTATCTTTCTCGAAATGACACGCGCCCCCGGTTCCATTCCGTTAACGCGGCATGCGTCCGAAAAACTCTGGACGTCATCCTTCTGGCGAATCTTGCGCTTGAGCTTGGGGGCATTGACAAACGTGCCTTTCCCCTGTTGCTTCGTTAGATAGCCCTGTTGGACGAGCTCCTCAATAGCGCGTCGCACGGTAACGCGGCCAACTTTATAGCTCTCAGCCAATTCGAATTCGTTGGGTATCCGCGCGCCTGCCTTGTAGGCACCGGAGTTGATTTCGTTTTTGATGATATCGATAACCTGTTGGTACAGCGGTATCGCTGCTTTACCGTCAGTTAGCCCTTCAGTCGGTGGCATATACCCTCTCCAAGCACAATTAAGTCTAAAACGGGCTTAGGGGCATTCAACAAGTCTTTAAGCCCGCATTAGCTTAAAGTATGCTAGGTGTCGCACCAAAATGTCGGCTATTTACTCATCAGACCCGAAAAACGCGCAACTACCGCGCTCCTAAGAAAGCGTGAGGAGTTCCGGCAGCTGGTCGATAATCTTGTCCGCGGCATCCTGGCTAAAGCCAAACCGCTCCTCGCGCTTGGCAATCACCGTTAACCCCGCCCGTTTGCCGGCAGTGATACCAGGCACCGAATCCTCAACGCAGCAGCAACGATTCGCGGGCAGCCCCAGCAGGTCCAGCGCATGCAGGTAGATGTCGGGCTCGGGTTTGCTCTCCTTAAACTGCTCGCCGCTCACCACATACTCAAAGGCATCAGACAGCCCGCATGCGTTGAGCACTTCCTCGATGCTAACCATGGGAGACGAGCTGGCAATCGCCACGCGAACGCCACGGCGCGGCAGCTCTCGAATCGTATCCACGGCGCCTGGGTTAATCAAAGCCTGATAGTCACGCGGACGCTTATGCGCCCACTCGTCCCAACGGGCCAACGCCTCCTCGCCAGTGAAGTGTCCCTTACCGGCGCGCTCAAACCAATCGACCAGCATATGCAGGAAGAACTGATGCGAGGTACCGACCTGCCCATTCAACTCCTCTTGAGTCAGATTAAGTCCAAGCTCCTTGGCAAACGCGGCAGTCTCGCCCAAGTAGTAATACTCGGTATCGACAATGACGCCGTCCATGTCAAAGATAACGGCGTCGAACGGAAATGCGGACACGGCACCCTCCCTAACAAAAGGACGCCCGCAAGCAGGCGCCCGAGCCATGCATTAATCGGCGATTCTAACCCAGCAGCTTATCCAGCGCCACCGCAATGCCATCTTCGTTGTTATCGGCGGTCACCATCTGGGCTACAGCCTTAACCTCTTCGACGGCGTTACCCATGGCAACACCGGTGCCGGCCCACTCAATCATGGACTTGTCGTTCTGGCCGTCGCCAAACGATACGACCTCACTGGCATCGATGCCGAGCTTGGGCAGGGCACCCTCGAGTGCGCGGGCCTTGTCGATACCGGGCGCCGTGTACTCAAAGTACCAGTCGGCCGTAAACATGCCCGAAAGCGTCTGGTTAAAGGGCGCATACATCTCCTCGTAATGCGCCTGCAGGTAGGCCGGATCGCCCGCCGTCAGCAGCTTGTCCACGGGATAAGCGTCCACAACCTCATGCAAGCTCTCGACCTCGCGGGTCTTAAGGTCACACGCATCGCGCTCGTATTTGACGATGTTTTTCTGCGAGCCGTCAGGCAGCGTGATCATGCAGCGGTACGAATCCTCGACGTGCAGATCGCGACCAAGCGAAATCATAGGGATCACGTCAAAATTGCGCAGGTGATCAATCAGACGGTGCAGCTCGTCAGCCGGCATGGCCTGGTCAAAAAGGACCTCATCGGTCTGAGCGTCGACCACATGCGCGCCATTAAAGGCCACCAGCAGACCGTCATGGTTTTGAAGGTCGAGCTCCTGCGCCAAGGCGTGCAGCCCCCATGCGGGACGGCCCGAAGCCAAGATGAGCTTAATGCCCGACTCCTGCGCCGCGAGCAGCTTCTCGCGCGTACGCGGGCTAATCACTTTCTGGTCGTTGGTGAGCGTACCGTCAATATCCATCGCGATGGCTTTGATTGCCATATATGCCTCCCTGTCATTTAATAACCTTGTCTGAGTCATCATACAGAACAGCCACCGCGACTCCGTTTGCAACGGGAAAAATGTCATATTGTCCCGAACATGAACGGCGTGTGGTCGTGAAGCTTTATCGCTCAGGTCAAATACGTCTGCTAGCGACGCTCATCCGTCGGTGCGCCCTCGACGATCGCGATGCCCGCCGATGCGCCTAACGCGCTGGCGCCGGCCTCGATGAATGCGCAAGCCTCTTCGTAATTATGGATACCGCCCGCCGCCTTGATTGCCACGGCATCGCCGAGCACCTCGTGCATCAGCCGCACGTCCTCGAGCTTAGCACCGCCAAAGCTTCTGCCGGTCGATGTCTTAAGGAATCCCGGCTTGGCCTCCAGCGCGATCTCACATACACGGCGCTTGGCGGCGTCGTCGCCGTCCAGCTTGCACATCTCGACGATTACCTTGTCAGTGATGCCATGCGCGCGACAAAAATCAGCAATGGTAGTCATCTCGCGCTCGATGGCATCAAAATCGCGGTTCTCGATCGACCCCTGATTCAAAACGTAGTCAATCTCGGTAAAGCCACACGCAGCATATTCCTCAAACCTCGCAAGCTTCTCCTCAAGCGTCATAGTGCCCTGGGGAAAGTCGATAGCGCCGGCAAGGATGATGTCAGAGCCCTCGAGCATGGCGCGGCCCGTCTCGTACTCCTGCAGGTTCGCAAATACGCAGCGAAAGTTGTACTTTAACGCCTTCTCGACATATTGCTCAAACGTGTCCTCGGGGGCATCGATATAGTCGATGTATTTGTTGATGGGTTTGGCAAGCGTCATGCTGGGCCTCCTTGTTCAGGACTGACAACCGATTCGTGGTTTCACGCGAAAACCACGTTCAATGTACGCCCGACATGCAAGGACAGCGTCCGCATTCCGACAAGTGGTATGAAATTAGCTATAAACGTATATTTACAGACAGCGAATGGCACCGCACGCGGATGCCGACAGCAAGACATCCCCCTCCTCAATACACCCTCATGCCCCTTTACTGTTTGCGACCAGAAATGATGAGCTGCACAACGTCGTTAGCGGTCGAATTCGACCTCTGACGACGTCACGCGACCCATCGTATCTGGCCGACAACAGAAAAGGGGCACGTTCGCATAGCGTGGCGCGTGACGGTTGCAAAACCACCCCATTTGAAACAAACGCAAAAAAGTACTTGCAAAGACGCGTTCCGACATATAAGTTGATAAAGACCGCCGTTGCGGTTTTAAGTAGATCGAGCATATGAAATTTCAGTTTTTAGCGTGTAAGAGAAAGAAGATCGGCAAAGTACAACCCCAAACGCAATGACAACTTAATTAGGTAACTGCCACATGTGAGGCACCCAGGGCATTGCTGTCTCGATTTTGAGCACGATGCCTTCCGCCTTGCATGGGCCGTTCCATCCCGCCCCTGCAGCAACTGCCTCACGGGCTCATTGAAAACCGCATAGCACCCCAACGTCAGCACATCACCTACGGCAAGCACATCACTCACGACAACCAACACATCAACAAACAGCACGAACATCAACCGATTGGAGAAGCTATGACAAACCACCGCGCTGAAGACGGCTATAAGAAAAGCATTCTGGATGCCCGCATTGAGCGAGCATATGCAAACGAATATGACGCCGCCTTTGCCGCCGCGACCATCAAGAACTACGCGTCGCTACCGCTCGCGACGATCTTGGCCGACCACCCTCAACTGCTGAAGCGCTGCACAAAGATCATGGGCGACCCCGACATTCGCAAGCTGACAGACCCCTATGCCCCAAAACGCGACAACGATTCGTACGTTCTTACCGTAGGCTGCCTAGCCCATATGCTTACGGCGCTCGACACGAAACTCAAGCTCGAATGGGAACCCGACGAGCGTCATGAACTCGAAAGCAAGCGGAACACCCTGCGCACCGCACTGTTCCTTCCGTTGGACGGCCTCAAGCGCTGCAACGTCGAGCTCAATACACAGGCGCGGCAAAAGCCCGGGACCACAGGGCAGAAAACTCCAAGACCCCATGCGGCCATCGTCGACCGCAACCGATATAACCGCATGACCGCGCATTTTTCTGCCGAGGGAGCAGCCATAAGGACGCTGATCGACCTGCTGTGCCTCCTGAGCATCAACGAGCTATTTGAGGGCTATCTCGCCCTTGTTCCCGCGACGGCACCCAAGTCGGTAGCAAAGATCATCGAGACCTGCAGACGCCAGTTTGAGCGCCATCGCAATGGCAGCGAGATGAACGCCAGCATCGCGCAGTACTACGCGGCTCATTACAAAAATGACGGATGTGCCCCTGTCGAGCATCAGCTGCGGCTCGCCTACACCACGCCCGCCGCAACGCTCTATCGCTTTGGAGCCCTTGGCGCTTGCGAGCCGCACGAACAGGCAGCCTGCCCCACAACCGAGCTCGATCTCAGGCTCGGACGAACCCTGTAGCCCGCCAGCCCCTCCGCGGGCAACAATCCTATTCCACAACACAACCAACAGAAAGGAGTCCTCATGGACACCAATCATTCCCCCATCATCAGCCCCCTCACCATGCGTGAATCCGCCCGAGGCATCACGCTCACCAGCATTTACGATGAGATGCTCGCCCGTCGCGAGCTCTCCGTCATGGGAAACATCGAAACCCCGATGGCCCACGACCTATGCCAGCAGATCCGCCTGCTCGATGCCACCGACCCCAGCCGCCCCATCACCATATTTGTCGCCAGCGCCGGCGGAAGCGTGCGATCGGGTCTTGCGATCTATGACGCCATGCGCCTCGCATCGTGCCCCATCCGCACCGTCTGCCTGGAATTCGCCGCGTCCATGGGCGCCGTGATCTTTATGGGCGGCGACGATCGCCGTATGGCGCCCCATGCAGAGCTCATGATTCACGACCCGCTGATCCCCCAGGGGGCAGGCGGCTCGGCACTTGCGCTGCAGGAAACCAGCCGGCGTCTCATGCAGACCCGCAAGACCCTCACGCAAATCCTCTCGGACCGCAGCGGCCTCACGCCCAAGCGCATCCAGTCCCTCACTGCAAAAGACACCTACCTTTCGGCCGAGCGCGCCGTCGAGCTCGGCTTTGCCCACGAAATCCTCTCGACCACCAAGGAGGTCGCCCATGTCTAACCTCGCCAGCCGCCTCGCCGCATCTGAGTCCGCATCGTCCACCATTCTCGCCAAGGATCGAACGCTTTCCTGCGACACCCGCCAAACGGGACTCAACAACAACGCACTTGTGATCGGCCCCTCGGGAGCCGGCAAGACCCGAAACGTCCTCAAGCCCAACCTGCTGCAAATGAACGCAAGCTACATCGTGCTCGACACCAAAGGCACGCTCTGTCGCGAAGTGGGACCCGTGCTGGCAGCCCACGGTTACCGCGTGCAGTGTCTCAACTTCGCCGACCTCAACACCGTCCCGGCCCTTGCGCCCGGCATCGAGCGCTGCGGCTACAACCCCCTGAGGCACATTCGCCGCAAGGCGGACGGCAGGCCCAACCAGCAGGACATCCTCTCGGTGGCAAAGGCCATCTGCCCCATCGAGGACAACAACCAGCCTTTTTGGGATCATGCGGCGGCAAACCTGCTGTCGTGTCTTATCGCCTACGTCACCGAACAGCTGCCCGCCGACGAGCAGACGATCAGCTCGGTCATCAAGCTGATCGAGCACCTGCAGGACGGTGCCACGGGTCGATTGTTTGACGACCTGATCACGACCGACCCCCAAAGCTATGCCCTCTCGCTATGGCGGCGCTACGCCATTACGCAAAATGCCGAGCGCATGCACGCGAGCATCGTCGGCATCCTTGCCGAAAAGGTCATGTGTCTGGGATTCGACGGTGCGGCACAGCTCTATCGTGAGTGCCATCAGGTGGACTTCGCTTCCATGGGACACACCCCCTGCGCCCTGTTTGTAACCGTGAGCGATATTGACCGCAATCTCGATCCGCTGACCGGCCTCTTTATTTCGCAGGCGTTTATGGGCCTCATTCGTGAGGCCGATAGGCAGCCCGACGGCAGCCTGCCCGTGCCCGTGCGCTTTATGCTCGATGACTTCGCAAATCTGCAGATCCCCCAGATCGACAACGTGCTCTCGATTATCCGAAGCCGCAACATCTGGGCAACGCTGCTGCTGCAGTCGACCAACCAGCTCGATGCGCTCTATGGCGAGGCACGCGCACGCTCCATCATGGGCAACTGCGACACGCATCTGGTGCTGGCGTTCCAGGATCCCGAGAGTGCCCGGGTGTTTTCCGACCGCGCCGACGCGCTGCCCAGCACGCTCATGGCGACGCCGATTGATCGCTCGTGGCTCTTTGTACGCGGTCGCACTCCCGAACAGGTCGAGCGCTTTAGGCTCGAAGACCATCCGCTCTACGGGGAGCTGCCCGAGGCGCAGCGAGGCCATGCGGAGGCCGAGCTCTAGACGCAGGGCCCTCGCAGCACGCGACGCTCCGGCGAAGATCCTTAAAGGCCGTGCGCCCCGGGACCACGGCAAAGCAAAGGGGCCCGCATCCGATAGGATACGGGCCCCTGACTATAAGACGCGATGCGTTAACAGCAGCGACTACTTGCGATGCGCGCGATAGAACTCGATAAGCGCCTGAGTCGAAGCGTCCTGCTCGGCCTTGGCGGCATCGTCGTGGAAGGCCGGGGTGATCTGCTTGGCAAGCTGCTTGCCCAGCTCGACGCCCCACTGGTCGTAGGAGTCGATGCCCCAGACCGTGCCCTCGACAAACGTGATGTGCTCGTACAGGGCGATGAGCTCGCCGAGCGCGAACGGGGTCAACGTATCGCCGAAGATCGAGGTCGTCGGGCGATTGCCCTCAAAGCAACGGGCCGGGACGATCTGCTCGGGCGTGCCCTCGGCGCGCACCTCGTCGGCCGTCTTGCCAAAGGCGAGCGCCTTGGTCTGGGCCAGGAAGTTGCCCAGGAACAGCTCATGCACGTCCTGGCCGCTATCGGTCGCAGGGTTGGCGGTATTGGCAAAGGCGATGAAATCGGCCGGAACCACCACGGTGCCCTGGTGCAGCAGCTGGTAGAAGGCATGCTGGCCGTTGGTGCCGGGCTCGCCCCAGAAGATCTCACCGGTGTCGGAGGTCACGGCGCTGCCGTCCCAGCGGACATGCTTGCCGTTGGACTCCATGGTGAGCTGCTGCAGGTAGGCCGGGAAACGATGCAGGTACTGGCAGTACGGCAGCACGGCGTGGCTCTTGGAACCGAAGAAGTTGACGTACCAGACGTTGAGCAGGCCCATCAGCGCAACGGCATTGTTCTCGAGCGGCGTGTTGCAGAAGTACTCGTCGATAGCGTGGAAGCCCTCGAGGAACTGCTGGAAGCGCTCGGGACCGAGCACGACGATCAGCGACAGGCCCACGGCGGAGTCGACGGAGTAGCGGCCGCCGACCCAGTTCCAGAAGCCGAAGGCGTTGGCGGGGTCGATACCGAAGGCCTCAACCTTCTCGAGTGCGGTGGAAACGGCGACGAAGTGCTTTGCCACGGCCTCGGCGTTCTGCTCATCGGAGCCGTCGATGGCGCCCTGGGCCTTGAGCTGCTCGAGCATCCAGGTCTTGACCTCGCGGGCGTTGGTGAGGGTCTCGAGCGTGGTGAAGGTCTTGGAGACGATGATCACGAGCGTAGTCTCGGGATCCAGGCCCTTAAGCTTCTCGGCCTGGTCGTTGGGGTCGATGTTGGAGATATAGCGGCAGTCGATACCGGCGTCGGCATAGGGACGCAGAGCCTCGTAGGCCATGACCGGGCCCAGATCGGAGCCACCGATGCCGATGGACACCAGGTGCTCGATCTTCTTGCCGGTAACGCCCTTCCACTCACCGGAGCGCACGCGCTCGGCGAAGGCATACATGCGGTCGAGGACCTCGTGCACGTCGGCGACGACATCCTGGCCGTCGACGATGAGCTGGCCCCTCTCGGTTGCGGGGCGGCGAAGCGCGGTGTGCAGGACGGCGCGGTCCTCGGTGGTGTTAATGTGCTCGCCGGAGAACATGGCGTCGCGGCGCTCCTCGAGCTTCACCTCGCGGGCAAGATCGCACAGCAGCTTGACGGTCTCATCGGTCACCAGGTTCTTCGACAGATCGAAGTGCAGGTCACCGGCGTCAAAGCTCAGCTTGTTCACGCGCTCGGCATCGGCAGCGAACCAGGCCTTGAGGTCGATACCATCGGCCTCGAGCTTCTCCTGATGAGCCTCGAGTGCCTTCCAAGCGGCAGTCGACGTAGCATCGATAGGTGCGGCAACAGTTGCCATAGAGTCCTCCTCAGCATACGGGCGCACGCCTCCATGCGCCCGGACATTCAGATGCCACTATTCTAGCGCAGGTCAAGACTACAATCAGCGAGCGTTGCCAATCCGCCCCCAAACGGCGACCGACCAAAAAGGGACAGGTTTATTTTGGCAGGTCAAACGCTTTGCCTACCAAAATTAACCTGTCCCTTTATGGCAGATATTAGGCCGCAGCGCAGACGCTACCGAGCAACTCACGCA
>CAUCKA010000004.1 GCA_958443265.1 uncultured Collinsella sp. | reverse complement strand
GAACGCAGGAGCAGTTTCCCCATCGTTCTTACGTATGCAACGGCGGAGGCACAAGCGCTCGAACGAGTTGCCGTTCTCGATGCAGCGAAGGAACCTCTCTCAAGACAAATCGGGGATATCGGGCGCGCGCAGCCGCTCTTTCCAGCAACGCAAAGCAGGCTAATTGCCAGCACCTCGATCCCGATTGCGCATACGAGGGCAATCGCGCCACGCTCGAAGCAAAGTCCAGGCAGATTCACTATCTGCGTTGTCGGGTACGGGCTATAGGCGCCGACGGTCAACTCAGTGTTCGCATACGTAAGGGGATTCAACAGGGCGAACTCACGTAAAGCGATGGA
This sequence comes from uncultured Collinsella sp., assembly GCA_958443265.1. GTDB lineage: Bacteria > Actinomycetota > Coriobacteriia > Coriobacteriales > Coriobacteriaceae > Collinsella. The sequence continues at coordinate 187,856 of CAUCKA010000004.1, read as the reverse complement.
TCTTCCGTAATACCCGGGAACCATCGTCACCCCCATCAGGGCACATACGAACACGATTCCAAGCGTAGGGTTATTGGCAATCTTCACGGCAAGGTGAACGACAAGCGAGATGAACGCTGCCACCAAGAATTGCAAGATGGCCGTCTGCGCGAACACCAGCCAAGCCGGTTTGATAACCGGAGTCGCATATTGAATGTAGCCTATCGGATAGAACGGCGAGCCCGGGCCATTCTTCACAAGCGCGGCGATTATCCCTGGAAGATTGATGGCGAGGACGGCAAGCATTGCAAAAACACTCGCCCATACGCTCGATGCAACAAGTCTACCCAGCTCGCCCATCGGTGCCTGGATGATGAGCTTTTCACGTTTGTTAAGACGTGCGGCAAGGAACGAGACGGCAACGGCCGTTGCGACCCATAGCAAGTACTCCTTCGATCCGTCATAATAGGTGTACTCTCCATCCGATATCTGCAGAAACGGAAGTAGGGGAGAGAGCGGTGCCAAGATAAGACGTCCCGCGGCAAGAGGGTACAGAAGCGCGGGCATGCTTGATGAAGAGGTATAGACACCGTCCTCCCCCGCATTCACAAGCGCATCCGCATAGGATGCTGACAATTCCTGCTCAACACGGGTTATTCCCGACTCGAGGTATTCGACCCGTCCGTCGATGCCAGCCGCGCTCCTGAAGACGGGCAGAGCACAAAGAACCATCAACGCAACAACGACAACACAGAGCGACCTGGAGGAGAGAAGCGACCTAAAGATCGCCTTCGAGATTTTGAGCATATTCATCGCCAACCTTAACCTCATCCAGTCGGAACAGAGGGGCCGAACAAAATGCTCGGCCCTTCCTCGCATCTAGTAGGTGCTATAGACAAATTGCCATTTATCAGTTGTGCCAAGAACACCACAGGAGCACATTGCAGCGAGGCGGGATTCCCTATGATGCGCGGATCGGCGATAGCCATTTCGGTAGGAGATCGTCTTGTAAGAGATGTTGAACATCGAGATGCTGTGCCCGCTTACGCCGCGAGGACAGCTGTAGCTCCAGTAGGTATCGACGACGACGTCCGTATACCCGAGGGGCTCAACGAGGGCACACTGGCTGCTCTCCTGGGAAGGAGGCATCGGGGTATCCGCAAAAGCGGGGGCTCCCGGCAGCAACAGACAAAGAGCGAGGCCGAGGAAAACCAAGAGCTTACACGACTTAACAGTACTGAACATAATCCTCTCCAATCTAGAGGGGTTTCGGTTGCAGCATGCTGTGATTACTTGCCTGCAAAGTCAATTTAACATAAACTGTTAAAAAGTAACCTGAGTTTTTTAAATTCTTCGGAGGTTATTATGAGTTCCGACAATCGCACTCCCCGGCTTCATTCCTTCCGCATCGCATGTGCGATAGCCTCTGCGACCCTTTGCGCCACCGCCATCGCACAAGTGGCGTTCTCCTTAAAGCCAGCAATCGAAGTGCTCGACAACCCTGTAATTGCAGACTCCCCCGCGTATCCAGCCCTTGCGATCTCGACATTGGTCCCTGCCGTCATCGGTATCGCTACGACCATCCTCAGCGCCGTTCTCGTGTGGACGATCAAGAGCGGAGACCCCTTCAAGAAAGGGTCTGCGACATGCTTGAAGGTGCTCGGCATTCTCTTCGTTGTTCAAGCTGCCACCAGCCTCTACGCCGGCTCACTCAAAACCTCCGTTTCGATGTTTGGCGGCGAGGGGGCCGTCGACGCCCAAGAGATCGCTTCATCATTCGATTGGACCTCTCTGGTTCTCGGCATCGTCCTGTTCATGCTTTCCCAGCTCTTCTTGTACGCCCGAGAGCTGTACCTCGACTCCGACGAGATTGCGTAAGGAAACGCCATGCCCGTAATTGTTCGCCTCGACAAGATCATGGCCGAGCGAAAGATTTCCTCGAACGAACTTGCCGAAAGGATTGGAACCACGCCCGTGAACCTGTCCCGTATTAAAAAAGGGCATATTCGCGGCATTCGCTTCAACACACTCGAGCAGCTATGCCTCGCCCTTCGTTGCCAACCCGGAGACCTTCTCGAAGTCATGAGCGAAGAGGATGCCCGAAAGGAGTTCGGACTCGATTGGTCCGCCGAGGATTAGAGGGCGGTCGTACTCGCCCTGCACACGGGGATGCGAATCGGCGAGGTCTGCGGCCTTCGGTGGTGCGATGTGGATTTCGAGACGGGCCTGATCTCGATCAGACACTCGGTGGCGTACGCGAAGGGAATGGGTTCGTTCATCAAGGACACCAAGACCCATGACGCCAGGGGTATCCCCATCGACCCGGTCGGCCTACTCCCCTTCCTGAAGGAGACCCACGAGATCGACTGCGGAAAGCTGCGCTTGCGCGGCCTTACCGGGGCGGTCGAGATCGGGGACTGCTACATCCTGTCGGAGCCGGGCGCGACCTTCGCGACGACAAGCTATATCCGCAGGGCGTTCAAGACGTTCTCGGAGACCAACGGCCTCATGGGCACCAACGACGAGCTGATCACGTCCCACGGCCTTCGCCACACGTTCGCAACGCAGTGGATCCGCCAAGGCGGCGATATCAAGGCGCTCCAATCGATCCTCGGCCACAAGGACGCCATGGCGACGCTCAACGTCTACGCCGACATCGAGCCCATCTCCAAAATCCATAACATGCTGCGCGCCACGCCGTGCCTTTGGCGCGGGCACCTCGGGCCGAGGGTCGATCCGGGTCCCATGTTCCAACAGAGGATCCAGGAGTCCATCGAGACGCTCCAGGCGTTCGGCTACGGCATCACCGAGCCGGACGACCGAAATATCGCCATACGCGACGTGAAGACGAACAGTTGGCTCTAGCTCACCGAGTACGCGGCAGTGCTGGGCCCATCCCAACTGAGGTCACGGTGGTCCGATAGGGGCGCCGCCCGCGGCATGCGCCGCGGAGCGGTATCCCCTACCGAAGGGCGGGGATGCCCTCCGCTTCCAGTTCGGAATCAGCCGTCGGAGGCGTTCGGCTGACTGCGGGAACGGCCTGTCCGCTCAATGTGTTCGGCTGAGATCGGAAATCAACCCAACACGAGCCGGACACGCGCCAGACGGCTCTTCCCCGTACGGCCTTCCCCCTTACGCTCATGTTGCAGGCATGTAACGCCGCAGCGAGCGCGCCTTTTTTGCGCCAGACAGGTACAATGATGAACACTGTACCGTAGCGGAGCGCCCCCGCGCGCCGCAACCACGCGAAAGGGTTTCCCATGGCCGAGATCTCGTCCTCCCGCATCGTCATCACCGTCCTTGGCAAGAACCGCCCCGGCATCGTCGCCGGCGTCACCCGTGTTCTGGGCGAGGCCAACGTCGACATCCGCGACATTACGCAGTCCATTATCGAGGACATCTTCACCATGACCATGCTGGCCGACACCGCCGAGTCCAAGCTCGACTTCGCCGAGCTGCAGAAGGCGCTGGCCGAGGCCGGCGAGCTTTCGGGCGTCAACGTGTCCATCCAGCGCGAGGACGTCTTTAACTTTATGTACCGCCTGTAGCGAACAAGCCGCTCGGGGCAGCTTGACGTCATATCGTCCAAGCGCGCGGCCCCAAAGCGGACCGGAGAGGAGCGCGCATGGCCTACGACGCCAAGAAAATCTACTACCGCTTCGACGATCACCTGAGCCGCCTGGTTCTGGATTACGAGGCGAGCCGTCAGATTTCGCCTGAAAGCGAAAACCTCTACCACGGCCTGCCGACCGCCCCGTACGACGAGGGCTTGTTCGTAGAGCACAACGTCAAGCGCGGCCTGCGCAATGCCGATGGCTCGGGCGTGGTCGCGGGCCTTACCCGCATCTCGGATGTGCATGGCTACAACAAGGTCGACGGAAAGGTCGTGCCCGATCAGGGCAAACTCACGCTTCGTGGCTACAGCATCGAGGACCTGGTCAACAACGCCCAGGCCGAGGATCGCTATGGCTACGAAGAGGTCGCCTACCTGCTCATCACGGGCTCGCTGCCCACCAAAGAGGAGCTCGACGGTTTTTGCGGACGTCTGGGCGCTTTTAGGCACCTGAGCGACGAGTACGTCAAAGAGTTCCCCATGACCACGGTGTCGTCGAGCATCATGAATGTGCTTCAGCGCGCCGTACTGCTGCTCTACGCCTTCGACGCCGAGCCCGACGCCATTACACCCGAGCACGAAATCGACGTGGCCATCTCCATGCTCGCCCGTCTCCCCCGCATCGCCGCCTTCGCGCATATGGCCTCGGTCGCCAAGCGCCGCGGCTCCGAGGTTCATGTACCGCACCCCACACCCGGCCTCTCCACCGCCGAGACCATCCTGCAGGTGTTGCGCGGCGGCATGGAATTCACCCGCGACGAAGCCATGCTGCTCGACGTGATGCTCATGCTGCATGCCGAACACGGCGGCGGCAACAACTCCACGTTTGCCTGCCGCGTGCTGTCCTCCTCGGCCACCGACCCGTATTCCGCCTATGCCGCGGCCATCGGCTCGCTCAAGGGTCCGCGCCACGGCGGCGCCAACGCCAAGGTCGTGTCCATGCACGAGGACATCCGTGCGCACGTCTCCAATTGGGAGAACGAGGACGAGGTCGCAGCCTACCTGGGCAAGATCCTCGACAAGCAGGCCTTCGACGGCACGGGTCTCATCTACGGTATGGGCCACGCCGTCTACACGCTGAGCGACCCGCGTGCCGAGGTGTGCCGCCGTTACGCACGCACGCTTGCCGCCAAGAAGGACCTGGGCGATGAGTTCGCGCTCATCGAGCGCATCGAGCGCCTGGCACCGCAGGTGATGCGCGAGCACGGCATGACCAAGCCCATCTGCGCCAACATCGACCTGTACACGGGCTTTATCTACAAGATGCTCGGCGTGCCCGAGACGCTCTTTACACCGCTGTTCGCCGTCGCCCGCATGGCCGGTTGGTCGGCGCACCGCATGGAAGAGCTCTTCTGCGCGCACCGCATCATCCGTCCCGCGTATCGCCCGGTTATCGAGCCGCTGGAGTACAAGCCGCTCGCCGACCGCTAGGACGCGGACCGTTATAGAACCCGAGCGTGGCCAGGGCATCACCGCCCTCGGCCACGCTTTTTATGCCAGTAGAAAGGGCTGCATCGAATGATTGTGTTTTCCGATATGGATGGAACGCTGCTGACGAGCGATAAGCAGATGAGCGACGCCACCTGGACGATGCTCGACGAGCTTGCGCCGCGGTGTTGAGTTTGTGCCCTGCACGGGGCGCCCGCTGTCGGGCATCTTTGAGCCCATCCTCGCCCACCCCGCCGTACACTACGCGGTCTGCGCCAACGGTGCCAGCGTCTGGCAGCTCGACGACGGTACGCCCACCGATGCCTCACGTGCTACGCGCATTTTGAGCCGACCGCTCGACCGCGCCATCGCCCACCGCGTCCATAGCATTGCCGCCGGCCACGATGTGACCTTCGATATCTTCGCGGACGGGCAGTGCTTCCTCCCCCGCTCGCTCTACGAGCGCCTGGACGAATTCTGCGGCGGCGACCCCCACATCGCAGCTTCGCTCAAGCGCACGCGAACGCCGATCGACATGGATATCGACAGCAAGATCGACGGAGTCGAGACACTCGAACGCATCGCCATGTACTGGCACGACCCAGCCGATCGCGACGCCATCGCCGCGGCGCTCGACACGCTCGAAGGCATCGAGGTCACGCGTTCGTACGCCATGAATATCGAGGTCATGGGCGAGGGAGCCACCAAGGGAACGGCCCTCACGTGGCTATGTGAGCACCTGGGCGAGCGTCTCGCCGACGCCTGGTCGTTCGGCGACAACATCAACGACATCCCCATGCTGCAGGCAGCGGGTCACGGCATGGCCATGATCAACGCCGAGCCCGAGGACCGCGAGGCCGCCGACGCCATCACCGAATACGACAACGACCACGACGGCGTCGCCCGCACCATCATGGCCGCCCTCGCCTAGCAGCAGCAACCCGGCAGAAAAGGAACGTCCCTAACTGCTGGATTAAGCAAGGCTCTCCAGAACACGACGGAGCTCCTGCTGGACGGCGTGGTCGCGGTTACGACCCACCACGCGATCGGCCACCGCCTTGAGCGCGGGGCGCGCGTTTTCCATCGCGCAACCCGTGCCGACAAAGCGAATGATCTCGTAGTCGTTCATAGAGTCGCCAAACGCCATAACCTCATCGCGCCCAATGCCGTAATGCTCCGCGAGCTGTGCGATGCCCGAAGCCTTCGACACACCGGGCTGCATGGCATCGATCCACGCGTTGCCTGAAGGCGCAAAGGTAAAGAGCTGACCGAGTTCGCGCTGTAGCACGTACGCACTGTCCATAACGGCACCGTCGTCGCAAAAGATACTCGCTTTGATGATATTTACGCTGGGATCGGGCAGCTCCCAAATGCGCTCGGCATTGGGGAGGTCCTTATCGACCTCGCGCACGAACTTGCACTCGTCATCGAGCAAAAAGGACTTGGTTCGATCAAAGAGTGCAAGATGCAGATTGGGAAACGTCGCGACGGCCTGGGCGAGCTTTCGAATCGACAGGTGCGAATACACCTCGCGGTCTACCAATTTGCCGTCGGCGTAGACCTGGGCACCGTTAGCTGCGACAAAGTCCATCTTGTCGCGAACGGGCGCAAAGAACTCGCACAGGCGATCGTAGCGGCGGCCTGACGATGCGGCAAAATGTACACCATGCTCGCGTAGCGCCAGGATCAATTCGTAGGTCTCAGGCGGCACCTGGCCATTTTCGTCAAGCAGTGTGCCGTCCATATCGGATGCAATCAGTTTAAACATAGAAAAGCTCCCTTCGGGCTTGATGGAATCAGACGTGTATCCGATTCCAACGTACCCAAAGGGAGCCCAAATAAGACCCCGCAGTCATAAACGTTACAAGGACCTAGCAAATAGCTCACGCGCGCCAGAGGTCCCACGGTCGCGGCGTCAGGCGACACGCCAAAGAGTGTCCCCGACGGCTAGTCGTTTAAGAACGTCCCCAATGACTAGTCGGCGTAGGTGAAGGTAGTGACGTCGAACATGCCCTCGGGGCGAATGCGGAGCGTCGGGATCACCGGCAGGGGCAGGAAGATGATGCCCATGATGGGGTCGAGTGGCGGCTCAATACCCATCGCGCGCGCCTTGACCATAAAGTCGTCGTGTTGCGCGGCGACATCCTCGGCCGTGCCCTCGCTCATCAGGCCACCGAGCGCCAGCGGAATGCGCGCTACGACCTCACCATCGCGTACCAGCACGTGACCGCCCTGGCCAACAGCCTCGACGGCAGCCATCATATCGGCTGCGTTGTCGCCCACCACGCACACGTTGTGCGAGTCGTGGCCGATCGTGGAGGCGATGGCACCACCGGTGATGGTGAAACCGCGCACCCAGCCGCGACCGATGTGCTTGCCAACAAGACCCAGGCCCGCAGGACCATCACCGTCGGCACCCTCTGCCTGCAGCGATGCGCCGCGGCCGTGGCGCTCGATCAGCATAATGCGGCGCAGGCCCTCGGCATTCTCGGGACGAGCCATGCCCGTGATGGCCTTGCCCGGCACCACGTCAATCACGGCCTCGCCCGGCTTAAAGGCATAGTCGAACACGTCGAGCGATAGATTCGGCAGCTTAACGGAAGCACGCAGCTCATCGGCAAGGGCCGCAACCTCGGCCATCTCGGGCGCAACCTCGCCCATAAAAGTGCCGTCCTGTGCCACGAGCGCGCCGGCGGCATACACGCGATGCGGAGCTGTAGCAAACGTCAGGTCGTTGAGTACCAGCAGGTCGGCACGCTTGCCCGGGGCGATGGCGCCACGCAGCTCGTGCGGGTCGCGGCAACCGTGGTCCAGGCCAAACGCTTCGGCCGTGGACAGGGACGCCATAGAGATGGCGACCACGGGGTCAATACCGGCCTCGATGGCCACGCGGCAGGCATTGTCGATCATACCGGTCGAAAGCGCGTCGGAGGGAGCGCGGTCATCGGTCGCAAAACAGCAGCGGCGGGCACGGGCGGGGTTTTCCAGCAACATCGGAGACAGGTTAGCCAAGTCATGGCTGCACGTACCTTCGCGCAGCATGACATACATGCCGCGAGATAGCTTGTCGAGCGCCTCCTCGGGAATCGTCGACTCGTGGTCGGCGATAATGCCCGCCGCGGCATAGGCATTGAGATCCTTGCCGGCAACGAGCGGCGCATGGCCGTCGACCTGTTTGGACGGCGTCTGGTTGGCAGCGTCGATTCGAGCGCAGGTCTCGGGATCGGCCATAAAGACGCCCGGCAGGTTCATCATCTCGCCCAGACCAAAGACATCGCCCGGATGCTCGGCAAAAAACGCCTGCATATCGGCGGCGGTGATAACGGCACCGGCCTGCTCATCGGGCAGTGCGGGCACGCACGAGGGCATCATGTATTTGATGGAAATGGGCGCGCGACGGCCGTCCTCGATCATAAAGCGCAGGCCGTTCAGGCCGGAAACGTTGGCGATCTCGTGGCTGTCGGCGATGGCAGTGGTGGTGCCGCGCGTCGCCGCCATGCGCGCATACTCGGCGGGACGGATGTTCGAGGACTCGATGTGCAGATGTCCGTCGATAAAGCCGGGGGCGATATAGCAACCCTGGCAGTCAATGACCTCAGCCGCCTCGTAGGTGCCGGTGGCATCGTCGCGACCGTCGTAGAGCACGCCGACGATTACGCCGTCCTTGACGGCAACGCTACCGGGCGCCACGCGCTGGCCATAAACGTCGACAATCTGCGCATTGGTAAACAGCGTGTCGACGGGCACGCGGCCCTCGGCAGCATCGATCACAGACCTCATGACCTCAACGGACATACATACTCCTTTAACTGTAGAAATAACTGCGGAGCGGACAAACCTTCACCGCAGCAAGCCAATAGCCATTGTATGCCCAAACGATGGGTCAACAATACGCCTCTCCGCTTAACGGCACACGCCGCTTGGCGCAATGGAGACAGGTTGCTTTGCACCAATGACAAGGAGTGTCCCAAAGTGCCAACAACGGCAGCGCCGATATTTTGGCAACGCCAGCGAGCGGGCCGCATTTGAGGCAAGGTGACGCGAAATCAAAATCACCCCTAGAAGGGGTGGTTTGCTCTTAGGGTGTAACCCTTGGATTTCCGGCACGCGTCTAAAGGCGCCGGCCCTCACGGGGTTCGGGCCGCACTGCAGATTGACCCGTGACGGGCCGGTCAAACCGGCGCTATTTACGCCCCGGCCCCCTATCGAAGGGGTCCTCGTACTCCTTGGCGCTCAGCCGGTCGAGCGCGATGTCGGCCTTCTCCTGCTCCCGGATGTACTTCGCGATCGTGGCCTCGTTCAGGCCGACGGTGGACACGCAGTGGCCCTCGGCCCAGAACTTCCTGTTGCCGAACTTGTACTCCATGTTCGCGTGCCTGTCGAATACCATCAGCGAGCTCTTCCCCTTCAGGTAGCCCATCACGCTGGACACGCTGTACTTCGGCGGTATCGCCAGCAGCATGTGGACGTGGTCGGGCATCAGGTGCCCCTCGATGACCTCTATCCCCTTGTACTGGCAGAGCTTCCTGAAGATCTCCCCAAGGTCGGACCTTATTTGGTTGTAGATGACTTTGCGCCTATACTTCAGCGTGAACACGACGTGGTACTTGCACGTCCACTTCGTGTGCGACAGGCCGTAGGCCTTCTGGGCCATACGCCACCACCGCCCTCTCGACTCGGATTCCTTGCGGCCTGAACAATCGCAAGTGTCCGGCGAGGGGGCGGCTTTGTAAAGCCGTTTGGCCCCACCCGCATAGCGGGTGGTTTCTGATGCGGCGCGCTGCGCGCCCCGCACAGGCTAAAGCCTGTAAACGAAAGGGCGCTGACCTTCTGGTCGCGCCCTTGAAGTTGAACGTCAGATTGTCCAAATGCGGCCCGCGCAGCGTCGGCCGGTCCGCCGTTCGTTAGAACGGCGGAACTAAATCAACTTGAAGCCCTTGCGCTTGCCCACGGAGAGGGTGTCGCCCAGCTTGAGCGCGCTGGGGTCGATGTTGTAGCTCTTGGGAGCCACGGCCTCGCCATTAATCTTGACGCCGCCGCCGTCGATATCGCGACGGGCCTGGCCGGCGCTGGCCGAAAGTCCCAGATCCTTGAGCAGGCCGGCGAGGTAGATCTGACCCTCGTCGTTGACGGTCAGCTCGACATGCTTCTCGGGGAAGTCGGCGAGCTGGCCTTCCTTGAACACGCGGTCGAACTCGGCCTGAGCCTCGTCGCCGGCACCGGCGCCGTGGTAGGTGTCGCACAGGTCGCGGCCCAGGGCACGCTTGAGCTCATAGGGGTCGGCAGAGCCATCGGCCAAAGCGGCGTCGATCTTGTCGACCTCGGCCGGGGTGAGCGAGCTGGCCAGACGATAGTACTTGCCGATCATCTCGTCGGGGATGGACATGGTCTTGCCGAACATATCCTTGGGGGCGTCGGTCAGGCCGATGTAGTTGCCATAGGACTTGGACATCTTACGAACGCCATCGGTGCCCTCGAGCAGCGGCATGGTGAGCGCGATCTGGGGCTCCATGCCCATCTTCTCCATGAGCTCGCGGCCGGCGAGCAGGTTGAAGAGCTGATCGGTGCCACCCATCTCCACGTCGGCCTTGATCTGCACAGAGTCGAAGGCCTGCATCACGGGATACAGGAACTCATGCAGGGCGATCGGCGTCTGAGACTGGTAGCGCTTGGTAAAGTCGTCGCGCTCAAGGATGCGGGCAACGGTGAACTTGGAGCACACCTGCAGCAGACCGGCCAGATCCATCGACAGAATCCAGTCACCGTTGTGCACGATGGTGGTCTTCTCGGGGTCCAGGATCTTCATGGCCTGGCTCACGTAGGTCTCGGCATTGGCCTCGATCTGCTCCTGCGAAAGCTGCGGGCGGGTGGAGTTCTTGCCCGAGGGGTCGCCGATCAGCGCGGTGCCGTTGCCGATGATAAGGGTGACGTTGTGGCCCAGGTCCTGGAACTGGCGCATCTTGCGCAGCGGCACGGCATGGCCCAGGTGCAGGTCGGGGCTGGTGGGGTCGACGCCGAGCTTGATGTTGAGGGGCTCGCCCTTCTCAAGCTTCTTACGAAGGTCGGCCTCGGGGACGATCTTCGCAGCGCCCGAGGTGATGATACGCATTTGCTCGTCAACAGACAGCATTGGGTATCCTCCTTTTGCTATAGCACCCTCACCGGATACGGCGGTGCTGGAAGTCCATAAACTCTCATATGATAACAAACTGACGCGACGCGGCACCTACGACAGGAAAATCCTCGTCCTGCCGCACGCGTCAACGGCGACCGGCAGACGTGTACCGTCACGCTCGACCAGATAGCGTACCTGCCGACGACGCAAGCAGTCGCGGCAACGGACCTGTCCCGTCGCATCGGTAGCGCAGACGCCCTCGGCGGTCAGCAGGCAGTGCTCGCACACCATAAGCTCGGGACGATCGGCGTCGACCGGACCCCAGACGCCGGGTTCAGCAGCCAGTTCGGCAATACGCTCCGCATCATTGCCGAGCAACTCGGCCGGCAAGTACACCCGCCCCGCACCGAGTTCGCGCAGCCAGGCAAGCGTGGCCCGATTCGCGCAGAACACCGGCGCCGCCACGTCAAACGTCACGCCCAGCTCGCGAGCGATCACCACCTGTCCTAGGTTGCGGCAGACGACGCGCCCGGCACGCTGTGTCAGTGAGCGGGTCCGGTCAGCGTCACCCGTGCGGCACACCTCGTCAAGCACCACAGCGGCGTCGGACAAATCGAGTTCTCCGCGCGGGTCGGCATCCATCAGCTGCCAAGCAAAAACCATGCGAGCGGGAGCCGTGCACTCCACCAACTCCGTCGACGCACCGCCATCCACCGCAACGTCCTCAAAGGGCAGTACCTCAACGGCACGTGCAACGGGCGCAATCGCATCTGCCTCGGCCCGCATGCGCTCCAACACCGTTGCCGTTTGCCCCAGCACGCCGGCACTGCGAATCAGGTACACCTCGCAGCCCGCGTCCACCTTACGCTTGCAATGCACGACGACGCGCTTCCCCGCTGCGGCATCCACCGGGCAGGGCACCTGCGGCCAGCGCTTGGGCACATCGGGACGCGCGTCGGCACCCGGATAGAACCGAATCTCGAGCGTGTCACCCGCCGCCACGGCGGCATCGAGCTCGACGGTCACTTCCTCGTGGCCAACGGCCACCAGGCGTCCCACGCGCACACCTTGGTTGATCGCACGCTCAAAGCTCATAAGCTCGGCGCCCGAACGCCCCCGCAGATACGCGTCGGTAAACCCGCGGTTGAACGACCGGCCCAGCTCGCGTTCAAGCTCTTCCACGGCACCGGGGTCCCACGCGCCGTCGCACAGCATATCGAGCGCCCGGCGCCACACCCGCACCACGTTAAAGACGTAATCGGGATTCTTCATGCGTCCCTCGATCTTGAGCGATGCCACGCCGGTGGCAACAAGCTCGGGCAGGTGCGCGATACCCAGATAGTCACGCGGACAAAGCAGGCGGTCTCCCTCGACGGCAACAACACTCTGCCCCGCCTCGTCCACTAGGTCGTACGCCAGACGGCACGGCTGCGTGCAGTCGCCGCGCATCGCCGAGCGCCCACGCCGCAAGGCCGAGAACTCGCACGCCCCCGAATAGCCGATGCAAATCGCACCGTGGCAGAATACCTCGATGGGCACGCCCGTGGCACATAGCGCCGCAATCTCGTCGACCGTCAGCTCGCGTGCCGTCGTCACGCGCTCGACCCCCAGCTCATCGGCGGCAAGCCGCACGGCACCCTCGCTATGAGCGCCCGCCTGCGTGGACAGGTGAATCTCGACCCCGGGAATCGCCGCGCGCAGCGCGCAGGCCAACCCGGCATCGGCGACAATCAGAGCATCGGCGCCCAGCTCCAGTGCATGAGCTCCCAACGCCACCGCGTCGGACAACTCATCGTCAAACACGAACACGTTGAGCGTTACGTACACACGCACGCCATGGGCATGCGCCACGGCGCAGCCGCGCGCAAACTCGTTATCCGTAAAGCCATGGGCGCTCACACGGGCGTTAAAGCCGCCCAACCCCGCATAGATGGCATCGGCACCCGCGGCGATGGCCGCAAGCATCTGGTCGAGTCCGCCCGCCGGCGCCAGCAGCTCGGGCAGCGCCGCACCGGCAGCATCCAATCCAGTCTCGTATTGTCCGCTCGGCCCCATCGTCCGAATCGCCATCGACAAACTCCTTACCAAGGTATGCATTCACTCTGAAAAATGCCGTCTTCCAGCATACACGAGGCCTCGCGCGCCCCGTTTGGTTTATCGTGTAATAACTTATGTCCATCCTGCCCCGACGGCACATCCACCGTCCGGCACGACATACCTGGAGGTCAATATATGGGTCCTCGCCAACGACAGGGACGCAGCCGTTCAAAGACGCATGCTCTGCCCATAATCCTGCTCTCGTTTTTGGGCTTTCTGCTGATTGCGGGCGTGGCATTTGGCATCGGCATGGTCGGCAACGTCAACCGCTGGCTGTCCGATCTGCCCGACTACACCGACGCCAACGCGTATCTGGTGAGCGAGCCCACCGAGATCGTCGACTGCAACGGCAACAAGATCGCGAGCTTCTACACGCAAAACCGCAAGTCTATCACCAAGGACGAGGTCTCCCCCTACGTGCTGCAGGGCACCGTTGACGTCGAGGACGAGCGCTTCTACGAGCACGGCGGTATCGACCTGTGGGGTATCGCGCGTGCTGCGGTGGCAACCCTCGGTGGCGGGCACGAAGGCGCCTCGACTATCACCCAGCAGCTTGTGCGCAACACCATCCTGCAGGAGGAGCAGTTCGACTCGACCATTGAGCGTAAGGTGCGCGAGGCCTACATCGCCATCAAGATGGAGGACATGTACTCCAAAGACGAGATCCTCATGATGTACCTCAACACCATCTATTACGGCCACGGCGCCTACGGCATCGAGGCCGCAGCCGAGACCTATCTGTCCAAGAGCGCCGCCGACCTCACCCTCAGCGAGGCCGCGCTGCTCATCGGCCTTCCCAACTCGCCTTCGCAGTACGACCCCACGGTCAACCCCGATCTGGCACTGTCTCGCCGCAACAAGGTTCTCGACAACATGCTGCGCCTGGGCCACATCACCCAGGAGGAGCACGATGCCGCACAGGCCGAGCCCATCACCCTCAACGTGACCGAAATCTCGGGCAGCGGCGTCGACGTATACTCGCAGCCCTACTTTGTCTCCTACGTCAAGCAGCTACTGGAGCAGGAGTTCTCGACCGACGTGCTCTTTAAGGGCGGCCTGACCGTCAAGACCACCATCGACCCCACGATGCAGCAGGTGGCAGAGAATGCCGTCCGCGAGCAGCTCGACACGCTCTCGCTTGACGGCCTGGACATGGGCATGGTCGTCGTCGACCCCAAGACCGGCTACATCAAGTGCATGGTGGGCGGCTACGACTACAACGCCGACGAGAACCACGTAAACCATGCCACGGCCAAGCGTCCCGTCGGCTCCACCTTTAAGGCCTTTACGCTGGCAACTGCCATCCAAAACGGCATGAACCCCAACGTCACCCTCAACTGCAACTCGCCGCTCAAGGCCAAGGGCACCACAACCGAGGTACAAAACTACGCCAACCAGAGCTATGGCAACATCACGCTTAAGCAGGCGACGGCATACTCCTCCAACACCGGCTACATCCAGGTGGCGGAAGCCGTCGGCAACAGCAAGATCATCTCGCTCGTCAAAAAGCTCGGCATCGACCCCGCCAAGGACAACATCGAGGACGTTCCCGTCATGACCCTCGGCACCGGCTCGATCTCGCCGCTCGAGATGGCCGCCGCCTACGCGACGTTTGCCAACGGCGGCTACTATCGCCAGCCGATCGCCATCACCGAGATTGACTCTCGTACCGGTTCGGTGCTGTACCAGCACACCGACAATCCCTCACAGGTGCTTACCGAGGGCGAGGCCGCCGCGGTCACCGATGTTCTGTCCGGCGTCATGAAGGGCAGCGGTACGGGTGCTGCCGGCGCCCTGAGTGTCAACCAGCCCTATGCCGGCAAGACGGGCACCACCGACAACACCACCAACCTGTGGTTCTGCGGCTATACCCCGCAGCTGGCGTGCGCCCTGTGGACCGGCTATTCCGCGGGCGAGATCCCCATCCAAAAGTACGGCACGGACCTGCTGGGAGACAGCACCAACCTGCCTGTCTTTAAGCGGTTTATGAACACCGTTCTGACCGGTACCGAGCGCGAGGAGTTTGCGACCGGAACGGCGCCCACCTACAAGAACAACAGCGTCTGGAAGTTCTACGGCACCAACAACACCAAGAAGTCGGAGAACGACGACAAGGACAAGGACGAAGAGGAAGAGGAAGAGGAAACCACCACAACGACTACCACGACGACCACGACCACCGAGACCACGGGCGGCGACACCACCGGCGGCACCGGTACGACCGGTGGCTCGACGGGCGGCTCCACTGGTGGTTCGACCGGCGGCGATGGCGGCACGCCTACGCCTACGCCCACTCCCGACCCCTCGCCCACGCCTGACGATACGGTCGGCTAAGAAGTACGCGACTAAAGCCAACAAGGCCCCGAGCAGCTTATTGAACTGCTCGGGGCCTTTTAGTTTGAAGCGACCTGGTGGGCGGTCTTTATACCGGCAAACAAAAAGAGGTACCGACCAACGTCGATACCCCTTACAAGCCACTATGTCAGCGCACACAATGCCGAGCGCACGACCCGCACACCTACTTGCGAGAATTGCTCAACTTATTGATCAGCGCCTCGAGACGCTCGCCGTCCTCGGCCGTCTGGGCAATAACCAAAATCGTATCGTTGCCGGCAAGCGAGCCAAGCACATCGGGCAACTCTGCCGCATCAACGGCGGCGGCGATGCCGGAAGCCGTGCCAGGCTGAGCCTTGATCATAACCAGATTATCGGTACGCAGAACGCCCGTTACGAGCTCGGAAACCATACGCTGCAGGTGCAAGTCCTCTGCCAGAACATAGATGCCCTCAGGGAGCTTACGCAGCCCCATGTCGGCAATATCGCGAGAGACAGTCGCCTGCGTGCAATCAAAGCCCATAGCACGGAGCTCATCAACCAGCACGCGCTGCGTGCGGACATCCTTATTGCGCACAATATCTCTAATGGCATCCTGGCGCCCATTGCGTTTTTTAGCCATACAAACCCTCTCTCCAAAAGATGGCGGAGACAATCAATCAGTGATTGAATAGTTTAACGCTATTTGAAGGCTTTTGTGTATAAGAACGCATTTCGAAACAATTCTATGCAAGTTTGTTTCGTAATGAGCCGTTTAGGCGGTTTTTGCGCCCGTCCGGTTAAGAAAAGCTGCCAGATGCGTACACATCACGCAGCGCGCGGGCTTAGCGCTGGCGATCGGCCCAAACAACAGGCCCAGTCCCCGATGGTTGTCCTTGAGCGCGGCGACCATCTGACGGGTTCGAGGCGCCTCGAGCATATCACGCATGCGGGCGGAACGCTCGATTGACGACACTCCATGCGGGCTCAGACACAAATTCTCGATGCAGGCGACCAGTCCGGCAAAGTAGAACTTTTGGCTTGCCAGCTTGAGCCGACCACCGCTATCTGCTTCCGAGAGTGAGTCCGCAAGCTCGTCGAGCGCCCGGGTGTCATCGGATACCTTGGCATACATGGTGGGATCAAAGGCATCTGTAAGCTTAGGCGCCGCCGCGTGGAAACAAACGTCGCCGCATCCGGAGACGCGCTGTGCCTGCGAGAGCGCGCACGCCATAAACCCAACCGTGCGAAACGTCTTATCGCACAAAAGACATGCCTCAAACAGTGGACGGCTGTACATCACGCCAGAGACTTGAGCAACCAAGCCGCCTAAAATCAACTGAGGCAGCCCGGCCACCATCGAAGACTTGTCTTCAATGACAATAGAGGCAGCATCCAAGACACGCGAATGGCGCTCTCGATGTGCATCATAGCGGTCGAGCGACACCGTGGGGAACACTATGTCTGCCGCAGTATCGCACGCGATATCGACCATCTTGGAAAGGGACTGCGGAGCAAACCACTCATCGGCGTTCATGGCGATGATTTGAGAGCCGCGCGAGGCATCAAAACCGGCACGAAGACAAGCGCCGCGCTTCGCGTCCTCGACGTCAATCAAATCAATATGGATGTCCCTGTCGGCAGCAACTTGAAGCGAATGGCGCACACCGGGCGCAGCATCGCGGCAGACAACGACAATCTGCAAATCATAGAGGTCTTGGTTCTGGATACTCTCGAGCGCACGCATCGCATAGCTGGGCGAACCTTCTACCACAAGGATCACCGAAAGTCGCGGATGCGAACAACGTCGAACCAAGTTTTCCATCCTCTCGATAGCACCAAATCAAACTGTCGTTCATGGTACACCCGAGCTATAAAAGCAACGAGCCGCCTAACATGTTGCACGCCAAGAACAGATGTTGCACACGCGCAGCTCACACATAGTATGTGCAAGGCACAGACGCGCCGAGCACTCCCCTAGTCGAGAACGACAAGCTCGTCGGGGCCGTAATCCACACCCATAAACGTAAGGCCGCAGGCAGGAGCCGTGGGGCCCGCAGCGGTACGGTCGCAAGCATCGATAACCTCGCGCATCCACTCGGGTTCACGGCGATGCATGCCAATCTCGACAAGCGTGCCCACGATCGTACGGACCATCGAATGCAGAAACGCATTGCCCTCGATGGTAAACGTCAGGATGTCCTCGCCAAACGCAACCTCATGGCCAAATTCGGCACGCATCACGCAGCGATGCGTGGGCTTGCCAACGGCCGAGGCAACCTTGCAAAAGCTTTTAAAGTCCTGCTCGCCCAGCAGCGCGGGGCAGGCAGAAGACATAGCCTCAACATCCAAGGGATAGCGATGCCACCACACGGCACCGCGGGACAGCACGGGGCGCGCATCGCGATCGGCAATACGGTATGTATACGTACGGGAATGCGCGTCAAAGCGTGCAGAAAAGCCTTTACGGGCCCTGTAGACCTCGTTAATGGCGATATCTTTGGGCAGCAGGGCATCCATGGCCCGCAGCCACCTACGGCGCGTACAAGCGAGCTCAGCGTCCGTAACGGGCACGCTGATGTACTGAGCCACGGCATGCACGCCGGCATCGGTACGCCCCGCGCACGTCAGATCGATCGGGCGGCGAAGCAGCGTCTCGATGGCTCGACGTAGCTCACCAGCAACCGTCGTCTGTCTCGGCTGCTCGGCAAATCCGCTATACGACGAGCCATCATAGGCCACACGAAATACGAGTGTGGCGTCAAGCTCGGAAATCGAATTGAAATCAGACGGCGCAGTCATGGACGCTCCCAACAAACAAGCAACGGTATCGCGACAAAAAAAGAGGGGTACGCGAACGTACCCCTCGAATATAGCCTATGCAGACGGAATGTCTACTCAGCGGTCTCCTCAGCAGGAGCCTCCTCGGCAGCAGTCTCCTCGACAGCCTCGACCTTCTTGGGAGCAGCGGCCTTCTTGGGGGCCGGAGCAGCCTTCTTGGCCTTAGGCGTGCAAGGCTCGGTGACGAGCTCCATGATAACGATGGGAGCATTGTCGCCCTTGCGGTTACCGAGCTTCATGATGCGGGTGTAACCGCCGTTGCGGTCCTGCCACATGCCCTGGGCAGCCTTGTCGAAGATCTCGGCAACGAGCTGCTTATCGCCGAGCTTGGCGATAGCCAGACGACGAGAGTGCAGGTCGCCCTTCTTGGCCCAAGTGATGATCGGATCGACGATCGAACGCAGGGCCTTAGCGCGGGTCTCGGTGGTCTTGATGCGGTCGTTCTCGAAGAGGGCCTTAGCAAGGCTCTTCTTCATGGCCTTGGTGTGGCTCGCATCGGTGCCGAGCTTCAGGCCCTTCTTAACGTTGTGACGCATGGTCTAGTTTCTCCTCAAATATGCGAAGCATTAAGCCTTCAGGCTCAGGCCCATGGACTCAAGCTTGTCCTTCACTTCCTCGATCGACTTAACACCGAAGTTACGGATGTTGAGCAGATCGTTCTCCGAGAACTCAACGAGTTGACGGACCGAGTGAATGCTGGCGCGCTTAAGGCAGTTGTAAGAACGGACGGAAAGGTCCAGATCCTCGATCTGCTTGTCCAGCTCGGCGTTGTCGTTGGTGACCTCGGGAGCGAAGATCGAAGCCTCCTCCTCAACCTCGGGGGTCTCGGCAAGGTTCATAAAGGCGGCCATATGCTGATTGATGATATTGGCAGCCTGGACCACGGCGTCGCGCGGGGCGATGGAGCCGTTGGTCTCGATCTCGAGGACAAGGCGGTCGTAGTCGGTGTGCTGACCGACACGGCAAGCCTCAACGAGCTTGGCGCAACGGGAAACCGGCGAGTACAGCGAGTCGACGTGGATCACACCGATGGGATCGTTGTCGCGCTTGTTGGCCTCGCCAGAGACATAGCCGCGGCCATAGCCGATGCGCATGCTCATGGTGAGATGGCCACCCTCGGTGAGCGTAGCGATGTGCTGCTCGGGGTTGACCAGCTCAAACTCGGACGGAATAAAGAAGTCCGCACCGGTGACCTCGCAGGGGCCGTCAACCGAGATGGTGGCGGTCGCCTCGTCGGTCGTGCCGAGAGCCCTGAAGACAAGACCCTTGACATTCAGGACGATGTCGGTGACATCCTCGACCATGTTAGGGATGGTCATGAACTCGTGCTGCGCACCATCGATCTGAATAGCCTCGACGGCGGCACCCTCGAGCGAGGACAGAAGAACGCGACGAAGGGAGTTACCCAGCGTATCGCCGTAACCACGCTCGAGCGGCTCGACGGAGACACGAGCAGACGTCTCGTTGATCTCTTCGACCTGAACCTGAGGCCTAATGAATTCTGACATGTATTACCTCCAGCCTCAGCAGCCCGGATGGACTACTTAGAGTAGAGCTCGACGATGAGCTGCTCGTTGATATCACCGCTGATCTGCTCACGCGTCGGCAGAGCGAGCACGTTACCAGACAGCTTCTCGATATCGACCTCGAGCCAGCCAGGGACCTCAAAGCGCTCGGAGGAAATCAGGGCCTCCTTGATGGGGAGGAGGTCACGGAACTTCTCGCCGACAGCGACAACGTCGCCAGCCTTGACGCGGTAGGACGGGATGTCCACACGCTTGCCGTTCACGGTGAAGTGACCGTGACGGACGGACTGACGAGCCTCTTTGCGGGTGCGGGCGAAGCCAAGACGGAAGACGACGTTGTCGAGGCGAGACTCAAGGATGATCATGAGGTTCTCACCGGTGACGCCGTTCATCTTGCGGGCCTTGTTGAAGTAGCCGTGGAACTGCTTCTCCAGAACGCCATAGATGAACTTGACCTTCTGCTTCTCGCGCAGCTGCATGCCGTACTCAGATTCCTTGCGACGGCGCTTGGGCTGACGGATAGATTCCTTCTTGCTGCTGTAACCGAGCTCAGCGGGATCGATCCCGAGCTGACGGCAGCGCTTAAGAACAGGAGTCCTGTCGATTGCCATATTGATACGATCCTTTCAGTTACACGCGGCGACGCTTCTTGGGGCGGCAGCCGTTGTGCGGAATGGGGGTCTTGTCCTGGATGCTCGAGACCTCGAGGCCAGCAGCCTGGAGGGAGCGGATGGCGGTCTCACGACCGGAGCCGGGGCCCTTGACGAAGACGGAAACCTTCTTCATACCGTGCTCCATGGCCTGCTTGGCAGCAGCCTCGGCAGCCATCTGGGCAGCGAACGGCGTGGACTTACGGGAGCCCTTGAAGCCCACCTGGCCAGCCGACTTCCAGGAAATGACGTTGCCCTGGGGATCGGTGATCGAAACGATCGTGTTGTTGAACGTAGAACGAATGTGAGCCTGGCCCACGGAAATGTTCTTACGGTCCGCGCGCTTCAGACGGGCAGCGCGAACGTTCTTCTTAGCAGTAGCCATCTATCTAGCGCTCCTTATTTCTTCTTCTTAGCACCGATCTGACGCTTCGGGCCCTTGCGGGTACGAGCGTTAGTGTGGGTGCGCTGGCCGCGGACCGGGAGGCCCTTGCGGTGACGAAGGCCGCGGTTGCAGCCGATGTCCATAAGGCGCTTGACGTTCTGGTTGCGCTCACGGCGGAGGTCGCCCTCAACCATGATCTGGTTCTTATCGATATAATCGCGGATGGCGTTAACCTCATCCTCGGTGAGGTCCTTAACGCGCGTATCCACGTTAACGTTGCACTCGACGCAGATCTTCGTCGCAGTGGTGCGGCCGATGCCGTAAATGTAGGTCAGACCGATCTCAACGCGCTTCTCACGCGGGAGGTCGACACCATTAATACGGGCCAACGTAGTCTCCTCTCTTAACCCTGACGCTGCTTATGACGGGGGTTCTCGCAAATGACGAGGACCTTGCCATGGCGCCTAATGATTTTGCACTTATCGCACATCTTCTTGACCGAAGGACGTACCTTCATCGTTCTTCCTTTCGGTAGCGCTCAAACTACTTCCCTACTATCTACTCGCCCAGCCGCAGGCGTTTAAAACTATGGCTGGTCTTCACACACAATCCGACCGTAGGTTGAGCTAACCCTGCAGCCGGAAATGGAGTGCGTGTATGCGTGCCGCTATTTGTAGCGATAGGTGATGCGACCGCGGGTCAGGTCGTACGGGGAAAGCTCCACGACAACCCTGTCACCGGGGAGAATACGGATGTAATTCATTCGGATCTTGCCAGAAATGTTGCACAGAACCGAATGACCGTTCTCGAGCTCAACCTTAAACATGGCATTGGGCAACGGTTCCTTTACCGTACCCTCGAGCTCAATTGCGTCTTCCTTCTTCACAAGCAATCATCTTTCTCTAGAAAACGACAGCGATTGAGTATTCTACAACACGTATGCACGCATCGTAATAACTTCGTAATGGCTCCACAACTAAGTGGAACTTGTTACATTTGAAATGTAAAACAAAACCGTTCCCTGATACCCAAGATCGCCTTGAAATGAGAAGGCATAGACCTTGGGGTCATGCCTTCGAAATTGAAAGGCGAGGTTGGGCATCAGGGGGCGGCGACTTTTACATTTCACCGCCCTGCAAGGAACACCAAGCACCTTGGGCATCCGTGGTGAGAATCACCGGACCGTCATTGGTAATGGCGACGGTGTTCTCGTAGTGCGCGGCGGGCAGGTGGTCGTTGGTCGTAACAATCCAACCGTCGGAGCCCGTGCTCACATGGTTGGAACCCATCGTAACCATCGGCTCGATGGCAATGACCATGCCGGCCTGGAGGCGAACGCCCCTCCCCTTCTTTCCATAGTTAGGAACGTTGGGGTCCTCGTGCATCACGCGGCCAATGCCATGACCCACATAATCACGAAGCACGCCGTAACCGTGAGACTCGGCGAGGGACTGAACGGCATAACCGACGTCCCCGATATGGTTACCGGGAACAGCCTGCTCGATGGCAGCCTTAAGGCAATCGCGCGTGACCTCGCACAAAGCCTTGGCTTCGGGCGTGGGAGTGCCGACGAAAAACGTCCATGCGTTATCGCCGACCCAACCGTCGACAACGGCTCCCGTATCGATGGAGATGATATCGCCATCGCGCAGGATCATGTCAGGGTTGGGAATACCGTGAACCACGGCATCGTTGATCGATGCGCAAATGGTCCCCGGGAACCCGCCGTAACCCTTAAAGGCAGGGGTGCCGCCATGCATGCGGATAATCTGCTCCGCGAGCTGATCGAGCTCAAAAGTCGAAACGCCGGGGCGCACCATGGCTCCAACGTGGCGGAGCGCCATCTTAGATAGCGCTCCTGCCTTCTTCATCTGCTCGATTTGCGTTGCAGACTTAATCTTGATCATAGACCGAGAGCCTCTTTGACATCCCCGTACACGGTCTCGCGAGCCTGGTCACCGTTGACCGACTTGAGCAGACCCTGGCCACGATAGTAGTCGACGAGCGGGCTCGTGGACTTCTCGTAGACGTCGAGACGGTTCTTGATGGTCTCGGGCTTGTCGTCGTCGCGCTGATACATCTCGCCACCGCACTTGGGGCAGGTGGCATCGGCAGCAGTGCCGGTGTAACCGCAGGCGCGGCAGGTGCGACGCGAAGACAAACGATCGATGATGACCTCGGGGGCCACATCGACCAGAAGGGCGCAATCGATCTCGCGACCCATGGCGGAGAGCTCGGAATCGAGCGTCACAGCCTGGGCGGTGTTGCGCGGGAAGCCGTCGAGAATGAAGCCCTGCTGGGCGTCATCGGCGGCAAGGCGCTCCTTGACAAGGTCGATCACGAGCTGGTCGGGAACGAGCTCGCCAGCGTCCATGTACTTCTTAGCCTGAATACCAAGCTCGGTGCCGCCCTTGACGGCAGCACGCAGCAGGTCGCCCGTGGAAATGTGGGCGACGCCAAACTCGGCGACGAGCTCCTGTGCGACGGTGCCCTTACCGGCACCCGGAGCTCCGAGCAATACGAGGTTCATGAGCAATCCTCCTCTAGCCTATTTAAAGAATCCATCGTAATCATACATCTTGATCTGGCCTTCGAGCTTATCGACCGTGTCGAGCACGACGCCGACCATGATGAGGATGGACGTTCCGCCAAAAGCCTGGATCAGATGGTTACCCGTGAAGGAGAAGATGATCGAAGGCACGATGGCGATGAGCGCCAAAAAGACAGCGCTGGGAAGCGTGATCTTGTTGAGCGCGTTCTTGATGTAGGCCGCGGTAGCCCTACCCGGACGCACGCCCGGAATAAAGCCGCCCTGCTTCTTAAGGTTGTCGGCCGTGTCATCGGGATTGAACACCATGGAGGTGTAGAAGTACGCGAAGAACACGATGAGGACAACGTTAAGCACCCAGTTGAGCCAACCGGTCGAAAGCGCGGAGGCAACTGCCTGAATCCAACCGATGCCGGGGAAGAACACGGCAATCTGAGCCGGGAAGTACAGCAGCGCCGAAGCGAAGATGATCGGCACGACACCCGCGGTGTTGACCTTGATGGGCAGGTAGGTGGTCTGGCCACCCATCATGCGACGGCCAACGACGCGTTTGGCGTAGGAGACCGGGATGCGGCGCTGGCCGCGCTCAAGGAAAACAATCAGCGGAATAACCAGCAGGATGATGGCGCAGATGATCACCATGGTGATGATGCCACCGGCATTGCCCTCGGTGCTGGAGAAGATCGCCTGCGGCAGACCGGCCATGATGTTCGCAAAGATGATCAGCGACATGCCATTGCCGATACCGCGCTGGGTGATGAGCTCACCAATCCACATAATCAGCATGGCGCCCGCGGTGAGCGTGCCGACGATCATGAGGTCGAAGATGATCTCGGGAGCGCCGGCGCCATTGAAGCTGATGCCGAAGCTCTTAAAGAGGAAGAGGTAACCCACGGAGTTGAGGATTGCCAGAGCCAGGGTGAGGTAACGCGAATACTGCGTAATCTTGGTCTGACCGACCTCGCCCTCGCGGGCAAGCTCATGCAGGGAAGGCACAACGGCCTGGAGCATCTGGAGGATGATCGAGCTGGTGATGTAAGGCATGATGCCCAGCGAAAACACCGACACATAGCTCAACGCGCCGCCAGAGAAAAGATTCAGGAGGGCCATAGCACCTGCGGCGACCGAATTGTTATCGGTCGAGAAAAGGCCCAGCATCCCCTGGAAGGGAATGCCGGGCACAGGAACGTGCGCACCAATGCGGTACACGACGAGCATAGCTATGGTAAAAAGAATCTTTTCGCGCAATTCTTTGATGCGGAAAGCATTCTTAAGACCATTTAGCACGGCAGCTCGACCTTTCCGCCGGCGGCCTCGATCTTGGCCTGCGCAGAAGCGCTGACCTTGTCGACCTTGACCGTGAACTTCTTGGTGAGCTCACCATTGCCGAGCACCTTGACGGGCTCGAACTCGCTCTTGGTGATGCGAGCGGCCTTAAGAGCGGCACCGTCGATTACAGCGCCGTCCTCGAACTTACGCTCGAGACGCTCAACGTTAACAGCGGTGTACTCGATACGACGGGGGTTGCGGAAGCCCGGAAGCTTGGGCAGGCGCATAGCCAGCGGAGTCTGGCCGCCCTCGAAGCCGGCACCCTTGGTGCCGCCAGAGCGAGAGCCCTGGCCCTTCTGACCGCGGCCAGAAGTGGTGCCGTGACCCGAAGAATTGCCACGGCCGACGCGCTTGCGGTTCTTGGTGGAACCGGGCGCGGGAGTAAGATCGTGAAGCTGCATTTGCTACTCCTCTACAATCTCGACAAGGTGCTTGACCTTGAAGATCATGCCGCGGACGGACTCGTTGTCAGCAATCTCGCGAACCTCGCGGATCCTGTGGAGACCGAGGGCACGGACAGTACGGACCTGGTCCTGCTTGCAACCGTTGGTGCTGCGGACCTGCTTGATCTTGATGGTGTCAGCCATGCTTAGTTCTCCTTACCGACGAACATCTCGGAGACCGTCAGGCCACGGCGAGCCGCGACGTCCTCAGGGCTGGAGAGCTCCTTGAGGCCCTCGACGGCAGCCTTGATGATGTTGAGGCCGTTGTCGGTACCGAGGGACTTGGACAGGACGTTCTTGATGCCAGCAAGCTCGAAGAGGGGACGCACAGCGCCGCCGGCGATAACGCCGGTACCCTCGACAGCGGGCTTGATGATGATGCGGCCGGCACCAAAGTGGCCGAGAACCTCGTGCGGGATGGTGCCCTGCTCGGTCACCGGCACGTGGAACATGTTCTTCTTGGCATCGAGAGACGCCTTGGAGATGGCCAGGGGCACCTCAGCGGACTTGCCCATGCCAACGCCGACGTTGCCCTTGCCGTCGCCAACGACGACGAGAGCGACGAGGCTCATGCGACGACCACCCTTGACGGTCTTCGACACGCGGTTGATGTAAACGACGCGCTCCTCGAACTCGGAGGCCTCGCGCTGCTGCTTCTGATTACGAGCCATGTGCTACATACCTCCTAGAACTCGAGACCGGCGGCACGAGCACCGTCGGCGAGGGCCTTGACGCGGCCATGGTAGATACGGCCACCGCGATCGAAGGCGACCTTGGTGATGCCGGCCTCGATGGCACGCTTGCCAACGAGCTGACCGACCTTCTCCGCAGCCTCCTTGTTCGAGGTGTGGGTGCCCTTGAACTCGGCCTCGAGGGTCGAGGCAGAGACGAGCGTCAGGCTGGAGCCCTTGCTGTCGTCGATGATCTGGGCATAGATGTTGGCGTTAGTACGGGTCACGCGAAGACGCGGACGCTCGGAGGTACCCGAGACCTTGCCGCGAACACGACGCTGACGACGCTTGAGGCCTTCCAGCTTCGCCTTATGCTTGTTCATACGTAAACTCCTAAAAAGGTTGATCTTGCCAGCACCTGACGGGGTGCTGGTCTTATGCGAGTGAGTCGGTTACGACTACTTGGCGGCCTTACCCAGCTTGCGGCGGATGTGCTCGCCAACGTAGTGGATACCCTTGCCCTTGTAAGGCTCGGGAGGACGATGGCCGCGGATCTCAGCGGCGATCTGACCGACCTGCTGCTTGTTGATACCCTTGACGTTCACGTGGGTGTTGTCGGGAACCTCGAAGGTGATGCCCTCGGGAGCCTCGACGATCACGGGGTGCGAGAAGCCCAGGGAGAACTCGAGGTTCTTGCCCTTCTGCTGCACGCGGTAACCGACGCCGGCGAGCTCGAGCTTCTTCTCGAAGCCCTCGGAAACGCCAACCACCATGTTGTGGATGAGGGCGCGGGTGAGGCCGTGGCGGGCACGGGTCTCACGCTCGTCGTCGGGACGGGAAACGGTGAGGACGTTGTCCTCGATGTTGATAGCGAGCTTCTCAAAGACATCGAGCTCGAGCTGGCCCTTGGGGCCCTTGACGACAACGTTGTTGCCGTTGACTGCCACTTCGACTCCGGCGGGAATCTGGACAGGCTTATTACCGATACGAGACACGGTGATCTCCTTTCCTTCTACCTACCGAGCGAATTACCAGACGTAAGCGATGATCTCGCCGCCGACGTTGTGCTTGCGAGCATCGCGGTCGGTCATAACGCCATGGCTGGTGGAAATAATGGCGGTACCAAGGCCACCGCGGACGCGGGGCATGTCGGCAACGCCGGTGTACTTACGCAGGCCCGGCTTGGAAATGCGGCGGATGCCGTTGATGACCTTAGCCTTCTTGGGACCATACTTAAGCGTGATGTGCAGAGTCTTCTGGGGAACGGTGTCCTCGACATCGTAGCCCTCGATGTAGCCCTCCTCGTGCAGAACACGAGCGATCTCGACGAGCTTCTTGCTGCTCGGCATGGAGACCGTGGCCTTGTTCACAGAGTTAGCGTTACGGATGCGCGTAAGCATATCTGCGATCGGGTCTGTAAGGTTCATACAGATTCTCCTTCGTTCTTGATGAACACGTGCTCTTGGTTCTTCGCCGCCCTTAACGGCAAAGCCTTTTTAGCGCGTTTTCCCTGTTCCAAACGGATGCTTGAAACGCTGGTAGTGACTTACCAGCTGGCCTTCTTAACGCCGGGAAGCTCGCCCTTGAGTGCAAGCTCGCGGAAGCAGACACGGCACAGGCCGAACTTGCGGTACACAGAGTGCGGACGGCCGCAGCGCTGGCAGCGCGTGTACTCACGAGTAGAGAACTTCTGCTTGCGATTGCACTTGACGATCATCGATGTCTTAGCCACTTATATCCTCCTCACATAGAGTATTGTTCGCCCCAAGCGCCGCCCCCTTCTGGGAACGGCGCTCATAGGGCAGGTGAACCTATTTCTTGAACGGGAAACCGAAGGCGTCCAGAAGGGCCTTGGCCTCCTCATCGGTATTGGCGGTGGTCACGAAAGTGATGTCCATACCACGCTGGTGATCGACGGAGTCGAAGTCGATCTCGGGGAAGATGAGCTGCTCGGTGACGCCCATGGAGAAGTTACCACGGCCGTCGAAGCTCTTGGCGGAGATGCCGCGGAAGTCGCGGATACGGGGAATCGCGACGGAGGTCAGACGATCGAAGAACTCCCACATACGGTCGCCACGCAGGGTAACCTTGCAGCCGATCGGCATACCAGCGCGCAGGCGGAAGGTAGCGATGGACTTGCGGGCACGGGTGATCATCGGCTGCTGGCCGGTGATGGCGCGCAGGTCGCGCACGGCACCGTCGATGGCCTTGGAATCGGTAGCGGCCTCGCCGACACCCATGTTCACGACGATCTTCTCAAACTTGGGGATCATCATGACGTTCTCGTACTGGAACTTGTCCTGAAGCTGCTGCTTGACCTCGTTGTTGTACTTGGTCTTCAGACGCGGCACATACTTCTCTTCTGCCATTGTTCACTCCTTCTTGGGGTTTTAAGCACGGGGCGTGGCCACGATGGGTTGTCCTCGTGCCTCCTGGCTGCATCCGCGCCGCTCATGGCATTTCGCGGTTTGGACTCGACGCAGCAGGAGCCGACAAAACAATCGGTACTATACGCGCATCGGGAGCGTATTTCCAGAAAAACCTCGTCTGCCTGCACAACTCCACAACTCCCCCGCACAAATGGGTCCCAAAAAGCAGTTGCGGTGAAATAGGGACTGTTGGGCGGCCTAACAGGCTTAAACAATCCGTATTTCACCGCAACTTATTGGTGGGGATGCGATTAGCGCTTGCGGGGGACGAGTTTGGTGCGGCGCAGGTGGATCATCTCGGCGGCGATGGAGATGGCGATTTCCTCGGGATCTTCGGCCTGAATGGCAACGCCGATCGGCAGGTGCAGCTCGTCAATCTGATCCTGCGTAAAGCCTTCCTGCTCCAGGCGGGCGCGCACAAAGGCCGTCTTGCGGCGCGAGCCCAAGCAGCCCAGGTAGGCAGGCTTGGCGCGCATGGCCTGAATCACCACGTCGATATCGGACTTGTGACCTGCTGTGGCCACGACCACCAAGTCGCGCGGACCGATGGGGCACTGCTTGATCAGGTTCTTGTAGTCGACCAGACGACGGTCGTAGACACCGGGCACCCAATCGGGGGTCAGCGTGCCGGAGCGGTCATCGCACGCCACAACGGCAAAGCCCGCCGCCGTGAGTACGCGAGCCGTCGCGGCACCCACGTGTCCACAGCCAAAGATGTAGGTCAGGCCCTCGGGGCAGAGCGTCTCGATGTGCGCCGGGGGAATCTCGGAGGCAGCGTTGGTGTAGGTGACCTTACTCCCCTCCTCAACCAGCGAAAGCTCGGGGCAGCCGGCAATGGTATGGCGCGATGCCTCGCCATGGCACTCGGCCACATCGCCCTCGAGCGCGTTTGCGATAAACGGTTCAAAGTCGATGACGAAGTCGCCGATGCGTCGATACGCCAAGACGTCGGCAACCGACTGGAACAACGGCACCTGCGATGCATCCAGGTACAGATAGCACAGGCAGATGGCTCCGCCGCAGATCATGCCGGTATCGGAGTTCTCGCCGCCCATGGTGTAGCGGACCAGACGCGACTGCCCTGCGGCCAGCAGCTCGCGTGCCTCGTCCAGCGCAAAGAGTTCAATCTTGCCGCCGCCGATGGTGCCCGCTTGGCTGCCACCGGCAAAGACGGCCATCCAGGCGCCCACGCCGCGCGGCGATGACCCTGCCGTGCCGGCCACTACCACCAGCTCGCACGTCTTACCGGCCTTCAGAGCGCCAAGCGCAGCATTCACCACATCGAGCTTTTCCATCGTCGCTTCCTATCCCTGAAATACACCGGTGAGCATGGCGAGTGCCTCGAGCACGCCGCCGCCGACCGACGTCGCCTTGTCCGAAATATAGTTGATATAGCTGGCATCGCCGCGCGGGTCGACGTCGGCGCATTTAAAGCCCTCGGTCACCTGAACGCCGTCGGCCAAAAGGCCGCGCAAGCAGCCGTCAATCTGCGTGACCATGGGAGTATCACCCGCATACCCGATCACATCGCCGGCACTCACGATGTCGCCGATCGCGCGGTCGGACCTAAACACGCCGGCGGCGGAGCTGTGGATAACGCGCTCCTTGCCATAGCCGGCGATCACACCCGGCACGCCCGTATTGGGCTGGGGCGAGCCCTGGGTGATGACGCGGCCGAGGAAATGCCCACGCATGGTCTCGACCACGGCGTCGCAATCGACCGGCGCGGTAAAACCCGGCCCCACGGCGATGACGACAGGCGCCATATCGCGCGTGGTACCCAAGTTGCGCTTAGCCAGAATCGCGTCGACCACGGCAGCGGGCTTTAGTTCGTCGAGCATCTTGGCCTGGGGGTCTACCACGACGGCCGCGTCTCCGGCCTCGGTAATTGCTAGCGCCTCCGCCGGCGTCTGCGCCAAGCGAGCGCGAATGCCCTCGACCTCGACCTCGCCCAGGCGAATGGCCTCGCAAAAACTGATTGTGCGGCGGATGCACGTGGGAACCGCGATATCGGCCATAACGACCGACACGCCGGCGCGTACCAAACGGGCAGCGACACCCGTGGCGATATCGCCGGCGCCGCGAACATACACGAGCATTCCCGGGGCACCTCCCTGTGCTACGGTTTGAGCAGAGCAAAAGCGGTTCGGCCGCTACTCTGATGATTATTTATTATCACAGTATTATACGGCGGTGAACAGATGGAAACGGTTAGCGGCAATCTTGCCTCCGCGCTCAGGATCGAGTCGGGCATTACCGCGATTATCGGCAGTGGCGGCAAGTCGACGCTGCTGAAGACGCTGGGTCTCGAGCTCATGCGCGCTGGCGGCCGCGTGCTCCTCTGTACCACCACGCACATGTTTCCCGTCGCCGGCGTGTCATGGGATGGGTCGAGCCGTCGCCTGGACGCCGCGCCTTGGAAGCCGGGGACCCTACATGTTCCCGGCTGCACCTGCGAGGCATGCGCGGGACTTGTCCGCGGAAGTATCTGCCAGGCGGGTGTTTTGAACCCGGAGACAGGCAAGCTCTCCGCCCCCGCCGAGCCGCTCAACGAGCTGGCGCAGCGCTTTGACTATGTGTTGGCCGAGGCAGATGGCAGCAAGCGACTCCCGCTCAAGGCGCATGCCGCCTGGGAGCCGGTAATTCCCGCCGCCACGGCAAACGTTGTCTGGGTCGTCGGCGCCTCGGGGCTGGGCAAGCCCGTCGCCGAGGTTGTCCACCGCCCCGAGCTCTTCTGCGAGCGCTGCGGCTGCGAGCCTACCGACATCGCCACGCCCGAGCGCGTCGCCCAGGTGCTCAATGCCGAGATGCAGATGCTGAACCTAAACAATGCCCGTATCATGCTCAACCAAGTCGACACGCTTGCCGATCCAACGATGGCAGATCGCTTCGAGGCGGCCCTCGGCCGCCCCCTCATCGCCACCAGCCTCAAGGGGTAGCTAAAAGAGCCCCGTCCCAAATTAGCTACCCCGGCGGTCTTCCCGTTAGCGGGGCACGTAGCGGCCGGGTTGGGCTCCGGTGGGCTCGCCGTCGCGTGCCGCCAGCACGCCGTTCACAAACACGGCCTTGGCGCGGCCATGTGCCTCAAAGCCCTCGAGCGGCGTGTAGTCCACGGCCTGATGCTGCGTCGCGGCGCTGATCGTCCAACGCGCGCACGGATCCCACACGCACACGTCGGCATCGGCGCCCTCGGCAAGACAGCCCTTGCGCGGATACATGCCAAAAACGCGCGCCGGATTCTCGCTCATCAAGCGGCACAGATCCTCGGGACCCAGCTGTCCCTCAAAGCTCGTGGCAATCGCAACGGGACGATGCTCCACGCCGGGCCCGCCGTTGGGAATCGCGCGGAAATCATCGCGTCCTCGGTCCTTTTGCCCGTGCAGGTTAAAGCTGCAATGATCGGTCGCAATAGTATCGATCTCGCCAGCCACAAGCGCCTCGCGCAGCGCGGCACGGTCACCGGCATGGCGCAGCGGCGGGCTCATCACGTACTTGGCGCCCGCAAAGCCGTCCTCGCCCTGCTCCAGATAGCAGGTGTCGTCGAGCATCAGATACTGAGGGCATGTCTCGACATAGATGTTCTTCTGCCCGCGCGCTTTGGCAGCGCGAATGGCCTCGAGCCCCAGCTTGGTCGAAAGGTGCACCACGTTGACCGGAGCGTCCCCGGCCAAGTGCGCCAGATACAGCAGGCGGCTCACGGCCTCGGCCTCACACACGTCCGGACGGCTGAGCGCATGGCCCTCGGGCCCGTGGATACCCTGCTCAAACACGCGATTCTGCAGCGCGTTGACCAACGTGCCGTTCTCGCAATGCACGCACAGGATACCGCCCACGCGCTTGAGCTCCTCCAGCACCTCGAGCGTCTCGGCATCGTCCAGGCGCAGATGGTCGTAGGCAAAGTAGGTCTTAAACGACGACACGCCCGCCTCGCGCATGGCCGAAAGATCGGCGCGGTTGCGCTCATTCCACTCGGCAAGCGCCATATGAAAGGCATAGTTGGCGGTGCAGGTGCCGTCGGCGCGATGATGCCACTCGACCAAGGCATCGGGCATGGTCACGCCGCGATCGGCCGTCGCGTAGTCCACAATGGTCGTCGTGCCGCCGCAGGCAGCCGCGCGCGTGCCGGTCTCAAAGCTATCGGCTGTCCAATCCATGCCGGTCCAGCACTGCATGTGCGTGTGCCCATCGATAAAGCCCGGGAACACCCAGCAGCCCGCAGCATCCTCGACGGTATCGCCCTCGGCCGGCTCAATCGCCGCGGCAATCCGCACGATCTTATCGCCATCCATGGCAAGATCGGCGCGGCGAAGCCCCTGGGGCGTCACGAGTGCGCCGTTTTTGATGATGATCATAATTGCTCCTTATTGATTGATGCAGTTGGCCACGCGATCAAAATACGAGCAGGCGGCGATATGCTCCGTTATGCGTCGCTGTCCCTTGACGGTATCGACGTCCCACAGCTCGTAGGCACGCGCCTCGACCAGCACCACGTCGGTACGGTCCTTGAGGATCGAACCGCCGCCGTCCTTACCCTCAAGACACATAAGTGCATCGAACAGTTCCGCCGGAAAGAGCACCGGGCTCGAAGGCTCACCGTTGCACGCAAGACGCACCGGATGCTTGCGGCCACGCTCGTCAAATGCACGAACCATAGCCTCAAAAGAATCCGAACTCACGAGCGGCTGGTCGCCCGGCAAAAAGAGGCAACCTTTCCAGTTGCGTTCGACTCCCCACGAAAGGCCCGCACGGACGCTTTCGCTGCGCAGCTCGCCATCGTGCAGCACGCACGGGCAATGCTTGTCATCACAAATCTGAGCGACCTCGGGCCAACGCGTCGAAACCACAACGTCAAAGTCCCGGGGAACCGAATCGATAGTCCGGGCAATCAGCGGCTCGCCATAGATATCGGCAAGCATCTTGTTGGAGCCAAACCGCTTGCCCTCGCCCGAAGCCATAATGACGCAACCAAGTTTCATGGCGATACCTCCCCTGAAACCATCGTACCCATAACTCGCGTCGCGGGGCATCTACATCGAAAGCGCTTATCCCGCACGCCCACGATGCAAAAAGGGGCACCCCGCCGGTTGGCAGAGCGCCCCCTTTACATGGCTTACCTCAACCCAGCTTTAGGCCTGGAACCAACGGGCGGTGTTGCGCTCGTCGAGGGCCTTGAGGGTAGCGGCGGGATCGGCAACCTTCTGCAGGAACATCATGGCTGCGATGGCGTACGGCTTGTAGCTGGCCTCCTTGTACATGCCCACGCGGTGCATGTCGAAGACGTCGGCGTTGACCTCGCCGTGCTCGCAAGAGACACCGGAGATGTCGGCAGGCAGCGGATGCATAAAGATGGTGTCCTGGCCGTTGGCGGTCTTCTCCATGAGCTCGGTCGTGGAGCACCAATCCTGATGCGTGGCGTTCTGAGCGAGCAGCTCCTTCTCGAGTGCAGCGATGCCGGCGTCGTCGCCCTCGGCGTACAGGTTGGTGCGCTTCTCCATGGCGGCAAACGGAGCCCAGCTCTTCGGGATCACGATGTCGGCGCCCTCGAAGGCCTCGGCCATGGTGTTGACCTGCTTAAAGGTGGTGCCGGACTCGGCGGCATAACCCTTGGCGCGCTCGACGACCTCGGGCATGAGGTCGTAGCCCTCGGGGTGGGCCAAGGTGACGTCCATGCCAAAACGGGGCAGCAGGCTGATCAGCGACTGCGGGCAGGACAGCGGCTTGCCGTAAGAGGGCGAGTAGGCCCAGGTGACGGCAACCTTCTTGCCCTTGAGGTTCTCAAGACCGCCAAACTCGTTGATGAGGTAGAGCATGTCGGCAGAGGACTGCGTGGGGTGATCGGAGTCGGACTGCAGGGAGATGAGCGTGGGACGGTGATCCAGAACGCCGTCCTCGTAGGCCTGCTGGACAGACTCGGAGACCTCGGCCATGTAGGCGTCGCCCTTGCCGATGTACATGTCGTCACGGATGCCGATGACGTCGGCCATGAAGGAGATCATGGTAGCGGTCTCGCGGACGGTCTCGCCGTGAGCGATCTGGGACTTCTTCTCGTCCAGGTCCTGCAGCTCAAGACCGAGCAGGTTGGCTGCCTTAGAGAAGGAGAAGCGCGTACGGGTGGAGTTGTCACGGAACAGGGAGACGGCCAGACCCGAATCGAAGATCTTGGACGAAACGTTGTTCTCGCGCAGCTCGCGCAGGGCGTCGGCGACGATGTAGAGCGCCTTGAGCTCATCGGTGGTCTTATCCCAGGTGTGCAGGAAGTCGCTGCCGTACATGCCCTTAAAATCGAGGCCGTTCAGCTGCTCGACGAGCTCGGTAAACTTGGCGTCCATGTAAATATCCTTTCCAAAGATGAAACGATTGCAATGAGTAGATGTGCTCCGGCATGCGCGTGTGGCTAGAACATGCAGAGCACTATGACGAGGACCCGCTACCGTTGAGGAAGCATGGGAGATAACGACCGCGGGCCCTAAGTCAACAAGGGGTGCCGGGGACACGAGCTGTCCCCGGCTCAACAAGATCGAGGAATGGGACTAATCGATCTTGTTGTTGGTCAGACCGGCGCGGAACACGGTGGCGTCGCCATCGGCCTGGCTCGGATCGTAGAGGTTCAGGGCAGCCACATACATGGCGGCAGCGGTGACCAGGTCGTCCTTGTAGGTGACCTCGTTGGGAGCGTGAGCCTGAGACTCGGCACCCGGGCCGAAGCCGACGCAGGGGATGCCATAGCGGCCCTGGATGGAAACGCAGTTCGTGGAGAAGGTCCACTTGTCGCACAGCGGGCGACCGGTGCGCTTGTCCATGCTGGGCTCGCAGCCGATGCGCTCGTCACCGAACATGGCCTTGTGGGCGTCGACGAGGGCCTTGACGTGCGGAGCGGTCTCCTTGTTGATCCACGTGGGGAAGTAAGCCTCGGTCTCGTAGACCTCGCCGGTCCAGGACGGACGATCGTACATGTACATGGAGACCTTCACGTCGTCGCCGTACTTCTTGGCGGCCGGCAGGTTACGGATCTCGTCCAGGCAGGACTCCCAGGTCTCACCGGCGGTCATGCGACGGTCGATGGAGATGGCGCAGGAGTCAGCGACAGCGCAGCGGCTGGGGCTGGTGTAGAAGATCTGGCTGACGGTGCAGGTGCCGCGGCCCAGGAAGCGGGCGTCCTCGAAGTGCTCGGGGTTGTACTTGGGGTCGAGCATCTTGACAAGGCCCTTGATGTCGGTCGACTCGTCGCAGCCGTTGTTGTTGAGGGCGCGGACGTCGGCGATGATGTCGGCCATCTTGTAGATGGCGTTGTCACCGCGGTCGGGAGCGGAGCCGTGGCAGGAGGTGCCGTGAACGTCGACGCGGATCTCCATGCGGCCGCGGTGACCGCGATAGATGCCGCCGTCGGTGGGCTCGGTGGAAATGACGAACTCGGGCATAATGCCGTCCTTGTTGTAGATGTACTGCCAGCACATGCCGTCGCAGTCCTCTTCCTGGACGGTGCCGACGACCATGATCTTGTAGCCCTCGGGGATGAGGCCCATGTCCTTCATCATCTTGGCAGCATAGGTAGCAGAAGCCATGCCGCCCTCCTGGTCAGAGCCGCCGCGGCCGTAGATGATCTCGTCGGTCTCGTAGCCCTCATAGGGATCGGCGTCCCAGTTCTCGATGTTGCCGATGCCGACGGTGTCGATGTGGGAGTCGATGGCGATGATCTTGTCGCCCTCGCCCATAAAGCCCATAACGTTGCCCAGGCCGTCGACCTTGACCTCGTCATAGCCAAGGCTCTCCATCTCGGCCTTGATGCAAGCGACAACCTCACCCTCCTCGCAAGACTCAGAGGGGTGGGAGATCATAGCGCGCAGGAAGCGAGTCATATCAGCACGATGGGACTCAGCAGCAGCCTTGATAGCGTCGAAATCGAGTTCTTTAGCCATTGTTCATAACCTTTCAAACGAAGGAA
Source organism: uncultured Collinsella sp. (assembly GCA_958443265.1). Taxonomy (GTDB): domain Bacteria; phylum Actinomycetota; class Coriobacteriia; order Coriobacteriales; family Coriobacteriaceae; genus Collinsella. The sequence goes on along the minus strand of CAUCKA010000004.1, from coordinate 151,547 downwards.
TCTACCTGTGAGGTGGCGGAGCGATACCTATTTACTCCGCCCCAACGATTAGCAAGTGGGATATTCGCCTTCCCAAACAATTCGACGATACTGGTCGGGGTCCGTGTCACCTTCCGTGGAGAAGCAGAGCACGGAGCTCGTCTTGTCCAGGCCGATGAGTTCCTTGAGCTCGGCGTACTCGGGATCGAGCATGAGAGTCTCGACCAGACCGGTGGTCACAGCGCCGGACTCGCCAGAGATGACGCGCGGGTCGCCCTTCTCGGGAGCGCCCAGGGTGCGCATGCCGCGAGCGGTGACCCAGTCGGGGCAGGACACGAAGGCGGTGGTGTGGTTGCGCAGGATATCCCAGCCCAGAATGTTGGGCTCGCCGCAGCACAGGCCGGCCATGATGGAGGGCATGTCGCCGTCCACGATGCGCGGGTCGCCGTCGCCGGCGGCAGCGCCCTTGTACAGGCAGGCGGCAGGCGCGCACTCGACCACGACGAAGGTGGGCGGGTTATCGGGATACAGGTTGGTGAAGTAGCCCACCACGGCGCCGGCGAGCGAACCCACGCCAGCCTGGACAAACACGTGCGTCGGGCGGTTGATGGCCATCTCGCGCAGCTGCTCGGCAGCCTCGGAAGCCATGGTGCCGTAGCCCTCCATGATCCAGGACGGGATCTTCTCGTAGCCCTCCCAGGCGGTGTCCTGAACGATGACGCCGCGCTCGCAGGCATCGGCCTCGGCGGCGGCCATGCGCACGCACTCGTCGTAGTTGACCTCTTCGATGGTCACCGTGGCGCCCTCGGCGGCGATGTTATCAAAGCGGGGCTTGGTGGAACCCTTGGGCATGTGCACGACGGCCTTCTGGCCCAGCTTGTTGGCAGCCCATGCCACGCCGCGGCCATGGTTGCCGTCGGTGGCGGTAAAGAAGGTAGCCTGGCCAAAGTCCTTGGCAAGCTGATCGGAGGTCAGGTAATCGAAGGTGCACTCGGCAACGTCCTTGCCGGTCTCGTCGGCAATGTAGTTGGCCATGGCAAACGAACCGCCCAGGACCTTAAAGGCGTTGAGGCCAAAGCGATAGCTCTCGTCCTTAACGCACAGGTTGGACAGGCCCAGGCGCGCGGCCTGGCCATCCAGGCGGGCAAGCGGAGTGACGGTGTACTGGGGGAACGACTGGTGGAAGGCGCGGGCCTTCTTCACGTGGTCGAGGCTCATGATTCCCAAGTGCTTGTCATCGCTCTTGGGCATCGTGTTGCCCGCCCACTGGATCTTATCGGCCATACGGTGAACTCCTTAAGTTCTCTCTTGCCGGCCCCCGCATACGCGTTTCAGCCCGATCCCATTCACACGGCTGAACTTTTATGTGGATGCCAAACAAAAAGTTTGTTAGCACTGTTCTATCACACTTTTTGATTGGTAAACCTAACAAATTGTTTGTTGCCGTAATCGGTACTTTTTCGGCGCCGAACGGTCATGAATTGCCTTGTTGATGGATTTGTTTGCGGTCAAGTGTGGTTTATGGCAAAGTGTGCCCAAACTAATTTTTAGGAAGGCACCCATGACCCCCGCACAGATTGAGTTTTACAAGCGCCTTGCACACGGCCTGGCGCTCCAATTTGGCCCCAACTGCGAAGTCGTCGTCCACGACCTGGAGACCGAGGACGTGGACCGCTCCATCGTAGTGATCGAAAACGGCCACGTCAGCGGGCGCAAACTGGGTGATAGCCCCAGCCATATTGTGCTTGAATCCATGCACGAGGGCACCGCCGACGTGCACGACCGCGAGCCGTACCTCACCAAAACCGCCGATGGCAAGCTGCTCAAATCGTCGACGATCTTTATCCGCAACGATGAGGGCAAGCCCGTCGGCATTTTGGGCATCAACTTTGACATTACGCTTATGAAGGCTTTTGAGCGTTCGCTCGACGCCTTTACCGGCACCGGCGGCACGGGCTACACCGAGCCCGAGCCCATTACCAAGAACATCGGCGACCTGCTCGAGGACCTGCTGCACGAGTGCGAACAGTTTGTGGGCAAGCCCGCGGCACTCATGACCAAAGACGAGCGTATTCGTGCCATTGGCTACCTCGACCGTCGCGGCGCCTTCCTCATTTCCAAGTCGAGCGAGCGCGCCTGCGAGTTCTTTGGCATCTCCAAGTACAGCTTCTATAGCTACCTCAATGAGGCCAAGGCGGCAACAGGCGACAAGTAGGCACTCGCCTGGATTGCCCCTCCCCTTTTGGGCGCGAGTTCTGGAAAGCACGAATCCAAGACCGAGCCGCTTGGGAAGTTCCATATAATCGATGTCATTAGTATTTCGAAAGGATGGAACAGAATGGCGTTGAGCAAGGCATCATGCACCGGTCGCGGATTGATTCCGGCAATTGGTGGACATGTGCACCGCATGTTCGATGAGGGCGAAGACGACCTGTTTTCGCTGAGCCTTGACGACGTGATGGATGATCGCCCGTGGACCGCCGACGAACTCATGGGTGGCGGGGCTCGCCCGTCAAGCCCCAATCCCGCACTTGCGCCCAAGCCCGCATCTGCGCCGACTCCTGCGCAGTCGCCTGTTTCGACGCCCGCGCCTACACCCGCACCCACTTCGGCGCCTACACCCGCTCCCCGCCCCGCAAGCGACCCGTCCGAGACGGCGGCATTTCTCGCTGCAGCGACGCAGGGCAAATCGGCCGACAGCACCGTTATGTACAACGCCCAGCAGTTGCCCGTTCCTGCAGCACGCAAGCCTCCGGTCACAAGGCTCGATGAGCCCGTTGCCCGTCAGGTTGTCCACGATTCCTGGGCTGCAGCCGATCTGGATGAGACCTCTACCGGCATGCCGGCGCTCGATGTTCCAGTTAACCCGCTTTTTGCCGCCAACACGAGCGCCGCGGACTATGAGGGCAGTGCGGCATATTCCGATTATTCCGATGGCTATGCTGGCACCGGTCGCATCGAGACCGAGGATTATGGCACCGCATCGAGCGATTATCTCAACGATCCGTACGCTGCCACGCCTGCACCGGAATATGACCCGGAGGCCGCGTCCGCGCCGGCGTATACCAAAAGCACGGGCGAAGAGCGCTTCGCCGATTATTACGCCGAGGAAAAGGCGCTGCGTTTCTCGGAATTTCCGCAGGCAGTCAAGGTTGCCTTTATCGCCATTATCATTGCCCTGCTCGGTGTCATTGCGTTTGAGGGATTCCAACTGTTCCGCGGCCCCACCGCGTCCGAATCGGCAACGCAGGAAAAAGAGGACGACAACCAGTACCTGGACATCAACACCCTCAAGGGCGACCCCAACGACGGGGACGATGAGTAGCGAGAGCTGAAGGCGGCCGCAGGATCCCGCATCCAGCGCCGGCTTCTAAGTGCTGTCTTGTCATCCAGCTACACTTTTCCGAAGTTTTAAGGTGCCTATTTCGACACTTTTCCGTACTTTTACACGGCTGATTTCGACACTTTTCCGGATGAAAGCCGAATAATCACTTGGGAAATCAAGCGCCATCCGCGCGCGCTGATAGACTCCATCGTGCCCGCAAGGAGCGGGCGCGTTTTATCCAGAGTCGGGGTAGAGAGTTGGCTCCACGATCCCGACGCCAACCGGCCAAGAGGCACGGTGGCCCTGCCAACATCGATGAAAGGAGTCCGTATGGACAATTTCTCCGTGCGCAGCGAGCGCAACTTCCACAACCTGGCAGCCAAGCCAAAACTCCGCACAGGTCCTCGGTCAGCTTGAGCCTGTTGAAGAGATCCAGGTACGCAGCGATGGTCCTCTCGTCGGGGCCCGCCTCACCGTACGAGGCGTCCTTTATGAGCGTCTTGTACGTGACAGCCTGGCTCTCGTTCATGGCAAGAGCTCGCAAAAGGCCGTGTGCAAGCTCGGGCAATCATGCGATATACGAAATTACGCCATTTTCAATGCGGATTTTACGCTACTTCCAATGTAGTTTTTACGCCGTTGCGGATGTAGTTTTTACGCTATGTTCATTGAAAGTTTTACGCTTGGCATCCTTAGCGCGACGCTCGCTCAACCCCTGACCACCGGATTGCCCGAATTCCGGGATGCTGCCTCCGCTCCAAACAAAAGGCCCAGCTCGCGATGAGCTGCCTCCCATTTCTTGAACATTAGAAATGGGAGGCTTTCCACCCCATGCCTCTATCGGAAACGGCATCCCGTCCTGAGCATCGAATCCGGGACGCAGTTTCCGCGAGGGGCCGATCCGGAAAGGCCATCCCACTCTGGAGCTATAATCTGGGACGCGCTTTCCGCCAAAGGCCGCAAGGGGAAAGCGCGTCCCATTCCGAGCATCACATCAGAGCGCTTGGTTATCTCCGCTCGCACATCTCGGCAAACGAGATCAGCTTGACGTCTCCCCTACTCTCCGCGGCATCCCGACATCCCTGCGTAAAGCCGCTTTTTGAGAAAAGCGCATAGCTTTTTCGTTGCCGTCTAAAGAGCTCGCTTCGATGAACGAGCTTTTGCAGCACGTCTTCGCCCGCCGGTTCATTGCGCCATTTGCACTCCGCAAACAGCGCAGTGCCCTCGCCATCGTCAACAATCAAGTCGATTTCTTCCTGCGTATGCGTGCGATTATCCGTCCCCCACCAGCGCCCGACGCTCGCCGGAACCACATCGAGCTGGCCCGCACGCGCGAGTTCGTACACGTATTGTCTGCATATAAGCTCAAAGACCGTACCCATGTAATCCGATATGTGCGGCTCAATGCGCTTATACGCCATCTCGGCCATATCGTTTTGAATCAGCCCAATGTTCTGCGGCACAAACTTGTACCAGAACCTAAACATCTGGTCGCTCAGCAGATACACAGCCCGCTTATTGCTCGTCTCGTTTAGGGGCAGCTCGCGCTCGACAATCCCAAGCGACGCCAGCTTATCCACATAGCTCTTTACGTTGCTCGCAGGGATTCCCGTAGAGCTCGCAATCTCCGAGATCTTCGAGCGCCCCTGAGCAATTGCTTGCACGATCGCATCATATTGCTCGGGATTGCGGCACTCTTGCAATAGCAGGTTACTCGGCTCTTCAAAGAGATAACCCGTAGGGGTAAGAAAAAGACGCTTGATGTTGTCCTTGAGCGATACGGTAGGATCGACTTTCTCGATATATGCAGGAATGCCGCCCGTCATGCCATAGCAAACCGCAGCGTCTTCGCGACCCATGCTCTGCCACAGGCCGAGGGTCGTCGTAAAATCGAGCGGCATGATCTTAAACTGGGCCGTACGCCTACCGTATAGTGGGCTCTCGTAGCCCAATACCTGTTCCTCCATAAACGAAAGAGACGAGCCGCATAGAATCAGCATGAGCCTGGTCTCTTTGTACAGGTGATCAATCTTGTCTTGCAGCAACGAGCTGATCTCGGGATTCGATTGGGCGAGATAGGGATACTCGTCAATCACGACAATCAAACGTTCCGCTCGAGCCATGGTGGCCAATGCATCGAACGCTTCGTCAAAACTACGAAACGACACGCCTGCAGCACCAACCGAGCCTGCAAGTATCGCCTGGCTAAAGCCGTGCAGGTTTGCCTCCGCATTGGTACGACGAGCTTGAAAGTAAATAGCCTTCTTGCCTTGGATGAACTCTGTGATAAGGCGCGTTTTACCCACACGACGGCGGCCGTAAATCACAGGCATTTCAAAGGAGCCCGTGCCATACAGTCGATTGAGCTCGGACATTTCCACTGTTCTTCCGATAAACATAGGGCCATCCTTCCTTTACGTTATAGCTAGCTATATTATACCTTCCTATAATATGTCTAGCTATAACGTAATCCGACAAGCGGAGCACGAAAAGGGGCGGTACACCCCCGCACGTGGACCGTTCCGGAAAATGTACCCCGTTCTGGAGCCAAAAACTGGGCCGTAGTTTCCGCCAAGCATGCCATCCGGAAAGCGCGTCCCGTTCTGAGCCTAAATTCTGGGATACGGTTTCCGCCTGCGGCCCCGTTGGGAAAGTTCATCCCGCTCTGAGGGCTCGTTCCGGGACACAGTTTCCGGTTGAGGGCTGTTCCGGAAAATGTATCCCATTCCGAGCGGCAATTCCGGGACACAGTTTCCGCAGATACAAGACAACGACCCGCAGGTAAAAGGCGACAGTCCGCCGCCCTTATCACATGCCTTCAAATATGCGATCCAGAAACACAAAACAGCAGATAGAATGCTCTTTTTCAAAAAGTACACGTCCCGAAACTTACCCAGTCTTCATAACTCGCTACCGTTCACGGTCGCCGATTACCGCCCACCGATTCAGCTTCAAAAAATGACGCCAAAAGCAGGTCATCTACCTGCATGGTTAGATTTTGGTCAGTTTTTGGTCGGCTGAGCGGCAAGTTCCAGCTGATACGTTTTTGCTACCCAAAAGGAGGCGGTAGCTCATGACCCATTGCAATGACCAGCTCATCGACCAACTGCTCACTCAAGCCGAACAAGAGGGGCGCTGTCTGATTCCCCCGAGCACGGCGATCCGAAAAGCGCTCCTTCGGCGCACCGGCGGCACGGTTGTCTCGCCCATGCCGGGGTTGTTTGCGCGAAAAACGCGCTGGGATGAACTCAACCGAGCGCAACGCCATTGCGAAATCCTCCGCGCCCTTGCGATCATCCACCCCGATTGGACGTTCTGCTCGTTTTCTGCCGCCTGTCTGCTGGGGCTCGAGGTCTCGTGGCGACACCTGAATGTCGTGCATGTCTGCAGCTCGACAAAGCCGTCGGCTCGCCCGGGCGCACATATTCAGCGGCACCAAATTGAGCCGGCCGGAGCAATACGCAGAGCCGGCATATCGGTAACGCCGCCCATCCAAACGGTCACAGATTGCCTGTTGCAGACCGGTTTTGCCGACGGCATGCCCATTGCCGATTCGACGATCTTAAAGCTCGGCCTTGCGCGGGAACAGCTGATGGAGGCCGTCGAGCAACGAGCGACCGCCCGCAATGGTCGCACGATTCGCACCGCCCTCACGACACTTCGATATGCCGACGCCCGCGCCGAGAGCGGCGGGGAATCGGTCGCCCGAGCCATCATGATCGAGACGGGCTTTGCGCCCGATTGGCTTCAATACGAGCTGACGGACCCCTTCAATTCGACCAAGCCCATACGAACGGACTTTGCCTGGGAGCGCCAGGCGCGGGAACTCACACTGGGCGAGCTCGACGGGCTCATCAAATATACCGACCAGACCATGCTGGCCGGACGCACCACCGCCGAAGCGCTCGTTGCCGAACGACAGCGCGAGGCACACCTATCGCTCTACGGCCATCCCTTGCTGCGCTTTACCATGAGTGAAATCCGCTCGGCAGGAGTGCTCGCGAAAAAGCTGCAGACGGCAGGCATCAGGCAGACCATGTTGCCGACGTGGCTCAACGATATTGAGCTGTAGGGGCTACTGAGCTTATGCTCGCCTGCCTACCAAACCGGGACACACTTTCCGGTTGGCAGCACCCGCGGAAACCATGTCCCAAACTGAGTGCTCAAAATGGGATGCGCTTTCCAGATGGCATGCCTAGCGGAAACCGTTTCCCGGAATGAACGCTCGAACTGGGATGCACTTTCCAAACGATTGACCAGCGGAAAGCACGTCCCGGAATAGACGCTCAAACTGGGATACATTTTCCCGACGAAACTCCTTGCGGAAAGCGCGTCCCAGAATGAAGACTCAGAATGAGACGCAGTTTCCGGTTGAAGACCGGTCCGGAAAGCATGTCCCGGTTTGAAGCCGAATTCCGGGTCGCAGTTTCCGGTTGAGAGCTGTTCCGGAAAGCGCATCCCATTCCAGGCGCGGATTCCGGGACGCAGTTTCCGCTTGAGGCTTCAACCGGAAAGCGCATCCCACTCTGGAGCCGAATTCCGGGACACGCTTTCCGCTAGGGACTCAAGGGGAAAATGCATCCCATTCTGAACATCGAATCCGGGACGCAGTTTCCGCATGCGGCCCCATTGGGAAAGTTCATCCCGTCCTGAGGCTTGAATCCGGGACACAGTTTCCGCTTCAAACAAAAGGCCCCGGCTCGCGATGGAGTCGGGGCCAAAGGTGCAGCATATGCAGTTGGTGTTGAGCGCGAACAGCCCGTCAGTAATGGCTGTCCGCGCCCTACCCTACCCGCGGTGACGGGCGCGGCTGTACGGCGTATCCACCATGGGCAGATCCGGACGCAGCTTGCCGTCAAACGCGCGGTAGGCGTTCTGCACGGCGGGCGCCGTGGGGATCGTTGCGATCTCGCCGATGCCCTTGCCGCCGTATGCCACGGGCAGCAGTTCGTCCTTCTCCACGTAGATGGCGTGGATATCCGGAATCTCGGGCGCACGGAACAGCCCGAGTGTGCCGTACCTTGCCTGGGGCACGCAGTCCTTGAGCGGCCAGTCCTCGGTAAGCGCATAGCCCATACCCATGAGCACGCCGCCTTCGATCTGACCCTGAATGGAGATGGGGTTGACCACCTTGCCGGAATCGTGCGCGGCATAGACCTCGCTCACGCGGCCGTCATCATCCAGAATGACCACGTGCGTGGCAAAGCCGTAGCAGATGTGGCTCTTGGGGTTGGGAACGTCGGCACCCAGCTTGTCGGTCGGCTCCAGATACACGTAGCCAAACTCGCATCCCTCGAGCGCCTTGATGGCGGTCGCGGGATCCTGAGGATGCATGCCCTGGCCGGCGACGAGCTCCTGCGTGCGCAATTGATAGGCGCGGCCGTCGTCGTACTCGATCTTGACGCCGTCGCCATGCGCGCTCACCGGGGCGGTAGGCGCAGGCTTGCCAGCCTCGATGCCAACCATGGCGTCGCGCAGCAGGAAGGCGGCGCCGCGCACGGCCTCGCCGGTCACGACCGTCTGACGCGAACCAGACGTGGTGCCGGAGTCGGGAGCGTTCTCGGTGGAGCACTCGCCGTTGGCGATGCAGCTCAGCGGCAGACCGCACGCCTCGGCAACGTCCTGCAAAAAGACCGTGTTGCAGCCCTGGCCGATGTCGGACGTGGCGGCGTAGACCACGGCGCGGCCATCCTCGACGCGAACCTTGCAGCGACCGGCATCGGGTAGGCCCACGCCCACGCCGGCGTTCTTCATGGCGCAGGCAATACCGGCGTGTCCGGGATGCGCATAGTAGGCATCCTTGACCTCGAGCAGTGTCTCCTTCAGCGCCGTGGAGCAATCGGCAATCTGGCCGTTGGGCAAAACCTCGCCCGGCTCGATGGCGTTTCGGTAGCGGATCTCCCACGGATCCAGGCCGACCTTTTCTGCCAGCAGGTCGATCAGGCTCTCGAGCGCAAACTCGGACTGGCACACGCCAAAGCCGCGGTACGCGCCGGCGGGCGGGTTGTTGGTGTAGTAGCCAAAGCCGCGGATGTCGGTGTTCTGGTACTTGTAGGGGCCGACGGCATGCGTGCAGGCGCGCTCGAGCACCGGGCCGCACAGCGATGCGTAGGCGCCGGTATCAAAGTTGATCTCGCAGTCCAGGCCGGTAAAGTTGCCCTCGGCGTCGCAACCCAGCGTAAAGGTGCCGTCCATGGCATGACGCTTGGGATGGAACGCAAGCGACTCGGCACGCGTGAGCTTGCACTTCACAGGACGCTGGAACTTATATGCGGCGAGCGCGGCCAAGTGCTGGATGGACACGTCCTCCTTGCCGCCAAAACCACCGCCCACGAGCATGGTCTCGACGACCACGCGCTCGGGTTCGCTATCCCAGCCAAACATGTGGGCACACTCTTTGCGCGTGTCGTAGGCACCCTGGTCGGTCGACTGCACCTTGACGCCGTTCTTGTACGGGAAGGCAACGGCGCACTCGGGCTCCAAGAAGGCATGCTCGGTAAAGGGCGTGGTAAAGCGCTGCGTCACGGTGAACGCGCTCTCTGCCAGCGCCTTGGCGGCGTCGCCGCGCGTCACGTGACGGCTCTGGCACACGTTGTCCTTGAGCTCCACCGTGTTGCCAAAGGCAAAGAAACTGTCGTGCAGGCGCGGGGCGTCGGCAGCCCTGGCCTCGACAATGTTGCGCACGGGCTCCAGCGGCTCGTAATCGATCTTTACGAGCTTCTTGGCCTTCTCGAGCGTCGCCTCGTCCTCGGCAACCACCAGCACAATGGCATCGCCCACGCAACGGGTGATATCGCCCGCCGCAATCATGACGTCCCAATCCTGGATAAGGTGGCCGACCTGGTTGACCGGCACGTCCTCGGCGCGCAGGATGCCCACCACACCGGGCAGGGCCTCAGCCTTGGAGGTATCGATGGAGAGCACACGGGCGCGCGGGTACTTGGAGCGCACGGCGCTGGCATAGGTCAGGCCCGGCTGATCGAGCTCGTCGATGTCGTCGGGATACTTGCCCTCGCCGAGCACCTTCTTGCGCACGTCGATACGGAAGGCGCGCTTGCCCACGCCGTAGTCGTCGCCGCGCTCCAGATCCTCGTCGATCTGCTTTTCGCCGCGGAGCACCGCAGCGGCCAGCGAAATGCCCTCGATAATCTTTTTGTAGCCGGTGCAGCGGCAGACGTTGCCGCGGATGGCGTACTTGATCTGCTCCTCGGTGGGCTCGGGGTCCTCGGCGATGAGCGCCGCGCCCGCCATGACCATGCCGGGGATGCAAAAACCGCACTGCACGGCGCCCACGGCGCCAAAGGCGTACACAAAGGCCTCGCGCACGTCCTCGGGCAGGCCCTCGACAGTCACGATGTTGCGACCGGCGGCAAGAGCAGTGGTCAGTACGCACGCCTTGACGGCGGCACCGTCCACATGGATGGTGCAGGTGCCGCAGGCGCCCTCGGAGCAGCCGTCCTTGGCGGAATGGATGTGCAGGTCGTCGCGCAGGTAGCGCAGCAGCGGCTTGTTCTGAGTCGTTGTGCGCTCCACGCCGTTAACGGTAAAAGTGAATTCCTGTGCCATGGTGATTCCCTTCTACACGCCGGCGGCGATGCCGGTGCGGTCGTGAATGGCGCCATGCGGGCAGACGACGGCGCACATGCCGCACGACAGGCAGTCCGCGCCGTCGATATGGGCGCAGTTGTCCTCGATACGGATAGCGCCGGCAGGGCACTTTTTGACGCACATACCGCAACCGATGCAGCTCGTGTCGCAAATCTTGCGCGCAATGGCACCCTTGTCGGTGTTATTGCAGCGCACCAGGATGTTCTGGTAGCCGGGAACGAAGGCAATCACGCGCTGCGGGCACGCCATGCCGCACAGGCCGCAGCCCGTGCACTTTGAGCGATCCACGCGGGCGATGCCATCGACCAGCGCAATGGCACCGTGGGGACAGGCCGTGACACAGGCGCCACAGCCAATGCAGCCTTCGCTGCAGCGGGCGTCGCCGCCTGCGGAGGCGCAACCGCTTCCGCAGGCAACGTAGGCCACGTTATGTTGAATGGATTTGGCCATAAGTGACTCGCCTATTTCTTAAGAAGGTACGAATAGTTGTCGCGCACAGCCCTGATGGTCAGGCGGACGGCCTCGGGAAGGCCGGTGTTGACGGCATCGACCGAGACGGTGCGGACCGTGCCGGCCACGCGGACCTTAAAGTGATCCTCGCCCACGGCCAGGAATCCCTCGTTCTCGGAGTTCTCCATGTCCTCCTCGCTCCAGAACAGGATGAGCTTGTCCTTGTAGGGACGACCCTCCTGGTAGGGGCAGAACACGGCGCAGTTGCCGCACTCGTTGCACATGCCGTCGACATGGACGACCTGATGCTTGGCCAGGCCCGGCACCTTAATTGCCACGTTGGCGCGGTTGGGGCACACGTCGCAGCAGACCTCGCACACCGAGCCGCAGCCCAGGCAGCGGGTCTTGGTGCAGTTGCGCTTGTCACGGCACAGCGACCCCTTGCGCTCGTAGCAGGTGTCCTCGCGACCGGCCTGCTCGTTGCAGTCGGCGTACTTGTTAAAGTCCACGCCGGCGATGGCACGGGCGACCTCGGCGGCGTCGGCAATAGCCTCGACCACGGTGGCAGGACCGCGGCGGCAGTCGCCCGCAGCCCAGACGCCCTCGACGCCGGTGGAGGTGGCGGCAAGGCTGCCGCGGCGGTCGTGCTCGACGCCCGCGGCATCGTACAGGCTGGCATCGATGCCCTCGCCCACGGCGCAGATCACCGTGGTGGCGGGAAGCTCGACGGTCTCGCTCGTGGCGACGGGACTGCGACGGCCGCTTGCATCCGGCTCGCCAAGCTCCATAACATCGCAGGTCAGCACGGCGCCGTTGAGTGCCTTGGGCGCCAGCAGCTCGCAGAACTCAACGCCGTCGGCAAGAGCAAGATCGAGCTCTTCCTCGTCGGCGGGCATCTGCTTCTTGGTACGGCGATACACCAGGCGCACGTTCTTCACGCCTGCCAGGCGCTTGGCCACGCGGGCGGCGTCCATGGCGGTGTTGCCGGCACCAATGACCACGACGTCCTCGCCCAGCTCGAGCTTCTCGCCCTTCTTGGCGGCCTCGAGGAACTCCAGCACATCGAGTTCGGCACCCTCGCCCAAGCCTGCAGAGCCGGGCATCCAGGCACCGGTGGCCACGACCACGTCAGTAAAGCCCTGGGACTTGAGCTCGTCGATGGACTCCACGCGAGCATTGAGCTGCACCTTGGCGCCAAAGGCCAGGCAGAGCTCGGTATCGTGGGAGATATCGTCGTTCGCAATGCGGAACTCGGGGATGACGTGACGGACCACGCCGCCGAGCGAATCGCGGGCCTCGAAGATGGTGACGGGCACGCCGGCACGCGTCAGGAAGAATGCCGTCGCCAGACCAGCCGGGCCGCCGCCGATAACGGCAACGTTGCGCTCACCGTCGTTGGCGATGGCCTGGGTGCGCAGCTTGGGCAGCACGGCGGTCATGGCCTCGCGGGCGGCCTTGAGCTTGCTGGCGCGAATCTGGGCGCCCTCGGGCTCGTAGAATGCACGCTCGCAGGCACGGCCGCAGGGATGCGGGCAGATGGTACCGGTAATGAACGGCAGGGCGTTGCGCTCGATGATGATGTTGAGCGCGTCCTCGTAGCGGCCCTCGTCAACAGCCGCCAGATAGGCAGGGATATCCTGCTGGATGGGGCAGCTCGTACGGCAAGGCGTGGTAAAGCAGTCGGAAAGCGGGCTCTTACCGGCGACCTTGCGGTCGGGCAGCGGGCGCAGCGGCTTCTTGTAGAGCGGGTTGGTGAGCGAGTCGGTCTGGATCGCAGTCACGGCCTCGAGAGAGACGCCCGCGAACGGCTTGCCATCCAGGTCGGTAAACTCGCCGGCCATCTGGCTAAAGCGCTCGTAGCCACCGGGCTTGAGCACGTCGGTCGCCAGGGTAACGGGCCAAATACCGGCATCATACAGGGCGCGGATGTTGTAGACCGTGGCACCACCGGAGTAGCTGATGCGCAGCTTGCCGTCAAACTGCTCGGTAATGCGGCGGGCAGCCTCGATGGTCAGCGAGAACAACGAACGGCCGGACATATACATCTCGGTGGAAGGCAGCTCGTTCCTCGTCACGTCGACGGGGAAGGTGTTGGTGAGCTTGACGCCAAACTCCAGGCCGCGCTCGGCGCACAGGGCAATCAGGCGCTCGAACATGGGCACGGCGTCGACCCACTGCAGGTCCTCGCGGAAGTGTGTGTCATCGAAGACGATATAGTCAAAGCCCAGCTCGTTGAGGCGCTGACGTGCAAACTCATAGCCCAGCAGCGTGGGGTTGCACTTGATGTAGGTGTTGAGGCCCTTCTCGGTGATCAGATAGGTCGCGATGCGCTCGATTTCCGCCGGCGGGCAGCCATGCAGGGTAGACTCGGTGATGGAGTTGGAGACGCGCGCCGGGATGGACTCGACAAACGCGGCGTCGACATGCTCAAACTTGTCCAGGTTGGCGAGAGCCCACGTGCGGCACTCGTTCCAAACCTCGGAGCCGCTGGCGTCCTTCATGCCCTCGATGTAGGCGTCGACCTTGGGGCTCTTGATACCCTCCAGGTCATAGCCCACCGACATGTTGAAGACAAAGCCGTCCGGGCTGCCCAGACCGTACTCGCGAGCGATCAGGTGGCAGGCAAACCATGCCTTCACGTACTCGGCAAAGGCCTGCGGAACCTCGAGCTCGGTCGACCATTCGCAGTTGTAGCACTCGTCCTGAGCCACGATGCAGGGCTTGTTGACGCAACGGGAAAGCTCCTCGCCGTCCATAACCTGGACGGTCTTGAGCTCAAAGAAGCGGGAACCAGCCACATAGGATGCCACGATGTTCTGGGCAAGCTGCGTGTTGGGACCGGCGGCCGGGCCAAACGGAGTCTCGATGCGCTCGTCGAAAATGGGAAGCGCGCCCTTCTGGTTGGCCGTGACCATCTTGCGCACGCCAAAGACGGCGCCCTGAGTCTTGTGCTCTTCGATGATCCAGTTCATCAGCTGCGAAAACGGGATCGGCCTCATGATGTCGCTCATAATGAGCTCCTCTCTGTAACGCCCGGCGAGACCGCGCGGCGGGCGCAAATACGGTGTAGCGCTAGCACAGCGCCGGCGACCCCGCGGAGGCCGCCCATGCGCGCGCCGGATGCGGCGAAACATCCGACGCGCGCGAATCTACTTGTAATTAGTAGGTGCGATCGTTGAGCGTGCTCCAGAGCTTCTTGGACTCAGCCATGGTCCACGCGTTGATCTTTTCTTCATCGATACCGACAAACTCGCGATCCTTGTACAGGACGCGGCCGTTGATGATGGTGGTGCGGCAGTTTTTGCCCATCATGCCAAAAAGCATGTGGCCGTCGATGTTCTCCTCGCTCAGCGGCGTAAAGGGCTTGTAGTCCATAACGATGACGTCGGCGGCAGCCCCGGCCTCGAGCACACCGAGCCTGCGATCGAAGTACTTGCTCGCCATCTTGGCGTTGTTCTCGAACAGCATGGTCATGGCCTCGCACCAGCCCACGTTGGGCATAGCGGCGTTGTGGCGCTGAATGATCAGGAAGACCTTAAGGCTCTCGAGCATATCGTGGGTGTAGGCGTCGGTGCCCATGCACACGGGGATGCCGCGGCGGAAGAACTCGAGCACGGGGGCGCAGCCCACGGCGTTGCCCATATTGGATTCGGGGTTGTTGACGAGCCAGGTGCCGGACTCCTTGACGATGTCCATCTCGGCGGGCGTCACGTGGATGCAGTGGCCGAGCATGGTGTCGGGACCCAGCAGATTGTGTTGCAGCAGGCGCTCGACGGGGCTGATGCCGCCGCGGTTGAGGCGGGAATCCCACACGTCATTCATGCCCTCGCACACATGGATGTGGAAGCCGGTCAGACCGTTGTTGGCCTCGGCCATCTTGTCCATGGTCTCGTCCGACAGCGTAAAGGTGGCGTGACCGCCAAACATGGCGGCAATCATGTGGTTGTCGTTATCGCGACGCTCCTTGGCGGCCCACTGGGCAAACTCGGCGTTCTCGGCAATGGCCTGGTCGCATTTTTCCTGACCGCGGCGGTCGGAGACCTCGTAGCACAGGCACGAACGCATGCCCAGCTCCTGAGCTGCATCCTTAATGGTAAAGAGGCTGCCTGGGATCTCGCAGAAGCTCGCGTGGTGATCGAAGATCGTGGTGACGCCATCGCGGATGGAGTCAAGAATCGTGGCATAGGCGCTGGCCTTGGTGCCGTCGAGCGTCAGGTTGTCGTCGATCTTCCACCACTGCTGCTCAAGATTCTCCAGGAAGTTGGTGGGGTTGCAGCCCTTAATGGCAAGGCCGCGGGCCAGACCCGAGTAGATGTGGGTGTGGCAGTTGATGAGTCCGGGCATGATGAGGTTGCCCTGGGCGTCGACGTACTCGGCATCCGGGTACTTGGCCTTGAGCTCGCACTCGGGGCCCACTTCGACGATCGTATCTCCGTCAATGGCGACCGCACCGTTTGGAATAAACGGGGTCTGAGCGTTGCGGGTAAAAACGGAACCGTTAGCGACCAGAAGCATGGATGCTCCCTTCAACATCAGAGGCGGGGTTTGACACCTCTGACATGGCGGAGTGCGAAGCGCCGGCCTACACCGGAAACGGGCCCTCTCCCGTCAACGCTTCACCAAAGGGACAACCCTTTGAAGTGCGGCTTGGCGCCGCATGACGTCGGCGGACGAGGCGATGCGTCCGCCGACGAATAGCACCGAATTGGTTACTTCTTGCTCTCGGGCAAGACCAGATCCACGGCAGCGTCCTTGGCGGCATCGATGTGCTGAGCCACGACCGGCGTCTGCGGAAGGATCAGATTGAGCACGATGGCCATGATGGCGGTGGGGGTCACGGCGTTGGAGCCGATGACGGTGGACACCCAGGTGGGCATACCCTCGCCGGCAAGGCAGCCGCTGGCCATCCAGATACCCAGGCCAAAGACGACGGAGGTACCGACGATGGTGGTAGTGCGCTGCGTGAGGCCCTCGCGGGTGAACATGCGCACGCCGTTCATGGTGATGGTGCCAAAGACGCCGACGGTCGCGCCGCCGATGACGGGCTGCGGGATAGCGGAAAGGACGGCAGAGAGCTGCGGGAACAGGCCGGCGATGGCAAAGACGGCCGCGATGATCACAAAGACCCACTTGTTGACGACCTTGTTGGAGCAGATGATGCCCACGTTCTGGCCAAGGGCGCTGGTGGGAAGACCGCCCAGCAGGCCGCCGACCATAGAGGTGAGGCCCTGGGACACGATAGCGCCGGAAAGCTCGCGCTCGGTGGGCATACGGTCGATGGAGCCCAGGCAGGCGGCGGAGACGTCACCGATAACCTGGATGGCAACCATGGGGAACACGACGGCGAGGGTAATGCAGACCTCGGGATCAAACTCGAGCGCGTAGGGCATGAGCTTGGGAAGGGCGAAGACCTGAGCGGTGGCGACGCTGGAGAAGTCGATCATGCCAAAGGGGATGGAGACGATCATGCCAACGATCATGCCAAAGAACACGGATCCCAGCTTGAGCGTGCCCTTGCCAAAGTTGGCGAGCGCAAAGACCACGGCGAAGGTGATAAGAGCGACGCACCAGGCCTGCGGGGTGCCCCACAGCGGCGTACCCATACCGCCGGCCATATACTTGACGGCCGTGGGATACAGCGAAACGCCGATGGAGAAGATGACCGTACCGGTCACGACGGGCGGGAACAGCCACTTGATCTTGCTGTAGGCCAGACCAAAGAGGACCGCGACGGCGCCGCCGACGATCTCGCCGCCCAGCAGCGCACCAAAGCTAAAGCCCGAGGCGCCCATGGCCTGCAGGGCCGGCAGGAACGCGAACGAAACGCCCATGACGATGGGCAGGCCGCCGCCGATGCGACGGAAGGGAGCGAAGGCCTGAAGGGCCGTATCGATCGCCGAAAGAATGAGCGCGACCTGGATGATGTCGGTGCTCTGCTGGCTATTAAAGCCGTAGACGCCGGCCATGATGACCGCCGGGGTAATGATGCCGGCAAACGATGCCAGTACGTGCTGAAGGGCACACGGGATCATTTCCTTAACGGGAGGCATGCCTTCGCGAGTGAACAGGGCTTCAGTGCCGTTCGTAACCGTCTCCTGGGTCATTTGACCACCAATCCTCGAAGTAGTTGTTTTCGCATCTAACGCTCTATTGTGACGCAGTGCGGGGTTGAGGTTGTGCCTTCGTTGCATATCGTATTAAAGATGATTCTCATTCTCAATAATAATTTTTTGTTATCAGACTATTCTTCAGCTGAGATAACGCATTTCCGCGGGTCAGGAAAGTGTCTGGTCAAAATAACATCTAACTTTTCTTTTGGTCGACCGCTTACCGCCAAAATCCTACCGTTCGTCTGTATTACGCAATGTACCTGCGGATATACGAGATGACGGGCAGCGTGTTACCATGAGAAAAAATTGTTATGAACATTTCCGATTTCACCCAAAGGAGTTGCCCGTGAACGAGACCGTACGTCGCTTTTTGCCGATGGTCGATTTCCTGGAGCAGATACTCGGTAAAAACAGCGAAATCGTGCTGCACGATTTCTCGGATCCCGACCACGCCATCGTCGATATTCGCAACGGCATCGTGAGCGGCCGCAAGGTCGGCGGCCCCGCCACCGATCTGGCACTCAAGATCATGCACGACGCCAAGTATCGCGACCTGCCGTTTATTACGGGCTACGAGGGCCGCGGCGCCGGCGGCAAGACGTTGGAGTCAGCGACGTACTTTATCCGCGAGAATGACGAGATCGTCGGTATGCTCTGCGTCAACACCGACCTCTCGACCGTGCGTTCCATCAACGCCATGGCGCAGCAGCTCATGGCGTGCTTCGACGCGGCGCCGACGCGGACAGAGCCCGCGTCTATCGAGGTCGAAAGCCTTTCGGAGTCCACACAGGAGCTCATCGACCGCAGCATTGCCGAGCTGCTGAGCGCGCGCGGGCTGGATGTAGCGTCGCTTGGTCAGAGCGACCGCGTGGACGTCATTCGCCACCTCAACGGCAACGGGGTGTTCATGCTCAAGGGCGCCGTGGCCTGCGCCGCCACCGCGCTGGGCATCTCGGAGCCCAGCGTCTACCGCTACCTGCAAAAAGTTCGCAAGGAGGGCTAACGAGCAAAATGGAGCGCGGCTCCACAAGCGATCCGTCACTTGACAAAAGACCCTGCAGCTCGCACGCGCTGCAGGGTCTTTTTGCATGTCATGTTTAGTTGTTGCCAACGCCTTAGAGGGCGGCGACGACCTCGATCTCGACCAGACCGCCAGCCGGAAGGGCAGCAACCTGGAAGGCGCTGCGCGCGGGGAACGGGGCCTCGAACTTGGAGGCGTAGATCTCGTTCACGGCGGCGAAGTCGGCGATGTCGGCCAGGTAGACCGTAGTCTTGACGACATCGGCAAAGGTGGCGCCGGCAGCGGTCAGCAGGGCCTCGACGTTAGCAAGGGACTGCTTAGCCTGGGCCTCGACGCCCTCGGGCATCTTGCCGGTTGCGGGGTCGATGCCCAGCTGGCCGGACAGGAACACCATGTTGCCGGTCTGGATGCCGGGGGAATACGGGCCGATGGCTGCAGGTGCGTTATCGGAAGACACGACGGTCTTGCTCATGTTTTTCTCCTTACAAGTAAAAGGGAACGGGAGCGCGGCGTTCACACCGGGAGGCACAGTTCGGTCTGAACACCGCGCTTGATTGGGATAGTACTCAAGGTTTCCGCGCGATGCAAGATTATTATCACGTTGCGAGAATATTTTATCGCCCAACGGTTTCCCCGGACCGCTGAACGGTTCTCATGTGAAGCAGCCAGTCCAAGCTGCTGAAGACTTTATCCCGCTTAGAGCACGGGCATCGCCTGCCGCGACGGCACCACTATACTTTTGAGTATCTGAGCATTTTGAAAGGCAGGATATGACCGCAACCGCCAGTCGAACCACCAACCGCAGACCCGAGCTTTTGGCGCCCGCCGGAGGGCCCGAGCCCTTTGCCGCCGCACTCGCCGCCGGGGCAGACGCCATCTACTGCGGCATGGGCAGCTTCAACGCCCGCCGCAAGGCCACCAACTTTACCGACGAGGCCTTTGAGCAAGCCTGCCGCGCCGCGCATCTAGCCGGGTCGCGCGTCTACGTCACGGTCAACATCGTCATCAAGCAGTCCGAGATGGGCGATGCGTTGCAACTCATCCACCGCTGCTCCACGTTGGGCGCCGACGCCTTTATCATCCAGGACTGGGGCCTGTTCTTTGAGGTCAAGCGCACGATGCCCGGCATCGAGACGCACATCTCAACCCAAGCAAACATCCACGACGACCGCGGAGCCCTTTGGTGCCGCGAGCAGGGCGCCGACCGCGTGACTCTCTCGCGCGAGCTTTCCATCGACGAAATTGCCACCATTCACGATGCCGCGCCGGATGTGGACCTTGAGGTCTTTAGCCATGGCGCCATCTGCTTTTGCTACTCGGGCCTGTGCCTGCTGTCGAGCTTTGCCATGGCGGGCCGCTCGGCCAACCGCGGCATGTGCGCTCAGCCCTGTCGCCTGCCTTACGAGCTGATTGACGAGAACGGCCGCTCGCTCTCCCCCGCCGGCCGCGAGCGTGCGCTATGCCCGCGTGACACCAACACTTCGCAGCTCGTTCGCCGTCTGTATGACGCCGGCGCCGCATCGCTCAAGCTCGAGGGTCGCATGAAGGCGCCCGATTACGTGTACTCCATCGTTGATGTGTATCGTCATCAGATTGATGACATGCTGGCCGGGGTCGCCGTTGCCAAGGACGAGGACGCCGCCCGCCAGCGTCAACTCAAGCGCTGCTTTAACCGCGACTTTACGCACGCCTATCAGGACGGCACCTCGGGCGACGAGATGATGAGTTACGAGCGCTCCAACAACCGCGGCCAGATTGTGGGCACGGTGCTGGGCAGCCGTCTGGCCAACCGCGACGTACGCGGGCTCAAACCCGACGACCGTCGTCGCCGCGCCGCCATCGCCCGCATTGAGTTGTTTGAGCCCGTGGGCAAGGGCGATCTGTTGGAGCTTCGCCACGATGATGAGTTCGATCAGTTCCTAACCACTATCGCTGCCGATGATGCCGCCGCCGGTGACATCATCGAGTGCCGCGTGCCCCGAAGCATGCCCGAGGGCTGCCGCGTACGCGTCATCCGCAGCCAGCGCGCCATCGATGCCGCCGGTGCCGCGCTCAAGCGCGACGTGCTGCGCCGCCGAGCTATTGATGTATCCGTCGTGGCGCGCCTGGGAGCGCCGTTTACTGTCACACTCACCTGCTGTGACAACCCCGCGCTCACCGCCACCGCCACGGGCTTCACCGTCGAGGCCGCCAAGACCCGCGCCGTCGAGGCGGCAGATCTGGTTGAGCATGTGGGCCGCATGGGCTCCTCGCCCTTTGAGGCAGCGAGCTTTGACGTTTCGCTCGACGCCGGCTGCGGCATGGGCTTCTCCGCCGTGCATAAGGTACGCGCCGCCGCTTGCAAGGCGCTGGAAGAGGCCATTCTGGCACCCTACGAGGAGCGCGCGAAAACGCTCGAGTTGCCGGTGCTCGACAAATGTACGCGCCCCATGCCCGAGCACTACCGCGATGAGCCGCAGATCTGCGCCACCGTCACGTCGCTCGACGCCGCCGAGGCCGCTCGTGCCGAGGGCGCCACGCGCATCTACATGACCACCGACGCACTCGATGCGGCCGAGCTCTCCCCTGCCGATGCATTTGAGCAGGGTATCGTGCCCGTACTCGACGAGGTCTGCCGCGCCGTTGACCACGTCCGCATCGACCCGTGGGTTGTTGCCGGCGCCACGGTCGCTATTGGCAATATCTCCGAGCTTGCCCTGGCCGCCCAGGTTGGCGCCACGGCCGAGATTCGCTCTTGCCTGCCCGTGCACAACACGCCTTGCATGGAGGCACTTGCCAAGCGCGGAGCCGGTGCGTTTTGGCTCTCGCCCGAGATCACGCTCGACGAGATCGTCTCACTCGGCGCCGACGCGCCCGCGGCTCTGGGCATCACCGTCTTTGGCCGGCCGCGCGTCATGACAATCGAGCATTGCATTCTGCAGGTTGCCAACGGCTGCATCCACGATTGTGCCAACTGCCGTCTGCGTGCCCGCAAGCTCTCGCTCAAGAATATCGACGGAAAGGTCATGCCCGTCCGCACCGACATCCACGGCCGCTCTCGCCTGTACGATGCCTACCCCATCGACCTCACGCCGCAAGTTCCTCAGCTGCTCGATGCCGGCGTGCGTCGTCTCATGGTGGACGGAACGCTGCTCGAGACGAATGAGGTGGGCCGTGCCGTCGCCCGCGTCCGTCGCGCCGTCGAAGCAGCGCAGGCCGGCCGCAAGCCCGCCGCCCGCCTACGCGGGGCGACCTCGGGCTGCATGTTTGTGGGAATCAGCTAACCGAAAGGCTTACACGTGAACGAAGAACCTCAAGTCCTCTACTGCGACGCCTGGCTCATGGCCATCGACAAGCCCGCCGGCATGATCGTCCACGGTGACGGCACCGGCGAGCGCACGCTCACCGACTACGCCAGCGACCTGCTGCTGGCCATGGGCGACGGCTTTGCCGCGACTGACATGCAGCCGCTCAACCGCTTGGACCGCAACACCACCGGCGTGGTGTTGTTCTCGCTCGACAAGCAGACGCAGCCCGCCTTTGATCAGATGGTCATCGACCACGCTTTCGAAAAGCACTACCTGGCGCTCGCCGAGGGCAAGATCGACTGGAACGAAAAGCTCATCGACAAGCCCATCGCCCGCAACCGCCACGACAGCCGCAAGATGCGCGTCGGCGCCAGCGGCAAGCCGTCGCAGACGCGCGTGAAGGTGCTCAAGCGTCTTAAGAGCCGTCGTGGCCTGCCCACGCGCTCGTATATCGATGTCGAGCTGCTCACCGGCCGCAAGCACCAGATCCGCGTGCATCTGGCGAGCGAGCGTCATCCCCTGGTAGGCGACGACCTGTACGGAACGCCACGTCCCTGCGGCCTGATGCTCCATGCCCACAGCGTGTCCTTTACACACCCCGTAACTGGCGAGCACATCCACATCGAAGCCCCGTGCCCCTGGGAGCCCTAAATCCTGCAAAAAAAGGGACAGGTTTATTTTGATAGGTTTTATCTGGTCAAACGTCAAGCCGCCACGATGACTCAGCCGCGGTCCCAAAACGTCTCGATCTGTAACAGTTAGAACCCATTTTCCGGTCTATCTGTTACAGATCGAGACATTCAAATCCCCCTTAAGGGAAAATCTCAATCTGTAACAGTAGCTCGGCATAATCAGCCTCAGATGTTATAGATTTAGACAAACCACCAGCGTCGCCCCAAGCAATCTCAATCTGTAACATCTAGCCTGCTTTTAACGGTCTGGTTGTTACAGATTTAGACAAACCGGCAGACAACGAAAGCGGCAACGCCCGTAATGGACGTTGCCGCTTTTCTATTGAGAGAACTAAATGATTTTGGCCTTGCCCCGTCGCTAGACCGTGATGACGTTGTCCATTGCCCGGTACTTTGCGGGCACCTCGCCCGCGGTAATAATTGTTGCGTCGCGGAAGTCCGCGGACTTGACGGGCGCCACCATGCCAAATTTGCTGGCGTCCGAGATTACGAAGCGTTTGGCCGTATGGCGCATCGAGATACGCTTGACCTGCGCTTCCTCGATATCGGGAGTCGTAAAACCCTGCTCGGCGGCAATGCCGTTGGAGCCCCAAAAGCCGCAGTTGAAGTTGTAGCGTTCTAGAGTTGCCAAGGCATCGGGGCCAACGAGCGCCTCGGTCTCGGGTTTGAGCTCGCCGCCCAGCACCACGGTACGCATGCCGCGCAAAGCGAGATGCTGAGCATGGAGCACGGAATCAGTCACATAGGTAACCCCTTCGAGATGCGGAAGATGCTCGATGAGCTTGAGGGTCGTGGAACCCGAATCGATATACACGAAACTATCGGGCTCCACAAGCGCCGCCGCACGGGCGCAGATGCGCTCCTTGTCATCGTTATGGAGATCACTGCGCTCACTGATCGTTAAGTCGCGCGTCACGTGCGCGCGCTCAAGGCTTGTCGCGCCACCGTGCACCTTGGCGATGCGGTGCGCTCGGTCAAGCGTCTGCAGGTCGCGTCGAATGGTAGAAGCCGTCACACCCAGGGCATCGGCAAGCTCTGGCACCGTTACTGAACCAGCCTGCTGCACCATCGAGACGATCGCATTGAGCCTATCTTCCGCGAGCATCGCTTACTCCTCCTCGGGGTAGACGACTCCCCAATCGGCACGGAGCTTGGTCATCAGCTCCATAACATCAGAAGCATAATCCAGAAGCTCACGCTTGGAATCATCGCCGGCGACGGCCTTCTCGAGGTCAGCCATCTCGTAGCACAGCGCGTAGGCCTCGGTGCCGGCGTGGACCTCCTCGCGGTGACCGTCTGCAGTCCACACGATGATCGCATGGTCGGCACGCGGATACTCGTTGACCTCGATATAGCACTTGTCAAAGCTGATGACCGAGCGCTTGGGCTGCTTCGAGTGGAGCGTAAGGCTCACGACGCCCAGCTGCTGCTCGGCGTTTCGGCAGACAATGCCGCCCGCGACGTCAACGCCAGTCTCACAGGTGTTGCCCAGAGACACGACCTCAGCGGGCTGGCTTGCCATAAAGAGGCGCATGACCGAAAGGGCATAGACGCCGATGTCGAGCATGGCGCCGCCGGCAAGGCTGCGGTTGTAGAAGCGGTTGGTCAGGTCACCGTACTCCTTATAGCTGCCAAAGTTGAGCTGGGCGAGGTTCATGTGGCCAAAGTCGCCCGCATCCATGCGACGGCGCAGCTCCTGATACAGCGGCATGTGGAGCACCGTGGTGGCATCCATAAGGACCACGTTGTGCTCGTCGGCGATGGCGCGGGCCTCGTCGAGCTCGGCAGAGTTGAGGGTAATGGCCTTCTCGCAGAGCACGTGCTTGCCGGCGGCCAGCGCGGCACGCAGATAGGTGATATGCGTGTTGTGCGGCGTGGTGATATAGACAGCGTCGATGTCCGGATCGGCGTAGAGGTCTTCGACCGTGTCATAGACCTTCTCGATGCCATACTGCTCGGCAAAAGTCTGAGCCTTGGACAGCGTGCGGTTGGCGACGCCCGCGAGCTTGCGGCCGGCAAGAGCGAGGGACTGGGCCATCTGGTTGGCGATAACGCCGCACCCGATCACGGCCCAGCGGAGCTCGGGAGCCGTAAAGATGTCGTTAGGGAACGGCTTGTCCTGGACCGAAGCGAATGCTGCTTTGGCGGCTGCCGCGGCGTCGAGTGGAGCCTGCTTGGAATCTGCCATATGTGCCTCCTGGGTCATGGGGCGTCTAACATTTCTGCCGTCTCTATATTCGCACAAATTAGCGCGTATGTGCGTACTTTTGCGTATATAACCGCTAAATGGTCAAAATACAGCCGCAGACGGCGCTTATACACGCATAGCCACGCAATCCTACGCACACAAATACGCACAAATGCGCACTAATCATTACTCAGAGACGGGGAATTCTGCTTAGAACTCGAAAGACAGGATGATCCGCTTCGCCTCGTCGCTCATGGCGCGCTGCAGCTCTAAGGACCGTCCCAAACTGCCGACAGAAAAGGAACGTCCCAAACTGCAGACAGAAAAAGAACGTCCCCAGGCGCCGGCATTTCAAGAGCACTCATTTAAGTCTGTCCCCAATAAGTGCAATCACTCATGTAAGTCTGTCCCCAATGAGTGGGAGCAATCAGAGACTCTTTGCGAGGGAGGCCGGACGTGGCCTTCCTCGTTTTTATTCATGGACTTTAGTCCGTGCCGCACGGCACGCGCGGCATAGAAAGCCACCCGCTCAGCGGGTGGAGGCCAATTTCCGCTACGCGACAAAAACCTTCCCCCTAGCATGAGGATTGTTCAGGTCATCATGCTAGGGGGAAGGTGATTGCTGTGGCCCAGAAAGCCAGCAGCCTCGCGCACACGAAATGGCTGTGCAAGCACCGCATCGCACCGAGATCAAGCTCATCGCCGCCATCGTCGAGAAGCACCCCAAGGTGCGCTTTGCCGCGAGCTGCACCTCGGCCCACGCCGACCTCTACGACCGCATGGAGCAGGCCCTGTGCGAGCGCGTGGCCAACGCGGTGGAGGTCGTCCGCTCCGACATCAGCCCCGCGTTTCTTGTCCACACCGGTCCAAACCTCGTGGGTGTGGCGGTCCAGGGACTCTAGCGGAGGCGGGGCGTCCTGCCCCAAAAACAAATGCAAAAGACGAGCGCTTCTTGCCGCTCAATTGGCAAGAAGCGCTCGTCTTTTCTTAACGCGTTGTATGGCGGAGAGAGCGCAAGTTACGCGAGCGCCCTTCTTGCCAGCTCGGCCGCGCCGAGGATTCCTTGGTCGCCGCCGCAGCCCGGGGCGCAGATGTAGCTCTCCATGTCCTTAAGCTCGGCGGTCTGGATGTAGCCACCCAGATATTCGAGGGTCTTCTTGCGGACGATGCCGTAGAGCTGCTCCTGGTGCATCACGCCGCCGCCGAGGACGATGCGGCGAGGCGAGTACATGAGCACGAGGTTCGCGCACATCTGCCCCAGATAATCCCCCTCGAGCGCCCACACCTCATCGTTGTCCGCGAGCTCGGCCGCGGGCTTTCCCCAGCGCGCGGCGATGGCGGGGCCGGAGGCGAGGCCCTCGAGACAGTTCGCGTGGCTCGGGCAGGCGCAGCGTCCCTCCTCGGTGGGACGGGTCCTTACCAGCATGTGGCCGGCCTCGGGGTGCAGCATGCCGTGAAGGAGCCTGCCCGCGCACATGACGCCCGCGCCCACACCGGTGCCGATGGTCACGTAGACGGCGTCCTCGAGCCCCTTGCAGCAGCCGAAGACCACTTCGCCGAGGCAGGCAACGTTCACGTCCGTGTCGTAGGCCACCGGAATCCCGAGGGCGTCGGCGAACGCGGCGCGAAGACCATAGCCTCGCCACGCGAGCTTGGGGGTCTGCAGGATGGAGCCGTAGCGCTCGTCGGCGGGGTCGACGCAGGTCGGGCCGAAGGCGCCGATGCCCAACGCGTCCACATCGCGGGCGGCGAACCACTCGATCATCTGCGGGACGGTCTCGGCGGGCGCAAGCGTCGGGGTCTCCATACGGTCGAGGACCTCGCCGTCGCCGGACACCACGGCACAGACCATCTTGGTCCCGCCGGCCTCGAGGGCGCCGAGCCTCATTTGCTTTTCGCTCATGTGATCCTCCTTGCAAAGGGGCGCCCGTAGCCATGGTCAACCGCGGGCGCCCATAACGTTGGCATGTTTCGAGGCGACCCTACCTGGGCACGCGGTCCTGCCTTGCGGCAAACGGGGCGAGCACGGCGTGCGGCTCGCTTTGGTACCAGTAGGCGACGGTGGAGATGTCGTCCTCGCGCTCGTAGAGCTTGATGTCGTCGTTGCCGAGGTCCTGGAATGTCACGCGCAGGTCCTCCTTGAACGAGATCGGGTCGGGAAGGTGCCACCTGTAGAGACCGTGCCTGGGCAGCGCGTCGTCGTTGGTCGCGAGCATCGGGTTCGGGTTCGGCTTGCCCGCGCTGAAGCGGTCGCGCGTGGCGTCGCGCGTCGAGCGGTACGGGTAGCCGGCGAACAGCGTGTTGAAGCACTGCGCCTCGGGCAGCGCGTGGGGCGGCCTGTCGAGAAAGGCCCAGGCACCGCCGAAGTAGTCCTCGGCTCCCGTCGAGGTGACCGTGGGGAACTCCTCGTCGCCGTCGAGGAAGAACTTCATCTCGCCCTCGCCCCACCAATAGCGCTCCAGGGCGCACAGGGCCATGTAGGTGCCGACGTAGTAGCCCTTGCCGCGCACGCCGTCGAGCACGGTGTAGTCGACGCCCCTGCGGGTGCTGCGCTCGCGGTTAAAGCGAGCGTGGAAGTACATGGCGTCGTCCGGCACGTCGGTGAGCGCGTAGTTGAACGTGTAGAAGATGTACTTAATGAACCCGGGGTGCTCGCTCGTAAGCGTGACCTTGGCGTGCTTCCTGAAGGGCATCTCGAAGTAGCAGTTCATGCCGCCCGTCGGGTTCACGCAGATGGGCATTGAGTTGACAATGGCGCGCTCACCGAAGCCGTTACAGAAGAAGTCGCCGACAGGGCACTCGACCGAGGGGGTCTCCTCGTCGTCCCAGTAGAAGCGCAGCACGAGGTCGCGCATGACGAAGCTGCCGGCGGCGGTCTTGTCGGGGACGGTCATCCAGATGTGGCGGATGATGCCGGGGCCCTCGATGTCCGCGAGCGTGATGGTCTCGCCGGACTCAAGGGGCACGCAGCACGAGCCCTTGCGGCCGACGCCGAGGTGGCTGGCCGACATGGCGGCGCGGCCCTTCTCGCCCGTGATGTTCTCGGGGGTGATGGCGCGGCTTTCCTCACCGCCGTGCATCCACACGTCCTTAAGGAACTCTCTCATCGTCGACCTCCTCTATTCGTCGTCGTCGCACTCGGCAGAACTGACACCGTTCACGTAGATGATCTGCTGGCGCGCCTCGTTGACGAGGGCATCGAAGTCGAGTTTCTCGTCGGGGCGCGCGAGCGCGACCGTCATGGCGAGCGGGAGGTTGACACCCGCGATCACGTGGATCCGGTCGGAGGCGAAGCGGGAGAAGCGCTGGTTCACGCTACCGCCGAACGCGTCGGTAAGGACGACGACCTCGTCAGTGCCCGAAAGAGCCGCCTCGACCGCCGCGTCGAGCCCCTCGCCGTTGTCGTTCACATAGGCGCACACGGCATTGACGGCGTCGCCCTTACCCGTAAGGAACTCGAGGGTGTCCTTGAAGCCCTGGGCGAGAAGGGAATGGCTCGCCACAACTATCTTTCTCATTGATTCACCAATCTCTTGGGTCGAAGCTAAGCGAGGATGCCGGCGGCGGAGGCGACCATCGCGAGGACAATCACCACGAGGATGAGGGCCGTCATGCTCGCGTTCTTCTTGGTAAGAAGGTAATACGCGCTTCCCGTGATGGCGGCGGGGATCATGGCAGGCAGGATCTTGTCGAGCAGCGGCTGAATCTCCATCGCGACGTCGCCGAAGCTGAAGCTAATCGGGCAGGTGACGCCGATGACCGAGGCGATGAGGCAGCCGACCACGGTGAGGCCGAGCACGGAGGCGGCGGCAGTGAGGTTGGGAAGCTTCTCGCTGAAGTCGGTGACGAGCTTCACGCCCTGCTTGTAGCCGAACTCGAGGGCGTGCATGCGGACCCAGAAGATGGCCAGGATGAGCGCGAACCAGATGCCGGCTCCCACGGGGTTGCCCTCGATGGCCATGTAGGCGGCGATGGAGCCCATGATGGTCGGGATCATGGTCATGAGCAGGGAGTCGCCGACGCCGGCGAGCGGTCCCATGGTGCCGATCTTCAGGTCTTGAACGGCGTCCGCCGCCGCTAGGCCGTCGCGCTCCTCCATGGCCACGCAGGCGCCAAGGATGATGGCGGCGAGCCAAGGCTGGGTGTTGTAGTAGCGGAAGTGGTTGTTGAGCGCTTGCTTATAGTCCTCGTCGTTCGTGTAGATCTTCCTCAGGACCGGCGAGAGGGCGTAGGCGACTGAGGCGCCCTGCTGGGTCTGGTAGTTGAAGGTGCACACGCTCATGAGCCAGCGCCAGTTCGCGTTGCGCAGGTCCTTCTTGGTGACCTTGTAGCCGGAGGGCTTGCCCTTGGCGACGGCGGTGATGTTCTCGTTTTCCATGGTTACTCATCCTCTCCGATGAAGGCGTCTGCGGAAGCGTGGGCGGCGAGCTCGGTGTCCCTCTCGGCGCGCTGGTAGAACGCGATCGCGAGGGCAAAGCCGACGATGGCGGCGCCGATGATGGGCACGTTCAGGAAGGCCGAGAGGAAGAAGCCGGCGAGCAGGTACTGGAAGTACTTGCCGGTGGGCATGTAACGCAGCAGCATCGCGATTCCGACGGCCGGGAGCATCTTGCCGGCGAGGGTGAGGCCGGAAAGGAACCACTGGGGCATAACCTCGAGGAGCCAGTTGACGGCGGGCTGGCCGAGGGTCACGGAGACAAAGACGGGCAGGGCGGCGCACAGGCCGAAGAGCACGGGGCAGACCCACAGGATGGCGTTCATCTGCTTGAACTTGCCCTCGTCGCAGAACTTCTGGGACTTCTCGACGACGAAGCCGTTGAGGATCTTGACGATGACGTCGAGCTGGATGCCGAGCATGCCGACCGGCAGGCCGATGGCGAGGCCCGTGTCCGCGCCCAGGGTCACGCCGTAGGCTGTGGCGATGATGGCCATCGTGCCGTAGTCGGGAATCGACGAGCCGCCGAAGCCCGCGACGCCGAGCTGCATGAGCTGGATGGTGCCGCCGATGACGAGGCCGGTCTGCCAGTCGCCCATGACGACACCGGTGATAAGGCCCCAGAAGACGGCATAGTTGACGAAGATCATCGGGATGCCGTAGTAGTCCACGTGCTTGATGAAGGCCAGCAGGGTCAAAAGGACGACCTGCAGGATAGTGAAGTTGACCATGATCCCTCCTTAGATGAGGTCGGCGACGGAGACGGGCTTGTCGGCGGGCACGAACTGTGCCGTCACCTTGACGCCGCGGGCGATGAGCGCCTTGTAGCTCTGGACGTTCTCGGCGGAGGCATAGGCGCGCTGGGTGAGCTGGACGCCGCCCTCCTTGACAAGAGAGCCGCCGACGATCAGCGACGGGAGCTCGATGCCCGACTCGACCAGGTGAAGGATCGTCTCGGGCTCCTTGGCGATGACAAAGACCTTCTCGCGGTCGTACTTGCCCGCCGCGAAGTTCTTGAGCGCGGTCTCCTCGGAGATGATCGAGACGGCCATGCCCGCGGGGCGCGCCATCCTCATGGTGGACTTCAGGACCTCGTCGCCGGCGACCTTGTCGTCGATGACCATGACTCGGGTCGCGCCCGACACCGGGGCCCACTGCGTCACGATGATGCCGTGAAGCAGGCGATTGTCGATTCGTGCCATAACAACACTCATGTTTGCTCCTATCAAATGAAGTTTTACGTTCGGTACTGCCTCGGCGCTATCCGGATTCGCGCGGGGCAAGGGGTTATCGAATTATTGAGGACGCGCGGTCAGCTCGCGGCGGCGCGGGGAAGGTCACTCGTCGAGCAGGAGGTCCGAGGAGCCGAGGCGCTCTTCTCGCGCCGGGGCGGCGCTCACGCTTATGTAGTCGAAGACATATGCGATCTCGCTTACGGGAACCTCTACGCGATAGCGCGTCGAGATGCTCGAGAAGCTCTGCCTGAAGGACTCGATGAAATCGGCGCGTTCCTCCTCGAAGCGGTCCTGGCCAACGTAGGTCTCAATGGGGTTTCTGGTAACAAGGCGCTCGACGAGACAGCAGAGGTGGACGTAGAGCCCAATGATGGCGTTGCTGCCGATCTTCTCGCCTGTCCTGCGCTGAAGCTCGTGCACGGCGCTCTCGATCTCGTGGAATAGCCGCTCCGGGTCGAGGATGGTGATGGAGCGGATGACGTTCTGCAGCGTCATGTTCGAGAGCAACTTCTCGTGGAAAGAAGAGAGCTCGGAAGCGTCAAGCCACCTGCCGAACACGGCATCAACCTTAGAGGCGGACGCCGTCGACATGATGTCCTCGAGGGCGACGAAGGGAACGGAGGCGACCCCGGGGTCTCCCGTGCCGATGACGGCGCAGACGCGGTGCTCGGAGAAAACGGCGTCGTTCGACCCGTTCGCGACGAGCTGCTTGAAGGGCCTCGTGAGCAGGCGCGCGCCTATGGTGCGCGGGAGGCTCTGCGAGACGAGCTGGCGTATCCTTTCCGCGGCGTCGACCCCGGACTCGGAGCAGAAGACGATGGCGTCCTCACGGTTGACGCGCTCGATCACCTTGCAGTGCGTCACGCACGCGGCGGTCGCGTCGCCAAGAACCTCGGCGACGGACTTGCCGCCGAGCAGCCCGACCCCGATCTCGAGCGCAAGACCGGTAGAGACGTTGTTCACCACGCCGATAGTGGAGTCGGTAACGTTTTCGAGGGCCTTATAGGCCTCCTCCAAGGAGCCCATGTCGACGAGGAACACGACCCCGGTGCAGTAGGAATGGCGGTCGACGAGGCGCTGGAGCGGACCGACGATGTCCTTCAGCTGCTGGTCGTAGGGCATGTCGACCGCCTCGTACACATGCATGCCGAGCATACGGTTCGCCGCGTCGGCGATGCTCGTCGCCGTTGAGTAGCCGTGGGACAAGATGACGCAGAGCGTCCGAAGGGCCTTCGCATCGCGAGACTCCGATGCGACGCACAGCGTCAGAAGCGTCTTCGTGAAGTGATCGAGCGAGATTCCAAGCGCCCCTTCCACGTCTGCGGCGACCTGATCGGAGACACTCGAGGCA
The DNA here is from genome assembly GCA_958443265.1 of uncultured Collinsella sp. Taxonomy (GTDB): domain Bacteria; phylum Actinomycetota; class Coriobacteriia; order Coriobacteriales; family Coriobacteriaceae; genus Collinsella. The sequence goes on along the minus strand of CAUCKA010000004.1, from coordinate 119,866 downwards.
AACGGCAATTCGGAGGTCACGGCACCGAGGAGATGGGAGATTTGCTCCGCACAGGCAGACTTTCGCTTAGCCAGGCCGATGCCCGGCCACAACTGCAGGCAAATCTCCTGGGCCAGTAGAAAAGCGACCTTCCTCGAAAGCTCGATGCCATAAGAAGAGCCTGCGTCGGCAAGGACCGCGCCCACGACGCGCTCGAAGGCGCGCGACCTCGAGGAGGTAACGCCGCGGCCGAAGATCAAGTGATCCTCAACGCCGCGCACAGCGGAGACAGCTTGCGAGACGAGCTCGGAGACAGAAAGCTCCCCGGCGCAGAATCGCTCATCGAGGGAGCACAGGGCATCGAGCGCCTGCTCGACCGGCCCTGTGCTCTCGGCGGCATCCAGAGACGCGTCGATCAGAACGCCATCGTCGGGCTGTTGATCGATCTGCGCGGAGGAGAGGAGCCCACTGGGAAGAAGATACGGGCGAACGACGACGTAGTCGCCCTCGCGATTGAGGAACGCTTTGGCGCAGCAGTTCGTCACGCAGGCGCGCAAGCCGGCGATGTTATCGGAAAAGTCCGCGTTCACGAGGCAACGGTATGCGCCGCGGCTGATCTTCACATCAGAACCGATTCGGCACCCCTCGCTGCGCAGGAAGCTCAAGATGAGATCCTCGCGCTCCTCGGGGGTCCGCTCCTTGAGTGAGGGGACGCGGGCACAGATGGGCATTTTGCTGTAGGCCGAGGAAACCTTCAGGTCATCGGCGGAAAGCGTCGTCGAAAGAACGAGGCGAGCGCGCGGCGCATCCTGGGAGGCATCGAGCCCGAGGGCCGTCGCAAGGCAGTGCTCCATCGCAGAGGGAGAGAGTGTCTCGATGCCGTTGACAAAGACCACACCCCCGTGCGATTTCGCGATCGACTCGTCAAGAAGCCCGTTGAACGAGGCGGCGTCCGGGACCCCGGCACAGTCGATGCGCACATAGGAGGAGTCGCGGGACAGCAAGCCCTGGTTCTTGCCGTACTCGTACACAAGGCGAGAAAGGAAAGACTTACCGACACCCACGCCGCCGCTCAAGAGGATGGGCAGGCCAAACGGAGGGTACTGAACCGCAGCCTTGCACTGCTCGACAACGGAGCTGAGGCTCAGGTCGAAGCCCACGGCACGCGCGAAGTCGCGGTGATCGGCGATTCCCGTCGCCTGGATGAGGTCGGCGAGCGAGGCGTACTCACTTGCAGAGAGCTTTACCTGAAAACGCTTCTGGAACGCGCGGCGATGAAAATAACGGACAGGCCTGCCCGCCACCTTAACCACAAGGCCGGCGCGAACAAGGTCGTTGAGGTACTGGCTCGCCAGGCTCCTGGAGATGATGAGCGTCTCGGCGATGTCGGAGGTGGACAGACGGGCAAGGTCGTCGAGTGAGACGGCAGAGGTGAGGGCCTCGAGATGCTCGAGAATCCTGTCCCTCATGTCGACGGGTTTCTTTGCCAAGCTGTCCTGTGTGGTCTTGTCCATGACTTCTTACCTCCTCGTACAAGGAGTATAAGGGGAGAACAGAGAACGGAAGGGGGCGCGTGGGGGAATCAACAGCTCCGAGGAAAAGTCCACCACTTGAGGGGCAGAAAACAACGGCCATTGAACATTCAGGGCCGACGCTCAACACTTCGGCTCGACACTTCGCTTTGGAAAGGGCCCTGCGCGCCGGGGTCCCAACATAAAGAAGGGCCCCGGTGCGCAGGGCCTAAAGCTTAACCATGCGCGCGGCGATGCGGGCGCAGTCGCAGGCGGCCTTCTTCTCGAAGGTGTTGTAGTCGACAACCTGGCCCTCGGCGCAGGGCTTGTCGCTGATAGCGCGCACGACGACGAGGGGCACGCCGTTGAGATAGGCGGCCTGCGCGATGGTGCAGCCCTCCATCTCGCAGCACAGGTCGCCGAAGGTCGCGAGGATGCGCTCCTTCTGTCCCGCGGGCGAGACGAACTGGTCGCCGGAGACGACACGGCCCTTGAGGACCTTAATGTCGGGGGCGACGGCGGCCGCGGCGGCGCACGCCGCCAGCAAGGGCCGGAACGGATCGCGCAAGATCAAGGCGTCGCCCGGGAGGTCGGGCGTTACCGTCAGCCGGCGCCGCGTCTGCCGCATCATGAGGGAGAACGGCCTGGCCGGCGCATACGGCAGGAAGAGGTTCAAGGTGCACCCCGGGACGGTCAACGAGGCCGACGTGCCCAACGTCGTCGCGCGCGGCTTCGGCGGCAGGGCGCCGTGCACCCATATAAGCAGCGACTTGGCCTGCGTGCGCGTCGGGGCGTCATGGAACTACGTCTGCCTGCTCGTCGACCTCTGCAACGGGGAGATCGTCGGCCACTCCGAAGGACTGAGGAGGGACGCGCGAGCTCCGAGCCAAGCTCTTGGATTACGTGCACTGGTACAACAACTTCAGGACCCACTCGACGCTGGGCTACATGTCGCCGGTCGAGTTCAGGGAGGCGGGGCCGTCCCTCCCGGAATCGTCCAAATAAGTGTTGCCAATCCATAGCCAATCCAGCCATCATCTCCGCGAAGGCGGACGTCAGGAAAAGCTCGGCTTGAGCTCGGTCGGACGCGGTCTGTGGGGCATCATTCAGGCTCAGGGGATCTCCTTGTCTTCTTCGGTCGCAACCTGAATGATAGGGACGGCCCCTTCTCTCTTTCCCTTTCGTTTTCGACGCGTCACCCTCTCGGCGGGCTTAAGGCCCGCGCTCGCGGGTGCAGGGGCTACGCCCAAACCCCAAAAACGTAACGCCGTGCTCGAAGCGTTTCCGGACGTCAGCGTAATCTCAAATCCCGTTCGTCAACTCATGGGCAAGCCACCTGAGACTACTCATTTCTCCTACTGGCAATGAAGACCTGCGACCTGCAGTTTTGCAAACTGCTTGAAAGCCGCCTGCGTTGATTCACTTCCTATTGCAGCTGGCGGCTTGCGCGCGAAAAGGCATTTGAGTTTCAAAACGGGCGTTTTCGGCGCTATCGAGCCTCCAAAGGCATCCCGCCGCGCCCTTTGGGACAAAAACAAAAACTCAAAGCCCTGAATTCGAAAATATTTTTTGGAGTTGTCCCGACTTTTGTCCCCGAAGCCGACGAAACACGACAGGGTGTCACCTGGCGGCACTCGATTCGAGACGGCACCGAAAAGTGGGGCAACCGGAATGACGGGACGGCAGAACCGAATCCATCGAGTGGGGATAGAAAAAGGCCCGGGTGCCGTGGCATCCGGGCCTTTGCTAGCAACTTGATGTTGCGGGCAGCTTAGAACTTGTGGCCGCACTTCTTGCAGACGCGCAGCTTGTTCTTGCCGTCCTTCTCGTGACCGACGCGGGTAACCTTACCGCACTCGGGGCAAACGAGATTGACGTTGGAGGCATCGATGGGAGCCTCCTGCGAAACGATGCCGCCCTGCTGGTTGGCAGCGTTGGGCTTGACGGCCTTCTTGACGACCGAAACGCCCTCGACAACGACCTTGTTCTCGGCGGGGAGAGCACGCAGGATAACGCCCTGCTTGCCGCGATCCTTACCAGAGAGAACCTGGACCTTATCGCCCTTCTTGATATACATATATCTCCCCTAACTACAGGGTCTCGGGAGCGAGCGAGACGATCTTCATGTACTTCTTGTCACGAAGCTCGCGAGCGACGGGCCCGAAGATACGGGTGCCGACGGGCGAACCATCGTTGTTGATGACAACGCAGGCGTTCTCATCAAAGCGAATGTAGGAGCCATCCTTGCGGCGGATCTCCTTAACGGTGCGAACGACGACGCAACGGACAACGTCCTTCTTCTTGACGTTGGCGCCAGGGGTAGCCTCCTGGACAGCACCGATGAACACATCGCCGATGCCTGCATAACGACGCTTGGAACCGCCAAGCACCTTGATGCAGCGAATCTTGCGAGCGCCGGAGTTGTCGGCGACGTTCAGCATGGTTTGCATCTGAATCATGGTAGATGTTCCTCCGAACTAAGAACCGAAGAGAGGTGCGCAGCCTTTATACGGCCTGTGGTATGCAAGCCAGGCATACGCACATCTTCGGAAACGTACAAGTCGTAAGAGCGACTGCTTATTTAGCGCGCTCGACGACCTCGATGAGGCGCCAACGCTTCATCTTGGACATAGGACGGGTCTCCATAACGCGGACGGTATCGCCCACGCCAGCCGTGCACTCCTCGTCGTGAGCGTGCAGCTTCTTGGAGCTGGTCATCATCTTGCCGTACTTGGGGTGACGCTTGCGCTCGGTGATGGTGACAACAATGGTCTTGGCACCGGAGACGGAGGTAACGACACCCGTACGGACCTTACGCGAGTTACGCGAATCAGTCATGTTCTCTCCTTAGGTCCTACTCGGCGACAGCGGACTTCTCCGCTGCGATCTCGCGGGCGCGCTGCTCCGTGAGGACGCGAGCGATGTCCTTCTTCACGGTGTTGACGCGAGCGGTGTTGTCCAGCTGGCTGGTGGCCATCTGGAAACGAAGGTTAAAGAGCTCGGCGCGCATTTCCTTCAGCTTCTCAACGAGCTGAGCGTCCGAGAGCTCACGAATCTCTGCGGGCTTCATTAGTTCTCCTCCTTCGCGGCGGCGGCGTCCTCAGCAGCCCACTTGGCCTCGAGAGCGGCCTCCTCAGCCATCTCCTTCTCGATGCGCTGCTCAGCGTTCTTGGCAGCAACAATCTTGGTCTTGATGGGAAGCTTGTGCTGTGCAAGACGCAGAGCCTCGCGAGCGACCTCCTCGGGCACGCCCTTGACCTCGAACATGATGCGGCCGGGCTTGACGACGGCCACCCACTCCTCGGGGTTACCCTTACCAGAACCCATGCGAGTCTCGGCAGGCTTCTTGGTGATGGGCTTATCGGGGAAGATCGTGATGTAGACACGACCGCCACGCTTCATGTAGCGGGTCATGGCAATACGAGCGGCCTCGATCTGACGGTTGGTGATCCAATGGGCCTCGAGAGCCTGGATACCAAACTCGCCGAAATGCAGCTCGGTATTACCCTTGGCCTGGCCCTTCATGGAGCCACGCTGCACCTTGCGGTGAAGAATACGCTTAGGGGCAAGCACTACTGACCCCTCCTCTCGGAGTTACGACGACGAGGACGGGAAGAGCCCTCGAGTGCAGGGTTGGGAACAGGCTGGCCCGGGAGCTTCTCGCCCAGGTAGATCCAGACCTTCACGCCGCAAGCGCCCATGGTGGTGCTGGCGACAGCCGTGCCGTAGTCGATCTTGGCACGGAGGGTGTGCAGAGGCACGCGACCCTCACGGTACCACTCACGACGGCCCATCTCGGCACCGCCGAGACGACCGGAGCACTGGATACGGATGCCCTTAGCGCCGGCCTTGCGGGCGGACTGGACAGCCTTGCGCATGGCGCGACGGAAGGCAACGCGGCCCTCGAGCTGCTCGGCGATAGACTGAGCAACGAGGTTGGCGTCGAGCTCGGGGCGCTTGATCTCGACAACGTCGACGGAGAGCTGGCCCTTGGAGACGCCAGCGACCTTCTCGAGCTCGGTGCGGAGGGTATCGATCTCGGCACCCTTCTTACCGATGACAACGCCGGGGCGAGCGGTGAGGATGATGACCTTCACCTTGTCGCCAGCGCGCTCGATCTCGACGCGGGAGACAGCTGCGCGGGAAAGACGCTTCTCGAGGTACTTGCGGATCTCGAGATCGTTACCGAGGGTCTTAGCGTAATCCTTCTCTGCGAACCAGCGGGAGCGCCAGTTCTCGGTGATGCCAAGACGGAAGCCGGTGGGGTAGACTTTCTGACCCATACAGCTTTACGCCTCCTTTCGAGGAGCAACGACGACGGTGATGTGGGAAGTACGCTTCAGAATGCGAGAAGCGGAACCCTTGGCGCGGGGACGGATGCGCTTAAGCGTCGGACCCTCGTCAACATAGGCAGCGGCGACAACCAGGTTGTCGGCACGCAGACCGTTGTTGTTCTCGGCGTTCGCAACGGCGGAACGGAGAACCTTCTCGACATCCACGGCGACGGCGCGGTCGCAGAAGTGGAGGATGTCGAAGGCCTGAGCGACAGGCTTGCGGCGGATCAGATCGACCACCAGGCGGGCCTTGCTGGGGGAAACACGCACGTACTTAGCGACGGCGCGAACCTCGGTGGCCTCAGTTTCAATAGACTTAGTTGCCATTTACGGTTAACCCCCTATTTGGCCTTGTGGCCACGGAACGTACGAGTCGGCGCGAACTCGCCGAGCTTGTGACCAACCATGGACTCGGTAACATACACGGGCACATGCTTGCGGCCGTCGTGGACGGCGATGGTGTGACCAACCATCTCGGGGAAGATGGTGGACGCGCGGGACCAGGTCTTCACGACGTCCTTCTTGCCAGCCTCGTTCATCGCGGTGATACGCGAGAGAAGGCGAGTCTCCACGAACGGGCCCTTTTTGAGACTTCTGCTCATAAGTGCTTTCTCCTAAAACTCGGTATCCGAAATTACTTCTTACGGCGACGAATGATGTGCTGGTTCGAGACCTTCTTCTTCTTGCGCGTACGAAGGCCCTTCGTCGGCTTACCCCAGGGGGTAACGGAGGGACGACCAGAGGTGTGGTTCTTGCCCTCGCCACCGCCGTGCGGGTGGTCGACAGGGTTCATGACGGTACCGCGGACGGTCGGGCGCACGTTCATGTGACGCTTACGGCCGGCCTTGCCGATGACGATGTTGGAGTGATCGGCGTTGCCGACCTCACCGACGGTGGCGCGGCAGGTAACGAGGATGCGGCGCATCTCGGAGGAAGGCATACGGACGATAGCGTACTTGCCCTCCTTACCCATCAGCTGGCAGGAGTTACCGGCGGAACGGGCGATAGCAGCGCCCTTGCCCGGCTGGAACTCGACGGCGTGGATGAGCGTACCGACGGGGATGTCGGCGAGGGGCAGAGCGTTGCCCGGCTTGATGTCGGCGTCAGAACCGGACATGATGGTCTGACCGACCTCGAGGCCCTTGGGGGCCAGGATGTAGCGCTTCTCACCGTCAGCGTAGTGCAGCAGAGCGATGCGAGCGGAACGGTTCGGATCGTACTCAATCGTGGCAACCTTGGCGGGCACGCCGTCCTTGTTGCGCTTGAAGTCGATCACGCGGTAACGACGCTTCACGCCGCCGCCCTGGTGGCGGGTGGTGATGCGGCCGTTGTTGTTACGACCGGCCTTCTTGGGCAGGGGCTCGAGAAGAGACTTCTCGGGCTTGGTGCAGGTGATCTCGGAGAAATCGGAGATCGTCTGCCAACGCCTACCAGCGGAGGTCGGCTTAAGGTGCTTTACAGCCATTACAATCCCTTTCAATAGGAATCCGTTAGCCATCGCAGACAGGGATTCGAGGTTCTGCCTCGGGTGCGATGACACCGGACGTATACACGGTTCCGGGCGTGTCCATTTTATACGCCCAAAACCTTGAGCTCTCGCCTCCCCTATTTGGGAGGCATGAGCTCACTCAACAGCAGCGAGTCTTAGGCCTGGTTGCCAAAGACCTCGATGGTGTCGCCCTCGGCCAGCGTGACGATGGCCTTCTTCCAAGAACGGGTCTTGCCGGCGACATAGCGCACGCGCTTGGTCTTGGGCTTGACCGTCAGGGTGTTCACGCGAACGACCTTGACGCCGAAGATCTCCTCGACAGCGTCCTTGATCTGATACTTGTTAGCATCCTTGGCGACCTCGAACGTGTACTTGTTCTGCTCCATGCCGGAGAAGGAACGCTCGGACACGATCGGACGGATGATGATCTCGTGGGCGGTCATTTATGCAAGCACCTCCCCGAAGTGAGCGGCGATGTCGGCGGGCATCAGCACGGCGTTGTTGTTGACGAGATCGTAGGTGTTGGCCTCGTCGGCAGTGATGATGAACGTCTTGGGAATGTTGCGGAACGACAGGTAGGCATTGACGTCCTCATCGCGAACGATGATGGTCAGACGCTTGCCCTCAAGACCGAGAGCCTTGAGCATGGCGACGGCAGCCTTGGTGGAAGGCTTCTCGAAGCCGTAGTCGTCGACGAGCACGAGCTCGCCATCGGCCAGCTTGGCGGACAGCGCGGAGCGCATAGCCAGCTTGACCTCCTTGTTGTTCATACGCTTAGCGTAAGAACGGGGCTTGGGGGCGAAGACGACGCCACCGTGACGCCACTGGGCAGCACGGATGGAACCCTGGCGGGCACGGCCGGTGCCCTTCTGACGCCAAGGCTTCTTGCCACCACCGGAAACCTCAGAGCGGCCCTTAGCGGACTGGGTGCCCTGACGCCAAGAGGCCATCTGGCACTTGACGATGTGGTGCATAACGTGGATGTTCGGCTCGATGCCGTACACCTCAGCGGCGAGCTCGGCCTCGGCGACCTTCTTGCCCTCGCTGTTCTTTACTTCAAACTTTGCCATTTAAGTGTTCTCCTTGGTATGACGCTGGGCTAAATGGGCTGGGCCCTTAGGCCATACGGATGGCGACGAGACCATTCTTGGCACCCGGGACAGCGCCCTTGACCAAGATGAGGTTCTGCTCGGCATCGATGCGGACAACGGAAAGGTTCTTGACGGTAACGCGCTCGTTACCCATGTGACCGGCCATCTTGACGCCCTTGAGGACACGCGCAGGATAGGCGCACTGACCGATAGAACCGGGGTGACGCTGGAAGTGAGAACCATGCGTCATAGGACCGCGGCGCTGACCCCAGCGCTTGATGCGACCCTGGAAGCCCTTACCCTTGGAGGTACCGATGACGTCGACCTTCTCGACATCAGCGAAATCAGCGACGGTGACGACCTCGCCGACCTTGTGCTCCTCGCCGTTCTCGACGCGGACCTCACGAAGGAAGCGGACAGGCTCGACGCCAGCCTTGGCGAAGTGACCAGCCATGGGCTTGTTCACGTTCTTGGCCTTGATGTCGCCGAAACCGATCTGGACGGCGTCATAGCCGTCGGTTGCCTGAGTTTTAACCTGCGAGACAGCGCAGGGGCCAGCCTGGATGACCGTGACGGGAACGACGTTGTCGTCCTCGTCCCAAACCTGGGTCATGCCAATCTTGCGGCCGAGAATCATGCTGATCAAGATATGATCCCAACTCTCGCGTGGTCTTGGGACAATGCGTACACCACCGAGCGTACGCCCCTAGAGGACCACTACTTACACGACGTGCTCCCCAGTCTTGTATTGCGCCCGGACTACCTGACAACCCTATTAAGCAGGCATTTTGTCCAGCCAGAATACTCCCCTGGTTACACACAGCTGTTTAGTATACACGGCTGCGGGCGTATCCATCGAGATTCATATTTCACTCACATTGTTTACGCAGGTAAAGTGCGTGGCACGTTCCCAGTGTGCGGCGGAGGGGGCGGGCCTGAGACATATTAAGGTTGCTGCTCTACAGTCCTGCTCACGACGGAGAGCACATTAAGTGCTCTCCTGTTCGTGCGGAACTCGCGACAACCTTAATATGTCTCAGGCCCGCCCCCTCCGCCGTGCTCGGGAGACGACACGTTGATGTCTGCTTAACTCTGCTCGTTCAGGCTAATGACTTTGTTGGGGGTCCACTATTTGCTGGAGGGTGAACTTGCATTGCATTGGCTCGCCCTCTGCTTGTGGCTTTTCCTCTTCGAAATCGAAAATCATGATGGCGCAATTGGGGAGTTTTGCTGGGAGTTCGAAACCCTCTGGGGCTGCAGCCTTGATGAATTGGCGGCTGGCGCTGCCGTGGCTTACTGCTAGGAGGGTTTCGATGCCCTCGGCGCCCATGAGATTGGTGAGGGTACCTACCATGCGTTCTTGCAGTGCGCGGCTTCCTTCTCCTCCGAAGGGGACCAGGTCCTCGCCCGGGTCCCAGACATCGGTGGGCAGGGCGTCGTGGGGGCCTTCTTCGAAGGCGCCGTAGCAGCGCTCGATGATGCCTTCGCAGGGGTCGACGGCAGCGTCCGGGCCGAGGAGTTCGGTAGCGACGAGCTGAGCTGTATCCATGGCCCGGCCTAAGGGTGATGAGACCACTTTGTCGGGGACGACGCCGTGGGCTTTGAGCCACGCGGCTGCCATTCCCGCTTGTTTACGGCCCAGGTCGGTTAACGGTGAATCGCAGCGGCCCTGGACCAGCTTTTTGACGTTGAATTCTGTCTGGCCGTGGCGGAGTAGATATAGACGCTTCATGCTCTCCCCTTCTGTATAACTTGCTTTACCGGCTCAGCCCTACTCGTGGGTATGGTCTACGTAGTCTTCGTCGATCGTGATCTTGGCAATCGACTTGGGGTATTCGGATTCGACACGTTTCGCCAACGCGCGCTTTAGGTCCTCGGCGCTCATCGCCAAATCCGAGGGGCGTACGCAGTCGAAAATCACATTGGTGTGCGTGGGACCCGGCACACAGCGCAGATCGTGAATTGAAAGGCGGCTATCGATCTCTTGAGCCATAGCGTTGATACGCAAGCGCATGCTCGCCACCTTTGGATCGTCGGTCACGATGGGGTCGTAGTGAAGTGTGACAATCATGCCGTCTTCGTTCCTAAACGCCTGCTCAATGTTATCGAGCGTGTCATGGCTTTCCAGCGGGCTGGCCTCGGCTGCCATCTCAGCGTGAGCGCTTGCGAACTTCCTGCCCGGGCCGTAGTCGTGAACCATCAGATCGTGAACGCCCAAAACGCCGGGGTAGCTCATGATCTTGTCTCGAATGTGCTTGACCAGCTTAGGATCGGGCGTCTGGCCCAAAAGCGGGCTCACCGTATCCTGGATGAGTTCGAAGCCGCTCCAGCCAATATAAGCGCCAACGGCAAGGCCGACCCATGCGTCAAGATTGATGTGCGTCACCTGCGAAACAATTGCGCACGCTAACACGGCGCCTGTGGCGAGGACATCGTTCTTGGAATCCTGCGCGGTCGCATGCAGCGTCTCGGACTCAATGCGGTCACCGAGCTTTTGGTTGAGAGCCGCCATCCACAGCTTAACAACCATCGAAAGCACTAGAACTGCCACCAGGGCAAGCGAGAACTCGACGGGTTCGGGGTGGATGGCGCGCTCAACCGAGGACTTCACCAGCTCAACGCCAATCAGCAGCACGAGTGCCGCCACGACCAGACCCGAGAGATACTCGTAGCGACCGTGGCCGTAAGGATGTTCGGGGTCGGCGGGCTTACTCGCCAGCTTAAAGCCCAGCACGCTCACGATATTCGAGCTGGCATCGGAAAGGTTGTTCATGGCGTCTGCCACGATCGAAACCGAACCCGACAGCACGCCAATTGCACCCTTCGCAGCGCATAGTGCCACATTGGTGAGAATACACACCACGCCCGTCAACGTGCCTACGCGCGCACGGTCGCCCTGCGCACGCTTAACAATCCACTCGACCATCTATATCCGCCCCCACGGTACTACCTATATATCTATTGCTCAAACGGATTGTAGTGTAGCCACTTTGCCCCACAGATACAAAAAGGCCGCAACCCACACGGGCCACGACCTTGGAACATGACAAAGGAATCGTCCTTTTGTCGCACAGGTTTATACGCTTGCTTCAGCAGCGCTCGCCACTGTTTCGGGCGAATCGACTTCGTCTTCTGCCGCCCGCCCCCTCGCCGACACCACGCCAAAGCAGTAGCTCAGCGCCGCAGACACAGCAAATGCCACACCGCCGGCAGCGCAGCACCACAGCAGGTTCGAGATGCCGCCCGTGGCAAAGCCAATGACCATGAGGACATTCGTCATGCCGATGGTATAGGCCGTAACGTGGCCCACGGCCGCAACAAGGCCTCCGACGGCGCCGCCGATGGCCATGCACGTCAGGCACCTGCCATATTTGAAGCCGCAACCGTACAGCGCCGGCTCGCTTACGCCGCCAAGAACACCCGAGATTGAATAGCCCAGCATGAGCGCCTTCTCGTCCTTATCCGCAACGCGGAGCGACGCGCCAAAGGGCATGCCCCAAACGGCGAACGTTGCCATCGTCGCGGCGATCAGGATACACGAATCCGTTCCCACACTCATAAACTGCGCATAGGCGAGCGATAGGACAACGTTGCTGACGCCGGCGATCTTTAGGAACTCCCAACCCGCGGCAAGCCCCATGAGCGTGAGCAGCGACACGATGCCACCGGAATTACCAAGCATAAACATAAGCTGGCCCAACAGCATGCCCAGATAGCTGCCCGCCGGCGCCGTAATACACAGCGAAACCGGAACCATAACGAGCATGGTTGCAAACGGAACGAACGAAAACGCCACGGCCTGAGGGATAACGCGCCGAAAGAAACACTCCACTCGCCATAGCACGGGCACCGAGATGAGAACCGGGATAACAGTTGTCGTGTAATCGTTGACCGGCGCGGGAAGCAGGCCATACACGGAAGTCATCGATGCCCCCGTCGTCGATGCGGCATCGACGAGCTTAAGCAGATCGGGCGCAATCAATACGCCGCCCAGCATCATGCCCAGCTGCTCCGAGCAACCGAGCTGGCGGGCAGCCGCCCAACCAAGATAAATGGGCAAAAAGTAGTAGCCGGCGTTATAGAGCCAACTGTAGAACAGGCGATAGATTTCGGAATCGGCAGACCACAGGCCCAGCATGCCTTCGCCCATAATGACGGCGACGGTACGGAACAACGCCGCGCAGATAATAAACGGCAGCGCCGACATCATGCTTTTGGACAGATAGTCCACCACGGCCATGGCGTTTGATGAGACCGTCGTTGTAAACGAGGTGTTAGAAACTTGTGACATGGAACGCCTTTCCCAATGTGACATGCAGACTTTTCCTTTGTCACATCGTGCGGTACTGACCGATTGTGCGGTACTTTTCGTAGCGGAGGTTTGTGAGGGTGGCGTCGTCGAGCTGCCCAAGCGTATCGAAGGCATCAAATGCCGAGGACATGACGGCACCGGCGATCTCCTCATGCGACAGGCCCCTATCGTCAACAATGCCGTCGATGATGCCGAGCGCCAACAGATCGGGGGCCGTGAGCTTCAGCGCCTCGGCGGCCTCATCCGCGCGCTCGGTATCCTTCCACAGGATCGACGCACAGGCCTCGGGGCTCACGACCGAATAGGCCGAGCTCGAGAGCATCAGGATGCGGTCGGCCACGGATAGCGCCAGCGCGCCACCAGAGCCGCCCTCGCCTGTCACCACCGAGACAATCGGCGTCTTAAGGCCGCTCATCTCCATGAGATTCTGGGCGATCGCCTCGCCCTGGCCGCGCTCCTCGGCACCGATGCCGCAAAACGCGCCCGAAGTATCGACCAGGCACAGAACCGGTCGACCAAACTTTTCGGCCTGACGCATAAGGCGACGCGCCTTGCGGTAGCCCTCGGGATGCGCCATGCCAAAGTTGCGGCGGATACGCTCTTTGGTCGTGGTGCCGCGCTCGATGGCGATGACCGTTACGGGGCGTCCGTCTTTCCAGCCAATGCCAGCCAACACAGCGGCGTCGTCGCCAAAGTAACGGTCGCCGTGCAGCTCAACGAATCCGTCGAGGCCCAGCGAGATCATCTCACCCGCCGTGGCGCGATCTGCCGAGCGGGTCTGCTTAACAATCTCGAGCGCGGTTTTTGGTGCGGCCGAGCGCTTGAACAAGTGTCCCAACTTTTTGCCGCGGCGACCCGTATGCACGATCTCATGCGGTGCCCCCAAGCCGGGCGCGTGCCCTTCGTGCAGCGCCAGCAACTCGCCTACCGTGAGCGCAATCTCGCCACGCGGAACAACGGCATCGCAAAAGCCGTGCTCCAGCAAAAACTCGGAGCGTTGGAATCCCTTGGGCAGGCGCTTGTGCATGTTCTGCTCGATCACGCGCGGGCCGGCAAATGCCGTCAGGGCATCGGGCTCGGCCAGGATAATGTCGCCCTCCATGGCAAAGCTCGCGGTTACGCCTCCGGTCGTGGGGTCGGTGAGCACCGTGATATACAGGCCGCCCGCCTCGCTGTGGCGCCTAACCGCCGCAGAAATCTTGGCCATCTGCATAAGCGAGGTCACGCCCTCTTGCATGCGCGCACCGCCCGAAACGGTAAAGCCGACGACTGGCAATCCCAGCTCGGTCGCACGCTCAAATGCGTGACAGATCTTCTCGCCCACCACGGAACCCATCGAGCCCATCATAAAGTTGGCATCCATAAAGAAGAGCGCCGTATCGCAACCGCAGATTTTGCCCCTGCCGCACACAACGGCATCGCGCTCGCCCGAACGCTCGACCGCGCCCTTGAGCTTGTCGGCATAACCGGGAAACGAGAGGAAGTCCTCCGACGCCAGATTAGCATCCCATTCCTCAAACGTGCCCTCGTCGACCGTCATGCGCATGCGCGCGCGACCGCTCACGCGAAAGTGTTTGCCGCAACGAGGACAGACCTCGAGGTTGTCGTGCAGGCGTGCCTCATCGATCACACGGCGGCACCCCGGGCACTTGATAAACACGTGGCGCGCGGGAAACTCGGCGCACGACTCGGTCATCGGCCCCTCGAGGACGTTGACCGTCTTCGCTTTTCTATTCATCAGCATAGAGATGCCCCATCAGATCGGTGTGGTACATGCCCGACAAGAACTCATCGTTTGCCAGCACGTCGAGCTGCAGTTCGCTGTTTTCGCTCACGCCCTCAATCACGAGCTCGCCCAGGGCCGAGCGCATCTTGCGAATGGCGCCGTCACGCGTGGGCGCACACACGATGAGCTTGCCGAGCATGGAGTCGTAGTACGGCGGAACTGTCGCACCGGTGAACATGGCCGAATCCCAGCGCACGCGCGGACCACCCGGTACACGCAACGCGGTGACCGTTCCGCATGACGGCAGAAAGTCCGGCGTTTCGGCATTGATGCGGCACTCCATGGCGTGGTTGCGGACCGGCATGTCCTCCTGCTCAAAGGGCAAAGGCTGGCCGGCCGCCACGCGCAGCTGCCACTTGACCAAGTCGGTATCGGTCACAAACTCCGTAACCGGATGCTCCACCTGCAAGCGCGTGTTCATTTCCATAAAGTAGAAATTGCCGTCGTCCGAATACAGGAACTCGATGGTACCGGCTCCTTCGTAGCCGACGGCACGAGCCAGGTCACGCGCCGCCTTGTGCATGCGAGCACGAATGTCGTCGTGTCCGTCGAGGCACGGCGCGGGGCTCTCCTCGATCAGCTTTTGGTTGCGACGCTGCACCGAGCACTCGCGCTCGCCGAGCGAAAACACATGGCCCTGCTTATCGGCCATAATCTGCACCTCAACGTGGTGGGCCGGCGCGACGAACTTCTCCATGTAGCACTCGCCGTCGCCAAAAACGGCCTCGCCCTCGGCACGCGCCTCGATGAACGCCTTTGCCGCGTCTTCCACGCACTCGACCTTGCGAATGCCGCGACCGCCGCCACCTGCACGCGCCTTGATGAGCACGGGGCAGCCAATGCGCTCGGCCTCGGCCGTCGCCTCCTCGGGACTTTTGAGCAAATCGCAGCCCGGCACGATGGGTACGCCCGCCGCGGCAGCCGTTCGGCGTGCGGCATCCTTGTCGCCCATGCTGTCGATGACCTCGGCCGAGGGACCGACAAACGCTAGACCATACTTGTCGCAGTCGCGCACGAAGCTCGCCTTCTCGGAAAAGAAACCGTAGCCAGGATGGATCGCCTTTGCCCCCGACTTCACGGCACAGGTGAGCACGGCATCGTCGTTGAGGTAGCTCTCGGCAAGACGCGGGCCGCCGATGCAATACGCCTCGTCGGCAAGCTGCACGTGCAGCGCGTCCGCATCGGCCGTGGAATAAACGGCGACGGTCTTGATGCCCATATCGCGGCACGCGCGGATAACACGGACCGCGACTTCGCCGCGGTTGGCGATGAGCACTTTGTCGAACATGAAGCCTTCCTTAACTTTCGTGCATGAGTGCAAAAGACATATCGGCGCGGCAGCAAACCTCACCGTTGACGCTCACGGTACCCGTCGCAAAGCGGAACGGCCCGCGCGCACGCGTGATGGTGCACACCAGATCAACCGTGTCGCCCGGGCGCACCGGACGCTTAAAGCGCACCTTATCGAGGCTCGTATAGAACGGCGTCGCGCCGCGCGCCTCCTCGTCGCCCATCAGCAGCACGCAACAGTTTTGGGCGAGCATCTCGCACTGAATCACGCCGGGGACTACCGGGTTTCCCGGAAAATGCCCCTGCAAAAAGTACTCGTCGCCCGTAATCGTGATCTTGCCGTGGGCCTCGTCGCCCACCAGCTCGGCTTCGTCGAGCAAAAGCATCGGCTCGCGATGCGGCAACAGCTTCTTGAGCTCCTCTTTGTTCATGGATATCACCTATCCGATCCTCATGAGGCAGCTGCCAAACTCCACGAGGTCGCCGTCGGCCACGCAGATCTCGAGCACCTCGCCATCCGCCTCCGCCGTCACCTCGTTGAGGACCTTCATGGCCTCGATGATGCAGAGGGTCTCGCCGGCTTTGACCTTGGAGCCCACGTGCACAAACGGCTCGTCGCCCGGCGCCGGGGCAGCATAGAAAACGCCGACCATGGGAGCAGTCACCTCGGTGCCCTTAGGCTCCGACGCGGCGGCAGGTGCCTGCGCGGCAGGTTCCGGTGCGGCAGGCGCGACTGTGGGAGCTGCAACTTGAGCGGCCATGGCGCTCGGCATGGGCATGGGCACGGCAACCGGCTGCGCGGCGCTCGCGCGCTCGAGCTCGACCGCGGTGCCATCGGGCTCCTCAACACGTACGCGCGTGAGGCCGCGGTCCTCCATAACATCGGCTATCTCGGCAAGTCTTTTGGAATCCATGCTCTAGCTCCTCGTATATCTACGCAGCGCGATGGCGGCGTTGTGCCCGCCAAAGCCCAGGTTTGTCGAAAGCGCCCAGGTAAGGTCGGCGCGAACCGCGCGATTGGGCGTGTAGTCAAGATCGCAGGCGGGATCGGGCGTGTGGTAGTTAATGGTCGGCGGCACCACGCCCTGCTCGAGCGCCATGGCGCAGGCCATGACCTCGATGGCACCCGTGGCACCGATCATGTGGCCGGTCATCGACTTAGTCGACGAGACGTGCGCGGCGCGTGCCGCGTCCTCGCCGAGCGCACGCTTTATGCCCGCCGTCTCGGACGAATCGTTGAGCTTGGTCGAGGTGCCGTGAGCGTTGATGTAGAGGCCCTCGGAAGGCTTAACGTCGCCCTCGGCCACCGCCAGCGATATCGCACGGGCAATGCCGGCAGCCTCGGGATCGGGGCTCGTGATGTGATAGGCATCATCGGTGTTGCCGTAGCCCACGACCTCGGCGTAAATGTGCGCACCGCGCGCCTGCGCATGTTCCATGCTCTCGAGCACGAGCACGCAGGCGCCCTCGCCCATCACAAAGCCGTCGCGGTCTGCATCGAACGGACGGCAGGCCGTCGCGGGATCGGGGTTGGTGGTCAATGCGCGGCAGGACGTAAAGCCCGCAACGGCATCGGGGATAATTGCGGCTTCGGCGCCGCCCGCGAGGATCGCGTCGGCATAGCCGTGCTTGATGGCGCGGAACGCCTCACCCACCGCATGGGCAGAAGTCGCGCAGGCAGTCACGACGGGTAGGGTCGGGCCCTTTGCCTTATGGCGAATCGCGATGTTGCCCGAAGCCATGTTGGGGATCATCATCGCAATCATATAGGGTGATGCACGGCGAGGCCCTCGATCGGCAATCGTGTGGACGTTGTCGACGAGTGTCTGCATGCCGCCCACGCCTGAACCCACGTAGACGCCCAGGCGCTCGCGATCGATGGCATCTTCGACATCAAGGCCCGCATCGTGCATGGCCTCGTCCGACGCCGCCAGTGCAAACTGAACGCAGGGGTCGAGGTGCTTGGCATCGTGCTTACCAAAGTACTCGTTGCCGTCAAAGCCCTTGACCTCGGCCGCCACCTTGACGGCAAACGCATCGGTATCGAAGTGCGTGATCGGGCCGATGCCGCACGTGCCGGCACACATTGCCGCCCAGGTGGCAAGCGCGGTGTTGCCGAGCGGCGATACGGCACCTATGCCGGTGATTGCAACTCTCTGTTCCATCATGGTCTCCTCATCCAAGCCGTTCTTCGGCCCTGGTTTCTACATCGCCATTCCGCCGTCGACGCGCACGACCTCGCCCGTAATGTAGGCCGCCGCATCGCTCGCCAGAAAGCGCACCACGCCGGCCACTTCCTCGGGGCGCGCCATGCGCTTCAGGGGAATCTGCTCCTCGGTTGCCGCACGCACCTTCTCCGAAAGCTTTGCCGTCATATCAGTCTCGACAAACCCGGGGGCGACCGCGTTCACTCGTACGCCGCGGGGCGCAAGCTCGCGCGCCACCGCCTTGGTAAGCCCTATCACGCCCGCCTTGGAGGCAGCATAGTTGGCCTGCCCGGCATTGCCCATCAGGCCCACAACCGAGCTCATGTTGATGACGCAACCGCCGCGCTGGCGCATAAAGGTCTTGGTGAGCGCGCGCGTCGTATTGAACGTGCCCTTGAGATTGACATCGAGCACGCGGTCGAAGGCATCGTCGCCCATACGCATGAGCAGGCCATCGCGGGTGATGCCGGCGTTGTTGACAAGCGCCCAAATGGAGCCAAAGTCGTTGAGGACCGTCTCCACGCACGCGTTGACGGCATCGGGCTCGGCCACGTCACATTGATATGCGCGCGCCGTGGCGCCAGCCGCCTCGCAGGCTTCGCACGTCTCACGCGCCGCATCGACGCTTCCGGCATAGATGACGGCGATATCAAAGCCGTCCTCCGCCAGGCCCACGGCACAAGCGCGACCGATACCGCGCGAGGCGCCCGTGACCAGCGCCACGCGACGCGAGTCGATGCGCTCGAGCGCGCCGTTGTTCAAGTTGCCCATGTCATTCCTTTCGGGTTACAGCCCTATGGGCTATGCGAGCTCGTTGGCAATAGCTGCGACCTGTTCTGCCGTTTCGCACGAATACACGCGAACGTCGCTCAACGTACGCTTGACCAAGCCGGACAGCGTTTTGCCAGGGCCGACCTCAATAAACGTATCGATGCCTTGATCCTGCAGAGCATGCAGCGTGTCGACCCAGCGCACGGCATGACTCACCTGGTTGGCAAGCATCTCCGCTGCCGCCTGCGGGTCGGCCGGATAGGGCGCCGCTGTCATATTTGCCATAACAGGAATGAGCAGCGGGGACGGCGCGTGACCGGCCTCGATATATGCAGCAAGGCCACAGGTCGCCTCGGCCATATAGGGGCTATGGAATGCACCCGACACCGCGACCTTCATGGCGCGACCGCCAGCCTCTTTCACTAGAACGTCGAGCTCCTGCAGCGCCTCGGGCGCTCCGGCCACAACCGTCTGCTGGGGGCTGTTGTAGTTGACCGGCCAGCAGTCCTCGCCGGCCTGTTTTGCCAAGCCCTCGACCTGCGCCGCATCGAGTTTGATGACGGCGCGCATGCCGCCGGGGTGACGCTCGGCCGCCGTGGCCATCAATGCCGCGCGCTCACATACGAGCTCAAAACCCGCTCGCGTATCGAATGCCCCCGCAAAGGTGAGTGCAGCGACCTCGCCCAGCGAGAATCCCGCACAGGCGGCAGGCACCACGCCGCGCTCGCGCAGGGCGACGGCGACAGCCAAGTCGTGCACGAACACGCAAGGCTGCGTGTTCTCGGTCTGCGAGAGCTCCTCCTTGGAGGCGCTCCGGCACTGCTCGCTGGTCCCCGGGCGCACCTCGTCGGCAATGGCGAACACCTCGGCAGCCGCCGGCGATGCTTCGATGAGGTCGACGCCCATCGCGGGGTGCTGGGCACCCTGACCGGCAAACAGAAACGCTACGCTACCCATGCGGACGCACCCTTCAGGACATGCTCGGCGCCGCCGACCAGATCGTCGACGATTTCGCGAGCGCTCTGGCGCTCGTTGACCATGCCGGCAATCTGTCCGCACAAATACGAACCCTCTTCGTAATTACCGTCCTTTACCGCCTTGCGAAGCGCACCCGTGCCCATGGCCCCGAGCTCCTCGGGACTTGCGCCCGCCGCCTCGTTCTTGGCATACGCGTTGGTGAAGGGGCTCTTGAGGGCACGAACCGGATGTCCCGTCGAGCGACCGGTCGCGCGCGTCGACGTGTCGCCTGCCTTGAGCACCAGCTCTTTGTACTGTTCGGATACGGTGCACTCGTTTGCGACCAGAAAGCGTGTTCCCACCTGGACGCCGGCAGCGCCGAGCATAAAGGCGGCCGCCACACCGCGGCCATCGGCGATACCGCCAGCCGCGACCACGGGAATATCGACCGCATCGACAACCTGCGGCACCAGTGCCATCGTCGAGGTCTCGCCAATATGGCCGCCTGATTCGGTGCCTTCGGCAACCACGGCGGTGGCCCCGCGACGCGCCACGAGACGCGCCAGCGCCACCGAGGCAACGACCGGGATGACCTTGATGCCCGCCTCGTTCCACGCCTTCATGTACTTGGTGGGATTGCCGGCGCCGGTCACCACAACGGGCACCCGCTCATCAATCACCACTTGTGCGACCTCGTCGACAAACGGGCTCATGAGCATAACGTTGACGCCAAAGGGCTTATCCGTCTTGGCGCGCAACTCGTGAATCTGATCGCGCAGCCAGTTGGCATCGGCATTCATGGCCGCGATAATGCCTAAGCCGCCTGCCTCGGACACGGCCGATGCCAGCGAGGCGTCAGCAATCCAGGCCATGCCGCCCTGGAACACAGGCTTTTCGATGCCGAGCAGATCGCAGAGAGGAGACTTGAGCATCACTACTTCTCCAATGCCGCCTCGACCGTATCGACGAACTCGCCGACCGTCTTGGGGTTCTCCTCGGTATCGAGCTCAATGCCAAACTCGTCCTCGACGGCAACGAGGATCTCGACGGTACCCAGGCTGTCGAGGCCAATCTCCTCGAGCGTGGACTCGGGCTTCATCTCGACATCGTCAAGGCCGGCGGTCTCGCGGATAACGTCGCAAACGCGCTCGAAGGTCTTCTGATCTGCCATGGTAGTTCTCCTTTGTTTGTGCCCCAGGGGCGTTTTCATTTCCTATGTGCAGCTACTTCCAGCGAAGTAGATAGCCACCTACATCCAAGCCGGCGCCAAATCCAACGAGGGCGATGGTGTCGCCCGCATTCAGTGCGCCGGTATTTGCCAGTCGATCGAGAGCAAGCGGAATACAGGCGCTCGAGATGTTGCCGGTTTCACGCAACGTTCGGACCACACGGTCGTCCGGCACGCCTAAGCGCTTGACCGCCTGGCTCAAGATTCGTTCGTTAGCCTGATGGAATACAAAGTGGTCGATGTCCTCGACCGCGATGCTCGCGTCGCAAACGAGCTTGTTGACCGTGTCGCAGATGGCATTGACGCCAAACTTGAAGACGCGACGGCCGTTCATGGAAAGCACGCTTTCGCGGTCCTGCGCCGTCTTATACGGCGAGGAGCCCGCCAATCCGGGGACGCGCAGTGTTTCGACGTCAGGCGACGTCGAAAGCTCAACGGCGAGGGGATTCTCTCCCCCAGCCTCTATGACCGCAGCACCCGCGCCATCGCCAAAGAGCACGCAGGTGGCACGGTCGGTCCAGTCGAGCGCGCGCGTCATCTGCTCGGCAGCAACAATAAGCACGCGCCTGGCACGACCGCGGGCGATATAGCCCTCGGCGACATCGAGCGCAAATACGAAGCCGGCACAAGCCGCCGAAACGTCGAAAGCAGGACATGTGGCACCCAGGCGCTCAGCAATGGCGCACGCTTCGGCAGGAACGAGATGATCGCCCGTCGTCGTCGAACAGACGATAAGATCCAGCTGGCTCGCATCGATTCCGGACGTCTGGAGCGCTTGCTCGCTCGCCGCCACGGCAAGGTCGTCGAGTGACTCGGTGGTGCACACATGGCGGCTCTTGATGCCTGTGCGGGTAAAAATCCACTCATCCGAGGTATCGAGGAACTCGGACAGCTCGTCATTGGAAACACTGCGCTTGGGAAGCGCCGAGCCTGTTCCAAGAATCGTGAAACCCATCACTAACCTCCTTTGAGTTGTTGACGTGTTTACATCGACCAAGAGAGGATAGCGCATTCTTCGCTTTGTTGACGTGTTAACATTAAATTGTCCAAATGCGACAAAGGCTTCACATTGTGTCTATCTCTCGACACCATTCGCGTCATTCACTTATTCATTAAGGAGGTAGCAGCCGCTATGGATGCCCAATTAACGATAGTCGACGTAACCGGATCGACCAACGACGACCTGCTCGAAGCAGGAAAACAGGGAGCGCCGCACGGCACGGGGCTTGCAGCCCGCGCGCAAACGGCAGGACGCGGCCGACGCGGCCACAAGTGGGATTCAACCGCCGGCAACCTGTTGCTCTCGATTGTCCTACGTCCACGTGTTGATCCCGCCAAGTACTCTGGTCTTGCCGCCGTCAGCGGCTTAGCGGTGCTCGAGGCGCTCGAGGCGCAAGGTCTTGCTAACGAGATCGGCCTCAAATGGCCCAACGACCTCGTCGCGCGAGGGCGCAAACTCGGCGGCATCTTGGTCGAGGCGGCTCGTGACAACATGGGCATGCCCTTTGCCGTCTGCGGCATTGGCGTCAACGTAAACTACACGCCCCAAGAGGTTCCCGATGGCGGCCTGCCGGCAATCGGCCTCTCAGACCTCAACGAGAATGTTCCCACCGTCGATGTGCTACTCAAGGAGGTCCATCACGCGGTCGTGCACGCCGTAGGCACATGGGCAGATCTGCTCAACGCCATGGAAGAAGACGCCGGATCACTCGCGCCCGTCCACGATGATTATGTCGCTCATCTCAATTGGATTGGGGAGCACGTTATCGCCCGTTCCCCTGCCGGTGACGAGCTGGCGCGTGGCATCTTTCAAACGGTCGATGCCTTTGGTCGCGCGTGTATCGAAACGGAAGACGGCCTGCGATCCTTCCATTTTGAGGAGGCGTCATTGCGCCCATTGAGCGAATAGAGCGCCGCAGCCACCTACTCGGCAGCATTACCCGGCAGTCCAAACCATCATTCAAAACAAAAGAGCCCCGCTACCGTAACGGCAGCGGGGCTCTGTAAGCTATGAGCGATATCGCTTAGAGCTTGATGTCGATGTCGACGCCAGCGGGGAGGTCGAGACGCATGAGCGAATCAACGGTGCCCGAGGTGGGGTCGAGGATGTCGATGAGGCGCTTGTGGGTGCGCATCTCGAACTGCTCACGGGAGTCCTTGTTCACGTGCGGCGAGCGGATAACCGTGTACAGGTTGCGCTCGGTGGGCAGGGGGACAGGACCGGAAACGCGAGCGCCGGTCTTCTGAGCGGTCTCGACGATGAGCTTCGCGGACTGATCGACGACCTCGTGATCATAGCCCTTGAGGCGAATGCGGATCTTCTGGGTAGCCAACTTAAACCTCCAAAGAGTGCGAGAGATGTTCTCGCGGATTACGTAACAGGGAGCTCGAACTTAGGCGTTCTTGCTCATGACCTCGTCCACGATGGACTTGGGCGCGGGCTCATAAGAGTCGAACTGCATCGTGTAGGATGCACGGCCCTGGGTCTGGGAGCGAAGGTCGGTAGCGTAACCGAACATCTCGCCCAGCGGCACCTTGGCACGGATGAGCTTGCTGTTCTTGCGATCCTCCATGCCCTCGATCTTGCCGCGGCGACCGGAGAGGTTGCCCATAACGTCGCCCATGTACTGCTCGGGGGTCTCGACCTCGACAGCCATGATCGGCTCGAGCAGCTGCGGATCGGACTTCTTGAGGGCGTCCTTGATAGCCATGGAACCGGCGATCTTGAAGGCGGCCTCGGAGGAGTCGACCTCGTGGTAAGAACCGTCGAACAGGGTGACCTTGACGTCGAGGACCGGGAAGCCGGCGATAACACCGGTGTTCAGGGCCTCCTGGATGCCCTTGTCGATGGACGGGATGTACTCCTTGGGCACGACGCCGCCGACGATAGCGTTGACGAACTCGTAGCCGAAGCCCTCCTCCATCTTCTCGAGCTTGATGACGGCGTGGCCGTACTGACCGCGACCACCGGACTGACGGACGAACTTGCCCTCAGCCTTCTCGACGTCGTGACCAGCGGTCTCGCGGTAGGCAACCTGGGGCTTACCAACGTTAGCGTCAACCTTGAACTCGCGGAGCAGACGGTCGACGATGATCTCGAGGTGCAGCTCGCCCATGCCGGCGATGATGGTCTGGCCGGTCTCGTGGTTGGTGGACACCTGGAAGGTCGGGTCCTCCTCGGCGAGCTTGGTCAGAGCCAGGGACATCTTGTCCTGCTCGGCCTTGGTCTTGGGCTCGATGGCAACGTCGATAACGGGCTTAGCGAACTCGATCTTCTCGAGGACGATCTCCTTGCCCTCGGCGCACAGGGTGTCGCCGGTGGTGGAGTTCTTGAAGCCGACGCAAGCGACGATGTCGCCAGCGGCAGCGTCGTCACGGTCGATACGCTCGGCGGCGTTCATCTCGAGGATGCGGCCGAGGCGCTCGCGCTGACCGTTGGAAGCGTTAACAACGTAGGAGCCGGACTCGGCACGGCCGGAGTAAACGCGGACGTAGGTGAGCTTACCGACGAACGGGTCGGTCATGATCTTGAAGACCAGGCCGGAGAAGGGCTCGTCGAAGGAAGGATGACGCTGGATCTCCTCGCCGGTGTCCGGATCGGTACCGGTGACGGCCTCGACGTCGAGCGGGCTGGGCAGGTAGTCGACGACAGCGTCGAGCAGCTCCTGGACGCCCTTGTTCTTGTAGGCGGAACCCACGAAGACGAGGTTGAGCTCGTTGGCCAGAACGCCCTTGCGCAGAGCAGCCTTGAGCTCCTCGACGGTGAAGTCCTCCTCCATGAGGATCTTCTCCATGAGCTCGTCGTCAAAGCTGGCAGCAGCGTCAAGGAGCTCCTCGCGCTTGGTGGCAGCGATGTCGGCAAACTCAGCCGGGATCTCGTCCATCGGCTCGGGGTAGGTCATGCCCTTCTCGTCGGCCTTGAAGTCCCATGCAGTCATGGTGACCAGGTCGATGACGCCCCAGAAGTTGTCCTCGGCGCCCATCGGGACCTGAGCGGCCACGGCGTTAGCGTCGAGACGATCCTTCATGGTCTCGATAGCGTTGAAGAAGTCAGCGCCCACGCGGTCATACTTGTTGATGAAGGCGATGCGGGGGACGTTGAAGGTGGAAGCCTGACGCCAAACGGTCTCAGACTGGGGCTGAACGCCGGCAACGGCGTCGAAGACGGCGACAGCGCCATCGAGGACGCGCAGGCAGCGCTCGACCTCGGCGGTGAAGTCAACGTGGCCCGGGGTGTCGATGATCTGGATGCGGTAGTCCTTACCGTCCTTGTTCCAGAAGCACGTGGTAGCAGCGGAGGTAATGGTTACGCCGCGCTCCTGCTCCTGAACCATCCAGTCCATGGTGGCAGCGCCCTCATGGACCTCACCGATCTTGTGGGTCTTACCGGTGTAGTAAAGAATACGCTCGGTCGTGGTGGTCTTACCGGCATCGATGTGGGCCATGATGCCGATGTTACGGGTATCGGAAAGCTTGTACTTAGGCTTAGCCATGTTAGTTCCTTACCTTAACTTACCAACGATAGTGAGAGAACGCGCGGTTGGCCTCGGCCATCTTGAAGACGTCCTCACGCTTCTTGACGGAAGCGCCCAGGCCGTTGGAAGCGTCGAGGATCTCATTGGCGAGACGCTCGGCCATGGTCTTCTCCTTGCGAGCGCGGGAGAAGTTGACGATCCAGCGGATACCCAGAGCGGTGGAACGACGGGAGTTAACCTCCATCGGGACCTGATAGGTAGCGCCACCGACACGCTTGGGCTTAACCTCGAGCGTGGGCTTGACGTTGTCCATAGCCTTCTTGAAGGTAGCGAGAGCGTCGCCACCCTCGGACTTCTCGGCAACGATCTCGAAAGCGGTGTAAACGATGCGCTCAGCGGTGGCCTTCTTGCCGTCAAGAAGGACCTTGTTGATGAGCTGAGTCACCAGGCGGTTGTTGTAAACGGCGTCAGGCTGAACCTCACGACGATTAGCTGCTGCACGACGCGGCATGTGAAATCTCCTTAAGTGTCTACCGTGCGGCGCTTAGGCGGCACACGGCGAAAGTATCAAAACGTTATCTGGCTTATTTAGCCTTGGGGCGCTTAGCACCGTACTTGGAACGGGCCTGCATACGGTTCTGGACCGGAGCAGCGTCGTAGGCGCCACGGATGACGTGATAACGGACACCAGGGAGGTCACGGACACGACCGCCGCGGACGAGCACGATGGAGTGCTCCTGCAGGTTGTGGCCCTCACCCGGGATGTAAGCAGTAACTTCGATGCCGTTGACGAGGCGAACACGGGCAACCTTACGAAGAGCCGAGTTCGGCTTCTTGGGGCTCGTGGTGAAGACGCGGGTGCACACGCCGCGCTTCTGGGAGTTGTGCTGCAGAGCAGCGTTCTTGGACTTCTTGGGCACGGAACGACGGCCCTGGCGAACCAGCTGGTTAATAGTAGGCAAAGCGTACTCCTTCTCGAATGATTCCAGCTTTCTGTAAAGTGCAACGGCTTGAATCGAGGGGTCAGCATCCCCCTACGAAACACGCAGTTCGATAGGATACGTGGCGTTAGCTGTGCCGTCAACAGACCACGCCGCCGGGCGTATCCCAAAATTGGCACATTTCCGCAAAGCCTACACAAAAGGAATCCCCTCCTGTGCGTGGGGGCGGATCCCCGGGCCGGGCGGCACAGGGGTTAAGTTTGCTGCTCTACAGTCCTGGCTCGCACGGAGGCCACATTAAGTGGCCTCCGGCTCGTGCGGAACTCGCGACAAACTTAACCCCTGTGCCGCCCGGGCCGGGGATCCGACGTGCTCGTCGGGGCAACGTTACCTGCCAAAAAGGGACAGGTTTATTTTGGTCGGTTTTATCTGGGGAAACGTCGCGCTCCAACGGTGATCTGCTCTCACCTGTCGCATGGAAATCGGCGGCGCTTTCGGAAGTATGCGGCAAATTCTGGACCCGTCGAGCGCACCGGGGTTTTGCGATAATAAACCCGCAGGTAGAGCGCTTGAGCATATACGGTGTGGTCGACCCATCAAGATTTTGCCGCATACTTCAGGAATGCAGGCGAATATCGTGCGGTCTAACCGCCCATTTACCGCAAAGAAGGCCGCTTCCCCTAGTAGAAAGTGGCCCCAAATCTTACGAATAGACGATGGTAAAGGGTTCCGACGTTTCGGCGCCCCCTGTTGAAGTGCAGCGTGTGCCTTCGAGCGTTACTGAAACCACTTGGTCGACATCAATCAACTTCGTTGGCACCCAAATGTTCTCTCCGCTATTGCGTCCCATCGAAACATAGAAATTGTACGCCCCTGCGTCGTCATCTTCGATAATCTGCTCTGACCCATCCTTGTAGGTGACGGTCAGTTTATGATCAACTGCTTCATAGCCCAGATCATCGATGTGCGTCTGGATGGAAAACGGACTGATCTCGAGAGGCGAGTCATCGAAGCGGAGTTCTTTTGTATCGACGTGCGCTCCGACGTTAAACTCTGGCGTCGATACCTCGATCACCTTCGCATCCTCACCTTTGCCCTCCGTCCAACTGATATTCCAGGTGACCGCATGTCGTAAATCTCGATCGCGATTCCAAGATGCAAAGTACATCGTGCCGTTAATGACCGTGTCGCTTGATGTGTCTTTATCAATGGTGCAGCGTGTATCAGACCATTCCTCGCCGAAGTTCATGCTGGGTGTACTGACGCCCCCTTCTTCTTCACCATAGAGAACAAGTTCGCCAAGCTCTGCCGCCGGCTTGTAGTAGTTAACGCCATTCGGATTGGACAATGTAAACGTCACAGCACCGCAACCGTTCTCGTCGATTGCCATCTCATGAATGTCGAGCGTATAGCCGTTGCCCTCGACGGACAGATTGACCTTCTGGACTGCACCCTCCAGGCTTTGGGGCGCGATACCATCACCAAACTCTCTGGTGTAGGTATATTTCGTCCCCGACGAGCCGCCATTTGTCCAGGTAACGGACTCTCCGTTGCCATGGTTTCCCCAGGCAGAGGCAAAATAACTGGAATTGACGACGGCGTAGGCGACCCCTCCGGTCGCCAGCACTCCGGCAAGACATCCGATTACGGCAACATACAGAGGCTTCGCGTGACCCTTTCGGCGAAGCGGCTCGCCAGCAGCGGCATAAAGAACACGGTCAGCAAGATCGCTATCGGCTTGGACGGACTCGAAGGCCTGCTTGATCTGGTTGGATTTCACGGTCGCCCTCCTCTAGGATGAACTTGAGCTTCGATCTGCCGCGAGCTAAACGCGTTCGAACGGTCGCGGCTGGCACATGCAGTAACTCGGCAATTTCTGAAGTCGAGAAGCCCAGATAGTAATAGAGCACGATAGGAATACGGAATCGCTCCGGAAGTCGCATAACGTCTGACAGGACCGCCTTGGTCTCCTCCTGCGCCGTCGAAAGCGAATCGGCCAGATTCTCAATATCCTCAACGCGCCTCCACGGCTTTCGAAAGAGAGATTTACATTCATTGATCGTGACCCGGATAAGCCATCGACGAAGATGCTCCCAGTTTTCAAATTGCGCGTCGCTTTTGAGCAACTTAAGAAAGACGTCTTGAGCGACATCGTCGGCGTCAGCGCGATCACGCAGATACGTCAATGCGATCCGAAACACGACATCCCGGTGGTCTTCGACCGCCTGTCTAAAAGCTTGTTCTTCCATAATCACCTCCCGGTGACATTAATGGTTCTCGATGAGGCCCTCACCATAGATACGCTCTTGTCGGGCGAAATGTTTCAAATTCAAGCAGGAAAAAACCTACCAAAATAAACCTGTCCCTTATTGGCAAGGGATCAACGGAACGCAACAGGTTGAGCATACGCAAGCGAGCGGCCCCCAGAGCGTACAAGGTGGCATGAAAAAGGCAGGGCATTGACCTTTTGGTCATGCCCTGCCTTTTGAATGACAGATTGTAGCTCTGGGGGCCGCGCAGCGACGGAGGTTGCCGCCGTTCGTTAGAACGGCGGAACTAGTTACTCCTCGTCGTTGTCCTTGGCCTCTTCGGCGTCGTCGGTGTCTACGAGCTGGTTGAGTAGCTCGTCGAGGGAAGCCATGTCCTCGTTGATGGCACCGTTGGCGGGAGCCTTCTTGTCGTCGATCGGGGCGCCCAGGAGCTCCTCGTCGGCGTCGGCGTGATGCGTCGGCGTGGCGGAGGTGCCCAGCAGGATGTCGTCCGGACCGTCGGGGCTAAAGACCATCTGCAGCAGCTGCGAGAGGTCTTCCTCGTCGGCAACGTCATCGTTGTTCTCGAGGATGTAGAGCAGGTCGTGGGCCTCGAGGCCGTCACGGAGCTCCTCGATCGCCTTGGCACCGATGCCATCGATGCGCAGCAGATCCTCCTCGGACTTGCCGACCAGGTCGCCGACCGTCTCGATGCCGACCTCGCTGAACTTGTTGGTCCAGCGCTGCGACACGCCCAGGTCGTCGAACAGGTACAGGCGAGCCTTCTCGGCGGAGATGGTGTGGCCGTTGCGGGTGAACGAACCGTCAGCACCGCCGAACTCGTCGTAGCCGGCCCAGTCGAGCTGCTGCGGGAGCTGCTCGTCCAGGTCCTTGAGCTCCACAGGAGCCCACTCGGGCAGCGACTTGGCGTTGGGCGAAGCCGGACCGTCGATGTCGACATAGCCGTCGGCCGTGCGATACGTCAGCTTGGCGTTGGCGTACGGCTTGAGACCAGTACCAGCCGGGATCTTCTTACCGACGATGACGTTGGACTTAAGGTCGAGCAGGTGGTCGACCTTGCCCTCGATGGCAGCCTCGGTAAGGACGCCGGCGGTACGGATGAACGAAGCGCTCGACAGCCAGGAGTCGATGTTGGACGCGACCTTGAGCGTACCCAGGATGACGGGCTCGGCCACGGGAGCCTGACCGCCCAGACGGGCAACGCGCTCAACCTCGTCGGCGAACTCGTAGCGGTCGACGTACTGACCAAGCAGGTACTTGGAGTCACCGGGGTTGGTGATCTGAACGCGACGCAGCATCTGACGTGCAAGCACCTCGATGTGCTTGTCGTTCAGGTCAACGCCCTGGCTGGTGTAGACGTCCTTGACGCTCTCGACGAAGGTGTGCATCGTCGACTCGATGTCGGTCAGCTTGCGCAGGTTGCGGAAGTTGACGAAGCCCTTGGTGATCTGGTCGCCGGCGCGAACCTCGCAGCCGTCCTCGATCTCGGGCATAAAGCGCACCGATGCGGGGACGCGACGCTCGTCGAGGACACGGGTGTGATCCTCGGAGTCGGTGAGCGTCAGCACGTACTCGGACTTCTCGGGCTTAATCGAGAGGTGGCCGGAGTACGGAGCCAGCTCGGCCTCGCGACCCAGAATCTTCTCGTTGACGTTGCCGACGATATCGAACATACGGCTGACCGTAGGCAGACCCTGCGTAATATCGTCGACGCCAGCGACGCCGCCGGAGTGAATGGTACGCATCGTAAGCTGCGTACCGGGCTCGCCGATGGACTGGGCGGCAATAATGCCGACGGCAGTACCGATGGCGACCGGACGACGGGTGGAAAGATCCCAGCCGTAGCACTTCTGGCACACGCCGTACTTGGAGCGGCAGGTGAGCAGTGCGCGAAGCTTGACCTTCTTGAGGCCGGCATCGACCATCTTCTGGATGTCGGCGACCTTCTCGATGTAGCCGTCCTGCTCAAAGAGCACGGTGCCATCGGGGGCCACGACGTCCTCGATGAAGCAACGGCCGACGAGGTCGGTGTTGAGGTCGGTGGTGCCGGGGATGATGAGGTTGTAGGTGACGCCCTCGTGCGTACCACAGTCCTCCTCGCGGACGATGACGTCCTGGGCCACGTCGACCAGACGACGGGTCAGGTAACCAGAGTCCGAGGTGTGGGATGCGGTATCGACCAGGCCCTTACGGGCGCCGTAGGTCGAAATGAAGTACTCGAGCGGCAGCAGGCCCTCGCGGAAGTTCGCCTTAATGGGAAGGTCGATCGTCTCGCCGGACATGTCTGCCATCAGGCCACGCATGCCGCCGAGCTGACGCAACTGGGTCTTAGAACCACGGGCGCCGGAGTCGGCCATCATGTAGAGCGGGTTCTCCTCGTCGAACAAGTCGAGCATGAGCGCTGCAACCTTATCGGTACAAGCGGTCCACTCGTTAACGACTTCGATGTGGCGCTCCGTCTCGTTGATGAAGCCCTCCTCGAAGTACTCGTTGATCTGGTCGACGTTGGCCTGGGCGCGGTCGAGCAGCTCCTGCTTCTCGGCAGGGATAAGAGCGTCCCACACCGAGATGGTGAGGCCGGCGCGGGTAGCGTAGTGGAAGCCGGAGTACTTGATGGCGTCGAGGATCGGACCGACCTTGGCCTCGGGGTAACGATCGCAGCAGTCGGCAACCAGCTTGGCCACATCGCCCTTGACCATCTTGTAGTTCATGAACTCATAGTCTTCGGGCAGGCACTGGCGGTTGAAGATGATGCGGCCGATGGAGGTCTCGAAGCGCGCGGTCTTGTTGCCGGTGACGTCGTAGTCGACAAACTCGTTCTTGCCGTTCTTGACGCGGAAGATACGGGTGCCGTCCTCGTTGATGACATTGGCGTCGGCAGCGGACACGCGGACCTGAATCTTGGCCTGCATGTCGACCTCGGAGCGGCAGTCATAGGCGTGCAGCGCGTCGTCGAAGCTGGCGAACACGTGGTTCTCGCCCGGCAGACCGTCGCGGACCTGGGTGAGGTAGTACACACCGATGATCATGTCCTGCGAGGGGATGTTGACCGGCTTGCCGGATGCCGGCGAGCGCAGGTTGTTCGCAGAGAGCATGAGCACGCGGGCCTCGGCCTGAGCCTGGCTGGACAGCGGCACGTGGACAGACATCTGGTCGCCGTCGAAGTCGGCGTTGAAGGGCGAGCAGACCAGCGGGTGCAGGTGGATAGCCTTGCCCTCGACCAGCACCGGCTCAAAGGCCTGGATGGACAGACGGTGCAGGGTCGGTGCGCGGTTGAGCAGCACGACGCGGCCGTCGATGACCTCTTCGAGGATGTCCCACACAAAGGTGGCACCGCGGTCGATAGCGCGCTTGGCGCCCTTGATGTTCTCGACCTTGCCGAGCTCGACCAGGCGCTTCATGACGAAGGGCTTGAAGAGCTCCAGCGCCATGGTCTTGGGCAGACCGCACTGGTGCAGCAGCAGCTTGGGGTCAGTAACGATTACCGAACGGCCGGAGTAGTCGACACGCTTACCCAGCAGGTTCTGACGGAAACGACCCTGCTTGCCCTTGAGGGCCTCGGCGAGCGACTTGAGCGGGCGACCGCCACGGCCAGAGACCGGGCGACCACGACGGCCGTTGTCGAACAGGGCGTCCACGGACTCCTGGAGCATGCGCTTCTCGTTGTTCACGATGATCGCGGGGGCGTCCAGGTCGAGCAGGCGCTTGAGTCGGTTGTTACGGTTGATCACGCGACGATACAGGTCGTTGAGGTCGGACGCGGCGAAGCGGCCGCCGTCGAGCTGAACCATCGGGCGCAGATCGGGCGGAATGACCGGGATGACGTCCAGGATCATGTTCGCGGGGCTGTTGCCGCCCTTCAGGAAGGCGTCAACGACCTCAAGGCGCTTGACGGCCTTCTCGCGCTTCTGCTTCTGGGAATCCTCGTCGGCGATGATGGCCTTGAGCTTCTCGGCCTCGGAGGGGAGGTCGATGGCAGCGAGCAGGTCGCGGACGGCCTCGGCACCCATACCACCCTTGAAGTACATGGAGTAGTAACGGGTCATCTCGCGGAACAGCGGCTCATCGGAGATGAGGTCGCGCTCGGTGAGCTTCATGAAGGCGTTGAAGGCGTCCGTGCGGAGCTGCTTCTCGTCCTTGCACTCTTCTTCGATGTCGACGATGCCGGAGGCGATCTCCTCGGGGGTCAGCGGCTCCTCGTCGGAGAACTCGTCAAAGTTCTCGGGGTCGCCCTGCTCCTTGAGGGACTCGATCTGGCGGGCGCACTCGGCATCGATCTCTTCCAGATCGGCGGCGAGCTCCTCGCGCAGGTCGTCGGCGTCGGCCTCGCGAGCCTCGTAGTCAACCTCGGTGATGATGTAGCTGGCAAAGTACAGAACCTTCTCGAGGTCCTTGGACTTGATGTCGAGCATACGGCTCATCGGGAAGCTCGTGGGGCTCTTGAAGTACCAGATGTGGGACACGGGAGCGGCGAGCTCGATGTGGCCCATGCGGTCGCGACGCACCTTGGCCGAGGTGACCTCGACGCCGCAGCGCTCGCAGACGATGCCCTTAAAGCGGATGCCCTTGTACTTACCGCAGGAGCACTCCCAGTCCTTGGCGGGACCGAAGATCTTCTCGCAGAACAGGCCGTCCTTCTCGGGCTTGAGGGTACGGTAATTGATGGTCTCCGGCTTCTTGACCTCACCGTGCGACCAGGAACGGATCTGGTCGGCGGAGGCAAGGGAGATCTTTACCGAGTCAAAATCAGTAGCTTCGAAATCTGCCACAGTCAACTACTCCTTATCAGTGGTCGTGGCGGCGACAGCCTCGGGTGCCTCGGCGGTCTCGGCATCCTGGGCCTCGACGTCGGCGTCAACGCCGGCGAGCGCAGCCAGGTCGTCGAGAGCAGAGGTCTCCTCGGCGGTCACAGGGGCGGAGGCGTCCTCGTCGGCATCGTGCATGGGCTCGATGTCCAGTGCGAGGGAGCGAATCTCCTTGACGAGAACCTTGAAAGACTCGGGGATACCCGGGACAGGGACGTTCTCGCCCTTGACGATGGACTCGTAGGTCTTGACGCGGCCCACGGTATCGTCGGACTTGACGGTCAGGATCTCCTGCAGGACGTTGGAAGCACCGTAGGCGTACAGTGCCCAAACTTCCATCTCGCCGAAGCGCTGGCCGCCGAACTGGGCCTTGCCGCCCAGAGGCTGCTGGGTAACCAAGCTGTAAGGGCCGGTCGAACGGGCGTGGATCTTGTCGTCGACCATGTGGCCGAGCTTGAGGATGTAGGACGTACCCACGGTAATGGGCTCGCGGAACTCCTCGCCGGTGCGGCCGTCGAACAGACGGGTCTTGCCGCGCTCGTCAAGCTGGGTGACGAACTCGGGGCGCATGTGATCGCCAAAGGCAGCGGTGGCCTTGTTGAGCATGTTCTTGTTGGCACGACGGATGACCTCGGCGATCTCGTCCTCCTTGGCGCCGTCGAAGACGGGCGTCGCGGTGAAGAACGGACCAGGGACGTACTTGTCGGAGTCGGCCTGCTCGGTATCCCAACCGCAGGCAGCAGCCCAGCCAAGGTGGCACTCGAGCAGCTGGCCGACGTTCATACGCGAAGGAACGCCCAGCGGGTTGAGGATAACATCGATCGGGGTACCGTCAGCCATGTAGGGCATGTCCTCGACCGGCAGAACGTTACAAATAACACCCTTGTTGCCGTGGCGGCCGGCGATCTTATCGCCCTGCTGGATCTTACGACGCTGGGCGACGTAGACGCGCACCTGCTCGTTGACGCCGGGGGCCAGGTCGTCGCCGTTCTCGCGGCTAAAGCGGACAACGTCGATGACGCGGCCGTAAGCACCGTGAGGCATCTTAAGGGAGGTGTCGCGGACGTCGTGGGCCTTGGCGCCGAAGATGGCGCGCAGCAGGCGCTCCTCGGCGGTCAGAGCGCTCTCGCCCTTAGGCGTGACCTTGCCGACCAGGATGTCGCCAGGGCCGACCTCGGCGCCAATACGGATGATGCCGTCCTCGTCGAGGTTGGCAAGCATGTCCTCGGAGAGGTTCGGGATCTCGCGGGTGATCTCCTCGGGGCCGAGCTTGGTGTCGCGGGCGTCGATCTCGTGACGGGTGATATTGATGGTCGTCAGCAGGTCCTCGGCCACCAGGCGCTCGGACACGACGATACCGTCCTCGTAGTTAAAGCCTTCCCACGGCATGTATGCCACGGTGAGGTTCTGACCCAGTGCGAGCTCGCCATGATCGGTCGAAGGACCGTCAGCCAGGGGCTCGCCCTGCTCAACGGTGTCACCGACGCGCACGAGCGGACGGTGGTTGATGCAGGTGGACTGGTTGGAGCGCTGGTACTTGGCCAGGTGATACTCGTCCATGCCGCCGGCATGCTTGACGATGATCTTGGCGGCGTCGGCAAAGATGACCTCGCCGGCGTTCTTGGCCAGGGTGACCTCGCCGGAGTCCAGAGCAGCGCGACGCTCCATGCCGGTACCGACATAGGGAGCGGCAGGGTGAACCAGCGGCACGGCCTGACGCTGCATGTTGGCGCCCATGAGCGTACGCTTGGCGTCGTCGTGCTCCAGGAACGGGATCAGCGTGGCT
Source organism: uncultured Collinsella sp. (assembly GCA_958443265.1). GTDB lineage: Bacteria > Actinomycetota > Coriobacteriia > Coriobacteriales > Coriobacteriaceae > Collinsella. The sequence continues at coordinate 84,634 of CAUCKA010000004.1, read as the reverse complement.
GCGACGGAGAGCATCTGACGCGGCGAGACGTCCATGTAGTCGACGTCCTCGACAGGCACGTCGGCGGGAGCGCCGAAGGAGCCGTCGAAGTCGCGGGTACGGGCGATCACGGTGTGCGGACGGACGATCTTGCCCTCGGCATCGGTCGTGATGAACTCGTTGGTCTTGGGATCGAGCGGCGTGTTGGCCGGCGCGATGACGTGCTTCTCTTCCTCGTCAGCGGTCATCCAGTCGATCTGGTCGGTGGCAACGCCGTTCTCGACACGGCGGAACGGAGCCTCGATGAAGCCGTACTCGTTGACGCGGGCATAGAGGGCGAGCGAGCCGATCAGGCCGATGTTGGGGCCTTCGGGGGTCTCGATCGGGCACATGCGGCTGTAGTGCGAGTTGTGAACGTCGCGGACGGCCGTCGGCACGTTGGTGCGGCGGCTGGAGCCGGACTTGTGGCCGGCAAGACCGCCAGGGCCGAGTGCGGACAGACGGCGCTTGTGGGTCAGACCGGTCAGGGGGTTCGCCTGGTCCATGAACTGCGAGAGCTGCGAGGAACCGAAGAACTCCTTGATGGAGGCCACGATCGGGCGGATGTTGATGAGCGACTGCGGGGTGATCTCGTCGATGTCCTGGGAGCTCATGCGCTCACGGACGACGCGCTCCATACGGCTCATGCCGATACGGAACTGGTTGGCGACGAGCTCGCCGACGGTACGGATGCGGCGGTTGCCAAAGTGGTCGATGTCGTCGACCTTGAAGCCCTGCTCGCCGGCAGCGAGGGACAGCAGGTAGCGCAGCGTAGCGACGATATCCTCGTCGGTAAGCACCGTGACCTCTTCCTCGGTGGTGAGGTTGAGCTTCTTGTTGACCTTGTAGCGACCGACGCGGGCCAGATCGTAGCGCTGCGGGTTGAAGAGCAGGCCCTCGAGCAGGCTGCGGGAAGCATCCACGGTGGGAGGCTCGCCCGGGCGCAGGCGACGGTAGATCTCGATGAGGGCATCCTCGCGGGTGAGGGCGGTGTCGCGCTCGAGGGTGCGCTTGATCACATCGGAGTTGCCGAGCAGCTCGATGATGTCGTCGTTGGTGACGGCGATGCCCAGGGCGCGCAGGAACATCGTGGCGCTCTGCTTGCGCTTACGGTCGATGGAGACCATGAGCTGGTCGCGCTTGTCGACCTCAAACTCAAGCCAGGCACCGCGGGACGGGATGATCTGGGCCTTGTAGATCTGCTTGCCCGAATCCATCTCGGAGCTGTAGTACACGCCCGGGGAGCGGACGAGCTGCGAGACAACGATACGCTCGGTACCGTTGATGATGAAGGTGCCTTGATCAGTCATCATGGGGAAGTCGCCCATGAAGACGAGCTGCTCTTTGATCTCGCCGGTCTCCTTGTTGGTGAGACGGACGTCGGTCAGAAGCGGAGCCTGATAGGTCATATCCTTCTCGCGGCACTCCTCGACGGTGTGCGCGGGGTCGCCGAACTGATGCTCGCCGAAGGTAACCTCGAGAACATGGTTCTGGCTCTGGATGGGGCTGGATTCCTTGAACGCCTCACGAAGGCCCTCGTCCTTAAAACGCTCAAAGGATTCCCTTTGAACAGAGATAAGGTTGGGGAGCTCCATGGCCTCCGGGATTTTCCCGAAGCTGACGCGCTTGCGCTCAGTGGCAGTGTATGCGTAGGTCACCAGGTTTTTCCTCCTTCACGGAAATGCTCGGTGGGTTGGCGAGGCATAGCTTCGCCAGTTATCGCAACCTAATAGTTTATCAGGTACCGACCGTTGGGCAAGAAAAGCCTTGACGCGATTGAGTTTTTGGAGTAGCAAAGTTTTTCGGCAGAAAACACGCAGGTAGATGTATGTGTATCGAACACCTGTTCATATATTTTCTGTGAACAGAGAGTCGACAATCGAAGCTCTTATAAAAAACGGGCGCGAACCGAGGTCCGCGCCCGTAAATGTCGATGCCCGAAGGCTTATTTGCGCATCAAGCCGCCGCGCTCGTCGATGGCGTCCCAGAAGGCGCTGGCAAAGCGAGGATCGCTTACGGCCATGAGGGCGTTGGTGGCCATCCAGCCAGACGGAGTGCCGGTGTCGTAGCCCGAGAGCGGATCGATGACGACAGCATACATGGCCTCACGGTCAAGCGAGCGAGCCATGGCGTCGGTGAGTTGAATCTCGCCGCCCTTGCCGGCCTGCTGATCGGCGAGCAGGTCCATAACCAGCGGGCTCAGCAAGTAACGACCGACGATGTACAGGTTGGACGGAGCCGCCTCGGGAGCAGGCTTCTCGACCAGACCGCCGATGCGCCAGACAGCGCCCGGCTCGGCATCGGCAACGCCCTCGGCGCCCTCGAGCGAACCGACGCGCTCGCCGGCGATAACGCCGTAGCGGCTGACTTCCTCGGGCGAGCAAGCAGCGACGGCGATAACCGAAGCGCCACCGTGCTCCTTGGAAACGGCGAGCATCTTGTCGCAGATGTCGCGGTTAGGCACAACGTAGTCGCCCAGAAGAACCAGGAAGTTCTCCCCTGCCACGGCGTCGGCAGCAGAGCGAATAGCATGGCCGAGACCCTTGGGCTCGTACTGATAACGGAAGTCGACCGGCATACCGCCAGCGTGGGCGACGGCGTCGGCATAGGCGTTCTTGCCGCGCTCGCGCAGCAGGTTCTCGAGCGAGCGATCGGGCTGGAAGTAGTTCAGCAGCTCGGGCTTACCGGGAGAAGTAACGATGATGGCGTCGTCGACTTCCTCGGGGTCGAGCGCCTCCTCGACGACGTACTGAATGACGGGCTTGTCGAGCACCGGCAGCATCTCTTTGGGCGTGCACTTGGTGCCAGGCAGAAAACGCGTGCCAAGACCGGCGGCGGGGATGATTGCCTTCATGTTATTCAAAGATCCTTTCGCAGGCGCAAAAGCGCCCCATGCGTGCGGCACACAGCCGCAGACCAAATTGCGATACCCAAGCATCTTACCGCTGGAACTATATGTCGCTACAAGGCAGAGACAATTCTTCAGCAGGTCAACGCAAATTATTGCTCGAATGGTGCAATTTTATTGCTCAACGGCAGGGCACCCGATACGACGCAAATCACAGAACATGGCAGTTTGAGCAACCGATGCCGAGGGACCGAAAAACAAAAAAGACGGGGCTCGCAATGCGAACCCCGTCTGCAAAGAAATCTGGCGAGAAAGCCTGATTACTTGAGGGTGACAGCAGCGCCAGCAGCCTCGAGCTTCTCCTTGGCAGCCTCGGCGTCCTCCTTCTTGGCACCCTCGAGAACAGCCTTGGGAGCGCCCTCGACGACCTCCTTGGCCTCCTTCAGGCCAAGGTTGGTGAGCTCACGGACGGCCTTGATGACCTGGATCTTGTTGTCGCCGAAGCCCTCGAGCACGACGTCAAACTCGGTCTTCTCCTCGGCCTCAGCAGCGCCAGCAGCGGGAGCGGCGACAACAGCGGCAGGAGCAGCGGCGGAAACGCCGAAGGTGTCCTCGATAGCCTTGACGAGCTCGGAAGCCTCGAGAAGGGTCATTTCCTTAAGAGCATCGATGATCTCATCGGTGGTAAGCTTAGCCATTTCTAAGTCCTTTCGGTTTCCGTGCGGATGCACGGAGATCAGTTAAAACACGGCGCGAATGCGCCAGGGGTGCGGCGTTGCCGCCGCGGGTGAAAACAGCGACTAGGCTGCCTTCTGCTCGGAGACCTGCTGGATCGAACGAGCGAGACCAGAGGAAACGCCGTTGACGCAGACAGCGATGTCGCGAGCGAAACCGGAGATGAGACCGGCGATCTGGCCGAGAAGCTGGTCCTTGGTGGGCAGCTCGGCGATAGCCTTAACATCATCAGCGGAAACGGCCTTGCCGTCGGAGATACCGCCCTTGATCTCAAGGACGCCCTTGGACTTAGCGGAGAAGTCCTTAAGGGCCTTAGCGGCCTCGACCGGCTCGGTCTCGTAGAACACATAAGCGACGGGGCCGGCGAGAATCTCGTCGATCTCGGGCTGCTCCTGGTTCTTGAGAGCGATCTTGACCAGGTTGTTCTTGTAGACCTTCATCTCGGCGCCGCACTCGCGAAGCTGGTGACGCAGCTCCTGAGCCTGCTTAACCGTCAGACCGTTGTAGTTGACGACAAACAGACCGGCGTTCTCGGCGATACGGGACTCGATCTCTGCAACCTTGTCGATTTTGTACTGCTGGGGCATGAATTACACCTCCTCGAATTCTTTCCGGGCACGGTCCGCCACAAGGACGTGACGGGGGCATGTCCAAAAAAGAAAGCCCCCGCGCTGCATGAGCGACGGGGGCGAGAAGACATATCTACTCGACCACCTCGGCTGGCGGGAAGTCCCATTAAGCTCGCGGGTAAGACCCGTTTGCGCCGGCTGTCTCTGGCAGCGGATTCGTGCGTGAACCGAAAGTATTATGGCGGGGACCCCGGCGTCGGTCAACGGAAAACCGGGCTGCACACAATTCCACCATCCGGCCGCACCGCCGAAGGCCGGGCGCAAGGTTTTCGCTCGGTCAAGTCCTGGCTCGCACGAAGAGCACATTAAGTGCTCTTCGGCTCGTGCGGAATCTACGAAAACCTTGCGCCCGGCCTTCGGCGGCGCGTGCCTGCGTTGACTTTGGGCAGCCCGGGTTTTCGTTGGCTGACGCCCCCACTCATGATGCTTGGGTCGGTGGGCTGATGTTTTTGGGTCCCGCTGGGCTATAGGGTTGACACGAAGTTGGATAGGCGGTGGAGGCCTTCGTCCAGGTTTTCGTCGGAGACGCAGTAGCTTAGGCGGATGTGGCCTTCGGTGCCGAAGCAATCTCCGGGGACTAGGGCTACGTTGGCTTCGTTGATGGCTTTGATGCAGAAATCTTCGCTGGTTAGGCCGTACTGTTTGATGCTGGGGAAGGCGTAGAAGGCGCCTGCTGGTTCTACTACGTCGAGGCTCATGGCGTCTAAGGCTGCGAGTACGCGCTCGCGGCGGGCTCGGTAGACTTTGAGCATGGGGGTTGGGTCGACGGTCAGGGCTCGCGCTGCGGCGTCCATCTCAAAGGAGACGGCGCTCGATACTAGGTATTGGTGGGCCTTTGCGATCTCGGCGATGACGGGACCTGCCGCTGCGAGCCAGCCCAGGCGCCAGCCGGTCATGGCCCAGGGCTTGGAGAAGCTCTCGATGACTACCGTCTGTTCACGCAGCTCCGGGTGTCGCTGGGCGAAGCGCTCGTAGCCGTCCGCGTAGACCAAGCGGTTGTATACGTCGTCGCAGACCACGTAGATGCCTGCCTGCTCTGCCACGCGTGCCACGGCGTCGAGCGATGCCGCGTCGAGGATGCAACCCGTAGGATTGTTGGGCGAGCAGATGACGATGGCCTTGGTCGCCGGCATCACGCAAGCACGAAGCGCATCCTCGTCAATCTGAAATTGCGCAGGCTCCGTATCCAAAAAGACTGCTTTGGCGTGGTTGGCCACGACGATGCTTTCGTACAGGCCAAAGGCCGGCGTGGGAATAATGACCTCGTCGCCGGGGTTGAGCATAGCCATGAATGTTGCCGACAGTGCCTCGGTCGCACCGTCGGTCAGGATGACCTCATCGGCGGAAAACGTAAGGCCCGCGTCCCCCATGTAGGCAGATAACGCCTCACGCAGGGCGGGGCGACCGTTGTTGGGCGGATAGTGCGTGTCACCGCGGTCCAACGAAGCAGTCACCTCGGCGCTAATCACATCGGGCGTGGGAAAATCGGGCTCGCCGAGCGCGAGCGCGATGCACCCCGGATGCTGGGCGGCGAGCGCATTGATCCGGCGGATGCCGGAGGGCTTGAGCGTGGCAAGCGAGGTATTCATGGGCAGACGCATGGCGTTCCTTTCGTAAGGGTTGCACTAGGATAGCGCGGCGAGGCACCGCCAGACGGTGTAACCTAAACGGAAACCAACCGGAAAGGAGGCGGCATGGAGACGACCGCACGCGGCGATGCACCAAAAACACTGCAAACCATTGCGTATATCAGCATTCCCAATAGCGCCGATCTTGATTTTTTGCTCTGGGACCTGCAGGATGCCATCGCCGCCTATGCTCAACTTTCCGGCACCGCACTCCCCCGCCCGGTCGACTTGAAGGCAAATGACGCCGGCAGCGTTGCCGATGGCATCGTGCTGGCCATTGAAGATGTGGCTGACGATGAGACGTTGACAGCTATCGAGCAGGCGCTTGAGCGCTTTGGCGGTACGGGAACGCGCGTCTATGCCGCAATTCGAGCCGCACAAGAGGGCACTGAGCAGGCGCGTGGGACCGCCGTTCGCCTGCACAAGGCATGTGAGCGCCATGACCAATTGTGGTGTGGAGGCGTTGCCATCTGCGCCGGCAGCGGCATCGCAGCGCTCCGCCATTCCCCACGCATGGGCCTCTTGCGCCGACCATTTTCGGAAGCGATGGATAAGCTTGTGGGCGCTGTGCGCATGGGCTGCTCCGTCGAGCATGCACAGCGACTTGGCGGCGGCAATGCCGCCAACGTCGACACCGACGGCATGGTTTGCGCCAAGCCAGCCGTGCCCGCGCCGATCTGGCGAGGCGTTCTGAAACGTCTGGGTGCCCACGCTCAAACAAAAATCTAAATTAAATAACAGCCCAGTCAACGGCTTCGTGCCAACGCTCAACAAGACGTTCCAGGCGCCAGGCGGCATTGGCAGGACTTGTCGAGGGCAGGACGATGGCAGGCAGCCCCGTCCGATCTTGCAAGTAGCGTTTGTAGAGTCGCCCTGCCGTACCGCCGTTACAGACAACGACCTCGATCGGCGCGGCATCGGTAATGCGCTCGATATGTGCCGGCACAACGTTGCGAATGCTCGCGTCGCTCGAGCCCTTAATGTCGCAGCTCTCGATTGCATCCCACAGGGCCACGCCGCCGTTCAGCAGCATGACCCGCTTGGCGGCAATGGAAGCATCGAGCGTCGCGGGCTCACCACTTGCCAAAGGGTCGCCCTCGTTGGGTGGCACAGGCACACCGAGGCACGCGGCCATCACGCGCCAAAAGCGATTCTGAGGGTTGCCGTAATAAAAGGCATTGGCGCGCGAAAGCACCGAGGGAAACGACCCGAGCACCAAAACGCGCGAGTGCTGGTCGAACACGGGCTCAAACCCATGCTCAATATGTTGATAGCCCTCGTCAGACACGGCCATGGGCTAGGCTCTCAACAGATAGCGCACCTCGTAGGGTGCAAGCTCAAGGGTACCCGTCAGCTCGACCGTGGGCGCATCGTCGGCAAGCAGGTCGACGAAGGAGCCGTTGAGTTCGCCGGCGCCAAAGGCGTAAGGCTCACCCACGGCATTCACCGCCACGAGTACCGTCGCGCCGTCACAGGCGCGCTCGAACAGCAGCTGCTTGTTCTGGATCACCACGTTACGATAGGCACCGTAGTTGAGAGCACGGGCAGCCGCGTCGTCGGCCGAGCGAAGGTACGCAAGCTGCGTGATGAACGCCGTCAGCTCGTTGGGCGCAGGCTCATTGAGCGCAGGTCGCAGTGCCCAGTCGCCATCGGGGCCGCCCTTTTCGCCGGCAATTCCCCACTCGCTGCCATAGTAGACGCACGGGATGCCCGGCATGCCAAAGAGCATGCCATAGACGGGACGCAGGCACGACTTGTCGGTGAGGATGCTCGCCAGGCGCGGCACGTCGTGGTTGTCGACAAACGACAGCAGATGTTTGCCGCGGTAGATGCACCACGGATCGCCGCCAAACTGGCGGTGCAGCGAATGGGCGATCTCGAACGTGTTGACCGAGTTAAAGCTGGAGTACAGGCCCTTGTAGCACTCGTAGTTGGTGCACGAGTCGAGCATCTCGTCGTTGACGATCTGATTGTAGTCGCCGTGGAGCGTCTCGCCGATCAGCACAAAGTCGGGCTTGAGCTCACGGGTAAAGGCGTGCAGGCGGCGCATGAAGTCGCGGTCGAGCATATAGGCAACGTCCAAGCGCAGGCCGTCGACGCCAAAGGCCTCGGCCCAGCGACGCACGGACTCAAGCAGGTAATCGACCACGGCGGGATTTTGCAGGTTGAGCTTCACAAGCTCAAAATGACCTTCCCAGCCCTCGTACCAAAAGCCGTCGCCATAGCAGGAGTCGCCGTCAAAGCTGATGTGGAACCAGTCCTTGTAGGGCGAGTCCCACTTGCGCTCCTGCACATCGCGGAAAGCCCAAAAGCCGCGACCGACGTGGTTGAAGACGGCATCGAGCACCACGCGAATGCCATGGGCATGCAGCATCTCGCACACGGCGGCAAAATCGGCATCCCCGCCCAGGCGACGGTCGAGATGGCGCAGGCTGCGCGTATCGTAGCCGTGGCTATCAGACTCGAGCGGCGGGTTGATGAGCACAGCGCCAATACCGAGTTTTTGCAGGTAATCGGCCCATTGGGCGATTTTCATGATGGGGGCATCGGGGTTGGGTGCAGTGCCGGCAGCTTGGGAGAGTTCGTCCTCGGCAACGGGCGCGGCGTTTTCGCGCGGAGCTCCGCAAAAGCCCAGCGGATAGATCTGATAGAACGTCGTCTCGTATGCCCACATAGCAACCTCCTGGTAAGCTCAACACAACGACATCCATTGTATGCCCGGCAGGGTAGCTAATTTGGGACGGAGCTGTTTTAGCTACCCCGACCCCTTTCCAAGTTGCGGTGGAATACGGACTGTTTGCCGGGTTTATTGGACCCAGCAGTCCGTATTTCACCGCAACTGATAGGGGGATGTGGTTAGGCGACGGGCTTGGCGCGACGGATGGCCGGGAACATCACCGTGATGGCGAGGATGACGCCCGCGACCGCAATCGCGCCGCCTGCATAGCCGATCCAGGCGATACCGGGGCCCGACACCACAGCGCCGCCGATCGCCGTGCCGGTGCCGATGCCCAGGTTAAACAGGCCCGAGAAGATCGACATGGCGACGGCCGACGAGTCCGCCGGCGTGTACTTGATGAGCTCGGCCTGAAACGCCACGTTAAAGGCCGTGGCGCAGCAGCCCCATAGCGCACAAACGCCAAGAACCGCGGCGAGCGACGACGCGGCAGAACCCATAAGTAGCAAGGCGACCGGCACTCCGGAGAGCGTAATCGCGAGAAACGGGAACCGGTGCCCATCGAACAGTCGGCCGAACAGCCAGCTTCCGAGCAGACCAGAGCAGCCGAACGCCGTCAGCGTCATGGTAATAGCGCTTGCGTCGACGTGCGCGACCTGTGCCAGGAACGGCTCGATATAGCTGTAACCCGCATAATAGCCAGTTGCCATGAACACCGTGACCGCATAGAGCGCGATCAGGAGCGGGTTCTTGAGCAGCTCGGGCAGTTGCTTGACGGTAAAGCGCTCACCCGCCGACATGGCAGGAAACACGGTCGCTTGGTAGACGACCGCGACAGCAGACAGCGCCCCGACCACGGCAAACGTCATACGCCAGCCCACGGCCAGGCCAATGGCGCGACCGAGGGGCAGGCCGAAGATCTGCGCGATGGACGAGCCCGTAGCGATCATGCTGATGGCGAGCGCCCCATGGCGGGTGTCAACCAGGCGCGAGGCCATAATCGAGGCGACCGACCAGAACACGGCATGTGCGCAAGCGACCACCAGGCGCGCGCAGACCAAGATGGGATAGGTCGGTGCCACAGCGGACAGGAACTGACCGAGCGAGAACACGGCCAGCACGCCCAGCAGCATCCGCTTGAACTCAAAGCGCGATGCGAACACCATGAGCGGCAGCGACAGCAGCATGACGCCCCAGGCATAGACCGAGATCATGATGCCTGCCTGGGCCTCGGTGAGCGAGAACGACGCGGCGATATCAGTCAAAAGGCCGATGGGCATAAACTCCGACGTGTTGAACACGAACGCACAGCAGGTGAGCCCGATAAGCGGGAGCCACTGCCTGAGTGCGATACCACCTTGCTTTGTTTGAGCCATATAGGAAAACCTCTCCGATCATCTAGAGCGGTGGGCGATTATAGCAATGAGAAGTCTATAAAATGAGCAACAAAAGAATTCTTGGAAAACGATCGTTAACAGATGGCGCGCCAATTCTGCTTAGAAAGCAAGGTACGCAGAAACTCAATGTCGAAAACGCGGCTTCATCTTCGGGCTATCGCGCCTGCTCGGATACACACAAGGACACCCCCATGAGCACGTCAATTTCGAGCCAACTCGCAACCGCACAATGAACTAGCAAAAGCAGGATATAAGCAAACGCCCCATAATAAAGTCCCTCATGTACAAGCGCCGTCACTGAAAGTGCCGACGGCAGCGCCGCACTCGAAACTACCCATCCAACAAGAACCTGGATAGCGCAACTTGCAACCAAGTTCCATGCCACCAGCAGCGTTGCGGGACGCGCGATTCCCCTGCAGGAGGAACGAAGCACCGTGACCGAACGCATGATGTAGCGTGGTGCAAACCGAATGCCTCGTAGTCCCCTCTGCTCCACGCCCGCATCTTCAATTAACACAAATACGAACGACGCGGAAAGAAGCGTCACGATTACTGCCACCACAAGCGAGCACAACACCCCGAGCTGACTGCTCACAAGCGAGGCAAAGACTACAATTGCCGATAAAATCAAGTGAACCAAATAAAGTAGTAGCGCCCCAGAAATCTGGAGGGGAACCGTCGAGGCCAAGAGATAAACCGGAGGGGTTCGAGCAGGTTGCACCGTCTCTTTGGACCGGTCGACGGCAAATAATGAAAAAGCCACATTCGATAGAAGCAGGTTTAAAAAGGCCGCGACCACAGTGCAAATAAGCGTAATGGACGAATTGATATAGGCGAGCTCAGTTGCAACGTTTGATACACCAAGTTGAAGCGCGCTCATAACAAACAAGGGGATATATAACGCCATCGTGCAGCCACTCCGGCATCCCTTCGCCCGATCGCCCGATTCCAGAAAGACATTGAAGTTCTCTCGCAAGTTCACTCTATACCCGTTTTCTTACTAGGCAGGGCGAACGGGCGCCAATATAAACGCCGGTCCGCCCATCCATAATTTCTAGTTTTAACGTCCAGACTAGTCTGTCCAGCCGTCGATGTAGTCGCGGTTAAGCTCAAAGTACTGCGCGGCGATATCTTTCGCCAAGGAGTACGAATTAACGAGCGGGTGCATCGCGAGGCTCTCGACAATGTCGCGCTTCGATCGGTTAACGATGCCACGCGCCACGGTGCGCTCGTAGTACTTGACGCGACGAATCAATTCGAGGTTTCCCGCGGGCACAGAATCGGCTTCGACGCGATGCGGTACACAGCCATCGGTGGAAATATCGCACGTTGACTCGATGACATCTGTATCGAGAAGGCCGGGGATGGCGCCATTGTTGGGGGTGCACAGGATCATCTGCTGCGTCTTGCCAGAGCGAGCAATATCCATGAAACGGAGCGCAACACCTGCGTATCCGCCAGCATCTTTGCCGTACACGTCAAACGTCCACGGCTTGTCGCGGTGAATACCTGTCTCGGCCGCCATGTAGTTGTTTTCGCGCATTCCGTACCACTTCTCAAAGCACGCGAGGCCCTTTTCGAAGTCGTTCTCAATATCGATAGATGCAAGCTCGCTCGTCATTTCTCGATTAATTTCTTCGATTAGTTCGCCGCGCGTCTGGGGCGAAGAGAGAACGTTGGCAACGGCGCGCTCGCGATAGTAGAAATAGTATAGGTACTCATTTGGCACGCATCCGCGATTTAGAACGAGATCCTTCTCGAAGAACCTAAGATCCGTATGAGCATATGCCCCGTCGTCGTGGATCAAGTCGGGCATGATGTCCTCGCCGTCAACCGTCACATTGCGGAAGAACGAGAGGTGGTTGAGTCCATAGCACTCGCCCTGAACCGATGCGGGATCAACGCCTTTATATTCGGCAAACTGATGCAACATGCCCGAGGGGGCATCGCAAATGCCATAAGTAAAATCGTAGCCCATATCGCGTAAGGCCTGAGATACGACGCCAGCGGGATTAGTAAAGTTAAACACCTTGACGCCCGGCTTTGCGTACTTCTTGATTAACTCGCAATACGAAGCAAGCGCAGGGACGGAGCGCATGGCAAAAGACACGCCGGCTGCGCCAGTCGTCTCTTGGCCAAGAACCCCATGTGAGAGAGCAATGCGCTCATCGCGAACGCGCATATGGTCCCCACCGACGCGAATCGTCGTGATCACGTAATCGGCGTCCTTAACGGCCTCGACTGCATCGCCCGTCAGTGAAAAACTAAGCGTGGGACAAAGCATGCCCGAGACATGGGCGGCAAGGCCACCGTAGATGCGCAGCTTCTCGGGATCATTGTCCATAAACACAAGTTCATCGATTCCAAGCGATGACGCCTGCTGGGCTATGCTCTTAGCCAAAAACATGGAGCGGACGCCACCGCCGCCTATGACCGTTAGTTTCATATCGAAACCCCCAATTAGCACATTCAATATTGCATGGTTCGCCTGTGTATGGATATTGTATCCAGCATGGAGGGCCGCTTCCCGCCCCGGCTGCAAGGCGGGAAAGGAATTCCCCAAGGAGTTATTATTTACGCAACGGAAGCGGCCACACACGTCCGGCGGGAAGGGAGCACCGATGGTTGATAAAAAGCAGATTTCCAAGCTCTACTCAGCCGCAAAGCTATCCGAAACCGAGCAAAGCGTACTCGAATACCTGCTCAACAATATCGACACCCTCGATGATATTGGCATAAAACCCGTCGCCATGGCATGCTTTACCAGCATGACGACAGTCATCAGGCTTTCGAAAAAGCTCGGCTACCGTGGCTACCGCGAAATGATGTACGATCTCAAGCACCTTCAGCATGTCTCCCGCGAAATGAATCAATCACTCAAAGACAGTAGCGTCCACTTCGTATGCCACACCGGAGATGTAGACGTATTCATCGCCGCACTGCATCGCAACAGAATGATCGGAGTAAACGGAGAGGGTTTCTCACGCATCGTTGCGCAGTACATGGCGACTAAGCTCGTTGGACTTGGCTTTTTGGCCGTCATACAGGATTTCCTAGAAACCGATCAGTTTGTCGAATCCAACCGAAATACGCTCAGCTGCATGATGCTCATATCCAAATCGGGCCAGACAGAAGCCATCCTGGAAACCGCAAGGGCATGCCACGACGCGGGCATTACGACCCTCGCGTTTACCGGCAACGAAGACAGCGAGCTCGCCAAGACGGCAGACGCGATCTTTACGATACATGACGATCACCCAATGGATCTTAAGAACGTTAAGCCTAACTGCTTTACCGGAAGTTGTATTCTCGCATTCGAAGAACTATTGAGTATCTGCCTTGACAATCTAAAACAAGAAGGCTTGGCTCCCTAAATCATGCGATAGGAAGCCAAGCCCTAGAATTGCGCTATGCAATTGAAAGCCACTTGCGCGTTTTACTCGTCACCGAGAACTTCGTGCACCTCAGAAGCGACTTCGCCGACACGAGGACCGTAAATGACCTGGATTGCCTTGTCGCTCAGGCGGATAACGCCCATAGCTTCAAGATTCTTGGTGAACACCTCGTCGTCTGCAACCTTAGAACCATCCTTGACAATCACGCGAAGACGTGAGATGCAGTTGTCAAGATCATCAATGTTGTCGGCTCCACCAAGCGCTTCGACAATGCCAACAGCAAGCGCGCTGTCCTTGGTCGCACGGCCCTGGACTGTCTTCTCGGGAGTGCTATCAGACTCGCCCTTTGCCTCAGCGGCCTTTGCCTCGAACTCGGCTCTGCTGTTGATCAACTCAATATCGTCACCATCGTCTCGACCGGGCGTCTTGATATCGAACTTAGTAATAAAGAACCGGAAGAGGAAGAAAGCTGCCAGGAAAAAGGCGGGGAGCAGAATAAGGTACGGAAGCAGATTAAGCTTCTCGGGGCGGAATAAGAATGGGATCAGGTCCTTGATATTTCCCTGGTACACCGAAACGCCCATTGCCTCCGAGAGAACTTCACCCAGTCCGGAAAGCGGAGCGTAAACGCCAAAGTAGAGCCAGGGGGCGGCAAACAGGAACGTAAAGAGAATAGGCTCCGTAACGCCAAAGAAAACAGTCGAAATCACTGTGGGGATTAAAAGACCAGCAACCTTCTTGCGGTTCTGGGGCTTGGCACAAGACCACATAGCAAGGGCGATGCCCGGGAACAACGCGTAATCGTTAATGCCATAGCCAGCCATGAAGGCCCTAACCAAGAGCTTGTCGCTACTGGGAGAAGCTAGCTGTGCAAGCTGAATAGCGCTATTGCCCACCACGCGCGTTCCGTCGACGACCATGGAGCCGCCAAGCTCAGTCCAATACATGGGCGTCTCGAGCAGCGGATGCAAGCCAAACGGCACAAGGCTCTCGAGCACCCAGCGATAGACAAACGTACCGAACAGACCGGAGCCTTTCACGAACGTCGCAATACCCGAAAAGCATCCACCGATGACGGGCCAGACGAAGTACATGATGCCGCCCAGGATGCCACCGGCGACCAGCGATACAATGGGGACCGTTCGACTACCCGCAAAAAACGCCAGCGCCGTTGGAAGCTTGGTCTTGTAAAAACGGCCGGTGATCCAGGCGACCAGGCAGCCCACGATAATGCCGCCAAAGACACCAGAGCTGTAGCCAAAAAAGCCGAGCGAGGTAGTGTAGGGTGCGGACTGCTCACTCGCCTGAATGGACGTAAGGCCGACGGCCTGAAGAGCTTCCACCGTTGTATTGTCGGCAGCCAAGCCAGCTGCTCCAAGCAGAATCTCAACCGTCTTGAGCATGGTGAGATAACAGACAAGGGCAGAAAAGGCAGCCCAGCCCTTCTCTTTACGAGACAAGGAGAAGGCGCAGCCGACGGCAAACAAAACACCGAGGTTTCCAATGATAACCTCGCCGAGACCCTTAAATACCGAGAAGAACATAAAGAGCGGCGAAGCGGCATACCAATCCCAATTAACGCCAAGGGACACAAGGGTCAGTTCGGTCGTAAAAACGCTACCGATACCCAAAAAGAGACCGGAAATGGCAATGAGCGTAATCGGAACGAGCATTGCCTTTCCGAACGATTGGAATTTTTCTTTCATCAATTCCCCTCTCAATGATCCTCTATAAACGACTATTGCACCCCACGTCCCCACACAGGCGAAACGGAAGACATGTTCGGCAATAGAAACAAGGTGATTGTAGAAAGGGGCGCACAAAATGCGCATCGACATCGCGTAATACGGTTAAATCGACCGACGATTGCAAGTATTTACGAATCCGTAAACGGCAGCAAATAGACAGCGAACGGCAATCTGAAGCGTAGGACAGTCCCCGCAGGCCGACAATTGCCGTTATTTTGGCTCATTTTATTGAATTGTTGCTCGCCCAAAAGCGCAGAGCATCAACGTGCCCTTAAGCCAGCCCCAGCAATATGCCCGCCGAATGCACGACAAACGCCACGATCCAGGCGACCGTCACCTGAAACGCGAACACGGCAATGGCGTAGCGCGCGCCCAGCTCGCCCTTGACGGCGCCGATGGCAGCCACGCAGGGCGGGTACAGCAGCGTAAAGACCAGGAACACGTAAGCGGTAAACGGCGAAAACATGGCTGACAGTGCCGCGGGAGAGGTTGCGCCCAAAAGCACCGTGAGCGTCGAGATGACGCTCTCCTTGGCAATAAGTCCCGTGACGAGTGCCGTCGAGGCGCGCCAGTCGCCAAAACCGAGCGGGGCCAACACCGGCGCGATGATGCTACCCAGACCGGCAAGCAGGCTTTGCGACTGGTCGGCGACCACGTTAAAGCGGATATCGAACGTCTGCAGGAACCAGATGACCACCGTAGCGGCAAAGATAATGGTAAAGGCCTTGGTAATAAAGTCCTTGGCCTTATCCCATGCCAGCATCACCGTCGTCTTGACGCTCGGCAGGCGGTAATTGGGGAGCTCCATGATAAACGGCACCGGGTCGCCCTTAAATGCCGTACGGTTGAGCACCAAAGCCGCAATGCAACCAACCGCAATACCAATCAGATAGAGCGAGACCATGGCGGGAACCGTCGCCTGTGGGAAAAACGCCCCGCACAGCAAGCCGTAAACCGGCAGCTTGGCCGAGCAGCTCATGAACGGTGTGAGCATGACCGTCATCTTGCGGTCGTGCTCGGATGGGAGCGTACGGGTCGACATGATAGCCGGCACGGTGCAGCCAAAACCGACGAGCATGGGCACAAAGCTGCGGCCCGACAGGCCAAAGCGACGCAGCACCTTATCCATGACAAAGGCCACGCGTGCCATGTATCCGGAGTCTTCCAGAATGGAGAGGAACAAGAAGAGCACGACGATAATCGGCAGGAAGGTCAGCACGCTACCCACGCCCGTAAGCACGCCGTCGACAGCCAGCGAGCGCACCACGTCGTTGGTTCCGAACGCCTTGAGGCCCGCATCGGCCGAGGCGATGATGGCAGCGATACCGTCCTCCATGAGTCCCTGCAACGCCGCGCCGATCACGCCAAACGTCAGCCAAAAGACGAGGCCCATGATCACCAGAAACGCCGGAATGGCTGTGTAACGACCTGTCAGGATGCGGTCAATCTTGACGGAGCGCACGTGCTCGCGGCTTTCGTGCGGCTTGACGACGCAACGCCCGCACACGTCGCCGATAAAGCTAAAACGCATATCGGCCAACGCAGATAGGCGGTCGGTGCCGGCCTCGCCCTCCATCTGGGTAATGATGTGCTCGATAGCGTCGAGCTCATTGCGATCCAGGTGAAGCGCCTCGGTTACCAGCTCATCGCCCTCGACCAGCTTAGTCGCCGCAAAGCGCACCGGGATGTGCGCCGTCACGGCATGGTCCTCGATCAGGTTAGCAATACCGTGGATGCAGCGATGCAGCGCACCGCCGTCCGGACCGTCGGGCGCGCAAAAGTCCAGGCGACCAGGACGCTCGCGGAACCGTGCCACGTGCAGGGCGTGGTCCACCAGCTCGCCGATGCCCTCGTTGCGGGCAGCGCTAATGGGGACAACAGGCACGCCCATCAGGCTCTCGAGCAAGTTGACGTCTACGGCGCCGCCGTTGGCGGTCACCTCGTCCATCATGTTGAGCGCGATGACCATAGGACGGTCAAGCTCCATGAGCTGCAGTGTCAGGTACAGGTTACGCTCAATGTTGGTGGCGTCAATGATGTCGATGATGGCGTCCGGGCGCTCGTCGAGGATGAACTGACGGCTCACGACCTCTTCGCCTGTGTACGGCGACAGGGAGTAAATGCCAGGCAGGTCGGTAACGCTCGCCTCGGGATGGTTACGGATGGTGCCATCTTTGCGGTCGACCGTCACGCCGGGAAAGTTACCGACGTGCTGGTTGGAGCCCGTCAGCTGGTTGAATAACGTGGTCTTGCCGCAGTTTTGGTTGCCAGCGAGGGCAAAGTGCAGCGGCGCGCCCTCGGGCACGGCCGTCTTTGCCGCACGGGGCGAATACGTCCCCTCGCCCAGGGCCGGATGCTCCGTCGTGCCGATTGCGGCGTTAGCGCGCGGACCCGTATCGGTGTCGTGAATACCCACGAGCTCGATGCGAGCGGCATCGTCCTTGCGCAGCGTCAACTCGTAGCCACGCAGGCGAATCTCGAGCGGGTCGCCCATGGGGGCGTACTTCATCATGGTGACTTCGGTGCCCGGCGTCAGGCCCATGTCCAAAATATGCTGTCGGAGTGCCTGATCGTCCGATGCCACCGATGCGACAACGGCGTCCTTTCCAATCTCGAGTGTATCGAGCTTCACGCGCTCATCCTTTCGTTAGACGCGGTTAACCGTTTACCGGGGTTAACCAACTCGTAACGACAAATGATAGCGCTCTGAACTATTTTATAAAGTCAAATACCGATGTTTACCTGCGCAAACTTTATGCGGTGCGCCCCGAAAGCTCTTTACGCATACCGCTCAGCGAGATCGAAACGGAACCCGACCGCGCGGTAGCAGTGAGTCGATCACCCTCGACCGACCCCGTGCATGTAAAGGGCGCCTTGCCCATCAAGACGTGGGAGATAGTGCCCGAGAGCTCAAAGAAGTCGCCCTCAGCGCGGGCACTCGAGAGAGCGATATTGAGACCCCTGACATTTAGCACTGCCCTGAGCGCACCGTTCACCCCATGTGAAAACGTCACCTCGCCGCGCTTACTCCCCACCGGCGTCTGGGCCGAAACCACATACGTACCCTCAAGCATGATTCCTCCTCTGAGTAGGCTTTTTGAAATGGCCATCTAGTCTACTTTGCTGCGAGACGGTTTCCCAGAAACCGCGAGTATACAATGACGTTCAATCAACAGATTGCTGCGAGGGGGAACAAGCGTGCAAGGGGACAGATTACATTTGGCACCATTTGCGCCAACGGACGGGATGCGGAGCGACGACCATGCAGGTGGATTCCGGATCGTCGCTTCCTCCGTCCCCCAGCGAATCAAAACGAAGTTGCGGTGGAATAGTTCCTGTTTAATGCTTTAACCAGCAAAAACAGGAACTATTTCACCGCAACTGCAAAAGCCCGCGCTGGCAACAAATGTCACCTGCGCGGGCTTGGTGGGCGCTCACAAAGACACGTTACAGAGGCCCACGTCAGTTATGGATTACCGAACGGCACCGGCACGCGACGCCTCCGTCGGCTTACCAAGCGATGAAGCTTGCCGCAGTCTTAGACTATCGGTGCAATGCCGGCAAAGTGCAGATACAGCGAGATGACCGCCACGACAATGACCACCGCTGCGATCAGCTTGTCGTGCAGGTGCGGAAGTACCGGCTTACCGCGACCTCGCTCGCCCAGCATATAAACGGGAATGGCCGGAGCAAAAAGGATCGTCGTGATCATGACGCCCTGGAGGCCCGTCGACCACACAAGGAACAATGTGTAAATGAAGCCGAGCGTGCCGAAGAATCGCGCCTTGCCGACGCTTGGCGCATGCGGTCCGTCCAGATGCTCCTTCTTCCAACCAATCACCATGTAATAGGCAGCCGAGCAGACATACGGAACCAGAATCGTGTTAACCGCGCAGCTATAGAAGAACTGGTAGGTGCTCGCCGCCACATACGACACGATCAAGAAGAGCTGCGTGATTCCGGAGCTCACGAGAATCGTCACCACCGGGGCATCATGCTTGTTCGTCTTAGCAAACGCCAGCGGGAAGGAACCCTGGCGCGCCGCCTCGAACGGCGTCTCGGAAGCGATGATGACGTAGCCCAGCATCGCGCCGACCAGCGAGAGGATAACGCCAAGGTTCACGATGGCAGCGCCAACCGGACCGATTGCGCACTCGAGAATTCCCGCCATGGAGGGCGTTGCGAGCTGTGCCATCTCCTCGCGCGGCATAATGCCGAGTGACAGCATCGAGATGATCAGATACAGCGTGAACACAGCCGCGAATCCAAGTGCTGTCGAGCGGCCGACGTCACGCACGTACTTTGCGCGACCCGAGATAACAACAGCGCCCTCGATGCCCGTGAAGACCCAGACAAGGGCGATCATGGTCGAGACAACCTGCTCGCCAAAGCCAGGACCAGCCGGCTCTCCCCAGAAGTTGTCCATAAAGATATCGACGTTGAACTTACCCAGGAGCACGATGCTCAGCACAAAGAGCCCCAGCGGCACCAGCTTCGCCAACGTGACGATCGTGTTAATGCCCGCAGCCTCCTTAACGCCACGAAGCACAAGGGCGGTAAGGAACCACAAAAACACGCTGGCGCAAACGATAGAAAGCAGGTTGTTGCCCGCGCCAAACGCAGGGAAGAAATAGCCCAGCGCGCTAAACAGCAAGAGCGCAAAGCTCACGTTGGAAAGACATGCGCTGATCCAGTAGCCCCAGGCGGAGTTGAATCCAATGTAATCGCCAAAACCGGCCGCAGCGTATGCATAGATGCCGCCGGTCAAGTCGGGACGGGCCTGAGACAAACCGTTGAACACCATCATCAGCGCAAAGACGCCGATAAAACAAATTCCCCACGAGACAATAACCGCACCGGTATTTGCCCCGCCTGCCGCCATATCGCCGGCAAGCGAAAAGATACCGCCACAAATACTGGCGGTAATGACCATCATGGTCAGACGAAAGAGATCAAGGCCATTAGGGTCGATAATCTCTTCATTTTGAGCTTTAGAGGCCATTGTATGTGCACCCCCTTCATCATGTGATCGAACGAAAGATGGCCCGGACGTCCCGAATCGGGTGCCGGGCCATCGGTCAAGCGATCATCAGGCTGTTACAGCTGTCGCGTTAGAAGCGCAGTGACAGGCAAGAGAGGCCGCCGTCGACCTTGCGATACTCGGAGGTGTCGACGACGAGCGTCTTGTAGCCCAGATCCTGCACGGCCTTGAGCACGGTCGGATAGCCCTCGGCAACGATGACCGTACCGTTGACCCAGATGCAGTTGGCGCCGTAAGCCTCGTCCTCGGGCACGACGATCTTGTTGTACTGGGCAAAGTCGGGCTTATCGATGAACTCACCAGAGACGAGCATGTTGTTGTCCTCGATGTAGTTGACGCCCGTCTTGAGGTGCAGGACCTCCTCCAGCGGAACCTCGGAACCCTCGAGGCCCCAGCCCTCGAGAATCTCGCAGAACTGGCGAATGCCCTCTTCGTTGGTGCGAGCGGAGCGACCGACGTAGAAATGGTCACCGACCATCATGACGTCGCCGCCGTCGAGCGTTCCCGGAGAAACGATATGCTTGACATGCTCGTCGTCAAAGAAGCGACGGACGGCCGGCTCGATCTCATCCTTCTCGCCGTTGCGGCTATCGGCGCCGGGGTTGGTAATGATGGCGCCGCAGCGAGTGATAACGGCCGGATCTTCGACGAAGCAGCTGTCGGGATACTGCTCGAGGGCGGGCAGCACCGACACGTCAACGCCGCACTGCTCGAGCGCATGCTCGTAATCGTAGTGCTCCTCGATGGCACGCTCGTAGATGGGCTGGCCAAGCTCGGGGGCGCTCGTGATGCCATTGCTCAGGGACTTGCCGGGACGACGGATGATGACGTGGCTGAACTTGGTCATGATGATCCTCCTTGGATCTCTTAGCAGAGAGCGGGACTTCTTCACGCCCGCCTTCCTTTCGATGTCTATATCTTAGGGCAGTTTTCTTGTTTTGTATATTGTATACAATCATGAATGGTAGATATTCATCGGTGAACGTATTCTTACGCATCGGCGCAAAATAGTACGATTTAGCTGTTCGTTCTATAATTCAATTGAGCTATTCAAGCGAAACGTATAAATTTTAGAAATATACAGTTAAGGAACTTAAGCTCATGGAAACGCTCAGAAGGCCCCTGAAGGACCACGTATACGACTATATTTCGAGCCGTATTGACGCCGGCGAGTTGTCCGCCGGCGACCGGCTGAGCGAGCAAGCGATCTGCGATGCCATGGGCGTGTCGCGCACGCCGGTTCGCGAAGCGCTCATCCAGCTCGCAAGCGACGGCTATCTGGACAATCTCCCCCGCCGCGGTTTCCGCGTCCGTGGGTTCGATCAGCAAAACGCCGTTGAAGTCTTTGAGATTATGGGGCCGCTCGATGGGCAGGCCGCGTATCTCGCCTGTCCGAACCTAACCGACGATGACATTACGCAGCTGAAATTTCTCGTCGGCTCTATGGACCTCGCGATCCAAGGCGGTCTCATCCGAAAGTACGACGACATCCAGCGAGACTTTCATCTGACGTACTTCAACCGCTGCGGCAACGACCGTCTGCGCGATATGATCTCACAGCTCGAGCGCTGCTTTATCAAGCGCGATTACGAGACTGTCGACCAGGAGACGGCGTGCGAACTGCTCAATAAAGCCAACAACGAACATGCTCATATTCTTGAGTTGTTCGAAGCACGAGATGCGACGGGCGTGCGCGACTACGTTCGCGATGTCCATTGGAACACAGAAAACGCCCAGTTCACCGTTTGGTAGGAGAGCAACAAGGGACGACGCCGGTCTTAAACCTTGGTGCCAGCACCGCCCAAACTGATCCGTTCCCCCCGTCCCCGAGGGATCATTCTTTTGGCAGCCAAGACAACGCCGATATTTTGATGCCGACAGCGAAAGCCCGCCAGAGCGAGCAAGGTGCCTTGAAACGAGGCGGCATTGACCTTCTGGTCATGCCGCCGAAGTTGAAAGGCAGATTGCCGCCCTGGCGGGCTTGCAGCGTCAAGTGGTTACGGCGTTTGGTAAAACGCCGTAACTAAAACCCGTGGCGCTCCAGGAAGCGGAAGGCTAGGCGAATCCAGGGACGGACGGAAACCTGCTTGTCCTCGTTGTCGACCGCGGTATTGGCGTTGCCGAGCGAAAGGCCGTGGCCACCCTGGTCAAAGACGTGCATCTCGCATGCAACGCCCTCCTCGGCCATGCGCTGCGCAAACGGGTAGACCTGCGCGACCGGCGCCGTCTTGTCGTCCGAAACGCCCCACACAAAGGTCGGGGGCATCTGGCGCGAAACGTGCGTGGTAGGGCAAATGTCGGTCAAGTGCTCATCGGTCGCCTCGCCGCCCGTCACCATCGACAGATAGTCGTTGAGCAAATCGCGCCCCGTCTTGCCACCCGTCTTGGGCACGCGCAGGTCGATGCGCGGGTCGCGCGTCTGCATATCGCGCACATAGGCAAGGTCAAGCAACGGATAGCCCAGCACCACGGCGTCGGGACGAATATCCTCCGGACGAGCCCCGGCAAGGCCCGCGAAGGGTCCGGTCTTCCACTGCGTTGCCAACGAGGCGCAAATCATGCCGCCCGCCGAGAAGCCCACGATGCACACGCGCTTGGGATCGACATGCCACTCGTCGGCGTTGGCGCGCACGGTAGCGATCATCTTGGCGAGGTCCGCCTGCGGGTGTGGAAAGCTCACGTCGCCCGTGGCGCTCGTCACATAGTTGAGCACAAAGGCCTGGTAGCCACGGTCCAAAAATGCAAACGCCACCGGGTCCTGCTCGTGCGGAGCGATATGCGTAAACCCGCCTCCGCCGCAGATAATCACCGCGGGGCGGCGGCCATTGGGCTTGTCGGGCAGCGGCTCGGCACCCAGATACGTAAACGTCGCCGGATAATCCTCGGTCGGTTCCTCGCCCCACAGCGCATGGTTCTCAATAATCATAGGTGCTCCTTCCGTGCGATTCGTGCGCACTCGTTTTTCGCACCTTAGCGTACCCCACTTGAGCCCGCGGCGCAGAAACACCCCCGCAATAAGTTGGCCTTCAACTGATATATCACAAAATCGCTGTTCAGAGGTATCGTTAGGCAGCGTAAAATAGGGGCGCTGACCGTGCTGGGAAACACGTACGAAACGTTTCCGGCAAACCACACGCGTGCAACATGCGCGCCTGATACGTTGGAGGCATCTATGGGTCTGCTCGATTCGCTCAAGTCCACGTTCACTTCGTCGGGCGAGGCGTCCGTTCCGCCCGCAGCAAGCTTCGCCACCCGCGAAGGCGTCATCTACGCTCCCGTCAACGGCGTGCTCGTCAATCTGAGTGAGGTTCCCGACGAGACCATCGCCTCGGGCATGCTCGGCCAGGGCTATGGCATCGAGCCCATTACCGGCACCATTTACGCCCCCGCCAATGGCCGTATCGGCGCCACCACCGTCACCAACCACTCCATCGGCATGATCACCGAGGACGGTCTTCGTGTGTTCATCCATGTTGGCCTGGGCACCGTGGAAATGAACGGCAAGGGTTTTGCCCGCTTTGTCGAGATGGGCGATGTGGTCAAGGCCGGCCAGCCGCTCATCAGCTTCGACCGCGACGCCATTAAGGCCGCCGGCCACGAGGACATCGTGACCGTCATCGTCTCTGAGCTCGACCGCCTCAAGAGCATCGACCATGTTGGCGAGTCCGGCACGCTTATCGGTGGCAACCCGCTCGTCAAGCTTGGCGATCCGCTGCTGGTTGCCAAGACCAAGTAGCCGAGCATCATCGCATAAAGGCTCAACCACCCGTGCATCTTTGCCGCATCTGTGTTGTTGTTTTTGCCTATGTAGAGGTTCTGAAACGTTTCTATATAGGCAGCTGAGCATCAACGCAGGTGCGGCTTTTGCGTAGCGAGACATCGTCCCGCGGCATGTTGTTCAACCGCACGAACCCCCTTCCTTTGTCCGCGCAGAGCGCTAGACTGCTAGGTCGACATTGGAGGAAGATCGATGCAAAACACACCCACGGGCGCCGCACATGCCGCGCCTCAACGCAACCAACGCATCGTCGCGCTCGACGGGCTCCGCGCCCTCGCCATCGCCGGCGTCGTCCTATATCACCTTCGCCCCAGCCGCCTGACCGGCGGTTTTTTGGGCGTTACACTCTTCTTTACGCTGAGTGGCTATCTCGCCACCAAAAGCATTATGCGAGCCACGGCACGCGACGGATTCTCGTATCCGCGCTATATCTGCCGCCGCATTGCGCGCATGATGCCGCCGATCGTCGTGACCATCGCGTTTACCGCCGTCGCCACCTACATCGCGGCCCCGAGCCTACTCCCTAAGGTGCAGCAGGACACCCTGCCATCGGCACTCTTTTTGAGCAACTGGTTCTACATCTTCCGCAACGTCTCGTATTTCGCCGCCGCGGGACTCCCCTCGCCGCTCACGCACCTGTGGTTCTGCGCTGTCACTATGCAGTTCTATCTGGTATGGCCGGTCATCCTTATGGCACTGTGCGGCAAAACCAGGTCGCGCAACACCGCCATCGGCATCACAATCGCATTCGCGCTTGTATCGACGGCAGCCATGGTCCTCATGTTTAATCCCACCGCCGACACATCGCGCGTCTACTACGGAACCGACGCCCGTGCCGCCGAGCTTCTATGCGGAGCCTTAGCCGCCATCGCCGCGCCGCGTCTGCGCGAGATGCTGAGCGGTGACATCCATACCCCCGGCGCCAACAAGGGCATCTCAAAGGTCAACGCGATTTCTATCGCGTGGCTCGTTGCCGTTATAGCCGGCGCACTCATGCTGACCGGAGAGAGCGCTTGGCTCTACCGCGGCGGCTTTTTGCTGTTTGCCCTCGCCACCGGACTCCTCATCATCTGCGTGCAGAATACGGAGTGCATCGTGCGTCGTCTGTTGTCGGTCAAGCCGCTCGTCTGGCTGGGCCAGCGCTCGTTCTCGGTTTATCTGGTGCACTATCCCCTACTGCTTCTTATGAACCCCGCAACCCGCACTACCCGCATCGCCTGGTGGGAGCAGGTATTACAGCTTGTACTGATTCTTGCGGTAGCCGAGGTTTTCTATCGCCTCGTCGAACGCCCTTGGTCCCACAAGCCGGCCCAACAGGACAGCACGGCAAGAAAACACGTCCTCGCGCCCGCCATGGTGCTCCCCGCGCTTGGCGCCGCATGCGTCGCCGCACTTGCCTTCGCGCCGCTTGACTGGGCAGGCATCGCCACCGCCCGCGCCGAGCAGCTCCGTCCCGAGCTTGCCCAGAACGCGACCTCGTCCCAGGACAACGGAGCCAACAACAAGGGCGCCGAGCCCGCATCCGGTAAAGATCCCCAGCCCAGCGACACCGCATCCGATGACGCCACCAAGCAAAAACCCAAAGAAGGGCCTATCGCCGAAAAAGTCCCCAAGAACTTGGACTGGAAGAGCTTTACCTACGACGAGGCAGCCGGAACCTGCGATGCCCGCGTGCTCATGATCGGCGACTCAGTCACTGCGGGCGCACAGTCCGGTATTCAGGCGGCGCTTCCCAACGCCTACATCGACGGCGTGGTGAGCCGCCAGTTCTACACCTTCCAGGATGTCTACGCGCAGGACAGCGCCAACTACGACCCGAGTGTGGTCATCTGCGCGCTTGGCACCAACGGCCTCATCCGCGACCCCCAGCAGGTGCAGGACGTGATTAATGCCGTGGGCGGCAAGCCCATCTACTTTGTGACCGTGCGCGTACCGCTCGAGCTACAGGACCGCAATAACCAGACAATTCGTGACGTCTGCGCCCAAAACGACAACGCCGGCGTCATCGACTGGAACGGCACCTCAGAGGGCCACAGCGAATACCTTGTCGACGACGGCACGCACCTCACCCAGGCGGGAATCGACACCTACGCTGCCCTCATACGCCAAGCCATCTGCGGGCACTAGGCACCGCAAAATCGGCGCTTGCGCGGTGCCCACGGCACGCCCATACATCACACCCGATGTTTTGCTACGCCCCCACTCGCGGGTTAGAATGGTTAATTGTTTGGAAATAATCCGTACAACCGTTATGGGAGGATACGTGAACCGCACCAAAATCGCGCAGCTCTATGCCGATGCCGAGTCGCTCGGTGGCCAAACCGTCACCGTTGCCGGCTGGGTCAAGTCCGTCCGCGACATGAAGAACTTTGGCTTCGTTACACTCAACGACGGCAGCTGCTTCCGCGACCTGCAGGTCGTCATGAACCGCGAGGCACTCGACAACTACGACGAGATCGCCCACCAAAACGTCTCGGCCGCCCTCATCTGCACCGGCACCGTCAAGCTGACCCCCGATGCGCCCCAGCCCTTCGAGCTTTCTGCCACCTCCATCGAGGTCGAGGGCACGAGCGCCCCGGATTACCCGCTGCAGAAAAAGCGCGCAACCGTCGAGTTCCTGCGCACCCAGCAGCACCTGCGCCCGCGCACCAACCTGTTCCGCGCCGTGTTCCGCATCCGCTCTGTCGCGGCTGCCGCTATCCACCGCTTCTTTCAGGAGCAGGGCTTTGTCTACGTCAACACCCCCATCATCACCACGAGTGACTGCGAGGGCGCCGGCGAGATGTTCCGCGTGACCACGCTCGACCCCAAAAACCCGCCCCTCACCGAGGCCGGCGAGGTCGACTGGAGTCAGGACTTCTTTGGCAAGCATGCGAGCCTCACCGTTTCCGGCCAGCTCAATGCCGAAAACTTCGCCATGGCCTTTGGCGACGTGTACACCTTTGGCCCCACCTTCCGCGCCGAAAACTCCAACACCACGCGCCATGCCGCCGAGTTTTGGATGATCGAGCCCGAAATGGCCTTCGCCGACCTCAACGACTACATGGACAACGCTGAGGCCATGCTCAAGTACGTCCTCAAGGACGTCATGGCCACCTGCCCCGACGAGCTCAATATGCTCAACAAGTTTGTAGACAAGGGTCTGCTCGAGCGCCTGGACCATGTCGCCAACTCCGACTTTGCCCGCGTCACCTATACCGAGGCCGTCGAAATCCTGGAGCAGGCCGTCGCCGCCGGTCACAAGTTTGACTATCCCGTGAGCTGGGGCATTGACCTGCAGACCGAGCACGAGCGTTTCCTGACCGAGGAGCACTTTAAACGCCCGACCTTCGTAACCGACTACCCGGCCGAGATCAAGGCCTTCTACATGCGCATGAACGAGGACGGCAAGACCGTCGCCGCCGCCGACTGCCTGGTTCCGGGCATCGGCGAGATTATCGGCGGCTCCCAGCGCGAGGAGCGCCTGGATCTGCTCGAGGCCCGCATCAAGGACCTGGGTATGAATCCCGAGCAGTACAAGTACTACCTTGACCTGCGCCGCTACGGTTCCTGCAAGCACGCCGGCTACGGTCTGGGCTTCGAGCGCTTGGTGATGTACCTCACCGGCGTGGGCAACATCCGCGACGTCCTGCCGCACCCGCGCACCGTGGGTAACGCCGATTTCTAATCGCCATAGCGCCACCAAACGCGTTCCAGCGCATCACGCCAGCGCCTCTCGGCAAGCCGAGAGGCGCTTTTTTCAACAGCATCCGTCAAGCTTTTGGCAAGGTTTTGGTCAGTTAGGCAGGGTTGTTGAAAACCCGACCCGCCGTTTGCCGACGGCTACTGACCGCCCAGAGCGCCCTGCACCCCTGGGAAAGCTACGCATCCTAGGCTCCATACCGTCGCCACCCAAAACGGAAAGGACGTGGGCGCTATGACCGAAGCCGTTGTTGAAAACTACGAGACCACGACCAGGGGCTCCGCCTCGATGGCAGCCTATCGCGCCGTACGCATCCTGCAGCTTTTGAGCGAGAACACCGGCGAGGACAAGGCGCTGCTTTCCGACGAGCTGGTCGAGCTCCTCGCCCATCCCGACGACCCCGCCCGCATGCCCATCTCGGCGGCACGCCGCAGCATCTATACCTCGATATCCGCACTTCGTCACGCCGGATACGAAATCGACTATAAACGCGGCGTGGGCTATCGGCTCCTCACCCGCCCGCTTGCTGACGAGGAGATCATACGGCTCCATGGCATGGTCATGCGCAACCGATCGACGCCCATAGCCATTCGAAAAAGCATGGCGCAGCACCTGGTCGCCATGGCGAGCGCCGATGTTCGCGGCTATCTCGATATGCCCGAACCGACACCGGCCGCCAACGACGTGCCCATCAAGACAGCGCGTCCGCACGCCAAGCGTATCGACACGTGCGAGCTCGTCGAACAGGCCATCGACCATGGAACAACTGTCAGCTTTGATATCTCAAACGTCCTGACCCGAGGCGAAACCGAGGTGGTGCGGATGACGGTCCGGCCCTTTGCCATCAGGCAGCGCGATGGCGTCTCGTATCTGCTGGGAACGGTCTACAACACCCGAGGCGCCGACGATACCCTGCGCACCGTTGAGGTCAGCCGCATGAGAAACGTCAGCACGCGTTTGCTCGACGGCAAGAAACTCTTTGCCGCGCTAGACGAAGAAGACAGCCCCGCGCCCGCAGCGTAAGCCGCAGCGTAAGCCCCGTTACCGTCCGTCGTTCCTCAGCACCGCCCATCCGGTTCAGTATTAAAAAACCCGCCAGGTTATTGTAAAAATGGACATCGGCGTTACTATAGTCCCACTTGCACTTTTTCCTAGTGCAGTGTTTCCAGCCATTTTTACACTGGGGGTAATGATATGAAGGACATCACCATCAGCCGCAGGAGCCTTCTTGTCTCCGCTGGCCTGCTCGCGCTCGCTCCGCTCGCCGGATGCGGCGGCAACTCTGGTTCCGGCTCCGCTGCCGCCGGTTCCGACTACACCATCGGCGTTCTGCAGCTCACCGAGCACTCCGCGCTCGATGCCGCCAACGACGGCTTCGTCAAGGCCATCAAGAAGAGCGGTCTCAAGGTCAAGATCGACCAGAAGAACGCCCAGAACGACCAGTCCACGTGTAAGTCCATTGCCGACAAGTTCGTAGGCGACGGCGTCGACCTGATCTATGCCATCGCCACGCCCGCCGCGCAGGCTGCCGCCGGCGCTACGGCCGATATCCCCATCGTTGGCTGCGCCATCACCGACTACGCCGCCTCCGGCCTGGTCCAGGACAACGACAAGCCCGGCACCAACGTCACGGGCGCTTCCGACCTCACCCCGGTCGCCGAGCAGCTCGAGATGATGCAGAAGGTCTTGCCCGACGTAAAGAAGGTCGGCCTGCTCTTCTGCACCGCCGAGTCCAACTCCGACGTCCAGATCAAGGCCGCCAAGAAGGAGCTCGACAAGCTGGGCCTGGAGCACACCGACTTCACCGTCTCGAGCTCCAACGAGATCCAGTCCGTCGTCGAGTCTGCCGTGGGCAAGGTCGACGCACTCTACTCCCCCACCGACAACACCATCGCCGCGGGCGCTTCGCAGGTCGGCCAGATTTGCAAGGAGAACAAGCTCCCCTTCGTGACCGGCGAGGAAGGCATGTGCATGGCCGGCGGCCTGTTCACCCTCTCCATCAACTATAAGGACCTGGGCTACGCCGCGGGCGAGATGGCCGTTAAGATCCTGAAGGGCGAGGCCAAGCCCGAGGATATGCCGATCAAGCACCTCTCGAGCAAGGACCTGGTCGTCGTCAAGAACGACGAGATGGCCGAGGCTCTGGGTATCGACCTTTCCGCTCTGGACGAATAACGCGTCTAGGGCCCGCACGCGCGCCACGGCTGCGTTATTCAATATCTGAGTCATTGGGGCGAACGCTAAAGGCCGGCGTTCGCCCTGCTTGTTTCAGGTAAAACAAAACGTCTGTCCGCCGCTCTTTTATGCATTGGTACCGCTATTATGGAAAATCACGTGTCCACCCTATCCTAGGAGGTATGAAGCATGCTCATTGCATTGCAGGGCGCCGTTTCGCAGGGCGTCCTCTGGGGCATTATGGTGCTTGGCGTGTTTATCACGTTCTGCCTGCTCGACATCCCCGATATGACCTGCGACGGCAGCTTTGCCCTCGGCGGCTGTGTCTGCGCCGTGCTCATCGTCAACAATAACGTCGACCCCTTGCTCGCCGTGCTGGCCGGCATGTGCGCCGGCGCCATCGCGGGCGCCGTCACGGGCATCTTGACCACCGTCTTTGAGATTCCCGCAATCCTCGCCGGAATCCTGACGCAGATCAGTCTGTGGTCCATCAACCTGCGCATCATGGGCAAGTCCAACACGCCCATCCTTGCCAAGGGCACTATCTTCTCATCCGTCAGCAACATGACGGGCCTGCCGCAGTCCACTGTTGCCATTATCCTAGGCATTGTGCTGGCCGTGGCCATCGTCGCCATCCTGTACTGGTTCTTTGGCACCGAGATCGGCTCGGCGCTGCGTGCCACCGGCAACAACGAGTACATGATCCGCGCCCTGGGCGTTAACACCAACACCACCAAAATGATCGCCCTCGTGCTCTCCAACGCCCTCATTGGCCTTTCGGGTGCGCTCATCTGCCAGAGCCAGAAGTATGCCGACATTGGCATGGGCACCGGCGCCATCGTTATCGGTCTTGCCGCCATCGTCATCGGCGAGGTGCTCGGTCGCCTGCTGCCCGGCGGCCTCACGCAGTTTAGCGTCCGTCTTGCCTCCGCCGTCTTTGGCTCCGTGGTGTACTTCCTTATCCGCGCCATCGTGCTGCAGCTGGGCATGGACGCCAACGACATGAAGCTGCTCTCCGCCGTGATCGTCGCCGTGGCCCTGTGCGTGCCCGTGGTTTGGGAGCGCTATAAGCTCCGCAGCTCCTACACGAAGGGAGATGAGGCAGATGCTTAAGCTCTCGCACGTCAAGAAGACCTTTAACAAGGGCACCGTCACCGAGAAGCGCGCGCTCACCGGCGTCGACCTCACCCTCAACGATGGCGACTTTGTAACCGTGATTGGCGGCAACGGCGCCGGCAAGTCCACGCTGCTCAATATGATCGCCGGCGTGTATCCGCTTGATTCGGGTGTTATTGAGCTCGACGGCACCGACATCTCGCGTCTGAGCGAGTCGCAGCGCGCCAAGTACCTGGGCCGTGTGTTCCAGGACCCCATGCGCGGCACCGCAGCCGACATGCAAATTGCCGAAAACCTGGCCCTCGCCAAGCGCCGCGGCCAGCGTCGCGGTCTTTCGTGGGGCGTCACCAAGGCCGAGAAGGACGAGTACGTTGAGCTGCTCAAGCGCCTGGACCTCGGTCTGGACACGCGCCTCAACGCCAAGGTCGGCCTGCTCTCGGGCGGCCAGCGCCAGGCACTCACCCTGCTGATGGCCACGCTCACCAAGCCGCGCCTGCTGCTGCTCGACGAGCACACGGCGGCCCTCGACCCCAAGACGGCCTCTAAGGTGCTCAACCTGACCGAGGAGATTGTCGACGAAAACCATCTGACCACGCTCATGGTTACGCACAACATGAATGACGCTATCCGTCTGGGCAACCGTCTGATCATGATGCACGAGGGCCATGTGATCTACGACGTGGCCGGCGACGAGAAGAAGTCGCTCACCGTAGCCGACCTGCTGCAGAAGTTCGAGGAGGTCTCGGGCGGCGAGCTCGCCAACGACCGCATGCTGCTGAGCTAAACCTACCAAAAAGGGACAGGTTTATTTTGGCAGGTTTTATCTGCGCAAACGTCAAAACCGCCGCAAAGGGACAGACGCCCTTGCGGCGGTTTTCGCATATTATGTCGATAATCCAGCGTCAGCAGGAACCACTGGTTAAGAACTAAGGAAACTGCCATGAGAAGACTCCTTCCCCGTCTTGCTTGACCGCCGCACTCCTTGCCGGCGTGCTCGCTGGCGGCCCAGCTTACGCCACCGCGGCCACCCCATCTCAAGTTATCGGCCCGTCCGATGTGATCGGACGGGCTTTTTGGTGGGTATCATGGTTGAATGATCATTAGGAGGTTTTCCCTACATGGAATTGTTTGAACCGATTCTTCATTTCTTTGAGCAGCGCTGGGTCCACAACATCATCTGGGCCGTCATCTTGGTAATAGTCACCGCCATCGCCGCCAAGGTGGCATCCAAGACCCTGCGCCACCTACTCAACCGAGACGACAACCCGCTTCCCGCATCGAGCATCTTCATCAACATCGCGCGCGCCGTCATTTGGATGATCGGCGGCAGCTTTATCCTCGACAACTGCTTTGGCATTAATGCAAACGCCCTCGTCGCCGCTCTTGGCGTCGGCGGCATCGCCATCTCACTCGGCTTTCAGGACACGCTTTCAAACCTCATCGGCGGCATGCAGGTGACGTTTATGGGCATTGTCAAACCCGGCGACAATATCGAGGTCGGCGGCGTGTCCGGCGTGGTCCAAGATATCACCTGGCGCCATACGACCATCGAAGATGCCTGCGGGCAGACCATCATCGTCCCCAACTCTAACATCTCCAAGAACACGCTCGTGCACCTCATGCCCTTTGGGCGCGTGGCCGTCCCCGTCGCGGTCAAGGACACGTCCAAGTGGGCTTCACTGGACGCGCTGGCAGATGAGCTCACCGACGCCACCAAGGCCGCCGTGCTTCCCATCTCGGGCTTTGACAAGGAGCCCTACGTGCTCTTTAGCGAGATCGGCGACTTTGGCATCAAGGGCAAAATCATCTTTATCGTCAGCGACGATAGCACCACCTTCACGGCAGCCGACGTCTGCATTCGCGCCATCGCCCCCATCATCGCCTAAACCACCACAAAGGGGACAGGCACCTTTGTGGTGGTTTTCATTCGTGGTACCATGGTTCATATCGTTGTTTAAACGACTAAGGGAGCAAAACCATGGAAGAGGCCTATCGTCAAGCACGCAAGCGCGGCGAGCAGGGACGTCGTCGCGCCATCAGCCAAAGCGAGCACCCGTACCTTACGGACCTCGATAGCCTCGTTGCCCAGCTCCCCTTAGGTCAGCGAGAGAGCGTCGGCCTAAGGGACATTCCGCTCGAAATGGTCGTCGGCACGGTTACCAAGGGCCGTCAGTCTGCCTTTTCGTGCAACTTTATGCCCCTGCTGCCGTTTAACACCGAGTTCGCCCGCAAGTGGTCCAACCTCTACGACATCCAGGTGACCGAGGGCTATCGAGACCCCATCATCGTCACCGAGTTCATGCATCGGTTCTACGTCCAAGAGGGCAACAAGCGCGTCAGCGTCCTCAAATTCCTGAACGCCCCGACGGTTTCGGCCAAGGTCACCCGCCGCTACCCCGGAAAATGGGATTCCGTCGAAAGCCGCCTGTACGGTGAGTTCTGCGCGTTTTGGCGCGTCTGCCCCCTATACGAGATCGAGTTCTCGCGCGAGGGAAGCTACGAAACGCTCGCCAAGATGCTCGGCCAGGACCTTGTCGAAAAGTGGCCACAGAAAAAGGTCGACTACCTGCGCCACACCTTCCTACTCTTTAAGCGCGCCTACCTTCGCGCGGGCGGCGATCACCTGGACATTACGCCCGCCGACGCCATGCTCGTCTACCTCAATGTGTACAACCAGGACCGCCTGCTGGATACGCCGACGGATATCGTCGTAAACCGCCTGTGCAAGATTTGGCGCGAGTTGGTCATTGCCGGCAAAAATGACGAGGACAAGGTCGATCTTGTCGAAGCACCGAGCGTCGATGAAGAAGAGGCGCCCGCCAAGTCCACCTCCGGCGTGCTCAACTTCTTTATGGGCAAGACCGTCTACTCGGCGGCCAACCCCCTGCGCATCGCCTTTATCCACGAATTCCCCTGTGCGACGTCGAGCTGGGACAGCCTGCACGATCAAGGACGCCAATATCTTGACGAGCACTTTGGCGGCATCGTGCGCACCGAGGTGTTCGAGGACTGCCACGATCCGGACGTGTTCTACGCCGCCGTGGAAACGGCTGTCAAACATGGAGCAAACGTCATCTTCTCGACCTCGCACCGCCTGATGGAATACACGCTCAGGGCTGCCGTTGAGTATCCCCAGGTGCGGTTCCTTAACTGCTCAATCGGCCTTCCCCACCAAAGCGTCCGCTCGTACTTTGGAAAGATGTACGAGGCCAAGTTCCTACTGGGCGCCCTTGCCGCCAGCATGGCGGACAACCACCGCATCGGTTATCACGCGTCAGTCTTCGCCTCGGGCGCACTCAGCGAGATCAACGCCTTTGCGATTGGCGCCTCGCTGCTCGACCCCCGTGCGCAAATTATCCTGACCTGGGGCGATGTGCCCGCCGGAGGCCTTGCCGAGGCCATGTGCCGCGAAGGTGTGAGCGTCATGACCGGCGCCGACATGTCAAAATCGCTCGAAGACCCCACGGCCTACGGACTTCACCGCCTGGTCGATGGCAGGGTTACCGGCATTGCTATGCCGGTATGGAACTGGGGCCGTTACTACGAACTCATCGTACGCAGCCTACTGCACGGCACATGGGACGAGACCGCCGATGACCAGCAGGTGCGCGCCGTCAACTACTGGTACGGTATGAGCTCCGGCGTCATCGATATTCGCTACGCTCCGGGCCTACCCTATCAGACGCGTAAACTTGTGCAGCTGCTTCGCAACGGCATTGTCGAGGGCTCCATCAACCCATTTGGCGGCGAGCTCCACAGCCAGGACGGCGTGGTTCAGATTGAGGGCTTCCCTCCCCTGCCGAGTACGCAGATTGTCGAGATGAACTGGCTGGCTGACAACGTTATAGGCTCGATTCCGCAGCTCGATAACGAGCCGGAGGTCCGTGCCCTATGAATATCCTAGTCATTGCCGATGTAGAGGAGCGCTGCCTGTGGGAATGTTTTCGCAAGGAGCGCTTTGAGGACGTTGACCTGATTCTATCCGCAGGCGACCTGGATCCGGACTATCTTGAGTTTTTGGTCACTGTCATCAACAAACCGCTTGTGTACGTTCGTGGCAACCACGACGACCGCTACGCGCGCCATGCACCGGGCGGGTGCATTTGTGTTGAGGACAGCGTATATGTGTACCGAGGTATTCGCATTGCGGGTCTGGGCGGTTCCATGCGCTACCGCGACGGCGCGAACATGTATACCGAGCGCGAGATGGCAAAACGCATGCGCAAGCTATCGCGAAAAATCGCACTGGTAGACGGATGCGATATTCTACTTACCCATGCACCCGTCGCAGGCATGGGCGACCTGGACGACCTGCCGCATCGAGGATTCGAGTGCTTTAATGCGGCTCTTGAGTCTTGGGGTCCCGACTATATGATTCACGGGCATGTGCACCAAAGCTACGGCCCCAACTTTCAACGCGAGCGCCAACACCCATGCGGAACGAAGATTGTCAACGCCTGCGGCTATACCAAGATCGAAATTGACGAGGCGCGCTACCCCACGCGCGGTTGGAAGGCCGCTTGGCTCAACTCGCAAACCATGCGCCGCGAGCTCAAACGCCACGAAGCAATCGAGTCTTCAACCGCCAGAACCCCCTGGTAACTGCCAACAACCACCACGAAGGGGATAGGCACCTTTATGGTGGTTTTGCTGACTCGTCCGACCTGTCCATCACGGTGCTTGTGTAATTAACGAGAACACTCATTGTTTTGTAAGGACGGCGCTCACGTGCCGTCTTTTTTTGTCAACTTATGCAGTCTCGACCGTGTTGTATGTAGAGGGACCTCGCGAGACGCCTTCCCTATATCCACCACGACCAATTGGAGGTGACACTATGCCTGCACGCCGTAACCGCAATAGCACGCTCCGATGCGATGCCGATCAGATCGAGCGGGAAGCAAAGCGCTTGGTCGACACGTATTCCGACCTCATCCTTCGATTGTGCTATTCGGCCCTTGGATCCGCTGACGACGCTCAAGACATCTGCCAGGACACGCTGATCAAGATTCTCCAACGCACTCAACCGTTCGACTCGCTCGAACACGAACGTGCTTGGGTGATCCGAGTCGCACTGAACGCATGTCGCGATATCGGCCGTACGCACGCGAATCACCCGGTTGTCGACCTCGATTCGCTCCCCGATTTCTGCGCACCCGTAACACATACCGAGCAAGAATTCGCGCAACGCGACTGCGCCATTCTTTCCGCTGTCACGGCCCTGCCTCAAGCACAGCGCATCGCCATCTTTTTGCACTACTACGCAGGCATGAGCATCAGGGAAATCGCAGACGCCGTTCACGCGACGCCAGCTGCAACCGCCCAGCACCTTAGCCGCGGACGTGCGTCACTTCGGCTTTCCTTGAAAGGAGACCACAATGACTACGAATTCGAATGACTATCGCCACGCCCTGGAGCACATTTCGTTTACCGATAATGCGAAGCAGCACATGGCAAACTCGATTGCTCAGTCCGTCGCCTCGAGCGATGCGGCGACCGCTCAAAGCAACTTTAATGGCACGCGACGCAAGCCGCGCATCGCCCGCCATCCCGTAAGAACAGTCGCTCGCATTGCCGCTGTAACGGCAGTCCTCGCTATCGTCATTGGAGGCGCTGGCACGGCTATGGCAACAGGCGTCCTGCCGCTTCCTTCTGACATGCTTTCCGACATCTTTGACGGACCTGCTTCTCAAACCGAGATCATCGACCGTATTGGCCGGCCCGTCGGTGCTAGCTGCTCCAACAACGGAGTCACCGTGACCGCCGACGCCATCATGGGCGACAAGGATATGGTTACCATCGCCTATACGCTTACGTTCGACGATCCCGCTGCCCTGAAAAAGCTTTCCGAGCCGGGCGAGAACGGAACTATCGCCGGAAGTGTCGATGGAAACGTATACGTTGATGGCGAGCATGGCGGCCTAGGCCAATCATGGCTCATTGACAAGAACCCCAATGACTCCAGCATTCAATACTTTGCACAGTTCAGCGTTGAATCACCCGGCCTTATGGGCAGGACCGTCCGCACGCATATCAACTCTCTCGTTGTGCCACGTGCTGGCAAAGAGCTTCCCGAGTATAAGAAAATACTTACGGGCCCATGGGATCTTAAGTTCCAGCTGAATTACGAAGATACATCCGTTACGATTCCCGCGCCCAAATCGGTCAACTTTAACGGCACCAAGGCGACGATTCAAGAGGCCACCGTATCCTGCGTTGGCGTTTCAGTCCGCTACAACATAAATCGTTCCATCGAACACGACAACAACAGCGGCAAGATGTCTCAAAACATGGAGGAGTCTATGGATGCCGTTGGCAACATACCCCTCATCGTGACGTTCAAAGACGGTCATGTTGAGGACGCAACCAGCCACAGCGGCTATTTCGCAAATAAACTGGATAACGGCACCACTGATGTCCACAAGACCTGGCCGTTCTCGCAAGTTTGTGACACAGACAAGATTGCAAGCGTACAAATTGGCGATACGGTCATTCCCATGAATTCGTAACGCTACGCGGCTCGTATATGCACCCGGTTCCGCACTTCGCGTCTAAAGATGCGCTGTCATCGAGCAGCGTGAGCGCAAGGCCGCCCGTATGGTCGGCTGGGAACACCTCGTTGCGCTAAAAACCACCACGAAGGGGACCGGCACCTTTGTGGTGGTTTTGCTGACTCGTCCGACCTGTCCCAACGGTTTGTCTCAATCTGTAACAGGTAGGGCCCAAATAATCGGTTAGCTGTTACAGATCGAGACAGACCACGGATGCTCGGCCGAAAATCTCAATCTGTAACAGGTAGGAACGATTTTGCCCCTTAGATGTTACAGATTGAGATATTTGACAGCTTGAATCGGCATCGCCTACAGCGCGGCAACGACCTTGTCGCCCATCGTCGTGGTGCCGAGGATCTTATCTGCCGGGGTGTTGACATCGGCGATGTCACGGGTGCGCCAGCCCTCGTCGAGCACGCGCGCCACGGCGCTCTCGATCCACGCGGCTTGCTCGCCCATGTCGAGCGCGTAGGTCAGCAGCATCGCCACCGACAAGATTTGAGCCAGCGGATTGGCCACGCCGAGCCCCGCGATGTCAGGAGCGCTGCCAGCGCTCGGCCCAAACAGCGATACGCCATCATCCAGCGAGGCAGAGGCAAGCATACCGAGCGATCCGGTAATCTGAGCCGCCTCATCGGACAGGATGTCGCCGAACATGTTCTCCGTCACCACGACGTCAAAGTCTGCCGGTCGACTGATGAGCTGCATGGCGGCGTTGTCGACG
This sequence comes from uncultured Collinsella sp., assembly GCA_958443265.1. GTDB lineage: Bacteria > Actinomycetota > Coriobacteriia > Coriobacteriales > Coriobacteriaceae > Collinsella. The sequence continues at coordinate 46,495 of CAUCKA010000004.1, read as the reverse complement.
AGCAGGTCCTCAAGCTCCACGTCGGAGTACTCCTCGTCTTGCACGCGATGCACGATCTCGCGCCACATGCGGCTCGTCTCCAGCACGTTGCGCTTATCAACGCTCGTCACCTTGCCGCGACGTTTGCGCGCCGCCTCAAATGCCTGGCGCGCAATGCGCTCAATCTCGTACTCGCGATACTCCATCACGTCGACCGCACGCTGACCGGCCGCACCCGCAGCGCCCGCGCAGGTCACGGATGCGGGCGCCAAAGTCCCACGGCATGTTGTAGCCCATCGTATCGGGGATGTTCACGACCGTGGCACCGGCCTTTACGGCCGCCTCGATAATGCGCACCAGAAACTCCTGATCGGAGCGGCCGGCATCCTCGGCATAAAACTCAACATCGTCAACGAACTTGCGAGCATGTTTGACGGCATGGATCGCTCACTCAATTGCCCTTTCCTCAGTCATATGGAGCTTGTCGCGCAGGTGACTGGTGCTCACACCCAGCCCTGTATGGATACGGGGCCTCTAGGCCGTTTTGAGCGCCTCTGCAGCCACTTCGATATCCCTGTCGACAGCGCGCGTCAGGCCGCATACCGTGCATCGGTCGCCCGCAATCTTGCCAATCTCCTGTACGGAGCGAAAGTCACCAGGACTCGAGATGGGAAAGCCCGCCTCGATAACGTCCACGTTCATGCGCACCAGCTGGCGGGCGATGAAGAGCTTTTCCTCGGTATTCATGCTGGCGCCCGGCGACTGCTCACCGTCGCACAGGGTGGCGTCAAAGATTGTGATTTTGCGGCTTATATGTTCCTCCTGATTGACCGTTTTATGACAGATGGCTTTCAGGAGAGAGAGAAGGCCTAGAGATAGAAAAATACCCGTGTCGCTCATCACGCCTGAAAGCGGCAGACGATAGCGCACCCGGGTACAACAAATCGTTATAGCGAGATTACAACCCTAGCGCGCTATCCAATCTAGTAGCGCTAGGCCTAGGAGCTGTTGCGTGTTCTTAAACATGTTGGGCTCCCTTCGGCCTCGGGTAGTACTACATCGCGCTAAAGTACAACACAAGTAAAACCACCACAAGGGTGCCTGTCCCCTTCGTGGTGGTTTCGTTGACTCAAAAGCAAGAGACCCGGTCCTGCACGAGGCAGAACCGGGTCTCTTTAGCAATGCTTGCTTTGCTCAGGCAGTAACTGTTAGTTACTCAGCCAGGAAGTCGCGCTGGATAGCGGGATCGACCTTGACGCCAGGGCCCATGGTGGAAGACACGGAGATGGACTTGACGTACTTGCCCTTAGCAGAAGAGGGCTTGACGCGCAGGATCTCGGTGTACAGGGCAGCGTAGTTCTCGACGAGCTGCTGCTCAGAGAAGGACTTCTTGCCCAGGGGCACGTGGCAGATGCCGTAACGGTCGGCGCGATACTCAACGCGGCCGGCCTTGAGCTCGGAGACCATCTTGGCGACGTCCATGGTCACGGTGCCGAGCTTGGGGTTCGGCATGAGGCCACGGGGACCAAGGATCTTACCGATGCGGCCAACCTTGGCCATCATGTTCGGCGTAGCGATAGCGGCGTCGAAGTTGATCTCGCCCTTCTGGATCTGGGCGACGAGCTCGTCGGAACCGATGATGTCGGCGCCGGCAGCCTCGGCCTCGCGGGCCTTCTCGCCCTCGGCGAAGACGGCAACACGAACGGTCTTGCCGGTGCCGTGGGGCAGGGAGATGGAACCACGGATGTTCTGGTCAGCCTTACGAGTATCGATGCCCAGACGGAAGTGGGCCTCGACGGTCTCGTCGAACTTGGCGGTGTCGAGCTCCTTAATGAGCTTGGCAGCCTGAAGGGGGGTGTAGAGCGTGGCGCGGTCGATCTTCTCGGCAGCGGCGTTATAGCTCTTACCATGCTTAGCCATGTGCATTACCTCCTGTGGTTAAACGGGCGTGAGCCCTCCCACATCGTATCGTGTGCCCTATTGCACACATTTAACGGGCGCCCCGGTCGGAGCACCCATCATTACCTAAAGAAATCGCTACTCAGCGATGGTGACGCCCATGGAACGGGCGGTACCGGCGATGATCTTCTTGGCGGCGTCAATGTCGTTGGCATTGAGGTCCGGCATCTTGATCTCGGCGATCTTGGTGAGCTGCTCCTGGGAGAGCTGACCGACCTTGTCGGCCTGGGGCTTAGCGGAACCAGACTTGAGGTTCAGCTCCTTCTTGATGAGGTGAGCCGCCGGCGGGGTCTTGGTGATGAAGGAGAAGGACTTGTCCTCGTAGACAGAGATCTCAACGGGGATGATGTCGCCCTTCTTGTCCTGCGTCTCGGCGTTAAAGGCCTGGCAGAACTGCATGATGTTCACGCCAGCAGCGCCCAGGGCGGGGCCGACGGGAGGAGCGGGGTTAGCTGCACCAGCAGGAATCTGGAGCTTAATGACGTTGGCAACCTTCTTCTCAGCCATGGTCATTCCTTTCGAATCACGAGTGTGAAGTACTTGCTATATCGTAAGCACGCACGTGTTAGAAGCACTCCTGAGATGAGCAGTCACAGAAGAAGCACGCTCGCGCGAACGGACGAAAACTTAAGCGATGACAGCGACCTGGTTAAAGTCGAGCTCGACCGGCGTCTCGCGGCCAAAGATCATCAGCGTGACCTTGAGCTTGCCGGCCTCGGTGTTAACCTCGGAGACCTTGCCATCAAAGTCGGTAAGCGGGCCATCGGTGACGCGGACGGACGTGCCGACCTGAATATCAACCGAGGTGCGCTTGGGCGAATCGCCCTTACCGGGACGACGAGTCATCTTGTTGTACTCGTCACGGGAAAGCGGAGCGGGCTTGCCGTTGCCGCCTAGGAAACCGGTGACGCCGGGCGTGTTGCGAACACACGTCCAAGCATCGTCATCCATCTCCATGCGGACCAGGACATAACCCGGGAAGATCTTGGAATCCTTGGTCTCGCGCTTGCCACCCTCTTTGATCTCGGTGACGCGCTCCATAGGAATCTCGATATCAAAGATACGGTCCTGCATGCCCATGGTCTCGATGCGATGCTCGAGATCGGACTTAACGCGGTTCTCGTATCCAGAGTAAGTGTGAACGACGTACCAACGCTTAGACATGGTTTAGCCCCTCAATCCAGAGAACAGAGCAAGAGCCTCGCCAAAGCCAGCATCGAGCAGAGCGATGACGACGCCGACGACGATCAGAGAAGCGCAAACGACGACCGAGTAGTTCACGAGCTCCTTCTTATCGGGCCACGTGACACGCTTCATCTCGGACTTCACCGAAGCGAAATACTTCTTGGTGCGGGCGAAGAAACCAGGCTTCTCGTTCTTCTTGGACTTCGCAGCCTTCTCGTTCTTCTTGGCAACGGCCTTCTTGGCCTCAACCTTGGAGTTGGCGGCAGCGTTATTGACAGGTGCCGACTGCTGAGCCTTCTTCTTGTTCTTCTTGTTGGCCATTTGGGTTACCTCCGCGCAATGCGCTTATACATGAGTAAACCGTAAGCCCCCAATTGGGAGCTTACGGAATAATGACTGGCACGCCAGGAAGGACTCGAACCCTCAACACTCGGTTTTGGAGACCGATGCTCTACCAATTGAACTACTGGCGTATATGACTAGAGACTAGCGAGTCTCTTTGTGCAACGTGTGGTGACGGCACCAGGGGCAATACTTCTTGATCTCCATACGATCAGGCATGTTCGACTTGTTCTTGGTGGTCGTATAGTTGCGGCGCTTGCACTCAGTGCACGCAAGAGTAACTAGAGTACGCATTTATCCTGAACCTTTCATTTCCGCCCCGTACGGGCACGAGATGGTACTTTATCAGCTCTATGTAAGTGCTGTCAATGAAAACCTCGAATCAATTGGTTCTCGGTGGATCCATTCATATTTGGAACACATCAATGGGGCCAGCGAGATCTAATCGACGGTGTACCCAGAACCATTATCGATCCTCTGGACACCAGCAACGGCTCAATATCCATTGCAGAAAAGAACCCGGCACCCATATAAGTGCCGGGTTCTCTAAGTCAGCTATATCAGAGAGCTAATTTACTCAATGATCGTGGAGACGATGCCCGAACCGACGGTGTGGCCACCCTCGCGGATAGCGAAGCGCAGGCCCTCCTCCATGGCGATCGGGTGGATGAGGTCGCCCTCGATGGTGATGTGGTCACCAGGCATAGCCATCTCGGTGCCCTCGGGGAGCTTGACCGTACCGGTAACGTCGGTGGTACGGAAGTAGAACTGAGGACGATAGCCATCGAAGAACGGGGTGTGACGGCCGCCCTCCTCCTTGGTCAGAACGTAGATCTCACCGGTGAACTTGGTGTGCGGGGTAACCGAACCGGGCTTGCAGAGAACCTGGCCGCGCTCGATGTCCTCACGCTTGATGCCGCGGAGCAGCAGACCGACGTTGTCGCCAGCCTCGCAGAAGTCCATGGACTTACGGAACATCTCGATACCGGTAACAACGGTGTTCTGGGTATCCTTGATGCCGACAATCTCGACGGGCTCGTTGAGCTTGAGCTCACCGCGCTCGACACGGCCGGTAGCAACGGTACCACGGCCGGAGATGGTCATAACGTCCTCAACGGCCATCAGGAACGGGAGGTCGTTGTTACGAGCAGGCGTCGGGATGTACTCGTCGACAGCGTTCATGAGCTCGCGGATAGCGTCCATCCACTTGGCGTCGCCCTCGAGAGCGCCCAGAGCGGAACCACGGATGACGGGGATGTCATCGCCGGGGAAATCGTACTCGGAGAGGAGCTCACGGGTCTCCATCTCGACGAGGTCGATGAGCTCGTCATCGTCAACCATGTCGCACTTGTTCAGGAAGACGACGATGTAGGGAACGCCGACCTGACGGGCGAGCAGGATGTGCTCGCGGGTCTGAGCCATGGGGCCGTCGGTAGCGGCGATGACCAGGATAGCGCCGTCCATCTGAGCAGCACCGGAGATCATGTTCTTGACGTAGTCAGCGTGGCCCGGGCAGTCAACGTGAGCGTAGTGACGGGAAGCGGTCTCGTACTCGACGTGGGAGACGGAGATCGTAATGCCGCGCTCGCGCTCCTCGGGAGCCTTGTCGATGTTCTCGAACGCAGTGAAGTCAGCCTTGCAGCCCTCGGTCTCGGAGAGAACCTTGGTGATGGCAGCGGTCAGCGTGGTCTTGCCGTGGTCGACGTGACCAATGGTGCCGATGTTAACATGCGGCTTAGTGCGCTCAAACTTCTCTTTGGCCATAAAGCCCTCCTCTTAACAGGTCGTCCCCGGACGGGACTTTGCCTTTATACCATAGTGGCCTCTCAACATACTATTGAGAAGCCACCGTGTTACCTATGGTAGCGGTGACTGGATTCGAACCAGTGACGCCACGGGTATGAACCGTGTGCTCTAACCAACTGAGCTACACCGCCGGATGGAGCCTGCAACCAGACTTGAACTGGTGACCTCTTCGTTACCAACGAAGTGCTCTACCGACTGAGCTATACAGGCACTTGACGGGTGGGAGCTATAGGATTCGAACCTATGTAGGCAGAGCCAACGGGTTTACAGCCCGTCCCCATTAACCACTCGGGCAAACTCCCAATCGTTCAAGTATCCGCAGGTTCTTTGGTCTTTTGGACCGCCGCCCCCGCGAACGAAGAAGATAATACGATGCAACCTTGGGGGCTGTCAACGAAAACCTCTAGATACACGGTTCCGGGCGTATCTATATAGCCGTGACCTGCGGTTTTGCTGAGTTTGATTATGTGGAGTGATGAATTTGGCAATGCTGGCGTCATTTCCCAAGGGCACACTTTGGCGTGATGGAGTATGTCTGCAGTCTCGATCCTCGATAACGGATCCCTTGCGCTTATTACATAGGTCGTGATCGGCCTTCACCGGCACAATTCAGCGTGGATTTTCTCCCGTTTGACATCGAGCGTGGATAATCTCCCACTTTTGGCGTGTTTCTGAGGCCAAAGTGGCAGATTATCCACGCTCATTCTCTAGGCGGGAGAACTATAGAGCCGAACTACTCGGGCCAGGCCAAAGGAGACCCATAGAGCGGCTCCCCCTTGGTGCAGGGGTAGCGACTCAAGTAACACGACGATAGCAAGTCGAAGAAATAAGTCATGGCATATTTCGAATAAACGCCGAGTCGGTCAATTCCGTTTCCCGCATTACCAAGACGATATACACGGTCAAAAGACCTCGATTTGTCATCGTTGCTAAACGCAGTAATTAGAATCTTCCTGCCCGAACGGCAATCAAGATACTCACGTGCCTGTGACGCAAATAGCCCGGAGACCGATACGAGAATTATCAATGACTGCGAAACGTCTCCCATGTTTTTCAATTCCGCGACGTTAGCCCCAGCAACTATGCGAACTATCTTGCCCGCATAAAACATTTCCTGCTGAAATCGTACGAGATTGGCGCTCACATTATTGGTGCACCAGATTTCAACGTTTTTATGGCCATCAATTTCGTCGGCAAGGTGCTTAATAGCGATATCGGACACGCCGCTTTCAACCTCAGCGAACATCTCGATCATGCGAACGTCGAGCTCTGCCCTGTACTCCTCGTAGCCAAATTCCTCCTCTCGATGGCTTAAGTCGCTTGGAAAGACTGATTGAGTAAATGATTCTTTCAAATCGCTAAGAGACTGGTAGCCCAATCGATTGCAGAAACGACGAACAGCGGAACGGGTCACGAATGCATCGCGGGTTATTGCGGCAACATTGATTTCGCTCGAACGCCTAATGTGAGCGATGAGATATCGAGCGATGGCGGCATCGTTTGACCCAAACTCGCTGTTGATGATTGAGCTAATGCGATTGAGCACATCGAAGTCATTGATATTCACGTGATCCCTCTTTCCGCTCTCCTCGAAATCATGGTTCATTTATTGAATCAAACAGCTTTGGTCGTTCTCCTATGATTCAAATCAGTTGACGTCATCTTAATCGTAATTCCGCCACACGTATCCACCGTGTTGAATGATGGAAAGGGGATTCATGGACAACGTGAACAACATGCCGTTTCTCTGGGGTTCCGCCACGGCGTCTTATCAGTGCGAGGGTGCCTGGAACGAAGACGGCAAAGGCCTTGGCGAGTGGGATTTCTTTAGCCACACAAGCAATAAGAACATCAACCATGTTGACGGTGATGTATCTTGCGACTTCTACCATCGCTATGAAGAAGATATCCGCATGATGAAAGAAGGCGGACAAAACACTTATCGCTTCTCTCTTTCATGGAGTCGAATCATCCCCACGGGTATCGGCGAAGTGAATGAAGAGGGTATCGATTTTTATAATCGGGTCATTGATTGTTGCCTCGAAAATGGCATAGAGCCCAACGTTACGCTGTTCCATTACGATCTACCATTCACGCTTGCTTGCAAAGGCGGATGGCTGAACAACGACATGGCAGAGTGGTTCTGCAAATACGCCAAGATTTGCTTTGAGCGCTTTGGAGACCGCGTCAAAATCTGGGCTACCGTTAACGAGCCGCATTTCTACAGCTACTGCGTAAACATGTTGGGCAACTATCCCCCCAATCGATCGCTCGACGTTCAGTCGTACATGCAGTTTCAGTACAACCTGATGCGCGCGAGCGCACTCGCAGTCCGAACATATCGTCAAATGGGCTACGACGGCATCATCGGCGCCGTCCACGATGGCGGCGTTGTCGAACTCGACCCGGCAACCGAGCACCCTGATGACGTATTTCGATACGCAGACTTTTTCGCCAATCGCATGATTCTGGCACCAGCGCTTCAGGGTCAACTGCCGCCAGAAATGGACGAAATCCTTGAAAAACTTGGCGTCTCGCTCTATCGATCCCCAAATGACGTAGAAGAATTCAGAGACGGTAAAGTCGATTTTATTGGACTCAACGTGTATTGCCGAGAGTATGTAACCGACTGGCACGGTGGAGAGCTTGCCGTTTCGGCGAACAATAAGGGCGGTTCGAGCAAAAAGGTCGAAGGAAAATGCATTGCGCCCTTGTTTGAAAGCGCCCGCGACAGCAATGTTCCCCGCAATAAATGGGGCCGCGAAATACTCCCAGGTTGCATGTATTCAACCATCATGGATGTCCACGAGCGCTATGACGCGCCCCGCATCTTTATTACGGAAAACGGACATGGCGCCTATGAGCAACCAGACGCAGACGGAATGATCCACGATGATGACCGCATCGAGCTTCTGGGCCAGTTCATCGAGCACATGATGAGGGCTAAGCGCGACGGCGCGCGCGTTGAGGGCTACTACCTCTGGTCGACGATGGATCTGTATAGCTGGATCAACGGCTACGAAAAACGATACGGACTTGTCCATATCGACTTCGAGAACAATCTGGAGCGCACCCCCAAAAAGAGCTGGTATTGGTACCGAGACCTTATCTCGAAGTATCAGGAGCAGGAAGGTTAGGAGAAAGAGATGAAATATCAGGCAATGTCCGAAACAGTCCTAAAGGCTGTTGGCGGCAAAGAGAACATTACATCGGTAACTCATTGTGCGACGCGCCTTCGCATCGACGCACGAGACACCTCGATCATCGATCTCCAGCTCGCCAAATCGGCCGATCAGGCGCTCGGGGCAGTAGTCAGCGGTGGCCAGCTTCAGGTGATCATCGGCCCCAACGTCACCGAGGCTTACAACGACTTCCTCGACTTCGCGGGAATCGAAGTCGGCGGTGGCACGGTTGCCGACGATGCCCAAACCGCCAAAGACCTTGCAGAAGGCATTAAAAGCGGTAACACCGCCATGGGCTTGATTGAGAAATTCGGGAACGTCTCTGCACAGGTATTCATGCCCATCGTCCCGGCGCTCATCGTTGGCGGACTCATTCTTTCGATCAAGAATCTCCTGGTCAATTATTGCGGATTGAGCACCGATAGCGGAACCGCCCAGGTCCTGTTGGCGATCTTTAGCGCTTCGTTTAGCTTCTTACCCGTTTATCTTGGTTATCAGCTCGCGGCCGTCATGAAGATGCAGCCCATCATGGGCGCATTGCTGGGCGCGATCATGATCAGCTCGTCCATTAGCGGTGCCGAGGGTCTCGACTTTCTTGGTATTCCCATCCCGACGAACGACTATTCGAGTACGGTAGTGCCCATCGTACTGGGCGTTGTATTCATGTACTTTGTCGACCGCGGCCTTCAGAAGATCATTCCCGACGTTACCAAACTGTTCTTGAAGCCGCTGCTCACCATGATCATCGTCGTGCCCGTCGAGCTTATTATCCTTGGCCCCGCCGGCAGCATGATGGGCTACGCGCTGAGCGATGCCGTCACGTGGCTTATGGACAACGTGGCATTTATCGCTACTCCGATCCTGGCAGCCCTTAACCCCTATTTCGTCATGCTCGGTCTCGATAAGGCTTACATCGCAATCGAAGTTACGAGCCTGGCGCAGCTCGGTTGGGCACCCATTATCTTTGGATTCATCTCGAACCTCTGCATTGGCGGCACGAGCCTCGCCCTGGCAACTGCCATGAAGGGAAACAAAGAGAAGAGGGGTATGGTCACCACGGTTGCCGTCACCGCACTCTGTGGCGTAACCGAGCCCGCGTTCTACGGTTGCCTCATCGAGCGTCCCCGCCTGCTTGTCGGCACGGCAATCGGCGCGCTCTGCGCTGGACTCCCTGCAGGCATCTTTGTTCTGAAAGAGTATGTTGCGGGAGCATGCCCCGGCCTTCTTTCGGCACTCATCTTTATCGCTCCCGATGGGTCCATGGGTAACTTCGTGCTGGCATGCGTTGTCGCCATCATCGCCATCGTCGTCTCCTTCATCGCTGCACGCGTGATCATCAAGAAGAACCCCAGCTATATTGAGTAGATGCCCGCTGTTTACATTGGGGACATCCTCGGCAGACCATTAGCAAGAACCCAAAAAGTTCCTTAGGAGCTCGATTAATCCATTCGGATTCCTGAGGCACAAACGACCCCGATTCCACAATGAAATCGGGGTCGTTGTTTCTAAAGCCGTCGATAGACAATCGGTGTTTACCTTAGCTCCCCATCCAAGTTAATTATCCACGCTCGTTCTCCGGTCGGGAGATTTTCTTAGCTCGCGTATCCAGAAATCCACGCTCGAGCAGGACATCCAGATCCGCGCCCGCCCTTGTCTCGATCTGTAACAGCAAGAGGCCTATTCCGCTTCTACATGTTACAGATCAAGATATTCCTAAAACACCCTAAGTTTCATCTCAATCTGTAACAGTTAGATGCCGAATATCGGTCTTGGTGTTACAGATTTAGACAAACTGGAGGACGAGACAAACCAAAAACGGGATGGGCGCTAACCCGATGGCGCACCACCTAAATAGAAACGGGCTCTGTCCCTCTTGGAGACAGAGCCCGAAACTCTCATGGAGCCAGTGACAGGAATCGAACCTGCAACCCACTGATTACAAATCAGTTGCGCTACCGTTGCGCCACACTGGCACACTTGGCGCTTTCGCGCGAAGCCAGATAAGAATAAAGGAATTGCGGACGAGGCGCAACAGGCCCTTCGACCGACCACATCTCAAAACTATTCGCCAGAACGAATAGTTTCGTCTGTTCGCCAAAACAAAAAACTATTCGTTTTGGCGATGGCAAGCCGCAACCCATTGATTACAAACCAGTTGGTTGGTCAATCGAGAAAGCAGCTCCCCCATAGAAGGTTTACCTACCTCCCGCGCAGGGCCTTTAGCTTGGCCAGGGCATCGGGGCTCAGGCGACTGCCCAGAGTCATCTTGATCTGCGGAGCCTCCTCTGCCTCGTGAACGTCGTTATCGATCTGCTTGATCTCGTCCACCAGCATGCGGCTCGAGATGCGCGTAACACCCTTGCCCATGACGACGGCCTGGATTGTGCCGTCACTCGATACCACGGAGCACGCGCGGCCCTCCTCACGTGCCTCGATGCAGAGCTTCTGTACCACGGTATCGGCAGAAACGCCCGTCGGCGAAAACTCGATGCGCACGCCGCGGGCCGGCAGTTTGGGGCGCTCGCTAGAGATATTGCCCGCACCGTCAAACACGATCACGGCCTCGTAGCGGCCCTGGGCAAACGCCGCCACGTCGTTGATGAGTGCGGTGCGCGCCATATCGTGAACGTCGCTGGAATACGGATCGTCGGAATGGTCGTACACGAGCTTTTCGTAGCGCGGCGTGCAGTGGATCACGTTGTAGCCGTCGACCACCAGCAGCTCGGGCTTATTGGAGTGCACCGTCGAGACCGGATCGGCGATGGCCTGCGCAAACGCATTGCCGCCCACACCATAGGTCGCGGCCGAAACAATCGGCTTGGCAGAGCCTTCGCCAAAGCGCTTGGCCTTGGACTTGGCGCGGTTCTTCTTGGACATGCGCTACTCCTCCCCCATGAGCTCGCCGGCGTTGCGACGCAGCCACTCAAAGCACAGCGCCGTGGTCGCCTGGGCAACGTTGAGGCTCTCGGTCATGCCGCGCTGGGGAAGCTTGGTCAAAAAGTCGCATTTCTCGAGCACCAGGCGCGAGATGCCGTCGCCCTCGGAGCCCATGACGAGCGCCACGCGGCCCTCGAAGGGAGCATCCCAGCAGCTGCCCTCGGCGTGCTCGGAAGCACCGCCCACCCAAAAGCCAGCGGCCTTGAGGTCGTCGAGCGCACGGGCGATGTTGGGCACCTGCGCGATAGGCAGGTGCATGACGGCACCGGCAGAGGTCTTGTAGCTGCCCACGGTCACGCCGGCGGCACGCTTGTTGGCAATGATGACGCCCGCAGCACCCACGACCTCGGCGGAGCGCACAATGGCGCCAAAGTTGCCGTCGTCGGTCACGTGGTCGAGCACGACGACGAGCGCCGGGCCATCGCCCGCGCGGTCGAGGATGTCGGCGACGTCCGCATAGGGGAAATTGCCAACCTCGAGCGCAATGCCCTGGTGAGCGCCATGGCTCGACAGTGCGTCGAGCTGCGCGCGCGGCACATACTTAATGCGGACACCCGCGGCGTTGAGGTCGTCGACCAAGCGCGACAAGGCGGCATCGCGCTCCCCGCCCTCGGCAATGAGCGCGCATTTGATGGGAAAACCGGTGCGCAGCGCCTCGGCGGCAGCACGGCGACCTTCGATAAACTCGCCCTTGGGAGCCTGGGCGCCCTCGCGATTACGATCGCGCTGCGGACGCGCGGCCTGGGTGCGATCGCGCTGGCCCTTGGGAGCGGCAGCGCGGTCATTGCGGCGAATCGGACGCGAGCCAGAAGCAGTCTGCTTGCCACCACGAGGCGAACGCCTGCGATTGTCGGCCATAAAGCGACCTCCTAAATACAACTATCAAACGAAACAAATAGACCGACCGCCCGAGGTGCGGCAGATTGCCTTGAAAGAGGAGGGCATAGACCTTGAGGTCATGCCCGACGATTGAAAGGCAAGGTGCCGTGGCTCGGGCGGTCGGCACGGGTTTTCCAAGTGTCCGAGATGGCCGTGAAAGAGGAGCGACGCGTACTTGAGTACGCGAGCGACGGTTTGAACGGCAAGATCGGGCACTTGGAAAACCCGCAGGGATTAGAGAGATTTAATACGAGTGCCCGCGGCAGTATCTTCAATCGTCAGGCCCAGGTCCTTGAGCTGATCGCGGATGGCATCTGCCAGATCCCAGTTCTTGGCGGCACGGGCCTCGGCACGAGCCTCGAGAATCTTGGCAGCGGCCTCGTCCACGTCGTCGCCCGTGTAGGCAACCAGACCGGCGGCAACGCCCAGCAGACCCAGCGGCAGCTCGACCTTGGGCTCGGGAAGCTCAACACCAAACGTATCGAGCAGCTCGACCAGCGTATCGGCGGCGGCCAGGGCAGCGGCCTTGTCGGCAGCGTCGCCCGCCTGCTCCAGGTACTGGTTGCACTCGGTCACAAAGCCAAAGACGGCACCCATGGCACCGGCGGTGTTAAAGTCGTCGTCCATGCACTCCTTAAAGGTGGCGCGGGTCTCGGCGGCCTTGGCGGCAAACGCCTCGGATGCTGCCTCATCGGCATCGGCCGTCGCATGGTTCGCGGCCCAGCGCAGGTTCTCGACCGTACCGGCGATACGCGTGAGCGAATTCTCGGCACCCTCCAGGCGCTCCCAAGAAAAGTCGAGCGGCGACCGATAGCTCGTCTGCAGCATCAGCAGGCGCAGGGCGGCAGCGGAGTGCTGATCGAGGACCTCGGCCAGCGTAAAGAAGTTGCCGAGCGACTTGGACATTTTCTCGCCGTCTACCAGCAGCATGCCCGTGTGCATCCAGGTGTTGGAGAAGCCCTGGTGCCAGGCGCAGGTGGCCTGGGCGCACTCGTTCTCGTGATGCGGGAAGACAAGGTCGGAGCCGCCGCCGTGGATATCGATCGGGGTGCCCAGGTAGCGATGCACCATGGCGGCGCACTCGGTGTGCCAACCGGGACGGCCCTCGCCCCAGGGGCTCGGCCAGCTGGGCTCGCCGGGCTTGGCGGCCTTCCACAGGGCAAAGTCGAGCGGGTCGTTCTTGTCCTCGTTCTCCTCGATGCGCGCGCCAACCATAAGGTCGTCGATGTTGCGGCCCGAGACCTGACCATAGTTGGGATCGCTGCGCACGGCAAAGTACACATCGCCGTTATCGGCTGCGTAAGCGTGGCCCTGCTCGATAAGCGTCTTGATCATGGCGATCATGGGGCCGATCTCCTTGGTGGCGCGGGGGCGCACATCGGGATCGAGCACGTTGGCGGCGCGCATGACGCCGATGAACTTGTCCGAGAACTCCGTCGCGACCTCGGCGGCAGTGCGGCCCTGCTCGTTGGCGCGCTTGATGATCTTGTCATCGACATCGGTGAGGTTCTGGGCAAACGTGACCTCGTAGCCGCTCGCGATGAGCCAGCGACGAATCACGTCAAAGCTGATGAACGTGCGGGCATTGCCGATGTGGATGTTGTCGTAGACCGTGGGGCCGCACACGTACATGCGGACCTTGCCGGACTCGATGGGCTGGAACTCTTCCTTTTTATGGGTAGCGCTGTTGTAGATACGCATTCGTTACTCCTTAACGGTTTTCTGTAGCAGGCAGACGGCCCAGGCGCCGATTCCCTCGCCCTGGCCTTCCCAACCGAGCTTTTCGGTCGTAGTGGCGGCGACGCCCACGTTTTCGACGTCAACGCCCAGGGCATGGGCAAGGTTGGCGCGCATGGCATCGCGGTGCGGGGTGATCTTAGGCTGCTGGCAGGCAATGGTGCAATCGGCATCGACAAACTCGAAGCCCAGCTCGCGCGCATAGTCCATCACGCGAGCGAGCAGCACCATCGAATCGGCACCCTCATAGGCGGGGTCGGTATCGGGGAATAGCTTGCCAATGTCTCCCCCGCGGCAGGCGCCCAGAATGGCGTCGGCCAAGGCGTGCGCGAGCACATCGGCATCCGAGTGGCCCAGCAGGCCGCGCTCGTAGGGAATGTCGACACCGCCGATGATACATCGACGCCCCTCCACCAGACGGTGAACGTCGTAGCCATGGCCAATGCGCAGGTTACTGAACATGGGGAAGGTCCTCTCCCTCGGCCATGCGGCCAAGCAGAATCGCGGTTACGGGACGCAAGTCCTCGGGCACCGTCACCTTAAGGTTATCGCGCGGGCTCTGGACGCAGCGGACGCGCCCACCCATGCGCTCGACCAGCGACGAATCATCGGTGCCGATAAAGCCCTCGGCAATGGCTGCAGCGTGGGCGCGCTTCATAGCATCGACGCTAAAGATCTGCGGCGTCTGCGCAGCCCAATAAAGCTCACGCGGCGGCGTCTCGACGATGTTATCGCCGTCGACGATCTTGAGTGTGTCGATCGCGGGCTGACCGCACACGACACCGTCGAGGGCGCGGTCGCTCACGAGCACGTCAATAGCGTGATCGATGGCCTCGGTCGTGATGAGCGGACGAGCGCCGTCGTGAATGGCGACGTATTCAAAGCCCGCCGGAACCGCGTGCACGCCAGCACGGGTGGAATCCTGGCGGGTATCGCCGGCATCGGCAAAGCTGATGGGCGTGTCATAGTCAAACGGGTCGATGGCCAGGCGGCGCATCTCGGCACGACGCTCGGCAGGGCAAACCACGACGATGTGGCCGACCTTATCGCTACGGTCAAACGCGCGGATGGACCAGCTCATAAGCGGGCGGCCCGCTACATTGACGAGCTGCTTGCCACCGGGGTTACCAAAGCGTTGGCCGCTGCCACCGGCAACGACCACGGCGCATGCGGGCGCCATTATGCGTTCCCCTGTTTGGTGCCCTTCATGCGGTACAGGGAGTCCGCAAGAATGGCAGGGTTGTTAACGCCAAAGTCGCCCAGGCGCTCCGGATCCTCGCTGATGTCGTCCATGAGCTCCTGCAGCGAGCCGTACTCGTCGACGATCTTCTCGGCCACGCCGTCGCGCACGACGGACACGCGAGAAAGCGTGCGCAGGCCCAGCGGTGTCATGACGGAGTCCTCGTCCAAGTCATCGTAGCCCAGAACCGCCGCCACATGCTGCGGGTCGGACAAGTCCTTGGGCGTCATACGGGCAAGCTCAGCGCGAATCTTCTCGGCGTTTGCCTCGGAGGAATCGCTTGCGTAGTCGCGGATCATCAAGTCGTATTCGGTATCCATGCTGGAGCCCGCGAGCTGCTCGAGCTGCATCTGCACGAGCTTGCCCTGATTACCCAGCTTGACGATGCAATCCTTAAGCTCGGTCTTTGCCTGCTGCATGATCTCGAAGCTCGAGAAAATACCGGTAATGTCGGCGAGCGTGACGTAGTCGTCGAGCTCGAGGGCCGTCAGGCGCAGCAGGGAGCGATCGAGCGACTGACGGGTGGTCTGAAGCGTGGCGACGAGCTGGTTGACCGAGCTCATGATGGTGGTGACGGGCTGAATCTCGTAGCTCTTGCCGTGAACGTACACGTTGACGACGGCACGACGGGCCGAGACCGAGATCACGATGGCATCGGTGAGCACCGACATGCGAGCGGCGGTGCGGTGACGCATGCCCGTCTCACTCGTGGCGAGCGAGGGATCGGGATTGAGGTGGAAGTTGGCGCGCAGGATCTGGGTGAGGTCGCCATCGATAACGATAGCGCCGTCCATCTTGGAAAGCTCGAACAGGCGGTTCGAGGTGAACGAAATATTGAGCGGGAAGCCGTCGTTACCGGCAGCGAGCACGTTTTCGGTGTCGCCGACGCAGATAAGGGCGCCCAGGTGACCGGCGATGATCATGTCGAGGGCGGTGCGGATCGGCTGACCAGGTGCCGTCAGGCGGATGGCCTGTTCCATACGCTTTTGCAGCTCGTTCTTATCCAAGGCATCGCTCCCATCGTATACGCTCCATAAACGCTAAATAGTTTCTCACGGTTTGTCCCCGCGGCGCTTGCGAAATCCGATGCTTACAGAATGAGCGGACAACGCTTAGGTAGCTCATTTGGGACGGGGTTCTTTTGACTGCTCGTGTGGTAGCATCGGGTCTCATATAAATGAGGGAGTAGTCGCGTAATCGGGCTCGCCCGCAGAGAGGGAGCCAGACTATGGGACTCGCAGAGCTCGTGTTGCTCGCCGTTGGCCTTTCGATGGACGCCTTTGCCGTATCCATCTGCAAGGGCCTTGGCATGAAAAGGATCAACCTTAAGGTCGCCGTAGTGCTCGGCCTGTTCTTTGGCGGCTTCCAGGCCGGCATGCCCGTAATCGGTTGGGCCCTTGGTAGCCAGTTTATGGGCATCATCGGACCCATCGACCATTGGATCGCCTTTATCCTTTTGGCCTTCATCGGCGGCAAAATGCTGTGGGAGGCCTTTACCGAGGACGAGGATGAAGGCGACGGCAAGGATGCCGAAAAGATTGACCTGGGCGAGTACCTGATCCTCGCCATCGCCACCTCAATCGACGCCCTAGCCGTGGGCATCTCATTTGCCGCGCTCTCGGTCGACATCATGCCCGCCGTGTCGCTCATCGGCATCACGACCTTTATCTTCTCCGTCGCCGGCGTAGCGATCGGCCACACCTTTGGCGCGCGCTACGAAAAGCCTGCCACCATCGTGGGTGGCGTCGTGCTCATCTTCATCGGGCTTAAGATCTTGCTTGAGCATCTGGGGATTCTCGCGATATAAAAAACGCCTCTCATAAGCTCAACGTCAATGTAGAGGTCTCATGCAGAGTTTTGCATAATGCCTTTTCGTGCAGACTTTTGCATGTCATACTGATATGCAAAAGTCTGCACGTTAGGAGATCGCCATGGATACCCTTCCCATCACCACACCGCGTCAAGCTGGCATCTATGTGCGCCAGGCACGCGAGGCTCAGGGTCTCACCCGTGCCGCCCTCGCCAAAAAGGCCGGTGTTTCGGAGCGCCTGCTCGCATCGCTCGAGCTGGGCGACGCCACTGGCATTCGACTCGACAAGCTGCTGACGATTTTCAATGCTCTTGGACTGGCACTCGCCGCTCAAGGGGATATCGGCGAAGCAAAAAATGAGCGACCAGTCGACGCTCCGCATGCCGACCTGCAACCTCGCAGTGCCCCCAGGCGCCATCACGCTCAACGTCCCTCTCATAGCTACCGTCGCTGCACCGCCATTCCGGTTCTTGCAGACGCCCCATTTACGTCCGAACTCTACGACAAAGCCTTCGCGGATTTCGCCATGTCCAATCTCGGAGTCTCGATTGCCGCAAACGCATCTGTCCAACCAAAGCCTGACGGGAAATAGCCAATGGCCAGAACATCACTTCGGACCATTATTTGCGGCGTACCTGCGGGAACGCTCACGCAAGATGAGAACGGTCTTATCAGCTTTACCTACGATCATGACTATGACGGGCCAGCCCTATCGACCAACATACCCGTATCGAATCGCACATACGGACAACAGGTCATGAATCCGTACCTGTTTGGCCTTCTACCCGACAGCGAGGACCAGCGAAAAGCGATTGCCGCCGAATTCGACGTTAGGCCCAACAATCCCGTTGCGTTGCTCAGCCATATCGGACTCGACTGTCCGGGCGGAGTGCAGTTTTATGCCAAAGAAGATGCCGACGCCGTCCTGCATCGCGCTGGCGATTACCGCCCTATAGACGACCACGAAATTGCTCTCCGCCTCAAGTCGATCAGAGATGACCGCGATGCATCGTGGATGGGTCTAGATGAAAGTTGGTCACTTGGAGGCAACCAGGGCAAGTTCGCGCTCGCGTTCATTAACGGCCGCTGGTGCGAATGCATGGGCTCCTCGCCCACGACGCATATTTTCAAAAATGGCGTTAACGGATTTAAACTCGAGGCTCTCAATGAGTTTGTCTGCATGAAAAGCGCCCAGCGCGCCGGTATCGCAACGGCAAACGTCGAATATCGTATGTTTGAGGACGAACCTACCCTCATTGTTGAGCGCTATGACCGCGTGAAAGTCGAAGACGGAACGATCAGGCGCCTACATCAAGAAGACCTCTGTCAGGCACTTGGGGTGATGCCCGCCCAAAAGTACACGGCAGACGGCGGCCCGACCACACGCGACATTCAAGAGCTCCTCGTAACTACGAGCCACCATCAACTTAACCTGCATCTGTTTACGCAGATACTGTTCTTCAACGCCATTATCGGCGCACCGGATGCGCATGCGAAAAACTATTCCCTGCTCCTTGGAAACGACGGCGCAGCCATGATGGCTCGAATGTACGATGTCGCATCGGGCTTGGCGTATGAGCGCATGCGACGTCGAGCACGCCTTGCTATGAGCGTTGGCGGCGAAAATCGTGTGGGGCGCATCGGTCCAGGTGCTATCCGCCGATACCACGGTATGGGCGACCCCGCGCTGGAGACGGCGCTCACCGATGCCGGGCTATCCGAGAAGTTTTGCTTTGCGACCATGATGGACCTCGCCTACGAGGTACCCATTTGCATGGAAGAGGTCATGGACGAATACGCCGACCTGCCCGGCATGGCGGACCTGCGCGATCATATGCTCGGCCCCGTCCGCGAAAACTGCCAGCGAACCCTCGACCTCATCAGGGCGGATATGGGCTAGACGCCAATCAATTTCCCATTTCTTAAAAGAAGAGAGGGGACACCTGTCGCAAAAGACCGGGTACCCCCTCTCGTAATGTCATTTGCAATCCGCTAGCACGTGGCTCGGACTGCTGCTAGCGCAACCTTTACGCGGCGAGGCGCTTGAGCACGTCGATGAGCAGCTCGTAGAAGCGCTCGGCAGAAGCGAGCTCCATGCTCTCGTCCGGGGTGTGGACATCGGAGAGCGTCGGGCCCACGGCGATGGCGTCCAGGCCGTGCAGGGCCTCGGCAAACAGGCCGCACTCAAGGCCGGCGTGAATGGACTCGATGCGCAGCTCGGAGCCAAAGAGCTCGCGATAGCTCTCGACAAAGATGTCGCGGACCGGCGAATGCTCGGCATAGCTCCAGCCGGGATACTCGAACTCAAACTTGGCGTCGAAGCCCAGGACATCGGCCAGCGTCTGCAGGCGGTCCTTGAACTCGTTCTGCAGCGAGGTGATCGAGGAGCGCGGGGACAGCATGATCTTGACCTCGTCGTCAGAGGTGGCAACCACGCCGATGTTGGAGGAGACCTCGACGGAGCCGTCGGTGGCGACGTTGCGGCGGATTACACCATTGGGGGCAAGACGCAGAGCGCGAATGAGGGCAAGTGCGGACTTCTGGTCCATGGCCTCGACCTCGGCGTCGTCGGCAATCTCGACGGTGCAGGTAAAGCCGGGGTCGAAGACCTCGAGCTCGGCAGTGACGTCGGCGATGATGCCCTTGGCGACCTGCGCCGCGGCCTCGGCGGCAGCGTGGTCGGCGTAAACCAGCTCGGCCTTGCACTCACGGTTGATGGCGTTGTCCTTAGTGCCGCCGTTAAAGCTGACGATGGCGGGCTCGCCGGCGACCATCAGGCGGTCGATGATGCGGGCCATGATGAGGTTGCCGTTGCCGCGCTCCAGGTTGATGTCGGAGCCGGAGTGACCGCCCAGCAGGCCGGAGATGTCGAGCGTGAGGGTGCTACCGGTCTTGTTCTCGCGCACGATTGGGCAGGTGTAGGTAACGACGACGCCGCCGGCGCAGCTGACGGTGGCAACGCCCTCTTCCTCGGAGTCAAGGTTAATCATGGTGCGGGCGCTAATCTGGGACTTGTCGAGCGTCTCGGCGCCGACCAGGCCAGTCTCCTCGTCGGTGGTGAATACGCACTCGAGGGCGGGGTGAACGATCGAATCGTCATCGAGAACAGTAAGCATCAGAGCGACGGCGATACCGTTGTCGGCACCCAGGGTGGTGCCGTTAGCGGTGAGGACGCCGTCCTTGACGACCAGGTCGATACCGTCGGTCGTAAAGTCGTGCTCAACGGAGCCCAACTTGTCGCACACCATATCGATATGGCCCTGCAGCATCACGGTCGGGGCATTCTCGGCACCGGCAGATGCGGGCTTGCGAATGATGACGTTGTAGACCTCGTCCTGGTACACATCGAGGCCGCGCTCCTTGGCAAACGCAACCAGGAAATCGCTGATGCCCTTCTCGTTGCCAGACCCGCGGGGGATAGCGCTGACCTCCTCAAAGAAATGGAACAGCTGGGCGGGCTCGTAGCCGGTAATCTTGTAGTCCATGGTGCCTCCTTGGCGCAACTGGTTAGACAGTAAGATATGCGACTTGTATATTCCCAGACTTTGCGTGCATAAACCAGTCGAAAACGCCGAGCGCCCTTGCATCATCGGCTAACGGTGAGGAAACGCCACTTTATCAAGATAAAGCAGGTTAGACGGGCCGCGCCGAAGGGACGTTGGACCCTTCAATCAACCTCAACGCCTGTTGAACGTTAATGCATACACCATTGGTATGTTTAATAAGATTCTTGTCCTCCGTCACGACGTAATCGGCATCAATGCGATTGGCGACGCCCAGCATCAGGTCGTCCTCAAAGTCATTGTGGTGGTACTTGAACACAAAGGAGTCGAAGACCTCGTCTGCACCGACCGGGG
Organism: uncultured Collinsella sp.; assembly: GCA_958443265.1. Lineage (GTDB taxonomy): Bacteria > Actinomycetota > Coriobacteriia > Coriobacteriales > Coriobacteriaceae > Collinsella. The sequence continues at coordinate 25,582 of CAUCKA010000004.1, read as the reverse complement.
CGATGAGGGCTAGCTCGCGCATCTGTCGAACGCATGCCCAGGCCGTTTCGTCTGCCGCCGCAATGGCGTTATCGCTCAGTGAGCCAGTCTTTCTTCGGCACTCCTGCTTGATTGCCGCCGAGACAAGATATGAAACGTCTTTGACCGAAAGCGACGAGGCAAACAGGGCAATCCGCTCCGAGGCGTCGGCAATCTCGATCAGATGGACGACATTTGCCGTACGGTCGGACCTGCCAGAAAAATAATCCATCCATACGTTGGTATCGATTAACAGCTTGAGGACGCCTTCTGTGCTCATAGTTCCGCCCACTCGGGATAGCGCTCCGCCATGGCCTCCTCATAGAGGTCGTCATAGTCTCCCGAGAACTCAGGGATGGGGATGCCGTATTTGAGGCACGAATCGCGAACGATATGGCTGCCTTGCGCGGCCCTTGACTCCATGCGCCGGGGCTCCACTCCGTCAGAAACCGGAGCCGCCGCGTCTCCCTTCGAGGGCATGCGTCCGTTAACGACCAGATACTCCCAAAGTGTCCGAACGGCTTGTGACGGCGTCATGCCAATATGAGTCAGGACGGCGTCTCCCGCCTCTTTGAGCTGGCGATCTATACGCACGTTCATCTGAACCGGCCGTGAGTCTAGTATCGACATAGACATGTTGACTCCTTTTGCTATACGCTTTCCTTAATTAAGTATAGCAATTTGTCAGACAGACAGACGCCTCAGTACTGAAGCGTTCGTTTGACCGGGTTTGCCGTTGTGGGATTAGTCAATAAAAGAAGCTGATACATGTTTGAGATAACTGCCCACATCAGCTGCAATTCGCTATCCACAGGCAATGAGTCCCGCAACGAAGCGCCATGCACAAGCTTTTACAGCTCAATCACTTCGTCGCAAGCCTCAAGCAACTCGGGATCATGCGAAACAACAACCACTATATGATCCTCTTTCTTCTGTTGCAGAATATCAATGAACGCTGACCTACTCGCTCCGTCAAGCGCCGACGTCGGTTCATCGAATAACATGACGGGTGAGTCCTTAAGCAATACACGAATAATCGCAATCTTCTGCTTCTCACCACCCGATATATTATGGTTTTGCTCGTCCAGCACCCCATCAAGACCATTGGGAAGTGTTGAGACCAGTTTGGTCAGACCAAACTGGTCTACAAGTCGCCCGACTTCAAGAATTGGACAATTATCGCCCGCGAGTAGCGTCAGATTCTCTCTGAGTGTTCCGTTAACGATATCAGGTTCTTGCTCGGCAATACCAACGACATACGAGCGTAGATTTATAGAATCAATCTGGCTCAAATCAACCTCGTCATAAGCAATAGTCCCAACGCAATCATCGGGATATAGACCAGCTATGCCATCGAGAAGCGTGCTTTTCCCGCTTCCGTTTGCACCCGACACGCCGTATAAGACTCCTCGATTAAGCGAGATGAGCTCTGGATAATCTATGATTCGATCGGTATCAGGGCGACAAATCGACAGGCCCTTGCACACAAGTGAAACAGGAGAACCAATGCGGACAGAACCGTTCGCCTCTTCATCCATTGCCCAAAGGCGCTTAAGGCGTTGGGCGCTCACCTTGCTCGCCTGGTAGCTTTTGCCCCAAGAAAGCAAGTTCACCAGAGCAGAATTGGCGCTCGAATAATAGCTCAATGCCGTCAGCAGAAAACCAACCGGCATTTTACCTGCGACAATCTCACAGCCTCCAATCGCGAGCAAACAGAACTGCGCAAAGGAAAAAATCAACTGATTCGCAAGTTCGAACCGTGATCCGGCTTTTTGGTTAGCCAATATAGCTGGATAAAGACCATCGAAAGCCTTCTGCAGCCTCAAGGAATAGAAATCAAATAATGAATGGCGACGAAGAAAGGAGACGCTCTCCAGCTGGCTCTGGAGAGTCCCATAGAAAGCAGCGGTCTTTTCCTGGAACTCAAAGCCTCGATTGAACAGCAGCCCGCTAAACAATCGATAAACTACTGCCCCCGTAACGATGCAGGCTAGACAGGCAATCGCCATCGCAATGTTTATATTCATCAACATAATCAAGGAACAGATAATCGTTGCAACACCGCCAATGATATTTGACGCCGATGTTATTCCGAATATTATGAGGTCGTTTGAATCGTGATTGATTTGCTGATTATAATAGCCCGCATCAAATCCGATGAAAAACTTCCGGGGCAAACGCTTGACGTGTTCAAGTGTGTCAGCGTTAAGTTGATATCCCGCATGCGCTTGAAGGTCGACATAGATTAGGGAAGTCCAATAGGCCAACACCGACCCCACAATGGCGACCACGCCAATCGCGAAAATACATAAGACTAGCGTCCGCAAACTAATACCGAGGACATTTTTTGCCGCCAGCACATTTACAGTCAGTCCCAACAGATATGGTTCAGCAAGGCTGCACAGCTGAGACAAGACATCGAGAAGCAGATAGACATAAAGCCTTGGCTTATGGAGGAGATATATCTTCCAAAATCTAAACATCGTGATTTGCCTCATGCGAATACTGATAATTACAAGCCAACCGCATTCTCTGCCTGGCATTGAATTTAACGCTCGCGCATTTTCTCTGGCCCTCCATCGCGGCGTGGGGACATCCGCCCATACAAGCCGGAAACATTACACACTCGCCACATACTGGGTCGTTTGGTAAATACTCCATCCATTTCAAATAGTTCGAATTAGCTTTCACACCTTCTCGAACATTTCCAACGGCGCACTCGCCCTTGCCAACCTCATCCCAACATTTAAAAAGTCTACCAAGCGGATCGATGACAAACGAATTAAGGGAAACCGCACAGCAGACGCCTGGTTCATACGGCGTAAACGGAATAACGTTGAATCCGCGCTCGCTAGCTTTATCCATAAAGAACGTTTCAACTTGAGAGAATCCACGCTGAGAAAAACAATGAATGTCATTTGAGCAAGTATCGTTAACATTGTCGACCGCAGCAAGATAAATCGCGACTTTACCGCGAAGCCCTTTAGCGTCAAGCTCGTCAATCAACGCATCGACCTCTTTGCTATTGGACTCATCGACATTCACGCGAATGGTAATCTGAAGAACATCGGCACATGAGATTATATTGTCGATAATGGCATCATATGTCGGACGACCGTCGGCCGGGACCCTCCGCGAATCATGATCCCTCTTTGAGCCATCAATAGTGATTTGAACCGAACCGATCTGACAATCAGCAAGCTTCTGAGCAATTTCTCGCGTCAGGAGATATCCGTTCGTTACCATTCCGGCAGAATAAGTAGCGCCTGGCCTAATCGCCCCTCTCAGTTCTTTTGTCAGTCGCTCGATCATGTCCACACAGAGTAGGGGTTCGCCTCCATACCAGTCAACGTGAAGATCGTTGATCCCGGGATAGCCGGAACGCACGAATTCTGCGATATCCGTCATTGTCTCTTCTGACATAGTGGGGTGCGAGCAGCCCTTTTCATAGCAGTAGGGACACCTAAAATTGCATGCCAGCGTTGGAGCAATCGTCAGTCCTAAATAGTCATTTGCAAACCTTGCCGACAAGCTCTCAAGCATCAACATTCGCCGCTCGTCAACATCGTCATCTACCAACATGCCACCCAACTTAAGGGTCTCTTCGAAATCACCATCCAAGGCGGCGGCACCCTTGCGATATAAATTCAGCTCATTCGTGTGCGCAGCGTCAAGGTCGAGAACGCCACCAGATTGGGTATTGTAGATAGTGATACCGTTCACATCATTCTCTTCAATAACGTTAAATTCAGACTCTTTCATTTATATGCTCCGTTTTCTGATAGCACCCTTGATAGCCCAACAAAGTCCGAGGATGACAATGGGAACGACTGTTGCCAGCGCTACAAATAGCAACGTCCCCGGCACGATGAATTGAATTGGTCGCGGGGACGCAAGGGTCGCCAGCCATGTCAAGTGCAGTGGCATATTTGGATTCCCGTACCCCAAATAAAGCAGCAGGATGATGAACGATAGAACAAACGCGCCATTTCCAAAGAGTGAGATGGCCAGGACGAGCAGCAGGCATAACGTTGTGCAAATCAAGGCAGCAAGAGACAGTCGAAGAAGAAACTCTCCGATCATATCCATCGTCATTCCTATGCCACTCGCGCTTTGGACCGCACCAACGAGTATCGAAAAGAGAACAAAACCACCGACAAGCGTGACAATCGAGACAAGAGTCCTTGCAACCAACAACTGTACTGTTTTCATTCCCCTTGCATAGGAAACAAGCCATTGAGATCCCGTTATCGGAGTTCGAAACGCATAGCCGATGACGAGAACAGCAACAATAGGAAAGAACAGAGAATGGGCAAGCGGTGCCACAGCGGAAAGGTAGCGAGCTCCATCTTTAACGAGGTCTCCGGGAATTCCCACAAAACCATATTGTGGGTTTGGAAAGAAGCCCATAACACCGTCGCCAAGCCAATCGCTCGTTCCGTAGGCTCTCCATGGTTCATAAGACACAGAATAAAGCAATGCGAGCACGAAACCTGCCGCAATCAGCAGAAGAGGCGCTTTGCTCTTCATAACTCGATAGGCTTCAGCCTTAATCATATCTTCGCAGCGCATTTCTACCCCCTCCTCGCTTTGATTCCCATGACCCCGAGCTGCAACGAAACAACGGTGCAAATAACAGAGAAAAGAATGATCTGATTAATGGCTAGGCCTTGAAAGCACAGATTTCCAAGATGGCGTAAGTATGGTCCGACTGAGAGCCACCAGGGAATTTGCGTCGATGCGTGATTGGAAAAGACCACCAGCGTATATTCATCGGAGGCGAGCAGCGTCCCGACCAACACCAACATAATGCTAAGCGGTGCATTTCTAAGTAAATAGAAAACTGCCATCGACTGAGCTACTAATGCAGCCAAAATAGCATCAATCAAAAGCAACACGGGCAGGTATCTATCAAGAAACACCCGCCCATCCACATAGCAGCCAAGCGGAGATTTGAAGAGAGTGAATCCCGAAAACAGGTTGAACGCTGTTGAAGTTGCAATCGTCAGAACAAGCCACTTTGCGACAACGGCCTTTGCTACACCCGTCCCTTTTGCATACGTCACTTCAGAAGACCTGCTTTGATAATCCATGGCGCAGGAAATAACAATGCATCCGGCTAGAACGAAAAACCACTCGTAGGTCATGAATAGTGCCGTCCGAACCGCCGAACCAGCTGGGTCAGTCTTGTCGAGGATGTTTGCAAAGAAACCAATCTGTTTGCCGACTCCCCCTAAATCAGATGTTCCATAAGTCCCATACATATTTGGATTACAGACATCTTTAACAATCCAAATTCCCCAGATCAACAACACGAAAAAGGCTGGATTTCTGAGCAACCGACGGGCTTCGCATCTAATCAGTCGCAGAAGTTGCATTATCTGCCTCCCCGATCAAATCCAAAAACCGCTTTTCCAGACTTCGGTCTTTGTAGGAGTTTTCTTCCTTAACGAGAAGTCTGCCTCGATGGAGAAAAGCAAAAGATGTCGCAACTTTCTCCAATTCATCTAGGTTATGGCTTGAAATGAGCACCGTTTTATCCCGTTTGTCCTTCAACGACAGCAGGAGATCACGCACCTCAATCACACCCACTGGATCGAGCCCGTTTATGGGTTCATCCATGATGAGTAGTTGCGGGTTGCCCAGAAGAGCCGTTCCGATATCCAGGCGACGCTTCATGCCGAGCGAGTATTGTTTTACCGATGCATCCGCCGCATTTTCTAGGCCAACGGCAGCGAGCACTCGATTAACTTCACTTTTCGGCAGCCCCCACTCGATACAGCGTGAGATCAAGTTTTCTCGACCGGTTAAGTTCAAGAATGCCCCACAGCCGTCGGGGACGAATCCGATATTTCTGCGTGCTCTTGCCAGACCTGTTCTCCCAGACTCGCCGAAAAAACTGATTGAGCCTTTCGTTGCTTTAAGCAAGCCAAGAAGAATATCAATCAACGTACTCTTCCCCGCGCCGTTCTCCCCAACGAGAGCGCACACTTCGCCCTCATCTATATCAAATGAAACATCAGACAACGCCCAGTTTTTGCCGTAGCGCTTTGATAGATCCTTGATTGAAATCGCATTACCCATGTCTCATGAACCTCATTAAAAAGGCAGCGCGGTCGACGGATGGCAGTTATCGACCACGCTGCTTACCCTCTGCTGTCTTAACCAGCATTAACGTTCACGTTGCTAGAAATGAACATATACGCCAAAACAGCTACAGCGCGAACACGGGTGGTAATTGCGGCAGCCACCACCGCCACCCTGCACGTTGCTACACGGATCGATTACCCAGTTCATAATTACCTCCTTTTGATTTATCGTCTGTTTTAATACTCCGTTATCGTATATCGATAACCTTATGATTTCAAGAACTATTTTCAAATAAATTAAGGCTCCTACCGATCGTTTGCGGTAGGAGCCTTGCATGCATACGTGTTTGTCTTCTTATTCTGTTTTGTTATTCCTTAGAAAGATCTACTACGTAAACCTCTGTGGGCAATATCTCGGAAGGGTCGGGATTGCGTCTTTGCAAAATCTTATTCCGCGCGCGCGCGATGGTAAGTTCCTCAAGTTCTATTTCACTCACGCGACGGATCAAATCTCCCGGCTGACAATCCAACTCAACACAGATATCGAGCAATGTCTTCAAGCGTATGGCCTTAATTTTTGCATTACGGATTTTAGAAATGTTAGCTGGCGTATGCCCAGTCGCTCTTATTAGATCGGCATTTGTTTTCCCGGTCTTGAGCAAAAGTGTCTCAACCTCAATAATGAGATAATCCATGGTCAATCACCTAGACCAAATCATCGGACTGGGACTGCAAAAGCGCCCCATAGCGCCAGAAGATCGACAAAGCGAAAGCAACCATCATTGCAATGATGGATCCCACATCCAAAGTGATGCCCGAGTCACCAATCTGAAGGAGAGCGGAATTCATACGACAGCTCAACATACAATTACCCATCATTATTTTTAAATCGCTGCCAATCTGTAGAGAGCCCATCACGGCATTGATTGCAAATAGGCAAGCAATAACGGTAATCATCCGTGCATGTCGAATAGTAAAAGGCGATTGACGACGGGCGACATCGAAGCTGATGCTTAACAATGTGAACTCCCCTGCAAGGAGCAAAACCGCCCATAGCGCCAAGTTTGGGAGCGCGATGCTGCCGCCCTTACCAAGCTCAACGACCCCCTCGATTACCACTGCGCCGTTCAAAATACTTTGGCATGCAACAACAAATGCCGAACCAAAGACGGCGATGGTAGCGATGGCTATAAGTACCAGCACGGCACAAAGAACCATTCCGATTTTTCTCATGTTATCGAACGACATCTCAATTCTTTGAGCGCTATTCGCCATAGTAACTCCTTTTGCCATCCAGCAGAACTTTTTCAATTATTTTATCGTTAACGGAAACTCTTCTCTACAAGAAAAGGGGCGCACCTCCATCGGAAACGCCCCCCCATCATGCAAGGTTATATTCAATCCCTACAGCGCGCCAGAGCCGGCTTGCATCATGCCGCCGGGGCCCGAGGTCACGCCGCTACTTACGGGCGCGGCGCTGCCAGCGTGCGGTGCCGCCGGGGCGGTATCGCCACCGAGCGTGCCCGCCGGACGCGGTGCCGGGATCTCGCCCGTGCCGTGGCTAAAGACAAACTTGCCATCGGCCACGTCGCACAGGACGGTATCGCCCTCGCCCCACTCGCCGGCCAGAAGCTCCTCGGACAGCGGGTCCTCGATGAGCTTTTGAATAGCACGGCGCAACGGACGCGCACCGTTGGTGAGGTCGGTGCCCTCGGCCACGATCTTGTCATAGGCCGCATCGGTGAGCTTGATGTTCATGCCGTTGGCAATCAAACGCTGACGCAGGTCGTCCACCAGCAGGTGCGCGATCTTGGTCAGGTTCTCACCCGAGAGCTTCTGGAACACCACGATGTCGTCGATGCGGTTGAGCAGCTCGGGGCGGAACAGGCGCTTGAGCTCGCCCATCGCGCGGCCGCGGATCTCACTCGAGGTGAGGCCCTGCTCGCCGGTGGTGCCAAAGCCAACGCTTGCATCCTGCGCAATCTCGCGGGCGCCCACATTGGACGTCATGATGATCACGGTGTTGCGGAAGTCGACCGTCTTGCCCTGGCTATCGGTTAGACGACCCTCCTCCAGCACCTGCAGCAGGATGTTGAAGATATCGGGGTGCGCCTTCTCGATCTCGTCGAACAGCACGACCGAGTACGGATGACGGCGCACGGCCTTGGTGAGCTGACCGCCCTCGTCGTGGCCGACATAACCCGGAGGGCTACCGATGAGCTTGGAGACCTCGAACTCGCTGCCGAACTCCGACATGTCGAAGCTGATGAGCGCGTCCTTGCTGCCAAAGAGGTACTCGGCGAGCGTCTTGGCGAGCTCGGTCTTGCCCGTGCCGGTGGGACCCAGGAAGATAAAGCTGCCGCCGGGGCGACGCGGATCCTTGAGCGGCGAGCGGCTGCGGCGCACGGCCTTGGCAACTGCCTCGACAGCCTCATCCTGACCGATGATACGTGTCTTGAGCACGCTTTCGGCCTGCAGCAGGCGACGGCTCTCGCTCTCGGTAAGCGAGGACACCGGCACGCCCGAAGTCACGGACACGATATCGGCGATCTGACTCACGTCGATGGTGAGCGGGCTGGCGTCGAGCTCGGCCGTCCAGGCGGCCTTGGCCTCGGCGAGCTCGATCTCGGCGGCCTTCTGCTGCTCGGTGATCTCGGCGGCCTTGTTCATATCGTCGCTCTCGGTGGCCTCCTGCGCGGCGGCCTTGAGCTCCTCTATGCGATGCTCGGCCTCACGCACCGGCTCAGGTGCGCGATTCGCGGCGATGCGAGCGCGGGCACCGGCCTCGTCAATGAGGTCGATGGCCTTATCGGGCAGGAAGCGATCCTGGATATAGCGGCTGGAAAGGTTCGCGGCAGCCTCGATAGCACCCTGCGTATAGCGCACATGGTGGTGCTCCTCGTAGCGCGGCTTGAGCGCGGTCAGGATCTTGACCGTGTCCTCGACGCTCGGCTCCTCGACATCGATAGTCTGGAAGCGGCGCTCAAAGGCCGGGTCCTTGGTGAGGTACTTACGGAATTCCTCGGCCGTGGTGGCGCCGATGATCTGGAAGGCACCGCGCGCGAGCACGGGCTTGAGCATGGAGCTCGCATCGATGGAGCCCTCGGCAGAACCGGCACCGATGATGGTGTGCATCTCGTCGATAAACAGGATGACGTCGTCGGCTTCGGTGGCCTCCTGAATCACGTTCTTGAGGCGCTCCTCAAACTCGCCGCGATACTTGGCACCCGCCACGAGGCCCGGCAGGTCGAGCGTCCAGATGTTCTGGTTCATGAGGTTCTCGGGCACGTTGCCGGCTGCAATCTGCTGAGCCAGGCCCTCGACGATGGCCGTCTTGCCCACGCCGGGGTCGCCCAGAATGAGCGGGTTGTTCTTGGTGCGGCGCGAAAGGATCTCCATCATGCGCTGGACTTCCTTTTCGCGACCGATCACGGGGTCGAGCTCACCGTCGCGCGCTTTCTGCGTAAGGTTGGTGGCGAACTGCTTAAGCGTATCGGTGCCACTCCCCTTTTGCTGAGAGGCATCCGAGCCGCTAAAGAACGGCAGGCCCGCACCGGGACGCCCGGCACCGGCGCCGGCAAGCGGACGCTTCTTGTCCTGGTCCTTGGCGGTGAGTTTGTCGATAGCCTTTTTGATGGAGGCGGACGACACACCCAGGCGCATGAGGATGTCCATGGCCATGCCGTTGCCCTCTTCGACGATGCCGATGAGCAGGTGCTCGGTCGACACATACGTCTGGTTGTTCTCGCGTGCCACGCGGAAGGAACGCTCCATCACGCTAATGACAAGCGGCGTAAAGGCGAGCTTGGCCGCCTCGGTCTCCTCACTGGGCTCGGGAACCGTGGTCTGGACCTCTTTGAGAGTATCCATGATGTCATCGTAGGAGATGTCGAGCGAACGCAGTGCCTCGGCGGCAATGCCCTCGTCCTCCTTGGCAAGCGCGAGCAGCAGGTGCTCGGTGCCCACCTTATTTGAGTGTAGATCGAGCGCCTCTTGCTTGGCCATGGACATGACCTTGCGCGCGCGATCGGTAAAACGGTCTAACATGCTAGTTCCTCTTAGACGAGCTAGTTTTTCAAACGCAAAGCGCCGCCCCGCGGCAGCGCTTTGGTCTCTTTACCCATATGGAGTATATGTTAACCGTTGGGGCCTTTCCCACCCGTAGCCGCGTGACAACGTCTACAAAAAAGGAATCGCTTCGGTCCGCTTGGCGGTTTGGTTTTGCGCTGCTGTCTAGCAGGCGGGCTCGGCGTCCATGCTCTCGGCAACGTCATTGACGGCATCGGCAACGGAAGCGCCAGGCATGCGCACGAGCTCCATATGCTGCTCTTCAAAGACGGTTCCCATGGGGAAGGCGCGGCGGAATACAAAGCGAGCAACCGGACCAGCCACCAGCAGGTTCCAAGGCAGGGCCATGATAAAGTTGCGCGGAATGTTGACGAGCCACATCATCGGCAGCGCCTGCAAATTGGCAAGCGGGCCGCCGGGCATATGGAACAGGCCTTCGCACGCGCCGTAGAGCGACATGATGATGACCATGGGAACGACCATGCAGGAGCTGACGGCGAGCGTCATGGCAAGCGGCGAGCTCTTGCCCGGCGTGACCAGGAATTTAAATGCGAAACCCTTGGCAAGGGGGCTGGCAACAAACCAGTCGCAGCACATGGCAAATATGTAGGCAACGGGGAAGCCGAGCCACGCGGCGGCAACAACCTCGCCGTTGATGGCCCCATGCTGCAGGGCAACGTTGTAGATGCTCATCCAGAGCACCATGCAAAAGCACATGATAAAGGTGAACAGCAGGCTCTCTCGTTTGTTGATAGGCATAAAGGGCATGGTCCTTTCTGTGTTACGCCGCAACACCACGCAACAAAAACGGGCGGGCAAGATGGAGCTGTTGGAACTTCATCTCGCCCGCCCGTGGTACGTGCGTCTGCGACTACTTATGTGGTGAAACCAGCCTAGCACGAAACACATGCGCTTCGTAAGCGTTGAGTTTATGAAGATGCAGGGCACCAATAATCCCCCGACCCCATAAGTTGCGGTGGAATACGGACTGTTTTGACCCTTTAAGCAGCAATTCGGTCCCTATTTCACCGCAACTCATTTGGTGCAAAGTAGCCTGTCTCCCTTGCACCAATTAGCTGGTGTGGCGCCAGCGAGGGTCGGTGAATGTACGTGCCACACCCAGACCGACAGGCAAAAACGCCACGATGAGCACTGCACGCACAAACCAGCCGAGCATATTGACCGTGTCGAAGGTGCACATGTAATACATCGAGCGATAGAGATACAGACCGGGCACCATAATGACAATCGATGGCACCGTGAGGGCGATACGTGGGTAGGTGAGCTTGATTTCGGCTAAGCTCGCGAGCAGTCCCGATACCAGCGCGCCGATAAACGCTGCCGCCTCGGGAGGCATACCTACGCTCAGGCCCAGAAAGGGAAACAGCGTCGGCGCATCGACAAGCGTAAGGCGCAAGGTATTGGACACGGCGCCGATCAGCCCAGCTGCCGCGGCCATCTTTACCGGGCTGTTGAACATCACCGAGAAGCCGAATACGCCAACGAAGCTCATCACAATACGCAAGAGTGTAAGAGCCAACGGTGAGAGGCCGAGCGGGGCAAAATCATCCGGCGCCAGCCCCACACACTCGGCAACCATCCAGCCTACGAGGGTCGCCATCACAATAATCGACACAGCATACGAAAGACGCTCAATGCCGCTTCGCATGTCGAGCTTAGCGATGTCGAGGCCTGCCGTAATGAGAGGAAAGCCGGGGATCACAAAGAGCATGGCGCCAATATAGCCTTCTTGGTGCGACATTGCCCCCGGTATGACCTGGCCAAGGCCAAGCAATGCCAGCAGATACGAGACGCAAGCGAGTGCAACGCCGATCGTCAGCGCGCTAAACTGGCCAAGGCCCTGCTTGAGAATATGGGAGCGCGCAAAGTTGCCGACACCAGCGCCCACAAATGCACAGGCCATCTCGATAGGGCCGCCGCCGAGCAAAAAGACAAAGGCGCCGCAAGCACAGGCCGCCGCAATGCCCTGTTGCCAGGGAGTGTAATCGGGTTTTGAACTCTCAACGGTCTTGAGCATCTCGTGGTACTCATGCACGGTAAACCGGCGCCCGTAAACCTCGATTTCCTTTAAGAAGCTCTCCATCATCCATATGCGATGAGTATTGACCCCCGTTGTGGGTAGGCTGACGACCTCGTTAAAGCAGTGACCATCTTCGATACAAGTACACTCAAACGACAGGAGACTTAAGTCAACGTGGATGGTGACACCGAGTACAGCGGCGACGCGATTCATGGTATCGCGTACACGCCAGGCACCCGTTCCGCTCGCGAGCATAAGCATACCGGTGCGGCAAATGATGGATGATTTATCGGTGAGCGGCGCATCGACGGCAAGCTCACCGCCTGCCGTCACGATCTGGCACCAGTCGGTTTTCATATGGAGGGCGCCGGCACGAACACCGTGGTGCAGAGGGACTCTTGAGAGCAACGAATCATGGCGCGAAGGCTGTGGGGGTTCCGTCGATTCGACCTCGTCCTCGTCGGGCCCTTCATCAACAAGGTCGAAAGCATCGAGCGACGCCGGCTCGCGACGATCGATCAGCTCCTCGTCCTCATTGTCAAAGTAATTGAACTGATCGAGCATGTCCTCTTCGATTGCACGATCGCTCGCGTCGTTCATATAGACGCTCCCTTCCTACCGACTAACTCCCATCCTAGGCAGCGACGGCTAAAGGAAACATAAAAGAGACGACTGTCATGCATGGAAGGCGTAAACCCCCAATGCGCCGGTAGACCCCAGACGACTAGGACTGTCCCCAAGTGCCGGCACAAAAGGAACGTCCCCAAGTGCCAACCAGGGCAACACCGCAGATAGAGGACGGACAGCGAAAGCCCGCCAGAGTGAGCAAGGTGCCTTCAAGCAAAATGGCGCCGCAGGTTGAGCATAAGTCAGCGAGCGGACCGCATTTGAGACAAGGTGACGTGAAACGAAAGGGCGCTGACCTTCTGGTCGCGCCCTTGAAGTTGAACGTCAGATTGTCCAAATGCGGCCCGCGCAGCGTCGAGCCGTTACGCGGTTCGTAGAACCGCGTAACTAGTTAGTACATCTTTGCGCCGGCAGGGATGGAAGCGTCGAGCTGAATCAGGTTGAGGCGCTCCTCGCCCTCCTCCTCGTGGATGGCGCTGATGAGCATGCCGCAGCTGGGGATACCCATCATCTTGCGCGGAGGCAGGTTGGTGATGGCGAGCAGGGTCTTGCCGACCAGGTCCTCGGGCTCGTAATAAGCGTGAATACCGGAGAGGATGGTGCGGTCGGTACCGGTACCGTCGTCGAGCGTAAAGTTCAGCAGCTTCTTGGACTTCTTGACGGCCTCGCATGCCTTGACCTTCACAGCGCGGAAATCGCTCTTGGAGAAGGTATCGAAGTCGACGAACTCCTCGAACAGCGGCTCAACGGCGATCTTGGAGTAGTCGAGCGTGGGCTTGAGCGGCTTGACGAAGGGGCTCGCGGTGTTGCCGGCCTCGGCAGCCTTGGCAGCGGCGGCACCGGACTGGAAACCCTTCTCGGGCTTCATGTGCGGGAACAGCAGCACGTCGCGGATGGAAGCCTGGTTGGTGAGCAGCATGACCACGCGGTCGATACCGATGCCGATGCCGCCCGCAGGAGGCATACCGTACTCGAGGGCGCGCACGTAGTCCTCGTCGTACTCCATGGCCTCGTCATCGCCGCCGGCCTTCTCGGCCATCTGGGCAGCGAAGCGCTCGGCCTGGTCGACCGGGTCGTTGAGCTCGGAGAACGCGTTCGCGTACTCGTGGCCGGCGATGACCAGCTCAAAGCGATGGGTCAGGCGCGGATCATCCTCAAAACGCTTGGCAAGCGGGCTGACCTCGATGGGGTAATCGCACACGAAGGTGGGATTGACGATGGTGTCCTCACCCAGCTCATCGTAGATCTCGGCGATAATCTTGCCGGCGGTCCACTCGGGCTTGATCTCCAGACCCTTCTCGCGTGCGGCGGCAGCAAGCTCCTCAACCGGCGTGTCGATGGTGACCTGCTTACCAATCACGTCAGAGACGATATCGGTCATGGGACGGCTGGCCCACTCACCAGAAAGGTCGATGGTCTGGCCCTGGTACTCGATGACCTCGGGGTTGCCGATGGCCTTGTTAGCCGCCTTAATGACACCCTGGGCGAGTGCCTTCATGCCCTCGAGGTCGGAGAAGGCACGGTAGGCCTCCATCGTGGTGAACTCGGGGTTGTGGGTAAGGTCCATGCCCTCGTTACGGAAGATGCGGCCGATCTCGAACACGCGCTCAAAGCCGCCGACGATGCAGCGCTTGAGGTGCAGCTCGGTGGCGATACGCAGGTAGCACTCCTGATCGAGCGCGTTGAAGTGGGTAATGAACGGCTTGGCAGTAGCGCCGCCCTGGATGGTCTGCAGGATGGGGGTCTCGACCTCCATGTAGCCGTCGGACTCCATAAAGCGACGGAAGGTAGAGAGAATCTGCGAGCGCTTGCGGAAGGTCTCGCGAACGTCGTCGTTGGCGATCAGGTCGACATAGCGCTGGCGATAGCGGGTCTCCTTGTCGGAAAGACCGTGGAACTTCTCGGGCAGCGGACGAACGGCCTTGGCAAGCAGGGTCGCGCTCTTAGGGGCAACGGAAAGCTGGCCACGCTGGGTGCGCACGACCACGCCGGTCACGCCCAGGATATCGCCCAGGTCGAGGGCCTTGAGCGTACTCCAGGCAGCCTCGTCCATGTCGTTGATGCGGCAGAACAGCTGAATCTCGGCAGTCGCATCGCGCACGACGATGAACATAATCTTGCCCTGACCGCGCTTGGCGACCACGCGGCCGGCGATCTTCACGACGTCCTCGGTGTCCTCACCATCGGCAAGCTCGGCGTACTTTGCCTCGATATCGGCGACGTAGTCCTCAAGCTCAGAGTGTTCGGGATAGGGGTTCTGGCCCGCCTCGAACAGGGCGGCGCGCTTGGCCAGGCGGGTGGCGCGCTCGTCGTTGAGCGTCGATGCCTGATCGGCGGCGTTCTGGTTCTCTGCCATAAGTTAGCTCCTCAAACTAAAACGCTCCCCAGGATTCGGTCCCAGGGAGCGAAAACATACCTTTACGCGGGACCGTGGTCTAGCGTGCGATCTTGGCGATGGTGTAGACGCGAGTCTTGCCGGAAGGCGTAACGACCTCGACGGAATCGCCCTCGCCGTGACCGATGATGGCGTGACCGACCGGAGACTCGTTGGAGATCTTGTGCTCGAGCGAGTTGGTCTCGGTGGTACCGACAAGCGTGACCTCGATAAGCTCACCGTTGGGGTCGACCAGGGTAACGGTCGAGCCAATGGAGACGGTCAGGTCGCCCGTGCTGGCAGCGATCTGAGCGTTGGCGAGGATGGCCTGGATCTCGGCAATACGAGCGGCGTTCTGGGCCTGCTTGTCCTTAGCGGCGTCATACTCGGAGTTCTCCGAAAGGTCGCCGAACGCGCGGGCTTCCTTGATGTCCTCGACGATCTCCTTGGCGTAATCGCCCTCACGCCAAGCGAGCTCCTCGACGAGCTTCTGGCGGCCCTCAGCGGTCAGTACGATCTGGCTTGCGTCCATACGGATATCTCCCCAACTCTGATCAAACAATCAACTGTCAACAAAACGAAAAAGACCGGCTAGCCTGCGGGCAAGCCGGTCAGGTGCTCACCCCAAAGGGATGGGACTACTCTGCGTCCGCGTCGCTGTCCTCTGCCTGCTTCTTCTTGGCAGCAGCGAGCTTGGCCTCGAGCTCAGCGATCTCCTTGTCCTCCTCGGACTGCTCGACCACGACCTCCTCGGCCTGCTTGGTCTCGGCCTTATCGTCGCCCTCCATACCCTCGCGGATATTCTTGACGGTAGAGCCGAGGGACTTACCGAGCTTCGGCAGGTTCTTGGGCCCAAAGATAATCAGGACAACGACGAGAATAATGATGAGCTCAGGAGCCCTCAGTCCAAACATGTAGACCTCCACAATACAGCGAGACAAGCTCGAATGAGTATACCGCGGGTATCGCGGTATCACAACAATAGCTAAAAAAAGGGACCGCAAGAAGCGGTCCCTCCTCATGCTCTGGTCGGGTTGACTGGATTTGAACCAGCGACCCCTGCGTCCCGAACGCAGTGCTCTACCAAACTGAGCCACAACCCGTTAGCTCGACTATAGTAACAAAGATTTCCGTCGTGTGCCAGAGAAATTTTTACTTCTTTGGCGCTTCAATGCGAACCGTGTCGGAAACGAGCTCCGTTGCATACGCCCACCAGCCGTTTTGTTGAGCGGCCGCCGCAAGATTGACTGCCGTGGCGGCAGTATCGCAGAGAGCAAACGAGCAGGCACCCGAACCGCACACGTTTGCGGTAATGGTACCGTCCTGTGAACGGAGCCAGTCGAGCACCGTTTGAATCCGCGGCTCCATCTGCGCGGAAATGACACCCAGGTTGTTGTGGACGAGCGCGTAGGCCGCCTCTGCGTCTCCCGAGCGAAGGGCAGATGCGATCGCTCCGGGCTTGTCCGCAGGCGCTGGGGTCTCGTCAAAATGTCGATAGGCTTCAATTGTTGAAACGCTTGCCTCGCGCGGCTTGACCAGCACGACGGGCGTCGCGGGTAGTGCGGGGTACTCGGTTGCCAGCACGTCTCCCCCACCCACGTAAAATGCAGGGCTGGCATGCAAAAAGAAGGGAACGTCGGCGCCAATGCCGCGCGCAATGTTGTCCAGCGCGGGGTCGGCACGGTCGATACCCCAACTCTCTGCCAAGGCGACAATGACCGCCGCGGCATCCGTCGAAGGACCGCCCAGGCCGGCACACAACGGGATGCGCTTCTCGATCGTGATGCAGACATTGGCTTCGCGACCATAATGCTCGGCCATAGCGAGCGCAGCACGATACGCCGTATTCTTTTGCATGGGAAAGTCGGATGTCGGAATCGTCTGGACGGTCAGCGCCTGTGCCGGCGTAACCGTCACGGTATCGACAAGACCGACGGCTGCCATCAGGGAATCGACCTTATGGTAGTCGCGGTCGTCACGCTCGGTATGAACCCCCAGATAGAGGTTGATCTTTGCCGGCGCGGAAAGGATCAGGGACCAATCGGTCACCGCTAGTGCTCCTCGAGCTGATTGCCGAGCGGGGTAAAAATGTGCTCGCCGCTCTCGGGGTCGAACAGCTCGACCTGGCCGGTGAGAACATCAATATACTGGTAGGACTGACGCGACTTGCGGCCACGGCGCTCGTCGACCTCGACGATAAAGACTGCCGGATGGACGCTCTTGATGGTGCCCATGCGCTCGACGACGCGGGTGCGGCCCATGTTGGCCTTCACCTTAACGCGATCGCCCACCATATCGGTCAGCTTCTCGTGGATGTCGTCGACGTGATTGACTTCCATCTCTTCCATGAACAGGGCCTCCAGAAGGTGCAATTCAAAAAGGGGATAATACCCCTAAGATAGACAAAACTCTAATACTATAGCACCCTGTTGCGACCACGCGCAAGTAGCCAATTTGGCTACTTACAGATTGTCGGTATCGAGGACTATGGTGAATGGACCGTCGTTGACGAGGTCGACCTTCATATTGGCGCCGAAGATGCCATGCGCCACGTGCTCGACGTCCTCGCGCACAAGCGTCAGGAAGTACTCGTAGAGCTCGTTGGCGACATCGGGGGCGCCTGCATCGGTAAACGATGGGCGGCGGCCGTGCCGGTAATCGGCGAACAGCGTGAACTGCGACACCACGAGAACCTCGCCGTCGACATCGGCAAGTGCCAGGTTGGTCTTGCCGTTCTCGTCCTCGTTAATGCGCAAGCCCCGGAGCTTGCCCCACAGCTTCTCGGCCTCGGCGCGCGTGTCGCCGTGGCCCACGCCCAGCAGCACCAGATAGCCGCGTCCAATGCGGCCCACGCACTCGCCGTCGACCGTCACGCCGGCGTCGAGCACGCGCTGCACCACCGCACGCACGGCCTACTCCTCGCCCGTCAGTTTGGCGGACAGATGCTCGAGCGCGTGGAAACGATGGCTGATGGCGTTCTTCTCGTCCGCCGTCAGCTCGGCCATGGTCTTGCCCGGCGTGTCGACCGGCAGGAACAGCGGGTCGTAGCCAAAGCCGTGATCGCCGCGGCCCTCGTGTGCGATAGCGCCCTCGCAGGTGCCCTCACCATAGGTGACCAAACCGTCCGTGTCGATGAGCGCGACGACGCTCATAAAGCGTGCAGTGCGGTCCTCGTCGGCCACGCCCTCCAGATTCACGAGCAGCATGGCATTGTTGGCGGCATCGTCGCCGTGAACGCCCGCGTAGCGCGCGCTATACACACCGGGCTCACCGTCCAGCGCGTCGACGACCAGGCCCGAATCGTCGGCAATGGCCATGAGCCCCGTCTCCTCGACGGCAGCCTGCGCCTTGATGATGGCGTTCTCCAAAAACGTCGTGCCGTTTTCCTCGGGGTCCTCAAAATCGCCCAGCTGGCCGAGCGCCACAAAACGAACCTCGGGCATAACCTTGCCCAAAATGGCCTCGATCTCGGTGAGCTTATGGGCGTTACCCGTTGCCACGACGATGGTCGCCGCCGGGTCGAGAGTGTCGATGTCGATCTTCTCAAGTGCCATAGCTGGCCTCCTTGTCTCTATAGCAATGCCGTGTTGAGGACGGCGAGGCCTCGGCCTCTCCCCCTCTTAATCAGCGGCAGTCTTATACTTCGACGTTTTCCCAGATAAAACCTGCCAAAATAAACCTGTCCCTTTTTGGCAGGTTAGGCGAGGGCTTGGCGCTGGAGCTCGATGAGCTCGGCAATGCCCTTGTCGCCCAAATCGAGCAGGGCATTGAGGCGCTTGCGGTCGAAGGGCGCCTGCTCGCCAGTGCCCTGGAGCTCGATCATCTCACCGGTATCGGCGGCGACAAGGTTCATGTCGACCTCGGCGTGACTGTCCTCGGAATAATCCAGGTCGAGCAGGGTGTTGCCATCGACAACGCCCATGGAGATGGCAGCCACCTGGCCCGTGAGCGGGATGCGCTCGAGCTTACCTGCCTCGACCCACATGGCAAGGGCGTCGTGCAGTGCCACCCAGGCGCCGGTAATGCTCGCCGTTCGCGTGCCGCCATCGGCCTGGATCACGTCGCAGTCGACGGTGACGGTGTACTCGCCAAGCGCCTTCATGTTGACGACGGTACGCAGGCTGCGGCCAATGAGGCGCTCGATCTCCATGGAGCGGCCCTTGCGGTTGGCGTGCTCGCGCTTGCAGCGCTTGCCGGTCGATGCCGGCAACATGGCGTACTCCGCCGTTACCCAACCGGCCTTGGCGCCCTTGCGCCAGCCCGGCACGCCCTCCTCGATGGTGGCAGCGCACAGCACGTGTGTATCGCCAAACTCGGCCAGGCACGAACCGTGGGCGTGCTTCATGACGTCGCGAGTAAGCTTGATGGGGCGCAGCTCATCGGCGGCGCGGCCGTTGGCGCGATTGACCTGCATATACTCCATAGAAAAATCCTTTCGGCAAAAGGTGGACGTGAGCCTTTGGTCGGTGCCCTTATATCTATTTCAGTTCGTCGATATCGATATGCTCAATGCTCTTGAGCGGCTGGCCAAAGATAAAGCTGCCCGCCACCGCAAACTCGGCAATGTTATCGGCCGTCGTTGCAAAACGATGCTGCGGCTCGGCGGCGTCGCCCGCCAGCTGCTCGCGGCGCGTGAGGATATCGGTCAGCTCGCGCGTGGTCTCCTCGGCGGAACTCACGACGCGCACCCCAGGCCCCAGCGCATGACGGATAGGTCCCACCAACAGCGGAAAATGCGTACAGCCGAGCACCACGGTATCGATACCGTGGTCGCGCAGCGGCTCAACCGTGGCACCCACCAGCGCACGCACGGCAGGCGTATCGAAGATGTCCTCGTTCTCAAGCCACTGCTCCTGCAGATGCGCACCCGAGGCGAGCTCGTGCTCAACGACCTCGACAAAGCTCGAGGCAGGGCAGCCGTATACGTCAACACCGGCATCCAGGTCCTGAATGGCGCGCGTGTAAGCACCCGAGCGAATGGTGAGGTTGGTGGCGAGCACGCCCACCCGGCGCGTGCGGGTGCTGTTGATTGCCGCGCGTGCGCCCGGTGCGATCACACCGATGACGGGGACGTCGAGCACCTGCTGGGCCAAACGCAAGGCCGCAGCGGTCGCTGTATTGCAGGCGATGACCATGATCTTGACGTCGTGCTTCGACAGCCAACGGCCCGCCTGCAGTGCAAACGAACGCACCTCGTCCTCGGTGCGGGTGCCATACGGGCAGCGTTTGGTGTCGCCAAAGTAGTAGACGGACTCGTGCGGCAACGCCGTCGCAATCGCGCGCGCAACCGTCAGACCGCCCAGGCCCGAGTCGAACACGCCAATGGGGCGCGTGTCCCCGGCCAGATTCTCGATATCGGACATTACCTCACCAGATTCTCTCTCGAAAAGATATGGCTCAGAACGATAGGACCGCGCTACGAACGAGCCGCGACGAGCAGCTCTGCCGTTGCCGCCCAGCCGTCGACAATCTTGCCGCGCGTGACGTAGGCGTTATCGCAGGTATCCAGGAACTCGGGCGCGCCGGCGCTGGTCAAACCGTTCTCGACCAGGCAGAACGTGCCCACGTGGTCAGCCATGTAGAAGTCGGACTCGGAATCGCCGAGCGCGAGCGTCTCCTCGCGCTCGATCCCTAGGTGCTCGCAGAAACGCGCGATGGCAACGCCCTTGTTGAGGCCGGCGGGATTGATGTTAAACGCGCGGCCATCCTCGACGCGTTCGAGCTCGAGCGTCGTCGGCTTGGACAGATGCGTCAGGTGGCCGTTGCAGGCCCAGACCAGACCGCAGCCGGCCTCGTCCAGGATGGCCTGGACCTCGTCGTCGGGCACATCGCCGCGCATGCCGACGGTGACCTCGCGGTACTTGTAGCCAGTCGACATGTCGTTGTGGTACTCGATCTTATGCGGCCAGCGGGCGAGAATCTTCTCGCACACGCCAGTCTGCTCGATCACCTGATGTGGCGTGAAGCCGCAGGCGGGGTCGTAGGGCATATCGCCGGTCAGATACTCCCAATCGTTGGCCTTGAGATCGTACATGACCAGGCCACCCATCTCGCCGATGTAGGAGTTGAGGCCGAGCACGCGCGCATCCTCGTGGATCATGGTGCGGTTGCGGCCCGAGGTGGGAACCACCTGAATACCAGCGCGGGCAAGTGCCACGACAGCCTCGACGAGCTTGGTCGAGGGATTGCCGTCGTTGTCGCGCAGCACGCACGAGCCGGGCGCGAGCATGGTGGCGTCCAGGTCGGTAAAGACGTACTTAACCTTGGCAAGACGCTCGCGCATCTCGCCCGAAAGCTCAGCGACGGTCGGCAGGGTATTGTGGGACATGGTCACTCCATTACGTAGAAGGGGCTTCTGGTCTTAGGCGGCGCGCCTCGCTTGAGGGGAAACGCGCTTGCAACGGCAGCGCGCTCGGGACGCCGCCCTCATCGCAGTTCATTAGTCAAACTGGGTAACATCGATTAAACGATTGGCAAGCGAAAGATCGCTCTCGATGGGTACGAACTCGTCGCCCACGTGCATGAGCTCCTCGTCACCCTTTGCCAGCAGCAAGACAATGGTGGGAGCATTGGGGTTGACGTACTCCTCGCGCGCCGCCTTGAACGCCGCATGCACAGCGGCTTCACGGTCGAGGATGATCTCGTTCGGCGTATCGTCGGGAACATGCTCGGCAAGCTCGCGACAGACCTTCATCGGGTCCTCGTGAGCCGGATCCTCGTTGGTAAAGATCAGCAGATCAGAATATGGTGCGGCCTCGCGCGGAAGCTGCTCACGGCGCTCCTGCGCCTTGCCTCCAGCAGCACCAAACAGCGCAATGACCGGACTGGCGGGAAACGCGCGCTTGACCGACGAAAAGAGCGAGCGGAACGAAAGTTGGTTGTGAGCGTAGTCAACAACGCAAAGCACGCGTCCATCCTGCGACTCCACGACCTCCATGCGGCCCGGCACACGCAGCTTGGAGAGGCCCTTCTTGATGGCATCGATTCCGATGCCAATCTCGCGCGCGGCGGCGATAGCGACCAGCGCGTTCTCCACGTTAAAGTCTCCCGCAATACCCAGCAGGACCTTCTCCCCCGCCTCGGGCTCGTCGGCGCTCATGCCATGCAGGTTAAACTCGATGTTAAAGCCGACCATGCGGACATCGCTTGCCCACAGGCTCGCCTCGGGATGCTCGACGCCAACGGTCACCAAGTGCTCGGCCGTCGACGCGGCCTCCAGCACGCGTTCGACTTCATCGGTGCCCAGATTCACTACGGCGGTCTTAGCCTGATCAAAGATCCTGAGCTTGCTCTCAAAATAATCCTCGAAGGTCGGGTGCTCGATCGGTGAGATGTGGTCACGCCCGATGTTGAGGAAACACGCCACGTCAAACGGCAGGTTCTCGACGCGCTGGTACTTAAGCGCCTGGCTTGAGACCTCCATGACCATGGACTGGCGACCAGACGCGCGACAGTTGGCGATATGGCGCCAGACCTCGGGGGCCTCGGGCGTGGTGTTGGTGCTCTCGTAGCACTCGATACCATCGTCGGTGTTCACCGAGCCGATCATGCCGCAGGACTCGCCCGCCGCCTTGATGATGGACTGGAGCATAAAAGCGGCCGTGGTCTTTCCCTTGGTACCGGTGATGCCCACGATCTTAACGTCGTGGTCGGGACGGTCGTAGACCTCGGGCGGCAACAGCGCCATCGCCGTGCGTACGCTATCAACAACCAGCATCGCAGCACCGTTCTCTTTCGCCAGCGGCTCCAGAGACTCGACCAGCGACTCCTCGCACACAAATGCGACGGCGCCCGAATCGAGCGCCATGCTCAAAAACGCAGGCTTAAAGGCAGCGCCCTTGCAAAAGAACACGTCACCTGCCGAAACCGCGCGCGAATCAAACGAACAGCCGGTCACGGCACGCCCGTCAACCTGCTCCGATGCGCGCAGCTCGCCGCACACATCGAGAAGCTTGGCAAGCGTATCGACCGTGGTCACGGTCGCGGAATCCGAATGGTGCATCTTTCGCCTTTCTCAGCCATTTGGCAGGGACGGTTTTCATAGTAACTGAAACATGCTCGCGCAAAAACGGCTCCCGGAGGAGCCGTTACGCGCAGGCGTTCGTAAGCCGAGGCTAGGCAGCCTGAACAGAAGGCTGGCCCTCGTCGATAAAGAAGCGCTTGTACCACACCAAGAACACGAGCGGCGTATAGATCTTGCGCTGGAAATCGCCCTTGCCCGCAAAGTGCAGATCGAGCAGGTGCATGAGCTCGTCGGTATCGAAGAACTCGCTTGCCCACGGCGCGGTGAAGTACTCCTTGACATAGTCGTACCACTTTTGCTCGCGCAGCCAGTAGACAATCGGCACCGGGAAGCCCACCTTGGGACGGGTGGCCCACTCATCGGGCAGCGACTTGTTGGCAGCGTGGCGGAGTACCTGTTTGTTGCCGTTCTCGTTGATGCGGTAGCGGTCGGGAATGTGCTCGGCGAACTCCATGACTTTGCGGTCCAGGAAGGGCACGCGCAGCTCCAGCGAGTGCGCCATGCACATCTTGTCGGCCTTGAGCAGAATGTCGCCCGGAAGCCACATGTTCATGTCCAGGTACTGCTTCTTGACCAGCTCGGGCTGACCCTTCACGCGCGCATAGATGGGAGCGGCAAGCTCGAAGGCGCCATCGCCGGTGTTGTACTCGGGCTTGAGCACGCCGTCGACCTCGCGCTCCGGCCATACCAGAGCCTGTCCCAGGAACGACTTCTCAGGGATCTCGGCACCCTTGACCAGGAAGTTATGTCCCTTGAAGTACGGCATATGCAGCGCCAGGTTACCGAGCGCGCGACGGATGGGCAGCGGCACCATCTTTTTGTACTTGCGGACTGGGACCGTGTCCTCGTAGTAGGCGTAGCCGCCAAAGAGCTCGTCGGCGCCTTCGCCCGAAAGCACGACGGTGACGTCCTTGCGGGCCATCTCGGCCAAGAACCACAGCGGCACGGAAGACAGGTTGGACTGCGGCTCGTCCATGTGATACTGGATGTCCTCGAGCGCACCGAAGAACTCGTCGGCGGTAATCATCTTGCGAACGTTTTCGACGCCGAGCTTATCGGAAAGCTCCTTGGCGTAGTTAGTCTCGTTGAAATTCTTGTAATCGAAGCCCACCGAGAAGGTCTTGTCGGGCATGAGGCAAGCGGCGATGTAGCTGGAGTCGACGCCGCCGGAGAGGAACGACGCGACCTTGACGTCGGCGATGCGATGGGCCTCGACGCTCTCGTGCACGACCTCGTCCAGCTCGTCGACGTACTCCTCGAACGGCTTCTCGACGGCAGAGTAATCGCAATCCCAGTAGCGCTCGATGTTCATCTTGCCGGTCGGGATGTCTACGGTAAAGTAATGCGCCGGCGGCAGCTTGTAGACACCCTCGAAGAAGGTCTCCTCGGTTGCCGAATACTGCAACGTCATGTACGGACGCAGAGCCTTTTTGTTGACCGCCTTGTGGAAGTGCGGGTAGTCCAGGAAGCTCTTGATCTCGGAACCAAAAAGCACGCCCGGAGCGCCGTCGCCCGCATCGGCCATGGGATAGTAGTAGAGCGGCTTGATGCCAAAGATATCGCGGGCGCCAAAAAGCTTGTTCTTCTTCTTGTCCCAGATGACGAAGGCGTACATACCGCGCAGGCGATCGAGGACGGCCTCGCCCCACTCCTCGTAGCCGTGCAGGAGGCTCTCGGTGTCGGCGCCGCAGTGGAACTTGTAGCCCTTGGCCTCGAGCTCGGAGCGAAGCTCCTGGAAGTTGTAGATCTCGCCGTTGAAGACGATAACGACGCTGCCGTCCTCATTGGCCATGGGCTGAGCGCCGGCCTCGGTCAGGTCGAGGATCGACAGGCGGCGGAAGCCGAGGGCAACGCGGCCGTCGATAAACTGACCGCCCATGTCGGGACCGCGATGGACGATGCGGTCCATCATCTTGGTGAGCACCTCGGATTGGTTATCCGTCCCACCGACAAAACCGACAAAACCGCACATATACTATCCCCTCTGCTGTTGCTGGGCATCAAATCGAATCAGTAGCTTTTGAGTATACCCGAGGGCGTAAAGAGGGGCGGAATGTTCAGGCAATCTCAACTGAATCAGCTCCGCTGTGACACGCGACGGTTACCTTTAATGGATATGAGATGAATGAGGCGATTGTTTTGCTATACTCTCTCCGCACGGGCGATTGGCGCAACGGTTAGCGCAGGTGCTTTACACGCACAAGGCTGGGGGTTCGAATCCCTCATCGCCCACCACTGATTTGGAAACGGTCCTCGAAAGGGGACCGTTTTTTGTTTGGGCCCATTTCATGGGATTCGAACCCGCAAGGGTGCGGAGCTGAGGAAACGCGAAGCGTTTTCCA
>CAUCKA010000003.1 GCA_958443265.1 uncultured Collinsella sp. | reverse complement strand
CGTACTGGACGAGGATGCGCTCGAGCGGATCTTGGCTACTGGCGAGGTGCCCCGGGCTTAGCGCATCGATAACCAAAGTGAAGATCCGCCCGGAAGCACGATGCCTTCCGGGCGGTTCTTACTTTGCTGGGGCAACCGGCACCGTGATCTGCGTTACGTAGGTTGCCGGGTCGTCGCTGATGATGTCGTCGATAAGGGCGATCTCGCGCGAAGGCCCGGTGGGCGCCAGGTTGTGCTCGCGCATATAGCCGAGCAGCTGCTTATAGCGCGGGGCTGCTTGCCCGTGCGTGCCGCGGAAGCTTATGGTCAGGCAGCGCGCGGCAGGTCGCGTCTCAACGTCGCCCAAGTAATCATCGGTGTCATCGAGCAGCAGGAAGACCTCGTCGTAGCCATCAAAGTCGCCGGCGGCGAGGCGTTCGGGCGCGATGCCCACACCCAGATTGCCCAGATAGGCAAAGGTTTCGTGCTGCCCCTGCTGAAGCTGGCGGATATGCCATCCCAGCGAATAGGCGTCGGTGGGATTGACGCGCTCGTGCAGCGTGGCGCAGCGAAGTTCGGGTTCCTCGATTTCGCTAATGGTGTCGAGATCAGCATTCAAAGCGCCATGAAGCAAGGCAAGCCGCTGGTCAATCTTGCGCGACATGCGCTCCAACTCACGCCGCCTGTGCTCAATTAACTCCTGTTGCTTGGTCAGTTGCCGTTGTATCAAATCCATATCGCGCGTAGTGACAAACTCGCGAATCTGCGCCAGCGGCAAGTCGAGAACGCGCAGGTTGCCGATGGTGTTGAGGGTGGAGAGCTGCCGCGATCCGTAGTAGCGGTACCCACTTGCCGGATCGACATATGCCGGCTCCAACAGCCCCATCTGCTCGTAATGACGCAGTGTGCCCACGCTTAAATTGAGCAGGCGCGCCACCTCGCCAATGCGGAGCAGGCCCTCGGTGTGTTCACTTGGCATGTCGGTCACAGGACCACTCCTTTCGGTAAAAACAGGGGAGAGGCGCTAGGCCCGCGTCGCCCCGCTACGCCACCAGCTTGTCAAAAGCCCCGCGCCGGTTGAGCACGGTAAATGCAATCACGCAGATGCCCGCCGACAGAATCGACCCGCACGGTGAGGCGATGCCCATGGGGAACAGCGTGTCGGAATAGGCGTTCGACAGCAGCCATGCGCCGGGCACGCGAATGAGCACCACGGCCAGCACGTTGTGCGCAAAGCCAATGTAGCTCTTGCCATACGCAGCGAAAAAGCTGCTAAAGCAAATGTGGATGCCGGCAAAGATCGCGTCGAAAATATAGCTGCGCATATAGCCGGTACCGGCGGCGACTACTGCAGCGTCCTTGGCAAAAAAGCCGATAAACGCCGGCGCCACCAGCCACATCAGCACCGTGATCAGGCAGCCGTACACCACCGAGATGGTCATGGCGTCCTTGAGTACCTGACGCGCGCGATCGCCCTTGCCCGCGCCGGCATTTTGCGCCGTGAGCGCGCTGACGGTAGCGCCCATGGAACTCGGCACAATGAACAAAAAGCTGATCATCTTTTCGACCAGGCCCACGGCGGCGGCGTCGACCAGACCGCGGTGGTTGGCGATGACGGTGATGAACATAAACGCCACCTGGATGCAGCCGTCCTGCACGGCCACGGGCACGCCGATCTTAAGAATGCTACCGAGCACCTCGGGCTGGGGGCGCAGGTCGCTGCGCTTAACGTGGATGTTCGTGCGGCGGCTCTTGAGCCACACGAGCGCGAGGGCAACGCTGGCCGTCTGCGCGGTCACCGTGCCGAGCGCCGCGCCCACGGGGCCGAGCCCCATGTGGCCGATAAACAGAAAATCGAGCGCGATGTTGATGATGCATGCCACGCCAATCACGTACATGGGCGAGCGCGAATCGCCCAGGCCGCGAAAGATGGCCGAAAGAATGTTGTACGCGGCGATAAAGGGAATGCCGATAAAGCAAATGCGCAGGTAGGCGGCGGTGCCCTCGACCGCCTCGGCCGGCGTGCCAATGAGTGCCACGATCTGCGGGCACAGCGCGAGCAAGATGCCTGCCAGTACCACCGAGACACCCATAAACAGCGTGATGGTGTTGCCGATGGCGGTCTCGGCGCGATCGAAGCGGCGCGAGCCCACGGCGTGGCCGACGATGACCGTCGTTCCCATGGCCAGGCCCACGAGCGTTACGGTAATGATATAGAGTGTCTGCGCGCCATTGCCCACGGCGGTGATGCCGGCGGCGCCGCTAAACTGCCCCATCATGTACAGGTCGGCCATGCCGTAGAGCATCTGCAAAAAGTACGAGAGCATATAAGGCAGGGCAAAGACCGCGATGGTCTTGGGGACATTGCCGCGTGTGAGGTCGTGTTCCATGGGCGGGGCTTTCTGGCTGGGTTTGTTTACGTACCAGTGTAGTGAAAACCCTATAACGATTGTAGAGTCAAGGTTTGTGATGACGACGGGGCGAAAATAGTCACGCTCCAAGCACGATGCTTTGACCCCTCCATGCCCCTCACCTCGCCTCAAACCATCACAACATTCGACGTTTTTCGCCAAAAACGGGAAAAGCATCGAATGTTGTGATGGTTTTTCTGCCACTCGACCGGGCGGAAACGCTTTCTTGCACACGAAGGTGTGCGGACCCGTGGGCAGGGGAATAAGGTTGGTTATCTGACTCCATTGGAGGGCTCATGGACCTGCCGATCGTCCTGTCCCATAAGACTGCCTGGCTGTACCACAATGTGGTGCGCCCGTCCGAGCCTCTCTCGCGAGCAAGCAGCTTATACGATGAGGACTCGCTTGCTAACGAGGCGGAGCCGACCGCGAACCTGCCCAAATTGGGACTCGATGCCAAGGGGCTGAGGGCTTCAACGGCAGTCGGGATCGTTGCCGACTATCTGGTTTCGCTTGGTATTCCACGAGAAGAGCTCGATTATATTGACACACTCGTCAACTTCGATTTTGAGCGCTCGACGCCGGCGGGATTTAGGTGCCACGTGTTTGGGGCGCCGGTACCTCCAGGCCATCTTATCGAGGTGGCAGAGGACCTTCTAGTGGTTGATGAGGTCATGTGCTTTGTCCAAGCGGGTTCGTGGATGAGTGAGCCCGAACAGCTGGAATATGGCTACGAAATCTGCGCCCGATACCATTTGAATCATCTGTCGCCAGGCGATTATATCGAGATGGGGCAGAGGTATACCGTTGCCGACTTGATTGCTTATTGCAATGAGAACCGATCTCGTCAGGGGACTGTACGCGCGGCCGCCGTGCTCAAGCGCGTGCACGATGGCGCGCGGTCGCCCATGGAGACGGCCACCGCAATCATGGTCGTAGCAAAACGTTCCCAGGGAGGGCTGGGATACGCCAAGATCGCGCTCAACCATCGGGTCGATGTTCCCAACGAGTTCAAGTATCTCGCAAAGGCCGGGTATTTCGAGATCGACGTATATGCGCCTGCGAGCGGTACGGGGATTGAATACAACGGCTCGGACCATCTTGATAAACAGCGCCGCGCGTCGGATGCGGAGCGTATGACCGTGCTGAGCACGCTGGGCTTTAGGATGATCGTCCTCACCGGGACTCAGTTTGCCCATCAGCTGCAATTGCACCGGGCGATGAACGCCATTGCACTCGCTATGGGTCTCAAGTGCGACCGAAGCGAAGCGTTCCAAAAGCGGCAGAACGACCTGCGAGAATTCGTGATTCGTCACTGGGACGACGGCCTTTAGGGGCGTTCCGGCCCTTCTACGGGGTGCCGTGGGCAGGCAAACCATCACAACATTCGACGTTTTTTGTCAAAATCGGGAAAAGTATCGAATGTTGTGATGGTCTGTGCTGAGGATGGGCTCGGAAAGTCCGTTTTGCTCGAAGCGACCTGTCCTGTCGTACGGGTGTCGGCATGATTCTCGCGTGGGGTATTATGTTTTCCGAAGAATAAAACGCCGCGTGAGGGGAGGGCTGCGTGGACGGGCACGTGCAACATGACGGTTTTGGCCGCGATATCAACTACCTGCGCATTGCCGTTACCGACAAGTGCAATTTTCGCTGCATTTACTGCATGCCGGCCGATGGCGTGGCACCCCGCGCACACGACGAGCTGCTCAGCGCCGAGGAAATCGCCCGTTTTGTGCGCTTGGTGGCGGGGGAGGGCATTTGCCGCGTGCGCCTGACGGGCGGCGAGCCGCTGGTCAGCCGCCGTATCATTCCGCTCATTCGCGACATCCGCGCGATCCCGCGGATCGAGGACATCTCGCTTACCACCAATGGCGCCCTGCTGCCCAAGCTGGCACCGCAGCTCAAAGATGCCGGGCTTAACCGCGTTAACATCTCGCTCGACACACTCGACCCTACGCTCTTTGGAAAGATCACGCGCCTGGGTCGACTCGAGCAGACCATGGCTGGCATCGACGCGGCGCTGGCTTGGGGCTTTGAGCCCGTTAAGGTCAACTGCGTTGTGGTGCGCCGGCTCAGCCAGGATGTGGCGGCTCTCGCGCGTCTGACTATCGACCGTCCCATTCACCTGCGCTTTATCGAATACATGCCTATTGGCGACGAGCACACGAGCTCGCATTGCGCTGTGGGCCCGCATGCGCCCGCGCTCAATCCGGCGCTGTGGGATGCGAGCGACACCGTGCCGAGCGACGAGCTGCGGGCGCGCATCAATGCTGGGGCCGCCGCGACGGGGCTGGGCGAGCTCGAGCCGCTCGACATCAACGACGCTCCTGCCGGCGCGGGCCCTGCGCGCTATTGGCACTTTCCGGGCGCGGCGGGAACGGTCGGTTTTATTAGCGCCATGTCCAATCATTTTTGTACGAATTGCAACCGTCTGCGCCTGACGGCCGATGGCAACGTGCGTCCGTGCCTGTTCAGCGATGCCGAATATTCGGTGCGCGACGCCCTACGCCGTGGTGATGATATGCAGGTACTTTCGATTTGGCGCGATGCCGTCGCCCACAAACCGCAGGAACACGCGATAATTGAGGGCACGCAACGATTTATGTCCCAAATCGGAGGATGATCATATGGCCAAGAGCAGGTACGCCGATGCCACCAAGGCCGCTCGCAGGGCCGCGATGTCTGCCCACAAAGTCACGGCTGCGGCGAATGCTGGCAACGCCGACGCGTCCGCACAGCCGTCTGCCAGTGCTGCCACCGAGCCCGCCCGCGACGCCCGTCGCGACGAGCTGACGCACGTGGACGCCAAGGGCGAGGTACGCATGGTCGACGTGTCCGACAAGGCCGAGACCCATCGCATTGCCATCGCCGAGGGCACCATCCTCATGCACCCCGAGACGCAGACCATGGTGCTGCAGGACCGCGCCAAAAAGGGCGATGTGCTCGCATGCGCGCGCGTGGCGGGCATCATGGCCATCAAACGCACAAGCGACATCATCCCCATGTGCCATCCGCTGCTCATTACCAAGAGCAAGTGCGACATTGCGCCCATCGCTCCGGCGGGGACGCCGGCCGATGACGTGCCCGAGGGCTGGGCGCCGGCGCGCGCGGACGGGCAGGTTGGTTTTCACGTACTGGTTACGGCGGGCGTGACGGGCAAGACGGGTATTGAGATGGAGGCGCTGACCGGCGCGAGTGCCGCGTGTCTGACCATCTACGACATGTGCAAGGCGGTCGATCGCGGCATGGAGATCGTTGACGTTCGCCTGCTGCACAAGGAGGGCGGCCGCTCGGGCGTGTGGGACCGCGCAGAGCGTCAGGCCGCTGCCGTTGAGTCCGTGGCCGCTGACGGTGCCGCACCCGCGAGCGCGCCCGTCGCCGTCGCGTCCGCAGCTCCGGCCCCGGCCGTCCCCGCGATCGCGTTTATCGGCTACCAAAACTCGGGCAAGACCACGCTCGTCGAGAAGGTTATCGCCGAGCTCACCCGCCGCGGCCTGCGCGTGGGTTCGCTCAAGCATCATGGGCATCACGGCTTTGATATCGACGTGCCCGCTAAGGACACCTGGCGCCATCACCAAGCCGGATCAAAGCACGTGGGCCTCATCTGCGCCACGCGCTGGGCGGAGTACGCCGACACGCGCGAGGAGGACGAGATGCCCGCGCGCGAGCTGCTGTCGCGTTACAACGATGTCGACGTGGTGATCATCGAGGGCTACAAGACCGAGGGCTTCGACAACATCGTCGTCGCGCGCTCCGGTGTCGACCGTCTACGCGGCAAGAGCTCGCTCGACCTGGTCGACGGTCACACGCTGGCCCTTGCCTGCAACGAGGCCCTGGCACGCCAGGCATTCGACGCCGGCTTAGCGACCCGAGCCATCAACATCAACGACGCCCGAGCCATCTGCGATCTTATCCAAGATCATCTTTAAGGCTCAACGCTGCGCCGGCCCCAAGCACCCCATCTCGTCCCTCAAGCCGTCGCTCGCGTACCAAAGTACGCGTCGCTCCTCTTTCGGGGCGACCTGGGGCACTTGGAACCGGCTCGCTGCGTTGCCATAACATGCCAAAAAGGGACAGGTTTGTTTTGGCAGGTTTTATCTGGGCAAACGTCATTTCCACCACAAAGGGGCCAGGCACCTTTGTGGTGGTTTTTACTTTAGTAGATGTGTGGGACATGCCTTACAATCTACCAAGTAGTTCATACTGAGCGAAAAACGGAGAGAAGGGTCCTGATGCGTCCTTAATGTTTCATGCGGATAGAATGATTTGACAGACGGTGGCGAATACCCACCGCCCGTATTCGTATGAAACAAGGAGTCTCCATGCTCGCATCTCTTCTCTCAAAACCTCAACCTTCGCTGTCCATGCAGGCCAAGCGCCTGGTAGCGATGCGCTTTCTCATCTACACCGGGTTTCAGACCAGCTACTTTATCGGCGTCATCGGAACGCTTACCTATGCGGACGATGCCTCGGTCGTCGCGACATCGCTGGCCGTCCTGTTCATGAACGTTTTCGTGATCCTGGGATCCTTTGCGGGCGGCGCTGCGCTCGACGCATGGGGTCCGCGCCGCCATTTCTTGCTGAGCATCGTCGGCACGCTCGCAACTGGCACGGCAATCATCGCCTTTGGTAGCGCGACCGGCGTCGTCCTGCTCGGCGCGGTGTTTCTGGGCTTTACGATGGGATTCGCCCAGCCCATCGCCACATCCTATCCGGCTTACTTCACCGACGATCCTGTCGAGCTCAAAGACATCAACTCCGCCATCGCCATGTTTTCAAACGTGAGTATCATCGTTGGTCCCACGCTGGGCGGCTTTGTCGCGGCGGCTGCGTCGTCGCGTGCGGTGTTCGTGCTTATGATGCTCTTTACCGTGCTGGCGTTCGTCGTCGGTTGGGGCTTTAGGCCGCAGACCAGCCATGTCGCCGGGCATGCGGATGCCGATTCGACAGAGGAAGGGGAGCGTGCGGGACAAAGCTCCAACCCCAGCACGTCCGCCCGCGCCACCTTCGCAGCCAGCATCAAGACAGTCTTCACCAACAGCGTCCTCGCGCTACTTTTCTGCATCATTTTTCTTTCGAACTTTGGCTACGGAGCCTTCGATCCGCTCGAGTCGTTTTTCTATCGCGATGTCCTACGCGTCGGCGTTGAGTGGATGGGCTGGCTCTCGTCGGCCTCGGGCGTGGGCGCGGTGCTGGGTGCCGTGCTCGCGCTCCGCTTGCCGCCGCACCTGGTCAACCTTAAAACGCTGCTCGTGGCGCTCATGTCCGTGGGCCTGGGAAGTCTGCTCTATGTGGGGACGCCGTACGTGGGCGTGGCCCTCGTCGGCCAGATCGCCCTGGGCATTGCTTGGGGTGTCGTCAACCCGCTCCACAACACCATTGTGCAAACGACGGCTCCGCTCGAGCAGCTTGGTCGCGTCAATTCGGTCATGGGCTTTGGCAATATGTTCGCTGGCGTGGCCCCTCTGGCAATTGCCCCGTGGCTGGCGGCAACATTTGGCGTACAACGGACACTCGTGGGGGCAGGCATGGTCGTGACGGCGGTCCCTGCGGCGTTGCTGCTGTTTGGTCGCAGGCACTTGGATCGTGCCGCAAAGCAATAAAAACCATCACAACATTCGATGAAAATCGCGATTTCGCCGAATAACGTCGAATGTTGTGATGGTTTGCGCCCCGGGCCAGGCCACCCCCGGATCCTGCCACCACAAAGGAGCCAGGCACCTTTGTGGTGGTTTTTGCTTTGACGGGCCGCGCTTGCGCCTAGGTATACCATGTACGCCGTTCACGAATACACCCCACACCGCCGCACAACCCAGAAAGGCCCCCATGGACACCACCTTCAGCCACATCAAAGCCGTGTTCTGCGATATCGACGGTACGCTGCTCACGAGCCAGCACACGGTGTCCCCGCACACCGTGGCGGCGATCCGCGCCCTGCGCGAGCGTGGCGTGCTCTTTGGCCTGTGCACCGGGCGCGACGCCCACGCGACCGAGGCCATGTACGAGCTCTGGGGCATCGAAGGCCTGGTGGACGTGCTCGTGGGCTGCGGTGGCGCCGAGGTCATCGACCGCGCGCACGACATCAACGAGCTGAGCTATCCGCTGCCGGGCGAGACTATCGCGCGCATCTGCAAGCACATGGCGGACCTTCCGGCAACGCCCGTCTGCCCCC
Organism: uncultured Collinsella sp.; assembly: GCA_958443265.1. Classification (GTDB taxonomy): domain Bacteria; phylum Actinomycetota; class Coriobacteriia; order Coriobacteriales; family Coriobacteriaceae; genus Collinsella. The sequence goes on along the minus strand of CAUCKA010000003.1, from coordinate 220,579 downwards.
GAGACGGCGTGTTCTACGTGCCCGAGAGCAACGCGTGCGTCGAGCACCTGTCACGCGTCGACGGCGTGCCCTACCAGGTGGTCGATTTCGCCGAGTTTTTGCGCGAGCCGCAGCCCAAGGTGATGTTTACCATGGCGCCCGAGGTAATGCCGCGGGTGATTGAGCGAGCATTGACGTTTGCCGATGATACTGTTAAGGCGGCGGCTCTGCAAACCACGCAGCGGCTCTACGAGTTCATGGATCCGCGCGTGTCCAAGACGCGCGGCCTTGTGCGCGTGGCGGAGCTCAACGACATGGAGCTCCAGGACATCTGCGTGTTTGGCGATGCGGACAACGACACCTGCATGGTGGCTGACGCCGGCGTGGGCGTGGCCATGGCAAATGGCAGCGACGCCACTCGTGCCGCCGCCGATTTTGTAACCGCCAGCAACGACAAAGACGGCATTGCGATCTTTATCGAGGAACATCTTCTGTAGCGCCTGGGGGCAGCCACAAAGAGGGCAGAGCGCCTTTGTGGTGGTTTTCCAAGCGTTCCAACAGTCGATTGTTGGAACGCTTTTTTGTAGCGAGGAGATTTGCAGCCGGTAACATACGATGTCATTCAAGTGTCGATGTATGAACATGTCGGCACACGCTGGTTGTGCAGTAATTGACCAATTAGCTCAAAACTAATATTTGCAGGTAGATATACTGTCATTCATGGCGCAATTTTGACCGTTCACAGATTGAGCGGGTTAAAACAAAATGTTGTACAAACAATGGTAAAGTGTCATTTATCTAGATTTGCTAACGAGTTTACCAGCGTCTTTCCGAAATTTAACCCTCGAAAAACAACGCATAGTTTGAATAATTGTCAAGAAGTTAAGGCAACGCGAAGTAAAACTGACATTGTTAGCCTTGCGTTTTTTAAACAAAGAATAATAATATGCATATCGAGCGCGAGCAATTATAGGTTGCGCGCCCAAGTTTGATGGTGAAAGAGCAGGATCGCGGTCTCTTGGGGAGGAGACATCGATGAAAGCAAATTCAGACAAATCTAAGCAAAGTAATAAAGCGACGCGCCGTGTACTGGCAGGCGTTTTGTGCGGAGCCTCCGTTTTGAGCCTGGTACTGTCGCTCGTCATGCCTCCGATCTCGCAGGCCATTGCCAACGATTCCCAGACGGGTTCTGCTGAGGAAGCTGTGATGGGGGGGTTCCTCAAGTAAGCCTACTGATGTAGACAACACCAACAACGGGGATACCGAAAACCAGAATAGTGACGATGTCGAAAACGGCGTGGGCGATGCCCAACCGGAGGAGCAGCCCAAGGACGAGTCGCAGGCAGAAGATAATGAAGCGGTCGACGATGGCACTGTCTCGGTAGCCGAAGAAGCTGCGGAGAACGAAGAAGCAGCCACGGCTATTGCTAATGGCGGTGAATTGCGAGATAAGCTTCAGGGCGTTGGGGAAAATCAAGCTGTTAGCTTTGAGCTTGCAAACGATATCGACTATCCCGGCGAAATCAAACTTGAGAAGAGCGGCAGCAATATAACGCTGGACTTAAGCGGCCATAAAATCACGCATTCGGGCGACAATTCAAATAAGCCGCTCTTCAACATCACCAATAACGCGGCGCTTACAGTTAAAGATTCTAACCAAGGGTCTGATCAAAAGCAGACTTCGGATGGCGACAATAATGGGCGAGTTGCCTCGATGGACTACGACACCAGCTCTGGCATTCCGACCAAACTCACGTATTACGTGACCGAATCGACGCCGAGCGGTACGGGGACAACCGAGACTCTCTATAGGCACGAGGTCAGCATCAGCGGTGCCATCGTGGGTACCGCTGCCGGCTCCACGATGAGGCTCATCAACGTTTATGCGGGCGGTACGTTTAATCTTGATAACGGTGTAATTACCCAACAGTATAATTGCAATGTTGGCAACCTCATCTATGCCGAGAACGGCTCTACCGTCAACATGAGCGGTGGCTATGTGTGTGGCGCTTCTAGCTCGGGTGTGGGCGCGGGCATTAAGGTGTCCAACGATAAAGGTAAGGCCTCGACCCTAAAACTGACCGGTGGCGTAATTGCCGGCAACAGCGCTCCTAGTGGCGGCGGTGTGTATGCTGGAGGTTCCACGGTCACCATAACTGGTGGCGTAATCTCCGGCAACAGCACACTTCCTTCTGGCACTGGATTCGGCGGCGGCATCATGGCCGAAGGCGGCAGCGTCACTGTTTCCGGTGGCTACATCACTAACAATAAATATGCCAATTTCTGTGGCAAAGATGGTTATGGCAATCATGGCGGCGCTGGACTTGCCGCTAGAAACGGTACTCATGTCACCATTTCGGGCGGCCGGATTACCGGCAACTACTCCAAGGAAGCCGGCGGCGGTGTTTATGTCACGGATGTCGACCGTAATGAGCAATCCCGTACGGGTATGGCGTGGCTGAAAATCACGGGAGGAATTATTGCCTCTAACGTGAGCTACCGATCTGAAGGTGCTGGCATTCGAGTGGGCCAGATGGTTGACGCGATGATAAATGGGTCGTCAAACGATAGCCCAGTCTACATCACTAATAACTCTTGCATGTCTCGCTTTGACTGGGGCGGAGGCGGTATCTTTGTCCAGGGAAACTCGGATTTGGGCAAGGAGAAGACTGCTGGTAGGCTATTCATATATAACTCGTACATTAGCGCCAATACCGCTGGCGGCTATGGCGGTGGCGTTGCAGTCTGCCCTACGGGCAAGACGTTGGTAACGAACACTGAGGGCACAGCAATCTTTGGCAATTCGTCTGCCAAAGATCAGCAGGACGCAAAAGCTGATTATAATTCTGAAAAGAATAGCGGTAACGAAGGCACCCCTCACCTATCCGCTGGTGGCTACGAAGGCCTTGACCACAAAAAGAACCAGGATACTGACGCCTACAATGCCAAAGAGTTTCGCGAAAACGGCCACGCGGACTTCTTCCTTGCGGCGGAGGATCATAAGACCCCGATCGCGGCGGTGATTGGCAAAATGCTTGGCGGCGGTGACGCCAAATACAAGGGAAGTAAAGAGCTTACGCAAGCCATTACTATCCCCGCTAACGGTGGCGTGCAGGTATATAAAAGCATCGGCCTGAGCTCGGGTGTTACAGCTCAAGACGAAGCCGCGATCAATGCGCAAAAAGTTGCGACAACGTTCATCACCGGCAACTATTCCTGGGACCATGGCGGCGGCATCATGTCGAACGGCGACCTGTACATGGGCGCGCCTGAGGACACGTATGTCTATCCGAGCCTCAAGCTCAAGGCGACCAAGGTGCTACGTAATTCGCAGACAAATGTGAACGAGAAGCTCGAAGAGAATCAGTTTACCTTTAGGGTCTACCGCAAGGACTCAACCGACCCTTTGGCTAGCGCAACATTCAATCGCGACGCTTGCACTGAGGTAGGAACTGCAAAAAATGACGCAAGCGGTAACATCACGTTTGATCTTGATGAACAGTTCGCAACGAGTGGTACAGCTGACACAACCACTATCACATACTACTTGGTCGAAGATTCCGGCGCTGAACCCGGTATCACGTACGACTCCGCTGTGTATGAGATTGTGGTAAGCGCCAAGGATAACCCGACCGAGCTCATGACTGTTCCGAAAAAGAACGAGCCGAACGTACAGATAGCTCTCAAAATCCATAACTACACGATTGAAAAGGTCGAAGTGACCAAGCATGAACTCGACAAGTCATCTGGGATGTGGAGTGTCACAAAATCATGGGACAACTTGCAGAAGAGCGATGACTATTATCCAATTGCCTGCAAAGATAGCTCAACGACTTTCACCAACGAGTACACTCCGTACACCTCCAGCGGCTCCTGGACTCCTAAGGCGACTAAGGTCGTTGAGGGCGGCGAGATGAAGGAGTTTACGCTTCAGCTTGCGACCGACAAAGAGTTCACGAAGAACGTTCAGAATAAGTCGACCAAGACCGACGCTGGTAAGTCCCAGACCTTAAGCTTCGACGAGATTAAGTACGAACTAAAAGACCTCGAAAAACTCGCGTCCGACTCCACGGGTCGCGGTGCGAGCAAAACCTTTCCTTATTACGTTCGCGAACAGCGGCCGACCACGCCGTTTACGAACTACAAGTACGACGAGTCGGTCTATCGATTTGATGTCACAATGACGGACCAAAAAGACGGAACAATCAAGGCCACCAAGGTAACCTACACCAAGATCCAGGACGCTGGCGGTAATCCTATCGACGACCAGGAGCCCATTGTCTTTAACAGTAACAATCCCAATGAGCACGGCCCCACCTTCACCAACACCTACTCCACCACTCTGCCCCTTTCTGGTATGTCGGGCGTCACTCTGACGTACCTTGCCGGCGCGGCGGTGCTTTGCGCTGCTGCGGTCTGGATGCACATTCGTCGCAAGGCGAATGCGAAGGGAGGCGAGCGTCGTGAATAAGAAAGTTTGCTCCTTCCCGATCTTGTTTGCGCTGCTTGCCCTCCTGATCGGCACCTGCGCGGTTGTGTTCCCCGCTTCCGCGCAGGCCGCGCCGACTTCGACCGGTTCCATCACGGTGAGCGGCACCGTGGCGAGCAGCTACGATGCCTACCAGATCTTTAGCGCCAACGTCGTCGACGGCGACAGCGACGCCAAGACCTTCACCGACCTTGTCTGGGCAAGCGACGCCGTGCGCGACGCCGCGCTGCCTGTGCTGCACAGCGCCGGCATGCCCAATTCCCAGACCACCGCGCAGAAAGCTGCCGAGTGGCTCAACACCGATTCCCACCTTACGGGCGCGCTGAGCGCACAGCTCGCTCGTTCCCTCCAGAGCTCTGGCGCCGTGTCCGTGGCCCTTAACGCGGGCACGGCGGCCAAGCTGCCTAGCGGCTACTGGCTCATCGTCGCCGACGACGACGCCATCGCCCAGGGCGAGGTCGGCACCGCGCCGATCATGGCCCTGGTGGGCGGCGGCGCCGTCACTGTCAAGCCCAAGGCCGCGACCCCCAAGGTGTCCAAGCATGTGCTGGAGGACAGCACCGCCGCCTGGCAGAAGGCCGCCGACGCCACGGTCGCAGACGACCTGTACTGGCGTCTCTCTGCCACGGTCCCGGCCGGGCTCACCGCCTACGACACCTATGCGGTGCGGTTCGTCGACACCATGGGCGCGGGGCTCGACCCCTCCAAGGTGGCCGCGAGCATGCGCGTGTACGTGGCGGCGGGCGCGGACGGCGGCTTCGACGCCGTCTCGGCCGACAAGGACGGCCGCGTCGGCACCGAGCCCGCGAAGGGTTGGACCGACATCACGGCCCAGTGCGCCACCAAGATAGCGGCGGACGGAACCTTCACCGTGCGCACCGGCGACCTGATCGCCGCGCTCGGCGGGGCCGACGCCTTCACCGCGGGCGCCCGCGTGGTCGCCGTGTACAACGCGCCGCTCAACAGCGCATGCAACCACGGCATCGCGAAGGGCAACCCCAACGAGGCCTACCTGTGCTACCCGCGCTCTCCCTTTGCCGACCAGTCCGGCGACGCCGGCTTCACCCGCACGCCGAGCGACGACGCGTGCGCCTACACCTGGGATCTCGCGCTCACCAAGCGCAGCAGCGACGGCGACAAGCCGCTTGCCGGGGCGGTCCTGAGCATCGCCGACGACCGCGGTCGCACGCTGGCGGCCGACGGCACGTGGGATGCGGAGGGCAAGGCCACCGTCACCACGGGCGAGGACGGCCGCGTGACCGTCTCGGGCGTGGACTCGGGCAAGCTGGAGGTCTGCGAGCTCAAGGCGCCCAAGGGCTACACCGCCTTTGAGGGCACGCGCTGCGTGACGGTCAAGGCCGAGAGCCTGGACGTCGACCAGGTGGCCGCCGCCAAGCCCAAACTCACCATTACGGCCGAGTCGCCCCTGCGCGCCGACAGCGCGGACGGGTCGACGGGCAGCCTGGAGGCGTCGCTCATCAACACGCCCACCGGCACACCCCCTAGCATTACCACCGGAGGCTTTATGCCCTCGACTGGCGATATGGCAATGTACGCCGCGGCCGCTGCAGCGGTCGCCGGAGCTGCACTGATCGTGGTCGCGCTCCTGGTCAAGCGGGGAGGTGGCAGCCATAAAGAGTAGCTGGCAGCCCCACAGAGAGCGGGGCGAGACGTAGCGAAGTAGATGCTAAGACACAGACAGATGATGATCGATCGAATGAGAATCAAACGGAAAACGGAGGAAAAGAAGATGAGCATGAGCAAGAACATCGCACGCCTGGCAGTAACCGCCGGCCTCACGGCAGCGCTGAGCTTCGGCGGAGTTATGGCGCCGGTGACCATGGCGTTTGCGGCGGAGGGCGGCAATAGCATCATAATCAGCCAGGTCGAGGGTAACGAGAGCACCAAGTTCAAGGCATACCAGATCTTTAAGGCTACGGTGACCGACGCTGAAAACGGCGGCAAGACCGCTCAGAACATCACGTGGGCAAGCGATACGGTTGGCGAGAAGGTGATTGATGCCATTACGAAAGACTGGAAGGGTTATGGCAGCTTGGAGGCTAAGGACCAGCTGTCTGACAGTCCTACGGCCCAGGAAGTAGCCGACTTCCTCATGGCACATGCGGGTTCCACTACTGCAGGATCAACATCGACTGATGGAACGCGAATCGCTACCAACAATGTTCTCTACGCAGTTGCGAATGCCGTTAAGAGTGAGAAACCTGCCGCGACCAACATCCCTACTGGTAATTCTTGGACTCCTGATCAGGCGCATGGCAACGGTTACTACCTGTTTGTGACCAGCGATCTCGATTCGACCAAGCCGAACACTGGCACGTCCCCGATCTTTGCAGTCGTGGGCGGTAGCGCCGTAACTGTCCATGAGAAGACCAGCATCCCCACGGTTGAGAAAAAGATCCTCGATGATTCTAAGGTGAAGGGCGGTGACATTACCGGCGAGACTGACTGGGTGGACGCTGCCGACTCCCAAGTTGGCCAGGAAGTGAACTATAGGCTTACCGGTACGATTGCAGATAACTACGCCAGCTATGACTCCTATTCCTACAAGTTCACGGATCAGCTGTCGGCCGGTCTCGACTACATCGAGGGCTCGCTCAGCGTTTATGCACTGAATAATGGTGTATATACCAAGATCGATTCGACTAGCTACAATGTGACTAACCCCTCTGGCTCTAGTCGTGACCTGGTAGTCAATTTTAATAAGGGCGAAAAGGGCTTGAAGTCGGCCACTGCGAAAAATGGCGAAGAGCTTACGATTGATGGGAAGACTGAAATCGTCGTTTTCTACAGGGCGAGGCTCAACGCAAGCGCGATTATTGCGGGTGCAAACAACCAGCTGAATGGCAACCCCAACACCGTTACGCTCGAGTATTCTAACAACCCCATGTCAGGTGGCACTGGCACCTCGGAGTCCGATACGGTCAAGGACTACACCTACGGTCTCAAGATCAACAAGGTTGACCTTGGCACTGAGAAGGCGCTGAAAGGTGCTAAGTTCACCATCGCAGCTGGTGACACAACTAACGGTGACGAGAACAGCGCAAACGTTAAATATGTCAATAGTGACGGCACTTTGAGCGACAGCAAGGTTGAGCTTTCGATGGACCCCGATGGTGTCATTACGCTTACCGGTCTCGATGCTGGCGTCTATACGGTCACGGAAACTTCTGCTCCCGATGGTTACACCAAGGTCGAACCCTTCACCTTCGAGATCAAGCCGACCATGAACGCCAATGATCCGGACGCTGGTCTTACTGCGCTCTCTGGCACGCTTGATAGCAAGAACCAGAGTGACAAGATCATCGCTGGCCTTACCGATAGGAATGTCGGTGATAACAAGCTAGCGGCGCAGACCGGCTCGGAGAAGGACACCGATGGCTACTTCAACATCACCGTTGGCGATACCAAGCAGGTTGGCCTTCCCCTCACCGGCCTTAACGGCGTGACGTTCACTTGGATCGCTGGTGGCGCGGTGCTGTGCATCGGCGTGGCGCACCTCATCCGCAGCCGTAAGCAGGCTGAGGAGTCCGAGCAGGAGTAACGCTCGCTCACCCATCCCTTTGGCAGGTGGGATGTGATGCCCATGAGACTTGCGGACACTTTTCTCGTCCATCCACGTTCTTGCTTTGCCATTCTCTTTTCGGGGCAGACTCCGCACTGGAGTCTGCCCCGTTTTTTTGGATAACGCGGTCAGCCTCCATCGTCCGATGCGGGCACGTTCGTCATCGCGTTTCTTGACTCGTATGAGGTTCGGTTTAAGGTCCGTGGGCGCACGCGCGGTGCGGACGGTAGAAGACATTTGCGCCGCGCGTGCAAATTAAAATGCCCGGGGTTAGAGGCCCGGGCATTTAACAACGTCGGAAACTGGTCGCCCGCGCTCCTAAGTACTTACGCGGGGTGCGTCGTTTCCTGTAGCAATTGTATCCCGAATCGCCCAGCCGATCCGGGATATTCTGAAAACGCAAACACGTCGGGCAAACCCGGACAATGCGGCCAGGCTCCGCTGGATGAGGAATTGTGTTTATAACTATCGAACAAATGTTTGCAATTATTGCGTTTACCAGCTGCGGGTGCATGCACTCGCAGTAAAATGGCTTTGCGACGCATTCCGTGCGCGGGCGGCCGACGACTCGATCGGAGGTCACCATATGCTGAAATTCCTTAACGCGCTCGCCGCCCTCGCGGCGGTGGGCTCGTTCGTCATCGCGTTTCTTGACTCGTATGAGGTTCGGTTTAAGGTCCGTAGGCGCACGCGCGGTGCGGACGGTAGAAGGCAGTTGCGCCGCAAGCGCAAATAAGAATGCCCGGGGGTCGGATCCCGGGCATTTAACAAAAGCTGAAAACTAGGCCACCCGCGCTCCCAAACATTTACGCGGGATGCGTCGTTTTCTATTGACATTGTATCCCGAATCGCCCAGCCGATCTGGGACATTTTGAAAACTCAAATATGGGCTTAGGCGCGAACGGAATCTCGTTAATTCCGAAAATTATGTATAATTCCAATATAAACTGGAATCGAACGAAAATAATGGAAATGAACGAAGCGCTAATCTACTTACAAGAAGCACTAGGCCTCTCCGCCAAGGCCAGAACTTGGCCTGGATCCGCACGCTTGCCGCTGTATCTGCGGGCGATTGAGGTCCGCGCTGTTGACGCAAACGGGTTTTCGTTTTTGCTTGCAAGTTTGCCTACTGGCGTCGGGCTTCCCGAGGCTAAGAGGGTCTATAGTCAGCTAGCCTTGCGTGCGGAGACTCCTGTTGTCGTTTCGTTTCCTGATGCCGATGCACGTCAGCGCAAAGCATTGGTCGCACAAGGGATTCCGTTTGTTTGCCCCGGCAGACAGGCTTTTCTTCCATTTATGGGCACGGCCTGTACGGAGAGGGGCAGTGTCCGGTTTCGCAATCACGCGACCAAGATGTCACCCAACGCGCAGGCTGCCGCAATCTGGGGAGCAGCCCAGGAGCCATATCGTCCCTATGACCTTTGTCGTGCGCTTGGGATCTCGGCAAGCCGCGCGAGTGAGGCCATAACCGAGCTTGTTGACAGGGGGCTCGCGAGACGCGAGCGTCGCGAGCGACGTGTCTTCGTGTTCCCTGTTGCCGTTGATCTTCTGCTCAGCGAGCACATGGCAGAGCTCTCCTCGCCTGTCTCGAAGGTCTTTTTTACAAGGAAGACGCAGCAGATCGACTATCTTGTTGACGCCGGGGAGACGGCGCTCGCTGCGCGTTCGATGCTCGCTGCGCCGGGCATGGAACAAAAGGCCGTCTTAAGAAGTGCATGGCGTCAACTGAGCGACCTCGAAGTCGCAGACGGGGAGTTGCCGGATAACGAGACGGCGATGATCCAAGTGTGGCGCTATGCACCCGTGTTTGCCGACTCCTCCCGTGTCGACAACATTTCGCTTGCGCTATCTTTGGCGGCAATCGACGATGAGCGAATTCAGCTCGAAGTCGATCGCATGTTTGGAAAGGAATATCCATGGCAAGAAGCGCTGTAGAAGGTCTCCAAGAATTTCAGCAGCATATGCAAGAAGCTGAAGGATCGTATGCCCTTATCGGCGGCACGGCATGCGACATTTTGCTCGCGGAGGCGGGGCTTTCATTCAGGGCGACTCACGATTTTGATGTGGTAATTGTCGCCGATGATCGGTTGCCTCAGACGGCAGAAGCCATATGGACTTTGGTGCGTGATGGCGGCTACCGCTGCGGCTGGGGCGAAGGTAAAGGCTCATGTTTTTATCGGTTTACAGAGCCAAAGAGGCCGGGTTACCCCCATATGATCGAGCTCTTCGCGAAGTGCCCCGACTTTCTAAAGGGTCGTGAGGGGATTGATGTGGCGCCAATTCACGTTGATGAAAACATAAGCAGTCTTTCGGCAATTTTGTTAGACGATGCTTACTACAGCTTGTTCCTTCAGGGAATTCGGACCGTAGGCGGCGTTTCGGTCCTGGGCACGGAATACATTGTCCCGTTCAAAGCGAAGGCGTATCTCGACCTAAAAGCTAGAAGGGAAGCGGGGGAGAACGTTGATTCGAAGAAGGTAAAAAAGCATAAACGCGATGCGCTGAGGCTTGCTCAGCTGCTTGGCGAGTCGGAAGGTGTCGACCTGGGCGGAGAACTGAAGGACGATATGCTTGCGTTTGTTAAAGATTGCGAGGTGGGCGACGTCAATCTGAAACAGATTGGGGTTGCGGGCGTAACGATGGCGCAGTTGCTCGAGACGATGAAAGCAACATATGGCTTGATTGGTTGAGTGGGGCTATGTGGCCCGGACGGTGCAGTCAAGCTGCGTTGTCCGGCGCGGAGGCTCGCTAATCGGCTATTATTTGTTTAGACAACCTGAGTTGTAGAGGAGTGACCGGCGATGGTGCAGGGCGCCAAACATATGAAGAGCAATAACGCCGCGGCCAACGGTGGCTCAAGCCCTCAGCCCAAACCTCAACCAAAGCCCAAGCGCCGTCGCAAGCGACTGCCGCGCTGGGCCGACCGGCTCATCACCATCGTCATCATCCTTATTGGCGTGGGCCTTATGACCTGGCCGTGGATCTTGGACCGGCTCGAGGCCTCGGGCGTGTTCAACCAGATCAGCACCGTGTCCAGCACCGTGGACGCGCTATCTGCCGAGGAGCGCGAGCGCATCCTGCTCCAGGCGCGCTCCTTTAACGAGCAGCTGGCGGGCGAGGCCACCGAGCTCCCCGCCGACCAGATCGAGCCCTACGCTCAGCAGCTCATTTTTGACCGCGACCCCATGATGAGCTGGGTCGAGATCCCCTCCATCGACGTGAGTATGCCCATCTACCACGGCACGAGCGAAGAAGTCCTTATGGCGGGCGTCGGCCACCTGGAGGGCACGAGCCTGCCGGTGGGCGGCACCTCGACGCATTGCGTGCTTACCGCGCACTCGGGCATGCGCAACCTGAGCATGTTCGACGACATTCACTCGCTGGAGCCCGGCGACCTGGTGCTGCTGCACACCATGAACAAGACGCTTGCCTACAAGATGGTGGATTCCGAGGTGGTGCTGCCCGAGGAGATGGAGTCGCTGACCATCGAGCCCGGCGCCGACAAGGTGACGCTCGTCACCTGCACGCCCTACGGCGTGAACGACCATCGCCTGCTGGTGCATTGCGTGCGCACCAAGTACAACAAGAAGGATGTCGACAAGCAAAAGTCGCTGGCCGGCCGCCACTGGGGCAAGCGCGAGTTTGCCGTGCTCATCGTGGTCGTAGCCATTGTGCTGTTGCTGCTGGACATCGTGATCCACGCGATCCGCAAGCGCCGCAAGACCAAGGCCTCGGCATAAGGCATTCTTCAGAACCACCACAAAGGGGACAGGCACTTTTGTGGTGCTCGTGGCTTTCAAACCATCACAACATTCGATGAAAATCTCGATTTTGGCGAAAAGCGTCGAATGTTGTGATGGTTTTCGTTGTGGACGAGATGGTTTTCGCTATGGACGGTGCGGTTTCGCTGCAGAACCGCCAGCCCGCCGCCTGCCAACCCGCCGTCCTCGTTACGTTTTCGCTGCATTTGGGTAAAGCACCTGCTCCAAGCGGCGTTGCCTTGTATACTAGAGCGGTTTATCTGTTATGCGGAAGGGAGCGCCTATGGCACTCAGCGAGAAAGACGTGCGCGACATCGCCGAGTACGCAAAGATCGCACTGACCGATGACGAGCTCACCCAGATGACGTCCTACATGAACGACGCCGTCCAGATGCTCGAGCCTGTCTTGCAATATGACTTACCCGACGTGGAGCCCACGTTCCATCCCATCGGAAGCCTGTCCAACGTGATGGGCGATGACCTGCGCGAGCCCGAGCGCGACCTGCCGCTCGACATTGCGCTCGAAAACGCCGGCAGCGCGCGCGACCGCTACTTCCGCGTGCCGTCCATTTTGGGAGAGGGGGAGAGCGAGTAATGGCGCAGAGCTTCGATTTCTTTACCGCCGCCCAGATCGCCGCAGGCGTTGCCGCCGGCGACTTTACCGCTACCGAGGTGGCCCAGGCCTCCCTTGCCGCCATCGAGGCGCGCGAGGGCGGGGTCCAGGCATTCCTGCAGGTGGCGCCCGAGCTTGCGCTCGAGGCCGCCGCGCGCGTGGATGCCGACCGTGTCGCAGGCAAGCCGCTGCCCCCGCTCGCGGGCGTGCCGCTGGCCATCAAGGACAACATGAACCTCGTGGGCACGCGCACCACCTGCGCTTCCCTCATGCTCGAGGACTACCAGAGCGTCTACACCGCCACCTGCGTCCAGCGCATGCTGGATGCCGGCTGCCTGCCCATGGGCAAGGCCAACATGGACGAGTTTGCCTTTGGCAGCTCCACCGAGAGCTCGGCGTTCCACCGCACCAACAACCCCTGGGATACCGAGCGTGTGCCCGGCGGCTCCTCGGGCGGCTCCGCTGCAGCCGTCGCCGCGGGCGAGGTCGCGCTCTCGCTGGGCTCGGACACCGGCGGCTCCATTCGCCAGCCGGCGTCGCTGTGCGGCGTGGTGGGCTTTAAGCCCACGTATGGCGCCGTGAGCCGTTACGGCGTGGTTGCCTTTGGCTCGTCGCTCGACCAGGTGGGTCCCTTTGGCCGCACGGTCGAGGATGTCGCGCTGGCCATGAACGCGCTTACCGGCGCGGGGCACGATCCGTACGACTGCACCAGCCAGGACTGCGCCGTCGACTTTACCGAGCATCTCAACGACAGCATCGAGGGCAAGCGCGTGGGCATCATCCCCGCGTTTATGGAGGCCGAGGGCCTGACGCCCGAGGTCAAGGCCGCTGTTCAGCGCGCCGCCCAGGAGCTGCAGAACCAGGGTGCCGAGCTGGTCGAGGTCGACCTGCCGCACCTGGACGCCGCCATCGCCGCCTACTACGTCATCGGCCCGGCCGAGGCATTCTCCAACCTGGCCCGTTTCGACGGCATTCGCTACGGCTACCAGGAGGAGGGCTGCGCCAACCTGTCCGACCAGAGTTCGCTTTCGCGCGCCCACGGTTTTGGCGCCGAGGCCAAGCGCCGTCAGATGCTCGGCGCCTACCTGCTGAGCTCGGGCGTGTACGACAAGTACTACTACGCTGCGCAAAAGGCCCGCACGCTCATCACGCAGGACTACGACGCCGCGTATGCCAAGGTGGACACCATCCTCATGCCCGCCTCGCCGCGCACGGCCTTTAAGTTTGGCGAGATCAGCGACCCCACGCAGATGTACCTTTCGGACCTGTACACCATCTCGCTCAACATTTGCGGCAACGGCGGTATCTCGGTGCCGCTGGGCCTGGGCGAGGATACTCATCTGCCCGTTTCTGCCCAGCTGGTGGGTCCGGCCTTTAAGGACCGTCAGCTGCTCACGTTTGCCCGCGCCTTGGAGCGCGGCTTTGCCGATGCCGCCACGGGTGCGCCCGTGCTTTCCGTCGCGCCCGATTTTGCCGGGAAGGGAGGCGAGCTGTAATGAAGGAGCTTTCCGAGGTCCTGCAGGATTGGGAGGCCGTGATCGGCCTGGAGATCCACACCGAGCTCACCGCACTCGATACCAAGATGTTCTGCAATTGCAAGCTCAGCCACGATGACGAGCCCAACGCCAACGTGTGCCCGGTGTGTCTGGGCCTGCCCGGCGCCCTGCCGGTGCCCAACAAGCGCGCCATCGAGAGCATCGTCAAGGCCGGTCTCGCCACCAACTGCGAGATCCAGCGCCACTCGATGTTCTACCGCAAGCACTACTTCTATCCCGATATGGCCAAGAACTTCCAGACCACGCAGGGTCCGGTCGCCTTTGCCATGTATGGTCACCTGGATCTGGACGTGACCGGTCGCGGTGCCGCCGAGCGCCCCGACTGCGCGTTTGGCGAGGCCGAGGCCCAGAGCTTGGCGAGCGCCTCGGCCAACGCCGAGGGCCTGTCCACGTCCATGACGTCGACCATGCGCGAGGGCAATCAGCGCGCCGGTCACCTGGCCAGCTACGATGCGTCCAACCTGCAGATGCCCGAGCGCCGCGAGGACGGTTCCTACACGGTGCCCATCCGCATCCTGCGCATCCACATGGAGGAGGACGCCGCCAAGATGGTCCACGTGGGTGGCGCCGAGGGCCGCATTACCGCCGCGGCCGAGTCGCTCGTCGACTACAACCGCTGCGGCACGCCTTTGATTGAGCTCGTGACTGAGCCCGACCTGCGTACGCCCGAGGAAGCGCGCCTGTTTATGGAGAAGCTCCGCCGCATCTTTGTGACGCTGGGCATTTCGGACTGCTCCATGGAGAAAGGTTCCATGCGCTGCGACGGCAACGTGTCGCTGCGCCGCCGCGGCGAGACCAAGCTGGGTACCAAGACCGAGCTCAAGAACCTCAACTCGTTTAAGAGCCTGCACGATGGCCTTGCCTACGAGATTTGCCGCCAGGCCGAGGTGCTCGAGGAGGGCGGCATCATCTATCAGGAGACCCGCCACTGGGAGCCCAGCCGCAAGCGCACTGTGGTCATGCGTGTGAAGGAGACGGCCGACGACTATCGCCTGTTCCCCGATCCCGACCTGGCGCCGTTCGATCTGGATGACGAGTTCATCGACCGCTGCCGTGGCGAGATCCCCGAGCTGCCCGATGCCAAGCGCGCCCGCTTTGAGGCCGACTTTGGCATTAAGGCGGCCGACGCCGAGCAGATCGCCGGCGACCCGGAGTTTGCCGAGTTCTTTGAGGCGGCCGCTGCCGGTATGGCTGGCAAGGAGGCCCAGACGGTTGCAAACTTGCTGGTGAACGAGATGATTGCTTACCTTAAGGGCGCGGGCGTGTCGCTCGCCGAGTCCGGTATCGCGCCGGCTCAGGTAGCAGCGCTGGCCAAGCTGCTGGCGACCGATGCCATCAGCTCCAACCAAGCGCACGAGGTCTTTGAGGCCATGGCCCAGACCGGTGACGATCCCAACAAGATCGTCGACGAGCGCGGCATGCGTCAGGTGAGCGATGCCGGCGCGCTGCAGCCGATCGTGGACGAGGTGCTGGCAAACTGTGCCGATCAGGCGCAGCAGTATCATGACGGCAACCAGAAGGTCATCGGCTTTTTGGTGGGCCAGTGCATGAAGGCGAGCCGCGGAAAGGGCAACCCGAAGCTCTTCAACGAGTTGCTGAGAACGTCGCTCTCGTAAACGGGAACCGAGGGGCCGGGCGCAGGGCCTTGCCTCTCAATTTCGGACAGTCCTGACTCACGACGGAGGCGCCACTGGCGCCTCCTGTTCGTGCGGAACTCATTGAGAGGCAAGGCCCTGCGCCCGGCCCCTCGGTTCCGTGACGACTCGGCCGTTCGGGTCAGGTGGGCTGAATGGAATCGAGTGAATGGGCGTGCCGTCGGCGCGCCCATTGTTTTGAAGGAAACTCATTTTGAGGAAGCACCCGCCCTGCCGGGGCTCCCGGGTTCTGCTACGACTCGGCCGTTCGGGTCAGGTAGGCTGGATTGAATTTGGTGAATGAGGGCGCCGTTGGCGCCCTCATTCTTTATAAATGTTGGGAGCGCCAAGCGGTGGGGGTGGTGCCGGTGTGTTGCTTGAAGGCTTGGGCGAAGGCGGCCTGCTGAGGGTAGCCTAGACGCTCTGCCACCTGCGCTATCGTCAGCGAGCTGTCGGCCAAAAGGTCCTGTGCTCGCTCCATACGGCGTCTGCGAATGTAGGCGCCCAGGGACTCGCCAGTTTGGGCCTTAAAGGTGGCGCATAGTTTGGAGCGGCTTGTGTAGAGCCTCTCGGCCACCTCGTTGATACCCACGCGTCTGCCTTTGTCGAGCGTGCGCTCAATCATTGCCGTTGCTTCTTCGGCAATGGTCACGCTGACGCGTGTGTCTGCCGCCTGCTGCGCCTGCTTGTGGGCCGCGCGCGAACAGGCGAGCTCCGCGACCATGGTCTCCACGATGCCCTGCATATAGACGTGTCCGCCTGCGGTGCGGGCGCGGTCCTCGTTAATCCGGCGCAACGTGTGGCAGATGGCAGACGTCGCCTCCTCGTGCCATGGTTCGGCAAACGCCTCAAAGACCCCTGCGAACTCGGTGGGATAGCGGTGCTCCAGCTCGTCAAAATATCCAGGCAAAAAGAGCACCGAGCGCGAGTGATAGAGCCGCCCTGCAAACAGTGGGCTTAACTCCTCGCCACAGTTATCTTGGATAAAGCTGCACACGGCATTGTTTGGCCACGGTCCATGCAGGGGTTTAAGGTTCGCAGGCGTTATGCCGGCTTCGGGCATGCACATGAGCGTGGGCGCGCTGACCTCGCTCACGCACGCGTACGGTTCGGGTGTGTATTCGGCCAGGTACATATCGTGCGTCGGGGTAATGTAATGCTCCATAACGATGCAGGCGGGGGAGAGGGGCATGATCCATGCGCGTCCGTGCGCCCGATCGTTTGCCACCTCGCCGGTAAAGACGGCGCCCTTGCCGGTAAGCTCCAGGCCAAACTGCTCAAACTGCGGTGCGTAGAGCTCGGTTATGTCGGTCGCTGCCCGCCGTATTTGCAAAAGCGTCCCTTTCCTTTGCAGAAACGTCCACGCCTGGCTCGATTGTGAGCCATGGCTAACACATCAATGATAAGTTCATTACGGTTAACTCTCAAGCCGTTAGAAAGGAATCTCATGGCAAAGGGATCAAAAAGGGAAGGTGGAGGTATCGGCGAGCTACTTGCATATGCCGGCGACCGCAAATTCCTAACATATTTGGGCATGGCCCTCTCGGCGCTCTCGCAGCTGCTGAGCTTTGGCCCGTACGTGTGCATTTGGCTTGTCGCGCGCGATCTGATCGCCGTGGCGCCTAACTGGAGCGAAGCCTGCGGCATCGCGACGTATGGCTGGTGGGCCGTGGGGTTTGCGCTGGCAAGCATCGTGGTCTATTTCGTGGGGCTCATGTGCACGCACCTGTCTGCGTTTCGCTGCGCGTCCAATATTCGCAAGACTACGAGCGAGCACCTGCTTAAGCTGCCGCTTGGCTACTTTGACACACACGCCACCGGTGAGCTGCGCCGTATCGTAGACGGATGCGCCGCCTCCACCGAGACCCTGCTCGCGCACATGCTACCCGATATCGCCGGCGCCACCGCCATGGTCGCAGGTCTGCTCGTGCTGCTTTTCGCCCTCGATTGGCGCTTGGGCGCGGCATGCCTTATCTCGGTCGCCGTTTCGCTTGGCGCCATGGCCACCATGATGAGCGGCAAGGGCGCCGAGTTCATGAAGGCCTACATGGGCGCGCTGGTCAAGATGAACAAGACCGGTACCGAATACGTACGCGGCATTCCCGTGGTCAAGGTGTTTCAGCAGACGGTCTATTCCTTTAAGGCGTTCCACGACGCGATCGCCGAATACGCCGACATGGCACAAAGCTATGCGGGCACGTTTTGCCGAGGTCCGCAGGTACTCAACCTTGCCGCGCTCAATGGTCTTGTGACATTCCTGTTGCCCGTGGCGTTGCTGTTGGCGCCGGGCGAGACGGACTTCGCGCATTTTATGGCCAACTTCACGTTTTACGCGATGTTTTCGGCCGTGGTGCCGACGGCCATGACCAAGCTCATGTTTGTGGGCGAGGCCTCTCAGATGAGTGCCGATTCGCTGGCGCGCATCCGAAGCGTTATGGATTCCAAGCAGCTCTCCGTGCCTGCCCAGCCCAAGCACCCTGCTGGCAGCGATGTGCGCTTTGAGGACGTGAGCTTTACGTACGAGGGTGCCGAAGCACCTGCCGTTAGCCATGTGAGCTTTAACGTTTCCGCGGGTAGCACCCTCGCCCTGGTGGGTCCCTCGGGCGGCGGTAAGTCAACCTGCGCCAGCCTGATCCCGCGTTTTTGGGATGTTTCTTCGGGTCGAGTGCTCGTAGGCGGTGTGGACGTTCGCGACATGGACCCGCACGAGCTTATGGACCAGGTTGCCTTCGTGTTCCAGACCAACCAGCTGTTCCGGCAAACACTTGCCGATAACGTGCGTGCCTCCAAGCCCACGGCCACTGACGACGAAGTGCGTGCGGCCCTCTCCGCAGCTCAGTGCGACGACATTGTGGCCAAGCTCCCGCAGGGTATTAACACCATGCTCGGTGCTGGAGGGGCATATCTTTCGGGCGGCGAGGTGCAGCGCGTAGCACTCGCCCGCGCGATCCTTAAAGACGCGCCTATCGTGGTGCTCGATGAGGCCACGGCGTTTGCCGACCCCGAGAACGAGGCGCTCATCCAGCGTGCCTTTAGCAAGCTGGCGGCGGGTCGCACAGTCATTATGATCGCGCACCGGCTTTCGACCGTGGTGGGGGCCGACAAGATCGTGGTGCTCAACCAAGGTAGCGTGCAGGAGACTGGCACCCATGCCGAGCTGCTGTCCCAAAACGGTCTATACGCCAAGATGTGGGCCGAATACGAACAGGCCGCGAGCTGGAAGATCACTGCTGCCGCGGATGCCGCCGTCACGAAGGGAGGCGAGGCCTAAATGTTCGCCTCATTCCAAAAGAAGTACTTCCTATCCGATAAAGGCGTCGCCGGCGTAAAACGCGGCATTTTCTGGACCGCGCTCACCAATCTCATTACCATGGCCGGCATGGGCTTATTGTTCCTGGTCATGGCCGGTTTTGTCGAACATCTCGCCACCGGTGCCGACCTGCCGGATGCCCTGCCGATTGTGGGCGGCCTCCTGGTCTTTTTCGTGTTGCTCTTTGCCTCTAACTGGCAGCAGTATTACTACACCTACTGCATCTTTTACGAGGAGTGCGGCAAGCAGCGTATGGAGATCGCCGAGCGCTTGCGCAAGCTGCCGCTGTCGTTTTTTGGCCGTCGTGATCTGGCCGATTTAACCGAGACCATTATGGGCGACGTCCAGGCCATGGAGCACGCCTACAGCCACGTGCTGGGAGAGCTTTGGGGTGCCATCATCGCAAGCGTCATTGTGTTCGTGGCGTCGCTGTTCTTTTGCTGGCAGCTGGCGATTGCGGCGTTTTGGAGCGTTCCCGTGGCCTTTGCCGTGCTGTATCTGACGCGCGGCCCCATGATCCCGGTGTTCGACCATGTGCGTGCCGAGAAGGTCAAGGTTACCGAGGCGATCCAGGAGACGCTCGACTGCGTGCGCGAGATCCGCGCCACCAACCAGGAGGCTCATTATCTTGAGGGGCTCAACGCCGTGATCGATGCCGAGGAGCGCGAGACCACCAAGGGCGAGCTCGCCAATGGGCTTTTGGTCAACTCCGCCTTTGCCATCCTGCGCCTGGGGATTGCCACCACGTTGGTCACGGGCGCTGCGATGGTCGCCTCCGGCCAGGTCGACTTTTTGATGATGTTTGCCTTCCTGCTTATGGTGAGCCGCATCTATGCGCCCTTTGATCAGGCGCTGATGCTGATGTCCGAGCTGTTTGCCGCCGAGTCGTCGGCCAAGCGCATGCGTTCCATCATGGAAGAGCCCGTGGCGCGGGGCAGCGAGCAGTTTGAGCCCGTAGGCCACGATGTGGTGTTCAATCACGTGGCATTTGGCTATGGTGCGGGCGAGGACGGCCGCGCCGGCGAGAAAGTTCTTACCGATGTGAGCTTTACCGCCAAGGAAGGCGAGGTCACGGCACTGGTCGGTCCTTCGGGCTCCGGTAAGTCTACGGTGAGCCGCCTGGCCGCGCGCTTTTGGGATGCCACCGCGGGCACGGTCACCGTGGGCGGCGTGGATGTTGCGAGCGTGGATCCCGAGGTACTGCTGCGTGATTACGCTATTGTGTTCCAAGACGTGCTGCTCTTTGACGACACGGTGATGGGAAACATCCGCCTCGGGCGTCGTGGCGCCACCGATGAGCAAGTGCTTGCGGCTGCGCGTGCCGCCAACTGCGACGAGTTTGTGAGCCGCATGCCGCAGGGCTACAACACCATGATCGGCGAGAACGGCTCCAAGCTGTCCGGCGGCGAGCGCCAGCGCATCTCCATCGCCCGTGCGCTGCTCAAAGATGCGCCGATCGTGCTGTTGGACGAGGCGACGGCGAGCTTGGATGTGGAGAACGAGACCGTGGTTCAGCAGGCGCTCTCCCGTCTGCTTGCAGGTAAGACGGTTATCGTTATTGCCCACCGTATGCGTACGGTGGAAAATGCCGACAAAATCGTTGTACTCATGGATGGTGTGGTTGCCGAGCAGGGCACTCCGGCGCAGCTCAAGGCGGCAGGTGGAGAATTCGCCCGCATGGTGGCGCTGCAAAAGGAAGCAGCTACCTGGCAGTTGTAAGAAGGGGCAAAGGGACAGTCCCTTTCTCACATTGACAATCGGTTACTCCGCATCGTTAATTTTCAAAAGGTTAGCCATGGCTGACCTAGATAGTTAGATAAAATTGAGATATTTCAAAAGCGTGCTCGAGCAAACTTGTTTACTCGGGTGCTGAGGCACCATGCCGCGTCCAATGCGGCAAAAGGGAGAGACATCATGAAGAAGTCCACGTTCAACACCCTGCTTGTTGGTGGCGGTTTTCTGCTTGGTACGGCTGGCATCAAGCTGCTCACCAGCGCTCCGGTAAAGAACGCCTGCGTGCAGGGTATCGCGTGCGGCATGCGCATCAAGAACGGCTACCAGGACATGGTCGAGCAGGCCAAGGCTAATGTCGACGACATGGTTGCCGAGGCGGCCTACATCACCCAGAGCGAGGCCGCTGCTGACGAGGCAGCAGAGTAACGCTCCCAGGCACAAACTATGAGATTCTCGATTATCAGCGAGATCCCCGGCAGGACCCGTCTTCAATTGGCGGGTCCTGTGCCAGAGAGCGATCTCGATGCACTTCTTAAGCTCAGCGGCGATATCGACGGCGTGCACAAGGTACGCGTCTATGGCCGTATTGGCCAGTTAGCGCTCGAATATGATGAGCCGTGTCGCGATGCCGTGCTGGCCGCCGTCGGTGCGCTCGACGCTCAGGCCATTGCCGACGCAAAGACGGGTTACGTGATGCAGCTTGAGCCGCGCAAGCACAAACTCGTTATGGACCTGGCGACACTTATCGGCGCCCACTACGCGCGCCGCTGGTTCTTGCCGACGCCTCTGCGTGCGGTGTTTGTCGTGGCCGGTTACATGGCATTTTTGCGCGCTGCCCTCCGTGAGCTCGCGCAGCCGCGCCTGACCGTTCCCGTGCTCGACGCTTCGGCCATCGGCATTTCGTTCGTCAAGCGTGATGTCGACACCGCGGGCCAGACAATGTTCCTGCTCAACGTGGGCGAGCTGCTCGAGGACTACACCCGCGCCATGAGCGAAAACGAGCTCATCAACTCGCTGCTCGATGTACCCGACAAGGCGCAAAAGGTCGTCGGCGATACCGAGGTAAGTGTTGCCGCCACCGAGCTTGAGCCCGGCGACTTGGTGGCCGTGCGCACTGGCATGTCCATTTGCATCGACGGTGTCGTCGAGCAGGGGAGCGCTATGGTCAACCAGGCGACCCTGACCGGCGAGCCGCTGGCCGTTGAGCGCAGCGTGGGCGACGACGTGTTCGCCGGTACCGTCGTGGAAGACGGCAGCATCTTGGTGCGCGTGCGCGCCAACACGGCGCAGACCAAACTGCGCTCGATCGTCTCGCTCGTGCAGACGGCCGACTCGCTCAAGTCCGAGGGCCAGTCGCATATGGAGGACCTCGCCAACAAGATCGTCCCGTGGAACTTCCTGCTCGCGGGCCTGGTTGCGCTCACCACGCGCAGCCTTATCAAGACCTCGGCGGCGCTGATGGTCGACTACTCGTGCGCACTCAAGCTCACGGGTTCCGTCGCCGTCATGACCGCCATGAGCGATGCCGCCAAGATGGGCGTCATGGTCAAGGGCGCGAAGTACTTTGAGTCGTTTGCCAAGGCTGACACCATCGTGTTTGATAAGACCGGCACGCTTACTGAGGCGCAGCCGCGCCTGGCTTGCGTGCTGACGACAGATGGCTGGAGCAAGGACGAGGTCCTGCGCCTTTCCGCTTGCTTGGAGGAGCATTTCCCGCATCCGGTGGCGCGTGCCGTGGTCAACGCCGCCCTCGAGCGCGGGCTCGAGCACCGCGAGCGCCATGCCGCGGTCGAGTACATCGTGGCGCACGGCATCGCTTCGTCCATCGAGGGGCGTCGCGCCATTATCGGTTCGGCGCACTTTGTATTTGAGGACGAGGGTGCGCAGCTCGAGTCCGACATCAAGGAGCAAATCGAGCTCCAGATGCAAGGCCTGTCGCCGCTGTATCTGGCGGTCGACGGCAAGGTCGTCGGCGTGCTCGGCATCGAGGATCCGCTCAAGCCCGGCGTCCGTGAGGCCATCGCCGACCTACATGCGCTGGGCGTCAAGCATGTCGTTATGCTCACGGGCGATTCGGAGCGCACGGCCGAGCGCATTGCGCGCGAGGCGGGTGTCGACGAGTTTAAGGCCGAGCTGCTGCCCGAGGACAAGTACGCCTATGTGGAGCGCATTAAGAGTGAGGGGCGCCACGTTGCCATGGTGGGCGACGGCGTCAACGATTCGCCGGCACTCGGTTTGGCCGACGTGGGGCTGGCAATGGGTGGCGGAAGCGACATCGCCAAGGAGGTCGCCGATATCATCCTGACCGACACGGATCTGGCCGCGATCGTGCGTTTGCGCCGCATGAGCCAGGGCCTCATTGATCGTCTGACGAGCTCCTACTCTAAGGTGATGCTTACCAACTCGGCGCTCCTGGCGCTGGGCATTACCGGCATGATCACTCCGCAGACGTCGTCACTGCTGCACAACGGCTCGACGATTGCCTACAGTCTGAGCAACGCGAAGGCTTACCTGCGTTAGCAGATGTGTTCGCCCACGTTATTTGGCCTGCGCCCAGACGGCATTGGTGTCGTCCGAGCGCAGGTCTTTTGCATTTGACCATGTGCTAGCTTCTTTATATTGTGGTGCTAGCATGGCTAGCAATTGAAGGGAGCGGGATCGACGTGGGTGCTGTTAGTGGCATGGCGCAGGTGAACGTTCGCGTAGATCGCCAGGTCAAGAACCGTGCCGAGGAGGCGCTGCGGCTTTCGGGCGGGTCACTGCCCGAGCTCATCAAAAAGGTGGTGGCCAAGGTCGCGCAGGGTGGCGGGCAGTGCGAGGAAGTGCTTGCGGCCGTCGACGGCCGGCGGCAGACCGTCGCGCCCGATATACCGTTCGCCGCGTCGTGGGCAGCGGCAGACCGGCTTTATGCAGATTTGGGCATCGCTACGTCGCCCGTATCCGACGATCGCGATTGGGACGCAATCTATTCCGACGCCATGGATGAGCATTATCGCCAAAAGGGGATGATCCTGTGAGTGGGGCGCCTCTCAAGATCATGGTGGACGCCAACGTATGGGTTGATTCGTTTTGCGTCGACCATGCCGAGTCGATTGCCGCGCGTGCGTTTATTGGGCAGGCGACGGAGATGGGGGCGTTGCTGTTCTTTCCGGTGCATATCGCCAAGGACGTGCTGTACGTTGTCCAGCACGAACTGAAGCGTAGCGTTCTTGCCAGCGGGGGAGCGCTCGACGAGGCATCTGCCCGTGCAATTGGCGATGCGGCGTTGGCGTTTGTTCGGAACATGACCGAAAACGCCACGGCCGTGGGTGCGGATGCGTCGGACCTTTGGCTGGCCGACAAATTCTTAGCACTCCATCGCGATTACGAGGACAACTTGGTGCTCGCCGCGTGCAAGCGCGCGCAGGTCGATTACTTGGTGACCAACGATCGCAAGCTGCTCGAACATGCCGATCTTGCAGCAAAGACACCTTGTCAAATGATGCCGATTCTTGCCTTGGCCGAACGCGGCGGCGCGGCAATCGGTTGACGCGAACTGTTTGCGGGCCTCTTGGACGACGATGCGCCAAGGGGCCCGCGTCTGCTATTTACAAAAGCTCGGCCTTAATGGCGGGACTTTCTGCGAGCTGCTCGGCTGCCTTTTCGTCGGAGCTGTCGAGTGCTGCCAGACTGCGGTAGACCCACTCGTTGACCTGGGTGTTCTTGACGCCTGCGGTCTGCATGAGGGCGCCTACCTCGCGGATTGCTGCGAGCAGATCGGCTTTGGGACCCGCGAGCTCGAGCTCGATACCGTGGTAGGCGGCCACGCCGCGGTTCTCACTCACGTGGTCGATAAAGCCCTCGACGGTCTCAAGCTGCTGGGCGAGAGCTGCATCATCGTCAACGTCCAGCGCGACGAGTGCGTTCGATACCGTGAGGGCGGGATGTCCGCAGGGGACAAAGCCCTCGATGACATCCATAGCTTCGGTAATGGTTGAGCCCAGGCCTGCGAGGGCATCGACGAGTTGCTGCTTGGTATCCATAACGGTCCTTTCGACGGGTCAATTTTGCTTGGCGAAAATATACGTGACGCGATCGGTAACAAAAGTGCGAAGTGCGGCGCACATTGGGGTCTTCACAGCTCGTGCATAGAACAGCTGTCCGCTTTCAGAACGTGGTAAGATAACACTCCACAAGCGGGGCTCGCCCCGTATGTTCCTTGAAAAGTCGACGGTTATCGGGTGTTTGCAGGCCCGATACCATCCAGACTTTCCCGACATTCGGGGGCGACTGGTTTCGACACGATAGCTCTGAGAGAGGAAGCAAGCCGAGGTCTCCTCGCCTCGTTAAACAGGGGTACCGTCAAATTGAATTGACAACAACTCTTCTTTTGAGCCTATGGCTCTCGCTGCTTAATTTATAGCGGCGCGTCAACCCGGTGATTTCCCCGACACCGGCGCGACGTCATCTTAGGGGAATGCTCCTGCGCACGTAATCGGTATGGCGCGGGCTAAGACCGAACCGGTTAGGACGTCGCGAGCGTGTCGCTGCGCGCAAGGCGTCCGAGACTAAACCAGCGACTGAGCTTGGAGATGCCAATCAAGGGGCTTTCGTGGACCGGAGTTCGATTCTCCGCGCCTCCACCATAAGTAACAGGCAGGTAGATATTCGTATCTACCTGTCTTTTTATTTCTAGTCCGTACCGCGGAGAATCGAACTCTGTGCAGGGCGCGGGCGTTAAGCAAACGCGAAGCGTTTGTAGCCCGCGGGCGAGGGCGGCGGCAGCCGGCCGAAGCCGGTGCGTATTTGCGAAGCAAATACGCGGATTCTTCGCGCAAAGCCTCAGCCCAATATAGATGCGATGTTTATCGAATTTCAGCTGGCCTCGCCCAGCATCAACGGATCCCCCGTACCGCGGAGAATCGAACTCTATGCAGGGCGCGGGCGTAAAGAAAACGCCTCAGTGACGCAGAGTGGGACGCGTTTTCCCAATGACTGCCCAGGCGGAAACCGCATCCCGGAATCTAAGCTCGGAATGGGATACATTTTCCGGATGACGCCTCAAGTGGAAGCTGCGACCCGGAATCGAGCCGTAGAGTGGGACATGCTTTCCCCATGGCAACCCAGGCGGAAAGCGCATCCCGGAATCGCCCCTCAGAACGGGACGTGCTTTCCGCCAGCCGCCCCCTCAACTCCAAAACCCATGCGCCCTCCATCCCAAAACTGGGTAGAAGAAAGTCAAAACGCAATCGCAGGAGGTCAATATGACTGCAGAAGATAAGGCAAAGAACGCCGGCAAGGTCGCGCTCGTCTTGGAGGGTGGCAGTTTTCGTGGGCAGTTTACCGCCGGCGTGCTCGACGTTCTCATGGAGGCCGGTGTCGAAATTCCGGCGGTATATGGCGTATCGGCCGGTGCGCTCAACGGCGTCAACTACAAGTCACACCAGATCGGTCGCGTCAATCGCATCAACCTGACCTTCTGCAATGACAACCGCTACATGGGTGCCGCATCCTTCGCATCCACGGGCTCCATCGTGGGTTACGACTTTATCTTCAACGATATCCAGGACCGCCTGGATCCCTTTGACAACGAGGCGTTCGACGCGAGCCCCATCGAGATGTACGCCGTCGCGACGGACATGCTGTTTGGAACCGCTGCCTACCTGCCGGTCAAAAGCGCCGTGCTCGACCTCGATGCTGTGCGCGCCTCCACCTCGCTGCCGCTGGTGACGCCGCCGGTCGAGATCGACGGGCACAAATACGTCGACGGCGGCGTGGCCGATTCGGTTCCTATCGAGCATGTGCTCGAGGAGGCGGGCTTCGACCGTGCGGTCGTCATCGTCACCCAGGACCGCTCGTACGAGAAAAAGCCCTACGAGTTTATGCCTGCCGCGCGCGCCCGCTATGCCGACTACCCCTACCTGCTCGAGGCTATCGAGACGCGCCACGACCGCTATAACCTCCAGCGCATGCACCTGTGGAAGTATGAGCGCGAGGGCCGCGCGCTGGTCATCGCTCCGCAAAAGCCGGTCGAGGTCGGCCATGTCGAGCACGATCCGGCAAAGCTTTTGGACCTGTATATCCAGGGCCGTCAGGAGGCAAAGCGCCTGCTCGCGGAAATCCAAGAGTTCGTTGAGCGCTAGCGACGGCGAACCCTCAAAAAATGACAACAGCTAAAGAGTTGGAAAAATCACGGCTCGTGGATGACATGTGCAGAAACTCTGGTCGGAGCCAAAATACCTGTTGACTCGTACGGCGAGCGGGGTAATATGGACGGGTTACTTGCAGAGCCCCGTGAATCTCTGTAACAACACGTACTGTACATGGAGGAGTCTAAGTGATTTCGAAATCGACTCACTACGCCAAGCAGGGCGAGGTCCAGCGCAACTGGGTTCTCGTCGACGCCGATGGTGCTGTCCTGGGCCGTCTTGCCACCCAGATCGCAATGATCCTGCGCGGTAAGAACAAGCCCCAGTTCACGCCCAACAGCGACTGCGGCGACTTCGTTGTCGTCATCAACGCCGATAAGGTCCAGCTTACCGGTAACAAGGCCGACACGAAGACCTATTATCGCCACAGCGGCTACAACGGCGGCCTCAAGGCTGAGAGCTTCCGCCAGGCTATGGAGAAGCACCCGGAGAAGGTCATCGAGCGCGCCGTTCGCGGCATGCTGCCCAAGACCACCCTCGGCCGTGCCCAGATGACCAAGCTTAAGGTCTACGCTGGTGCCGAGCATCCGCACGCTGCCCAGAACCCCACGAAGATTGAGCTGGAGGCTTAAAGATGGCTGAGAACACCGTTGTCTACCAGGGTACCGGCCGTCGTAAGAACGCCGTCGCCCGCGTCCGTCTCGTCCCCGGCACCGGCAAGGTGACCATCAACAAGCGTGACGCCGAGCAGTATTTCGGCCGTCATCAGCTCGTTGAGAACGCCCTTGCTCCCTTCAAGGTGACCGACACCGCCGGTCAGTTCGACGTTATCGCTCTGTGCGATGGCGGCGGCATCTCCGGTCAGTCCGGCGCTCTGCGCCTGGGCATCGCTCGCGCTCTTCTGAACGCTGGCGATTACCGTGCTGACCTCAAGAAGGCCGGTTTCCTTACGCGCGATGCTCGCGTGGTCGAGCGCAAGAAGTACGGCCTCAAGAAGGCCCGCCGCGCTCCCCAGTTCTCCAAGCGCTAAGGTTTTATCTCCTTACGAGATACAATGTACAAGCGGGGCCTACCGACTGCTCGGTGGGTCCCGCTTTTCTTTTCGACTAGGGTGGGCGGCTTCGTTTTGCCCACTTGGGAAGGAGCGATCCTATGCCCCAGAACATCTTCGGTACCGATGGCGTCCGTGGCGTCGCCAACGCCGACCTCTCGTGCGACCTCGCGTTTCGCCTAGGTCGCGCGGCGACCAAGTTTCTTGGCCCGGACATCTGCATCGGTCGCGATACGCGTCTTTCGGGCACCATGCTCGAGAGTGCTCTGACCGCCGGTATCATGGCCGAGGGCGGCCGTCCGCACTGCTGCGGCGTTATCCCTACGCCGGCCGTGGCACTGCTCACCGTTCAAAATGAGCTCGACGGCGGCATCGTCATCTCCGCTTCGCATAATCCGCCGGAGTTCAACGGCATCAAGTTCTTTAGCCGCAAGGGCATGAAGCTTCCCGATGCTGTCGAGGAAGAGATCAGCGCCTGGGTCATGTCCGAGGAGGCCATGGCTGCCGACACACTGCCGACTGGCGCCGGTGTGGGCCACATCATCAAGATGAAAGATGCCCGCAAGGCCTATGTCGATCATGCCATCAGCACGCTCGACGGCCTTAAGCTCGATGGCCTGGTTGTTGCCGTCGACTGCGGCCACGGTGCTTCCTGTCAGACCACGCCCGCCGCGCTGCAGCGCCTGGGCGCCACGGTTCATGCCATCAACACCGATTACTGCGGCACCGACATTAACGTTGAGTGCGGCTCTACGCACCTTGAGCCCCTGCGCGAGCTCGTGCTGCGCACCCACGCCGACATCGGCCTGGCCCACGACGGCGACGCCGATCGCGTGCTGTTCGTGGACAGCGAGGGCAGCGAGATCGATGGCGACTACATTCTTGCCATCTGCGGCTCCGACCTGGCCGCTCGCGGCAAGCTCGCCAATTCCGAGATCGTCTCGACCGTTATGTGCAACCTGGGCTTCTCCATCGCAATGAAGGAGCAGGGCTTCGAGATGGTCCAGACCGCCGTGGGCGACCGCTATGTTCTTGAGCGTATGCTTGAGGACGGTGCCGTCATCGGCGGCGAGCAGTCCGGCCACATCATCTTCCTGGAGCACAACACCACCGGCGACGGCTTGGTGACGGCCCTGCAGCTGCTGGCCGTGCTCAAGCGCACCGGCCGCACCCTCACCGACCTTGCCGGCATCATGAAGAAGTACCCGCAGGTGCTCGTCAACGTGCATTCGGACAACAAGGCCGGCCTGGACGATTGCCAGCCCATTTGGGACGCCGTCGCTGCCGCCGAGAAGGAGCTCAACGGTCGCGGCCGCATCTTGGTGCGCCCGAGCGGTACCGAGCCGCTGGTTCGCGTTATGGCCGAGGCGGAGACGCACGAGCTCAGCCAGCGCGTTGTCGACGACATCGTCGAGGTTGTCAAGCGCGAACTTCCCTAATGGTCAAAAACGGGTGCCAAGTGGTAAACTGTTAAAGCAATTTTGATTGATTGGTATGTCCGAGGGGGAGCATGTTCACTAAAGTCCTAAGGT
Organism: uncultured Collinsella sp.; assembly: GCA_958443265.1. Lineage (GTDB taxonomy): Bacteria > Actinomycetota > Coriobacteriia > Coriobacteriales > Coriobacteriaceae > Collinsella. Next base: position 191,209 of record CAUCKA010000003.1, on the reverse strand, counting down.
CTTTTGGTATGCGTGGTCGAGTCCTTACGCTGGATGCTCCCATCTCGGGCGACGTCATTCCGCTCTCCGAGGTAAACGATCAGACGTTTGCCACCGGCCTTTTGGGCCAGGGCGTTGCCATTCAGCCTACGGGTACGCGTGTGATTGCGCCGGCAGACGCCAAGGTCGAGGCCATTTTTCCCACGGGTCACGCCGTTGCGCTCAACACGGTCGATGGCTTGGACGTGCTCATCCACGTTGGTTTGGACACTGTTCAGCTCGAGGGCAAGCACTTTACTGTACATGCGCAAGTGGGTGACATCGTCCATAAGGGCGATGTGCTCATCGAGTTCGATCGCGAGGCAATTGCTGCCGAGGGTTACGATGTGACGGTTCCCATCTTGGTGTGCAACTCCGTTGAGTTCTCGAGCATCAAAGGCTCCGTTGGCGAGCATGTCGAGGAGATGGACCAGCTCATCGTCGCGCGTGAACGCTAGTCGCTCCGCTTTGCCTTTAGCCTACAATTCAAACACGTTTACGGAGGGCGCCCTTGAAACAGGGCGCCCTCCGTGGCAAGATGGGATTTGTCCGAAGCTAAACAGCTTTGGGTCACCGTGGACGGGCAGGGGCCTCGACGCGGGTAGACACGAGACACATACATTACGCGACCTCGCCCTGGTGGCCGCACACGTTGGTTGCGGCCGACGCGGGCCGCGGGCAAGTGCTTGTAAGGGGAGCCTTGCCTCTCTTGTACGAGAAAGGACGCGTAATGAAGATCATTAAAGCTAAAGACTACGAGGATATGAGCCGCAAGGCCGCCAATATCATCTCGGCCCAGGTTATTCTCAAGCCCGATTGCGTGCTGGGTCTTGCCACCGGCTCCACCCCGATTGGCGCCTACAAGCAGCTCGCCGCTTGGTACAAGAAGGGTGACGTCGACTTTGCCGAGGTCAGCACCTACAACCTCGACGAGTATCGTGGCCTTTCGCACGACGATCCCCAGAGCTACCACTACTTTATGCGTGAGAACTTCTTCGATCACATTAACATCGACCTGAACAACACGCATGTGCCCGATGGCTCCAATCCCGACGCTGCCGCTGCCTGCTCTGAGTATGACAAGATCGTCGCTGCTGCCGGTTACCCTGATCTGCAGCTGCTCGGCATCGGTAACAACGGTCACATTGGCTTCAACGAGCCCGATGATCACTTCTCCAAGGGTACGCACTGTGTCGACCTTACCGAGAGCACTATTCAGGCCAACAGCCGCCTGTTTGACAGCATCGACGACGTGCCTCGTCAGGCCTACACCATGGGCACTCAGACCATCATGTATGCCCGCATGATCCTGGTCGTCGCCAATGGCGAGGCCAAGGCCAAGGCCGTGCATGACATGTGCTTTGGTCCGGTTACCCCCGAGTGCCCTGCCTCGATCCTGCAGCTGCACACCAACTGCGTTGTCGTTGCCGACGAGGCCGCCCTTTCGCTCTGCAAGTAGCGAAAGCCTATCACCTCGACATAGCTTTGCCGAAGGCCTCCGCTTTGCGGGGGCCTTTTTGCTGAGCGTGCGCCGTGTGCTTGACGAAAACCTTGCCGCGAACTTGACGGGTGCGTCTGGTGCAGCATGATTCATTCCATAACAGATACTATGCATAAATGCTATGAAAAGGTCGCAGACGGTAGCTGGCGCTAGGTGAGTTGCGCAACACAATTGAACAGCGCTCATTTAAGGTAAACTGCCAAAGGATGGGACAAGCTGGCAAGCGCATTGACCTGCGCAAAGACTGATTGGTTGGGGGATAAGTTTCAATCGGACCACGCTGAACAAAAACTTGCCATTTGCGTACCAACAAACATCCTAAACCGTAGCATCGCTCTATTCATCTAGCGATACATATGGTCTAGCGTTACGGTGTCCATGTGGTCGAGTTGAGGAGCGGGCATGGTTAACGATTTGGGCAATACGGACGACCTCGAGCTTATACCTCTGGGCAGTAGCTATATGGTGCGGCGCGATCGCTTGATGAACGAACTTATCGCCAAGGGCCGAAAGGCCGGCATCGTAGTCCTCTACGCGCCTGATGGCTTTGGGAAAACCTCGGTGCTGCTGCAGTATACCCAAGAGGTTAAAAGCGATCCGACGCGAGGTCCTGTGCGGATCATCGAGGCCGACCGCGCCATTGGGCGCGAGGTGTTTATGCAGCTCGAGGTCGTTACCGAAGAGCTTAAGGACAAGCCGCACTCCCTGATTGCAATCGATAACGTGCCTAACCTCAGCCAGAGCGAGACCGAGGAACTGATTGACCGAATCCGAAGTCTGCGTGCTATGGGGGTTGGGGTCTTTATGAGTTGCCGTCCTTCGAATCGCCAGCTGATTCATGGACTGGGCGATTCGATTAAAGTCAACGCGCAGATGCTCAAGGTGCATGCCTATGAGTATTCGGCGTGGGCATCGGCGTTTTCGATCAGCACATCGCTCGACTTCTATCAGCTTACGCAGGGCGTGCCCGAGCTCGTCTCGGCTATGCAGTCGGGACTATACGGGCAGGGAGACGTTGCCCAGATGCTCGAAAACGAGATCGTCAATATCTACGGCGCGGCACTTGTTGATCTGGCGTCGCTCGAGAACAACGCCCTGTTTAGTGTGGCATGCTTGATGGTCTTAATGGGTGAGGGCAATATTTCGGAGCTCGAGGCTTGCGGTGTTAGGCTTTCGGCGATTGACCAGTCCTATCTTGTCCGCGATTATCCCATTTTTGGCGTTGATCCGGCAGACCGGAGCTTTACCTGCTTGGGTACCGAGGACAACGCACGCCTACGATTGCGCAAGCTGGTCGCCGAAATTCGCCCCGAACTCGTTGTGCGGGCGGCGCGTATATTGATTAAAGCGGGGCGCTGCGATATCGCGATGGACCTCGCCGACGCGTTTTTGGACCGCAGTGCGGTGTTGGAGCTTGCCAGGCAGTATGGGGTCGATCTGGCCCTGACAGGGCATGGAGGGGATGTCTGCCGCGCGGCGCTGGGAAAGTCCGAGGCAGATGGCCAGGCATCGGAGCCGACGCCTGACGAGGCACTCGGCATCTATCTGGCGGCGGTGAGCGTCTCCAATACAAAGTTCGCGCGGTATATGGCCTCAATTATCGAGCGTGCGGGCGAGCAAGCGATTTGCGAGCTCGATCCCGTGTCGTGGAAGGTGGCGCACGCGTTTACGGCCGCCTGTTATGGAGATAGCGGTCTGGGGCTTCCGGCAAGCCGTACAGCGTTGGAAAGTGAGGCGTCTTGTGCCGCACTCGACATGCTGTCCGCACATGTCGAGATAAAGCATGGGCTGACCGAGCGGGCGAAGGGTGGCGAGATCCTCGCGGGGCTCAAAACGGATAAGGCCTACGATTGTGAGCTCGATATCGCGGGGACGTTTGTGCGGGCGGACCGCATGTTGACGGAGCTATTTGATGGATCGTATGCGGGGATCGATGAGCGTGATGACGAGATGGCCCTGACGCTCGAGGCGCTCGAAGCGCGTGGAATCCGAGCGCTCGCCATCTGGGTGCGCATGGTGTTATCGGCGCGGCGCCTGCTTGCCGGCATGCCGGTGACCGACGAGCAGGCATTCAATGAGCTCGACCGTTTTGCCGTGCGCGTGCGTGACAATCAAGTCCAGTTGTTTGGCTTGATACTGGAAGGCTGGCAGTCGCTGGCCGAGGGGCGTCCGGTCAATGCCAAATTCCGTGCGGTGCAGGTGCTCAGGCTTGCCGAGGAATCGATTGGATACATACGCGACAACGCACTGCTGCTAGAGCGCGCGGCGTACTTACGCAATACATCGATGGTATCGGTGCGCGAAGAGGCAGAGCTGCTCGATTTGAGTCGGACGCAGGTCGGTGGTGCCGAGGCTTGGATGGTGGCGCTGCATTTGGCCTCCGCGGGCCGCGATAGCGACCTTGCAGCCTGGATGTCCATGAACCGCCCAGGGATTTTGGATCCGTCGTATCGGCTGTTTGCGCGTCTTGCGATGCATTGTCTGGGTGAGCCGGCTGCTAGAATTCGAAAGAAGCTCCCGGTGCGCGAGCTGTCGCGGTATTCGCTGCGTGACGACTTTGAGGGCGAAGGCGAGCGTCTGTTCCAGGCCGGCGATGCCGAAGGTGTCGATGCGATTGGCCATATCGAGATTCGCATGTTTGGGGCGTTTCGCGCCGAGCGCGACGGGTTTCCCATCACGGATAAGATGTGGCGCCGCAAGAAAGCGGCGACGCTTGCCGAGCGGTTTGCGCTGGGCATGGATGCGCTGGTCGACCGCGAGACGCTGGCTATGGAGCTGTGGCCCCATGCCGAGTTCAATAGCGCTCGTAACAATCTGTACTCGACGATATCGCGCCTGCGTTCGGCCTTGGGGCCGACACCGGACGGCAAGTCGTGTGTGCTGATCCAAAACGAGTGCATTGGGCTTAACGGCGATTACGTCAAGACCGACGTGCGGTTGTTTGATCAGATAAGCCGCGAAGTTTTGGGAAATCGCACGGGTGCGCGTGGACCCCATCTGGTCGAGCTGTGCCTTAAGATCGAGCAGCTCTACGCCGGCCCGTTGTATGTTCCCAATGGCTGTAATCCCACCTACTTTTTGCGTATGCGGCGCATTATGGAATCGAAGTATATCGACTGCATGATTCGGGGCGCGAATGCCGCTCTAGAAGAAAACGACCTGCAGTCGGCGGTATGGCTGGTGGAGTCGGGGCTGCGGCAAGAGACGGCGCGCGAGGACATGGTGCGTTGCGCTATGCGCGTCTACGGTGCGGCGGGGCGACGACGCGACATCGTCGAGCTGTACAGTGGACATATGCATCACCTGAGGGAGCAGGTCAATGGCGTGCCTGAGCCCGAGACGCGGCGTCTGTACGAGCGCTTGGTAGAGGGCAGGCTCAACCGCGTGCTCGTCGAGCGATAAAAAATTAGCGTCCGAATTGCTCGGACGCTCGCAAGCTTGATGTATGTTGGCTCGCCGGATCGTTGGCTCTTAGACGAGCTTAATCTTCTCGATATCCTTGCGCGAGGACTCGCGATACAGCGAGAACTTGCGGCCGATAACCTGGACGACCTCGGCATGGCAGCGATCGGCGAGCTCTTCGGCGGCCTCGCGGGCGGAAAGGCTGGAGCCGTCCAGCACGGAGCACTTAACGAGCTCGTGCTTCTCCAGGTAGGCGACCGTCTGCTCGACGGTGCCCTCGTTGATGTCGGACTTGCCGATGATGATGGCGGGGTTGAGATGATGGGCCATGCTGCGAAGCTGCTTGACCTGGGCTCCTGTCAGTGCCATGGGTTCTCGCTTTCTATGTTATGGGGCGCCCCGCGATGGGGCCTTAATCTACGTGAGCTGTCCCACGATAGCGCAGGAACGGCGCGGTGTGGGGCGTGTTTGCCCAGTTCAAAAAGAATGCGGATGCCGAGCGGGAGAACGGGGCGGGTTACAGGCGGACGTGTACGACGGCCGAAAGCGGTCTATGGACGGCTCGAAGAGACCGGCTCCCATGCAATAAACGCCCAACGGACCTTGCGGATATGGTCGAGCATATAGCGTCCCTGCGGCACTCCTTTGGACCCTGGCTCGCCGGCATGGGGATTCTCAATCATATGCTGAGCGACGTAGACACGCAGACGGTCGATCTTATCCTCGTTACCGTGTTCGAGCATGCGGGAGAAGTCCGCCACGCCCGCCTCAAGGCTATCGAAGGTATCGCGACGAGGCGATTCAAAGTACGTAACCTGCGGCAGGGCACCCATCTGAACGAGGATATTAAAGGCATACACAAAGCCATTACTGCAGGTAACCGAGGCACCGATGGCGTTCATCAGGTGCAGGTCATAGCGTGGGCTGGAGTTGGCGACCATCGTAACAGCACAACGCCGACGAGCCGTTCGATCAAGCTTGGCAAGCGCGCCTTTTAGGTTGGTCGTGGTGACAGAACGACTGGCAAAGGCAACATCTACCGCTTTCGTGACCGGTCCAACCAAATCCCAGTCATCATCCCAAGCAAGCTCAAGCGGTGTAATGCGATCCTCGAGTCCATAGTACTCAATGCCAGCATCAAGCGTGCCCAACATAGCAGGGGAAAAGTCAGCAGCAATCACAGGATGCCCAGCCTGAGCAAGCGGAATGGCAATCGACCCAGCCCCACACCCCATATCCAGCACCGATTCACCAGGCTTTAACGCCAGCAGCTTCATAAAGTCCCGGGCATACGGAGCAGTCTCAAGCGGCCGAAAATGCCGAGCTCTTTTATCCCACTCAAAAGAATCATCAGCCCGCTGCCGATTAGCCTGCAAGCGCATCCATTCCTCATTCCAATCCGCAGAAAGCAGCTCAGAACGAATCAAATCATCAGCCACGGGCCATCCCCCTCACAACAAAAAAGCGACTCCTCCCAAAAGAAGAGCCGCAACCAGCATATATCAGAAAGAACCGATCCAACGCCAAACCGCCGTATCAACCATGTGGTGCAGGAGCGAAGCAACTGCAACCGGGATAGAACCCAACTGAGGTCCCGTTGTGCGGGAGCCCCGGGGAGGGCAAATATATAAGGTCGATCGCGAGTTCCGCACGAGCCGGAGAGCACTTAATGTGCTCTCCGTGCGAGTCAGGACTGTCCGAGCAGGCGACCTTATATATTTGCCCTCCTCGGGGCTCCTCGCCAGTCCCCCTCAGCTAGTTCTTCAGCGAGTTCAGCGGTGCCGGGAAGCGTCCACCACGGTGGGCAAGCACGGTGCCGGCGTTGGGGTTCACCGGCATGATGGGCGCACGGCCGAACAGGCCACCGTACTCGACGCAGTCGCCCACGCCCTTGCCAATGGCGGGAATCACGCGGACGGCCGTGGTCTTGTTGTTGATAACGCCGATAGCCATCTCGTCGGCGATGATGCCGGCGATGGTCTCGACCGGGGTGTCACCGGGGATGGCGATCATGTCCAGGCCGACGGAGCAGACGCAGGTCATAGCCTCGAGCTTTTCGAGCGAAAGCGCACCGGCCTCGACGGCGGCGATCATGCCGGCGTCCTCGGACACGGGGATAAAGGCGCCCGAGAGGCCGCCCACGCTGGAGCTGGCCATGACGCCGCCCTTCTTGACGGCATCGTTGAGCATGGCGAGTGCGCAGGTCGTGCCCGGGCCACCGCAGGTGCCCACGCCGATGATCTCGAGGATGCGGGCAACGGAGTCGCCGATGGCAGGCGTAGGCGCCAGCGACAGGTCGACGATGCCCTTCTCGACACCCAAGCGATGGGCGGCCTCGCGGCTCATGAGCTCACCGGCACGGGTGATCTTAAAGGCGGTCTGCTTAATCTTCTCGGCGACCTCCATCATCGATGCGGAATCGGGCAGCGTCTCCAGGGCTGCGGCCATAACGCCGGGGCCCGAGACACCCACGTTGATGACGGCGTCGGCCTCGCCACCGCCGTGGACGGCGCCCGCCATAAACGGGGAGTCCTCGACCATGTTGGCAAAGCAGACAAACTTGGATGCGCCAACGGAGTCCTGGTCGGCCGTGAGCTTAGCGGCGTCGATGATGGTCTGGGCGGCCATAAGCACGGCGTCCATGTTGATGCCGGCGCGCAGGCTGGCGACGTTGACGCTGGAGCAGACACGGCTCGTGGTGGCGAGCGCCTGCGGGATGGACTGGATGACGCGGCGGTCGGCGTCGCCGATGCCCTTCTGGACGAGCGCGGAGAAGCCACCCAGGTAGTCGATGCCGAGGGTCTCGGCCGCGCGGTCGAGGGCATGCGCGATGGGGGTGAGGTCCTCATCCTTGCAGCAAGCGGCGATCTGCGCCACCGGGGTAACGGAGACGCGCTTGTTGACGATGGGGATACCGTACTCGCGTTCGAGGTTCTCGGCGGTCTCGACCAGATGCTCAGCCGTGTGCGTCACGTGGTCGTAGATTTTCGTGCACATGCGGTCGAGGTTCTCGTCGCCGCAACCCATGAGCGAAACACCCATGGTGATGGTCCTGATGTCGAGGTTCTGCTCCTCAACCATGCCGCGGGTTTCCGCGATTTCTGCGGGCGTGATCGCCATCCTTGCGCTCCTATCTGCCAAAACGAGCATAATCTTATCTATTCTAACGTGCCGCACGTGCCAAGTGGCGCATGCGGCACGTTTTGGTGCTCGGTTGTTTCCGTTGTGTTACTGCCCAAAGACCTCTTCGGCGATGCGCGCGCTTTCGGCGGCGTCCTTGGCGTAGTAGTCCGCGCCGATCTGCTTGGCATATTCGGGGGTGAGCACGGCGCCGCCTACGATGATCTTGACGCCTGGAACCTCGGCATGGAGCAACTTGATGGTCTCTTCCATGGCGACGACCGTGGTGGTCATAAGCGCCGAGAGGCCGACGAGCTTGATGTCACGCTCCTTGACGGTCTTGAGTACCTCCTGTGGATCGACGTCGCGGCCAAGGTCAAAGACGGTGTAGCCGTAGTTGTCGAGCAGCATTTTGACGATGTTCTTGCCAATATCGTGGATGTCGCCCTTGACGGTGGCCACGCAGATCTTACCCTTGTCGGCAATCTCGCCGGCGGGCATCAGGCGTTTGATGGTATCGAAGCCCACGCGCGCGGCCTCGGCCGAGGCCATGAGCTGCGGCAAGAAGAACTTGCCCTGGTCAAAGAGGACTCCGACCTCGTCGAGGGCGGGGATAAAGTGATTGTTGATGAGTTCCATAGCGTCGTGGTCGGCCAGCAGGCGCTCGGTCTCGGCCGCAATTTCGCCCTTGCGGCCCGAGACGACCATGTGGCGGATGGGGTCGTCGTTGCCGTCGGTGCCGGCGGTGTCAGCAGCGGGCGCGGCGTCGGTCGATGCGGTCTGGGCCGCTGCCGGGTTCGCGGCGATCTTATACGGATCGGTCCAGCCGGCGTAGCGCTCGATGTATCCGGTCGAGCCCTCGTCCTCAACGCTCAGCACGCGATAGCTGTAGACGGTATCCATAAAGCGCTTGGAACCCGGGTTCATGATGGGGGCGTCCAGACCTGCACCAAAGGCGGCGGCCAAAAAGACCGAGCCCAGCAGCGGCCGCGCGGGCAGGCCAAAGCTGATGTTCGACACGCCGAGTGCGCATTTGACGCCCAGGCGCTCCTTGCACATAGACATGGCGCGCAGGATCTGCTCAGCCTGGCGCTGGTTGGTCGAGGCGGTCATGACCAGGCAGTCGATGAGGATGCGGTCCGGGCCGATGCCGTAGCGGGCGGCCTCGGCCACGATGCGCTCGGCGATGGCGAAGCGAGCCTCGGCGGTATCGGGGATGCCGCCTTCGTCGAGCGTGAGGCCGACGACGTTGGTTCCATAGTGGGCGACCAGCGGAAAGATCTCATCCATGATCTGCTGCTTGCCGTTGACCGAGTTGATGATGGGCTTGCCGGCGTAGCGGCGTACGGCGGCCTCGACAGCGGCGGGATCGGTGGAGTCGATCTGCAGCGGCAGGAGCGTGGAGCCCTGGAGCTGCTCGGTGGCCTGCTGGATAATCTTGACCTCGTCGATCTCGGGCAGGCCCACGTTAACGTCCAGGATATCGGCGCCCTGTTCTTGCTGGCTGATGCCCTGACTTACGACGTAGTCCAGATCGCCGTCGCGCAGGGCCTGCTGCAGGCGCTTTTTGCCGGTGGGATTGATGCGCTCGCCGATGACGGCGATCTTGTGGCCATCGCAGGGAAGGTCCACGACCGTCTGGGCGCTCGTGACCGACATGCTGGGCTTGCGATGGCGCGGACTGGGCGTGTGGTTGTCGATGAGGGTGCGAAGTGCCGCCATGTGCGTGGGCGTGGTTCCGCAGCAGCCGCCCACGACGCTTACGCCGTCGGCAATCATGCCGGCGACGGCCTTGGCGTACTCGGGGGCCTGGATGTCAAAGACGGTGTTACCGTCGTCGTCCACGCGGGGGAGTCCTGCATTGGCCTGCACCATAACGGGCTTGTCGGTAACGGTGAGCATGCGTGCAGCGAGCCCTCGGAGCTCGGCCGGGCCCTGGCTGCAGTTGATGCCCAGGACATCGGCGCCGATGGCATCGAGCGTGATGGCGGCAACCTCGGGACTCGTGCCCAGGAAGGTGCGACCGTCTTCCTCAAAGGTCATGGTGGCAAAGACGGGCAGGTCGGAGTTCTCGCGGCAGGCGAGGACGGCCGCCTTGATCTCGGCCAGGTCGGTCATAGTCTCGATAATAAAGAGGTCCACACCCGCGGCGACGCCGGTGCGCACTTCCTCGGCAAAGAGGTCATAGGCCTCGTCGAAGCTGAGGGTACCCAAGGGGCGAAGCAGCGCGCCGATGGGGCCGATATCGCCGGCGACGTAGTGGGCGTCGGCCGCGCGGGCGCAGGTGACTGCCGCGGCAAAGACGTCTGCCACGGTGGCGGCGCCGTCGAGCTTGTGGGCGTTGGCGCCAAAGGTGTTGGCGGTGATCACGTCACAGCCAGCCTCGACGTACTGACGCTGAATATCGGTGATGACCTGGGGCTCCTCAAAGTTGAGCAGTTCGGGCAGGGCGCCGGCCTTCATGCCGGCCGCCTGCAGCATGGTGCCCATGCCGCCGTCGAACAGCAGGTGTCCCGTGCCCTCGATGGCGGCGCGCAGGCGGTCATCCTTAATGCGAAGGTCGTCGATCGTGCGCGTCTTGTATGCATCGCCGCTGCGGCGGGCAGCATCAACGGGTGCCGCCAGCGCGGCACCGTCCAGATCATGAGTGATAAGCGGAGTAAACATCGGGGGCTCCTAATGGCTGGAATAGCAGGTGGTGTGGGCGGCGCGGAAGCGGCAGTGCTCGCGCATGCGGCAGATATTGCAGGTGGGGCGGCTCTGGGCGTCGTGGACTTCGCCGTCAAACAGGCCGATCACCGCGGTCACGCTCTTGGTGGGCATGAGCAGGCTGGTGGGGGTGACGGTAAGTCCAATGAGGCGCGTGGCGTTGAGTGCAGCCGCGATCGAGCGCTGGGCCGAGAGCGGACAGTCGCCATAGCCGGGACTAAAGCGCCAGTTACCGGCGAGTCCGTGTGCAGCGGCCGCAGCCTTGACTTGCTGGTCCATCTGCTCGACGGCGGCCTCCACGTAGGCGGAGCATGCGGCGTCGAGCACGGCTCCCTCTAGGGGCTGCTGAGCTCCCGTGGTGCGCAGACGGCGTTCGGCGTCCATGCCGAGGGTGCATGCCATGAGTGCGGCAAAGCGGGCGTCTTTGAGGTGGCGATAGATATCGCGACCGCGCAGTTCAACGTTGGTGCCGACTAGGCGAATGCAGGGCTCGCCCTGTTCATCGACGCCCGTGGCATCGATGGCAAATATGCGGCGCACGCCACGGGGCTCAATGTCCAGCTCCAGACGCTCAACGACAAGCTCAATACGCTGCGCTAACTCGGGCTCAATCTGCTGGCCGCCGTAGCCCAGATAGCGCAACATTTCGGCACGGTCGACGCGGGGATGGTGGGCGGCATCGATACGATAAAGCGCCGGCGACGCAAGGTCGGCCGGCACTTCAACAACGGTTGTATCGACGTGCGGTTTTTCCATTACCCCAGGCGCTCCATAATGGTCGCGGCGATTGCAGGACGGTTCATAGTGTACAGGTGCAGACCGTCGGCACCGTGCTCCTTAAGGTCGCAAAGCTGACGAGCAGCATAATCTACACCGGCTGCCTGCAGGCTCTCGGGGTCGTTCTCGTACTTGGCGAGGATCTTGATGACGGGGGAGGGCAGCGACGCGCCGCACATAAAGACCATGCGGCTGATCTGCGACTTGCCCATAAACGGCATGATGCCCGCGGTAATAGGCACGGTGATGCCGGCCTTGTCGGCAAGCTCGCGGAAGCGATAGAAGCACTCGTTATCAAAGAAGAGCTGCGTCACAAAGAAGCTCGCGCCGGCGTCTTGCTTTTGCTTGAGGTGCTCGACCGAGAGGTTAAGATCCTCGCAAGCAATGTGGCCCTCGGGGTAGGCTGCGGCGCCCACGCAAAAGCCGGCGTCGACGAGCTCGGGGATGAGGTCACGGGCGTAGGCGTAGTCGGAGGCGGGCTTGTCGTCCTCAGTCGCGCCAGCGGGCAGGTCTCCGCGCAGGGCCAGCACGTTTTCCACGCCGGCGGTGCGATACTCGTCGATCTTGGCGGCGATATCAGCGTGCGAGCGGCCCACGCAGGTGAGGTGCGCCACCGAGGGCGTATCGAATTCGCTCGTAATCATATGTGCAATGGGGGCGGTGGTGGCACCGTTACCCGAGCCGCCAGCGGAACAAGTGACCGAGACAAAGCTCGGTGAAAGCTTGCACAGGTTGCCTGCCACCTCGCGAGCCGTATCGAGGGTAAGCTCACCCTTGGGCGGGAACATCTCAAACGAAACGGACGTGGTGCCCTGGGATGCTGCCTGCTTAAAAACCTCGTCGACGCGCATATCGTGCTCCTTTAGATGCCTGGGTGCGATGTGTTGTAAGGATTCTACAGCACCGCTGTGCCACGGTGGAGTTTTACTCGCGATTTAGGGATACCAATCAAAGATGCCTTGCTATCGGCATTGCCTATAGCAGAGCGGTCAATGTAGGAAAGGGCTATATTGAATGGTATCTGATGCGAAATACCAGTTAAGAAAGCCCTGTCCCAAATTGACTGCCCTTAAATCATGGGGAGAGGTCTGCAATTTATACAGTTGATTGGCCATTAAGGGCGGCAGTGCCGCTGTGATGCGGTAACCTCATTGATTGGTTTCGCGACAGCAACATAACGGTAATGTCGCGGAAACACGGCGAGTCTAAGCTATGACTCGTTCGTTAGTAATCAACACCGCATCTCACGCGGTGCCGATACGAAGGGAGTTCCGTATGGCCGATCTTACTGACCGCTTCGGGACCATGGTGTTCTCTGAGGAAGTCATGAAGGACTACCTCCCCAAGGACATTTGGAAGCGCCTTGCTGCAACCCTCGAGGACGGTGAGCCGCTCGACCTGGATGTGGCCAACGCCGTTGCCCACGCCATGAAGGTCTGGGCCATCTCCAAGGGCGCCACGCACTACGCGCACTGGTTCCAGCCGCTTTCGGGCATTACTTCCGAGAAGCACGACAGCTTCCTCGAGCCCAACCACGACGGCACCGCCATTACCAAGTTTACGGGCAAGAACCTCATCCAGGGCGAGCCCGATGCCTCCAGCTTCCCCAACGGCGGCCTGCGTGCCACCTTCGAGGCCCGTGGCTACACCGCTTGGGATCCTACCAGCCCCGCCTTCATTAAGGACGATGTCCTGTGCATCCCCACGGCCTTCTGCTCCTACACGGGCGAGGCCCTGGACAAGAAGACCCCGCTGCTGCGCTCCATGACCGCGCTCTCGCGTGAGTCCAAGCGTGTACTGGCACTCTTTGGCAAGACCCCCAAGAAGGTCGTTCCTTCCGTGGGTGACGAGCAGGAGTACTTCCTGATCAAGAAGGATGCCTACCGCAAGCGCAAGGACCTGGTCATCACCGGCCGCACGCTCTTTGGCGCCGCTCCCTGCAAGGGCCAGGAGCTCGAGGAGCACTACTTTGGCGCAATCCGCCCCACCGTCTCGTCCTATATGAAGGACCTGGACAACGAGCTGTGGGCGCTCGGCATCCCCGCCAAGACTAAGCACAACGAGGTTGCCCCCTGCCAGCATGAGCTCGCCCCCGTCTATGGCGAGGTCAACGAGGCCATCGACCAGAACCTGGTCATGATGGAGAAGATGAAGCTCATCGCCTCCCGCCACGATCTGGTCTGCCTGCTGCATGAGAAGCCGTTCGAGGGCATCAACGGTTCGGGCAAGCACAACAACTGGTCGCTCGGCACCGAGTCCGAGAACCTGCTCGATCCGGGCGACACCCCGCTCGACAACCTGCAGTTCATCGTCTTCCTCACCGCGGTGATCGAGGCCGTCGACAACTATCAGGAGCTCCTGCGCGCTTCCGTCGCTTCGGCCGGCAATGACCACCGTCTGGGCGCCAACGAGGCTCCTCCGGCGATTATGTCCATCTTCCTGGGCGACCAGCTTACCGAGGTCGTCGAGAAGATCATCGACGGCAAGGCTTCCGTCCACGCCACGCGCGGCGTGCTCGACCTGGGCGCCGACACCCTGCCCAAGCTGATGCAGGACAACACCGACCGCAACCGCACCTCCCCGTTCGCTTTCACCGGCAACAAGTTTGAGTTCCGTGCCTGCGGCTCCGAGCAGAACGTCTCCGACTCCAACCTGGTGCTCGATGCTGCCGTGGCCAAGTCGCTCAAGTCCTTTGCCGATGCACTTGAGGGCACGCCCGAGGACAAATTCCAGGACGCTGCGCTCGAGTACTGCAAGAAGGTCCTGACCGATCACCAGCGCATCCTGTTCTCCGGCGACGGCTACTCCGACGAGTGGCCCGTCGAGGCCGAGAAGCGCGGCCTTGCCAACAACAAGACCACGGCCGACGCACTGCCTGCCTTTGTTTCCGATAAGGCCATCGCGCTCTTTGAGGAGACGGGCGTTCTGACCCGCGCCGAGGCCCAGTGCCGCTACGACTGCAAGCTCGAGAAGTACAACAAGCTCATGAACATCGAGGCTACCACGATGATTCGCGAGGCACGTCGTACCTATCGCCCGGTCATCACCGCCTATGCCACCAAGGTCGCTAAGGGCCTGGAGACAATCCGCGCCGCCGGTGCCGACGCTGCCATGCAGTGCGAGCAGAACACGCTCAACAAGCTCTGCAACGGCATCACCGCCATCAACGATTCCATCAAGGCTCTCGACGCCGTGCACCAGAAGGCCGAGACCCTCGATGGCCAGGAGCAGGCCAACGTGTATGCACACGAGGTCGTTCCCGCTATGGATACACTGCGCGCCGCCGTGGATGCCATGGAGGAGATCGTGGCCGCCGACTACTGGCCGGTTCCGACCTACGACGACATCCTGTTCTACGTGTAGAGCGTAACCGACATATCGTCATGGTATTGAGCCGGGGTCCGCATCGCGCGGGGCCCGGCTTTTTGTTTGCGAGGGACGCTTTGGAGTCCGTTTTGCAACTGATCCGCCCACGCAATAAGGGGTCGTGGGCAAAAACCGTCAAATATGAGTACTGTCACTAAACTAGTTCCATATCAAAATGGCAGTTTTTGCCGAGTTGGACCATATATGTCCAGGTATATAGCTGAGGTCGGGCCCAATCTGAGCACTAGGTCGTTGATTTGACATCTGATTCACCATATAAAAGGCCGAATTCGCTGTTACTAAATCGGTAACAGTACTCATATTTGCCATTTTTTGCCCACAGGCCTTGCGATGGTGCCGGGATCCGCACCCTGTCGGGTTCGAATCCCGGCGTTGAGGCAGAAAAATGCCCGCCACCGCGAGGGTAACGGGCTATCGATTTAAATGGTGCCCCCAGCGGGATGTCCGCGTGCGGCTGGCGCCGCCCGCTTTCGCTGCGTCGCTCCGCTCCTTGCGTGCTGCGCTGGAAAACGCTTGCGCGTTTCCTCAGCTCCGCACCCTGTCGGGTTCGAATCCCGGCGTTGGGGAAGAAAAAAGCCCGTCACCGAATTGGTAACGGGCTTCAGATTTCAAATGGTGCCCCCAGCGGGATTCGAACCCGCGATATCCACCTTGAAAGGGTGGCGTCCTTGGCCGCTAGACGATGGGGACAGCGGGAAAGAGTATAGCAGACTTTTTTGCCGGCGCGTATATCGTTGGCAAACTGGAAAACCACCACAAAGGTGCCTGTCCCTTTGTGGTGGCGGGGCGTTAGGGGAGGAGCTTCATGGCTGCGTCGTGGGCGGCGTGCTCGTAGGTGTCGTCGAGGGGCTTGAGCGGCAGCAGGGCTGTGGCCTGCGTATCGCCTCGGCGCTCGAGGGCGTGGGCGATGAGCCAGTCGGCAAGCTCGGGGTTCTTGGGCAGCGCCGGTCCGTGTAGGTACGTGCCGATGACGCCCTTGTAGATCAGACCCTCAAAGCCATCGTCGCCGTTGTTGCCGGTGCCCGCGACGACGGACGTTCCGAGCGGCGTGGCCTCTGTATCGAGCAGGGTGCGGCCGCCGTGGTTCTCGAATCCCACAAAGGGCTCAGGCGCCAGGTCGGTCTTGGCGGCGACGTTGCCGATTAGTCGGTCGGAGCCGCGTACAGTTTCGGCGGCAATGACGCCCAAGCCCTCGATGCGATCGTCGCCCATGTAGTACGAACGGCCGAGCAGCTGATAGCTGCCACAGATGGCAAGCAGTGTGCCGCCGTCCTCAACATAGGCCGCAACCTTGTCTTTTTGAGCGAGCAGCTCGTGTGCCACGGCCAGTTGGTCGCGGTCGGAGCCGCCGCCCATCATGACGATATCGGCATCATGCAGATCGAGCGACTCGCCCATGCGGACCTCGTCCACGCGAACGGGGATGCCGCGCCAGGCGCAGCGGCGCTCGAGGGCGATGACATTGCCGCCGTCGCCATAGAGGTTGAGGGCATCGGGATACAGGTAGACGATGCGCAGCGGGCGCGAGAGCTCGACCGGCGCGACGCCGACGGGAACGGCACTGCCATCGGCGCACGTTGCAGCGTGGGCGGCAACCGTAGCCGCATCGGTGTCTTTGAGCCCATCGAGCTCCTTGACCAGTGGCGGAAAGGCCGTGTAGTTGGCGACGGCATAGAAAGTGTCGCCAGCCTCCTCGTCTGCCACGGCGCCGATCGCCTGCTCGATATTCGAGATGATGGCGGCATCGATGCCGGCGTACTTGAGGCGCACCTGCATGTCGTGCGCGCGCGTGCCGCCGGCAAAGGCGACAAGTCCCGTTGTGTCGGCGATGCGCTCAAAGTCGACGTCGTAGATCCACGATACATCGTGGCCGTCGGCATCGTTGTCGTTGAGGAAGAAGGCGCAGAGCCTGCCGCCTGCCGTTTTAATGGACTGAATCTGGCGATCGAAACCCACGGGATTTTTGGCCAGGTTTGCCTCGACGGTACGGCCGGCGATCTCCCAGCGGCCCATACGCCCGCCGGCGGGGATGTAGGCATCGAGCGTGGGCTGCAGATGCGCCGCGTCCACGCCCAGCTCGTGGGCGGCGAAGAAGGCTGCGGCTACGTTGTAGACCATGTACAGGCCGTTGTAGCGCGTGGCGATGTGTACGGCAGCCGCGTCGGGCGCAGATCCAAAGACCAGGTCAAAGCCGTAGCCGTCGCAGCCGAGCTCCACGCTCGCCACGCGACGGACAAGCCCAGGGCGGGCCCAGCCACACGAGGGGCAATGGTATGCGCCAAGCTGTCCGTACTGCACATAGTCGTACTCCAACGGCGCGTTACATTGCGAGCAAAAACGCGAGTCGCTAATGCGATCGGACTCGGTGCCCGTGGCACCGTCGATGCCAAAGGCGATGCTTGCATTGGGAACGCGCGCGGCGATCGCGGCACACAGCGGGTCGTCTGCGTTGTAGATGAGCGTCGTTGCCGGTGAAAGCTCCAGCGCGTGGGCGATGACGTCCTGGGTGTGGTCGATCTCGCCGTAACGGTCCAGCTGGTCGCGGAACAGGTTGAGCAGCACAAAGTACGTCGGCTTGAGCTTGGGCAGAACGCGTACGGTGTAGAGCTCGTCGCACTCAAAGACGCCTACGCGCTTGCTGCTGGCGGTTCGCTTAAGGTTGCCGCGCGCCTCGAGCAACGCGCCCACCACGCCCGGCTCCATGTTGTTTCCGGCGCGGTTGCATACCACGGTGGCGCCGCTGGCGGCAACGGCGTCGGCGATGAGGTTGGATGTGGTGGTCTTGCCGTTAGTACCGGTGATCACCACACTGCGGTCGACAAGGCCCGCGAGGTCGCTTAGCAGCTCGGGGTCGATCTTCATGGCGATGCGGCCGGGGAGTACGCCGCCCTGGCGCTTAAGGACGGAGCGCAGCCCCCAGCGGGCGATATCGCTCGAGGTACAGGCGAGAGATGAGCGGAAGTTCATGAAGCCGTTCCTAACGTGAATGACATGGTCGTGGCGTTTGCGCCGTTAAAAGCCGTAACGGCGCGCAAATTCCTGGGCAAGCTGCGATACGTCTTCGCAAGCGCTGGCCCAGGGGGCAAAGTCGGGAGTATCCGAGATGATGCCGTCGGCTTCCCAAACCGCCTGGTGCGAGAGGTCCCAGGGGTCGCGCGGCTCGGGTCGGCAGGGAAGATACGGCGTCTGGTACATGGGGTTCAGCAAGAAGAACGCGCCGCCCTCGCAACGGTTAGCGAACTCGCGCAGCGCGCGTGTCGCCGGGCGCATCTTGTTCGTTTTGAACAGCAAGATCGTGCGGGCGAGCAGGTACCAGGGGGAGTTCTCGAGTGCATCGGCTCCCACCTGTTCCTCGAGCTGGTGGGCTAGGGCAAAAAAGCCGTCCTGGTCTTCCAAGCGGGCGAGGGCAAACAACACGGTGCCGGCGGCCCGGGTGGGATAGCCCTCCGCCTTAAGGACGCGGCGGGCGTAGTTGGCAGCAGCGCGGTAGCGGGCGCTCGCCATGCACAGCTGCGAGATGGCCTCGAGCGTGTGGAGCCACCCGATAAGCGCCGGCTCGCTTACGGTGAGGTCTGCTGCGGTGACACCGTCGGCCAAAACATTATTGGCCCAATAGTGCGGGGCCTCCATATCAAACCCGGGCACGCTCTGTTGCAGGTAGTCGGCCGTGCTCGCCTCGAGCTTCATCAGGTCGCCCAGGCAGGCGTCAACGGGCGTGTCGGCCAGGATGATGGCGAGCAGCTGCGCGTCGACGGCCAGTGCATCGACGCGGACGATCTTGAGCAGCTCATCGCGCATGTCGTCGAACAGACGATTGCGCGTCTGCTCGAACTCCTCGTCGCTGCCCAGGTCCTCGATGCGATGGAGCTCGTCGAGCAGGTGACGATGGACACCGGCATAGGACAGCAGCGCCTGGGCATGCTCGGACTGCGCATACTTGTGAGGATTCGCACTGATGTCGTTATGGACAAGTTCGCGTGCTGCATCGGTGAGTTCGGGGTGCGACGCCAGATAGGTGCGCTCCAAGTAGGCGGGGATGTAGACGCTCGGATCCATTAGAGGTCCCCTCCCTTAAATGGAAGCCCCTGCTCGGCTGCGCGCAGGATGCGCTCGTCGATCTGGGAACGCACGATGTCGTTGGTGGCGACCCAGGCGGTAAAGCTGGCGTTGTCGGGAGCGCCCAGGCCCTCCTGCAGTACCGGCGTCGCCTCGGACAGTGCAAGGACGAGCTCGTCGGTGGAGCCTGTACCCACGTTGACGCGGGCATAGACGCCATCGGGAAACTCGGTTTGGAAGTAGAGTGCTTCGGCTGCGTGCGGGCATGAGCGCGCAAGGATGCGCAGGTAGTGTTCGGCGCCCTCGTAATCCAGCTCGCGCCAGGCAGCGCTCATCAGCGCGATGAGCGTCCACGGGTCCAGGTCGCGCTCTGCGTCCTTGGGACGGCGGCGCAGCGGTGTGTTGGCAAGATAGGGCACGGAGTGGGCGGAACGAAAACGCTTGAGCTCCTCGGCAGGGTATTCGAGCTTTGCCATGGCAAGCATCGCAGTATGGCGGACGCCGGCGGGGTCGTTGGGTGCAAAGTCCAGGCTGCGATTCGCGGCATCCAGCGACATGCGGTAGCGGCCGCTAATGAGCGCGCGCGATGCCAAGGCGGCAAGCCAGCGCAGGTAGGGACGGCGGGTCAGGTCGCCTGCGGCCTCACGCTCGTAGGGGTCCTGCGCCGAGGCAATCTTGAGCGCCAGATCGTGCTCCACCTCATCGCACTTGGACACCAAATACTGTACGTATTCCTCGTTGGATTCGGCGGTGAGCGCGCACAGCATGCGCTGGGCATCCCAGCTGGCCGGGTCGAGCGCGGCTGCCTCGCGGAGCATGTTCTCGGCTGCGGTCTCTTCTTGCTCTGCCTGGGTATCGTCAGGGATAAAGGGAATGCGGTAGTCGACAGCCTCGACCACCTTGGCAATGAGGTGCCCGGCGCGGTCGCGGTCGTGCACGATGAGCGGCGCGGGGTTACGGGTGAATTGTTCCATCAGGCGCTCTACGGCGGCACCGTCGGTGAGCGGGATATTGTCGCGGCGCAAGGCCTCAAGAACGAGGCGATGGCAATCCTCTTGTATGGGGTCGAATGCCATGGAGCCTCCTTTGCTGCGGTTAGGGTTCAAATATCTCTATATAACGCTCTAGTTTACCCGCATGTGGCGCGCCGGTGGCGCCACGCTCCGACATGCACCTTTGCACCACGAAGACAGATGTCGCACAAATGTCGGCACCCTGGACGACCGAGTGGTATCACGGTGCCGCAAACGGTCGATTTTTGGCGGCGAACGGGGCGCATTTTGGAGGGGCACAGTCCTGCCCGGGATATGTGGTCAACCTTGATAAAACGTTTGCCCAGCTTGGGAGTATGAATGCCCCACAAGGGTCTTCAGGGATAGAAAAACGTTTCATCATTGTCGGCTTTAGGTGAATAACTGACCAACCAGAACGGTAGAATATTGTTTGTCTGAGCGTTGAGACGTTTAGACATCGCGCATTGTCATCGCCGGCAACGCGCAAAACGGTCCTAACGGAGCCAATCGGGTGCTCCGTTATATACGCAAGTCTAAGAGGGGCTTGTTTAGGAGGCACAGTATGGGACGTTTTACCAATCCTCGCGATCTGTACTTTGGTGAGGGCGCTCGCCACGAGGTGAAGAACCTCAAGGGCAAGAAGGCCATCATCGTTTCTGGCGGCAGCTCTATGCGCCGCGGCGGGTTCCTGCAGGACGTCGAGAACGACCTTAAGGAAGGCGGTTTCGAGGTCAAGCTGTTCGAGGGCGTCGAGTCCGACCCGTCCATCGAGACGGTCATGAAGGGCGCCGAGGCCATGCGCGAGTTCGAGCCCGACTGGATTATCGCCATCGGTGGCGGCTCGCCCATCGATGCCGCTAAGGCCATGTGGGTCTTCTACGAGTATCCCGAGGAGTCCTTCGATAACATCATCCAGCCGTTCAGCTTCCCGGAGCTGCGTCAGAAGGCTCATTTCTGTGCCATCTCCTCTACCTCCGGCACCGCTACCGAGGTCACCGCGTTCTCCGTCATTACCGACTACGCCAAGGGCATCAAGTACCCGCTGGCCGACTTCAACATCACCCCTGATGTCGCCATCGTCGACCCCGAGCTCACCTACACCATGCCCGCCAAGCTGTGCGCTCACACCGGCATGGATGCTCTGACCCACTGCATGGAGGCCTACGTTTCCACCTGCGCCTCTATGTTCACCGACGCCAACGCCCTGCACGGCATCCGCGAGATCGTCGAGTGGCTGCCCAAGTCCTATGCTGGCGACCATGAGGCCCGTCAGCACATGCACGAGGCTCAGTGCATCGCCGGTATCGCCTTCTCCTCGGGCCTGCTCGGCATCGTTCACTCCATGGCTCACAAGACCGGTGCTGCCTTCGAGAACGGCCACATCATCCACGGTGCCGCTAACGCCATGTACCTGGGCAAGGTTATCCAGTGGAACTCCAAGGACCCGCGTGCTGCTGAGCGTTACGCTTACGTGGCCAAGGAGATCCTGCACCTTCCCGGCGAGACCAACGAGGAGCTCATCGCTGCGCTCGTCCAGAAGATTCGCGACCTCAATGACCAGCTCAACATTCCGCAGTCCATCAAGGATTACGCGAATGGTGGCGTGAAGGTCGACGCCGAGAACCCGCAGATGGTTTCCGAGGAGGAGTTCCTCGCCAAGCTGCCCGAGATCGCTGCGAACGCCGAGACCGACGCCTGCACGCCCGAGAACCCGCGTGAGACCAAGGCTGCCGACTTCGAGAAGATCCTCAAGGCCTGCTACTACGACACCGACATCGATTTCTAATCGACTCTTGTTATCGTAACGAGGGGCTCCGCACGTATCCGTACGGAGCCCCTTTCTTTTTTCTTTTAGAGAATGGGATAGTTATGGCTGCAATTTTCAATAGCCCCAGCAAGTACATCCAGGGTCCGGACGAGCTCGCCAAGCTCGGCTCCTATGTCGAGCCGCTCGGCGCTAAGGCCCTCGTCATCGTGACGCCTTCGGGCAAGAAGCGCGTCGGTGCCAAGATCGAGGGTGGTTTTGCCGAGGCTAAGGCCGAGCTGCTGTTTGAGGACTTTAACGGCGAGTGCTCCAAGAGCGAGGTCGATCGCCTGGTTGCGCTCGCGCGCGACAACGGCTGCGACATCATCGTCGGCGTCGGTGGCGGCAAGATCCTCGATACCGCCAAAGCCGTTGCCTACTACCTGGAGTCCCCGGTTATCATTTGCCCCACCATCGCTTCGACCGATGCACCGTGTTCGGCACTTTCGGTGCTCTACACCGATGACGGCCAGTTCGATAAGTACCTGTTCCTTAAGGCAAACCCCAACATTGTCCTGATGGATACGACAGTTATCGCGGCGAGCCCGGTGCGCCTGACGGTTTCCGGTATGGGCGATGCGCTCGCAACCTACTTTGAGGCCCAGGCGACGCACGATGCCGACGGTGGCACTTGCGCCGGCGGCAAGGGTGGTATGGCTGGTCTGGCGCTCGCCAAGCTCTGCTACGAGACGCTTATGACCGATGGCGTCAAGGCCAAGGTCGCGTTGGAGAAGGGCGCGCTGACGCCTGCCGTCGAGCATATCATCGAGGCCAATACGCTGCTTTCGGGCATTGGCTTTGAGAGCTCGGGCCTTGCTGCTGCTCATGCCATCCACAATGGCCTGACGATGCTGCCCGAGTGCCACGGCATGTATCACGGCGAGAAGGTCGCCTTTGGCACCATCGTTCAGCTGGTACTCGAGGATGCTCCGACTGAGAAACTCGAGGAAGTCTTGGGCTTCTGCATTGAGCTGGGCCTGCCGGTCACGATGAAGGAACTTGGCGTTGCCGAGCTTACGCGCGAGCAGGCCATGATTGTTGCCGAGGCCGCCTGCGCGCCCGATGACACCATGTGCAACATGCCGTTTGAGGTGACGCCCGAGATGGTCGCAAACGCCATCCTGGGTGCCGACGCGCTGGGTCACTACTACCTTATGGATGAGTAAATCAAGCTAAGGAAGGGGCAAAGCCAGCAGACGGCTTTGCCCCTTTTTGCTATGGTGCAAACCAACCTGACCCCATCGCACCAAGTTGGTGCAAAGGGGTCAGGTTACTTTGCACCAATCGTTGTTTGATGAAGGGCGGATTCTCGTATGGCGCTTCCTATGGTTTACGGTGGTCCTGGCCGGTATGTTCAGGGGCCGGGCGAACTTTCGCGTCAGGGCAGGTATTTGTCATGGTTGGGCTGCGCTGCCTATGTCTTGTTTGACCAGGGCACCGAGGATCGGCTGTGCAGGCAGATCGTCGATGGATTTCTGGATGAAGATCTAAGCGAGCCGTTCTTTAAGATTTACAACGGTCCGTGTACGGAAGATGCCGTTGTCGAAATGGCCAAGGAAGCCCGGGCCGAGTATTGCGACATGGTGGTGGGCATTGGCGGCGGCAAGATGCTCGATATCGCAAAGGCCGTTGCGTTTTATGCTGAGCTGCCGTTGTGCGTATGTCCCACGGCGGCCTCAATGGATGGTCCGTGCAGCGCGATTTCGGTGTTGTATCACGAGGACGGGTCGTTCGACCGCTACCTGATGCTCGAGAAGAATCCAGACCTGGTCGTGGTCGATACCAACGTGGTCGCGGCGGCCCCACTGCGTATGACGGTCGCTGGTATGGGCGATGCGCTGGCAACGTACTTCGAGGCGCGTTCGTGCGCCGCGGCGAGAGGTGCGAACGAGCACGGTGGCGCGCCGGGGCACTTGGCACTGGTCGCGGCACGTGCCTGCTACGACACGCTTATGGAATGCGGCGTCGCTGCCAAGCGCGATCTCAAAAAGGGGCGCACATCGCCGGCGGTTGAGCGCCTGATCGAGTGCAACATCCTGCTTTCGGGTGTTGGTTTTGAGAGCGGTGGCTTGGCGTTGGCGCATGCCATCGCCAACGGGCTGACGATTCTGCCCGAGTGCAAGGCCATGCATGGTGAGGCCGTGGCATTTGGTCTGGTGGTGCAGCTGCGCCTGGAGCGTGCGCCCGAGCTTGATCAGGTGCTCGAGTTTTGCCAGCGCGTCGGTCTGCCGACGACGCTTGAGGAGCTGGGGCTTGATGAGATTACCGATGCCGATTTGCTGAGCGTTGCCGACGCAACTTTTAAGAACGAGCGCAACATGGCCAACGAACAGACAAAGGTGACCAGGCAAAAGCTCGTGCAGCTCATGTGCGAGGCATAGTTTGGCGCTTGATTGGCCTTGTGCAATCGAGGCGGCGATAGGCCATGGGCTATTTTCCGCAAAGATGCGCCGCGTGTAATTTGCCCGAGGCGTGGGCCGATAGCGTATCATTATCTCTTGCTTGTTTGCACTGCTCAGGGAGGGGCCGCGCATGGCGCAGGAACACGATCTGTTTGATGACATTATCGAGATCAGCAAGGGTTTCGACTTTCTTAAAAACCCGCTTGGCGGTGTGACCGATGCACTCGATCCATTGGGGCCGCAGTGGAATCCCGCCGACTATAAGGAGCGCCCACGCGGAAACACGATTCCGTGCTTGACCTGCAAAAACGAAAAGAGTGGCTGCACCGCGTGCATGGACGTGTGCCCGGTCAACGCCATCGAGGTCGAGGAAGATGCCATCGAGATCCTCGACAGCTGCCGTAAGTGCGGCCTGTGCGCCGCTGCTTGCCCGACGGAGGCGATCATCTCTCCGCGTCTTGCACCCAAAAACCTGTATGACGACATTGTCTCGGCGGCTACAAGTCACGAGACCGCCTACGTTACCTGCACGCGCGCCCTTAAGCGCATGCCGCGCGAGAACGAGGTCGTCGTTGCCTGCGTGGGCGATATTACAGCCGAGACCTGGTTCTCGGTGCTGGCCGACTATCCCAACGTGAGTGTGTATCTGCCGCTGGGCGTGTGCGATAAATGCCGCAACACCGGTGGCGAGGACATGCTGGGCGAGGCGATTGCGAAGGCCGAGGAATGGGCTGGTACGGGTATGGGCCTGGAGGTCGACCCCAAGAGCCTCAAATGCCATAAGCGCCGCGAGTACGAGCGCAAGGAATACATGGAAAAGATCGCCCGCACCACGGGCCTGACGGTGACCAAGCTCAACCCGGCGACGGCGGCACTGGCTTCGGTGACGCAGAAGCTCAAAGCCCATCGCCATCAGATCACCCAGCTGGAGCGCACGCTCAACACCATGTGCGGCACCACGACGACCAAGCGTCGCCGTTCGCTCACCCATGGGCGCCAGCTGGTACTCTCGACGCTGCAAAACCACCCCGAGCTTGCCCAGAACATGCAGGTGAGCACGCCGGAGTGCGATTTTGACAAGTGCACGTCGTGCGGCGAGTGCGTCAACGTGTGCCCCACGTCCGCCTGCGATTTGGTGGGAAGCGGTCGCTTTGCACTGGAGTCCACGTATTGTTTGGGTTGCGGAGCCTGCGTCAAGGTTTGTCCCGAACATGCGCTCAAGCTGGTCGAACACGATGCGTCCAATCTGGTCGTCGTCGATCCCGAGGCCGAGGAAAAGGCCGCCCAGAAGGCGAAGGCTCACGAGGAGGCCGAGAAGGTCAAGGCCGAGGCAAAGGCCAAGCTCGATAAGATGCTCGATCAGGTGGAAAAGCTCGCAGACTAGTCAGCGACCCCTATCTCTGCTTCATTTGCGCCGCCGTGGCGTCCGGGTTCGCCTGGATGCTGCGGCGGCGCTATACTTATGCAGTTTGAAGTACCTGTATCAAAAGGAGCTGTCGTGTCCCTTTCCATCGGTATCGTGGGCCTGCCCAACGTGGGCAAGTCGACGCTGTTCACCGCGCTTACCAAAAAGACCGGCCTTGCCGCCAACTACCCGTTCGCCACGATCGACCCCAACGTGGGTATCGTCGATGTGCCCGATAGCCGCCTGCAAAAGCTCGCCGACATCGTCAACCCGGGTCGCATTGTGCCGGCTACGGTCGAGTTCGTCGACATCGCAGGTCTGGTGAAGGGCGCTAACGAGGGCGAGGGTCTGGGCAACCAGTTCTTGGCAAACATCCGCGAGACCGACGCCATCTGCGAGGTCGTGCGCTACTTTAAGGACCCCAACGTCATGCGTGAGGTGGGCCGCACCGGCGAGTTCGTCGATCCCGCCGGCGATGCCGACACCATCATGACCGAGCTCATCCTGGCCGACATGGGCACGCTCGAGAAGCAGCTGCCCAAGCTCGAGAAGGAGGCCAAGCGCGACAAGGAGCTCATGCCCAAGTTTGAGGTCGCCAAGCGTCTGCTTGCCTGGCTCAACGAGGGCAAGCGCGCCGCATCCATGGAGATGACTGACGAGGAGCGCGCCGCCGCCAAGGGCCTGTTCCTGCTCACCATGAAGCCCATCCTGTATGTGGCCAACGTGGACGAGGATATGCTCAACGAGGACCTGGCGCCCATCGATGGCGTCAAGCCGCTGCCGATCTGCGCCAAGATTGAGGCCGAGCTTTCCGAGCTCGATCCCGAGGACGCTGCCGACTACCTGGAGAGCCTGGGCCTGGAGCAGCCCGGCCTGGACGTGCTCGCGCAGGCCGCCTACAAGCTGCTTGGCCTGCAGTCGTTCTTTACGGCCGGCGAGATGGAGGTCAAGGCCTGGACGGTGCGTCAGGGTGCGACCGCTCCGCAGGCTGCCGGTGTCATCCACACCGACTTTGAGCGCGGCTTTATTAAGGCCGAGGTCATTGGCTACGACGACTACATCGAGCTCGGCGGCGAGCAGGGCGCCAAGGCCGCCGGCAAGCTGCGTATTGAGGGCAAGGACTATGTCATGGCCGATGGCGACGTCGTGCACTTCCGCTTTAACGTGTAAGGACGACGCACATGTTTAAATATGGCAAAAAAGCCGGCTACATGGGTGTTGCGCTGCTCGTGCTTGCGGTGATTCCGCTGGTGGTCGCAGCGTGTGTTATCCCCAACATTGGTCCCGAGGTGGCAACAAAGTTTAATGCCGCCGGCGAGGCGACGCGCTGGGGCAAGAGCTACGAGTTGCTGGCACTGCCGGTGCTCAACCTGCTGCTGAGCGTGGCGACGTACTTTACGGCAGGACGCCAGGCTAAAAACAATGATGACTCCGCCGCCATGGCGCGTATCGTGTGCGAACGCTACCTGCGCAACGGTTGCATCACGGGTGTGTTCCTCAACGTGGTTAACGTTTACTTTATGTACTCGGCGATTACCGGAACGGGCTTTGGCTTTGGTTTCTAGCTTGTCCTTTTAGGCAACGAGCCTGCACGCATATTCAATGGCTGCTGCGAGGCCGCCGCTCGATCGTGGTTTAAAGACCATATCGGCGGCGGCCTCGTTTTCGTATCCGGCGCCGCGAAGGGCGAGCGCGATACCGGCTTCCAGGAGAAGGGGCAGACCGCGTTGGCTGGTTGCGATTACGGCAGCCTGATTGAGCGAGCAGCTATGCGTTTGGCATTGGATGGCAAGTTCACCTTGCGCCGGGCAAGGGACCAGAACGGCGGCGACGCGACTTGATAGCAATGCAAATGCTGTGCGCTCATCGGGCGAAAGGCATTCGGCTTCAACGACGACGAGCTTGGGCGGTACGCTGTTTGTGCAAAGCGTGGCTCGGTACATGCGGACCGAAGAACCCGACATAGAAAACTCCTGTGTATTCGGCAAAACGTAAACTATAGTTTACGTTTTTGTTCAGCTCCATTTCAAACTCGGCTGCATGGACGAACGTGCGAAACAGATTCTTGGCAGGCGGGTCGAAGAGACACGCAGGGACCTTGGTATCTCCAAGGTTGATTTTTGTGTGGCGACAGGAATCAGCCGACCCTACCTCGACCGAATCGAAGATGGGACGGCAAATTTCACGCTCAAGGTTCTATTTAAGATCGCGCCCGCACTCGGCATGACGGTGTCAGAGCTTCTCGAGGGGATCGAATAGGGGATACCCGTCGACAACTGAATTACGCCATCGGGATGCGGTCGTGGTTGACTTGGCTGTAGAACAGGCGCTGGATCTCGGCGGCATCGCGTGACTGGCCGAGTGCCCACATGGTTTTGGCTACGAGCGTCTCGGTGGTCATGTCGTCGCCGCGCAAAATACCCGAATGATCGGCGTAAGCGCGGCCGACCTCATAAACACCCAGGTCAAGGCCCTCTTCGGGGACCTGCGTGGTCATAACGACAGTGCGGCCCGAATCGACCCAGCGGAAAATTGTCTCTTGGAACGACTCGCCCGACTCACCAAACTCGGGGATGCCGCCAATGCCAAAGGTCTCCAGGATTACAGCATCGTAGCTATCGGCAAGGGCGTCCAGGATACCCGGGTTCACGCCGGGTGTGAGCTTAAGGACAAACACACGCGGGTCGATACTGTCGTAGAAACGAACCGGGCACTCATTCTGGTGAGTGCCGTGAATCCCGTTGCGCACGATGCGGTCGTTGCGGATGTAGGCAATGGGCGGATAGTTGACACTAATGAACGCGTTAAAGCTCATGGTGCGCTGCTTGCGGGCGCGCGTGCCGGCAATTGCCACGCCGCCAAACACGATCGAGACATCGTGCGAATGCTCGTCGAGCGCATAGAGTAGGCTCTGGTACAGATTGAGCTTGGCATCGGTAAATGGATTGCCCATGGGCTTTTGCGAGCCGGTGAGCACGATGGGCTTGGGGCTGTCCTGAATCAGGTAGGAAAGCGCCGCCGCGGTGTAGCTCATGGTGTCGGTGCCGTGCAGAATCACGAAGCCGTCGTGGTCGGCGTAACCCTCGACGATGACGTCGCGGATACGCATCCAGTCGCTCGGACGCATATTGGTGCTGTCGATGTTCATGGGCTGCACGACGTCGAGCTCGCAGAGGCCCGAGATCTCGGGGACGCTCTGGGCGAGCTCCTCACCGGTCAGGGCGGGGGAGAGGCCGTTGCCGTCCTCGGTCGATGCGATGGTGCCGCCCGTGGCGATGAGAAGGATGCGCTTCATGCTGGTATTCCTATCGTATTTGCCGCCCCAGAGGCGGAGTCGTTCGGCAGTATTGTGGCACAGGGCGTCCAATGTTCAAACGTAATACATCATCTGTAATGTTTAGTAACACTCCAATTGCCGTCAAATAAGGCCCAGGTCGTGCGTTTGCCGTGCGCTGATGGCTGCGAGGGACGAGAAACCCCATATAACGTGTACACTATGAAAGTTATTTTCGTTCATTCACGCGGGTGGGCACCGGCTCCCCGCCAACAAGAGGGGGAAACCATGGATCAAAAGGCTTCCGCAAAGGTCCTCGTACTCGACTTTGGTGCGCAGTACGGTCAGCTCATTGCCCGTCGCGTCCGCGACCTCAACGTGTATTCCGAGATCGTTCCCTGCGACATCTCGGCCGACGAGATTCGCGAGATGAACGCCTCTGCGCTCATCCTTTCCGGCGGCCCGGCTTCTGTGTATGCTGAGGACGCTCCGTCCATCGATCCTGCCATCTTTGACCTGGGCCTTCCCGTCCTGGGCTTTTGCTACGGCCATCAGATCACGGCCGTGACGCTCGGCGGCAAGGTCGGCCACTCCGAGGTGGGCGAGTACGGCCGCGCCACCATCACGCGCACGGCTGGTGCCAAGCTCTTTAACTCCACGCCTATGGAGCAGACCGTGTGGATGAGCCACCGTGATGCCGTCTCCGAGGTGCCCGAGGGCTTTACCGTTACTGCCAGCACCGACGTGTGCCCGGTTGCCGCCATGGAGTGCGTCGAGCGCAAGATTTTCACCACGCAGTTCCACCCCGAGGTCAAGCACTCCGAGTACGGTCAGCAGCTGCTGAGCAACTTCCTGTTTGAGATCTGCGGCCTGGAGCCCAACTGGAGCATGGACAACCTGGTCGAGACCATGACGGCCGAGTTCCGCGAGAAGGTCGGCGACGACCGCGTGATTCTGGCCTTGTCCGGTGGCGTCGACTCCTCCGTCGTGGCTGCGCTGGGCGCCCGCGCCGTGGGCAAGCAGATGACCTGTGTGTTCATCAACCACGGTCTGCTGCGCAAGGGTGAGCCCGAGCAGGTGGAGGAGGTCTTCACCAAGCAGTTTGACGTCGACTTTATCCACGTCCACGCCGAGGACCGCTATGCCGAGCTTCTGGCCGGCGTGACCGAGCCTGAGGAGAAGCGCCGCATCATCGGCACGCAGTTCTGGAAAGAGTTCTTCGCGGTCGCCCAGCAGCTCGAGTGCGATGGCAAGCCGGTCAAGTATCTGGCTCAGGGCACCATCTACCCCGACATCATCGAGTCCGGCGCTCGCAAGACGGGCGGCAAGACGGCCACCATCAAGAGCCACCACAACCTGATCCCGTTCCCCGAGGGCGTGCACTTCGACCTCATCGAGCCGCTCGACCACTTCTTTAAGGACGAGGTCCGCGCGCTTGGTCTGGCGCTCGGCCTGCCGGGTCACATCGTGTTCCGTCAGCCCTTCCCGGGCCCGGGTCTGGCCATCCGCATCATCGGCGCGGTCGACAAGGAGAAGCTCGAGATTCTCAAAAACGCCGACGCTATCGTGCGCGAGGAGCTCGACGCCTACAACCAGCGTCTGTTTGAGCAGACTGGCGAGCGCAACTCCGAGCACAGCTGCTGGCAGTATTTCGCGGTCCTGCCCGACATTAAGTCCGTTGGCGTAATGGGCGACGAGCGCACCTATCAGCGTCCGATCATCCTGCGTGCCGTCGAGTCCAGCGACGCCATGACCGCTGACTGGGCCAAGCTGCCCTACGACGTGCTGGCCCGCATTTCCGGCCGCATTGTGGCCGAGGTTCCCGGTGCCAACCGCGTGTGCTACGACATCACGTCCAAGCCGCCGGCGACCATCGAGTGGGAATAAATCCGCACATTATCGTGAGGTTTGATTTCGGTGATTTACCAGGTCTTTTGATGGCTCAAAATATGCCGAATTAACCTGCAAACCCCCAGCCACATAGAACCAACAAGAGCCTTTCCAGCGGTCTGGAAAGGCTCTATTCATATGGCTTGACCTGGAAATATGCATTTTTTGCATTTTGGTTGGCTGGATGGATGAGTATAGACATCACGATTTTGTGCGGATAACCTGCATTTTCGAAAGCTCTACCATCCCTATATACTCAGAAGGGGGACGCGCCTAGGAAAACGCATCCCCCTGGTATTCACGTGATACTCAAACAAGCTTGTAAGCTTCCTTCGAACTTTACAGGTACTTGAAGCAGTTCTCCTGGCTCTAGTTTCCTCAAGCCGCCACCATATTCTCTGCTGCATGCAATTAACGTCTCGGAATCAATACTCTGCAATTGAGCGCACAGACAGTCTAGCTCCTGCTCGCTCATCTCACGCAAAGGATAAATGCACAGATAAGCCATTGTCGTTATAGCTTTCGATTTGTTCCTAACAAACCTAAATGGCTTTTCTTTTGATCGCGACATATAAGTGCACAATATCGGCGCTGGTTTCCTGTTTTCAACCGAATACCATGGCTTTCGATGAGACAGGGTGTAGCTTGATCTAGATTTCTCTGAACAAGATTCTAGATATTCAACGAGGCTACTTGGCATCTGATCAGTTGACACATCCCTGCCTATTCGAAGCATGGCTCTGTTGGTCTCTATCGGCCAGCCATCTTCGTTAGAAGTAACAGTATCTGAATCTAGATAACGTGGTGGAGGAAGAACTGGCTGCAACCAATCGTCACCTATGCCCAAGGAATGCCATTCATCTCTGTCTTTAACAAAAAACTTGTCATCTCCAGAAGAAACCCCTCGACTGACCTTTATGTAGTTTTTGAGCGGTTCGCCAGCAAGCTCAACCCCTCGAAAGGCATGTTGCCATTTAGGAATCGATGCAAGCTCACGAACAGGCAGAGTCATCTCCTTTTTCGGTTTCGAGATGCTCCTGCCCTTTGTCAATTCAACAGTTTTATCTTTGTTGCAGCGTGTTTTCCTAACAAACAGGACACAAGAGGACACAAGGGCATCGCCGAACTGAAGGTCGCTTTCTTCGAAGAAATGGATTCTTTCGATAGAAACCTCAGAGGTCAGATACTGCTTGATTTTCTTTCCAAAGTTAACGCTAAACGTCTCTGACGGTATCAGCCAAGCGCCCACACCGCCTTCTTTCAGCAAGTGAGTGCCGCACAATACAAAATACGCATGAAGGCCGGCGAGTTGGGACAACTCTTTGCCCGTAAGAGACTTCGTAATAGCCCGGTACTTGTCTTTAGATTCCTGATTGAGATGGTGATGTCTAGAATATGGGGGGTTCGAAAGCAACACATCGAACGAAGACTCTGAATCTTTTGAATACTCAAGAAAGTCATCGTTAATCACAGACACGGAGTCGCTGGACCACAGCGAATTTGCAACTTCGAAATAATCGACGTCCTTCTCGATTGCTGTTATTGCTAGCTCACTATTGCACGCTAATGCCGCAGAAACGAACGAGCCGGTTCCGCAAGCGGGTTCTAGACACCTTTTGGCATCTGGCACATAAGAAAGAGCTACTCTCGTGATGTCCAGCGCAAGGTCATAGGGAGTTGCAAATTGGCCTAATATATTCCGTTGCTCTTGGCTTCTTTCGCCATCAAGAATCAACTGCCTGGCGATTCTTTGGCTCTCAAGTTCATTTAGACTCATTACAAACCCAGCTTTTTTAAGTCATCTACTCTATGCTCCCAAACCCAATCCATGTGATTGGCTGCTTCATAACCAAGATAGGTGTTGTCGAAATAGCCGCATAGAAATAGATAGAGCTTGCAGTCGCCTCCGTACACATGATTGTATGTTGCGCGAAGCTGAGCCACCTTTGTGTCCTCTTCTTTTCTGCGCTTATTCGTATTGGCGAAGTCTCCAGCGCTTTTGCATTCGAATAACAGTGGAGGATTTCCGTTCTTTGGGGCAATCACTACGTCAATCGGAGTGTTCACGTAGCCTTCGGAATCGTCGGATGCGTTCTTAAACATTCTGACATTCTTGTGATGAGCATACGTCCCAGCAGGAAGCTCGAGAAAACCAATTGAGGGATCAGAGCAAAGCGTGTATCCATGCTTCTCAAGCCATGTGTCCATAACGCTAAGCTGGCGATTTTCCTGAGCGTTTCTGATAGCCGGATCAGCCAGGGAGCCGCTAACTCGATCGCCGACAACAGCAATGAATTTTGTGCGCTCTTCAGGAGACGGAGCTCTATTTTCCTTTAGCCACGGAGCCAGGGCGGGATCGATCAATTTCTTGATAACGGCCAGCATGGCAGGAAGCTCTTCTTCCTCCAAAGCGCGAAAGGCGGATGCCCTAGTAGGCAGGGAACCTTCTTCCAAGCTCTTCACCCTGCCTCTAGGCGTATCGGAAAGACCCGACAACCTGTCACGCGCCAAAGGCGGCGCACACAGCATTCTAAGCACCATCAAACAAGTAGGGTCATCGATTACAAGCTTCGGGAAAAGATCCCTGAGATCATTCGAAGCATCCAGGACGCTTTCAATTCTTTCAGAGCAATCTGCTCTAGC
Source organism: uncultured Collinsella sp. (assembly GCA_958443265.1). GTDB lineage: Bacteria > Actinomycetota > Coriobacteriia > Coriobacteriales > Coriobacteriaceae > Collinsella. The sequence continues at coordinate 157,808 of CAUCKA010000003.1, read as the reverse complement.
ATCATCATACGCACGCGGAGCAAAATCTATGAACCAGTAGTTGTATTGAGACACGGAAGCGGCAGTGTCTTGTTCCCACATGTTTGGATTTCCGGCGTTGATCATTAATGCTCCTCTATCTCATCTATTTCTCTTCCATTTTATCATCGCGCCATGGGGTCAATTTTAAGGTGTCGAGGAATCCGCATTATTCGCCTTATAAGGGGCGCGGGGGATCCCCCGCATCGACCGCGCCCGCAAGGGTGGCGAGTGGTTATGGCGTAATACGGCATGTGTTACTTGCTACAAGCAAAACCGAAGGCTTTTGAGGGTAGCAAGTAGCCGTTGTAATACGCCATGAGTTACTCGCTACGGGAGATTTTTCGGGCAAGCAGCCTTGTCGGAAGGCCTCGTCTGACGACATGGGCTACTTGCTGGATTCGGCGATTCGTCAAGTAGCATGAGCAGAAAGACTATGTCTGACACTCATGGGCTACTTGCTGGATTCGCCTTACAGCAAGCCCTAACGGTATCCGTGATACAAGTTAGGTAGCTTGCTACATCAGGATTTACGGGCTCGTTTTTGGCCCGTAAAAAAGCGCTGGCTCAGATTGAGCCAGCGCCTCGGTGACAGGTGTGACGGGAATGACGGCAAATTCCCTACCCCTTGATCATCCGTCACTGCTGTCACTGCCGTCACCTTCATCGTGGAATTCGAGCGTTAGCAGCGAGCCGGCGTTGGTGTGCCTCTTCGAGTAATGGACACCCCTGGACCTCATGAGCTTCGAGTGCTGGGCTAGGTTCTTGCCGAACGCCGCCGCGGTCATCCCGACGATCCCCACCTCTTCATGAGCGCGTTCGTGGAACCTTCCCAATGGCCGCAATCGGCAACGAACCCGATGACCGCGGATACGCACGGCGGCACCGTCGACTCGGCCAGCTCCTCCGCCGTTTTTTCCTTGACCATCTCCCAGCGGTAGCCGCGAAAGCTGATGTCTGCCACGCGCTCTTCGACGTCCCTACCGGTGATGGTCAGGGTGGCGTCGTTGTCGTTCCTGTTCCTCTTGATGACCCAGGTAAAGTCTGCCGCGCCGGTGATGGCGTTGGTGCCGGAGACGGTGTTCATGACGTCGCTGTCGCCCATCTTACGGGTGTGGTGGACGATGAGGATGGTTATCCCATGGGCATCGGCGAAGCGCTTCAGCTCTGAGATATCCCTGTAGTCGGCCGAGTAGCTGTAATCACGGGAAGTGTTCCTGACCATCTGCAGCGTGTCGATGATCACCAGCGCGAGATCCGGGTGGCTTTCGTGGAAATCGGCGAGCTGGTCCAGGAGGCCGCCGGCCAGGGCATCGGCCTCCGTGGCAAAGAACAGGTTGCCGTCAACCTCGTCAGCGAGCCTCCAGAGGCGCTGCGTGATCCTTTGGTAGGTGTCTTCCAGCGGGAGGTGCAGAACGGCTCCCTTGCGCACCTGATGGCCCCACAGCGGCGTTCCCGTTGCCACGCAGATGCCGATTTCCATGGCCAGCCAGCTCTTGCCGGACTTGGGCGCCGCGCACAGGAAGCCGAGGCCGTCGCCCATGAGCCCATGGATGAGCATGGGCCTCTCCTCGATGGGGTCGGTCATGAGGTCCTGGGCCGTCCTGGTCTGCAGAGAAGAAGTCACCGTTTACCTCTCCAATCCCATGATCAGGTCGTCGTCGGAGGCTGCCGCGGCCTCGTCTTCCCCGCCCAAGGCAGCGAAGATGCCAGCCAGCATCCCGACCAGCTCAGATAGGTCCCGGGGCAGGACCTGCCCCGCGTCAAGGCGCCTGAGCTCCTTGAAGACATGGAGCATGTTCTCTTCCATGTACAGCTGCATGCGCTTGTTGGGAACCACGGTCACCTCGCGCTGTAGCACCCTGCTGATGAGGTAGTCCTGCTTGGTCATTCCGCTCATGTCCGCGTACCTCTGCAGCAGATCCGCCTCCTCCGGGGACATCCGGAATGCGACGGTCTTGCTTCGCATGCGGCCCTGCGCATCGAGGTTCTTCTCGCTCATTTGAGCACCTCCTTCATTGGTTTGATCTCATGTGCGGCGAAAACGCCGTTCGGGCCGCGCTGCTCGTCGAGCTGCTGCGCCATCTCGTCCTGCTTGTTGGGGAAAAGATGAGCGTACATCATGGTCACCTCAGTGCTCTCGTGGCCGAGCCTGTCGGCAATGGCAAGGGCGGAGAAGCCCATCTCGATGAGCAGCGAGACGTGGCTGTGGCGCAGGTCGTGGATTCGGATGGGTTCGAGTCCAGCAGCCCTGCATCCCCGCTCCATCTCGTGCCTGAGGAAGTTCTTGGTGACGGGGAACATCCGGTCGGTTGGCTGGATGGCTGGATGGGCCAGCAGGTAATCCTTGATTTCGTCGATGAGGAACCTTGGAAGCACGATGATCCTGTTGGACTTGCGGGTCTTCGGCGGGGTTGTCACGTCCTCGCCGTCGATGCGGTGGTAGGTCTTTGTGATGCTGACCCTACCGCGCTTGAGGTCGAAGTCGGCGGGCGTGAGCGCCAACGCCTCGCCGCTGCGCACTCCCAGCCAGTACAGAACCTCGAAGATCATGAACGAGACGTCTTTGTCCATGACTGCCCTGGAGAACCGCTTGTACTCGTCCTTGGTCCAGAAGCGCATCTCATCGGTCTTCTTGCTGCCCATTCGGTCAACCTTGCTCATGGGGTTGCCGGGAAGGTTGTAGTAGCGAACGGCGTGGTTGAGCATTGCCGACAGCTGGTTGCCGATGGTGCGCAGATAGGAATCCTTGTAGGCGAGACCGTTGGATGTGGTTTCCGACTGAATGGCGTTCTGCCAGCTGAGGATGTCCAGCGGCGTTATGTCGGTGAGCTTCTTCTCGCCCAGGTAGGGGAGGATTTTCGTTTCGATGAGCTGCTGCTTGCCGCGCTGGGTGGTGATGCGCACCTTCTTGGCGATGTCCTTCTTGTACAGCTCGTAGAACGCATTGAGCGTCATGTCCGGAGTTCCCTCCATCTGGCGAAGGAAGTCCACCTCCCAGGCCGCCGCAGCCTTCTTGGTCTTGAAGCCGCGCTTGGTCTTCTTTTTGCGCTCCCCAGTCCAATCACGGTAATAGCACTGAACATAGTAGGTACCGCGCTCGTGGTCCTTACTGATCGACATTCGCGCCGCCCTTCTTTCCGAAGTAGCGCTCGGCGAAGTAGTCTGCGCTCACCTTTCCCTTGACCACCAGGCATCCTTTCTCCTCCTGTTCGGCGTTAAGCTTGCGGATCACCTTGTAGGCATAACCCTTCGAGGTGTTCAGGGCCTTTGCGACTTCCTCTGCTCCGATCATCTGTGTACTCATTCTCATCTCCTGTCTTTGAGTCGCTATCAAACATCACATATTCGTGAGGTTTGCTTACGTGAACAGAATACCTCACAGAAACGTGAGGTAAATAGAAATCGCAGGAATTGCTCACAAATTCGTGAGGTGGTACCATTTACACAGCGTTTTCAATGCGCTAGGTGGTACCTTTAGGACAGGACGAAAACATGCTTGAGGAAATGTTTGGCGATAAAAGTTCAAGATTCGCCCGCGTGATCAGCAGGCTCAGGAGCAAGCGGCATATGACCCAGAAGGAAGTAGCTGACCTGGCGGGCATCAGCGAGACCGCTTATCGCAGCTATGAGCTTGGAGCCAGGAAGGCTAAACCCGAGATCAGCGATCGCATCGCTAAAGCGCTCAAGGTCAGGCCGGAGTACCTCAGCTCCCCTGAATTCGGCCCCTACATGGAGTTCTACTATGCGATCCTCGAGAACGAGGACATCCTTGGCTATACCGTGACCAAGATAAACGGCCAGCCAGCCATTGTCGCCAAGCCTGGCGCATCCTCCTTCTTCGCCCTGCTCTCCAACTGGAACGAGATGAAGGAAAAGCTGGAGGCCAAGGAGATCACCCGAGAAGAGTATGAGGACTTCAAAGAGACCTATGAGGGCGGCACCTGGATGAACACCCCCGACGGCAAGAGTCCTTGGACTGGGAAGTAGGCTGAATGATTATCCATATCGAAAACTACAGAAACATCGATAGGCTCGATTACGAGCTTGAAGATGGAAAAGTTAACTATCTGTTTGGTGTTTGCGGCTCTGGAAAATCCTCAATCATTAGCGCTGTTTCCAAAGAGCCATCCCCGGCTGACGTGAGCGTTGGAAAAACTGCGGATGAAACTGTAATTAGGGTTAACAACCAACAAGGATTGCCGACAAGCGTGCGCGTTTACAACTCCGATGAACAGGACGCCTTGTTTCGTGAAGAAGAAACGGCTGGTTCCTATGAAGTGTTCATAGGTAGCGAGAAAGCGTTGCTTGATCTTGAAGAACAGTTCAACAACGCGGTTTCCAGCTTAAGAGCGTTTAACGAAGTCATGTTTTCTTACCAAGGAAAAATAAAGGAACTCCAGTCCGTTCTGGGAAAACCAACCAAGGGACAATTTACAAAAGCCGCAAAGGTTTCAAAAGCCTCAACCGTTGCTAAAAACACAACACCATTCTTGAAGGGCGTTATTGAGAAAGGCGGCCTGGAGTATGCCGGCTGGATGTCTCAGGGAATGAACATCACTGATGATTTCGAAGAGGGTCGTTGTCCTTTCTGCGGCAAGGGAATGAATAGCGATGAGACAGACCCGTTCGCCATTCTGTCGGAGCTAAAAGTTTCCGATCTTAAACCTGTCTTTTCTTCGACAACATTACTTAGCGAATTCGGCATTAGCCAAAAATCGCTTGAAACTGAAGAAGGAGAGTCAAGCACAAAAGAGCGACTTCTCTTGCTTTATAAGATTTCTGAAGAGCTGCAGAAGGTCACAAGGTTTTGCAATGTACCAAAAACCTCCCTGCTTGATTCAGGCATTCCCTCTTTAGAGGTTGACGAATGCGTTTATGCCGAATTCTCGCAGCTGAAAGAACCTATTGAGGCAATCCAAAGCAAGTCAAGCGAAATAAAACAACTGCTCGGCAGCATGAAGAGTGCTTTTAACGGCATCATTAAAAACAACTGTCGGAAGCTGAACCTGCAGCTGAGCAGGCTGTCTATTCCGTATAGGTTCAAAGTAACTTCGGCTACTCGAGGCAACAACACGGCTCGATACTCCTTGGTCCATGTCAATGCAACAGACAACACAGACATGAGAAACTCTTTGTCCACTGGGGAGAAAAACCTTGTGGCATTGTTATTGTTTTTGGCGAATCCGGATGGGCAAATCTTGCTGATAGACGACCCAGCCTCTTCATTCGATGACTATCGACGCACTCAGATTTTTGACTTGATACAAAAAGTAAGCGGAAAGACGGTCTTGGTCGTATCCCACGATCAAGCTTTCGTAAAACGAGCGGTTTTAGTCGAAGGAAAACGAGACAATCTGGGAAAAGTCCAAGCGTTGACAAGGAAAGACAACTCGCTTTCTCTCGTGGATATTGCCAAAGAAGATGTTGTCTACCTTCCTGACAGAATCAGGATTCGCATTTCAGAGGTGAATTCCTATTGGGCGAAAGCAATCAATTTGAGGCTGCTTTGTGATTTGAAGAAATCAGCTCTTGGATCTGCGTGGGGATACTCGTCCATGATTCTCCATCGATACAACAAGCGAGAAATTCTAGAAAAACTCGCAGATGAAGGTACAGACGAAGAGCGCATCCTCTCGCTGATTAGTAATGAATGCGGTGTTGACTTGCCGGCAATTCCTGATGACTACGAATCTCAAATCGACACTTCAGAGCTTACCGATTTCGAAAGATTGATTGTGCTTAGGGAAACCCTCAATCCAAACGAGTCCGAGCAAACCGGTATACACGTCAAGATGCTTAATGATTTGGTACACATGAACGATGCTGCAGCATACTGCTTGGATCCCTATAAATTCCAGCTATGGGCCCCTGAGCTAGCTAATTTGATTCCTTAGAAAAGACAAAGAAACCGCCAGCTCGCTTCTGAATTCAAGAACTCTGTGAGTGTCGTTTGAGTACATGGATTTCGCGTTTCATTGTCTACTGGGGTCAAACCACGCTACTAAACGACATAACGATGCACGAGGATTCACGAAATCAAGATTGAGTGGGAGTAGTTAAAATATGTGCAATTTACGTGCATGAAAACCTAGATAGCACCCATGGCGCACTGCATCATGGGTGCTATCTTTGTATATGGGAGCGGGTCACGGCATATTCCAGTCGCCACGTGACGGATATCCGCCACACCATGACGGATTCCAGGAACATACCGCCTGCCGCGCGTGCAATCGCCGTATTGCGCACACACGAGGCAAGGAGGTCCGCATGGAGACAGTTAACGTCACCGTACGCATGGAGAGGCAGACGAGGGACGACGCTGCGAAGCTCTTCTCGAAGCTCGGCATCAGCACCACCCAGGCGATCAACATGTTCCTCAAGCAGGCCGTGAGGGAGCAGAGGACACCCTTCGAGGTCTGGATTCGCGGCAATTTTGAGACTGGATGCAAGTGGGACAAACTGAGGCAAACTGGAACGAACTGGAGATAGTTTCTAACTATTGAGTGGGATTAGAGTAAGTAACATGCGAAGAATCGATTCAGCACCTACACGCGACATCCTTGTTAAGCTGCTGCACAACGACGCCCTCGGGAGGAATGGAGATCTCGCCGAGTTTGCCGGGATACTCAAATCCATCGAAGGCGGGTTTTCCCTGTTCGTCGACGCTGATTGGGGAAGCGGGAAGACATTCTTCGTTAGACAGGTGGCCTGCATCCTTGAAGAGGTTAATCCTTTTCTTGAGTCTCACGGAGACCTCGACGGATTGCTTGACAACAATCGCGAGCTTGCACCCTATATGGAGCTGAACAGCTTCTTGCCCGTATACTACAACGCCTGGGAAAATGACCATTGGGATGATCCGCTGCCTTCGATTGCAGCATCTATAGCCCTCCAAGGCGATGCATGCGCCTCTTTTCGCAGTGACACCGAAGCTGGCGAAAAGATTGCCGGAACACTCGACGCCATATTGGGGGTCTTTGGACATGGCGGAGCCAGCTCTTTAAGAGACGCTTTTTCGGGCAGAGATTTAATCCAGGCTTATCGTGACAGAGAAACGCTAAGGTCCTCTGTTTCAAACCTGGTAGATGTAGCTCTCCCTGAAAAAGCCAACACATTGCTTCTCATTGTCGATGAGCTCGATCGTTGCCGTCCTTCTTTTGCAATGAAGGTGCTCGAGCAGTTGAAGAATCTGTTTACAGATGATCGAGTAGTCATCGTGTATTCGGTCAACGCCAATCAACTATCACATGTTGTTGAAGGCATGTATGGGCAAGGTTTTGACGGCCGACGTTATTTGTCGCGTTTCTACGATCTAACCATCCCTCTAAGAAAGGTCGATAGCTTTAAGCAGCTAGAAGCGAACGGCTTCATAAAAACCTCCAACCGCTTTGACGTAATTGCGTATGAGCTTGCAGAGGCATACGGAATGACGATGAGGGACGCCAACAGGTATCTGACTGAGCTTTTCAGAGTTCGCCCTTTAGTATTGGAAAGCCGCGATGGATTTGTAGACGACCGGGTTCGAGCGTTTGCCGATGCCGGCCTGGTCCCGACTATGCTCGCCTTGAAAGTATTTGACGCCGACGCGTTTGCCTCTGTGGTTCAGAAATTTGAAATTGAGCCTCTTTATCATGCATTCTCTAAGAGCGAAGCGGCGATGGAGTTTATGGATGCAACATGGGGGTCGTACATAAAGTTCGAGGAGGGAAAGACCCCTTCCGACGAAGACAAGGTAGGTGCAAGGCACGAGCTCCTCGAGACCTTGGTCTACATGATTTGGTGCAAAGACAGAAACAATTCTAAATACCAGCATTCCTATCAAGTTCTTATTGGAAGAAGCTGGGGATTTGACTCGCTCCCGCGTTTAGCAAAGATTATCTAGGAGTAACAGATGAAAGGCGAAGAACGATACCTTCTTAACTTGCTCGAAGGCACGAAAACTCGATTTGTTATCCCCGTCTATCAGCGCAACTACGACTGGAAGATCGAAAACTGCAAGCAATTGTTCGACGACCTCGAGGATGTCATTTCAGAAGGCGTGGAGAGTCATTTCTTTGGAAGCATCGTCTCCAAAGCAGATGGCCCCGACACACGCATCGTCATCGATGGCCAGCAAAGGATCACCACGTCTTACCTCCTTCTCCTTGCGCTTGTGAGCAAGCTCAGGGAAGGCGCCATCGCCTCCGAAGACGACAATCTGGCCGACATGATCAACGAGGAATACCTCATCGACAAATGGCATAAGTCCGAGCGAAAGCTGAAGCTGAAGCTCATCAAGGACGACCAGGCTGCCTTTGAGGCGCTTTACTCCGCTGACGCAGAGAAGTTCATCCAGGACTCCAACGTAACCCAGAATTACATCTATTTCTGCGGCCGTATCGACAAGACAAGGCTGACGGCCGATCAGCTGCGCGATGCCATCGAGCGCCTGATGATCATCGACATCAAGCTTGACAAGGAGGATGACGCCCAGCGAATCTTCGAGAGCCTCAACTCGACAGGCCTCGACCTGAACGAGGGCGACAAGATCCGCAACTTTATCCTCATGGGTCTGGATGCCCAAATGCAGGAAGAGTATTACGAGCAGTACTGGAACGAGATCGAGAAGAATACCGGCTACGACGTAAGCTCCTTTGCTCGTGATTGGCTTGCTGCCGTCCGCAGGAAGACCCCCGCAATCAAGAAGGTCTATTCCGTGTTCAAGGACTATGTAAAAGCGGAGGCATTCGATACGAAAGTCCTGCTTGAGGAACTTCTTAAGTACTCAAAGCATTACAAGGCGATTAACGACGCCGATTCTGGAAACCATCGGCTTGATGCGGTTTTGAGACGACTTATTCTGCTGGACATGAGCGTCATGAACCCGTTCACGCTTAATCTATTCGAATACAGGCGCTGTGGAGGAATCAGCGACCAGCAGGTGATCGAGGCGCTCAAATCCGTCGAGACCTACCTTTTCAGGCGCTGGGTCTGCAAGGTTCCCACAAATGCGCTCAACAAGGTCTTCGAGACTCTGCACAGCGAGGTTTTGAGAGGCGTCAAAGACGGCGGTTCATATCCTGACGTGTTGAACAAAGTTCTCCTCTCCAAGGAGGGCAGCGGCCACTTCCCCGACGACGCCGAGTTCATTCAAGCGTTCGAAGAGAGGGACTTCTACAGGATCGCGAGCTACAAGTACTACCTCTTCGATCGTCTTGAAAACGGAGACAGCCTCGAAAGGGTCAACGTCGTCGACAACCTTCGCGATGAGTCTTTCAGCATTGAGCACATCATGCCCCAGACGCTTTCGACAAGCTGGCAGCAGGATTTGGGCGTTGAGTTCGCCGCAATTCACGCAAGGTGGCTGAACAGCATGGCGAATCTGACGCTTACCGCATACAACTCCAAATACAGCAACAGGCGCTTTGCCGAGAAGCGGGACATGGAGAACGGCTTCAAGCAGTCTGGCTTCAGGATCAACGGCTTCGTCTGCCAGCAGGAGGCCTGGGGCGAGGAGCAGCTGAAGGCTCGCAACGAGCTCATGAAGAGGAAGTTCCTTGAGCTTTGGCCATCCATCGAGTCCGACTTCGAGTGGGGCAACGACGCCTACGAGGAGCATGCCCTCGACGATGATTTCTCGTTCACCGGCAGGCAGATCGCCGCATACAGCTTCATGGGATCTCGCTTCACGGCGAAGACCTGGGTTGACATGATCTGCGGCGTGCTTTCCATGGTTTACGAGCTTGATCCAGTCGTCTTCCATAAGTTCGTCCCTGAGGGCTCGGACTTCCCGGGAAGGTATTTCTCATGGAAAGAAAGCGACTATTGCTTCAAAGTCGGTGAGGGAATCTACTTCAATCCCGGAAGCTCGACTTATGTGAAAATCGAAACGCTGAAGATCGTTTTTGAGGCAGCGGGCATTGACTGCTCAGAGCTTCTGATCGAGCTGTACAAGTCGAAGGTCGGGGATCCATCGTAGCTGCTGGGGCCTGTAGAGGCTTCTCTACCCTGCCTCCTCTGACATGCAATGTCCATGTGATCATTAGCTGCTATCGCAGTTTGCCGTGACCCACCTTGACCCGCTAAAACACCCTGCCCCGCCCCGAAATCCGTGACCCAGATTTGGCCCCATGGATTCACGGCGATTTTGAGACTGGGTGTAAATGGGACAAACTGGTGCGAACTGCGGCAAACTGGAACAAACCGGAGATAGTTTTTTAACTATTGAGTTGGAATAGAACAGACGTTCGATATAATAATATAGTATCAGATAGCGGGCACGGTTTCAATCGAATCCGTGCCCGCTGCTGTATGCGTGCCCTTGCACGCCCAATATGCGCCGTAAAATCCGTCTTCTTCAACGTCAAAGTGAATGCGCTTCGTTTTTGCCTCTCAAAATCTTATTTTCACGATTTGCATTTTCATCCCGTTGTCACCGACCCTTGCGAGAAACCGGAAAAAGCCGCTGACAGAAGGGTCTCTCAAATCGTTGTAACCCAGCATATAGCCGCGACTTGTGACCTGCAGACGGCTGTTCCACGTGCCGATTTCCTTGGCGGCATCCGAAACCGCAAAATATGCCCCCACATCCTTGATTTTTGCAGTCTTAAGCCATGTTTTTGCGATCATCTTTACTGCCGTCCGATTGGCAGCATCAAAGACCAGCACACCGCCGGGGAAAGCGTCCGCCATCCCCCGCACCAGTTCCCGGACCTGCTGGGTCAGAAAGTAATAGAACACTCCGGAGGCAAAGAACACCGCCCCGCCGGAGGCATCGATTTTGCCAAACCATGCGGTGTCTTTCAGGTCGCAGGGGATATTTTGTTCTCGATCCCCGGCGGGCAGCAGCTGCTGCCGCAAGGCAATCACATCCGGGAAGTCCAGATTGTAGATCTTGCATCTACCGTTGTCGCAGGTTCTGCCGGTGTTGTCCAGCCCGCAGCCCAGATTGACCACCGCCGCATTGGGGTGGTCTTTCAGGTAATCCCGCACCTCGAAAGCAAGATCACCCTGCCGTGTGGCCACCTCCAGCGCACCAAAGCGCTGCATCAGGCTGCGGGAGTTTTTCTCTGCCTCTGAAAAGTCGTAGTCGATCTGGTCGAGCAGACGAACCGCTGTTTCATCCCTGTAAAGGTTCGGGTACAACTCCGTACACAGCTTCCGGGAATACAGCGGGAGGATCAGCGTCTCCTGCACGGTGTTTTTCTCAATTTTACATTTCATAGGTTTCTTCCTCAGTGAATAAAAACTGTCATAATTGCCGCCAGCATAGCCGCTATGACCGTCATGCCTATCGCCATGTGCAGGATGGATGCAAAAATACCCGTGCTTGATGCCCCTACTTCCGCGCCGTGACGCAGAGCCACTTTTTCTTTTTGTGTATCTGCACCTCGTGAAAACCCGCCTGCTCCAGACATGCCTTTAATTCAATGTCCTTGTAGATGGTCATGCCGCCGATGATCTGCGTCCACCTCTCGTCCTTGTCCGTATCGCCATTGCTTTCGTTGCAGATAAGAATTGTCCCGCCTGGCTTCAGCGTCCGCCAGACCTCACGGAAGCATCGGGGCAAATCAGGCCAAAAATAGACGGTTTCAAAGGCCGTGGCAGCATCGAAGTAGCTATCCTCAAACGCCATATCCGCCACACTGCCTTGCAAGACGGCGCAACGCCCCTCCTGAATTGCAGTTCGGTTGAGCTTTCTAGCCTTCTCCACGCTGACGGGCGAATAGTCGACGCCCTTGACGACGCCATGCGGGCATTTTTTCAGCAGCCGTTTTATGTTCGCCCCGCCGCCGCAGCCGCAATCCAGCACCTTGGCATTTGGCGCAAGTCGTAGAAATCGAAGTCCCCACCGCGCCACAGGGCTGTGGCCCAGATTCATCATGGCAACCATAAGTTTTCCGCCGAGGCCCACGGGCTTGCGGGTGTTTTCAAAGAACGACATCTGGCCCCTCCGATTTCGTGCATTCCGCATAGGTCAACGGGAACGAGGCCTTCAGCACCGCGCTTTTCCGCACCGCCCAGCCGTTTTGACGCAGGAAACGCAGGTATTCCTCGCTTGTCCATCTGCTGTGGAGGGGGAATCCCGCCATACTCATGAAAAAGGCTTTTGCCTTGCCGGAAACCGAGTTCCCCGCGTGGGTGAAGGTTGGCGCGATGAGCACGCCGTCGTCCTTCAGCACCCGCCTGATTTCGTGCAGGGCCTTTTCCGGATGCGGCACTATGTGAAGTGCGTTGGACACGATCACCACTTCGAAGGACTTCTGTGCATAGGGCAGGCGGAACATATCTTGTACGGAAAAGTGCAGCTTTGCGGATTGATTGTCCCGCTTTGCTTCAAGGATCATCTTTGCAGAGGCGTCCGTAGCCTCGATGCGCGCCGCCGCATCCACGACGCTCTTTGCGATAAGCCCCGTGCCGGTAGCAACCTCCAGCACGGTCTTTGCTTTCACCACCGGCCGGATCAGCCCATACATCTTCTCATACGCCGCCCGGTCGTTTCGCATGAAACGGTCATACCGACCGGCGTTCTTGTCCCAGAAACCCTCACGTTCGTGCATGGCTGTCGCCCCCAAACAGTTAGAGCCATCTAACTATAACACACGAATCATGCAGTAAGATGAGGCTAACCTTCTTTTCTTGGCTAAGACGCATCTCTTCGGTTTTCGCTTATAACGGCGCGAATCAGATACTAGGCTGGAGCTGAAGAAGGAGCTTGGCGGACAGGTAGGTCGATACCGGTTCCCGGAACGGTGATCCAGCCAATTACACCAGGGCTCTAGTCATTGAGTGGGAATAGAAAATTCCTTAGTTATGGGGGTATTAATTTGATTTCCTTTAGGATACACCCCCATAACTATATGAATTGACCTGCTGACTCCAATGAAGATTGGAGGGTAACGGCCAGGGGCGACGGCCTAGCGAGTGTTATTTTGCGAGCTATGCGCGTTGAAAGCGACCTTTCGTGGTATAAACTGCTTGCCGGAAGCCGCGGCTTTCAGAGTACGGCTTACGTGTACGTTTAACCTCCGTGGGCGACGGGGTGCCGCAAGGCGTAGAATATCGCCCACCTGTAGGGGCCTGCAGCGATGCGGGCCCCACTTCGTATGAAGAGGCGCAACCGGTGAGGGTCGTATCCATCTCCCAGGACTTCTTCGACCTCGTCGAGGGCGACCGCGAGCTCATGCTTAAGCACAATCTCCCCTGCATCGTGGTGGTGAGGCTGCGTTTCCGCGGAAAGCGCAGGGACTTCGCCGTGCCGCTGCATTCCAACATCGCCCCCAACGTGCCCAAAGACCAGTACTTTGCGTTGCCACCCCGCCCCACGACGCGCCCCGGCTGTCGCCACAGCATCCACTACATCAAGATGTTCCCCATAACCAAGTCCTACCAGCGCCGCTTCAGGACCGAGGGCTCGGCCTACTACGAGACGCTCCAGCGCATCATCGACGGCAACACCAAGCGCATTGTCTCCGAGTGCCAGGCGTACCTCGACCGCTACGAGCGCGAGGGAAGGCCCCGCTTCGCCGTCGACATCGACCGTATCGTGGGGCTGCTGGAGGGCGAGAAGTAGGGCACCTCGGCTCAGTCTCGAGCCATGCGGAGTCGCTCCGCATTTTTGAACGCCGCGTGTGCGTCCCAAATGCTTGAGAAACAAGCTGTGAAGTGCAGTGGCTCGCCCGTGCCCGTGCATAGCCGTCACCATCAACGTCTACGCGGCGTCGGCTTCAAGTGGAACTGGCCCCACTGCTGTATATGGTCTGCCTTGCTGCACATGGCGATCAATGCCCACGATGCTTCTGCTTGCGCTTCAGCTTCCGCTGCTCGAAGCGCGCCTCCGCCTCATCCGCGCGACACTGGCTTCTTGCGCGGGCCGATTCCCGCTTCATCGCTTCCCGCTGTGCTGCGAGCGCCTGTTGTGCCTTGGTGCTCACCGCGGGCCGCTTAAGGGCTTTCGCTGCCTCGCGAGCGCGTCGCTTGGGATTCTTCGCGGGCTTGCTTGTTTCCGTGGCCTCGTCACCGAAGAACGAGAGCTTCGCCCATTTGCTTGTAACGAATTGCAGGATTTCCTCATTGGACGGTTCTGCACCGAAGACGATGCGGGCGGCGCCGTATCTGCCGTCCTCGACATGCTCCGCCAGCCCGACCCAGAATTGGCCGTCGTGATATACGGTCAGGGTGGATGACACGCTGATCTGCATGGTTGGTTCCTCCTTTATGTAGATGACCATGCAGAGAAGGGACAACCAAGGAGGCAGGTTACTGATGCGGACTCCCGCACGCCCACGACTACCCGACGGGGACTGTGTTTTCATCTCTGGTGCCCGCATTGTAGCACGCGCGGATTTACGATGTTGATCGCCGGCGCCTAGGCGGAGATGAAGGCGGTTCGATCTAGGTCAAGCCGGTCGCTCGTTCATGAAGCGGCCGATTCCCTGAAAAAAAAGCGCCCAAGAGGACACCTACAGGCTATCTTCGAAATACTTGGTTTGGGGCAGACGGAGGAAAAAATAGGGCAGAATCGCTCTCACGATCCCGCCCCGCAAATCCGAGGGTTTCTAACTGGCTCCATTATTCCGGGCTTCTCAGTTCTGTCATTGACCCAGGTATCACCCGTCTCCTATAGCGAGTGAATATAAAAATAGGGCAGAGTCGCTTGCGCAAGTCCGCCCCTAAAACCGTGAAGGTTTTGCTATCTGCAGGCTATTCTACCAACCCGAGCGATTCTGTCAACCTGCGAAGGAACTCGAGCGCGGAGCGAGCTGCGGCGTCGGGCCCCTTGTCGGGCAGCGCCTCGGTTTCTCCGTCGGCCCTGGCGAACATCTCGGCGAGCTCGGATGCGGCGCGCGAGCGCGAGGAGCCCTCGGGTACCAAGCCGGAGTGCGCCACGAGCACGGTCGCGACCTCCTGCATGGCCGTATTCCCCATCCACTTCCTCCTGGTCGCCTTGGGGATTCCTACGGCGGCGACCCTTCGGGAGACGCCACTGGACGCCGAGCCCCGGGCGGCGCCCCTCTCGGCGAAGCAGTTGATCAGGCACGAGCCGTGCGCGGCGCAGTTGCGGACGGACTTCACGCGCTTGAGGTCGTAGTGGGAGGCCTCGAAGCGCCTGTCGCCCCATCGCCTGGCGCAGAAGCGCACGAAGTCGATGAGGGTGCCGAACGAGGTGAGCTCAAGGAAGGCCCAGGCAGGCATGTCGCCGGAGTACTTCGCGTAGAGGCTCGAGCTGTAGGGGCTGCGGCCGCTCATCTTGAGCTCGCGCAGGCGGTACTCCCTGTTTGCAGTGGTAAGCGATGCCATGTAGTCGGCCACGATGGCGTAGCCGTCCTCTCCACGGTCCTCCATCTCGCGAAGCAGTGTCACCTTCTGGAAGTGCTCGATGTCGAGCGTCATGCCGAGCAGGGCGTGGCGTAGCTCCTGGTCGAGCGCCGCGAGCAGGCGTAGCTGGCCGAAGTCGAGGTCTACGTAGCGGCCGTCGCGCGGGCCTCCCTCGTATTTCGAGAAGAGTTTGCGATAGGATGCGAGCTTGAAGAAGTTGCACTTGTCGCGCAGGTAGTCCTCGGCCTCTTCCTCGGAACACAGCTCGAAGGCTACGCCCTTCTGCTTGAGGTGCTCTATCTGCTGCTCGATCGTGAGGATCGGCTTCCTATCGTGGGGTTCGGCCATGCTCGTTCTCCTGTCATAAAAAGTATTGCCTATTTTACCAGCATGTTCTCGACATTCGGTGAAGGCCTCATCGTCGACTCATGGGCAAGCCGCCTGATACGACTCCCTTTCCCTGCCAGCAGCGCAGTCGCCTGACCTGCGGCTTTGGAATCGCGTTGGAAGCCGCCCTCGACCAATCATTTGCAGTTGTTGCGAGTGGCTTGTGCGTGATGCTGCGGTTGAGTTCCAGAAACGGGCGATTCCGCCCAATCGGGCATCCGAATCACGGCCGGAAGCTCCTTTGGGACAAAAACAAAAACTCAAAGCCCTGAGTTTGAAAAAAGTTTTTGAAGTTGTCCCAGCTTTTGTCCCCGAAGCCGACGAGACGCGACATCGCGTCATTCGGCGGCACGCGTTCCGTGTCGATGCCGAAAACTGGGTGTAACTGGAATGACGGGACGGCAGAACCGACGCCATCGAGTGGGAATAGAACAGACGTTCTTTATAATAATATAGCATCAGATAACGGGCATGCTTTCAATCGAATCCGTGTCCGCTGCTGTATGTGTGAACAGCGTGAACAGGGGACGTAGCCCTGTTCACGCCAGGACCCATGTCGGCGCTGATCAATGCCCACGATGCTTCTGCTTGCGCTTCAGCTTTCGCTGCTCGAAGCGCGCCTCCGCCTCATCCGCGCGACGCTGGCTTCTTGCTTGAGCCGACTCCCGCTTCATCGCTTCCCGCTGTGCCGCGAGAGCCTGCTGCGCCTTGGTGCTCATCGCTGGCTGCTTGAGGGCTTTCGCCGCCTCGCGAGCGCGCCGCTTGGGGTTCTTCGCGGGCTTGCTTTCCTCAGCCGGTTCGCCACCGAAGAATGAGAACTTCTCCCATTTGCTTGTAACGAATTTCTGAATCTCCTCATCGGACGGTTCTGCGCCGAAGACGATGCGAGCGACGCCGCATCTGCTGTCCTCGACATGCTCCGCCAGCCCGACCCAGAATTGGCCGTCGTGATATACGGTCAGGGTGGATGACACGCTGATCTGCATGGTTGGTTCCTCCTTTATGTAGATGACCATGCAGAGAAGGGACAACCAAGGAGGCAGGTTACTGATGCGGACTCCCGCACGCCCACGACTACCCGACGGGGACTGTGTTTTCATCTCTGGTGCCCGCATTGTAGCACGCGTGAATTCGCATTGACCTCGCTGCCGGCATGTTGTGACTGGGGTCGGAATTTCAAAATCTCGATAATATGCCTACGTGCATCGCCCCTCAGTTTCGAAACTTAAAAACATCTCGAGTTTCGAAACCGAGAGGGAGCTCGCGCCGCTTCTGTCCATCAGGGATGCGTTTCCGAAGGTTCTCATCGCCCACACGAGGCACGAGCTCTATACCAGGGAGGGCGTTCTCGTGCTGGACCTCGCGAGGTAGCTGCTCGGCGAGCAGGGGTTCTGAGTGCCGCAAAGGGGTGTCGCGCGACAGGGCACGCAGCGCCGTTCACGCCCGCATGGGAAGCGCCGCCGCCATATAGGCGGCCGAAAGCGATCGATTGGCCTTTTGCCCATCAAGCTTATCGAGCACCCGCGCGCGAGGCGCGTCGCGATGGATCGCGCGCTACTCGCCGCCTGTCTGCGCCGCCGAGAGTAGGGCGCCCAAATCGGCCTGGATTGCCTCCGCCTTGCTTCCGAGCTGCAACGGGGCTGAGTCGCCCGAGATGTTTACGCTCAACAGATGCGCATCCGGCAGCTTTGCGGCCATGCTCCAGAACGGGAGCGTGATGATGCCGGGGGTCATCTCGCCCACGCCAAGCTCCAGCAGCAGCACGCGGCCAGCTCCGCGCTCGTGCACGAAGCGCTCGTATCGTCCGAGGCTCTCGCGCCATGTCGCACCCTGCAGAAACGTGTCGTCGCGCACCCACGGTACAAGATACTGGTTTTCCGTGCGAAAACGCTCATGCCGCTAAATTGAGCGACCGCCTGTACTGCAGCGGGATCATCCGCCCGAGCGATCCCTTAATCCGTCGCCCGTTGCGCCAATCGGCAGAAGCCACGCGTGGACGCTAATCGCTCGAGCGAATCGTCGTCGGTTTCCGTTTAACGATTTCTTTTTCCGCTATTATCCGACCCTCGGACTTCCTCGTGATAGAAGTAGTCCACGATCACCGGATGCCCCTGGGGGACTCTGCCATAAGGCATTTCGTTGTCCACAAAGGGGCAATCGTACTTCTTGGCCATTTCCTCGGCTTTTACTTCAAGTGCTTCAAAATAGCTACGGTTGCGCTTGTTATAGATCTCATCGTAATGCGGTACGAGATCGGGATGTTTCTCGGCGATATAATCCAGGATCGCTTTTTTGAAACCACCCCGAAGATTGAGATTTTCGAGCCAAAACAAATCGCACCGATCCTTTACTCGCTCAAAAATCATCTCAAAATCCGTGATGCCGGGAAATACCGGGGACACGAAGCAGACCGTACGGATACCTTCGTCATACACCTGCTTCATAGCAGCGATACGACGCTCGATGCTCGACGCGGAGTCCATATCGTTCTTGAAGTTCTCATCCAGCGTGTTGATCGACCATGAAACGGTCACTCGTCCAAGCCTCTTCAGCAGATCGATGTCCCGTACCACAAGATCGGACTTTGTGCAGATCAGAATATCTGCATCGCTGCCAATCAGCTGCTCCAGGAGTTTCCTGGTATTCCCGAATCGCTCCTCCTGTGGATTGTAGCCATCCGTCACAGAACCGATAACCACCCGCTGTCCAGCGTATTTCTTCGGATTCTTGATTTCCGGCCAATGCTTCACATCAAGAAAGGTGCCCCATTCCTCCTTGTGTCCGGTAAAGCGCTTCATAAAGGAGGCATAGCAATACTTGCAGGCATGCGTGCAGCCTACATAGGGATTGACCGAGTAGCCGCCTACCGGCAGGCTGGACTTGGTCATGATGTTCTTTGCTTCCACCTCATTGATGAGGATTCCATCGATCACTTCCGCCATGTTCTCTGCACCTCCAGCACTCTTTCGAACTCTTCCGGCAATTCCTGAATCATGTTTTCGTCCCCTATGACAGAGACGAGGTCTTCCTTCATAAACATTGGAATGCCAAGCGCGTGCGCCTGGTCCGTCAAAGACCATGCCCACTCCGGTTCCGTATGAACCTTCCTGCTCTGCGCCCCGGTCATGGTACCGACGACGATCCAGTTGATTCCGGAAAGGTCGACCGTACCGGGATCGTCGAATAGCGGCTCAAAAGTAACGAAGAAGTGATTTGCTTTGACGTTTTTCCGAAGGGCGTCGATACGCCACAGCTCCGCTTTCCTCGTCACCGTAACGCCGAACCATGCGTTTTCCAGGTCGGTATCTAAATCCAGCAAATCGGGTCTCTTGGTCAGGAACAGGAACTGATGCTGTGGATTCTCATGGATCTTTGCAAATACCTCGTCTCGCCATTCCAGCTTCCACCCGGAGAGATCGCTCATGCCGGTAAGGAGAAAGTTCTGCGGGCGTTTCTTTTCCATCATCTTGAGCTTGCTCGGGAAGAACGCAGGATCAGCGAAGTCGTCAATCATATGCCAACGTTTCACATTGTTACGGGCATAGCAATATGGACACCCCACCGTGCAGCCGATGACGATATTCATATTCTGAATCTGATTTTTGATGCAGATGCTCATAACGCCTGCCTACCTGCCTCTCCCGTAAACACGCAATCAGCCTCCCCCACCTTGCGGGCAAAAGCCTCGATATCTTGTTTGCAAGCAGCAGGCTCGCAATCGCTCAAATCGTATGACGCGCCGCCGTTTCGATAGACGGCCCGATGGGAAAACGATCGGCTGACAAGCCCGATGCCGAGCTTCTCGTGCAGGGTCATCCGTGCTCCCTTTCAGCTATTATAAACAGGTGTCTATAAACAGTATCCTTGTTGATTTTCGCAGGGGCAATGAACAAACGCGTGCACCTGTCGATAAACGAACAGCTACTGGACATTGTCAAACGACTCAGATTGGAGAGGCGATGGGAGAAACCAAGATCGACCGCCGGCGGCGCTACACCCTCTCGGTCATACAGGAGGCGTTCTTCGCGCTGCTGGCCGAGGTCGGCTTCGCGAAGATGACGGTGGCGGACATCTGTCGCCGCGCCGAGATCAACCGGGGAACGTTCTATCTGCATTACGAGGATAAGTACGCGCTGCTCGATGCGCTTATCGACGAGGCCCCGAGTTCGCCCATGCCCAGGAGCTGCTCAACGCCTATTCCGAAGGGGGCTTACTGGCGGTATCCACTCTTCGCGATTCCGATAACCCATCGTGACCTGCGGTTCAGGAATACCAGCCTCCGAGCCCTCTCGTTCGGAGGCTGCGGCTAAAACCTCATTGCGCGTCTACCGCTCCGCGCTACTCGTCGCCTGCCTGCGCCGCCGAGAGCAGTGCGCCCAAGTCGGCTTGGATCGCCTCCGCCTTGCTCCCGAGCTGCAGCGGAGCCGAGTCGCCCGAGATGTTTACGCTCAGCAGGTGCGCATCCGGCAGCTTTGCGGCCATGCTCCAGAACGGGAGCGTGATGATGCCGGGGGTCATTTCGCCCACGCCGAGCTCCAGCAGCAGCACGTGGCTACTACCGCGCTCGCGCACGAAGCGCTCGTATCGTCCGAGGCTCTCGCGCCATGCCGCACCCTGCAGAAACGTGTCGTCGCGCACCCACGGCACGAGCTGCCAGCCGCAGTGCGGGCATCGGGGGATATCCTCGCTGAGGACCTCGAACCCCGCCATGCCCGCGAGCATGCGTTCGACGTAGGGGCTCGCGTCGAAGAGCTCGTCGCAGCATGGCTGCTTGCACTGAAGGTGCGCGAAGCTTCCCTGATAGTTACAGGTTCTCTCGTCGGGAAACGTCTTCTCGACTTGGATGTCTACATTGGTGCTCAGGATGAAGTAATCCTTATGGCCGATGAGGGACCGTAGGTCGAGATAGGGCTGCGAGGCCAGCTCGCGCAGCATGAAATCGATATATCGCGCGTAGTAGGCCCATTGCTGCTCGAGGCTGGGGTAGAGGTGGTAGAAGCCGTCGAAAAGGCTCTTGAAGCCAAAGGCTTGCTGCCAGTCCGCCATTCCTGCGCGCGCCATGCCCGCACGGTTGTAATGGTTGAACCCGGCGGCGCTCGACATGCCCGAGCCGATGCCGACGATGATGGCGTCGGCATCATCGATAAGGCTTCGAAGTCTACGCGCTTCTCTTTCTAGGGGTGGCATCGGGCGATCTCCTCGAAAGCCGGGGCCATATCGCCGTCAACGAGAATCGTCTCGCACGAAGCGTCGGGCGCCATGGCCTGGCCGTAGTTGAACACGATGTAGGTGGCGTGCTCGCAGGCGTTCGCGATCTGGGCGAGCATGCGCTTTATGACGCCGTTGTGCAGTCCCACGCCAAGTTCGAGGATGGCGACCCTGCCGTTGCGATGGGCTTGCACAAGACGCGCGAGCTCGTCGAGCTGGGCCATGGCGAGGGCGTCTGGATGGGCGAGGCACCGCTCGTCAACCGACGTGCGCGTGCTCCCCTCAGTCTCGAGCACGCGCTCCTCGTCGAACCCGGCGCGCGCGAAGTGCCCGTCGATGTTGCATGTGACCACGAAGGTGTCGGCGTGCTCCGTAAGACGCCGCAGCCCGTTCATGAGCGAGCCGGGCTCATATTCGAGATACTCCTTTTGATGGAACCGCTCGGCCCATCGGCTTCGCACGCTGGCATCCGGGGAGGCGAGCCCCTGCAGTATGCAGCCGATGCCGTCGGCCTGAGCGAGGTCGCCGTACGCCTCTCGGAAATGAGCATCGGCGCAGAAGAGGTTGAGCCCCTCTGCCATGTCCAGCCCGTTGCTGGCGCCGATGATGACAAGATCCGCCTCGGCTAGCGCCCTGCCTATGCGAACTGCTTTCACCGTTTCCATGTGCTACCTCCCCAGCGTCTTGCGCACGTCGGCGAGCACGTCGGCGATGTCGGCGCGAACGGCGAGCCCCCAATCCTCGATCGCGCGGGGGAGAAACTGCGTCCTGTTGTTCACGGCGATGTAGCTAGCCTGCGACAACTGCGCCGTGAGGGCCCAGAACGGCTCCTGGATAAACGCGGGCGTCATGCGGCCCACGCCCAGCTCGAGGAAGAGGATCCTCTGCCGCGCGTGCGCGTCGAGCCAGTCGGACACCTTGTGGTACTGCTCCTCGTAGAGCTCGCCCTGCAGGAAGTTGCCGTAGCCGCGAACCCAGGGGAACGCCTCTGCCCCGCAGTGCGGGCAGCGCGGCACGAGCTCTGTCGGAACCTCAAGGCCGTCTCCCATGGCCTCTACCATGTTGGAGACCGGCTCGACCGCATCCCACACCGCGTCGGTGCAACAGCGGGAGCACTGAAAGAAGCGGTGGTCGCCTTGGATCTCTGCCACCTTCTCCCAGGGGTAGAGCTTCACAAACTGCGTGTCCTGGTTGGTGGTGAGCACGAAGAAATCCTTCTCGGCGAGAATGGCGTCGAGGTCCTTGTAGGGCTTGCGCAGCGGGGCGTTGAGCGTGGTGTCGAGGAAGGTGGCGAGGTATCCCCAGCGCGCCTCGGCGGTGGGCCAGCGGTAGAACGACCCCTCGAAAGCGCCCTTGAAACCGTAACGCTCGGCGAATTTGCCGAAATGCCTGCGATAGGTTGCGTTGTCCTCGTAATAGAAGTCGCCGCCGCCCGCCGCGGAGAGCCCAGAGGCCCCGCCCACCAGCACACAATCGGCTTCCTCGATCATGCGGGCGAAGTCCCTGATTTGCTGGTCGTAGGGCTCGGGCTCGCGGTCACTCAGCTCATAGGGCGTGCCGCCGCTGCGGTAGGCGGCCTGAAGGGAAAACGATTGGTTGGTGAGCTCGATAACGAGCTGCTCGTACAGGGTCACTGGATACCTTCTTTCAGCTATTATAAACAGGTGTCTATAAAAAGTATCCATGTCGATTTGCTTAAGAGCAATGAACAGCTTCGGCCTGCTGTCGATAAACGAGCGTTTGCCGGGCATTGTCGAGCGTTACAATTGGAGGGGTAATGGAAGCGGGGAAGATCGATCGTCGCCGACGCTATACACTCTTGGTCATACGGGAGGCGTTCTTCGCGCTGCTGGCCGAGGTCGGCTTCGCGAAGATGACGGTGGCGGATATCTGCCGCCGCGCGGATATCAACCGCGGTACGTTCTATCTGCATTACGAGGATAAGTTTGCGCTGCTTGATGTGCTTATCGATGAGGCTCTGGCGGCGGCACCTCCGCTCGAGGGGGCGGAGTCGGGGGCCCTTTGTCAGCGGGCACCGGCAAACGATGACTATTATCTGCTCTACTCGGATGACGACGCGTACGCCCGCGTGGCGCAGCGCGTCATCGAGCGCGGGACAGAGCAGATGGTTCCCTCGATTATGGAGAAGACCGGGCTTTCGCGCGAGGACGCTTATCTGCTCTTTGTCCACAGTGTTCAGGGAAATCTCGCGGTCAACCGCCTACTCGGTTGGAAGCGGGGGCCCGAGTTTGCCCATGCCCAGGAACTGCTCAGCACCTATTCCGAAGGGGGCATGCGGGCGGTATCGGCTCGTCACGATCCCCGTAGTTGATCTTGACAGCGTGCCATTTCAGGCAGGCGACGTTGCTATGGCCCCTCTTTGGTTTTCGATGTTGTATAAGGCAATCGCAATCGCCTTGAGCTTCTTTAGGGAACTTGAGCAAGAGATATGGCCTGCTGGCGATTGATTAACCCCATTTGTTTTGGTTACAAGAAAAAATGCTGCGCGCCTGCAGCATGAAGGAGAGGGAATCCTATGAATATCGTTGTATTGAGCGGCAGCCCGCGTAAGGGCGCCAATACCGATACCATGGTCGAGGCGTTTGCCGAGACCGCGCGTGAGGGCGGCCATACGGTCGAGGTCATCCGCGTTGCCAGCAAGAAGATCGCCGGCTGCTTGGGATGCCAGTACTGCTTCGCCCATGAGGGCGTCTGCGTGCAGAAGGATGACATGGCCAACGTGATTGAGTCGCTGAAAGACACCGACATGGTTGTCTTCGCTTCGCCTATCTACTGGTTTGACATCACTGCGCAGGAAAAGACCGCCATCGACCGCCTGTACGCCTTCGGTGCCACGGGTTTCCCGTTCACCAAGACGGCCCTTTTGCTCGATAGCCACAGCGAGGGTGTCTATGATGCGGCGATTGCCATGTACAAGTCAACCTGCGCGTACTGCAAGTGGGAGGACCAGGGCATTGTCACCATTAGCGGCATGACCAAGCGCGACAGCATGGCCTCCTCGCCCAAATTGGAAGAGGTGCGCGAGCTCGCCCGCAAGCTCGCCTAAGGACAAGAGGAGCGCATGGCAATCAGCACAAGCGGAAATGCTTGCTGCCCTTACCAAGAGGATTGCTGATTGCCATACAACGATGCTCCCGCGGACAATTCCGGTGTGCTAAAACGCCTTCTCGTTCAAGAATTCCCTGAACGCGGGGATGTCGAAGCCGACGAGGCCACGTCCACGTTCCCCGATAACGCCGTCCTCGAGGAGGCGGCGTTTGTATTGGCTTGCGTAGTTGCTGGCGACGCCCATGCGTTTGGCTATCTCCGAGACCCTGCTGGGGCCAGAATCGGGCAGCATCGCGAGCAAAAACTCAATGTCTTTATCGGAAAGCTCCTGATAGGTCGTTTCGAGAATACGATCGCGCAGCTCCATACGGGCAAGCAGAGAACCCTGCTGGACATCGGATGTACTGATTTGGGGCGAGTTTTCCGAAACATCCCAAGTGCGATATCCGACGAGCTGCATCATGTAGGGAAATCCGTCGACGGCCTTCACGGCATCCTCGAGCGCTTCTGGCGTGATTGAGCGTCCTCCTGCTTCAATGGTTTTACGAAATGCATTTGCAATCTCAACATCAGTGATTCGTCCCAGCTGATGATACTGGGAGCGTCTGAGGAACGAGACGGAATCGTTACGTAGCAACGCCGATACTTTGTAGGGCAGTCCTGCCATGAGTAGGGCAACTTTTTTACCTTCGCGTACAAAGTGCTGGTAAACAGAGGCAAATTGAAGCATTTCTTCGAGATCGACGGTGACTTCATCGATGGTGATGAGAAGTCCGATGTCATGTTTTTCGAGTTGCTTAAAGATGCCATTCATGCGCGTGCGCCAGTTGCCCTGAGCCTCTTGAGCGTATGTCCAATCGATGCCCACTGGGCCAATTTGAACACCGTTTATGCGCGCGTGAGGCTGTGAGAGGTAGCTATCTGCGGCTTCTTTGGTTCGCTCGATAATATCTTCGAGCATGCCTGGCATGGCGGAGACATTTGCTGCGATCCAGTCGTGTTCAAGCGCCGTTTCTGAAAGGAGCGAGAGAAGTGCCGTCTTGCCCGTTCCCCTTGCGCCAGTAAAAATGGTCGACAGGTTGGGATCTCCTGGGCCGTTGATAAAGCCACGGTTGATGTCGCGCAGGATATGCTCGCGACCCGCTAGAAAGGGAGGGACGCTTCCAAATGTTGGGGTAAAGGGGTTCTTGCTGTACTCCATGGTAGCTCCTTTGCAGGTTTTGCTAATTTTTGCAAGTTTTGCTAACTTTTGCAAGTTTTGCTAACGACTGACCAAAGGGCATCGAAGTAGTGACGCTGACATTTTTTACGCAGAAAAATAAGCAGAAATCAATTTATCTGCGTTAAAAAATAGTTGAGAAGAAAAACGACGAGTCCCGGGCGCAATGCCGTTGCGTTCCGGGCCTCGTCGCTTTGCGAAGTATCTAACGATCTCGTTGCCGTGGTACCTAGTCAAACAAACTCGGCATGTCGTTTTCCTTCATGAGGGCACCGGCAGAGGGCAGGCTCTGCGCGGTGAACTTCTCGGCCGAGACGCCGGCGCCAAGAATCTCCTCGGTCGTGCCGACAGTGGTGACCGAGCGGCCCTTCTTGGCCGTGAAAGCCTGGACGCCCTGCGTGTTGGTGGTCGTCTTGGTCTTGAGCAGCGACGTGTTGAAGTTCATCAGGCGGTAGTCGCTCGAGACCAGCGCGAGGTCGCGGTCTTCCTTGAGCACCTGCGCATACAGCAGCTTGCTGCCGCCGTAGATGGCGTTCTTGAGGCGCTTGCGGTTGGTCTTGGTGACGTATCCAGAAAGCGCGACGCGCACCACGCGGCCGTTCTCAAAGACGAACAGCACATCGGCCTTGTAATCCTCGGGGTCGATGACCCAGATGACACTCTCGTCGGGTTCCATCTCAAGATCGGTCGGCAGGTACGAGCCCAGTTGGGCCGACTTGGTGTCCTCAAACGCCGAAACCTTGCACTTGTACACCTGGCGCTTATTGGTAAAGACCAGCAGCTCGTGGGTGTTGGAGGACGGGAACTCGATAAAGGGTTTATCGCCGTCCTTGTACTTGAGCGTGGTCGCCTTCTTGAGCACGCGGTCCGTCATCTTCTTAAGGTAGCCGTCGCGCGAGAGCATGATGGTGACCGGGTACTCCTCGACCTCGGGCTCCAAGCTTACCTCGATGACCTCATGGGGCTCAATCCTGCCCGTGCGGCGCGGCATCACGTACTTCTTGTTGACCGCTGCCAGCTCGTCGCTGATGACCTTCTTGATGTTCTCTTCGCTGGAGAGGATCTCCTCAAGCTCGGCAATCTCGCCCTCGAGCTTGGCGATGTCCTTGGTGCGGTTGAGAATGTACTCTTCGTTGATGTTGCGGAGCTTGAGCTCGGCAACAAACTCGGCCTGGGTCTCGTCGATGTCGAAACCCTTCATAAGGTTGGGCACGACCTCGGCCTCGAGCTTAGTGCCGCGGATGATGGCGATGGCCTTGTCGATGTCGAGCAGAATTGCCTCGAGGCCGTGCAGCAGGTGCAGACGCTCGGACTTTTTGCCCAGGTCAAAGTTAATGCGGCGACGCGTGGACTCAATACGCCACTTGACCCACTCGTGCAGGATCTGGCGCACGCCCATAACGCGGGGATAGCCGTCGACCAGCACGTTAAAGTTGCACGAGAACGAATCCTGCAGCGTGGTCGAGCGATAGAGCTTCGCCATGAGCTTGTCGGGGTCGACACCGCGCTTAAGGTCGATGGCGATGCGCAGACCCGAGAGGTCGGTCTCGTCGCGGATGTCGGCAATCTCCTTGACCTTGCCCTCTTTGGAGAGCTTGACGATGCGCTCGATGATGACATCGGTTTTGGTGGTGTAGGGGATCTCGTAGACCTCGATGATGCGCTCTTCGGGAATCCAGCGCCAGCGGGAGCGGATCTGGAAGCTGCCAAGGCCGGTCTCGATTATCTTTTCCATCTCCTCGCGGCGGTAGATAATTTCGCCGCCGGTCGAGAAGTCGGGCATGGGCATGTATTCGAGCAGGTCGCAGTCGGGATCCTGCAGGTAATGCATTGTGGCGGTACAGACCTCGTTGAGGTTGAAACCGCAGATATCGGATGTCATGGCGACGCCGATGCCCTTGTTGGCCGAGACGAGGATGTTGGGGAACGTGGTGGGCAGCAGGCGTGGCTCCTTCATGGCGCCGTCGTAGCTGTCGACGAAGTCGACCGGGTCCTTGTCGATGTCCTTGAAGATCTCGGCGCTAATGGGGGAGAGCTTGGCCTCGGTATAGCGCGAGGCGGCGTAGCTCAGGTCGCCCGAATAGTACTTGCCAAAGTTGCCCTTCGACTCAACGAAGGGGGCGAGCAACGCCTCGTTGCCGGTGGCCAGGCGCACCATCGTCTCGTAGATCGCGGCGTCGCCGTGCGGGTTGAGCTTCATGGTCTGGCCCACGATGTTGGCGCTCTTCTGGCGCTCGCCCTTGAGCAGACCCATCTTGTACATGGTGTAGAGCAGCTTGCGGTGCGAGGGCTTAAAGCCGTCAATCTCGGGGAACGCACGCGAGACGTTGACGCTCATAGCGTAGGGCATGTAGTTGACCTCGAGCGTCTGCGTGATCGGCTGATCGGTGACCTCGGAGTGCAGGCCGATGACGTTCTCGGCGTTGACCTGCTTTTTCTTGGGCTGGTTCTTCGTCTTCTTCTTTGCCACGATTTCCTCTTGAACTTCTTATGGGCCGTCGTTATCGATTTGCTGCTACTGCAGGTCCAGCTGGTCCAGGTATTCCTTGCCGTGCTCGGAGATGTGACGCTTGCGGCCCGTCTCGTCGTTGCCCAGCAACAGGTTGAACATGGTCTCCATCTTGGTGACGTCCTCGGGTTCTACCTTGATCAGGCGGCGCGTCTCGGGGTTCATGGTGGTGAGCCACATCATGTCCGGATCGTTCTCACCAAGACCCTTGGAGCGGTTGATCGAGCACTTCTGGTCGCCAATCTCCTTGAGGATGCCGTTCTTCTCGAGCTCGGTGTAGGCAAAGTAGGTC
This sequence comes from uncultured Collinsella sp., assembly GCA_958443265.1. Classification (GTDB taxonomy): domain Bacteria; phylum Actinomycetota; class Coriobacteriia; order Coriobacteriales; family Coriobacteriaceae; genus Collinsella. Next base: position 129,806 of record CAUCKA010000003.1, on the reverse strand, counting down.
TTCTCTTTGCAGTTGATCTCGTAGAGCGGCGACTCGGCGATATACACGTAGCCCTCGTCGATAAGCGTGGGCACCAGGCGATAGAGCATGGTGAGCACAAGCGTGCGGATGTGATAACCGTCGACGTCGGCGTCCGTACAGATAATGACCTTGTTCCAGTTGAGATTATCCAGGTCAAAAGCACCGAGGTTCTTGATGTGCTTGTCCTTGATCTCTACGCCGCAGCCCAGCACGCGCATGAGGTCCATGATGATGTCGGACTTAAAGATGCGCGGGTAGTCCTCCTTCAGGCAGTTGAGGATCTTACCGCGAACGGGCATAACGCCCTGGAACTCGGCATCGCGCGAGGTGCGGATGGCGCCTGCTGCCGAGTCGCCCTCTACGATGTAGATCTCGCGACGGTCCTTGTCTTTGGAGCGGCAGTCGATGAACTTCTGCACGCGGTTGGCCATGTCGGTCTTCTGTTGCAGATTGGTCTTGATGCTCTGGCGCGTCTTCTCGGCGTTCTCGCGCGAGCGCTTGTTGATGAGCACCTGCTCCATGATCTTGTTGGCGGCGTCTTTGTTCTCGATCAGATAGGTCGAGAGGCGCTCCTTAAAGAATGCCGTCATCGCCTGCTGGATAAAGCGGTTATTGATGGCCTTCTTAGTCTGGTTTTCGTAGGACGTCTGGGTGGAGAAGCAGTTGGTCACCAGCACCAGACAGTCCTGGACGTCCTGCCACTTAATGCCGCTCTCGTTTTTGTTGTACTTGCCCTGTTGCTTGATGTAGGCATCGATGGCGCTGGTCAGAGCACTACGGGCGGCCTTTTCGGGCGAACCGCCGTTCTCGAGCCATGACGAGTTGTGGTAGTACTCCTGCATCATGAAGGTGCGCGAGAAGCACATGCACGCGGTGATCTTGACGTTGTAGTCGGGCAGGTCCTCGCGGTCGCGACCGCGGCGGTCGGCCTCGATAAAGAAGGGCTCGGTGAGGTAGTCGGCACCGACCTTCTCGAGCACATAGTCCTCGATGCCCTTGGGGTAGCAAAAGTCCTCTTCGGAAAACTCGCCATCGTCGCCCTCGATGCGCAGGCGGAAGGTAACGTTGGCGTTGACCACGGCCTGGCGGCGCATGGTCTCGCGATACCAATCGTGGGGGATGCTGATGGAGGTGAAGACCTCAAGATCGGGGCGCCACTTGATGGTGGTGCCGGTGCGGTTCTCGTCGCTGGGCTCAATCTCGAGCGCCTTCTTTTTGGCGCCGACGACCTTACCCTTCTTAAAGTGCAGAGAGTATTTGTTACCGTCACGCCAAACCGTGACGTCCATGTACTCAGAAGCGTACTGGGTCGCGCAGGAGCCCAGGCCGTTGGTGCCGAGCGAGAAGTCGTAGTCGCCGCCCTGGTTGTTGTTGTATTTGCCGCCGGCGTAGAGCTCGCAAAAGACGAGTTCCCAGTTAAAGCGCTTCTCGGAAGGGTTCCAGTCGAGCGGGCAGCCGCGGCCGTTGTCCTCTACCTGGATAGAGCCATCGCGAAAGGCGGTGAGGGTGATGAGCTTGCCGTAGCCCTGGCGTGCTTCGTCAACGGCGTTGGACAGGATCTCGAAGGCGGCATGCGCGCAACCATCGAGTCCGTCCGAGCCAAAGATGACGGCAGGGCGCAGGCGTACGCGCTCCTCGTCCTTGAGCTGGCGGATACTGTCGTTACCATAGTTTGCGGTGTTTTTTGCCATACTCGCTCTCTCGGTGCTCCTTTGCTGCGTTTTAGTCATATAGATAGTCAAGGTAGCATAGCCCAGCCCACAGACGATTCCATCTAACACGAATTCCATCGAACAATCGTTCGGTTAGATAATGAATGCTTGGGATGCGGGTGGGGCCTGTCCTATTCAAACATCTGCGGCAGGTCGATGAAGACGGTTCGATCGCTTTCGTCAGCTTCGAAGCCCGAGCGGGAGAAGAATCCGTAGCGATGGCACTTGAGCCCCGTTGCCTCGACTTGGGTGATTTCCTCATCGACCATTTTTTGCGTAACGGGGGACTTGCGGAACTTTGCTTCGTAGAATGCGTAGCCCTCGGGGTCTTGCGTTACCACATCGAATTCGCCGCTCGTTTTGTTTGCGGGATCGTCGTACCAGTACTTGCCTATGGCGTCGAAAGCCGGTTCGATCTTGCCGGCCCTGTTCTGCCGTACGAGGTATTGACGGCAGATCTCCTCAAACATATGTGGAGCGTAGTTTTCCTCGAAGTCTTGGGAGACGTGACGATCATAGAAGACTTCTGGGTCGAGCAGCTGACGCGCGGAGGCATTGCGGAAGACGTAGCGATAGTAAAAGAGCGAAAGTGGGTCCACTACAAAGTAGCCAGACTTGCGCTTGTTCATAGGGTCGTTGATGGGTGCACGCTTTTGGACGATTTCGAGTGACATGAGCTTGTCGAGTACATCTGCCATGGCCGGACCGCTCGAGACGTGTGACTGTGCCAACACGTCCCCCCAACGGGAGTAACCTTGTGCGAGAGCCCCGAAAACTTCGTTGGCGTTGGTCATTTTCGAGATCTCGGCGTTGAGATAGGACGGCACTTCGCTTTCTAAGCGGGCGCCAGGTTCTGTGACGAGCTCGATGATGTTGTCGCGTACGCTTTGGGACTGATCGATGAGGCGATTGTAAAAGGGGATGCCGCCAAAAACGCTATAGAGCCGCACCTTGTCCTCGGGCGAGAACGCGGGATAGAATTTCGCAGCGTCAAAGTAGTCCATGGGCTTAAGCTCAAGCGCGAGATCAATTCGCCCGTAGAGGGGGCTCTCATGCTCGATGAGGGATTTCATAATCTCAACGTAGGAGCCGCACAGGACAATGTTTAAACGTGAGTCTTCCCTGTGAGCGTCGATTGAGGTCTGGAGAATGCTGTCTAAGCCTTTAACCGCATCTCTCAAGTAGGGGTATTCGTCGAGAACAAGGGTAACGTTCTTGTCTTTGGCTTGGGCAAACAGAAATTCGATGAGCTCGCGGATGCCTGTGAAGGCGAGCGGAGGAAAGCTCAGCGCTTCAGCAACAAGGGCGGACAGACTCTCTAGGTTGTCTGCCTCGGAGGTTTGGCGGCACTCGTAATAGACCGTTGCGACGCCCGACAAATCGGTTAGCGCCTGCTTGATGAGCTCACTTTTGCCGACACGACGCCTGCCGTAAATGAGAACATTGCGCTGTTCGGGCGCCTTGAGCGTTTTCTTAATACGGGCGAGTTCACGCTCCCTGCCAATGAATTCCACTTACTCGGTTCCTTCCGACTCGGTTTTGTCCGAGTTAATTGTATCGCATGAATCAGTTTATGCTCGAGTTTACTCGGACAAAACCGAGTCGGTTCTGCCCGAGTAAGTTTGAATAGCGAATTGAAATTGTTATGTCCGCATGGTGATGACGGACGTGGTTTTCATAATGACAGATATAGTTGACATTACCCGATGGATGCAATATATTTCTGTCATGTTGCAACGGATATCTGTCCAATACCACGAAAGGAACTCCATGCCGGGCAAAAAGAACCTACGCATGAAGGCGGCGCGCGCGGCGGCTGGCCTTTCGCAGGCCGACTTGGCCAAAGCCGTGGGCGTTACGCGTCAAACCATCGGTCTGATCGAGGCGGGCGGCTACAATCCCACGCTCAACTTGTGCGTGGCAATCTGCAGAGCGCTGCGGGTTACGTTGAACGACTTATTTTGGGAAGACGAAAACGACGTCGACCCTGACGCTCTTTAGGAGTTCGCTATGAAATTTGAAGATTTAAAACTCGTGCAAAAGTGGCGTGAATATGCCGGCCCAAAGGATGAACGCCTGGAGGCTGAGAGCGCGAAGATCTACAAGATTGGTTTCGTGCTGCTTTCGTTTGGCATGTTGATGATCTTTTTCTACCAGTTTATAGCTCGACAGGTTGCGTGGGTTCACAGCGATGCCAGTGAAATGCCGCATGGCTTTGCAACGCCGTTCGAGGCAGCCATGTATTTGTGGCTCGTTCTCGTGATGTTGATTTGCGCAGGACTGCAAACGCGGAAGGGCTATGTCGATACCAATCGTTTTGGGCAAACCGAGCATCTTCCTGTTGGATATTTCCTGCTTGTCAGCGGTCTTAGCGGCGCCGCGTTCGCGCTTGTTATTGCCGCAATGCGCTGTATCGCTGAGGCGCAGATCGTACCGCTCGAAAGCGTCTTTTGGTTGGCGAACCTGGCCACGGGCGTGTTCTGCGGTGCGACGATTTTCGCGGCCACGTTTGCTGTCCTGTGCGCAACGTTTTTCACGGCGAAAAGACGCCGTGCCAAGCTCGAGGCAGAACTCGACTCCTCAGACGACATTTAATGCGTAATGGGCCGGCTCTGGGTATCCAGAACCAGCCCATTTTGATGTTCGATGAGCCGAGTCGGCGCCTCTCACAAAAGTAACTAGGAGCTAGCGAGGCCTATCCGAATTGTCCTCATAGGCGGTGTCTTTTTCGAGCGCCGTGCGGCGGGCGCTGTAGGCGACGAGGCCGGCGCCTGCCACGGCGAGCGCTGCGGCGGCTGCCGTAAGGGGAGCGTTGACATCGCCCGTGCCCGCAAGCGCGCCCGCTTTTCCGGAGCGCTTGTTATTGCCGTGGTCCTTGCCGCTGCCGGAGCTGCTTCCGCCGGAGCCGCCGCCCTCGTCAGCGCCGCCGCCACTCGAGCCACCATCGCCGCCCGCTGTCATCGGGGCGTCGTGAAGTCCTGTCGTATCCGCGCTGTCGCAGACACCGACCTGAACTTCTGAGCGCTCGCATGCCGCGTCGGGCACATGAAGCTCGTGCAGCACGGCACCCAGCGCCGAGTTTGCACCCGGTCGAATTTCCTCGAGCGTTACGGGATCGAGCGCCACCAGATTACGCGCCTTCGCATACAGCGTTACGCGTTTGCCCACTTCGTCGCTCCAACTCTCGGGGATGGCGAAGCTCATGCGGAACTGTGCCGTGCAACTCGGTGCCAGCACGGCGTTGCCGTTGTCGGCTACCAGCGGGTGCGTTGCAAAACGTGCGCCCAGCGTCTCGAGCGCGTACTTCACGTGTGCCATATCGTTGGCCGAAGCGTCCTCGGCAAGCTCTGGATCGTAGATCGAAGCCATGCGTGCGTTCACTCCGAATCCGATGGATGCGCTGGAGAACGGCTGGCTGGAGCCCTCTCGGTACAGATCGATCGTGCCGGCGGTCAGCAGGGTGTTTCCGTCGTTTCGTACCGTGACCATGAAGGATTCGCCTGCTGCTCCGGGCACCACCGCGCCCGAGGTAGCAACGGCGCCCGTCGGAGTGGCACACGCCACCAAGGGCACTTCGATGCCGTGCAGCTCCGCCTCGCTCTTCTCCGCGCTCACAATGTGCGTGGCGAGCGCGGAGAGCATGCCTCCCGACGTCAAAAATGTCGTTATCTGATCGACGGGATGGTCCAGCTCGCACATCACGAACGGCTCCGTGAACAGATCGCCTGCCAAGGTGCTGGCGAAGATGCGGAAGTGCTTGCCCATCACTGCTACTGGGTTGCCTTCTTCGTCGTAGGTTTGCCCCACCTTGCCATCGGTGTTCTCTACATAGAGCACGCACCTGCCGTTGTTGCTTACGCTAAACGATGCCGGGCCACAGCCCGCGGCGCCCACGGGCTGCGTTGCAAATGCCGATGCGCCTCGTGCCCAAGTAATATGCTGCAGCTGCTCGTTGACGGTTGCCAAAAAGCCCGAATGTTGTGGCCACGGCACCGCACGGGGTACTGTGGCGTCTGGTGACATAACGCCCCAGCCCGCAATGGACTGGCCGATCACGGCGTACGATGCGCAGCCGCAACCGTCTGCGGTCTCGTATGCAACGGGCACCACCATTTTGCCGTCGATATTCTCGGGCGCGCTCAGCTCGATGCTCGACGGTGCCTGCGGAAAGCGGAGGACCTGACGGAACGTCAGGCTGTCGCCCGAAACGTCCGACCACAGGGTAAAGCACTCCAGCGCAACCTCAGCCTCGCTGCCGAGCGCCTTTTCTGCGGTGGTTCCGCGGCGGTGGAGGTAAGCGCCCGACAGGCGTCCGTCGACCAGCGTCTTGCCCACCGTGATACGCGGGCACTGCAGGCAATGGTAGCCATCCTCTTGCAGGCGGCCGCGCGAGATGCTGCGCCATGACGTATGCGACACCACGCGAATTCCGCCGTTGCTTATGCGCAGGCGCACAACGGACAGTATGCCGGATGTGCTCGCCGCTTCGAAAGGGGTGTTGTCGCCGTCGCGGCGCTCGCCCGAGACCAGCAACACGTAGGCGTCTTGGTTTTCTCTTCCGTCCGTATATTCCACTACGTCGAAGTCGTAATCGTATATGTCGTCGCGCTCCACGTCGTTCTCGCCAAACCCAAGGGGAAAGTCCACGGGCGTGGGAGCGGACCACATGCCGTTTGCCTTTGTGTGCACCACCAGGCGCGAGCGGCCATTGTCGCCGTAGCGCACCGAGGCGATACGGAATAGGCACTCCACGCCGGCAATCATCGTTAGCTTCATGTGGGCTTCGCTGAGCACACCGGAAAACAGCACGTTGTCGCTCGAGGGTTTTATGCCGCCACGCTCGTCCTCCGACACGCCGGCAGAATTGGCGTTGGGGTCCGCAACGGCGTCCTTCGCCTGTCCGATATGGGCGTACGCATACATCGGCGCGGCGTTTTCGTCGTTTCCCATCAGTGCGTGGACGAAATGCTCGACCTGTCCCGTGTCGTCGCTCTCTGCATCCGCCTCGAGCTCAATGCGCGTGACCGCTTGATCCCAATCGCGCACGACAGGCGCAACGTTTGCGGCAGTGGCATTAACCTCGGCGCGTGCGAGCAGCTCGGCGTTGGTGACGATGGTGGCCGATGCGATAAACTGCGGCACACCACCTGCCTCGGCGTTGCCGGCCAAGCCGAAGCAGGCATCCAGCGTATAAGGAGTATCCCCACCCAATGCAAGCTCAGAGCACTGGAGTACATACTGGTCGCCGTTGTTCACCGACATATTCCACGAATCGAGGAGTGTGGGCCACGATCCCGACCAAGCTTTGGTGGTCCACTTGAACATTACGAACTGGAGTATCACATCGACATCGACGTCTGCACCTACGCGCAGTCGCGGAAGCTGGTGTCCATCCGCCTTCTCGTACCCAATGAACAACGTGAGGGATGCGGCGCCGCGCACGGCAGACGAGGCGACGCCTGCAACGCCGGCGCCAAAGGTGACGGCGAGCCCGATCTGGATGGTGAAAGAGTCCGACGTGTTGGAATAGTCGAGCGAAATGTTCTTGAAAAACGCCGCGCCGCTACCGTGCGTGTGGGCGCCCACGGCGAGTGCCAGTTTTGCCAGCACCCAGGGGTTGACGTTTAGGAAAAAGGGCACCGGTCCCAAGGTGAACTGTTCGGTCCAGTTGAGGTCGGTTCTTACCTGGAAGAGGGCCTTAATATTGCCATATGCGGGATCGTTGTTGTCACCCCAGGTTTTGCCCACCCAGTCGTAGGCGAGCGATCCGTACAGCTGCGTGGCGATATCCATCGTAAACAGCAGTGTGCAGTGATGGCGAAGGAGCTTAGTGTTTCTTGGATCGGTTCCCGAACCGGCGCTCATACTCTTGTACTGATTCCACTTCCCCTCCATCTCGTCGAGGTAGCGGTTTGCCTGTTTGGCGCCCGACTCGCGCGGCGATTTCTTCCAGTACTCCGGATCCGGATTGCCTGAATCGTTCATGTAGCCGACCGGTTTGTATCCTCCGCCAAACAGCACGTACCCGGCAAACGAGAAATCGAAGAGGATCGGAAATGTGGGCATCCAACACGTGAACTTATTACCACCGATGCCGGGAAACGCCGCGGGGAAATCAAACGGAGTGATCTCTTGGTCCATAGTGGTGGGAATGATGGTGGTCGAGCCCGATTCTGCCTTTGCGGCCGGCGCGGTAACAACGGCCATGGGGGAGGAGAGCGTGTAGGTTTTGCCCTGATAGTCGAGGACAAAGCGCAGCTTGCACCCTTCTTCCAGAAGGCCCGAAGCTGCATCGAGGAACGTGTCTTCAAGCGTGAACGTTGCCAGATCATCCGCGCCCGATGCGCTGGCCTTGACTTGGCCAATCTGCGTGACGGCTTCGGGTGAGCTGCCCGCGGCAGGCGTCACCTTGTTGATGCGCAGCGTTGCCTGTCCACCCTGTGGCAGATGTGCCTGCACGGTAAAGGCGTGCGTATCGGGCTGCTCGTTTGCCGTGTCGTTCTTCGGCAATGCCATGAACGTGGCTTCAGCGTATTGGATGTCCCATTCGTCGAATGTGAGCCGGCGGAAGTACGGCTCGCCGTCGGAAAGCGGACGCGTGGGCGCGGTTATGGCGGTGCCGCCCTGGATACGCGCAAGGGGAATCTCGACATCACGGTAGCCCGCCATGCTAATGGAGATGCCGCCGTTAAAGTCGTACGCGTCGAGAAGCGTTGCCTCGTCCACGTAGCCTTCCGAAAGCGGCGCGACCTCAAAGATGGCCGTGCCTTCGTCATCGGTAGTGGCGGTGAGCTGCTTGCCTGCGGCATAGCGCGACGTGAGCGTGACCTGGGCTCCCTTGATGGGCATATTCTTGCTGGCGACGTCGACCACCACCACGCCGAACATGGTGCGCGAGAGCACCAGGACCTTGAAGGGGTCTTTTTCGTCGGCATAGGTCGCGGTGGGCGTGAACGGCAGCAGGAAGGCATTTTCGCTTCCCGGCACGCGAGGCAACATAATGCTCGCTAACGAGGACGCTCCGGCGACAAGTAACGAACGGCGATCAAGCATCTTTGGCTCCCATCCCGCAAGTATCGATGGAAATAATCCAATTTTGCGAGAAGGCGCCTCGTGGCGGTAGTGCCATTCAAGGGTCAAAATGTCCAAATTGATCGAGCGAAGCGCCGGGTTCCGGAACGCGTTCGATGCGCTTGGCAGCCCGGTCGCTAACGCAACATATGCGCGACCAGCTCGGCGCGTGTGCCGATGCCAAGCTTTGCGTATACGCCGGATAGGCGGTTTTTGACGGTGCCCGGCGATACTCCCATATGGCGTGCGATTTCGGCGTTGGTCCACCCACGACAGGCGAGCATGGCCATGGCGAATTCCGTGGTCGTTAGATCGTCGGCCACGTCCTCGCCCGAATCGGGGTTGTGGATGCGCCGCCAACCGTAGCTGAATCGATACGTGATCTCGATGATGTGAGCGAAGTCGTCAGGGTATTGCGATTTTAGGCACGCCTCGATGAGTCCCTGAAAAAGGCCGTGATGCTCGCCAATGAGCTCGATAAGGCCGTCGGGACGCGCAATGTTCCAAGCAACTCCGAAGTGTGCCTTTGCGGCGTCGACGTCTTTGAGACTCATGCATGCCATAGAAGCTGCCAAGTGCAGGAACAGCTCCGAGATGGGATAGCTTCCCTGTTTCATGATCAGGGCATTTTCCGCCATGCCCAGACTGCGGCCGTATTCGCCGCGCAGATACAAGGCGTGTGCCATCACGTAGCTGGCGAACAGGCGCAGGCCTTCGGGCAGATGCGCCGCAAGTGGATAAAACTCTTCGGCAGAATACGGGGAAGGCAGATGTAGCAGGACGCTTGCGGCCGAGGCGAACAGGATATGCGTGGCGTGGACGGCGAGCGATTCTTCGTCGGTGGGCACATCAAGGATGCCCGCAAGGCACCGGCGGGCATCGGCGATACGGTTGAGCGACAGACTGGCATATCCGCAGATAAAGCATGCGGAATAGCGCAGTGCGGGGTCGGTGGCGTCAAGATAGGGGCGTGCTGCCTCGGCGGCGAGCGTGGCCTGTCCGCGAAAGTACAGCGCTTCTGCCGTGGCGATGGTGCGTGAATCGGGGTCGGAAATGCCTGCAACCGCAGCGTCGATCTGCCCCGGCACAAAGGCAGTGCACATCAACGGCATGGGAACGCATGGGTAGCCATCGCAGTCCATCTTCCATCTCCCATCAGGTGGCAACAATGCAGCAATTGTACTCCTGTTGCTCGGGACCGGAATTTGTGGGTATCGCCTACGATTATGCCGAACGTATAAAGGAAGAGTCTATTGGCGATGTTCCCAAGGTGGCTACCGAAGCCTAGCTGACCTCGATATTCGGAAAAATTGCCACCCCTACAAAAAGCTCTGTCGCAACGATGGGAAACGCATCTTCTGGGCATTCCGGCGTTTCCAGCCAGCGCTGGACTGCTGCTGTCGCCTGCGCGTTGGCGAGCGAGGCGTGGGGACCGTCCGGCGACCAGCGGTGACGGGCGAGCCCTGCCGCGTGCGTGGGCCTCCATCGGCGTAGACCCATGACCCCTATGGCATCGGAGAAGTCCACCATGGCGTCCAGGACCTTACCGTCCGGCACGTCCAGCCTAGCGGCTCTCTTGAACCCGAGGTCGAAGGGGGTGTTGTACAAGGCATATGGGGCCGAGTGGAAGTGGGTCAAAAGAGCGTTACCTGACGTTTCATGCATAATGCCAACCGCCCCGCAACATCACGTTCGCAGCGCGCAGGGGCCGGAGAATCTTCGCGATGAGAGTTGACGTCTAATACCTTGCATCGTATAGTGTGTATAGCATAGTATATGACGAGAGGAGGTGTGCGGATGGAGGCACAGATGAAGCGCGGCTTCCTGGAGGCCTGCGTGCTCGCGGCCGTCTCCGGCGAGGAGTCCTACGGCTACCAGATCGTGAAGGACGTGCCGGCGAGCATGGGGCTCACGGAGTCGACGCTCTACCCGCTGCTCAAGCGCCTGGAGAAGGCCGGGTGCATCACGGCACGCTCCGCCGAGCACAACGGGCGGCTGCGCCGGTACTACCGCATCACGGACGATGGGCGTGCGCGCATCGAGGAGTTCCTGGCCGAGTGGCCGTCCGTACGGGAGATTTACGCATACGTTGAGGGGGCGCACCATGACGCGCGATGAGTTTCTGGGCCGGTTGGGCGAGCTACTCGCCTGCCTGCCGGCCGAGCAGGTGGAGGAGACCAAGGCGTTCTATGCGGAGGCCATCGCCGACCGCATAGAGGACGGCATGAGCGAGGAGGAGGCCGTGGCCGCCATGGGCGCCCCCGGCGAGGTTGCCGAGGCCACGCTCGACGACCTGCCCGCCGTGCCGCGCGCGATCGCGAGGACGCGCCGGCGCAGCACCGCGCTGCTGTGGGTGCTGACCATCGTGGGCTCCCCAGTGTGGGTGCCGCTGCTCGCCGCCTTCGCTGCCGTGGCCGTCACGGTCTATATCTGCATCTGGGTGCTGGCGCTCTGCGTGTGGATCGTCGCGGCGGCACTCGGGGGCGCGGGCGTAGTTGGGCTCCTGCTTGCCGTAAGCGGCGTCACCATCGGCCACTTCCCGTACGCCCTCGCCTCGGCGGGCGTGGGGCTCGGCCTCGCCGGCGTGGCGCTCTTCGTTGGTGCTGGTGCTTGGGCCGCCTCAAAACAAATTGCGCGCCTCTCGGCGCTCTGGGCGAGGAAGGTCGCCTCGCCTTTCTGGAAGGGTAAGGGCGAGAAGGGCGGCGCTGCCGCGCATCTCGCAGCGTAGAAAGGAGTGAGTACCATGACCAGCGCGAAGAAGATCTACCTCGCTGTGGCGGGCGGGCTCGTTGCCGCGGGCGTTGTCCTCGCGGGCATTGGCTATATCGCCTCGGGCTTCGACCCGGCCGTGTTCACAACCCAAATCGACACGCGCGACAGCACCATCGTGCTCGGCGGCGTCGAGGTGGACGAACACGAGAGTATCCCGTTCATCAGCCAGCTCGCCAATCTGGGCGAGATCGACACCTCCGACGTCGCGGACCCCGCCGCGCCCTAGGGGCGGCGAGTCCGGGCGCTCCGTCCGCCAAGCTGCGTAAGCCGGCGAAACCCGAACCTCGGCTCCAGCGCAACTGGTCTCAAGCCTGCGCCGATTCGCTCTCAGCGCCGCGCGGGGGCCCGTGACGCATACCCAAAATCCATCCGAGGAGAAAAGAACGCAATGACGACAGCCGTGCCTCTCCACCTTCACGGGGTCACGAAGGCGTACCGCGGGAGGACCGTCCTCGGCCCCATCGACCTCGCCCTCAAGGCGGGGCGCGTCTACGGGCTCATCGGCGAGAACGGCGCCGGGAAGTCAACGCTCATCTGTATCGTCACTGGCACCGCCAGCCCCAGCTCGGGCTCGGTTGAGCTGTTCGGCGAGCGCGGCGCGCGCGGGCTTGCCGCCGCCCGGAGGCGTATGGGCTACATGCCCGACGCGAGCTCGGCCTACCCGGGGCTCTCCGCGCGGGAGAATGGATTTGCAACGGTTGCTTAAACAATTTTTACAGGGACGGCCCTGCGTTCCTGAACTCAACTGGGCTCATGTAGCCCAGTGTCGAAGGGGCAGTCGCCCCAGTCCGCGTACCAGACCTGCGTGCCGCCGAGGGAATACTTCCTCCAGTAGGGCCAGTGCGGGACGTCCATCCTCTCCTCCTTTCGGGGCGTCAGGCGCCGGGCCCAAGGCCGCACCTGCGTCCCAGCTCCGCCACGAGGGTGTCGTTGTCTCTGACCGAGACGATGGCGTCGCCGTCGTAGGGCGCCTCGATGTAGACGCGGTCGAGCGAGTTGGCCGTCCCCGCCCAGAGCGTCCTGGTGCGCCGGACGCCCCGCACGTGGGCGTAGGGTATCACCGAACGCGTCCCAGCGTACACGACGACGAGGCGGTCGCCGTAGAGCTCGAGGCGATTGCTGCGGACGGGAAGGGCAGCCAGGGCCACGAGGGCCGGGATGGGCGGCAGCGCGAGCCAGCCCCATAGGAGCGCGGGACTCGAGCTCAGGAAACACGCGATACACGCCGCGGATAAACCGCCCGCCACAATCACCATGGCCGCTATGAACCACGGGTCTGTCCTGCCGGGGAACACCCGCTCCGGCCGCTCGCCCTTCTCACCCATTACGGCCTCCCTCCCGACGCCCTCCCTGGCGGCGCGTGGGGCCGGAGAGTGCCTTGAACCCGTCGCCAACCATCTCGCCCCCCCGTTCCGTGGGCCTTCTGTAGTGGTATGTACCCCCGACTGTTCGGCGGATGTCGTACTATTAGACGTTTGTCGAACTTTTGGAGGAGTACCTCGGCTGGAAGCGCGGGTTCAGTGGAGCATGAACCTAATCTCTGTCTCTCTTGCTTTTTCTGATTTGTTGAGAAGCCGGCATTTGGGGGCATTTTGGATAGCGAACAGTTCAAACAAGAAGCTGAGAAAATAGAAGAAAGCCTGAGTGCCTTGAGAGTCGCCGAGCGCAATGCAGTGATTCCCTTCATGAACGGCGACTTTACCCAATGGGATCTATATCTGGCATCCTCCTCTGAGTATACGATGAGACTGATAGACGGATTCATCTCCTTGCTCGAGTCGAGGAATCTTGTTTGCGTCGCCCAGCTTCTCCGCGCACAGGTTGGAGTCTGCCTGCGGACATTCGCGTTATTTGCCGCCGAAGACCAGGATGACTTTCTCCCAAAAGGCTGCCAAGTACCATGGCGTGAGCGTTGGGGTAGCCATCATTCAGCGTGGATACATCCGGATGCGCATAGATCCAGACGGTTCCAACGTTCTCGTATTTCCCGTGCAGGTAATCGAAGAGGGCAAGCGACACCATGCAGTTGCCGCCGACGGTCACGACTCTGTCGGGGTTTTCTGCCGTAAGCTTCCTCTGCGCATCCTGAATCCCCGCCAGGACTTCGTCCTCGGCATAGATGCGAACTGCCTCCCATTTCTCATGTCCAAGTTTTGGGACGCGTTTCACAATGCCGAGTGGGACCCCTGGACAGTCGGATCACGTGGTGGCCCCCTTTGAGAGGGTCACGAGCATCGCGGTCCCGTCCTCGGAACTTTCTTCGACCTCTACAGCGCCACCGTGAAGCGCCGCAATCTCCCAAACGAGCGCTAGTCCGAGTCCTGCGCCGCCGTATGCCCTGCTGCGGGATTTGTCTAGACGAAAGAACGGCTGGAAGATGCTCTCTCGGTACTGCTTGGGTATTCCCGGGCCCTGGTCCTTGACCCGCAGGAATACGTGGCTATCGGTATCGCAGATAGAGACGTTGACAGTCGAGCCGGAGCGACTGTAGCGGATGGCGTTTTCGACCAGATTAAACACCAGCCGATAGAGGAGCGTATCGCTCCCGATTGCCAAAGCGTTTCCGGCGCAATTGAGGGTTATGCCCTTATTTTCGGCAAGTGGCGCAAGATCGGTGAGGACCTCTTCGGACAAGGGACCAAGTTCAACATCGTCATCGCAAGGAACGCTGCGGAGCTCACTCATCTCGAGCAATACCTTGGTCATCCGCGACATCCGCTCGGTTTGTTCTTGAAGCAGGTCGAGCAGCTCGGCTGTTTCGGGTTGCAGACCGGAGCGCTCGGAGACAAACAGTTCAATCTGTGCCTGCATAAGGGCGAGCGGGGTTCGCAGCTCGTGCGCGGCGTTGCCGGTAAATTGACGCTGCACGGAGAAACCTTCGTCGAGCCGGCTAATCATATCGTTGAATGAGGCGCTGCACCGCTGCAGCTCGGTGGGTACATCTTTGCTGAGTCTGATTTCGCTCAGGTTGTCAGGCTGCACGCGCTCAACCTGGGCTGCAAAAGCCCGTAGCGGTTTGAGTGCATGGCCGCTCACGAAGTATGCCAGCACGCCGCCAAGGAGTGTGACTCCAGCCGTGATGTACCAGGCTGTCGTGCCGAAAGACTCCTGTGCGTCGTTTACGACGATCGTGACCTCGTCATCGAGGGTCGCTTTCGTTGGGTCGAACGCCTGGGGCGAATCCGCGCCGGCAGCGTTAAAGGCCGAGATGTCGCTGCCGATGGCATCCATATAGCGCATGCCCGTATAGCCGACCAGGCAGTTCGTCAGCACGCACGCTGCGCACGTGAGCAGCGCCGTCATAATCGTTATGCGCCATTGCAGCGAAAGCCTTTTCATTCGCTATCCTCCATAACGTAGCCCTCTCCAATCCGATTGCGAATCGGGTCGTATCCCAAAGCGCTGCGCAACTTTTTTCGAAGCGACGAGATGTGAACGCGGGTTGCGTTGCTAAAGCTGTTCACGGTGCTATCCCAAACGTGCTCTATAAGCTCCTCTTGGCTTACCGGTCGCCCCTGATTAAGCATCAGGTATTCCAAGATTCCCGTTTCCTTGCGCGTAAGAGATAAGGCCTCGCTGTCCGCGGAAGCGATGCGCGCCTTGGTGTCAAAGCGGAGCTTTCCGCAGGTTAAAACTATGTCGCTTTGCGTAAAGCGTCTGAGGGTAAGGCTGCGAATCCTCGCCGCAAGCTCGTCCAGATGAAACGGCTTGGTAAGGTAATCGTTGGCGCCGGCATCGAGTCCGGCGACTTTATCGGATACTTCGCCACGCGCGGACAGAATCAGTACCTTAGTCTCGCAGTCAGTTTTCCTAAGTTCCCTGAGTACGGTCATGCCGTCGATGCGGGGAAGGTTGAGGTCGAGTACCACGAGGTCGAAGGCCTCAACGTCCAGTAGATCGAGCGCCTCCTGTCCGTCGTGACGGCAGTCGACGCTGTATGCCAGGTTTCGCAAGCTGCGCGCGATCGCGTCACACAGCGCCCGCTCGTCCTCGACGATCAAAATACGCATAACAGTCTCCTTGCACATCTCAAATCGCGCTTAACACGGATTTTATAGTCGATATGGTCCAATGGTCGCGTAACGAAAGGAGTGGTCGAGTTGTTCAAAGCGGTAAAACCCGTGGTACAGGTCGCTTTGTTGATCGTCGGAATTACCATGGTTTGCTTTGGCGTTATGCGTGGCGAGGCGGATGCCGTGCTGGCCAAAGCGATTAGGCTGTGCTTGGAGTGTATCGGAATTGGATAAAAGAGAAAACACTGCGTCGCATGTTTTGGCCCGATTTCGCGGATTCATTCAGGCGGCGGCGACGCTGGTCACCAATATTCACCTGCCAAACTTTGCCAAAGGCGGCATCTATCAGGGCGCGGGAAAAACAGTCTGCGTGCCCGGGCTTAATTGCTATTCGTGCCCCGCGGCATCGGGTGCGTGCCCCATCGGGTCGTTCCAGTCGGTGGTGGGTTCATCCAAGTTCAACTTTTCCTACTACGTAACCGGTACGCTCATTTTGCTCGGCGTGCTGCTGGGACGCTTTGTATGCGGGATTTTGTGCCCGTTTGGGTGGCTGCAGGAGCTGCTTCACAAGATCCCCGGCAAAAAGCTTTCGACGAAAAGGCTCAAGGCGCTTACGTATATCAAATACTTCGTGCTGCTGTTTGCTGTGGTATTGCTGCCTGTGCTGGTGGTCAACGACCTGGGGATGGGAGATCCGTTCTTTTGCAAATACGTCTGTCCGCAGGGCGTGCTCGAGGGCGCCATTCCGCTGGCCATTGCCAACGCCGGCATTCGATCTGCGCTGGGGCAGCTCTTTACCTGGAAACTTGCCGTTCTCATTGCCGTGGTAGTGCTGAGCGTTTTGTTCTATCGCCCCTTCTGCAAATGGATTTGCCCGCTCGGCGCATTCTATGCGCTCATGAATAAGGTATCCCTGCTAGGGATTCGGGTCGATGCATGCAAATGCGTCTCGTGCGGCAAGTGTTCAAGGGTTTGTCAGATGGACGTTGATGTGGTCCGCGCGCCCAATCATGCCGAATGTATCCGGTGCGGAAAGTGCATCGGGGCCTGTCCTGTCGATGCCATCAGCTATCGCTATGGCTTGGATGTGTCGGCGGAAAAGCTTCCCTTGACCGCCGATAAAAAGTAAACAAGCTTCGACAAAACGGAGGAATGACTATGAAGCTTTCTAAGATTGCGGCCCTGTTTATGGTGCCGGTATTGGCCTTGTGCCTTGTGGCATGTTCGGCGCCCGGTGGCAATGCGAGCGAATCTGCGAGCTCCGATCCTAAGATCACAGAACTCACTGCGCAGAAGCCGGCCAATGCCGACGAGGCCGCCGAGCTGTATGCGAAGCTCATGAAAAAGGAGAACGATATCCTTTCGAGTGATAACGCGCTGTGGGAAAAGGTATTCAATGCGGCAAATAAAGAATCGGCAATGATTGAGGACGGTAGCAATTACGGCGATTTCCTGCTCAAGACCATCGACGGTGCCAAGGATGAGTTCACGGCGGATGAGCTCAAGACGCTCAAAGCCGGTGCACAGCAGATCAAGGAGATCGAGGACAAGCTCGAGAGCTTGGAGAAGGAGTTCCCCGGCTGTGGAAGCACGCCGAGCGAAGGCGAGAGCGTCGACGCTTCGGCCGCTGGCATGACGGCTGGTGCCAATGCTTCGAGCGAGGCGACGAAGTTCCCCAGCTTTACGGGCAAGGACCTGGATGGCAACGACGTGAGCAGCGACGAGCTGTTCTCTAAGAACAAGGTCACCGTCATGAACTTCTGGTTCACCACGTGCAAGCCGTGCGTGGGCGAGCTGGGCGATCTTGAGAAACTGAATCAGGAGCTTGCCGAGAAGGGCGGCCAGGTCGTGGGCGTCAACTCCTTTACGCTCGATGGCAACAAGGGCGAGATTGCAGATGCCAAGGACGTGCTGAGCAAGAAGGGCGTGACATATAAGAACATCTGGTTCAAGTCGAATAGCGAGGCCGGTAAGTTTACGTCAAATCTGTTCTCGTTCCCGACAACGTATGTCATAGATCAGAATGGCAACATCGTAGGGGATCCAATCGTGGGAGCCATCAGCTCCGCTGAGCAGCGCGCAGCGCTCAACAAGCTTATTGACCAGGCGATTGCGAATAGCGAGCAGTAGAAAACGCGTAAAGCATAGCGATGATCGTGCGCCGCTGTGCGAAGTAGTCCGCTACCTTTCAAGATAAGCTCCACCATATAGAGGTCCCGCTCGGGACCTCTTCTTTTGGGCGCCATCCCGTTCGTTTTTTGGCGCGCTTCATTACATTCCTCATTGGCGCTGGTAAAAAATGGGGATAGAGTAGGACAAACGCGTCGAATACGAACGGCGGAGGAGAGCGGGCAGGGTGCCTGCGCAGGAGAGGTTGCCGTCCATGCTGGAGCTCAAAGGAATTTGCAAAAGGTACGTTGCGCAGTCGTTTACGCAGGTGGCGCTCGACAACGTAAGCCTGTCTTTTCGCGATAACGAGTTCGTGGCCATCCTGGGTCCCTCGGGTTCGGGTAAAACCACGATGCTCAACGTTATCGGTGGGCTCGATCATTTCGATTCCGGCGACCTGCTGATCGACGGTATTTCGACCAAGGACTTTCACGATCGCGATTGGGATGCCTATCGCAACAACCGCATCGGCTTTGTGTTCCAGAGCTATAACCTCATTCCGCATCAGACCATTTTGGAAAACGTTGAGCTGGCGCTGACGCTCACGGGTGTGGGCCATGCCGAGCGCCGCCAGCGTGCGCGCGAGGCGTTGGAGAAAGTCGGCCTGGGCGAGCACATGAACAAGCGCCCGAGTCAGCTATCGGGTGGACAGATGCAGCGCGTGGCCATCGCCCGCGCCCTGATCAACGACCCCGAGATCGTGTTGGCAGACGAGCCGACCGGCGCCTTGGATTCAACGACATCCGTACAGGTCATGGACTTGCTTAAGGATGTGGCGCGCGACCGCCTGGTCATCATGGTCACGCATAATCCCGAGCTGGCGTACCAATACGCCACGCGCATCGTCAACCTGGCGGACGGCAAGATCACCGACGATACCGATCCCTTCGATGTTGCCAAGGCCGCGCGTCGCGAGGCAAAGCCTACGCGCAAAACCTCGATGAGCTTTGTGACGGCGCTGGGGCTTTCTGCCCGAAACCTCATGACCAAGAAGGGCCGTACGGCCATGACTGCCTTTGCGGGCTCGATTGGCATTATCGGTATCGCGGCGATTCTGGCGCTCTCCAACGGCGTAAACGGCTACATCAAAAAGGTCGAGGAGGATACGCTCTCGAGTTACCCGCTTACGATTTCCAAGCAGGATTACGACCTGTCGTCCATGATGGGCGGACAGGGGGCCACGGATGATGACTCGCCTGAAAACGCGGATTCGTCCGACGACAGTGCCGGCGGCAAGGCTAAGGGAACCGATAAGATCCCTGTGGTCACGGCCGTAAAAGATATGTTTGCAAGTGTTAAGTCCAACGACATGACGAGCTTTAAGGCATGGCTCGATGCCGGTGGCGATGGCATCGATAAAGAAGTCAATGCCATCCAGTACGGCTACGGTGTATCGCCGGTAGTCTATCGTG
This sequence comes from uncultured Collinsella sp., assembly GCA_958443265.1. Classification (GTDB taxonomy): domain Bacteria; phylum Actinomycetota; class Coriobacteriia; order Coriobacteriales; family Coriobacteriaceae; genus Collinsella. Next base: position 110,636 of record CAUCKA010000003.1, on the reverse strand, counting down.
CCGGCAAGGGAGACGAGAAGCCCGTGCGTCTGGTGCCCAATGCCATGACCGAGGCCATGAGCGGCGGCGCGAGTTCGGCGGCGACGGTGAGCATGGATTCCATGGGAACCTCGGTCTTTAACGAGATGATCGACGACCAGAGCCTGCTCGACAGCCAGTACGACGTCGTCGCCGGTCATTGGCCTACGTCTGCTAACGAAGCCGTGATGGTGCTTTCTAGCCGTGGCACGGTGGGCGATTACACGCTCTACAGCATCGGTGCGCTGGATATCGATGAGCTCAACGACCTGGTTAATAGTGCCATGGCGGCCGACGGCAAGGTCGAAACGCCCGAGACTGGCGCCGACTTTACCTACGACGATGCGCTATCCACGACGTTTAAGGTGTTGTCGCCGGCCGATGCCTATCGCAAAAACGAAGAGACCGGCATGTGGACTGACATGTCTGGCGACGCCGACTTTATGACGGCCAAGGTTGCCGACGGTATTGACGTGCGTATTGTGGGCGTGGTGCGACCTAACGAGACAGCCAATGCGAGTGCGTTATCCCCGGGCATTGCCTATACGCATGCGCTGACTCGCCAGCTTATGGAGCGCGCCGCCGATTCGCAGATTGTGCAAGAGCAACTTGCTCATCCCGAGACGGATGCCTTTACCGGCAAGTCTTTCGATGAACTGCAGGGCGAGGCCAAGCAAGGCGTGGATCTGGGCAGTATGTTCAGCGTGGACGAGGCGGCACTGAAGAGCGCGTTCTCGTTCGATGCATCTGCGCTCTCGGGTGTTGCCGGCGGCATGGACCTGTCGGGTCTTGACCTGTCCGGGCTGGACATTGACCTTTCGGGCGTTGGGAAGGACATCGACTTCAGCGACATCATGGCCAAGGCGCCGACCCCAGATTTCTCGGGCATCTTTGACGGTCTGGAGCTCACACCCGAGCAAATGCAGCAGGTGGGAACGCTTGCCAACCAACTGTTTGAGGGCTTTTTGCAGTCTGATCAGTTTAAGGCCCTGACTCCCGAGGACCTTAAGGACGCGTCGAAGCTCGCCGCCGCATTCTCGGCGTATCTTGAGAATGATGCGGCGGCCCAGCAAATCCTGGCCCGGCTCAAAGCCCTCGGCGGCGATGCCCTGGCCGAGCGCCTGCAGCAGGCGATGACCGACTATGTGCAAAAGCAGCTGGCTCCGTATTTGCAGCAGGCTATGGATCAGGTGATGAAGTCGATCAGCGATCAGATTGCGGCGACGGTGTCAGCTCAGCTCAAGGCGGGCGCGGCAGGGCTTATGGACCAGGTGGCGACGCAGATGTCTTCGAGTTTTGCTAACCTGGCGAGCGCCATGCGCGTGGATGCGAGTGCCTTTGCTCATGCCATCCACTTCAACATGGACGCCGAGGACCTGAGCTCGCTCATGATGAGCTATGCGAAGGCGTCGAAGCTCACCTACGACAACAATCTGACCACGTTGGGCTATGCGGACGAGGCAGACCCCATCTCAGTCAAGATTTTTCCGCGTGACTTTGAGGCCAAGGAGCGCGTGCTCGATCACATCGATGCGTACAACAAGCAGGTCAAAGCCGCCGGCCACGATGAGCAGGCAATCTCGTATACCGACTACATGGGCATCATCATGGGTTCGGTGACCGACATCGTGAACACCATCAGCTTGGTGCTCATCGCATTCGTGAGTATCAGCCTGGTGGTGAGCTCCATCATGATCGGCATCATCACCTACATCAGCGTGCTGGAGCGCAAGAAGGAGATTGGCATCCTGCGCGCGATCGGCGCGTCGAAGCGCAACGTGGCCAACGTATTCAATGCCGAGACCTTTATCGAAGGCCTCATTGCCGGCGTCTTTGCTATTGTCGTTGTGGTACTCGTGAGCTTCCCGGTTAATGCCTGGGCGCTTGCGGCCAAACAGGTCCCCAACCTGATGAGCCTGCCCGTGCAGGATGCGCTGGTGCTCATCGCAATTTCGGTGCTGCTGACGGTCGTTGCCGGTCTGCTGCCGGCCCGAAGCGCATCCAAAAAAGACCCCGTGGAAGCTCTGCGCTCCGAATAATGTGACAAAGGGACAGCCCCTTTGTCACATTGAGCGGCTTGTAAATCGAGGTCTAATACTTTTCCAAGAAGTGAACGAGTAAAAACGGACCCCCGAAGCATCGACACTTTTGAGATGCAATTTCCTGCGGTTTTGTCAGCCAAATCCTGCGGTTTTGACGTCTGAAAATGTCGATGCTTCGGGGGTCCAAAAACGGTCGTTCACTTCTTGGAAAAGTATTAGACCTCGAGATATAGACGATGTTTGCGAGCGGCAATTAGAGCGTAAGCCTTCAGTTCTTCTTTGCAGAGAGCATGAGCCTAATTTCCGGATGGGTGTACTCGTCGAACTCTTCTTTGGGCTCGGTGTCAAAGGTGTAGTACGACTTGATAGATTTGTCCTCCGTCTTGATGCTGATTTCTTCATATAGGGATCCGGCTAAAAATGCCTGTTTAAATTCATCCGACAGGCTGCATGGCGTGAGGAGGCCCGGTGTGGCAACGGAAATGTCCAACCCGTTGAGCGGGGCACAGAGCGTCGCGATGTCCTGCTCGGCGCGGGCGAGGTTGTCTGCAAGGCTTGCCTCGGGGTCGATCTGGCTGGTGTAATCGACGTCCGTGAGCATGCCGTCTGCATCGAAAGAAAGGTAGACATAGGCTGCTTGAGCGCCGAGGTCATTATCGCGCAGATAGCCGATAATGCGGTAGCCGTAGTCGTGATACGACTCATATGGGTTGTCTGCCGCGACGCGTTCGCACACGGGCTCCAAGGCATCTTGCGCGATGGCGAGCTGCTCGGCGGCTGTAGTCTTTCTCGCCTGAAGCTCGTTATTTCCCTGGACAAACTGCGGGATGTAGACGCCAATCAACACAATGGCGGGCACCACTGCGAGAGCTATGACCTGCTTCTTGACGCTTGGAATCGTCACGCCGTATGCGTTTGCCATGGCCTCGGCATTGCTCGAGGTCTCGGCTAGCACGTCTGCCGCGGTGGCAACTGCCCCTACGGCGCCGGCGACCTCCGCGGCGCCGCCCAGATTGCGCGCGAGATCGTTATCACTGTTCTTGAGCAGGCGGCCGGCAGCTTGCGTGGCGAGCACGCCGGCGACCTCCGCGGAGCGGTCTTTGTTGGTTTGGGCTACCGCAAGCCTGCTCTGCAGCTCCTTCCACTGTTTGCCCTGCATTCCAAAGCGCGGCGCAAGAGCGCAATAGCAAAAGACGACGAGTTCGATTACGGTGAGTGCGATGGCGGTATATATGCCCGCGGGTTGGAATTCCTTTTGGTGGAACGCGATATCGTTGATCATTTGGAGCGGCAGCATGAGCAGACATGCTACGAACGACATGACGAGTGCGGTCGCTGCGATCTTGGGGTATGTGCAGTACCGCTGGATGCGTTTCTTTTCTTGTTCGGTGAGCTGCTGCATGGGGGGCCTCGACTCTCATCGTTTTTCGGGGGCGATGCGCACGCACTCTTGAGTATAGATGAGTGGGGGAGCTGCTGCGGGGCGGCCTTACTTGCTGTTCGTGGACACCGTTCACCTTCGTTGCGCAGGGATGGTTGGAGGGCTGGTTGGCGTCAAGTAACTGCCTCCGCCTTGTGGGCTACCTCAAGGACAAGGCATAATGCATGTGACAAAGGGGCAGTCCCTTTGCCGCATTGATCTGAGGGTAGATATTGATGATTCTATCGTTGGCCCCCATGGAGGGGATTACCGGGCATGTGTTCCGTCGCGTGCATGCGGAGTGCTTCGGCGCGCTCGATTGCTATTACACGCCGTTTTTGCCGCCGCCGCGGGTTGGCAACCGTTTTGGTGGCAAGGCGTTTAAAGAGGTCGACCCTGTCAATAACCAGGGGCTCAACGTAGTGCCTCAGTTGATGTCCAAGAATGCGGACGAGTTTGTATGGGCGGCACAGGTGCTCGCCGACATGGGCTACCGCGAGGTCAATCTCAACCTGGGTTGTCCCTCGGGAACGGTTGTCGCCAAGGGCAAGGGCTCGGGTTTCTTGCGTAATCTCGACGAGCTCGAGGTATTCTTGGGCGATGTGTGCGAGCGCTCGCCGTTACCGGTATCGGTAAAAACCAGGCTGGGGTTGGAACGCGATGACGAGTATGAGCGTGTGCTCGATCTGTATTGCCGCATGCCGCTGGCAGAGCTGATCGTGCATCCGCGCGTGCAAAAGGACCGCTATACGGGCTCGCCGCGCAAGGAGTTTTACGGCGAGACGCTGGAACGTGCGCCGTTTCCGGTGGCATACAACGGCGACATTTTTGATCTTGAGGATATGGACGCGCTGGTGGAGGCCTATCCCGGCACGCGCCATGTGATGCTGGGGCGTGGCCTGCTTGCGAACCCCGCGCTGGCTCGCATGGTCAACGGCGGTCCTGCTGCCACGGCAGCCGAACTGCAGCGTTTCCACGACACGCTATTCGCGGCCTATGCAGAAGAGATTGGTGGCAACGCGGTCTTTCGCATGAAGGAGTGGTGGTTCTACGCCAAATGCGCCTTCGCCGACCCTGCCACCGTCCATAAGCTCGTGCGCAAGACCAAAAAGGTCGACGAATATCGCGCCGCCGTCGAGCGCGTCTTTCGCGAGCAGCCACTTGCACCCATAGCCCGCTTCCACGGCTAGTTAGTCGTTGGGGACGCTCTTTAACGACTGGCCATTCAGGAACGTCCCTACTGACTATATTGCACTAGAGCAGGTTCTCCTGTACCCACGCGATGATGTCGCTCGATTCGTAGAGCGGCTTGCCGTCGATGAACAGGCAGGGAACCTGGCGTTTTCCGCCGACGGCGATGAGTGTCTGCTCGGCTTCGGGGTCGGTCGAGATATTGCGCTCGGGAATGGTCACGCCGTTATCGGCCATAAAGCGCTTGACCTTTATGCAATACGGGCAGCCGGTCATAACGTACAGCGCGAGCTCATGATCAGTAGCCATAGGTCTCCAATCGGTTGAGGTTTCGATTGAGATACCCAAAGCCGCTGCGGTCTATGCGCGAACCAGCGACGATTCGATGGCCTGGACCAGAAACGCCGTGGCTCCGGTGCCGCAGGGCTTGTCGTAGTAGTCAACAAAGCGCTGATCGGCAAGATAGCCGTGGGCGAGGCCCAGGTACGCCTCGTCTTGGGGCTCGCATCCCCAGTTGAGAGCAATCCATCGACGGTGCATTGCGACAAGTTTGCGGGCATCGTTACTCTCTGGATCGCCGTCGCCCATGGCAATCGAGAGCTGACCCAGAATAGCGCGTTCAAGTTCCTTCATGTCGTTCCATGTCTGAGGATCCATATCCAGTAACGTTTCGTTTGCTGCATCGATAGCCTCATTGCCATAGCGCGCCCGCGTCTCGGCACCGTAGCGCTCCTCGTTTTCCTGCACGGTGCGCCAGCGCTCCAGTTGCGGCAGGACGGCGCCCATGAGCGAGACGGCTTCGTCGAGCGACATGCCGGTGTTTTGCGCCAGCCGCGGGGCACAGTCTTCGATCATTGCCTCCATAGTAGTGCCGTAGGTGTACTTGCCGTGGTCGTAGCACCACTTGCAGTAATGATCGGTCGCGGTGCCCGCAGCATCGGTGCCGCAGTCGTCGGGCGTGAGTATCATGCCGCAGCTTTGGCAATAGTGCTCGGGCATTTCGAGCAGATGAGACAGTGGCTCGCCGGTCACGGCGGCGATGAGCTTCATCATGTCGATGCCCGGTGTGACCTCGCCACGCTCCCAACGGCTGACGGCTTGGCGTGTGACGAAGAGCTTGGCGGCGAGCTGCTCCTGGGTAAGGTGATGGGCGCGACGGACGGCGATGAGCTTTTCTGCAAAGGCCATGACGGCTCCTTTCTGCTGCTTGTTGGCTTAAGCATACGCGGCAGCCGATGTCCTTCCAAGCAACCGTTGGTTGCATGCAGATGACGATGAGAGAGAATCGCAGCCTGCGCCCCGCGCGCCTGTGCCGTACAATGACCGGCATGGAACCTATTGCACACATACATACCGACCTGCCGCAAAAGTTCGGCATCCCGCGCAACAGCTTTTTGGCGCCCCATCTTGAGGGACGCATCGTCTTTGAGCCGGAGTTTGCCTCCAGCGCGGCAGTTGAGGGTCTGGACTCCTTCTCTCACCTGTGGCTGCTCTGGCGCTTTGAAAACGGAACACCCGGCGGCGCGGCCGAAGACATCGCCGCCGATGCCAAGACACAGGATAGGTCCGGCACCAACGCCAAGTGGTCGAAGACCGTGCGTCCGCCGCGCCTGGGTGGAGCCGAGCGCGTGGGCGTATTTGCCACGCGCAGCCCGTTTCGACCTAATCCCATTGGGCTTACCTGCGTCAAACTCGATCATGTCGGGCTTACCGACGATGGCCCCATCATCCATGTGCTAGGGGCCGATCTGCGTGACGGCACGCCCATCTACGACATTAAGCCCTACATTCCGTTTGCGGATTGCCACCCGGATGCGACCGGCGGCTGGATTGAGGATGCGCCGTGGCAAGAGCTCGATATCGAGTTCCCGCAAGCGCTGCAGGATATGATTCCGCCCGCAAAGCTCCCCGGCTTGATAGAGGTCCTTCGCCAAGATCCGCGCCGCGCGGGTAGCAAGCACGAGCCAAGCCGCGTTTACCATCTGGCCTACGCCGGACTCGACATATCCTTTACGGTTGATGGAACCAGGTTGACGGTAATCGCCGTCAACGACGCACGGGACTAGCTGGCCATTCGACGGCGCTCGCCAAATTCAACGCCAAACCCCGTGCCAAAATCGCCCACGCTGGTGGACAATAACGCCTATCAAAACAATCCGCTTTGCACGGGAGCTCAGCATGAAATACGACTTTACTTCGCTTATCGACCGCCACGGCATGGACGCCATCGCCGTTGACTCCTGGGGCGAGATCCCTGGCATGGCTCCGAACGCGCCCGACGAGGGCTTCGACCGCATCCCCATGTGGGTGGCGGACATGAACTTTGCCACGGTGCCCACGGTCCAGGAGCACATCATTCAGCGCGCCCAGCATCCCATGTTTGGCTATTTCGATCCGCGCGACGAGTACTTCGACCGCATCATCGAATGGCAGAGCCGACGTAATGGCGTCGAGGGTCTGCTCCCGGAGCATATCGGCTACGAAAACGGCGTGCTGGGCGGTGTCGTGTCGACCCTGCGGGCGTATGTCCAGCCGGGCGATGCGGTGCTGGTCCACAGCCCTACCTACATCGGCTTTACCAAGTCCATCGAAGCCGCGGGCTATCGCATTGTCCACAGCCCGCTTAAGCTCGACGACCAGGGCGTGTGGCGCATGGTCTTTGAGGACATGGAGCACAAGCTCGTCCAAAACCACATCCACGCCGCGGTGTTCTGCTCGCCGCACAATCCTTGCGGCCGCGTATGGGAGCGCGACGAGATCGAGCGCGCCATGGACATCTATCGCCAGCACGATTGCGTGGTGATCTCGGACGAGATCTGGTCCGACATTATCTTGCCTGGCCACAAGCATATCCCGACGCAGTCGGTGAGCGAGGATGCCCGCATGCGCACGGTCGCCCTCTATGCGCCCAGCAAGACGTTTAACCTGGCGGGCCTGGTCGGCAGCTACCACATCATCTATAACGAGACGCTGCGCGATCGCGTGTGCGCCGTGTCCAATAAGACTCACTACAACGAGATGAATGTCCTTTCGATGCACGCGCTTATCGGCGCCTACCAGCCGCAGGGCTACGAGTGGCTCGATGAGCTCAACGAGGTCATCGAGGGCAACATTGACTACTTCTGCGATTACGTGGACGAGCATTTTGAGGGTGTGTCCTATTCGCGCCCGCAGGGCACCTATATGGTGTTCCTGGACTGCACGGAGTGGTGCCGCGAGCATGGCCGCGATATTCAGTGGCTGCTCGACGAGGGCGCGCGTGTGGGCGTGGGCTATCAGGATGGCCGTCCGTTCCACGGGCCTTGCCACATTCGCGTGAATCTGGCGCTGCCGCTTTCGCGCGTAAGGGAGGCGTGCGAGCGCTTGGACCGCTACGTTTTTAATGCACAATAAGTGAGCGCTGCATGCGGGGCTGTCTGCCAGATTGGCTGGAAGGCCCCGTATGGTAAAGCGTCTGTAACCATTGAGCGCAAACGTGGTTTTGTCTGCTAATATCTTTGCTCTTGAGTCTGTAAACAGGATCGTCTGGAGCTCGATGAAAAGACCTCGTCGTTCGGCCGCCATATCGTTGTTTGTTGCGCTTACAGTGGTGAGCGCCTTTGTCGTGGCGATAGCTGGCTGTTCCGGGTCGAATGACGGGGCCGCGGCGTCTGCATCAGAAAACCCGGCCGCCTCGCAGGTCAAAGACGGCAGCCTTAAGACGCTCAACGTTGGCAGCGACCTCTATCCGCCGTTTGTGTATAGCGACGAGTACGGCAATATCGTTGGCCTGGATGTCGAGATTTTGACCGAGGCTTTGGCCCGCATTGGGTACAAGCCAAAATACCAGCTGATTGACTGGGAAAAGAAGAAAGAACTGCTGGCGAGTGGTGAGCTCGATTGCGTCATGGGCAGCTTTAGTATGACGGGCCGCGAAAACGAGTATCGTTGGGCCGGACCGTACCTTGCAAGCCGACAGGTGGTTGCTGTCGATCCCGAAAGCGATATCTACACGCTTGCCGATCTTGAGGGTAGGGTCGTGGCGATCCAGTCCACCACCAAGCCCGAATCGATTCTGCTCGATCACACCAATGGAAACGTTCCGCAGATTAAGGAGCTCTACAGCTTCTCGGACCGCTCGTACCTGAACCCAGCACTCGTCGAGGGCCTGGTCGACGCTATCGCCGCGCATGAGTCCTCGCTGCTCACCTACGAAAAAGACTATGGCGTGACGTATCGCATTTTGTCTGAGCCGCTGCTAGAGGTTGGTTTGGGCACCGCTTTCGATATCAACGATACACGCGGCATCGACGTTAAGCTCACCCATGCCTACCAAGAAATGCTTGCCGATGGCACCATGGAGCGCCTGGTGTCAAAGTATTTTGATGACCCTTCGCCCTTTTTGAATATGGAGGGCCTGTCGTGATCGATGCACCCGACCACAACACAGAGAAGCGGGGCGACCGTTCGGCCCTGGCATGGCTCCTTGCCGCCCTGTTGGGGATAGCGCTCTCGGCTGCTGCCGGCGCGATGAGCTACGGTTACACGACGGCCCAAGCCGAGCAGCGCTTTTCCGACGTTGTCGATTACGTGGCGACACAGAGCCTTTCCTACGATGCGTTCAACAGCGCTTATGCGACTAAAAATCTGATTCGCGTTATGGAGATTGCCGGAGAGGTAGCGCGCGATATAGAGCGCGATGCCTCGGCGGATAACGCCACGCTGGAGCAATATGCCGATCAGTTCAACGTGACGGCGCTGATTGTGACGGACACATCGGGTAACTTGGTGTCCGAGTCCTCGACGGATAACGTGGGCTACGAGTCGCTTGCCGCATATCTTAAAGAGACGCCCGTGCTGGAAGTGGCGACTCATCCGCTTAAGTCCTATACCGCCCGCATTACGCTTGCGGATGATTCGGTCGCAGACATTGGCTGCGTGGCCCGGCAGGACGGCGAGGGCATCGTTGTCGCGGTGAGGCACCAGAGCGCCAAGGCGGTCGCGAGCAATACGCTCAAGTTGCAGAGCTTGCTCGATGGTTACGAGACCATCGATAGCGGCAATATCGTGATCGAAAACGATGGCAAGGTCGTTGCGACCAACGCTGTCGAGCCCACCATGTCGGGCGTGTTCGATTTGCCTGCGACGGATGCCGTCATTGTCGACGGTATCAAGGAGCGTTGCCTGGCTGGTAAGGTCAGATTGGTCAACGCCAACGGCGAGTGGTATCTGGGCACATTTGGTAAAGCGCGCCAATTCTACGTGTACACCTATGCCCCCGCGCGGCGTTACTTCGAGACCGTCGCTGTTGTTGTTGCCAGCGTGTTGGCGCTCTACGGCGGTGTTATAGCCACTGTTGCGTTGGCGCGCCGCCGCGCCGAGCGTCAGCGCTTGACCGACCTGTTGCAGCAGGAGCGCAACTATGGCGACAAGCTGGAAAAAGCGGCGCGCGAAGCTTCGTCTGCCAACTCTGCAAAGACGGAGTTCCTGCGTCGCATGAGTCACGACCTGCGCACGCCCATCAACGGCATTCGCGGTATGGTCGAGGTGGGCAATGCCAACGCGGACGACTTGCAAAAGCAGACTGAGTGCCGCTCAAAGATCTGGACGGCGTCGGGACTGCTGCTCGACCTTGCGAACGAGGCACTCGATATGAGCCGCTTGGAGAGCGGGCAGATCGACCTGAATCTCGTGCCTACAGATATGGTGGCCCTCAACCGTGAGGTGTGCGATATTCTGGAGCGCCAGGCCGAGGAGCGCCTGGTGACAATTATCTGCGACCAGCAGACGCTTGATCATCCCTATGCCCGGGTGAGCGTGACGCACCTCAAGCGTCTGTTGCTCAATATTGCCGGTAATGCCGTCAAGTACAACCGCCAGGGCGGCTATGTTCGCCTGACATGCCGCGAGGTGGAGCCGGTGGACGGTGTCCCCGTCTATGAATACACGATCGCCGATAACGGCATTGGCATGAGCGAGGAGTTCCAGCAGCACCTCTACGAGCCGTTCAGCCGCGAGGAACAACAGGTGGAAGGCGCTTCATCGGGAACTGGCCTGGGCGCGTCTATTGCCAAACAGTTGGTCGAGCTTATGGGCGGAACCATGAGCTTTACGAGCGCCTTGGGGCAGGGGACGACGTTTACCATTTGCCTGCCGTTTGAGAAGTGCAAGAGTTCCGAGATTCCCCAGGCAGTTCGCGTGGATGCAGGCGACAGCGACGTGCTCCAGGGCCTGCGCGTTTTGCTCGTAGAGGATAACGACCTGAATGCCGAGATCGCACAGTTTACGCTCGACCGCGCCGGTGCCGTCGTGACACATGTCAAAGATGGCGAGTCTGCCGTCGAGACGTTTGCCGAGAGTGCGCTGCACGAGTACGACGTGGTATTGATGGACATCATGATGCCCGGCATCGATGGCCTTGAGGCCACGCGTCAGATTCGAGCGCTCGATCGCGAGGACGCCGCGACCACGCCGATTATCGCCGTGAGCGCCAATGCCTTTGCCGACGACCGCAGGCTTTCGCGCGAGGCGGGCATGAACGCGCATCTGAGCAAACCCGTGAGTTCTCAGGATCTCGTTGAGGCGCTTGCGCACATAGCTGCCGACGCTTCATAAACAAATAGCTCGGTTCCAATACTGGTTGGAACCGAGCCATTTTGCTATTTGCAGGACCTGTTTTTGGGCTTACTTTTCTTGAATCTGCTTGCCGCAAAGGTGCTCAATCGAAATCTCGTAGAGTTGGACGCCCTTGATGTCTTTGGCGATTTCCTCCTCGACTTCTTCGGCAGAAGGGTAGTACTTAAGCGCTAACTGGCGGACTTTGTCCTCGATAAACGCGGGGGCCTCATCTACCAGACGGCAACGGCCAAAGACCACGGCGCTCATAACGTAGGGAGCCCAGTCATCGTCCTTGTACCACTCGTTGCCGTAAACGGTAAAGCAGACTTTATCATCACGCCTGAGTGAATCGACCTTGTGGCCAGCCTTGGCACCATGGAAATAAATCTTGTCGTGCTCGGCGTCAAAGAAGTAGTTGACGGGAATGGCATACGGGTAGCCACCATCGCCGTTGACGGCAAAGACACCGCGCTTGCAGATAGCGAGCAACTCGCGCGCCTCCTCGTCAGTGATGGCGCGTTTCTTTCGGCGTAAGGGCCTAAACATCGTTGGCTTCCTTTCTAACTGTGCATGGTGGGTGGGCACAAACTATAGCGAAACAGTTCCGTTTTTCTTGATGCGGGCGAGGATGTTTTTGAGCTTGTTAAAGTCGAGCGGTTTGGGCAGATGGGCGTTCATGCCGGCATCGTGTGCCGCCTTGGCGTCCTCGGCAAAGGCATTGGCGGTGAGCGCGATGATGGGGATGTCGGCTGCATCGGCCTTCTCGCTCAGACGAATCGCGCGAGTTGCCTCGTAGCCATCCATACCCGGCATCATGATGTCCATCAGGATCGCATCGAAGCTGCCGGCGGGACGACTAGTGTATAGTTCGACCGCTTCTTTGCCGTCGGCGGCGCGAGTTACGACGATGCCTTCGCTTTCGAGCAGGGCCTGGGCAATTTCGGCATTGAGCTCGTTGTCTTCGGCCAAAAGAACGTTCATGCCGGCAAGCGAGCAGCTGATCGCCTGCTCGTCCGCACCTTCTCTTGCCTGAGGGTTCTTGTCGATATCGAGCGGAATCTGGACGTTGAACGTACTTCCCACGCCGACCTCGCTCGAAATCTCAATCGTGCCTCCCATCATGTCTATGAGCGATTTGACGATCGGCATGCCCATGCCAGTTCCCTGAAATTTACTGCGGGCATCGTTGCCCTCTTGGGCAAACGGTTCGTAGATGTGCTTAAGAAACTCGGGCGACATGCCGATGCCGGTGTCCGAGACGCTAAAGCAAAAGAGCACCTGGCTATCATCGATCGGTTTAATCTGCGATGCAAAAGCGACAGTCCCGCCATCTTTGTTGTACTTGATGCTGTTGTCGAGCAGGTTGATGATAATCTGACGTACATGAGTGGGGCTTCCCATTACATGTGGATTGCAGAGGGGATGTGCTCTTTGATCCTGCATCGTAATATTGCGATCGGAAGCGCGGAGCTTGCACAGAACAATTGCATCGTTGCAGAGATCTTCGAGGTTAAATGAGACATGCTCAAGCGTTAGCTTACCATTTTCAATCCTGCCCATTTCTAGAATGTCGTTGATGAGTGAGAGCAGATGGTTGGCGGCGATTCGCGCCTTAGCTCGGTTTTTACGGGCGGCATCGACATCGTCTTCGTGCAATTCTTCAATTTCGATGAGCCCCAGAATGCCGTTGAGCGGCGTGCGGATGTCATGGCTCATGCGGGCGAGAAAGGCCGTTTTGGCCGCATTGGCGGCGAGTGCCTTGTTTTGCTCTACTCTGGCTCGCTGCAGGGCCCAGGTTAGAACCGCTACCCCAGTCAACAGTACACCGACGATGATGACGACAATCGAGCTACGATGACGATATATAAACCTGAACGCGTCTGATTCCTGTGCGCTATACGACGTAGAGGAATAATTGCTCGCAGAAAGCGATTCTCCGGCGTTGATGATGCCCTTGTTGACGATACTCAATAATTCGGGATTTCCGCGTCGCATAAGGCAAGAAAGTTCGGCCGTGCGTGAGAGTTCCTGTATCTCGTAGTCTCTGATATCGTAGCTATCTCGGATGGTTTCCAGCCGTGCGTTGGGAACAACGATGCAGCTTGATCTTCCGTCCTTAAGGGCAGAAAGCATGTCGTCTGCAGACGGATACTCGGTTACATTTGCATTTGGAAACATAGTTTTTAATTCGCTGCGGTTGACGATGGAAAACCCTGTGCAACAGATATTACGGAGATCCTTGTTGAGATCGCTGGTGGCGTGGATGGCGGTAAGAGAGATCGTTCCCATCGAAATCGATTGAACGGTCCCCATTTGCTCGGCAAGCCAGTAGTCGCGAAATGCCGGTAGGGCGATGTCGATATTTCCCTTTGAGAGCGCTTCCATCATTTGCTGGTTGCTTGAAAAAGCGAGCGTGTGTACGGTAATGCCAAATTTGTCGTGGAGCGTCGTAACGAGTGAGACGAGTGACCCTTCCATTTCTCCGTTTGCATCTTGGTTGCAGAAGGGGAGATTGTTGTTGAGATAACCAAGTGTAAGCGTGTTGTTATTGGCCTTGAGCCACGACCGTTCGGAGTTGGTAAGTGATGCGGATCCGCTATTTTGCGCCGAGTAGTTGGATTTGACTTCGTCGTTGTAGCGCGGGTTGGTGCGGTTGATTGCCGCCATGGCCGAGTTGATGTCGTTCATCAGATCGGGGCGGCTTTTGGGGACGGCAAAATAGTAGTCGCTCGAGCCTACGTAGAACATGGGCGACGCATCGGGCGACGAAATGGTGTCGTTCATGATGACGGCGTCGACCTCGCCGTCTGAAAGTGCCTCAAAGAGGGCGCCGCCGGTGTCGATTTCTTTATAGGTACAGGTGACGCCTTCGTTGGCGAGCCACTGCTGGCCGACGAAGGTTTGCATAACGCCAGAGTTGCAGCCGATGGTGAGGCCTTGGAGTGCCTGGGGGTCACCCTTGGCCAGATCGTCGCGATCGGGCTTGGCGTAGATGTAGTAGCGCTCGGTGCCCTCGGGGTTTGAGGAAAAGAGTAACTTTTGCTCGCGTTCTACTGAATGCGAGATGTTGGGCATGAGGTCGATTTCGCCCTTCTCGAGCATGTCCATGAGCTCGGTGAAGGTGCCGGACACGTATTCGTACTGCCAGCCAGGGGTGTAGTACGAGAGGGTCTGGAGGTACTCGTAGCCCCATCCCGAGAGGCGCTCGCCCGGTGTGCCTTCCTGGAAGCCCTCGTTGTTGACAAGCCAGCCGACGCGGACCGTCTTGACCTGCTGGTCGGAGTCGGCGGCAAAGGCCGGGGTGGGCATGACGGCGCTCAGTAGTGTGAGCGCAGCAAGCGCGACGGCTAGGGTGCGATATAGAGCTAAGCGAAGGACGGCGGAAGGTTTCACATGCAATCCCATCGAGTCGAGATAATACCGCATAAGGATACCAGCTCAGCCACCCTAACACCCGGCAGATGGGTAGTCATTGGGGACGTTCTTAAACGACTAGTCGCTGGGGACACTCTTTGCCGGAGTTGGCACTTAGGGACGCTCCCAATCTGTTCGACACAAAAGGAACGTCCCCAGGTGCCGGATGTGCGACAATACCGAGCGAACGTGATGGGGCATCTGGAAAAGGGGTCGCGATGAACAAGTTGAGGACACTTGCCGACGTATTGCGCCAGGCTGGCTTTGCGCGCATCACCGGCCTGTTTCTTATCTTCTACCTGCTGTGTTCGACGGCCGTCTGGCTGTCCGAGCCCACGACCCTTACGTTTGGCGATGGCCTCTGGTTTAGCTTTGAGACCGTATCGACGATCGGCTTTGGCGATATTCCGGCCGAAACGCCGGTTGCCCGCGCCATCACTGTCGTTTTGAGCGTCATCAGCATCTTCTACATCGCCATGCTCACGGGCGTGGCGGTGAACTACTGCAATACGCTCATCAAGATGCGCCAAAAGGACACCATGGCGCGCTTCATGGACGATCTTGAGCACCTGGAAGAGCTCGACCGCGATGAGCTCGCCGACCTGTCGCGCCGCGTGCGCGAGTATCGCCGACGCCAACACTAGGGCGGGCGCCGCGCGTCACGATGAGGGGGACTGAATATGAATATCACCGTGTATCTGGGCGCCAGCGTCGGTAACGACCCGGCGTTTTTGCCTGCGGTGCGGCAGCTCGGCACATGGATTGGCTCCAACGGCCACGCGCTGGTATACGGCGGGTCCAAGTCGGGGCTGATGGGTGCGCTTGCCGATAGCGTGCTTGATGCTGGCGGGCATGTGACGGGCGTTGAGCCGAGCTTTTTTATCGAGGCAGAGTTTCAGCACGACGGTATCGATGACCTTATCGTGACGAGCGACATGGCCGAGCGCAAGGCCAAGATGATCGAGCTCGGTGATGCGTTTATCGCCTTTCCGGGCGGCACGGGCACACTCGAGGAGATCGCCGAGGTCATGTCGGCTGTATCGTTGGGGCATCTGAGCACGCCGTGCATTCTGTACAACCTGAACGGTTACTACAACGACCTCAAGGCGCTGCTCGAGCACATGATTGATAAGGGGCTTTCGAGCCCGAGGCGCCAGCAAGGCATTTACTTTGCCGAGGACCTGCACGAGATCGCATCGATTATCGGCAGCTAAGCCGTAGGCCTATCGCACGTGCGGCGCCCAATGGCGCCGTTCGCGGCGTGGATGGTTGGCCCGTCCGCGCTGTGCCCGTCCTACAATAAAACGTATCTTTGTCGATTTAGACCACGGGAGGTCCTGATGGACAACCTTGCAAAACCCAAAAACCGTGCGCTGTTTTTAGTTAGCGTGGCCGTGACCGGTTCGTTTGCAGGCGCCGCGGTCTGGCTGTTTTTCTTTGCGATGGAGCACGGTATCGACTATCTATGGACCGAGATCCCGCATATGCTGGGCGTCGCTTCGCCCGAGCTCGCGAGCGGTCCGTTCGGTTTTTTGCCCTACCCGTTTTTCGTCTGCCTGCTGGGCGGTCTGCTAATCGGTCTGTACGAAAAGATGACGGGCACCAAGACCGATGACCTCAACCAAGTGATGGTCAAGGTAAAGCGCGACGGCCGCTACCCGTACGACAACTTGGGCAAGCTTTCGCTTGCGGCATTGCTGCCGCTGCTATTTGGCGGAAGCATTGGACCGGAGGCCGGCCTGACCGGCGTCATTGCGGGTCTGTGCAGCTGGGTCGGCGACCGCATGCGTCGCTTTGGCGCCGAGTTTAGGCAGCTCACGCTGCTGGGTACCCAAGCTGCCCTGACGGCGCTCTTCACCGCGCCCGTGTTTGGCTTTGTGGCGCCGCTCGCCGGTAGCGCCGACGGCCAGGGCGCTAATGACGATGAGTCCGCGTCCGATGAGATCACGATCAAGCTTCCCAAGGCGCAAAAGACCGTGGTCTACGGCATTGCGATTGCCGGCGGTCTGGGTACCTACCTGCTGCTCGGCCAGCTTATGGGCGGCGGCATGGGCATGCCCAGGTTCGAGTCCGCTCAGGTGGGCAACCTGGAACTTGTCTGGCTCATTCCGCTGGCGTTGGTCGGCACCGTATGCGGCTGGCTGTACTTTGTCTCTGAGCACGCGAGCGAAGCGTTTGCCCGGGCCATAGGAGAGCGTCCTGTCGTTAAGGCAATGCTGGCTGGTCTGGCGCTCGCCATCTGCGGCACGGTCCTGCCCTACACCATGTTTGCCGGCGAGACCCAGGCCGACGTGCTCATGGGAACCTACCTGACCATTCCCGCCGGCGTGCTTATCGCGACCGGTCTGGTCAAGGCCATGCTGACGCCCGCCCTCATCAACCTGGGCTGGCGCGGCGGTCACTTCTTCCCCGTCATCTTTTCGGGCGTGAGCCTGGGCTACGGCTTCGCTATCCTTACCGGCGCCGATCCGGTCTTTTGCGTCGCCGTCTGCACCGCCTCGACGATGGGCGCCGTTATGCGTCAGCCCGTCATGGTCGTGGGCCTGCTGCTTATGTGCTTCCCGCTCAAGGGTATCGTCTGCATGATAATCGCCGCCGTCATTGCGGCAGGCATTCCGCTGCCCAAGCCGCTGTGCAAGTAGCACGGTGGCGCACGCCGGGGACATGCCGTTTGCCACGGATTTGCGGGGAAGGGGGGGCGATCACTCCCTTCGTGGATCGAGACTCGCATGCTTACAGATTGCGTACTCGATAAACCTTGGTGCTGACGGCGCAGCTCAGTGCACATAGCACGAGGGCCAGCGCGGCAATTCCTGCGCACAGACAGCCGAGGACGGCAGGATCGGGGTTCGCCCCGGCAATCGACATAAGCCAGTTGCTGATGGGGTTGGAGGAGCTCAGTGCGGCCATGGCAAGGCATCCGAGCAGGGCAAACAGGCCGACGGATAGGCGTAGCGCCTCCATGTGTCCAAAGCGAAAGAACAGCGGCTGCGCCAGAAATACCATCATGAGTGAGATGAGCATCGAGGCTGCCGAGGCGATTGCGATCTCAAAGACGGTTTGTCCTGTCGAGGTCACGCCCGCACTGTTGAAGAGCGGAAGGACGATGATGTTCAAAAGCACGGCGGCGCAGGCCATGATGGCCGAGAAGACAACGATGCACAGGTAGCGGGCACAAATAATGTCTTTGCGCGAGAAGGGCAGCGTTGCCCGATAGCGCTCCCATCCGTTTTGATTGTCGAAGCCGGCCAGCGAGCTCATGACCATGATGGGCGACATGGCGCTGACCGCGCAGGCGCCGGCACTCATGCCGGAATCTCCATCCGATGCGTTGGCGAGAGTCAGCACGACGAATATGAACAGGCCGACGCCCGCGATACTCGGGATAAGCGTGCGAACGATGGCGAGCTCGGACATAAAGGCGCGTTTCATTTCGAAGCCCCTTTCAGCATGAGGCGAAGATAATCATCAATGGTTGCCCGATCGCAGGGAATCTCGGGGAAAGCCTCGAGCGTATCGCGACGGTTGGGCACGAGCACGTCCACGCTATAGGCGTGGCGGGCGGCACGGGCGCCTTCGACGCAAGCCGTAAGCTCGGCGGCCTGTGCTTGGGTACAGTGGGCGATGCCGGCGCGGTCGGTAATGTCCTCGCGCGGCAGGTCAAATACAATCGAGCCGTTATCGATGCAGATGACGCGGTCGGCGGTACGATCGAGGTCGGACGTAATGTGGCTCGAGAGCAGTACGCTGCGCTGGCCGTCGGAAACAAAGGCAAGCAGTTCATCGAGCAGCTCTTCGCGCGCCATGGGATCGAGGCCCGCGGTGGCTTCGTCCAAAACGAGCAGCTTGGCATTGTGACTGAGCGCACACGCGAGCTGCAGCTTCATGCCCATGCCGCGGGAGAGGTCCTTGACCTTTGTCTTGGGATTGAGGTCAAATCGGTTGATGAATCCGGCGAACGTTTCGCGGTCCCACGTGGGGTACGCCGGGCCTACGAGCCTCTCGATCTGGCCCACCTTGAGCGTGGAGGGGAAGGGGCACGTGTCCAGGACAAGGCCTACGCGGGAGCGCAGGTGGCGCTGCGTCTCGTCGGGCGCGTTGGTGTCGCAGCGCTGTCCAAACAGATGCACCTCGCCGGCATCGAGCTTTATAAGCCCGAGCGCGGCTCGAATCGTCGTTGTTTTGCCAGCACCGTTGGCACCAACAAAGCCGACGATCTGGCCAGGCTCCACGGCAAGCGTGACGTCGCGCAGCGAAAAGCGGTCGCTCACACGGCGTGAGATACCTTTGAGTTCTAGCAACTTTTGCATGGTATAGCCTTTCTTGCAGATGGCTACTGCATGGTTTCGGGGGCTACCAGGTCGAGCATCTCGTGCAGTTTGTCGCGCGTGACGCCCAAGGCTTCGGCTTGGCTTGCCGCTTTCGCAAGCAGCTCTTCGATATGGCAGAGCTGGTTTTCGCGCAAAAGCTCCTGGTTGCCCTCGGCGACAAAACAGCCCTTGCCCTGCACGGTGCAGATAAACCCGAGCTGCTCCAGGTCGGCGTAGGCGCGTTTGGTGGTGATGACGCTCACACCCAGGTCGCTCGCGAGTGCACGGATGCTGGGGAGTTTGGCTCCCGCAGCAAGCGTGCCCGAAAGGATCTGAGCTTTGACCTGAGAGGTTATCTGCTCGTAGATGGGCTTGTCGCTCGAATTGGATAGGATGATGTCCACAGCGGCTCCTTAGCTGATGGGCTACACGTGTATATAACCGGTAAGCACAGTATATACACACTATGTACAGTTGAGCAAGAGGAAATTACGGGGCTGTCCGTCCCTCTACTCATCCTTGATTCTCATTTTCATTGCAACAGCCTCAGGACTCAGCGCAACGCGTTGCGCTGAGTCCTGAGGCGCGAATCCGGGTAGGCAACCCCAGAGGGGCCGGAATCCCCCGGCCCGCGATGGAGGGAGGCCGGCATGTCCAGACCCAAGCCGTCCGGAAGGTCGTACGGGAGGCTCACGAGGCACGAGAGGAACACGGTCGAGAGGATGCTCGACCGCAACCGCAGCGCCCGCGAGATCGCCGCGGAGCTCGGCAGGTCGCCCTCGACCGTGACCAGGGAGGTCGCGGCGCACCGCTACGTCACCGCGCCGCGCTCGCGCTACGGCGAGCCCGCGCCCGCGGACCTCTCGGGGGCCTGCCCCAGGCTCTCCGCGTGGCCGAGGTGCTGCAACGGCTGCCCGCACAGGAGGGGCTACGGCTGCTCGAGGAGGCCCAGGGTGTTCTACAGCGCCAGGAGGGCGCAGGAGGCGGCCGACGCCGAGCTCTCGGCGAGCAGGTCCGGGATCGACGAGACCGAGGAGGGCGCCGCCGCCAAGCTCGCGGCCATCAGGGACGGGCTCGCGCGCGGGCTCTCCCCGCAGCAGATAGCGGCGACGACCCCCGGGCTCAGCGCCTCCACCGTCTACAGGTGGGTGGACGCCGGCTACGACGGCATGACGAACATGGAGCTCAGGCGCAAGGTCGGCTACAGGCCGAGGTCGCGCCGGGCCCCGAAGAGGGCGACGTCCCACTCGTCGCGCAGGTCGCACGCGTCGTTCCTCGCGCTCGGCGAGGACGCCTGCGCCGCGGCCTGGGAGATGGACACCGTCGAGGGCTCCAGGGGCGACTCCGCCAGGCTCCTCACGCTCCTGCACCGCCCGAGCCGCTTCCAGCTGGCCCTGCCGCTGCCGGACGGCACGTGCGCCTCGGTCCTGGCGGCGCTCTCCTCCCTGCGCGGGGTCCTCGGCGAGGACGGCGCGAGGCGCGCCTTCGGCGCCGTGCTCACCGACAACGGGAGCGAGTTCGCCGACGAGGGCGCCATCGCGGCGCTGATCGGCGAGCGGGACGGCGAGACCAGGCTCTTCTACTGCGACCCCCGGCAGAGCCAGCAGAAGGGCGCGTGCGAGAAGAACCACGTGGAGATCAGGAAGCTGCTGCCCAAGGGCGCCGGGGCCAGGTTCGACCGGCTGACGGCGGCGGGCTGCGCGCTGCTCATGTCGCAGGTGAACTCCGAGCCGAGGGGCGCGCTCGGTTTCCTGACGCCGGCGCGCGTGCTGCGGATGGCCCTCGGGGAGGACGCCTCCGCCCTCATGGACGCGTTCGGGATAGAGGAGCTGGCGCCCGGCGAGCTGGACCTCACGCCCGGCTGCATCGACAGGGCCAGGGCCGCGAGGGGCGAGGGGCCGCTGGCGGGATAGGCGGCGGGCCGGGACATGGGCCGGAGGGCCCGTTGCGCTGAGTCCGGAACGGCTGCGCGGCGGGCTGGCGGAGCATGCGGCGGCGGCATGGGGGCACCGGCCTCCATAGCCTCTCCACCTGCGGAAACGATGCGACGGCCAGGTGCCGGGAGCTATTCCCGCGTTGCGCTAGCTGCGGAAACGCGGGACCCGTTCAGGCTGTTGCGTTGAGATTGAAAATCAACCTCCCTCTACTCATTCATCTCAATCTGTAACAGTAAGACCCGTTTTTGCTGGCTAACTGTTACAGATTGAGACGTTATTTGCCTGTCCATTCATTTGTCTCGATCTGTAACATCTGGAGTTGTTTTTGGCGGCTAACTGTTACAGATTGAGATCTTTCTGAGACGTCCGACCGTTTGTCTCGATCTGTAACATCTGGAGGTCAAAAACCCGTTTAACTGTTACAGATTGAGATTTTGTCGACAGGTCCATTCATTTGTCTTGATCTGTAACATCTAGACCCGTTTTTGCTGGCTAACTGTTACAGATCAAGATATTGGCTGCCCGCCCTGTGCGTCCATCTCAATCTGTAACATCTGGAGGTCAAAAACCCTTCTAGGTGTTACAGATTGAGACAAACCGTCGCGGAACACCGCTGACATTCCACCGTCCGAGCCCCAACTGATGAATTTGTCCTGATAGGCGCCCTATGGCGAGGTTTCGCGGCTACAATAATGCGGTTACATCGACGTAATGCACTCAATGCAAGAAAGGATCCGCATGGCAAGCCTGTCGGATGAAATCTCGTCGCGCCGCACATTCGCGATCATCAGCCACCCGGATGCCGGTAAGACCACGCTTACCGAGAAGCTGCTGCTCTATACCGGCAGCATCCAGACCGCCGGCTCGGTCAAGGGCAAGAGCTCGGCTAAGCATGCCGTCTCGGACTGGATGGACATCGAGAAGGAGCGCGGCATTTCCGTTACCTCCTCGGTGCTGCAGTTCACCTATAACGGCGCCTGCGTCAACATTCTCGATACCCCCGGCCACCAGGACTTCTCGGAGGATACCTACCGTACCCTTATGGCCGCCGACGCCGCAGTCATGGTCATCGACGGCGCCAAGGGCGTCGAGGCCCAGACCAAAAAGCTCTTTAAGGTCTGTACGCTGCGCCACATTCCCATCTTCACCTTTGTGAACAAGCTCGACCACGAGGCTCGCGATCCGTTTGAGCTCATGGAAGAGATCGAGAACGTTCTGGGCATCAATACGTATCCCATGAACTGGCCGATCGGCAGCGGCCGCAACTTCCGCGGCGTGTTCGATCGTCAGACCCGTCGCGTCATCGCCTTTGAGGGCGACGGTCACGCCAACGCCACCAAGAAGGTCGCCGAGGTCGAGGCCGAGCTGGGCGATCCTTCCATGGACGAGCTCATTGGCGAGGAGAACCATAAGAACCTGATGGACGACATAGAGCTGCTCGATGGCGCCGGCGACGAGCTCGACTTGGATGCCGTGGCCTGCGGCAAGCTGAGCCCGGCGTTCTTTGGCTCGGCGCTTACCAACTTTGGCGTGGAGCCCTTCCTCAAGGAATTCCTGCGTCTTGCCCCGACACCGCGCGCCTATACCGATACGCTCACCAGCGAGCCGGTCGATCCCTGCCGCGACGACTTTAGCGGCTTTGTGTTTAAGATCCAGGCCAACATGGACAAGAACCACCGCGACCGCATTGCCTTTGTGCGCATTTGCTCGGGCAAGTTCGAGCGCGGCATGGACGCCTTCCATATGCAGGGCAACCGCAAGCTCAAGCTGGCGACGGGCACCTCGATGATGGCCGACGACCGCGCCATCGTGGACGAGGCGTACGCCGGCGACATCGTGGGCCTGTTCGATCCGGGTATCTTTAGCATCGGCGACACCGTGTGCTCCGGCAAGCGCCACGTGCAGTATCCGCAGATCCCGACGTTTGCCCCCGAGATGTTCGCCCGCATTACGCAGGTCGATACGCTCAAGCGCAAGCAGTTCGTCAAGGGCATGGAGGAGCTTGCACAGGAGGGCGCCATCCAGATCTTCCGCGAGCTGGGTGCCGGCATGGAGAGCGTCATCGTGGGCGTGGTCGGCGTGCTGCAGTTTGAGGTACTCGAGCGCCGTCTTAAGGCCGAGTACCGTGTTGAGGTTCGTCGCCAGCCGCTGCCCTATACGGACATCCGCTGGATCCAAAACGACCCCGACACCATCGACATCCCGGGCCTTTCGCTCACGCGCGATACCCTGCGCGTCGAGGACATGCGCGGCGGTAAGCTGCTGCTGTTCACGAGCCCGTGGAACGTGGACTGGGCAACCGACCACAACCCCGACCTTATCCTGTCGGAGTTTGGCAACGTAGCGTTTTAGCGCATCGGCGCGGTGGACCTGCGGGGCTGCCGCGCCGGTTGCTTGCCTGATGCCGTGTGAGCGGCTATCATACCCACCGTCGTCTCAAGACCGGGGCGTCCGAGCAGTTCGGGTCCGATATCCTGCTCGTTAAACCTAAAACCAAAGGAGTACACAATGATCAAGAAGGTCATGGAGGACTATAAGGTCCTGTTGCGGAGCATTCCCGCGGCAACGGTTTCGCTGTTTTTCGTGAGCGTCATCATGATGAACCTGCTGGCCAACAAAGAGCTCATCAGCCTGCCGTATCTGGCACTCGATTGCGGCTTTGTGGTGAGCTGGGTTTCGTTTTTGTGCCAGGACATGATCTGCAAGCGCTTTGGCGCTAAGGCATCCATCAAAATCTCTATCCTCGCGCTGCTGGTCAACCTGGCTGTGAGCCTGTGCTTTTGGGCATGCTCGCTCACGCCCGGCATGTGGGGCGCCTACTACGACACGGATATGATCGAGGTCAACACCGCCCTTAACGCCACCATCGGCGGCACCTGGTACGTGGTGTTTGGATCTTCGCTCGCCATGCTCGTTTCTGCCGTGGTTAACTCCACGCTCAACCAGTCGCTCGGCCGTATGCTCAAAAAGAATAACTTTGCGAGCTTCGCCTTCCGCTCCTATGTGTCCACGGGTGTTGGCCAGTTTATCGACAACCTGGTCTTTGCCATTGTGGTGAGCCACACGTTCTTTGGCTGGACCTGGGTGCAGGTCCTTATGTGCTCGCTGACCGGCGCTGTTGCCGAGCTGCTGTGTGAGGTCTTCCTGAGCCCCGTGGGCTACAAGGTCGTGCGTGGCTGGGAGCGCGAGAATGTGGGCGCCGAGTACCTCGAGCGTCACGCAACCGCCTAAGGAGCAAGTATGCGGGTTTTGATCACGGGTGCCTCGGGCGGTATCGGAGCCGCGTGCGTGCAGCGTTTTTTGGACGAGGGCCACGAGGTCGTGGGCTTTGATCTGCTGCCGGCGGCGATCGAACACGAGCGCTACCGCCATCTGATCGTCGATGTCCGCGAGCCGGACTCGTTTCCAGGCGAGCTTGAACCCCAGGTAATCGTAAACGTTGCCGGTGCGCAGGATTCGACCGACGATATCGCCGCCAACCTGTGTGGCACCATCAACGTGACCGAGCGCTACGCCTTTGTGGGAGAGGGGCTTGCCGCCAAGCCGGCGCCGACTATCAAATCCGTGGTCAATGTGGGGTCCGCGAGCGGACATACGGGATCGGAGTTTCCCGCCTATGCCGCCAGCAAGGGCGGCGTTATCGCCTACACCAAGAACCTTGCAAACCGCCTGGCACCGCAGGCCATCGCCAACAGTGTGGACCCGGGCGGCGTTATCACGCCGCTCAACCGTTGCGTGATGGAAGACGAGCGCCTGTGGAACCAGATTATGGAGCTCACGCCGCTTAAGCGCTGGGCCACCGCCCAAGAGATCGCCGAGTGGATCTACTTTGTGGGCGTGACCAACCGGTTTATGACCGGGCAGAGCCTGCTGATCGATGGCGGCGAGGCCGGCCGCACACAATTTATTTGGCCCGAATAGGAAACGCGCCCGATGGAAAGCCGTCGGGCGCGTTTTTGATGTATCGGTTTTTAGCCGAGGCAAGTCCAGTTGACGGGGGTCGAGCCGTGCTGTTCGAGTAGCCGATTGGCAGCGGAGAAGGGGCGCGACCCTATAAAGGCGGGGAGTTCTGCCGTGGCACGGTTGGCCGAAAGCGGCGAGGGGTGCGTAGAGGCCAGGCAGAACTTGCCGGTTGCCTTGCCCACGCCGATCGCGTCGAGCTTGCCCTCAACCATTTGCTGGGCAAAGCGTCCCCATGCCAAAAAGACGACCGGCTGGGGCAGCTGGCAGCAGCGTTCGATAACGTAGTCGGTGAGTGTGCTCCAGCCCAGCTTGGCGTGCGAATTCGCGGCATGCTCACGCACGGTGAGCGTAGTGTTGAGGAGCAAGACGCCCTGCTGTGCCCATGGGGTTAGGTCTCCCGTGGCGGGAATGGGGCAGCCCAGATCGGCGTTGAGTTCCTTATAGATGTTGCGCAGGCTCGGCGGTAACTTGGTTTGCGACGCGGGGACCGAGAACGACAGCCCCATGGCCTGGTTGGGTCCGTGATAGGGGTCCTGACCCAAGATGACAACCTTGACCTGGTCGGCCGGCGTATAGGCGAGGGCATTGAGGATGTCGTCTTGTGCCGGGTAGATGGTCTGCTCGGCACGCAAAAGGGCGATGCGCTCGAGCAGCTGGTTCGTCGTGTCGCGTACCGGCTGCGGCGCATCGCCCAACCAAGTTGCTATGTTGCGGTCGCGGGTCGCGGCGTCCATGGGGCTCCTTTACGTCTGATGCTCTGTTGGCATCTATTATAAAGGCGCACCGGTTGCCTTTATGCCGCGGCTGTATAAGGAGTGGGGTCTACGAGACGCGCTCGGGCGCTCCTGCCATGCGAGCGTGCCCGTGTGCACGAAGACGCGGGAGCTCGACGGTTGCCACCATGACGCCGGTGAGGATGAGGGCGGCGCCAAAGAAGGCGATGGGGCTCAGGACCTCGCCGACCAGGAAGAACGAGAAGACAGCGGAGCAGACCGGCTCGAGCGAGAAGGCAAAGCCTGTGGTCTCGGCGGGCACGTGGGGCTGCGCGAGCGTTTGGGTGATAAAGCCGTAGGCAGAGCAGATGAGCGCGAGTGCGACGACGACCACGACCTCGCCCGGCGTGCCGGGAAGCGTGAAACCGCCAAAGGTGAATGCGGCGATACCCGAGAATAAGCCGCCGAAGCCAAGCTGCCAAACGCCCAGGGCCAGCGGGTCGACATCTTCGACAAAGCGCTTCGCCACAATGATATGGCCGGCATAGATAAAGGCCGAGAGCAACATGATGAGCGCGCCCGGGTTCAGGCTGGTGAAGTCGGCGCCCGAGAGCAGCAGCATGCCACAGGTGACGATGGCGGTGCCGACGAGAACTTTGCGCTCGGGGGCGCGGCGCAGCAGGGCGGCGTTGGCAAACGGCACGATCACGACCGTCAGGCTCTGCAAAAAGCCGGCGGTGGAGGCGGAGGTAAGGCTGGAGCCCAAGCACATGCAGGTGAGCTCGGTTGCCATGATGGCGCCGATGATGGCGGCGCGAACCATGAGGTCGCGGTTGATGCGCAGCGCGTGCTTGTGGAAGAGCAGCAGGCAGGCCACAAAGACGATGATGCAGCGCAGCGCAACGATGCTCGTGGCGTTCATGCTGTCCATGCCGATCTTCATGAGGGGGTACGAAAAGCCCCATGCGACGGGAACGGAAAACGAGAGCGCGATTGCTTTTTTGCGATCCATGGGACTCCTTTTGTTACAGAACGGTTTCGCAAAAAAGGATTCTGCTCCTAGATTTTGATGTAGTAAAGCGAATGTATCTTCAGTATGATTAAGCAATACTAATGTAGGTAGAAAAAGCCCTGGCAAAACGTTTTACGGCTACACCGATGTGGAGGCACGATGGCATCGCGATATCAGATTGTATGTATGGTGGTCGATTGCGGCAGTCTTAAGGGCGCGGCCGACGAGCTAGGCTATACGCAAAGTGCGGTGAGCCAGGCCGTCAAGGCGCTCGAGCGCGAGCTGGGCACCACGCTTATCGAGCGCGGCAAGCAGGGCGTTTCGCTTACGCGCGACGGCAAGCAGTACCTGCCGTATCTGCGCCAGATTGTAACTGCCGAGGCCGAGCTTGAGGGCAAGCGCCAGGAATTGCTGGGACTCTCCTCGACTGATATTCGTATCGCAACGTTTACCAACGTGAGCCGCACCGTGTTGCCGCGCGTGATCCGCGACTTTGGTGCCCTGCATCCGGGTGTACGCTTTACGCTCAAACAGGGCGATTACACGCGCAATGCCCAGTGGGTGCACGATGGCGTGGTTGATTTTTGCTTTACGGCACGCGGATTTACTGCTGGGCTCGAGAAGCGCGTGGTCTATCACGATGAGTTGGTGGCACTGTTGCCGGCCGCGCATCCGCTGACGGCAAAGGAAAAGGTGACGCTCGCCGACCTGGCGTCCGAGCCGTTTGTGCTGCTGGATGAGGGCGAACAGAGCCTGGTGCTCGATGCATTCGCGGCGCATGGGCTGTCGCCGCACGTGACGAGCGAGGTGACCGACGACTACACCATCATGGCGATGGTGGAGGAGGGCCTAGGCGTGAGCATGCTCTACCGTCGTACCGTCGAGGGCATGCGGGCCGATATTCACGTACGTCCCATCGTGCATGCCCCCTCGCGCGATGTGGTGGCCGCCTGGCGCAGCTGGGACACCATGCCGATCGCCACAAGGCGCTTTATCGACTATATGAGCTCGCATATCGTGAGCTAGTTGCCGATGCGCCACCTTGTTGGATGCGTCTAGCGCGCCCCGGTCTTGGCTTGCGCCAGACGGTAGGTGCGTGCCGGGTGGCAGAGCAGTACCGCCACGACCATAAAGAACGCCGTGGTGCCCAGGCTGATGGGGTAGACCATCATGATGTTCGCAAAGGTGCGGAAGTGCGGGAACACGCAGAACACCCAATAGAAGCGGATGCCGCAGACGCAAATCATGGTGATGAGGGCGGGCATGAGCGAGATGCCAAAGCCGCGCAGATAACCGGACATGTTCTCGTAGAACATGCTAAAGGCGTACGCCGGGAAGATCGAACACACGCGGATATAGCCGATCGAGACGATGTTGGGGTCGCTGTTGAACAACGCCAGGATCTCGCGCCCCAGACCGACGATGATGACGATGGTGGTGAGTGCAACGATGCCGCCTTCGACCAGGCAGACCTTGAGCGTCTTGGTGCAGCGGTCGATCTGGCGCGCGCCGTGGTTTTGCCCCACAAAGGTGGTGCAAGCCTGGCTAAAGCTGTTGAGCAGGTTGTAGCACACATACTCCAAGCTCATGGCGGCGCTGGATGCCGCCATGACCTCGGTGCCCAGGCTGTTGATGGCGGACTGGATGATGATGTTGGCGACGGCAAAGACGGCGCTTTGGATACCGGCGGGCAGGCCGATCTTGACGATGCGCTTGAGGGCGACGGGGTCGATAGCTAGGTCGTGTAGGGTGACGCGGACGACGGAGTCGGTCTTGAGCAGGCGGATAAAGAGCGTAGCGGCGCTGACGGTGTAGGCGATGGCGGTGGCGATAGCGACGCCCGCGACGCCCCAGTGGAGTACGGGGACAAAGATGAGGTCCAGGCCAATGTTGAGGACGGTGGACACGGCAAGCGCCTGCAGCGGCATGCGGGTGATGCCGACGGAGCGGAAGATCGCGGCCTCAAAGTTGTAGAGCAAGATCGAGGGCATGCTCAGCAAAAAGACGCGCAGGTAGAGTGAGGCGAGCGGCATGGTCTCGGCAGGCACGTTGAGCGCGGCGAGCATGGGCTCGGCAAAGATCTCGCCCAGTGCGATGACGACAAAGCCCACGAGCGCCATTAAAATCGAGGTATGGACGGCACGTTTGACCATGTTCTGATCGTTGCGGCCGATAGCGTTGGCAATGACCACGTTGGAGCCAAGCGACATGCCAATAAACAGGTTGAGCATAAGACTGGTAAGCGGAACATTAGAGCCGACCGCTGCCATGGCAAGGGTTCCCTGGTCGCCCGAGAAGTTGCCGATGATGACCGTGGCGATGAGGTTCGATAGCTGCTCAAGGATGCTCGTGGCGGCGACGGGAAAGGCGAATAGGGGAATATTGCGCCACAGCGAGCCGGTAGTCATGTCAATGTGCTTGGACGCGGTATCAGTCATACGCTCTCAATCTCTACTATGCGATTCGCTAGATATTTGCGCAGACGATGATACTCCTAATGCATCCAGCCGGCACTTAGGGACGTTCCTTTTCTGCCGGCAGCTGGGGACACTCCTTCAGACTAGTCATTTGGTCGTTGGGGACGTTCTTAAACGACTAGTCATTCAAGAACGTCCCCAATGACTAGGTGGGGAAGGCGTGCGACAATGTTGGGCGTTGTGTTGTCCGCGCTAAGGAGTTGCCATGTTGTTGTGTCCCGTTTGCCATAAGCCATTGGTGGACGACGAGCGCGGTGCTGCATGCGCGGGCGGACACCGGTTTGACCGTGCGCGCGAGGGCTATCTATATTTGCTGCGCTCGTCCAAGAGCGGCGACTCCATGGGCGATCCCAAGTCGCAGGCGCGCAGCCGTCGTGACTTTCTTAACCGCGGTTACTATGCGCCGTTGCGCGATGCGATGGTCGAGCTGGTGCGCGAGCGGGTGTCCGGGCGTTTGGCGTCTGCGGATGCTCCCGTGACCTTGCTCGATATTTGCTGCGGCGAGGGCTACTACACGAGCGCCATGGGTGCGGTGCCGGGCGTGGAGGCTTTCGGGTTCGACTTGGGCAAAGAGATGGTGCGCCTGGCTGCCAAGCGCGGCGATGCGACCTATTTCGTGGCCAACATGAAGGATATCCCCGTGGCTGATGGCGCCTTCGATATGGTGACCGAGCTCTTCGCCCCCTTTAACGAGCGTGAATTTGCCCGCGTGCTGGCGCCCGAGGGCTCGCTCTACACCGTGGTGCCGGGTGCTCGGCATCTGTTTGGGCTCAAGGAGGTGCTCTACGACACGCCATATCTCAACGATGAGAAGCTGCCGAAGACGACCGAGCTCGAGTTGGTGGGAACGCAACGGGTATCTGCGAACATTACGCTCCAGACGCAGGCCGACATCGAGGCGGTGTTCCAGATGACGCCGTACTACTACCGCACGCGCCCTGCCGATAAAGAGCGCCTGGCAAACCTGGACACCCTTCAGACCGATATCGACTTCATCATTGCCGAGTACCGTCACAGCTAACAACCTGCCAAAAAGGGACAGGTTTATTTTGGCAGGTTTTATCTGGGCAAACGTAAAGGGCCGACCGCGGAGATGCGCGATCGGCCCTTTTTAGTTGCTTGGCTACAAAGGTTATGAGAAGCGAGCGCTTACAGGCGGTCCTTGTTCTCGGCCTTAATGTCGTGTGCCTGCTGAATAAAGAACAGGTCGTACACCACGATGACAAAGGCGCCAAAGTTGATGGCGTCGCCGCCAAACGCGGGAAGCGTGAGCACGGCCTGCGCAATCGTGGCGATTGCGGCGACGATGCCGAGCTTAAACGCACCATCCACCTGCGAAGGCTTGTTGGCGCCCTTGATGCCCGCAACACCTGCGGCAAGATCGACAAGACCCTTGATGACAAGTACGGCCGCGGCGAGCATGGCGTTCGACCCGTACGTGGAATCGAGGCTGCCCTTGGCGATGCCGACGCCGGCGATGACGAGGCTGGCGATGCCCAAAACAAAGTAAATGAGGGCAAGGACTTTGAGTGTCTTGCGAGTGTAGCTCATGGCTGGTCCTTTCGAAGTGGACATGACGTATTTGATGCGCATGCATGGCGCATGTCGCGAAGCATATTGTAATTCAACAAGGCGCTGCGTACGTTCATCCAATAGTTGAACGCTTCGTTCGCGACGGGGCTGGCACTTGCGTTGTGCTAGGTTTTTGTTTAACTGGATCATACTGTGCATTTATTTGAGGTGAATGGTGAATATCAAGCAGGTCGGCTATTTTGTCGCCGTATTTGAGACGAAGAGTTTTACCGCCGCGGCACACCAGCGCAACGTGACCGTCCAGGCCATTTCCAAGTCAATTAGCGAGCTCGAGCAGTTGTTTAACGTTCAGTTTTTTGAGCGTGGAAATAGTGGCGTAAAGCCGACTCGGGCCGCCCGTAGCTTTTATGCCAAGGCTCGCAACGCCGTCGAGGCGTATCGTGAGGTTGAAAACTTTGATCCGTTTGGATGCGACCTGACCGTCCCGTCGGCCTCTGGGGCGCAAGCGATGCCGGAACTCTCGATTGGCCTGTGCGTTCCCGCACTCGATAACGACGATAAGCTATATAAGGGGTTGTCTGCGCTTATCATGCGTGGTGCCCGCGTGCGCGTGAAGTTTTGTGCCGTGCATCCCGGGATCGCTCAGCAGGAGCTCGAGCAGGGTGACCTCGACGCCTTGCTTACGGTGGGCACATATGACAATACCAATGATGATTGCGAGCAGCTGGGAACCCTGCCCACGGGTATTGTCGTCGCCGCCGGCCATCCGTTCGCTAAGAGGCCTTTTGTGACTGTGGCTGATTTGAGCTCATATCCGGCAGGACAGTCGGCTGCGTTTGATAACTTTAATAATTCGATTTTTTGGCAGTACGAAAGCCGCGGTGTCCTTGGTGAGACGCGCATTATCGATGGCCCCGCTCAATTTGGGTCGTTTTTGGTGGCAGAGCACGGCTTTTTCTTAAATGCGATTCTTCCCGTTCCCGGTCAGATTGCTAGCGGGTTTGAGGTTGTCCCCATTGCGGGTAAAGGGGCCCTGACAGTTCCGGTGTGCCTAGTTTCCCTTAAAGATGAAAAACCCCAAGCTTATCACGTCGTAGAAAACTACTTGATTCGCATGGTGGGTTGCGCCAACGGGTCCGCCGCTCGCTAGCATATCCGTCGATGCGCTCGCCGCTGTCGGCTTTGCTGCCTGACGACATACTGTCGATTGTGCCGTGTGTCGCAATCGAATGAACGCAAACGCCATCAATAGCAGACCGCCCTCCGTTTCTCGTCTGTCTGAGAAACGGAGGGCGGTTTTTATGCGTGGCGCTTTGTACAGTTGAGCCCGATGCCTAGCTCAGGCGCTCCTGGCTTTCCTTTTTAACGCGGTTGGCGAAAACGAAGTACACGGCACTTACGACCACGGCGGTGACATCGGTGGCGCTGGTGCCGACTCCGCCCAAGAAGGGCTCGGAAAGCAGCAGGCTCACAACGGCGCATGCTAGGCAAATGATAGCCCAGACCCAAACGATGCCAATCTTGCTGGGGTTATTTGAGGCACGGATGCCCAATATGGCAGCGATGATTTCGACGATGCCCATCACGATGACGACAACGCTGTAAACCGAGAGGTCGCCGCTGGCGTCGCCCGAAGCCGCAGTGAGTGCCAACGCTCCCGCGGCGATGCTAAAAATACCTCCCAATAGATAGATGATGGACATGACCTTTAGGACTTTACGGTTGTTGCTCATGTTCAGTTCCTTTCCCTTGAGCCGTTATGGCACCGTGCACGTATTGCCTGGCGCCATGAATTACTGATTGAGGGGTTCGTTGCCCAGATCTTGCGAGGCGAGTTTCTGTTCTTCGCTAAACTCGTCCGCTTCGGCGAGTTCCTCGGCGGTAGCTGCCTTTGGAGCGGACTCAACGGCATCGCAATGATCGAAAACGAGTTGATAGGGGGCGATGTCGCGGCGGGAAAGCATAAGCTTTACCTCGCGGCGCAAAGAGCGCATGACGCTGCCGCGGTCTGTCTCCTTGCAGGTGGCGACAACGCGAATGGTCATAGCGGTACTGCTAAGGTCGACCACGCCCTTGTAGAAGGGGCCTTCGATAATGGCGGGAACGCGGTCATGCACACTTTTGAGCTCGTCTTTAAGCACCTTTTCGACATAGGGTAGAGATTCTCCCACCGGTATGGTGATGTCCATGCTGGCGTAAGAATTAAGTTTGGTCATATTGGTGACATTCGAAATCGAGCTATTGCGCAGCAGTAGAACATTGCCGTTGCCGTCATTGATCTTTGTGGTTCGCACGCCAATTTCCATAACGGTGCCGGTATTGCCGCCAACCGAGATGACGTCTCCAACGCGGAACTCGCCTTCAAAGATAATAAAGAGCCCGCACAAGATATCCGTGATGAGGTCTTTGGCTCCAAAGGAGACCGCGAGTGTAATGATGCCTGCCGAGGCCAAAAGCGTTGCGGTGTCGACACCCAAAACGCCTAGGCACCAATAGAGCATGGCGATGAGGGTTCCGTATTTTGTCAGGCTCGAGAGAAGTCGGCATATCGTCTCGCCGCGCGCGCCAAGCACGTTGGACAACATGCGAAGAAGCGACTGTGCGATTGCGCACACTGTGAGCGCCACACAGGCGTACATGATTGAAGCGGTGAGCGCGAATATGTTGAGACCGCGCTGCCAGTCATTGCCCAGAATGTAGGTGAATACCGAACGCGGGCCAAATAGAGTGTCTTTAAACAAGACGGCCAAAAAGACGATAAACACTCCGATACCGGTAAACCATCTAAGGACCGTGCCGAGTTTTTGCTCGGGGGTTTTGTCTTCCCATTTAAAGGAAATGTTGAGCCATCGGCCAATGGCACTTTCGCTGTGCTTGATACGGCCGTCGGATGTCGTGACTGTGATGTTGTGCCGTCTTGCCGTGAAATCGTCTTCGCGCTTCGAACGTTTTTCTTCGACTCTTATAGTGTCGAGTGTCAGCAGAGGGTAGATAAGGACAAAGCATATGGCGGCGATGATTCCGGTTGCGATGGTGAGCGGAACGCGCTGGTGCATAAAAGAGTCTTCGGGTGCCGCGACGTAAACGTAATAGTCGTCAGTCTCTAGGCAGGAGGCGTAGAGTTTCTGGTTGTCGATGTAAATGAAATCGCTAAAGCCGTCTGCAAGGTGCTCGTCAGCCAGTCCTATTTCGGACGCCTTTTCCCCATAAGAAGATTGTTGGGATGATATGCAACGGTGCCGTCTTTTTTCTCGATTGCAAAGGCGAAGCCTCCGGCGCCCGCCTTGATGCCGTCGAGCACCACGCCGATCTTGGTGCTCTTGAGCATTTCTTCTAAGCGCATAGGGCGCACGGCAATCTGAGCGATTCCGTCTGCAATGCCATCTTGATCGTAGAGTGCGACGCCGATGTACTGATATGTCTCGCCAGTGGTTCTGTTGATAGAGAGGGGCTGTATATACTCATCCTTGCCGCCCAAAAGCGAGCGGAACTCGTAGGAGGAGTCGCCGTACTTGGTCGAAAGACTATAGGATCGTTGTGACGTGCTCGAGCTCGTCATATTGCCGTCGCCGTCGTAGAGGTAAATTGACTCGACGCCAAGCGTTTCTGCCAAGCTGTGCAGATCGGCTCGCGTGGCGAGCTCTGGATTGTGCTCAACGATGTAGGCGATAATATGGCAGGTAGTGGCGTAGTGGTCACTATATTGCCTCGTAAGTTCATCCTCGCGCATTGCATTGTTTTTGAGCGTTTGATCAATCTGCTCTACGCGCTCTCGATTGACCGTCGCTTGGCTCGAAAGGGCAAAGAGCGTTTGCATATAGAAGGTTACCGCCAGGAGCAAGACGAGTCCTGCAACGGACAAGGCTGTTGCGCGCCTGCCCACGGCGGGGTTAAACCTAAGGTTGCGACCGATCTTGACGTATTCGTGATCGCCTTGGTCGCTATGCTCGTCATCCGCAAGGACAAACAGGTCATAGAGCGCCACGGCGGCGACGATTGCGATGAAGGCAAAGAGGATGACGCCCACGGTGATGTTGCGTGCGGTGGCGGTGTCGCTTTCGGGAATGGCGAGAATGTAATAGGTGTCATCGACCAACTTGACGCGACAGTACAGGCTTGTGTTCTTGACGGAAGTGAAGAATGTTTTGCCGTCCTCAAGATTGCTAATATCGATGCCGTTGTCGAGTGCATCGGTACCTATCATGTTCTGGTCGGGATGGTAGGTGATCAGATGCGTTTTTGCCGATACGGCGAGGACAAATCCGTGGCTGCCGAGTGAGATGTTCTTGAGCATGCTCTCGGTCGATCCGGTGTCCTTGACAAGGGCGTGCAGCTCTTGGGGATTTTGTTCTACGATGGCCATGGTGTCGTCATCGATTTTGGCGGCATAGTATCGCATGAGCCAGTCTTGATCGGGAAGATCGACCTCAACCGGATCGGAGGGCTTGCCGGTCTCGAAGCACTGACGTAGCTGGTTGAAGCGGGCGCGGCTAAAATCGGCTTTGGTGTCAGCTGCCTTGGCGATGATAGAGCCGTCGCGTCGGGCGACGAGAACGTTATCGACCTTGAGCAGGTCCTTGAGTTCGGCCATTTTGACATCGGTCGCTTCGTAACCGGCATCGTTAGCCGCCATAAATGCGATGCTTGCGGCGCGCGTGCGATACAGGTCATCAAATGTTTGGGTGTTGTCTTTCGTTTCCGCCCGAGCCGTTTTAACGAGATCGGGGAGTTCGGCGGCAACGCGATCAAATTCCAGAGCGTATTCCTCTTGCGATAGACGCGTTTGCATCGAGGCGAGTAGGAGTCCCATCGCCAATGCGCAGACGGTTACGGCAACGGCAAGCGCCACAGACTTCTTTTTTAATCGCTTGGACATGGGTAGGCTCCCTTAGTTCCATTTATTGATGAGCTTATCGACTGTTTTGTCTTTGAGCATTGAGCGCACTTCGGCGGCAATCTTAGGCGAAAGCTCAGAGCCCTTCTTCGTTGCGACGGCATAACGCTGTGGGTTGATGCCAAAATCGGGCAGGACGGTGCGCTCGCCATCGAGATAGGTTTTGGCAATTGCGCCGTCCGTCGCCATGGCGTCGACGTCGCCGGCTTCCAATGCTTGGGAAAGCTCGGCGTAGCTCGCGTATTGGCTTAGATGCCATGTGTCGTAGTCGATGCTGCCGCTCTCGGCATCCTGTTGCCGGGGTATGCCGTCCGAAAGCCCCAGTTCCAAAAACTTCGCGGCAAGTTGAGGTGCGGCGTTCGTTCCGGCTACCGTGCCAATTGTTCCGCCTTCAAGCTGGGAAAAGGATTGAATGAGCGATGTGTTTTCGACAACAAGAATTACCGAATCGGTGTAATAGGCGGGAGAGAAGTCAAACAGCTTTTTGCGTTCGTCGCTTATCGAGTAGCAAGCAATCAGACAATCGACTTTTCCCGACGAGAGCATTTCTTCGCGCGTCTCGGGCGTTACGGTTATAATCGAACAGTCTCCATAACCGAGACGGTTTGCCAGCTCGTTGGCGAGGTCGATTTCGAATCCGTAGTACTTGCCGTTGTTGGGGTTACGTTCGCTAAACCCGACGATATCCGAGCGGACGCCTACACTCAGCTTGCCCTTGCCAGGCATGCCGGAATTGCCGTTTGAGCAGGCTGGTAGCAACATGGCTGCAAGTGCGGCTCCGGTTGCCGAGATTGCCAGCCGGCAGGCATTTCGGCGTGTGACTGAATGGTCCATTTGCATTCCTCACGACGATTGTTCAGTTCTTTAATGATATGGACGGGTAACTGTGGAATAGTCGTGAAGCGGCAGGTAAACAAAGGGTTGAGGCGGAGGATAAAATCTGTCGGCATCGGGCACTTTATTGCTAAATAGATGTCAGCATGCTGCGATGGGCGTTAGGTCCTGGACACCCTTCAGACCGATACCGACTTCATCATCGCCGAGTACCGCCACAGCTAACAACCTGCCAAAAAGGGACAGGTTTGTTTTGGCAGGTTTTATCTGGGCAAACGTAAAGGGCCGATCGCGCAGTAACGCGATCGGCCCTTTTTAGTTGCTTGATTGCAGGGGGCTGTGGGAGATGGGTGCCTACAGGCGATCCTTGTTCTCGGCCTTAACGGCGTGAGCCTGCTGAACAAAGAACGGCTCGTACACCACGATGACAAAGGTACCGGTGTTAACGACGCTGCCGCCGAGAGCGGGAAGGGTAAGCATGCGCCTGAAAGCGCTTGGGGCCTGCACGGTCCAACCTTTCAAAAAGGAAAGCTGGGCGTAAGTCAAATCGATGGCAGCTCATGTGCGGCGCTGCGATGATGAGGATGTAACAAGGAGTTGGTCTAAGGAGGAGCCATGATGTACGGAACAGGGCAGGCGCGCGAGCCGCAATCGTTGGGAAGGCGCATGAGCGATTCTGTGATCGCTGCCGTGTGCACGGGATTGATGGCGGTGCTTTGCATTGGGATGCTGTGGGCCATGTCGCATGTGGGACAATAGCGGACGATTGGGTGCCGACACATGCGGCGCTCACGTATCCGCTTTGCTTGCTAAGGAGTACCCATGGGCGTCGTCGATCCCTTTTCTGTTGCTCGGGCCGCGGGGCTTGAGCTGATTGGGAAGCCCGAGGGCCTCACGCTCACCGACGGCGCGATGGAGCTGCGTGCCGATTTTGGCCGCATGCTTCCACGGCTCAAGCAGGGCCGTCTGCAGCAAGAGCTGCTGGTGAAGGCCGCGCGCACAAAAGGCATCGAGCAGCCATGGGCGATTGACGCCACGGCAGGCTTTGGCGAGGATTCGCTGCTGCTGGCGGCAGCGGGCTTTACCGTCGATCTGTATGAACAGGATTGCGTGATCGCGGCACTGCTGCAGGATGCCTTGGACCGCGCGGCGGATGATTCGGCGCTTGCGGCTGCCGTGGCGCGCATGCGCTTACATGCGGGTGAGGACAGCATTGCCGGCCTTCGCCATACGGCTGAGCTGATTGATCGCGGTGAGCTCGCGGCTCCCGATGTGGTGTATCTGGACCCCATGTTTCCCGAGCGCACCAAGAGCGCGGCGGTCAAAAAGAAGTTCCAGCTCTTGCACCATTTGGAGCAGCCGTGTGCCGATGAGGAGGCGCTGGTCGAGGCTGCCCTTGCGCCGCGCCCGCGCAAGGTTGTTATCAAGCGGCCGATGAAGGGGCCGCTGCTTGCCGGCGTTAAGCCGAGCTATCAGCTTGCGGGCAAGGCTGTCCGCTACGATGTCTTGGTGCCGCCGCGCCCGTAGCTTGCGTGTGATGGCCGGCACTCCGTCAGCGCCGTGCCGATGCGGAGTCTATTTCCAGGGGTGCGACGTCAGGTGCCACCCGCCGCAGTATTCGCATTTGTAGCAGGCCAAACCGCGCCGTCCGCGGTTTTCGCAGTCGGCCATAACGGCCTCGGCCTCGGCTCGCGTGTCGTAACGGTTTTTACGCTCGCACGACTTGTAGCGCCAGGCTTCATCGCGCTCGGCGTCTAGTGCGTCGCAGCGCTCGTCTTCGCGTGCAAACAGGTCGCTCATATCGCCGCCCGTGGCAGCGCCCAAAAACTCGCTTTTGGCTTTTGACCAGGCGGCTCGCTTTTTGCTCCCCATCTGCTTCGCACCCTCTCCAAACGTTGGTATTATTGCTCAATCAAAGTGATACCAATAAACGTGAGGTCGCCGCGTGATGATCAGAAAAACCCTCGAGACCGACATTCCCGCCGTCATGGCTATCTATGGTGCCGCCCGCGCTTTTATGCGCGCGCATGGCAACGCCATGCAGTGGCCCGAGGGCACGCCTTCGGCCGAGCAGCTGGCTGCCGATATTGCCGCTGGTGGCAGTTACGTGTGCGAAGTCGACGGCCGCGTGGTGGCGACGTTTGCCTTTTTACCGGGTCCGGACGAGTGCTATGACGTGATTGAGGGCGGCCAATGGCGTAGCGACACTCCATACGCCGTGCTGCACCGTGTGGCATCCGACGGCACCGTGCACGGCATCGCGGCTGCGATGTTTGTCTTTGCCAAGGAGCGCGCCGACCACCTGCGCATCGACACGCATCAGGACAACCTTCCCATGCAGGG
Source organism: uncultured Collinsella sp. (assembly GCA_958443265.1). GTDB lineage: Bacteria > Actinomycetota > Coriobacteriia > Coriobacteriales > Coriobacteriaceae > Collinsella. The sequence goes on along the minus strand of CAUCKA010000003.1, from coordinate 71,938 downwards.
TGCGATCGTTAAGGCGGGGTTCGAGCGCGCCGGCGTCGTGTATGTGTCGGACGGCACACCGCGTGTTGCGTTTGACTGGCTGCGCGAGGCATAAGCGCCCAGGTGCATACCAACACTCCATCTAAATGAAAATGGCCCCGGGTGGGGCCATTTTTTGGCAAAACGCGTTGTTGTGGGGCTCGCGTCGCTGCCGTTCCAGATGAACCCGGGCAGACAAAAAGGGGAGGTGCCGGCTTTCGCAAGGCGCGAACCTACGAAAATCGCTGCGCGGCAACGCGGGGCGATGAGCTCGGTCGGGGGATAGGGCCCGCTTCGCCCGCCGGCCCGTAAATTGTATCATCCAGTGTGGAACGAGAGCGCCCGTTGCCGCGTGCGATGGGCTTGCAATAAGAGGAGAGCCATGTCGAAACAAGCGGTCGTTGGAATCTTGGCGCATGTCGATGCCGGCAAGACCACGCTGGCCGAGGCCATGTTGTTCAACGCAGGTCGTATTCGCAAGCGCGGCCGCGTGGACGATGGCGATTCGCATCTGGACACTAACGCGATCGAGCGCGAGCGCGGCATTACGATCTTCTCGTCGCAGGCCGTGCTCGACCATGGCGATACCCACGTCATGCTCGTTGATGCGCCGGGGCATGTCGATTTTTCTGCCGAGGCGGAGCGCACATTGCGCGCACTCGACTACGCGATTTTGGTTGTGGGCGCCAACGACGGCGTACAAGGGCACACCGAAACCCTGTGGCGCCTGCTTGCGCGCTATGACATCCCGACGTTCATCTATATCAACAAAATCGATTTGGAGAATCCCGGCCGCGAGGTTTTGCTGGCACAACTTGGGCAACGTCTTTCCGAAGGCTGCCTGGATGCCAGCGAACTGCTGGCGGGCGGCGCCGTTCAGGAGGACGCTGCTGCGTTGGACGAAGCGGCGCTCGAGGAGTTTCTTGAAGCGGGTGAGCTTTCCGTCGCAACGCTGTCGCGCATGGTTGCCGAGCGCAAGCTCTTTCCCTGCTTTGCCGGCTCGGCGCTCAAGGACCAAGGCGTTGACGAGCTACTGGATGGTATATGCGCGCTGATGCGTGAGCAGGCGTGGCTCCCGGAGTTTGCCGCGCGCGTCTATCGTGTCAGCCGCGGGGATCGTGGCGAGCGCTTGGCTTGGGTTAAAGTGACCGGCGGCACGCTGCGCGCAAAACAGATGATCAGCGGGCATTCTAGTGCCGAGGCGTGGGAACAGAAGGTCGATCAGGTACGCATCTATAACGGCGAGAAGTATGAGCTTGCCCAAGAAGTTGCTGCTGGCGGTATTTGCGCCGTGACGGGTCTTGCGCACGTTCGCCCAGGGGACGCCCTGGGCGCGGAGTCCGCGGGCGATGCGCCCGTCATTGCGCCAGTCCTCACCTATACGGTGCTGCCGGGCGAACACGACGCCCATACGGTGTTCAAAGCATTGACTGAGTTGGCGGACGAAGATCCCATGCTCGGCGTAAGCTGGAATACGCATCTTGAGCAGATTCACCTGCAGTTGATGGGCGCCGTGCAGCTCGAGGTCGTGCAGCGCGTGCTGGCCGATCGTTTTGGCCTTGCGGTCGAGTTTGAGCCCGGCGGCATTCTCTATAAGGAGACGATCTCGCAGCCGGTCGAGGGTGTGGGCCACTTTGAGCCGCTGCGCCACTATGCCGAGGTGCATCTGCGCCTGGAGCCGTTGCCAGCAGGTTCGGGCGTGCAGTTTGGCACCGTGACCTCGACCGACGAGCTCGATCTTAACTGGCAGCGTCTGGCACTCACCAACGCCATGGAGCGCGACCACCTGGGCGTGCTGACCGGCTCGCCCATCACCGATGTGCGCATTACGCTTACGGGCGGCCGCGCGCATGCCAAACACACCGAGGGCGGCGATTTTCGCCAGGCCACGTACCGCGCGATTCGCCAGGGTTTGATGCGGGCGCGCGAGGCCGGCGCAGACGTGTTGCTGGAGCCGTGGTACCACTTTGAGCTCGAGGTGCCGGGGGAGTGCGTGGGCCGGGCGCTCTCGGATGCCACGCGCATGGGTGCCGAGTACGAGCCGCCGGCAATGGCGGGCGAGAGGGCGAAGCTTGTGGGTCGCGTGCCGGCATCCGAGGTGCAGGATTATGCGCTGGAGGTAGCTGCCTACACGAGCGGTCGCGGACATCTGTACCTGGAGTTCGCCGGTTATGCGGCTTGCCATGATGCCGAGCGCGTCATCGAGACGGCCGCCTACGAGCCCGAGGCCGATCTGCCTAACACGCCCGATTCGGTTTTTTGCGCCCACGACGCCGGCTATACGGTCAAATGGTACGACGTGCCCGCCGCGGCACACGTAAAGATCGATCCCGCCACCTTCCGCCCCTATCGCCCCGCCGACGCGGAATTTTTCGGCCACATGTGACAAAGGGACAGTCCCTTTGTCACATTCAGTTGGTATAACTCGGTATAAGTTGGTATAACTATTATCAGCGTTTGCCAATCCGAGGAGGCCGACATGAATCCAAATCCCTTTAAGCCAACGGCTGGTAAGCGACCTCCGGTGCTCATCGGTCGCGAGTCGGTCATCGAAGATTTTGAGGAAGGGCTCGATAACGGTGCCGGAGCGCCGGGCAGACTCATGCTCATTACAGGAAACCGCGGCTGTGGCAAAACGGTTCTCCTGCGGGAGCTGCAACGTCAGGCCAGTGAGCGCGGATGGGCGGTTGTCTCCGATTCCGCTTCGCTTGGCTTATGCGACCGCTTGGTCGATGCGCTTCGCTCGAATAAGCCCGTTGTAACGTCAATGGAGTTTGGTCCGTCATTTGGCCGAATGTCGGTTGAGGCGGCGCGAACAAAAGGCGAGACGTTGAGAGGGCTGGTCAACGAACGTCTCAAGAAACTCGGCCCAAGCAAGGGTATTCTGTTTGCGATTGACGAGGCTCAATCGGCGTCTATTGAGGAGCTGGCGGCCCTCGCCGTTCTTTATCAGCAGGTGCTGGGAGATCAGGATGCTACGGGCTTGCCCGATGGCGACCAGCGTGGTCTTGCGCTGGTCTTTGCCGGCTTGCCCAGCATGGTTGACGATCTGCTCGAAGAGCCGAGCGTGACGTTTTTGCGGCGCGCCCAGCAGCGTACGTTGGGGGCGATTTCCTTGCCCCAGGTGCGCGATTCATATATCCAGACGGTCGAATGTGCTGGTCTTTGCATTGATGCGGGGACGGCGGACCTTGCGGCGCACAAGAGCATGGGACATCCCTATATGGTTCAGCTGGTGGGATATTACATGTGGCGGTCTGCTGTCCGGCGTGGCTCGCAGGTCATTGAAGGGTGCGATGTCGAGGTTGGTCATGCGGATGCCGTCTCTGAGTTCTACGAAGCGGTTGACGCGCCTCTGTATTACGGGCTGCGCACCCCACAGCGCCTCTTTATCGAGGCCATGGCGGTTGACGAGGACAAGCCGACGCGCATGGCGGATATCATTGAGCGCTGCGACCGCACCCAGAGCTGGGTGAGCAAATACCGCGCGAGCCTGATTCGCGAGCGCGTCATCGAGGCCGCCGGATACGGTCTCGTCCGGTTTACCGTGCCCATGCTGGGCAAGTATATTCGCGATCGCATTTTATGGCACGAGTAATGTGACATGAGGGACTGTCCCTTTGTCACATTCGATCAATAGGAAGGGGAGCGATGGCGGTGTCGCAACAACCAAGTGCTATCGAGGTGCGCGGCGCGCGTGTCCATAACCTTAAGGACATCGATATCGATATTCCGCTGGGAAAGCTCGTGGGTATTGCCGGCGTGTCGGGCTCGGGCAAGAGCTCGCTGGCGTTGGGGGTGCTCTATGCCGAGGGCTCGCGTCGTTACCTGGAGGCGCTCAGCACCTATACCCGCCGTCGGCTGACGCAGGCCGAGCACGCCCAGGTGGACGAGGTGCTGCACGTGCCGGCGGCGCTCGCATTGCATCAGCGCCCCAGCGTGCCGGGCGTGCGTTCCACTTTTGGCACCATGACCGAGCTCAACAATAGCCTGCGTCTGCTCTTTAGCCGCTGCGCCCATCACGTCTGCCCGCATTGCGGGGCGCGCGTGGAGCCGAGCCTTAACGTGGCCGCGGGCCTGTCGCTCACATGTCCCGCATGCGGTCACGAGTTCTATGCGCCGGGGGCCGAGGACCTTGCCTTTAACAGCGGCGGCGCGTGTCCTACCTGCGGCGGCACCGGCGTCATGCGCGAGGTGGACGAGGCGAGCCTGGTGCCCGACGAGTCAAAGACCATCAACGAGGGCGCGGTGCTTCCCTGGGGCACGCTCATGTGGGACCTGATGAAGCAGGTGGCCGGCGAGATGGGCGTGCGCACCGACGTGCCGTTTAACCAGCTCACGCCCGCCGAGCGCGATATCGTGTTCCATGGCCCGGCGGTCAAGAAGCACATTCTCTACGTTCCCAAAAATGGCGAGGGCGCCACGCCGCTCGACTTCACCTATTACAACGCCGTCTATACCGTCGAGAATGCGCTCGCCAAGGTTAAGGACGATAAGGGGCTCAAGCGCGTTGCGCGCTTTTTGCGCGAGGGACCGTGCCGCGATTGCGGCGGCACGCGTCTTTCCGACGCCGCGCGCCAGCCCCAGGTGCGCGGTATCAATCTGGCGCAGGCGGCAGCCATGACGCTGGGCGAGGCGATTGAGTGGGTGCGCGGGGTGCCCGCATCCTTGCCGACCGAGATGCGGCCCATGGCGACGGACATCTGCGATTCGTTTTTGAGTACGGCCCGCCGCCTGGTCGATCTGGGTCTCGACTACCTTTCGCTCGACCGCGCCGGCGCCACGCTTTCCACGGGTGAGCGCCAGCGCGTACAGCTTGCCCGCGTGGTGCGCAACCGATCGACGGGCGTGCTGTATGTGCTGGACGAGCCTTCGATCGGCTTGCATCCTGCCAATGTCGACGGTCTGGTGAGCGTGATGCGCGATCTGGTGGTCGACGGCAATACCGTGGTTGTTGTCGACCACGACACGCGCGTGCTGGCAGAAGCCGACTATCTGGTCGAGATGGGCCCCGTTGCGGGAGCAGGCGGCGGCCATGTAATCGCCGCCGGTACGGTAGACGAGGTCGAACAATCGCAGGGCAGCCGCATCGCGCCGTTCTTGCGCTCGGACCCCAAGCGTCTGCGCCCGCAGGTGGCTGACGACGAAATGTTCGACCTAGGCCATATCCGCATGGCGACCGATGCCATCCATACCGTCAAACCACTCGAAGTCGATATCCCGCGCGGCCGCCTTGTCGCGGTGACGGGTGTTTCGGGTTCGGGCAAGACGACACTGGTGCTCGAGACGCTCATCCCGGCGCTCAAGGCACAGGCGGCCGGCGAGCGCCTGCCAAGGCACGTGCGTTGGGTCGATGCCGAGGGCATCGCGCGCGCCAACCTGATTGACGCCACGCCCATCGGCGCCAACGTACGCTCGACGGTAGCGACCTATGCCGACATCCATGATGAGCTGCGCCGCGCCTTCGCCCGTACGCCCGAGGCCAAGGCGGCAGGATATAAAGCGGGTGCCTTTAGCTACAACACTGGCGCTTTGCGTTGCCCCACGTGCGATGGCACGGGCTCGATATCACTTGACGTGCAGTTTTTGCCCGATGTCGAGATCGTCTGTCCTGCATGTCGCGGCTCGCGTTATGCAGACGCAGCCTCGCATATTCATCGCGAGGGCAAGGACGGCAGTCTGCTCACGTTGCCGCAGCTCATGGACATGAGTGTGGACGAGGCCCTCGACGCCACGGTGGGACTCAAGAAAGTTCAGGCGCGCCTGCAGACCTTGCATGGCCTGGGTCTGGGCTACCTGACACTTGGCGAGCCCACGCCGGCGCTCTCGGGCGGCGAGGCGCAGCGACTTAAGCTTGCGAGCGAGATGGGCCGCGTGCAGGACGATGCCGTATTCGTGTTCGACGAGCCCACCATCGGCCTGCATCCGCTCGATGTTCAGGTACTGCTGAGCGTGTTTGACGGACTCGTTGCCAAGGGCGCCACGGTCATCGTGATCGAACACGACCTCGACCTTATCCGTAACGCCGATTACGTGATCGACATGGGCCCGGGCGGCGGTGACGCAGGCGGACAAATCGTCTGCACCGGCACGCCGGATGACACTGCGGCCTGCTCCGCAAGCGTCACTGGCCGCTACCTCTAGCAGGATGTGACAAAGGGACAGTCCCTTTGTCACATCCGATGCCTATTTCACGCATTGAGCGGCGAGATAGTCGCGGAAGAACGGTAATTCAAAAGCGACGATTCCGCGCCCACGTTCTCCAATGATGCCGGCGTCTATCATGCGGCGTCGGTAGCGGGAGACCTGTTGCGGCGAACGCTTAAGGCGCTCGACAAGGTCAGCGGTGGTGGACTCTTCTTCGTCATCGAGCATGGCGATGAGAAATCGCTTGTCCTCCGCAGTGAGTTCCCGATAGGTCGCTGCGAGGATCCGGTCGTCCATTTCATCGCGTGCGATTTTGATTCCCTGGTCAAAGTCGCGAGATGATATTTCCCTCGAGTTACTCGTGAGATCCCAGGCGCGGTAACCCACAAGCTGCAAAAGGAAAGGAAAGCCCGAAATCGAGCGAACGGCCTTATCGATTCCCTCGGCATCCGCCAGACGGTCGTTTTCCTGGATCGTTCGGATCAAGGCCTCGCGTACATCGTAGTCGGCGATACGCCCCAGATGATATTGCTGGGCGCGACGAAGGAACGAGACCGTCTTGTGGTTCAGCAACGTCGAGACGTTGTTGGGAAGTCCCGCCATGAGTAGAGCGACGCGTTTCCCATCGGTCACAAAGTGCTGATACGTGGCTGCGAGCTGGATCATCTCGTCGAGCGTCGGGTCGACCTCATCAACCGTGACGAGTAGACCGGTGCCCGTTTCGTTGAGCTGGTCGATGATGTCGCTCATGCGATAACGCCAAGTCGAGGCATCGTGAACGCGATTGACCTCGATACTGCCGAGCGGCGCGATTCCGAGACCGGTGACTTCGAAGTTGTTAGACGGGTTGATGAGATGGCCTGCAGCACGTTTCGCCCCGAGCTCGATTTCCTCAAGCATTCCCGAGAGCGCGGTCGTCTTTACCGCTATCCAGCCGTGGGATTCCGCCCTTGTTGCGAGCGACGACATGAGAGCGGTTTTACCGGTTCCACGCGCGCCTGAGAAGATCGAGGTCAATTCCGGGCGTCTACGCTGGCTCAAGAAGGCACGGTCCAAATCCCGAATAATCTGTTGTCTGCCGGCGAGATGGGCAGGAACCTCACCAAAACTGGGGGTAAACGGGTTCTCGAGATATTCCACAAGGCTCTCCTTTCACATCGCCGTTTAACTCCATTTTATTCTAGTTAATTCTGATTAAAAGCGACGGCTCGTTATTTGGTGCATCAATGTGACAAAGGGACAGTCCCTTTGTCACATGCCGGGGAAGCCTGTCTGGCGGAGGGCCTCGTAGAGGACGATGGCGGCGCTGTTGGAGAGGTTGAGGGCGCTGATGCGGTAGTCGTCCGGGTCTACAAAGTTGCCGCAGATATCCTGCCGAAGGATGGCCTCGTGGCTGTCCTCGGTATGCCCGAGCGATTCCTCGTGGGCTTCCCATGTCTCGGCGTTGTCAAGCGAATCGCAATCGCGCAGCATCGGGATGCGCTCGCAGCGCTCGGACTCCGCGGCAAGCAGTGGCTCGGGGATGCCCGAGCTCTCGCTGCCAAAGACCAAGTAGTCGCCGTCGCGGTAGGTGCTTTGCGCATAGGTGCGGCGTGCCTTTTTGGTCAGCAGATGCAGGCGCTCGTCGGCGGGGGAGAGGCCGTTGCGCGCAAGGAAATCCTCCCAGCCGGCATAGGTCGTCACGTCCAAGTTTTGCCAGTAGCCCAGGCCGGCGCGACGCACTGTCTTGTCGTCGAGCGAAAACCCCAGCGGCTCCACCAGATGCAGGCGGGTACCGGTAACCACGCAAGTGCGGCCGATATTGCCCGTATTGGCCGGAATCTCGGGCGCATACAGCACAATGTTGAACATGAATCTCCTTGGCTCAGAACGAAAAACCACCACAAAGGGCACCTTCGTGGTGGTTTGGCGGTTACGTAGGCGGAAAAATACTCGCTTGGATAAACCTAGGCGCGGTGCCAGTCGGTCAGGCAGGCATCGAGGGAGGCGATGAGTGCGTCCTTGTCCATGTGACGGCCGATGATGCACAGGCTCGTCATGCGGTCGCCCGTCTCGTCGTCCCAAATCTGCATGATTTCGGGGTTCTCGTCGATAATCTTCTGCTTCTCGCCCTCGGGCGCAGAATCGACAAACAGGCCGTTTTCCATCAGACGCATCTGGTGGCCGGCCTGCTCAAACATGTAGCACATGTCCGGATCGCCGGTCTGCCACAGCGGACCCTTGACGCGAATGACTTCGTCGGGCCACTCCTGCTCAACAAAATCGGTGAACTTCTGCAGGTCAAACGGCTTGCGGCGCGAGTACACAAAGGTCTCGATGTCGTACTCGAGCACCTCGGGGTCGTCGTGCTCCTCGGGATGCTCCATGGCCTCGATCCAGGCGGCGGAGTTGTAGGCGCGCATAAAGTCGAAGCGGTCGGTGTCGAGCAGCTCCTCCATGGGGACCTCGCCGTTTTGAGCCTCGACAATCACGGCGTCCTTCTGCAGGCTGCGCACGATGGCTTTGAGCTCTGCGATCTGCTCGGGGGTGACGGTGTCAGTCTTATTAAGAATCAGCGTGGAGCAAAACTCGATCTGCTGGATGAGCAGGCTCTCGATGTCATCCTCGTCAATGTCCTCGGCCAGCAGGTCGCGACCGCCGTTGAACTCGTCGTACATGCGGGCGCAGTCGACCACGGCCACGATGTTGTCGAGCGCGAGCTTGGGCTCGCCGCCCACCTTGGCCTCGTCGCAGAAGCTCGAGATGGTGTAGGCGATGGGGATAGGCTCGCAAATACCCGAGGCCTCGATGATGATGTAGTCGAACTTGCCCGAATCGGCGATGCCCTGCAGCTGGTTGGCCAGGTCGTCCGAAAGCGTGCAGCAGATGCAGCCGTTGGTGAGCGGGATGAGGTCGTCGGTCTCGGAAAGGCCGCCGTCGGCGATAAGGCTAGCGTCGACGTTGATCTCGCCGATATCGTTGACGATCACGGCGGCGCGGATGCCGCCGTCGTTGGCGAGGATGTGGTTGAGCAGCGTGGTCTTGCCGGCACCGAGGTAGCCGGTAAGCATGATGATCTTCACGGGTTTGTTGGGCATGTGCCCTCCTTTGTTAGACATGGCTTACAGTTGAATCATATGCCAAACGCCTGCTCTTATACCCACGCGCTGGCAAATAACACAGGCTACTCCCAGGCTCCCCATACATCGGGGCAATAACCGACGGTGGCCTTTTTGCCGTTGCGCACGATGGGCTCGGCTAGAACCTGCTGGTTTTCGAGCAACTTGTCGAAGCGCTGGCTAGGGGTGAGGTGCTGGATGAGCGCGAGCGTCTCCTCGTCCTTGGCCTTGGGGTTGAGCAGCTTGTCGATGCCGCCGACCGCCTGCATCACGCTCGTGAGCTCGCCTTTGCTCATCTCCTTTTCCTTAAGGTCAATAAACTGCACCTTAATGCGACGCTCCTTAAAATAGCGCTGGGCCTTCTTGGTGTCGAAGGACTTTTTGGTGCCGAAGATTTGAATATTCATATCTATGTTTCGCCGTTCTAACGAATGAAGTTGGTGCGCTCGCGATCGGCTTCGGGGGCTTCGATGCCGGCAGCCTGTCCTGCCTCGATACAATGCAGGAGCCAAGCCATGTTCTTGCCGATGTTTCGCATGGTGGCCAGGCCCTCGGCGTCCTGGGCGGCCTCGCCCGGCATGGCGCCAAAGACGCTGTTCCAGTAGGTGGATGCCACCACGGGCATCTGGTTGATGGTGAAGTACTTGTTGAGCACATCGAAGGTGGTCGACGTGCCACCGCGACGGGCAACGGCGACAGCGGCGCCCGGCTTGTGCGCAAAGGCCTTGCTGCCAGCATAGAATGCACGGTCGAGGGCAGAGAGGATACGTCCGCTGGGGTGCGCGTAGTAGACGGGCGAACCAAAGACAAAGCCGTCTGCCTGCTCGGCGGCGGCAATGAGCTTGTTGACCACGTCGTCGTCAAAGGTGCAACGGCAATCGAGCTTGCCGCACTGGTCGCAACCGATGCAATCGCGAATGGGCTTAGCTCCTAGCTGAAACACCTCGGTATCGATACCCTCGGCGTTGAGCTGCTCGGCGACCTCGGCGAGTGCGCGGGCGGTGTTGCCGTTTGCTTTGGGACTGCCATTGACCAAAAGAACCTTCATCACAAACTCCCTCTGCTGTTGGTGACTTCTGCAGAGGATTATCGCACGATGGGGGAGGCGGTGCGGGCGCGGTGCTAATCCAGTTTGGTACCTGGCACCTGCACGGCTTTCCCGAGCAACGCTTTAAGCTCGTTCAAAATGGAAACGGGCTGACGGTCGACGCCGTCCAGATGGAGCGTGGCCACGCGAATGGGCGGCTGATATTCAAGCGAGCCGATGAGCACGGGAGAACCCAGGAACCGTTCGATGTCGCTTGCGATCTCATCGATTGCCTCGGGGCCGAGCTCATCGAAGAGAGCCACGAACGTTGGCCCCGTCGAGCGGAACAGGCGGCCCTTGCCGCGCGAACAATCCATGAGGCAGGCGGCGCTTTCGGCGAGCACGCGGTCGCCTGCATCGAATCCAAAGCGGGCATTGACCTCGGCGATATCGTCGACCTTAATGGCAATAAAGCCTGCCTCGCGCGCCACGCGACGCATCTCGCCAATGGCGTTGACCAGGGCGTGAATATCGCCCAGGCCGGTCACGGAATCAGTCGTATCTGCCAAGCTTCGGTTGATGATAATGCCGACATACATGCTGGGCTCGGTATCGGTGCCGTCCAAGCGGTAGCCCGTGCAGTCGCAAAGCACGTATTTTCCGGTGGCATCCATTACGCGATACTGCATGTAGTGGAAGTGCCACGTGCCGTTTATCACCATGTCGAGCTCGGTGCGTACGTTGTCGCGGTCCTCGGGATGAACGCGGACGAGCCACATGTCGAGTGAGTTAAAAGGGTGCTGGGAGGGCAGGTCAAAATCGCGCACGGCGTTAACCGACCATTGCGATTCTCCAGTATCGAGGTTAAGGATGAACGGATAGCGCGTCTCGGAGCTCATGGAAATTGCTTGGAACACCCGGTCGTTGCAGGGAAGCTGATCGACGATTGGGCGTTGCGGCGCGTCATTGTCTTTCGGTTGCTGCACGCGATGCATAAGCTTATAGCGATACATCTTGCGATCGGCATCCATCGTCATCTGGCGACGCGTGTCGCCAGCAAGTGGATCGACGCGCGAACAGCCAAAGCTGAAGCTGGCAATCATGGGCGCCTTGTCACCTGAGCTCGCCTCGATTAGCCCGGCACGCACCTGCTCCAAGCGCTGCTCGAGTTCGGTCTCGTTTGCGGAGAGCGAGATGAGCACAAACTCGTCTCCACCGATACGGAACAGCATCTCGTCGTGCTCCATGGTTTCGGAGAGCGTGCGGCAGATGCTCAGAATATAGCGATTGCCTTCGGCGTGGCCAAACTTATCGTTGCAGTGCTTGAGATGGTCGATGTCAATATAGGCGCAGGTGAAGGGGTCGCCTTTGCGCCATAGCTGCTCGACGTGACGGTCGAGTCCACTGCGGTTGCCCAAGTTGGTGAGCGGATCGATATAGGCGTTGCACTCAAGCAGCTGGCGCTCTTGTTGCAGGATGGCATGCGTCTTTTGCAGTTGCTCACCAACGGTGCGTAGCTCAGCAGGCAGTGCGGCAACATCGAGTTCAGCGGTCGAGACGCCGTTCGCAAGTCGCTGAAGATAGGCAATAATCGATTGCTCGCCCAGGCGATATGACTCGTTCATGATGGATAACCTCCTTGGGCGGAACAACGGTTTGTATCATATCCCCAATTCGGTTTGAATTGGGGATATAAGTTAGCTAATGGAGACAAATGTCCCCTTCGACGGTGGCGTTTTGCGCGCGAGCGTATCAGTTGTTATTGCCACCATCGAGCAATGCCTCAAAATCCTTCGCCGGCATGGGGCGGTAGTAGAGGAAGCCCTGAGCGTAGCGGGCGCCCATTTGTCGTAGCATGTTCGCCTGCTCATTTGTCTCGACGCCTTCGACCACGACGGGCAGATGGAGCGACTGCGCCATTTCGAGCATCGATGAAATGATTTGCGTGCTGCGGCCTTGATCGCGGTCGGTGGGCACAAAGGTGCGGTCGAGCTTGATGACGTCGACGTTGACGTTCTTGAGCATCGCGAGCGTGGACTGACCGGTGCCAAAATCGTCCATATAGGTCGAGAAGCCGCGGGTGTGCAGATCTGCGGTCAGCTTATCCACGGCCTCGGATTCTCCCGTATAAGCCGTCTCGGTGATCTCGATACGCATGAGCTCGGGCGGTAGGTTGTATTGGGCGGCGAGCGCCCCCATATGTTCGGCAACGTCGCAGGCAAGGATATCCACGCGCGACACGTTAAGCGAGATTGGAACCACGCGAAGCCCTCGATCGATGCGCTCGCGCAGCCACGAGGCAACGCCCTGCCAAACGTATTTGTCGAGCGTCACCACAAAACCGCTTTCCTCGAGAGCGGGGATAAAGGTGACGGGTGAAATGAGGGAGCCATCCTTGTCAATCCAGCGCGTAAGCGCTTCGGCGCCAGTGATCTCGCCGGTTTCCATGTCGACCTGGGGCTGCAAGTAGTAGGTGATGCGGCCGTTTGAGAGCGCGTACTGGAATTCGGTCAGCGTGCGGTGGAACGAGATTTCGCGCTCGTACTCCTCGGGGCGGAAAATGGCAATGCGATCCTTAAAGTCGTTTTTCGCGCGCCGATTGGTAAACATGGCCTTGGCCTGTGCATCGATGGTGATTTCCTCGTTGGAGTCGATGGGGTAGACACCCATGGACGGCCAGAAACCTACGCCGTTATCATGCTTGGCCACGGCTTCGCGAACGCGGTTATAGATTTTATGGACGGTGTCGTGCTCAAAGGGGATGAGTACGCAAAAGTCATCTTGGCCCCAGTACCCTGCGACGCCCATGTCGGCATTCTCGATGTCCTTGAGGACCGTGCCCACATCGGCGAGCATGCGGTCGCCCTCGGCCTGTCCGTGCCATTCGTTGAACAGCCGCATGTGTCCCATGTCGACGGTGGCGATACACCAAGCGCCGTCGTGCCCTGTCCTCAGAAATGCGTTGGCACGCCGCATAAACTCGCTGGGTCGATAGAGGCCCGTGAGCGTATCGATGCGTTCGGCGACGGCGCTTTTGCGCTCAATCTCAGGTATGGGGAGGCTGTCGTTGGGAACAAGCCCGCCGGCCGCACGAAGACGACGGTCGAGCTCGCCTAAAACGGCGGTCGCTTGATTGATTAAGCGCTCGTAAAAGGCCGGAACGACGAGGCAGACGGGGGTAATGGTATCGCCCACGATTTGAACAGGAGCGAAAACGGCTTCTTTAAGATGATGGGTCAGTTGCTCGAATGCCTCGTGGCCCAACTCGTTGCTAAGCACGACGAACTGGGCGTTTCGTGAGCGGAAGACGCGACTCCTGCCGCGGGTGATCGACAACATGCGGCCTGCGTATTCGGCGAGCATGTTGTCGACAGCCTCGGCCCCATAGAGCTCGTTGAGCTTTGCCGTGCCACGAATGCGCACCGCTATAAGCCCCGTCTCGCAACGGTCGCGACGGCAGGCATCGATAGCGTTGATCAGCATACGCTGCGTTCCGAGGCCCGTAGCGGCGTCGACGGTTTCGGCAAGCGAGTGGTTGACGAGCTCGCCGACATAGAGCGAGGGGGTATTTCCGTCGCCGTCGATACGAAACCCGCGAGCGCGGCAAAGGACGTAGTCGCCCGCGGCATTGCGCATACGGTACTGCATGACGCGGCGGTGTTTGGAGCCGTTGTAGATTTGGTCGATATCGCTGGTATAGGCCTCAAGGTCATCGGGATGGACACGCGTTTTCCAGTAATCGTGGCAGTTGTCGATATGCTCGGAAGGAAGAGCGAGGTCGCGCAAGGCGCCTTGTGACCAAAGGGTGCGATGCTTGTCCAAGTTCTCGATAAAGCAATAACGGCCTTCGTTGAGCATCGAAAAGGCATCGAAAACGCGGTCGCTTATTTCGAAGTCGTCGGCGTGGACTTGCACGATATTGCGTCGATCAAGGTGCATGGCATGGCGCAGCTTGTAGTCGTACATGCGATGGTCGGCATCGAGTGTCATGCGATTGGAGGCTTCGCCCAGGGCGGGGTCGGCGTGTGCCACTCCGTAGCTAAACGAATGAGGCATCTCGGAATCGTTGTTTTTGAGCAGGACCGTTCGGCAGTGTTCCAGACGTTCGGCGAGGTCGTCCTCGGTCGCAATCGTAGATAGGATGGCAAACTCGTCGCCGCCTATGCGAAACGCCGCCTCGTCCACTTTCATATACAGTTTGAGATAAAGGCTTACCTGCAAGATGTAGCGGTTGCCCTCGTCATGCCCAAAGACGTCGTTGCAGTGCTTGAGATTGTCGATATCGATGAACGCCATGGTAACGGGGATGTCCTGCCCCCAGAGCTCCTCGAGGGAACGGGCAAAGCCGCCGCGGTTGCCAAGTCCGGTAAGCTGGTCGGTAAAGGCGGTCCTAATCAGATCATCCTGACGCTCGAGAAGGTCACGGATGGTCTTTTCGAGCGTTTCGGTGTAATTGCTGACAGTATCCATGTTCTAAGCGGCTTTCTGAGGTCGGGGCGGATTGCGTCGGGCGAGCTCGTTGTGTACACGCGTCGTTGCTCAGCGTATTGCGTGTATCCAGGCCTCCGCCTTGCTGCGTTGTTGGGTTACTTTGCCGGCTAATGTTCGCTGTTGATAACTGCTGAGTAGTATAAACAACAGTACAAAATTATATAGGGGTGCCCATACTATGGGTGACAATTATTTGCCAAGCGGTAACACGACGATGCGATGTTCGATGAAAATGCGACTGAGACGATATATGTTGACGGGTATACTTGTCCCGTTTAAAAACGCAGAAACGGGGATGATCGCATGACGCAGTCAGATACGACGCGCACGGTGGGGCTCGCGCTCGAGGGAGGCGGCTACCGCGGTATGTATACGGCGGGCGCGCTCGACGTATGGATGGAGCACGGCTTGACCTGCGACCATATGGTGGGAGTCTCGGCGGGCGCGGCGTTTGGCTACAACTTTAAATCGCGCCAGATTGGCCGCGCCATTCGCTACAACAAGGCCTATTGTGCCGACAAGCGCTATGCGAGCGTGACGAGCTGGCTACGAACCGGCGATATGTTCAATGCCGAGTTTGCCTATCACGAGGTGCCTATCGAGCGCGATCCTATCGACCTGGAGGCATATCGCGCCTGCCCCATGCGGTTTACGTGCGTGTGTACCGATCTCAAGACGGGACGAGCCGTCTACCACGACCTGCCCTATGGCGACGAGCGGGATATCGAGTGGATCCGGGCATCGTCGGCGATTCCCGTGGCGACGCGTCCCGTTGCTATTGACGGGCATAAGTATCTGGATGGTGGCGTGGCCGATTCTATTCCCAGTGCATGGCTGTTTGCGCAGGGGTATGACCGCAATATCGTGGTGCTCACGCAGCCGGCGGGCTTTGTGAAGCAGCCCAACAGCGTGATGCCCATGCTGCGGCGCGTGTTCCGTCACTATCCGGAGTTTGTTGCGGCGCTTGAGCATCGGCATGAGGTCTACAATGCCACGCTCGATGACCTGGCACGTCGCGAGGCTGCCGGCGAGATCTTTGTGGTGCGGCCGAGCGAATCGGTGAAGGTGCCGTCGCTGTGTCGCGAGCCCGATGAGCTCGAGCGCATCTACCAGGTCGGCCGCCACGATGCGGAGGCGACCTTGCCCGCGCTGGAAGCGTATCTGGCGGGGTAAGGGTCGCATACGGAAAGCGCATCCCGGAATGGAGGCCCAAACTGGGATGCGCTTTCCATTGCTGAAGATATGAGGCTGCGAATCAGCTGTTCGGCCTATGCCTATGCCTGCTGCCAGGTGTCGACAAGCTCCTTGGCTGCGGCATGGGGGTCGTCGGCGCTGCAGACGGCGCTTACCACAAAGAAGCCGTCGACGCCGGTGGCCTTAAGCTGCGGCAAGTCGGCCGTCTTAACGCCGCCGCCCACCACGATGGGCACGGGGCTTGCCGCGTGGAGTGCGGCAAGGTCCTCAAAGCTCTTGGTGATGATAGAGCCGTCGGCCGCGCGTCCGCAGTCGCGCTTGGTCTCGGTCTCGTGGAGCGGGCCGATGCCCAGGTAGTCGACCAGGCTCATGTCGGCGGTCTTGACGTACTCGAGCATCTCCTCGCAACGGGCCGAAAGGCCCACAATGGCGTCGGGGCCCAGCAGCTTGCGACAGACCTCGACGGGAATATCGCTCTGGCCCACGTGCACGCCGTCGACCGCAATGCCCTGCTCGCGTGCGGCGAGTACGCAGTCAAGGCGGTCATCGATCAGCAAGGCGACCTGACCGGTCTTGCCAGCCTGTGCGATTGCCTGCGCGGCGTCGCCGGTCAGCGCAATGATCTCGCGGGCGCTTGCCACCTTGGAGCGCACCTGAATGCAGGTAAAGCCGGCGTCGAGCGCCTGGGCCACCACATCGCCCACGGGGCGTCCGAGGGTGTTTTCGGGGCCGAGCACCAGATAGGCCGAGATATCAAGGTTGTCGCGGATGCTCATTGTGCTTCCTCCTGCTTTTTGATCTGTGCTTCCATGCGCTTGAGTTTGCCGGTCATGGTGTCGGTAAATCCGGGTCGAATATCGGCTTTGAGCACGACTTCGGTGCGGATGCCCTTGCTCGCCAACACAAAGGTCGCGTCGCGCACGACCTGCATGACCTCGTCCCAGTCGCCCTCGATCTCGGTGAACATCGAGGTGGTGCGGTTGGGAAGGCCGCTCTCGCGAATGACGCGCACGACCTCGGCGACCTCGGCGGACAGCTCGTCGCCGGTGCCGCATGGGGCGATGGCCACGGCGACGAGCGTGTTCATGCCGGCATTTGTTGCGGGTTCGGACATGGCTTATGCCTCCTCGAGCTCGAGTCGGTTGTCGGCAATATCCTGGGCGGTTGCGCGGTAGAGCTCGTCGATAAAGGCGACCTTAAAGCTTGCCGGGGCATCGGCGACGGCGGCGGCACGCGTGCCGGCAACGTTGTAGACGGCGGTGCCGCAGACTGCTGCCGTAAACGGATCGGTAGCACAGGCGTACACGGCCAGCACGCCGCCCTGCGAGCAACCGCAGCCGGTGATCTTGGACATGAGCGGGCTGCCGCCGTGGGATTTGGCCACGGTCGTGCCGTCGGTAATCAGGTCGACTTCGCCCGAGACCACAACGGCGCCGCCGGTGTAGCGAGCGAGCGCCACGGCGGCATCGCGGGCGGCGTCGACCGTGTCGGTGGTATCGACACCACGTACGCGGCTCAGATCGGCCGACTCGCCCTCAAGACCCCACAGGCCGGAGAGTGCGATGATCTCGGAGGCGTTGCCGCGTACGATGGCGGGCTTGTACTGCTTGAGCTCGTTTACCAGCTGGGTGCGCAGGCTACCGATGCCCAGACCCACCGGATCGAGTACCCAGGGCTTGCCGGCGTCGTGTGCCGCCTTGGCCGCGCGGGGAATCGTCTGCTCGTAGATGGGGAAGAGCGTGCCCATGTTGAGATAGATGGCGCCGCCGCCGGCAACGAGCGCCTCGCCCTCGTCGGGCAGATAGACCATGGCGGCCGAACCGCCCACGGCGAGCTGCGCGTTGGCGACAAAGTCGATCGTCACCGTGTTGGTGATGGAGCCGGCCATCGGATTGGTGGCTCGAATCTCCTCTACGGCCTTGACCATATGTTGCTTAAGCTGTTCCGAATCAATCACTGCACATGCCTCCTTGGCATAGAAAAGGGGCGCTGTGCATAGACAGCGCCCCTGTAAAGGCGGCATGCTCCCTACGCCAGCATTAACTGACAGGTTCAAAGGATTGGGCCCTATGCCCTCTCAGCCTTGTGGTTTGCACCGCCGGCACTCCCGCATCGAATCTGTTGTTCCCTATACTAGCGCACCTGCCAATATGGGACAGGTTTATTTTGGCAGGTGGCAACAGGGGCGCTGCATTTTCCCAGATAAAACCTGCCAAGATAAACCTGTCCCTTATTGGCAGGTCGTTACAATAGACGGGATAAAGAATGACCGAGGGGACCTTATGATCAAACTTGTGCTGACCGATATGGACGATACGCTGATTCCTGCTGGACACGATGGCGCCAGCGACTGCGCCATCGAGGGCATTCATGCCATGCAGGCGGCGGGCCTGCATTTTGGCCCGGTTTCGGGTCGCCAGCCGTCCGCGATGAGCTGGATGTTCCGCAATCGCTCCGAGTGCTTCTCGACCGGTGCGTTTTGCAACGGCCAGGTGATGTTTGTCGATGGCGAGGCGGTTGCCTCGCGCGCAACTGATAACGATGCCCTTATGCGCCTGGCCGACTACCTGGAGCAAGAGACCGACGATACCTATTTGAAGGTCTACCGTCTGGGTGATGACTTTTGGGACAACGACGCCTATTGCGTGACAAGCGATCCCGAGCGTGTGCGTCGCGCCATGGAGTCAGGCGGCAACGCGTGGCTCAAGGGCGAAGAGGCTCCCTGTCGCCCTGTCGTTGACGATGCCCCGGTATACAAGGCGAATATCTGGAGTGCCCGTTCGCGCGAGGAGCTCGCCGAGCTGCGCGAGCGTGTTGCCGCCGAGGTGCCGGAGCTCTCGCTCGTGTTTCCCAACAACCGCGTGCGCCTGTTCGACGTTCTTCCGACCGGCTGGGACAAGGGCTGTGCTGCGCTGGAGCTGGCGCGCGCTTTGGGCCTGACGCCCGACGAGGTGGCCGTATTCGGCGATTCCGATAACGATTTGCCCATGATCGATGCCGTTCCCAATTCCGTTGCAGTCGCCAATGCCAACGAGGCCGTCACGGCTGCCGCGCGCTGGCATATCGGCGCTGCGGCAGATGATGCGGTTGCCGGGGCTCTGCATCAGATTGCCGCCTGCGCCGCGACGGGGGAGATGCCGTCGTTTATGCGTCAGATGGACGCGACGGGTTTCGACGTCACGAACGTCTAGGGAGAAAGCCATGAAGCTCCAGCAGCTCAGATATGTCGTCAAAGTTGCCGAATGCGGCAGCATCACCGAGGCCTCGCGCCGGCTCTTTGTGTCGCAGCCTTCGATTACCGCGTCAATTCGCGATCTCGAAAACGAGATGGGTGTACACATCTTTGAGCGCACCAACAAGGGCGTCATTGTGTCCGAGGAGGGCGAGACCTTCTTGGGCTACGCGCGCCAAGTGCTCGACCAGGCCGATTTGCTCGAGGGTAAGTACAAGAGCGCATCCGAGCAGGTGCCGCATTTTAGTGTGAGCTGTCAGCATTATTCCTTTGCCGTTAACGCGTTTGTTGACGTGATCCGCGAGTTCGATGCCGCGCGTTACGACTTTACTCTGCGCGAGGAACAGACTCACGAGATTATCGAGGACGTCGCGCATATGAAAAGTGAACTGGGCATCCTGTACTTATCCGAGCATAACCGCGAGGTCATCGAGCGCATGCTCGCCGCCAACGAACTCGTATTCGAGGGGCTCTTCTGCGCCACGCCGCATGTCTTTGTATGCGCCGACCATCCACTGGCGGACCACGCCAGCGTGACGCTCGAAGATCTCGAGGACTACCCGTTCCTGTCCTATGAGCAGGGCAGCTACAACTCGTTTTACTATTCCGAGGAGCTGACCTCGACCTTTGAGCGCCGCAAGAATATCCGCGTGCGCGACCGTGCGACGTTGTTCAATCTGGCCATGGGCCTTAACGGCTACACGGTTTGTTCGGGCGTGATCAGCCATGAACTTAACGGCCCCGGCATTATCTCCATTCCGCTCGATGTAGACGAGTACATGGAGATCGGCATCATCACGCGCAAGAACACGACACTTACGCGCTACGGGCAGGCCTATATCGAAGCGATTCGTCAGCACATCTAGACTGCTGCGTTCTGCACGGGTCAAATCTCTTTATGGCAGTCCAAACTGATATAGGAAGCATCTATATCAAACTGTTATAAACATATATTTTACGATGTCCATATGAGCGCTCATACTCTGTCCC
Organism: uncultured Collinsella sp.; assembly: GCA_958443265.1. Taxonomy (GTDB): domain Bacteria; phylum Actinomycetota; class Coriobacteriia; order Coriobacteriales; family Coriobacteriaceae; genus Collinsella. The sequence goes on along the minus strand of CAUCKA010000003.1, from coordinate 51,741 downwards.
AGTAAAGCAACCAATGCAAAGGGAGATATCTATGAGCACTTCGATTCAACCGAACGCGCCGTTTCGTGCCGATATCGTCGGCAGTTTTCTTCGTCCGCAGGCTGTAAAGGACGCCCGTGCCGCCTATGTCGCGGGTAAACTCGACGCTTCCGGCCTTAAGGCCGTCGAGGACGATGCCATTCGCGATTTGGTGGCCAAGCAGAAGGCCGCCGGCCTGCAGGTGATCACCGATGGCGAGTTCCGCCGCAGCTACTGGCACCTCGATTTTATGTGGGGCCTCAACGGCATTGAGCGCCGCGCCTCGCGCACGGGCTACATGTTCCACGATGAGGAGACTACCGCCGACACCGCCGTGGTAACCGGTCCCATTAGCGGTGAGAATCATCCGTTCGTCGAGCACTTCAAATTTATCAAGTCGCTCGAGGGAGAGGGCCAGGTCGCGCGCCAGACCATTCCGGCGCCGATCCAGACGTTCTCCGAAGTCACACTCGACCGCTGCGATGGCCAGCAGGAGAGTCTGCACGCCGTCTACAAGACCGACGAAGAACTCGTCGATGCCATTGCCGCAGCATACCGCACCGTGATTGCTGACCTGTATGCCGCGGGCTGCCGCAACATCCAGTTTGATGACTGCACCTGGGGCATCTACTGCGATACCGATTTTGTTGCCAAAACCGGCATGAGCCCGGTCGACCTGCAAAAGGTAAGCGAGCTGGGCGTGGCGCTCAACAATGCCGCCATCGAGGGCAAGCCCGACGATCTGGTTATCAACACGCATGTATGCCGCGGCAACTACCACTCCACCTACGCTTTTGAGGGCGGCTACGACCCCATCGCGCCGTACCTGTTTGCGCATGAGGACGTTGACGCGTTCTATCTGGAGTTCGACACGCCCCGCGCCGGTGGTTTTGAGCCGCTCAAGTACGTTGCTCCCGGCAAGAAGGTCGTGCTGGGCTTGGTGACCACCAAGGCGGCAGAGCTCGAGAACGAGGATGTTATCGTCGAGCGCATCCGCGAGGCGGCAAAGTACGTGCCGCTCGAGAACCTGTATCTGTCTCCGCAGTGTGGCTTTGCCAGCTGCGAGATTGGCAATAAGCTGACCGAGGACGAGCAGTGGGCAAAGATTGCGCTGGTCAGGCGTATTGCCGAGCGCGTTTGGAAATAGCGCTAGCGTTTGCAGGTGGCGGCGCGTGCGAGGTACTGCATATCGCGTACAATGGTTCGGATCGTATCGTTCGGGCAGGTTATCCGATATGCCTGATCGCCCTTCCATTCGAAAGGACTTCCATGTCCCAATCCTCGACGCCCGCCGTCACCGATGCCATCTACGATGCATCGTCGCTCGGCCGCCCACGCATGTTCGTGTTGGGTTTGCAACACATGTTTGCGATGTTCGGAGCCACGGTGCTCGTGCCCGTGCTCACCGGCCTTTCCGTTTCGGCGACGCTTCTGTTCGCCGGCATCGGCACGCTGCTGTTTCATTTTCTATCGCGCGGTAAGGTGCCCGCGTTCCTGGGCTCCTCGTTTGCCTTTATCGCGGGTTATGCCGCCATTGCGCCCAACGGCGAGGCTGAGCTTTTGCCCTACGCTTGCCTGGGCGTAGCTTGTGCCGGCCTGCTCTATCCGGTGCTTGCGGTCCTGTTCCGCGCCTTTGGCGCCAAGCGTGTCATGCGTTTCTTCCCGCCGGTGGTGACTGGCCCCATCGTCATTTCCATCGGCTTGATCCTGGCAAGCTCTGCCATTGCTAACTGCCAGACCAGCTGGTTTGTTGCTGCTATTGCCGTTGCCGTGATCATCATCTGCAACATTTGGGGCCGCGGCATGGTCAAGATCGTGCCGATTCTGCTGGGCGTTGTGGTGAGCTATGCCGTTGCGGCCGCGCTGGGCGAGGTCGACTTCTCTGGCGTCGCAGCCGCCCCCTGGGTTGGCTTGCCCGTCGTGTGGGACAACACCGTGTTTGCGCTCTTTGGACCGCAGTTCGATAGCAGTCTTGCCACGACGGCCATTATCACCATCATGCCACTGGCCTTTGCGACCATGATTGAGCACATTGGCGATATCTCCGCCATCGGATCGACTTGTGAGCGCAACTACATTGCCGATCCCGGCCTGCACCGTACCCTGCTCGGCGATGGCCTGGCGACCATCTTGGCATCGCTCTTTGGCGCTCCTGCCAATACGACGTATGGCGAGAACACCGGCGTGCTTGCCTTGACGCGTGTGTTCGACCCGCGTGTGATTCGCATTGCCGCCTGCTGCGCCATTGTGCTTTCGTTCTGCCCCAAGTTTGCTGCGGTGATTGCCGCCATGCCGGCATGCGTTATCGGCGGTGTGTCGCTCGTGCTCTACGGCATGATCAGCGCCGTTGGTGTACGTAACCTCATCGAGAACCAGGTTGATTTCCAGAACAACCGCAACGTGCTGGTGGCGGCTCTGGTGCTCGTGCTTTCGCTCGGCATTGCCTACAGTACCGCCGGTGCCATCGTGCTGGAGCTGGGCGGCGTGACGATTTCGCTTTCGGGCCTTGCCGTGGGCTCGCTGGTGGGCATTGTGCTCAACGCCATCCTGCCCGGTAACGACTTTGAGTTCGATACTTCCGAGCTTGAGGAGACTGCTGAATAACAGCTGCGTTCAGCCAAATTAAAAATGGCGTCCATGCGTATGTACGCGTGGATGCCATTTTTAATGCGTCAGTATCCAGTGGATGCCGCGTGCCATGCGCAGGTCAGTTTGGGTAAAGTGATTGCCGGGGTTGAGCTCCAGCGTTGTTGGAATGTCACGCTCGATAAACAGCTCTTCCATCGCGCGCGTATCGTCGAGTACGTGCCGCATCATGCGGTTGGGCGTCTTGGTTTCCTTTTTGCCGAGTGACAGATAGACGGCGTCGGGCGTAGCTGCCATCGTGCGCTCGCGCGCGTAGTCGATAAAGCCGGGGAACCACAGCGACCCCGATGCACTCGCCGCGCGCTCAAAGACATCTGTTTGCCAAAGTGCCCACAGTGCAAAAAGACCCGCCAACGAGTAGCCGGCAACGCCGCGCCAGGTGGGCGGTTGCGGGAGCGATGATTCGGCCTCTGGGATTATCTGCTTCAACAACTCGTCAAGAAAACCAGCGGCCTGTCCACCAAAGGGCTCGGCATCGCGCACGGTACCGTCGCATACCCAGGGGCTCAGCTCGCGATTCCAGTTGAGACTGCCAATGCCGACAAGCGTGAAGGGCGGGCAGTTGAGCTCTCGGCAGCGTTCATAAACCTCCGTGCCGTCGCCCATGACCACGGGAAGATAGATGACTGGTGCGCTTTCGGCATGCTGTGCATGAACGGTTATCTGCTTTTGATGCGCTTCCATGACGGGCTTCTCTCGGCGTTGTGATATCGACGGCCCCCATTGTCGCACGCCGGCTCATGCAGGTTGGGCTAGACCAAAGACAATCTCGTGCATACCCTGCGGACGCATATGGAAAACGCCACCGCCGGAGGGGAGCTCGGCGGTGGCGTTGTTAAACGGTGCTGGGACTCGGGGCCTTCGCGGGAGCTGCCATGTGCGCAGAGGCGTCTAAGAGCGCTTGCGGCTCGCCATGGTGCCTGCGGCGATAGCGGCTGTTCCCACAAGGACGGTTGCCACGATGGCCGCACCCGAGGTGTCGCCGGTTGCCGCGAGCACGCCGGTAGTCTTGGCTTTCGTGATTGAAGCCGCAACGGCCTTGGTCGGCTTTGAGCACTCAGGCTTGGGGTTCTGCTTGGACTCCGCGGGCTTGCTTTCTGCGGGCTTGGTCTCGTCGGGCTTGGGGTCTTCCGGCTTGGCTACCTCGGGAGGTGCGATGACCATGCTCTTGGCGACAGCTTCGTTATAGGGGGAGTCGATCACAGCGTCGCCCGTGCCGATGGCTTGGCCTGCCTCGTAGATGCCGTCACGGAGCTTGCGATAGTCAATGACCTTGCCGCCTTCGGGCGTCTGGATGGCGGCGTTCTCAATCTTGATGGTGCCGATTGTCTTGCCGTCAGCGCTCATGGCACGGGCAAAGATTGCCGCTGTATCTCCTTCGGCCGTTACCTTGCTGCGGATGATCGAGATGACTGCGGGTGTGACGCCCTCGCTGGTCTGGGCGATGATGCCGATGTTCTCGCCTTGGGGCTCGGGGCTCGTCTCACCATCTTGGTTTTCGCTGTAGGGGATGGGGCCGTCGCCGTTCTCGACATAGCGGGCTATGGCCTTGACAACGGAGTCGCTGATGTAGATGTGGCCACCCTCCTCGTTGGGTCGATCGTTTCTGGTGGAGAATGCAGCCGAAACCTCGCCTTCCGCAAACGCGTCCACGGTGGAGCCGTTCTTGACGACGATATCGTCTTGGTAGGTGAAGAGGGCAATGGCGTCACCGTATCTGCCTTTACTTGCGCGGACTGTCACGTTTGCATGATCGAGTGTGATGCCCTTGTGGGCATAGACGCCATATTCAACACCGTTTGCGTTGAGGGAGGCGTTTGTGGCTGCGAGGCTGCCCTTGGCCTCGACGGCGGCGTCTTTCTCGGAGCTCGCCTTGACCTGGCTGCCGTCCGAGATATTGATGTTGCCGCCGCTCCAAATGGCCTCACCATCGGCTGAGCTTGCCTCGACTGTGCCGCCACCCTTGATGGTGAGGTTCTTGTCGGTTCCGATACCCTTGTCCTTGGTAGCCCTGGCGGTGACGGCCCCGCTGTCGTCAATCGTGATATTGCCGTTTGCCCTGATGCCATCCGATACGCCCGTGGCGTTGACGTTGCCCGAACCTTTGATAGCGAGATCGCCCTCGGCGTCGATGGCATCAAACCCAGCGCTCGTGGCGTTGACGGATCCGGCTCCGTCGATGTTGATATTACCCGTGGAGAGGATAGCGTCCTCAGTAGATGTCACGCTGAGCGTGCTGCCCGCGTCGCCTTGGATATTGAGCTCGGCGTTCTCATTCTTGCCATGAGAAGCCTTGATGCCTTCGATCCAGTCGGCAGTGACGATGTTGTTTCCCGAGTAATTCACGTTGAGCTTGCCTGCGGCCTGGATCTCGCCGCCGTTATAGTTGTTGAGCTTCAAGTCGTCGGCGCCGTCCCACGACCAGGTGCCGGTCTCGTCGCCCGCCGCAGTGCCGGCGTTGTATTTGGTTTCGCCGACCTTGACCCATTCCGCCGCGAGCGAGACGCTCGGCATGAGCAGCGAGCTCACCGTGAGCGCGCACACGGCGCCTACGACGATGCGGCGCGTCACGCGGCGCCAGCTGCCGTGCGCGAGTCCTATGCGACGGCGAACGTCGGGTTCGGCAACATGGGTTCCGGCGGTAGTGTCATTGCGTTTGGGGGTCGTGAACAAGGCTGCCATGGTTGCTCCCGTTCTCATAGGGCCTATACGGCTAGGTTCAGCGTATCTGCTGGATGTTGCCGGCGGTAGTGCCGTTTGGAGGGCAAAATGGCCAAAATGGGGGAGAAATAGGCCGCACGCCGGCGCAGGGACCGACGCTAAAAGAAAAGCGCGGGGCCGCATGGCGACTCCGCGCTTTATTGTTCAGCTTTTGCAGCCTTGCCCTTACGCTACGAAGAAGTAGACGGGGAAGGCAAGGGCTGCGATCCACCCGTCCTGTGCGAAAAAGTGTTTACGAACGTTTGCGACTCGCCAGGGCGCCTGCGGCGATGGCGGCTGTTCCCGCAAGGGCGGCTGCCACGATGGCTGCGTTCGAGGTGTCGCCGGTTGCCGCGAGCTTGCCGACGGTCTTGGCTCCCTTGGCTGCAACTGCAACGGTCTTGGTTGTCTTCGTGCCCTCGGACTTGGAACCCTCGGGCTTGGTCTTGCCGTGCTTTTCCTCGGGCTTGGTCTCCTCGGGAGGCACGATGACCGTGCTCTTGGCGACAGCGGCGTCATAGGGGGAGTCAATCGTGGCATCGCCCGTGCCAATGGTCTGCCCCGCCTCGTAGACGATGCCGTCGCTGAGCTCTTCCTTGTTGCGATAGTCAATGACTTTGCCGCCTGCAGGCGTCTGGATGATGGCGTCCTTGATTTCGATGGTGCCGATCGCCTTGCCGTCCGCGCTCATGGCAAGGGCGAAGATAGCCGCCGTGTCTCCCTCGGCCGTGACCTTGCTGCGGACGATCGAGATGGTCGCGGGCGTGATGCCCTTCTCGGTCTGCGCGAAGATGCCGATGTTCAGGCCCTCGGACTCAGGGATGATTTCGTCGTTTTGGTCTCCACTGTAGTGGTCGGGGCCGTCGCCGCCGGTCTCGGCATAGCGGGCTATGGCCTTGACAACGGAGTCGCTGATGTAGATATGGCCACCCGCTTCGTCGGAGTAGAAATTACTGGTGGAGATTGCAACCGAGAACCTGCCTTCTGCGAGCGCATCCACAGTCGAGCCGTTCTTGATGACGATGTTGTCCTCATCGGTGAAGAGTGCGCTGGCTTCCCCGCCATCTGAGCTTGCGCGGACCGTCACGGTCGCGCCATCGAGCGTGATGCCCTTGTAGACATAGATGCCATACCCAACGCCACTTGCGTTGAGGGAAGCGTTCGTGACCGTGAGGCTGTTTTTACCGTCGATGGCGGCGTCTTCCTCGGAGCTTGCCTTGACCTGGCTGCCACCCGAGATCTCGATGTTGCCGTCGGCCCAAATCGCATTGTCTTTGGTAGAGCTTGCCTCTACCTTGCCGCCGCCCTTTATGATGAGGTTCTCGTTAGCATCGATACCCTGATCCTCGGTGGCCTTGGCGGTGACGGTTCCGCTGTTGTCGATCGTGATGTTGCCGTCGGCCCTGATGCCATCCGAATCGCCCGTGGCGTTAACGTTTCCCGAGCCCTTGATGGTGACATCGCCCCCGGCATCGATGGCATCGTGCTCGGTGCTCGTGGCGTTGACAGTGCCAGCGCCGTCGATGTTGATGTTGCCGACGGAAGTGATGGCGTCACGAGAAGATGTCACGTTGAGCGTGCTGGACGCGTCGCCCTGAATATTAAGCTCGGCGTTCTCGTTCGCGCCATCCTTAACCTTGATGCCGCGGCCGTTGTCGTTAGTGACGGTGTTGTTGCCCTCGTAGCTCACGTTGAGCTTGCCCGCTGCCTCGATCGCGCCGCCGTTATAGCCGTTGAGCTTCATGTCGTCGGCGCCGTCCCAGCTCCAGGTGCCGGCGGCGTCGCCCGCCGCGGTGCCGGCGTTGTATTGGGTGCCGCCGACGTCCACCCACTCGGCCGCGAGCGAGACGCTCGGCATGAGCAGCGAGCTTACCGTGAGCGTGCATACGGCTCCCACGACGATGCGGCGCGTCACGCGGCGCCAGCTGCCGTGTGCGAGCAACGTGCGACGGCGCACGTCGGGCTCGATAAAATGGGCTCCAGAGGTTTTGTCATTGCGCTTGGGGGTCGTGAACAAGGCGGCCATGGTTACTCCCATCCTCATAGGGCCTATGCGATTATGCCCAGCATATCTGCAGGATGTAGCCGGCGGTAGTGCCGTTTGGAGGGCAAAATGTCCAAAAGACGGGGGAGAAATGGGTTATGCGCCCGTGTGTCGACTCGCTTAAAAGAAAAGCGCGGGACCGCTCAATGCGATTCCGCGCTTTCATGGTTTGGTTTGTCAGCCGTGCCGTTACGCCACGAAGAAGTAGACGAGGAAGGCAAGGGCTGCGATCCACATGAGCGGCTTGATCTTGGAGGCCTCGCCCTTAAAGAGCGCGACGATCACGTAGGCGATAAAGCCCAGGCCAATGCCGGCGGAGATGGAGTAGGTGAAGGGCACGCCGGCGACAATCATGAACGCCGGGAAGCCCTGCGACACGTCGGGCCAGTCGATCTCGGAGGCCTCGCTCATCATGAGGTAGCCGACGTAGACCAGAGCACCGCAGGTGGCGGCACTGGAAACGATGGTGACGATGGGGGAGAAGAACGCGGCGAGAATGAACAGCACGCCGGTGGTGACGGAGGTGAGGCCCGTGCGACCACCGTCGGCAGCGCCAGAGGTGGACTCGACGAAGGTAGTGATGGAGGAGACGCCCATAAAGCCACCGGCAGCAGCGGCCACGGAGTCGACGACCAGGATGGGACGGATGTCCTCGACATTGCCGTCCTCGGTCAAGAACTCGCCCTGCTTGGCGACGGCCATCGCGGTGCCCATGGTGTCGAAGAAGTCGCTCATGAGCAGCGAGAAGGCAACGACGAGCAGCATCGGGTCGGTCAGGACCTTCACGATGGCAAGGTTGCCGTCGGCAGTGCTGGCAAACGGGGCGCCGAAGGTCGAGAAGTCGAGCGGTGCGATGAGGCCCTCGGGCGCATGGGTGACGCCCAGCGGGATTCCGGCGATAACGGCGACGATGATGCCGATGAGCAGCGAGCCCGGCACGTTGCGGGAAGCCAGGGCAACCGTCACGACGATGGAGATGATGCCGACGATAAAGGTGGGGGAGGCGATGTCGCCCAGGCCGACGAGCGTACCGGCGCCAGCGGTGATGATGCCGGCGTCGCACAGGCCGATCATGGCGATAAACAGGCCCAGACCCACCGAGATGGCGTGGCGCAGGACCACGGGGATGGCGTCCATGATGGCCTCGCGCAGGCCGCAAAGGACGAGCAGCAAGATGACGACGCCCTCGAGGAAGATAACGCTCATGGCCACGTGCCAGTCGCCGCCGCACATGGTGGTGGCGATGCCCGCAATCATGGCGTTGATGCCCAGACCCGACGCACAGGCGAGCGGGCGGTTGGCGAAGATGCCCATGCAGATGGTCATGATGCCGGCGCCCAGGCAGGTGGCGCAGGCGAGCGCTCCCGCATCGATGCCAGCGCCCGAGAGCACTGCGGGGTTGACGGCGATGATGTAGGCCATCGCCAGGAATGTTGTCAGTCCAGCGCGAAGTTCGGTCCCGATTGTGGACTTGCGCTCACTGACGTGAAAAAGTTCGTCCATGCATACCCTTTCCTTGTTCGGCCCCGAGTTTAGGCCGATTGACACGAACTCACTTACTATATCGTCTTTGTGAAGTTGGTGTTCCTCACATGTTGATGTTCGGCGGTTTGTAACGGACGGGCGGTATCTTTCGCATGAAATTGTGTAGGTACCGTATACTTAAGCGGTTACAACGGCCCCTATGGAGGAACGTATGATTAAAGAGCTTTGCCACGACGAGGCTATCCTGTCCCAGCGTTGCGAGGTTGCGACCGTCGAGGACGAGCCGGTTGCTCAGGACCTGATCGATACCATCAAGTCGCTCGACGATGCCGGCTGCCTTGCCGCTAACCAGATTGGCGTTACCAAGAAGGTTTGCGTCTACTTGGACGATGCCGGCGAGCCCCACGTGCTCTACAACCCCCGTCTGGTGTTTGGCCTGGGCGCCAGCAAGATGGAGGAGAGCTGCCTGACGCACGAGGAGGTCACCAAGTCCACGCGCTATATCAAGTGCAAGGTTGCCTTTGACCAGATTGTCGACGGCAAGATGCGCGAGCGCAAGCAGGACTTTGTGGGCTTCGAGGCGCAGATGGTCCAGCATATGATCGACCACTGTCTAGGAAAGTTGGTCTAAGGGGACCAAAGCACCGCATCTTGCCGCTCAATCGTCGCTCGCGTACCTTGAGTACGCTTCGCTCCTCTTTCGTGGCAATCTGCGGCACTTTGACCCCTTAGACGACCTGCGGGGTTAACTTGGTTGAGTTTATCCTGCTTGAATAGTCCGGGCGTGACATTGTTGTCATGTCCGGGCTTTTGTGTTTAGCGCCTTTTTGTTTGGTGACAATAAGCTTAGCAAGAACGTAAGGCTAGGAGGCGCTATGTGCACGAGTATTCGATTTACCGATGATTCCGGCCACATGTATCTGGGCCGCAACCTCGACTGGAGCTTTGACTACGGCCAACAGGTTCGCGTGATGCCGCGCGGGTTTCACATTCCGTATTCGTTTATCGATGACGCGACAGCGGCACACGCGGTGATCGGTATGTGCATCGGTTACAAGAACTATCCCATGTTCTTCGACTGCGGCAACGATGCGGGCCTCGCCGTGGCGGGTCTCAATTTCCCGGGTTATGCCGAGTATGCCGAGGGCCCGGTTGATGGAAAGACCAATATCGCGGCCTATGAGTTTCCCCTGTGGGTGGCAGCGACGTTCTCGACGGTCGATGAGGTCGAGGCCGCGCTGCGCGACACGGTGATTGTCGCCAAATCTGCCGGAGAGGGGCTGGGCGTGTCGCTGCTCCATTGGATTATCGGCGACAGCCAGCGTAGCATCGTGGTCGAGATGATGGCTGACGGCCTGCATGTATACGACGATCCGGTCGACACCCTTGCCAACCAGCCGACCTTCCCGTGGCACATGGAAAACCTGCGCACCTATATCACCGCCACAAGCGATTTTCCGCAGACGGCGACATGGCGTGGCGCCGAGCTTAAGCCCTATGGAGCCGGTGCCGGCATGCGCGGCATTCCGGGCGATTGCTATTCGCCGAGCCGTTTTGTAAAGGCGGCGTACCTCAATGCCAATTACCCGCAAAAGGAGAGCGAGACCGAAAACGTCGTTCGCATGTTCCGCTCGCTCGAGGGCGTGGTGATGATTGAGGGGGCGTCCAGGATGGGCGATGGCAAGTTCGAGAAGACTATCTATACCGGATGCTTTAGCGCGCGCACGGGCAATTATTACTACGCGATGTATGGGGATCCGTCGATTCGTTACGTGAGCCTGATGGATGCCGAGGGCGCGAGCCCCGATAGGCTCGTGGTTCCCGAGCCGCGTCGTTCGTAGCTCACTGGTCCGTTGCGACATAAAACGGCCTCGCACCTCTTATGAGATGCGAGGCCGTTGTCGTCAATGGCTGGTGGCGTGTTAGAAGTTGGCGTCGTTGAACTGGGTGCTCTCGAGTCCGTCGAGTTGCTGTTCGGGCGTATCGGCGACGCTCTCGAGCAGCTCGGTGGGATCGACGTTCATGCTCTTGCCGGCCTCGTTGCCGTTGACCAAGTCGTCCGAGAAGATGTCGACCTCCATTTCCTCGGCCTCTTCGATCTGAACCTCGAGCGGCACCTGGGTGCGCACAAGTTTGACGGCCGGGCGCATGCGGGCAAAGAGCGGTACGTACTCAATGATGATGGCCGAGTTCTCGAGACCGTACCAGCGTGCCGGGCTTCCGCAGGCGCGGCGGACGGCGTACTTGATGGCCATGACGCGATGGTCGTTGCGGTTGATGTCCGTTTCGGGGGCAAGCATCTTGCGCAGCATGCAAAAGCGGAAGTCGCCCACGTTGCCGCGTGTCTCGTAGATAGAGTAGGTGTGATGCTGCGGCGGCAGCTCACCCGATGCCATCAAGTCGCCAACGATTTGGCGCAGGTAGGCATTAACGCGCTGGTTGACCTTAAAGCCCAAGTCCAGGCGCACACGGAACAAAAAGTCCGTGCCAAAGGTCTCGACGGAATACTCGTGCGTATAGGGTTCATCGGTAACGTGCACGTTGATGAACCAGTATGCCTTGGCGCGCTTGGGATGTTTGTCCAGGATGGAATAGAGCACGTCGCGGTCGAGCGTGAGCGGATCGGGGCTGTTGGTGAGGAACACCAGATTGTCGGCGAGCACGGGGTAGGTCTCGTCGTTGCGCAGGCGGTTGAGCTGGTCAATGTACTTGGAGACGGGCAGCAGGATCGTCTGCGTGCGCTCGATGGCGGTGCCGCGGCGCCACACGTACATAAGGCCAAACAGCAGCGCGGCCAGGAAGATCATTACGTAGCCGCCGTCAAAGAACATGGTGAGGCACGAGGCGAAGAAGCACAGCTCAATGGCACCGAAGAGCAGGGCGAAGACGCAGGCGCCCAGCTTGTGCTTGAGGATGCCGGCGATATAGCTCGTCAGCAGCGTGGTGGTCATAAGCATGGTCACGGTAATGGCGAGGCCGTAGGCGCTCTCCATGCGCTCGGAGTTCTGGAACAGCAGCACGATGAAGATGCAGCCGACCCACATGATGTTGTTGACGAGTGGAATATAGAGCTGGCCCTTGGTGTCGCTGGGGTAGTGGATGCGCAGGTGCGGCATAAGGTTGAGGCGCGTTGCCTCGGATACCAGCGAGAACGAGCCGGTGATGAGCGCCTGTGAGGCGATGATGGCCGCCACGGCCGAAAGCACGATGGCAAAGGGGCGTAGGGGCTCGGGGAGCATCATATAGAACGGGTTGACGATATCCATCGCGAGCATCTGGGGGTTGGAGTTATTGGCGAGTAGCCAAGCTCCCTGACCCAGATAGTTGAGGATAAGGGCCGCCTTAACAAATGGCCAGGATGCATAGATGTTTGCCTTGCCCACGTGGCCCATGTCCGAGTAGAGTGCCTCGGCACCGGTTGTCGACAGGAAGACAAAGCCGAGCACCATAATGCCCGAATGGTTGATGGGCGAGAACAGGAACATAATGCCGCGGATGGGGTTGAGCGCGCGCAAGATGGACAGGTTGCCGAGCATGTTGAACAGACCGGCGCCTGCCAGGAACAGGAACCACAGCGTCATGAGCGGGCCGAAGAGCTTGCCGATTGACGAGGTGCCGGCGCGCTGCATGGCAAATAGGCCGCAGATAATGATGATGGTGATGATGATGACGTTGGTCTGGCCGTCGCCCAGCAGCGCATGGCCCCATTCGATGGTGCGCAGACCCTCGATGGCTGTGGTGACCGTGACGGCGGGGGTGAGGATGCCGTCGGCGAGCAGCGCCGCGCCGCCGATCATGGCGGGCAGAATCAGCCATGGTGCCACCTTGCGTACGAGGCTGAACAGGGCGAAGATGCCGCCTTCGTTGTGGTTGTCGGCCTTCATGGCGATTACCACGTACTTGACCGTGGTCACGAGCGTCATGGTCCAGATGACGAGCGAAAGAGCGCCCAGGATCATGTCCTCGCTGACGGTACCGATGCCGCCGTTGTTGGCGACGATTGATTTCATGGTGTACATGGGGCTCGTGCCGATGTCGCCATAGACGACGCCGAGCGTTACGAGCAGCATGCCAGCGGAGAGGGGGATGGCTCCGTGCCCGCCTTGCCCGCGCTGGTCTTGGAGGTTTGCCTCCAGTTTGTTGTGTGCCACGAGGACTCCCTTAGACATCCGGTTATCTGTCTAGGACAAAAAACTTTATGCCGTCTTTATACATACAAGAGCAGTTTGGCACATCGGGTTATTTTAGACAATAATCCTCAGCTGGGGATTATTTATCTACGCAGGTAGCATTTCAAAGCAGGGGCTTTTAAGCACGTGCTGTCTGGGCGATGCCAGCCTTGGCGTTTGCGCGTTTGCCGGCGAGTTCGCAAAAGATCGCGCCGCAGATGATAAGCGCGGCGCCCATCAGGCGGACCGGCGTTATGGCTTCGCCCAAGAGGACGGCGGAGAATACGACGGCCGAAAGTGGCTCGAGGTAGCCGACGACCGCGACGGTCTGCACGGGCAGCTTGGCGACGGCACTAAAGTAGAGCAGGCAACCGATGCCGGTGTTGACGACGCCGAGCATAGCGACGGCGCGCCAATCTATGCCTGCGGCGATGCCGGGGGATAAGAACGAGGGGACTCCCTGAGTGGCGAGTGTGAGGACAAGCGCGGTCACAAAGGCAGCGCTCACCTGGAGCGCGGAGTTCTCGAGGCCTTCGATGTGCGGCGCTCTCTTGCTGGCAATGATCATCAATGCATAGCAGAAGGCCGAGGCGATGCCGCAGACGATGCCCACAATGGGCATATTGCCGCCGAGACCTTGCGCCGCAATGAGAAAAGCGCCGCAGGCGACGGCGATAAACCCGGCGATTTTGCCGCCGGTCAGTTTTTCGCCAAAGATAAGCGGTGAGAGGGCCATGACGATGATGGGACCGCAGTAGTACAGCAGCGAGGAGACGCCGACGCCAATCGTCTGATACGCGCGGAACAGAAAAATCCAGCTGGCGCCCAGCGCGGCTCCCGAGAGGAGGAGGGCTGCGGCTTCGCGGGGGCGAGATGGCGCCTGCAACGTATGGCGTTGGGTGATGGCGAGGATGGCGGCAAGCGAGAGTGCGCCCAAAAACGTGCGTAGTAGCACGATATCGGAGCTCGGCAGTGCGATGACGGCGGCGATGATGCCGTTGGAGCCAAACAATAGCAATGCTGCTAAGTACGCAAACAGTCCGTTGTTCATGTGCTGACATCCCCTCTATATCCGAGCATGTTCACTATGGGTGAACTGGCTTTAGAAGAAAAGCGAATAAAATGCATGGATAACATGACAAAGACTCATGCAAAGGTGGAGGGGTGCCGTGGAGACGAATATTCAAAAGATGCAGGTGCTGCTCGAGACCGTGCGCGCCGGCAGTTTTACGCGCGCCGCCGAGCGGCTGAGCTATTCGCAGTCGGGCGTGAGCCGTATGGTGGCCGATCTCGAGGCCGACTGGGGCTTTAAAGTGCTCGATAGAAGCCGCGAGGGCGTAGTGCTTTCTGCCGATGGGCGGCAGGTCATGCCGGCAGTCGAGGCGTTATGCGAAGAGTTTGGCCGCCTGCAACGACGGGTGGATGAGATGCGCGGGCTCATGCGCGGCAAAATCTGCATCGGTACGTTTTCGAGTGTGGCGACCCACGTGTTGCCGCCGGTGATTGCGCGTTTTCGCGCCGATCACCCGGACGTCGATTATGAGTTGCTGATGGGCGATTACTCAGAGATTGAACAATGGGTGGCAGAGGGCCGCTGCGATCTGGGCTTTATCCCGCGTGAGCCACGCGGCGCCGGCATGGCGTCGCGGCCGTTGGTGCAAGACGAGCTGATGGCCGTGGTGCCAGCGGACTCCTCGCTTGCCACCGCGGAGATCGTTTCCCTTGCCGATTTGGCCAACGAGCAGTTTATTCTGCTGGAACGCGGTAGCGACGACGAGATCACGCCGCTGTTCCGCCGCGCGGGCCTGGCGGTGCGCTCTAAGCTGTCGACCTGGGATGATTATGCGATTATGGCTATGGTCGAGGACGGCCTGGGCGTGAGCATTCTTCCCGCGCTCATCTTGCGCCGCTGCCAGTTCGATGTTGCCGTGCGTTCGCTCGAAGGGCATCCCCATCGGCAGATCAACGCCATATGCCGCACCGCTGACGTTTCGCTTGCGGCGGCTCGTTTCCTCGAATACCTCTAAACGTGTACACGTCATTGTCCGCTTTGGGCAAATCTCAGAGTCCGGTACATTTTCTTATGAAATTGAACTTTCGAATGAGGTGGCGCGTTATACTGCTGCCTAAATTGAACTTTGGTTCAATTCGTGTTCTATAAATTGAACTTTGCCAGCAAGGAGGTTCCTGTGGCCCAAGAGGCGTTTTGCGATCGCCTGCGACAGGCTATGTCCGATCGCGACGTCCGCCAGTCGGACGTAATCCGTGCATCGGAGATGCTCGGCAAAAAACTCGGCAAGAGTCAGATGAGCCAATATGTGAGCGGCAAGACGATTCCGCGGCGCGATGTGGCAGAGCTGCTCGCCCGTATTTTGGAGGTCGATGTTACCTGGCTGATCGCCGGTGACGCCGACCAAGGCGAGACATCATCGCCCCGCAACGTTTCCAAGCCCGAACCCCATCCCTCAGCTCAAATTCCAAGGAGCACCACCATGCGTACTTTTTCTAAATCCGCCAAACTCGAGAACGTCCTGTATGACGTGCGCGGCCCCGTCGTCGACGAGGCTGCCCGTATGGAGGACGAAGGCGAGCGCATCCTCAAGCTCAACATCGGTAATCCGGCACCCTTTGGTTTCCGCACGCCCGATGAGGTCATCAAGGACATGCGCCAGCAGCTGCCCGACTGCGAAGGCTATTCCAACTCGCGCGGCCTGTTCTCTGCGCGCAAGGCAATCATGCAGTACTCGCAGATCAAGGGCCTGCCCAATGTTCAGATGGAGCACATCTACACGGGCAACGGCGTGTCCGAACTCATTCAGCTTTCGATGAACGCGCTGCTCGACAATGGCGACGAGATTTTGATCCCCAGCCCCGACTATCCGCTCTGGACGGCGTGCGCAACCCTCGCCGGCGGTCATCCCGTTCACTATCTGTGTGATGAGCAAGCGGATTGGTATCCCGACTTGGAGGATATGGAGTCCAAGATCACGAGCGCGACCAAGGCCCTCGTCATCATCAACCCCAACAACCCCACGGGCTCGGTCTATCCGCGCGAGGTGCTCGAGGGCATCGTTGAGATCGCGCGCAGACACCAGCTCATGATTTTTGCCGATGAGATTTACGACCGCCTGTGCATGGACGGCTACGAGCACGTCTCGATTGCCTCGCTCGCTCCCGACCTGCCCTGCGTCACCTTTAGCGGCCTTTCCAAGTCGCACATGATCGCGGGCTATCGTATCGGCTGGATGGTGCTTTCGGGTAACCAGCGCTGCATGAGTGACTTTATTTTGGGCATCAACATGCTCTCGAACATGCGCCTGTGCTCCAACGTGCCGGCTCAATCGATCGTTCAGACGGCACTCGGTGGCCATCAGTCCGTCAACGACTACATCCGTCCCGGCGGCCGTGTCTACGAGCAGCGCAACTTTGTGTATGAGGCGCTCAACAAGATTGATGGCATCTCGGTGGTTAAGCCGCGTGCGGCGTTCTACATCTTCCCCAAGATGGATGTGAAGAAGTTCAACATCACCGATGACGAGCAGTTTGCCCTCGACCTGCTGCACGAGAAGAAGATCCTGATCACGCGCGGCGGCGGCTTTAACTGGGCCGAGCCCGATCACTTCCGCATCGTGTACCTGCCGCGCATGGAAGTACTCAAAGAGTCCCTCGAAGACCTCGCCGACTTCTTCGATCATTACCGCCAGAGCTAGTGGGATAGAAGCTCCGCACTATGAGAAGCTCCCTGCAGTTATTTTTCTGCAGGGAGCTTTCTTGAATCGGCGGAACTATATAACGATTCCGCAACAGTGGTCGATTTCGTGTTGGATGATCTCGGCGGTGTAGCCCGAGAAGTTTTTGATGCGGTGGACGAAGTTCTCGTCCAGATACTCAACCTTAATGCGGCGATAGCGGGTACAGGGACGCTCGCCGATCAGCGAGAGGCATCCTTCGCTCGTCTGGTAGGCATTGACCTGCTCAAGAATCTGCGGGTTGTACATAAGCAGCGACTTGCTGCCGTCCTTTACGCAGATGATGCGTTTGCGCACGCCAATCATATTGGCGGCGAGCCCCACGCACTCGTGCTCATGCTCATGGAGCGTATCCAGGAGGTCCTGCCCGGTCGCGGCATCGTCGGGTCCCGCGTCTTCGGAAGGCAGGCGCAAAAAGAACTCGGATTTCATGATGGGCTTAATCATGGAGGGCTCCTCATGTCTCATGCTTTCGTGGACTTTCAATAATAGCGCGGAAGGAAAGCTGCGCGTTCGCGTTACAATCTTTCGACGTTGGACCATGTTGCCAGACTCGTCGCGTGCGGCGTCTGGCGTAAGTCTAGGGCTCATCCTCGCCCTGGACTGTTCCTCTGGGGCGATACGACTGTCGTTCCAAGAGGAAGGAAATGCGTGGGGAACAAATCTCAGCAACAAGTTCAAGTAGCGCCATCGGCCACTTCGGCGTTTCTCGCCGTAATGTATATCGCGGCCTTTGTTGCCGCGTTTAACGAGAACATCATTAACGTGGCGTTGCACGACATCATGGCGGCCTTTTCGGTGAGTGCCACCACGGCGCAGTGGCTTGTTTCGGGCTACATGATCGTGACGTCGATCTTTACGGCCATCATGGCCTTTCTTTCCGGTCGTTTCTCGACGCGCAGGCTGCTGTTTTTCGCATGCGGATGCATGGTCGCCGGAGAAGTCCTGTGCCTGGTCGCCCCAACGTTTACCGTCTTGCTGCCAAGTCGCATTTTGCAGGCTGCGGGATCGGGCATCTTGTTTCCGCTCATGATGAATGTGGTGCTATCTTGCGCTCCGCGCGAGAAGCTCGGTCTGTATCTGAGTCTGGGCGGTGCCTGCATTACGCTGGGGCCGGCGTTTGGACCTGTGATCAGTGGTCTTATGTGCACGTTGTTTGGCTGGAGGGCGGTGTTCGTAGTGCCGCTGGTGGGCGGTGTCGTGGTCGCCGCGGCGGCAGCAAAGCTCGTTCGAAATGTTGGAGAGCGCTCGAACACTAAGCTTGATATTCTGTCGGTTGCTTTGCTTGCGGCCGGCATCACGGCGTTTGTATATTCCGTTGGCGAGTTCTCGACCAATGTGATGGCCGGTATCGTGACGCTTCTCGCCGCCGTTGTGCTGCTCGGCCTCTTTACGGCCCGTCAGCTCAAGCTCGGACATCCGGTGCTCAACGTGCGCCCCATGGCAAGCGTTCGTTTTTGGCCTGCGTGCCTGCTTGTGGTGGTGTCGATGATGACGACGTTCTCGATGAGCGTTTTGCTGCCGCTCTATTTTGAGGGCGCATACGGCATGACGGCTCATGTTGCTGGCTTGCTCATTTTGCCGGCGATTGCCTGCAACGCTGTGACCTCGATTGTGGGCGGACGCGTGATGGATGCCCGTGGCGCGTGGCCGCTGCTGCCGGTCGGCTTTGCCCTGATTGCTGTGGGACAGGCTGCAATTTCGATGACCGCGGCAAGCATGAACATTGGTATTGTCGTGGCGCTGACTGTTGTGGTGTATGCCGGTGTCGGTTTGGTGCTGAGCCCCTCGCAGACGGCCGGCCTGGAGACGTTGCCCGCCGCTGAGCATCCTCACGGAACGGCATTGCTCAACACGTGGAACATGATTGCCGCGTCGTTTGGCCCGTCCCTGTTTATCGGCCTGCTCTCGAGTTCTGCGGCGGTTGCCGGTGCCGCTGGCGTTGCGGCGGACGTTGCCCAGGCGATCGGATTTGCGGCTGCCGTGCGCGTAGCGGCCGTGATTGCCGTGGCCGGGTTCGCGGTGTCGCTGGTGTACGCCCGCCGCGAGTCGCACATGTCGCATTAATGTGTGCACATAGATTCTGCAGCTAGATTGGATGGCGACACCATAAACTAATGGACGTTTTGCCGAGAGGCATGAATGTTTAAAGCGCAAAGAGTGCGCGACGGGCCCCGCGAATGGGGCGATGATGCCCGAGAGGGCCAAGAAGGAGTCTCATGTCTGAGAACGAAGAGATCATGAACGAGACCGAGAACGAGACCATGGCTGCCGAGGTCGAGGCAGTCGAGACCGTGGAGACCGAAGCTGCCGAGGTTGAGGCTGCTGACGAGGTTTCCGCCGAGGAGGCCGAGGTTGTCGAGGCCGCCGCTGATTACGATGACGAAGAGCTGATGGACAAGATGCAGAAGGCCGCCCGCCTGCTGCGCAGCCGTCGCTTTGCTATTTCCAAGGAGGAGGAGGCCAAGGCCGAGCGCATGGCGAACATCGAGCGCGCCATCAAGCTTCTTGACCTCAAGCCCAAGATGGAGCAGAAGGAAATGTCCGACCTGCTGGGCATGCGCCTTCGTGAGCTCGATGGCCTGATGGCCGAGGCCGAGGCTGCCGATCTGGTCGGCCGCATCGACGACGCCGAGGGCGATATGCGCAAGATCGTTGTCTTCGCTGCCGAGGATGCCGCTGAGGGCCTGGTCGAGCTTGCCAACAAGAAGGAGAAGCTCCTGCCCGAGCTTTCTTACGAGGAGGCTACCGAGCTGATGGCCGCTCTCGATAAGGTTATCGCTCCGCTCGTCGCCATGGGCCTGGACGAGGACCGCGGTCCTCGCGGCGGCCGTGACGAGCGCGGTGGCCGTGGCGGCGACCGTGGCGGTCGCGGCGGCTTTGGCGATCGCGGTGGCCGTGGCGGCGACCGTGGCGGTCGCGGTGGCGATCGCGGTGGCCGTGGCGGCTTTGGCGACCGTGGCGGCGACCGTGGCGGTCGCGGCGGCTTTGGTGGCAACCGTGGTGGCTATGGCGATCGCGGTGGCAACCGTGGTGGCTTCGGCGGCAACCGTGGTAACGACCGCGGCGGTCGCGGTGGCGACCGTGGCGGCCGCAACGGTGGCGGCTTCCGCGGCAACCGCTTTTAGGGGTTACGCGGTTCTACGAACCGCGTAACTAGTTGACGCTGCGCGCCACCCAGGGCGACAATTTGTCATTCAAAAGGCAAGGCATGACCAGAAGGTCTATGCCTTGCCTTTTTCATGCCAACTTGTTCGCTCTGGTGGGCGCTCGCTGTCGTTGCCAAAACATCGGCGTAATTTCTGTTGCCAAAAATGATTCGTTGCAAGTAGTCATTGGAGACGTTCTTAAATGACTACATAGCATGAGAGTGGATAATCTCCCGGTTTGAGCCTGCATTCAAGCTCAAAGTGGGAGATTATCCACTCTCATTTGTTATGTGTCCGAAAATCCACGCTCGTTTCTACTCTGTCTACATTTGTAGGAACAGTTCGTGGAGGCGGGTGTCTTCATCGAGCTCGGGGTGGAAGGTGACGCCGAGCTGGTTGCCCTGGCGGGCGGCGACGATGCGGCCATCGACCTCTGCCAAGGCCTTGGCGTCGCCGTGGACCTCGACGATGCGGGGCGCGCGGATAAACGTCAGCGGCACTTCACCGTCGATGCCGTCTACCTGTCCCTTGGTGCGAAAACTGCCGAGCTGTCTGCCATAGGCATTGCGCTCAACGAGCACATCCATGGTTGCCAAACGCGGCGTGCCCTTATCGTCATGAGCGGCAAGGTCGTGAGCCAGCAGAATCAGGCCGGCGCAGGTGCCCAGGACGGGCATGCCTTCAGCGATACGGGTACGAAGCTCCTCGAGCATGCCCAACTCATCAAGCAGTTTCCCTTGAACGGTAGACTCGCCGCCGGGAAGTATCAGACGGTCAAAGTTCTGCTTCAAATCAGCCGCCTGCCTCAGCTCAATACAGCGTGCGCCCAGCTCAGATAGCCTTGCCTCATGCTCGGCAAAAGCGCCTTGGACCGCCAGCACGGCAACCGTTTGGTGTGCATAACCGCTCATGTGCGATCCTTTCTGCTGGACTAGCGCCCGCGCTCTTCCATGATAATCTCGATCTCGTCGGCGTTGATGCCCACCATAGCCTCGCCCAGGTCCTCCGAAAGCTCGGCGATGAGCTTGGCGTCGGTGAAGTTTGCCACGGCCTTGACGATGGCGGCGGCGCGCTTGGCGGGGTCGCCGCTCTTAAAGATGCCCGAGCCAACAAAGACGCCCTCGGCGCCCAGCTGCATCATCAGCGCGGCGTCGGCGGGGGTCGCGACTCCGCCGGCGGCAAAGTTTACGACGGGGAGCTTGCCCGTGGCATGGACCTCGCGCACCAGCTCGACCGGAACCTGCAGCTGCTTGGCTGCCTCAAAGAGCTCGTCGTCGCGCAGAGCAACAACGTCGCGGATCTGCTTTTGGATCTTGCGCATATGGCGCACGGCCTGAACGACGTCGCCCGTGCCCGGCTCGCCCTTGGTGCGAATCATCGTGGCGCCCTCAGCAACACGGCGCAACGCCTCGCCCAGATCGCGGGCGCCGCAGACAAACGGCACGTCAAACTGGGTCTTGTCGATGTGATAGACATCATCGGCGGGGGAGAGGACCTCGGACTCATCGATGTAATCGATCTCGATGGCCTGCAGGACCTGCGCCTCGACAATGTGACCGATGCGACACTTGGCCATAACGGGGATGGAGACGGCCTCCTGGATGCCCTTGATCATCTTGGGGTCGCTCATGCGCGAGACGCCGCCTGCGGCGCGGATGTCGGCCGGGATGCGCTCGAGCGCCATGACGGCGCAGGCGCCCGCCTCCTCGGCGATGCGTGCCTGCTCGGGCGTGGTGACGTCCATGATGACGCCGCCCTTGAGCATCTGCGCGAGCTCGCGATTGAGTTTGACGCGATCGGCCTTGCTGGTCTGTTCTGCCATGGTTGCTCCCTTGGTTGGCATGTACATTGCTTGACGGAACATCCTATCGGGGAGCTGGGTATGGCGAAATACTCAGTTTTCGAGATAATAACAAGGTCAGACTAATGCCAGATTGAATGATTCGATAAGGTCAGGTGATAGACCCATGCTTGACTACAATTTGGAAAATCGCGGCGAAGCATCGCTTTATGAGTATGTTTACCAGCAAATTCGCGATGATATTGTTGCTGGCCGTATTGCGGCGGGGGAGCATCTTCCGTCTAAGCGCGCCTTTGCCAGTCATCTGGGAATCAGTGTCATTACTATCGAGAATGCATATAGCCAGTTGCTTGCCGAGGGCTATATTTGCTCAATGCCGCGTCGTGGCTACTACGCGTGCGAGCTTCCGGATGCGCCGGTTTTGGCTTTGGCTGCGGGGGATATCGACCGAGATGCTGTCCCTGTTGGTCCCAGCGCGCATGATGCCATGGGGCAGGCAGAGCGATTCGACGCACTTTCTCCTTCCGCTTTGGAGGCGGCGCGGCTTTGGCAAAGTGCGCTACGGGCGACGCTGACGTCCGAAGACGAACGTGAAATCTTTTCGCCCGCACCGGCGCAGGGCACCGCTCGACTGCGACGTGCGATTGCGCACCATCTGCGCGGGACAAGGGGCATGAATGTCAATCCCGACAATATCGTTATCGGTGCGGGCGCCCAGCTGCTCGATACCATGTTGGTTCAGTTGCTTGGCGCGGACAAGGTGTATGCCGTCGAGGATCCAGGCTATTTGCGCTTGACGCGCATCTATCAGGCCATGGGTTGCGAAGTGCGGCATGTCCCGTTGGATGCTGAGGGCGTGGACTTGAGCGCGCTGCAGAAAACCGGGACCGATGTCCTTCACCTGATGCCGTCTCATCAGTATCCGACCGGTCTTGTGACGAGCATTGCACGTCGCTATGCGTTGCTGAGCTGGGCCGCCGAGCGGCCAGGTCGGTATCTCATCGAAGACGACTTTGATTGTGAGTTTCGCCTTGCCGGCAAGCCGATTCCCGCGCTCGCGTCGATCGATGCCGCCCAGTCGGTTATCTACACCAACACGTTTTCGAAGAGCCTTTCATCGGCGTTACGTTTGGCGTACATGGTGCTGCCCGATGAACTAATGGAGAGGTTTAAACGCAACCTTGGTTTCTACGCCTCGTCGGTGAGCTCTGTTGACCAGGTCGCTTTGGCGCGTTTGCTGGAATCGGGTGATTACGAGCGACATGTGAACCGCGTGCGCGTTCGTGCTCGCGAGGCGCGTGATGGCCTGATGGCGCTTGTGCGGAAGGTATTTCCGGCAGGAGAGGTCTCGATCGAGCATGCAGACGCGGGCCTTTACTGCATCGTGGTTGCGGAGCGTGGCGCGGGCGGAAGCTCTTTTACGCGGGCACTTATGCACTCGAATATCCCTTATATCGATATCGGTGACTGCTTTTGGTGTGCCGATGGCGCATCTGTCCCTAAAAACTTGGCTCGAATCCTTGTCCAGTATGACGATTTGAGTCCAAATGCGCTAAACACCCTGGAATCACAGCTAATGGGGGTGCCCTCTAGCCTAAGTGAGTAGACTTTTGGCGTTATGCCGACCAGACCGTTTTGCAGCAAGTCGTCTACCTGCGGCTTTGCAAGACAAGATGGCCTGCCTGCTCGGGAGTTTCCAAAAAGCCTACTCACTTGCTGTGCAAAGCTTCCGCGTGAGAGAAATAGCGGGTTTTCAACAGGACTCCGTCCAGTTCTTGGCAAGCTTTTGGCCAGTTGGGGAAGGCTGTTGAAAACTTAACAGTCCGTTCGGCGCCCTTTTCGGTACGTTCGCGCCAATGCGGGAGTACCCGGGTTGAAATCCGTGTTTTCCTGTGCCTATGAAGGATCTACTTTGTGACATATCGGCTTTTAGGTACTGGCGTTTGCTTCCTCAAGCCCTCGCTTTGTGTCCGCCACTTCCACGACCGGAAGAAGACCGGCAGCGATATGGCCTCGCCCGTAACCCGACGGCTGCGGTTGCGCTCGGCTTGCCGTTGCATACATTGGTTGGGACGAGAAATAAGCGGACTTGTCCTGCCAGCGTTAGGCAACGGCTGTTCCTTGGTGAGCTTCCCAGGGAATCCGTGCTGGAAACGGAACATGGGTTTTTGGTCACATCTCCTTTGCTGACGGCATTCATCATGTCGCGGCATCTGACGGATCTCCAGCTGCTTTTGGTATTGGCGGAGATGTGCGGCTTGTTTACGGTTTGTGCCTTGCCAGCAGCACTCGAGGCAGAGCTTTCGCGTGCAATTGAGTCGGGCGCGATTCCGGCAACCTTTGGTTGGGCACGTTGCCCGTCCGAGGACGGTGCCGCCTCAAATTTGTGGCGGCGCGACGCTTTGGTTTTGGACGGAGATCTTGACCGTTTTTGTTCAGATGTTTGTGGGATGCGTTACGGCAAGCGATTTGTCGCGGTATCGCATCTCGTTCCACTGGGTGCCGCATCGCCTTTTGAGGTTGAGACGTATTTGTTGCTTGGGTTGCCACGATCATTGGGAGGCGAAGGTTTTTGCGGCATAGAGCTCAATGTCGAAGTGGCGCTAAGCGCAAGTGCTCGGGCGATTGTAGGCAAGTCCCGTGTATATATCGACCTACTTCTTTCTTCGCCGGACGGAGAGCGACAGGTGGCCATTGAATGCCAAGGAAAGGGCTCACACGGGCGAGCCGGGGATGGTTTGCGTGACGCCGACCGCATGACGGCGCTTCAGGCCATGGGCTACGATGTATTTCTCCTGACACACGGACAGATATCCGATGATGATAGATTCCATGCGATTGTTAAGGCCGTATGCAGGTTGCTCGATGTTGAATATCGCGATAAAAGCTTGGAGGAGCAAGGGGCCGAGGCATTACTTCGGTCTGAGCTATTCGTTGACTGGTCAAAACTGGGAGAAATCGACAAAAAGATGCCCGTTAGACACAAAAAGGCCCGATCATGGACGGTTGCAAATCTAAGTGAGTAGACTTTTAGCGTGATGGCGACCAGATTGTTTTGCGGCAAGCTATCTACCTGCGGTTTTATAAAGCAATACGGGTGGTCTGCTCGACAAGTTCCCAAAAGGCTACTCACTTAGTTTTTGACGCGAAGCCGATGTCAAAGGTGGTCCTATTTTTGGGACGTTAACTGGTTTGCAAGACACGAAAAAGGCCCGAACCATGCGGTCCGGGCCTTATAAAGCTAGAGAATGTCTCTCAGGCGTTTGGCTTAGCCGAAGTAGCGCTTTAGCAGGCCGGCGAAAGCCTTGCCGTGGCGAGCCTCGTCGCGAGCCATCTCGTGCACGGTGTCGTGGATGGCATCGAGACCAGCGGCCTTGGCGCGCTTGGCGAGATCGGTCTTGCCGGCGGTGGCGCCGTTCTCGGCCTCAACGCGCATCTCGAGGTTCTTCTTGGTGGAGTCGGTCACGACCTCGCCCAGGAGCTCGGCGAACTTGGCGGCGTGCTCGGCCTCCTCGTGGGCAGCCTTCTCCCAGTACAGGCCGATCTCGGGATAGCCCTCGCGATGAGCGACGCGAGCCATGGCCAGGTACATACCGACCTCAGAGCACTCGCCCTCAAAGTTGGCGCGCAGGTCAGCAACGATGTCCTCGGAGACGCCCTCCATCTTGGCGACGCCCACGACGTGCTCGGCAGCCCACTCGAGCTGGCCCTCCTCCTGCTTCAGGAAGCGAGAGCCGGGAACGCCGCACTGGGGGCACTTGAAATCCTCGGGCAGCTGGTCGCCGTCGAACTCTTCCACATAACCGCAAACGGGGCAAACAAACTTCATGATTCGATCCTTTCGATCGATGGCGATGGTGCGCTCGTCCGGTCCCGTAAGGGCCCTCTCCGGACGTGCGTCTTGACGAGTTCTATTATCCATAAATGAGACCGAATGTGAAGCCTATTAGGAATGATTTTTAATAAAACAATTTAAGCATGTGTAGATGTTGATTGATTAACGATTGCTAGACCTCGTGCGACCTCCGATGAGTACAATCGGTCGAGCAAATGTTGATCAATCAACAAATGAAGGAGCTTCCTTTATGCATCTAGCCCGCCGCGCCTGGTGCCGAACGTATCAAACGGTTTTTCGCATTGCATTGCCGGTGCTGCCCTATACCGAGCCACGCATTTTAGAGCACGCTGAGGAAGTGCCCGCAGTGCTTCAAAAGCGTTCAATACAGCATGTTCTTATCGTGACAGATCCCGGCATTGCCCGTCTGGGGCTCACGGCACCGCTCGAGACAGCGCTCGCGTCCAAGGGAATTAGCGCTGCGGTCTATGCCGAAACACGTGCGAACCCCACGGTCTCAAACGTGGAGGAAGCGGCATCTCTGTATCGAGAGAGCGCCTGCCAGGCCATTATCGGCTTTGGCGGCGGTTCGGCCATGGACTGCGCCAAGGGCGTGGGCGCGCGCATCGCGCAGCCAAAGAAGCCCATCAACAAGATGCGCGGCCTGTTGCGTATCCATCGTCGCCTGCCGCTGCTCATCGCCGTTCCCACCACGGCGGGCACGGGAAGCGAGGTCACGCTTGCAGCGGTAATTACCGACGACGAGACGCACTACAAGTATCCCATTAACGACTTTGTGCTGATCCCGCGCTTTGCGGTGCACGACCCCGAGTTTACGCGCGGCCTGCCCGCCTCCATTACGGGGCAAACGGGCATGGACGCCCTGACACATGCCGTCGAGGCCTTTATCGGGCGCAGCACCACGCCCTATACGCGCAAGATGGCGCGCCAGGCGGTGCAGCTCATCCACGACAATTTGCTCGAGGCCTATGAGTGCGGTGGCAACATGCGTGCGCGCCGCAATATGCTTTCGGCGGCGTATAAAGCGGGCGTTGCCTTTACGCGCTCTTATGTTGGATACGTCCATGCCATCGCGCACAGCCTGGGCGGGCGTTACGGGATTCCCCACGGCTTGGCCAACGCCATCATCCTGCCGCACATGCTTCGCGCCTATGGCGAAGCTGCTGCTCCCAAGCTCGCCGATCTCGCCCGCATGGCCGGCATTGCGCCGGCTAATGCGCTGGACAACGTGGCTGCTGAGGCCTTTATCGATTGGGTCGACCGCATGAACGCCGCCTTGGGCATACCCAAATATGTGACGGGCATTCGCCGCTCCGATATTCCACAAATGGCGGCCCATGCCGATGCCGAGGCCAATCCGCTATACCCCGTTCCGCTTCTAATGGACCGTTTGGAGCTCGAGCGTATGTACGAGGTCGTCGCGGGTGGTATGTTTGAGGGCGAGAATTAGGAGGGTCCATGAACACCGAGGAAATTGCGCGCATCGTCGGCGATCAGCGCGCCTACTTTAAGACACACGCCACGTTTGATGTCGATGCTCGACGTCGTGCGCTCGT
Organism: uncultured Collinsella sp.; assembly: GCA_958443265.1. Lineage (GTDB taxonomy): Bacteria > Actinomycetota > Coriobacteriia > Coriobacteriales > Coriobacteriaceae > Collinsella. The sequence continues at coordinate 24,568 of CAUCKA010000003.1, read as the reverse complement.
GAGTTTATGCGATGCGGTGCGGGCCCACGAGGCCGATATTGCCCATGCGCTCAAGACCGATTTGGGTAAGTCACATGACGAGGCGTATATGTGCGAGATCGGCACCTCGCTTTCCGAGATTCGACATCAGATTGCGCATGTGGCCCGATGGAGCCGTGCCCACTTGCGCCCGTGCGACCTCGCCAATGCTATTAGTGTGTGCAAGACGCAGTCCGTGCCCTATGGCGTCACACTCATCATGGCTCCGTGGAACTACCCGTTTTTGCTGACGCTCGAGCCGCTCGCTGGCGCTCTTGCCGCGGGCAACACCGTGGTCATCAAGCCGAGTGCCTATGCTCCGGCATCGAGCGCAGTGCTCAAGCAAATCTGCGAAGAAGCGTTTGATTCGCGCCTGGTGGCAGTTGTCGAGGGCGGGCGCGCCGAGAACGAAGCGCTGCTCGATGAGTGCTGGGACAAGATCTTCTTTACCGGTAGCGTTCCGGTCGGCAAGCTCGTCATGGAGCGCGCAAGTAAAAACCTTACGCCTGTGACGCTTGAACTGGGCGGAAAGAGTCCCTGCATCGTGGATGCGACGGCAAACTTGAAGGTTGCGGCACGGCGTATCGCCTTTGGTAAATGGCTCAACGTGGGGCAGACCTGCGTGGCACCCGACTACCTGCTGGTCGATACGAGCGTGCGCGACGAGCTGCTGGGCCTCATCAAGGAGGAGGTCCGCCGCATGTTTGGCGAGCATCCGCTCGACAATGAGGACTACGGGCATATCGTCAACGCCAAGCATTTTGCGCGCGTGCGCGGGCTGATCGATCCCGATAAGGTCGTGCTTGGAGGTGCCGCGCGCGAGGCTTCGCTCAAGATCGAGCCGACGATTTTGGACGGCGTGACCCCCGATGACGCCGTGATGCAGGAGGAGATCTTCGGCCCCATCTTGCCGGTGCTGACGTTTGAGAGCCTAGACGAGGCCGAAGCGTTTATTACGGATCGTCCGACGCCGCTGGCCCTGTATATCTTTAGCCAGGACTGTGCGGTTCAGCAGCGCTTTGTGCGTTACGTGCCCTTTGGTGGTGGCTGTGTTAATGACACCATTATGCATTTGGCCACGAGCCATATGGGCTTTGGCGGCATGGGGGCGAGCGGTATGGGACAGTACCATGGACGCGAGAGCTTCGATACGTTTAGCCACAAGAAGAGCATCGTGAACAAGGCAACGTGGTTGGACGTGCCATTCCGCTATGCCCCTTATGCAAGCTGGAAGCACAAGTTCGTGCGCATGTTTGTGCATTAGAATCAGATAAGGATGAATTTATGTCCGCACGGGCCCGTAGACTTCTCGATAAGGTCAAACGCTGGTTTATCCGGCCGTTAGAGGAGTTGCCATGTACGAGCCTTCACGTGTTCTTCTGTCGTTTCATATCGCAGGATTTCAATATGCCGACGGCGCTTTGGTCCTAGGCGATCTTAAAGCGGGCGATAAACTGACGCTGTGTGCCGAGCGCGATAATCCCCATGACCCCGAGGCGGTTGCGATCTACTATGACAAGACCAAACTTGGCTATGTTCCGGGAAACGAGGTCGGCCCGCTGTCCTTGATGATGTATTACGGCCATGAGGACGTATTTGAGGCCCACGTGCAACAGGTTACTCCCGAGCGCAGCCCGTGGCATCAGGTTCGCGTTGGACTCTACGTGGTGGATGCTCGCTAGTCGGCAATGGGGACTGCCATGTTTGATGACGATGATCTGTTCGATCTGACGGATGACCCGTTTGAGTGGGATATGCTACTTGATGACGATGAGTTGGAGCAGGACCGCAAAATGCAAAAGGATAAGAACACCCCGGGAAAAGATTCGAATAAAAAGGACAAGCGCCGCCGAGGATTGTTCGGCGGGCTCTTTGGCTAACCGCCGCATCGCTGTGTCTGTATACTTAGCACGAGTTTGATGCGTTGCGAAATGAGGACAGAGACGATGATGTGGTTTACCGCCGACCTGCACCTGGGCGATACGAATATCTTGCACGATATGGATCGGCCGTTTGATTCGGTCGAGGAGATGAACCGCAAGGTCATCGATGCCGTCAATGAGTGCGTGGCGGCGGACGACCGTCTCTATATCTTGGGAGACTTTACCTATCGTTTGCCCCTGGCGGAGGCGATGCGCCTGCGCGAGCGTATCGAATGTCAGAACGTGACGCTCATCCGTGGTAACCATGACGGCGACTGGGAAGATCCCGACGTACCGCAGATTTGGGAAGACGTGCGCGATTACCTGGAGATTGCTCCCGGCTATGCCAAGGGCCATCGCCTGGTGTTGAGCCATTACCCCATGCTCAGCTGGAATGGCAAGGCGCGCGGCGCCATCATGCTGCACGGGCACATCCACAGCAGGGGAGACCGTACCAATGCACGCAACCGCGATCGCGAGCGCCCTATCTTTCGCTACGATGTCGGTCTCGATGCCAACGAGTACAAGCCCGTAAGCCGTGACCAGATTCTTAGCTTCTTTGGGTTATAGGGCGCCAGAGCCACCACAAAGGGGGCAGGCACCTTTGTGGTGGTTCTGGCGCCGTTGCCATTATGGCGGCGGCGTCTTTTTTGTCCGTGCGGCGCGGTAGAGTGTAGGCGGTTGAAATTTGCGTCCATCGAGGAGCTGCCATGAACGAGATCAAGTGCCCGCATTGCGGAGAAGTTTTTAAGGTCGATGCGTCCGGTTATGCGGATATCGTCAAGCAGGTGCGCGATGCCGAGTTCTCGCGCGACCTGGATGAGCGCGTGAAGGCGGTCCAGCGCGAGGGCGAGCAGGCACTGGAGCTTGAGCGCTCGCGCTCGACGGCTGCTTTGCAAAAGGCAGAGTCTCAGCGCGACGCTCAGCTTGTCGAGCAGAAGAATGCTGCAGCTCAGCAGCTGGCGCAAGAGGTTGCCAAGCGCGACGCTGAGCTTGCCGAGCTGCGCGCCAAGCTCGAAGGCGCTGCCGCAGAGCGCGAGAGTGCAAGTCAGCGCGCGGCGGTTGAGGCCCGTTCCGATGCTCAAAAGGAGAATGCCGAGCTTCAGCGCAGGATCGACAATTTACGTGCGCAGTTGGAGCGCAAAGATGATGAAGCCAGGCTTGCCGAGGCGGCGGCACGCAATGCTGCTCAAAACGACCTGTCCGCGCGCGACGCTCAGATTGCCGAGCTGCAGGCCAGGCTCGCCGCGGCGGACAAGGCCCAGGAGATGGCGCTTGCCGCTGCCGCGGCAGAGTCGCAGCGTGAGCTCGATGCCGCTCGCAGCGAGGCCGAGCGCGCGCTTACTGACTATCGCGCGAAGGTGCAAGAGAAGTTTTCCGCCGCAAGGGCTCAGTCTGAGCAGGAGGCCGAGGGTCTGCGTGCGAAGCTGCGCGAGCAGGAGCTGATGGCAAAAATGAGCCTGTCTGAGGCGGTCGCCGCGGCGGAGCGTGAGCGTGATGAGGCGCGTGCCAAACTGACGAGCGAGCTGGCAGTGCGCGATTCGCGCGAGGAACAGGCCAAGGCGGCACACGAGCTCGAGCTTGCGCAGGCCAAACGTGCGAGCGATGATCTGATTCGCTACAAGGATGAAGAGATCGAGCGCCTTAAGGATATGAAGGTTCGCCTGTCCACCAAGATGGTGGGCGAGTCGCTCGAGCAGCACTGCGAGACCGAGTTCAACCGTCTGCGCATGACGGCGTTTCCCAATGCGTACTTCGAGAAAGATAACGATGCGTCCGAGGGCACCAAGGGCGACTTTATCTTCCGCGAGTGCGACGCGAGCGGCAACGAGGTCATCTCAATTATGTTCGAGATGAAAAACGAGAATGACGAGACCGCGACCAAGCATAAAAACGAGGACTTCTTTAAGAAACTCGATCACGATCGTCGCCAGAAAAGCTGTGAGTACGCGGTGCTCTGCACGCTGCTCGAGCCCGAGAGCGAGCTCTATAACGCGGGAATCGTGGACGTGAGCTATCGCTACGAGAAGATGTATGTGATTCGCCCGCAGTTCTTCATTCCCATCATTACGCTGCTGCGCAATGCCGCCATGGGTTCGCTTCGCTATAAGCAGGAGCTGGCGGAGTACAAGCAGCAGAATATCGATGTCACGAACTTCGAAGCCAAGATGGAGAAGTTCAAGAACGATTTCGGCCGCAACTACGAGATCGCGAGCCGCAAGTTCCAAACGGCAATCGATGAGATCGACAAGACGATTAGCCATCTGCAGAAAACCAAGGAGGCGTTGCTGTCCTCCGAGAACAATCTGCGCCTTGCCAACAAGAAAGCCGACGATCTTACCATTCGCAAGCTCACGTGGGGCAACAAGACCATGAAAGCAGCGTTTGACGAGGCACGCGGGGCTGCGGCAGAGACAAACGATGAGCCAGCCGAGGCGGATTCGTATGAGGTCGAGGATGCCGAGTAGGGGATAGCGTATCGCGCAAAAAGCGGGGCCGCTGGCGATGTTGCCAGCGGCCCCGCTTTGTTTCGTCCCATTGCGCCCGGCTAGTCCTCGAGCAGGTCCTCGATAAAGCCGACACGGTAGTTCTTGAAGATTACCTCGCCGCCGTCTTGCGTGGCGTCCAGATCGACATCGCCCATGATGCCAAAATCGTGGTCGCCATCCTCGTCAGCAAAGATCTGGTGCACGTGCCATACGTGCGCGGTCTTCTCGTCGGACTCGTCGATGGAAAACATCGCGGCGCTGCGGGCATCTCCGTCGGTGAGGATTTCCTCGTGCTGCTCGTGGTAAGCGTCGAGTGCTTTTTGCCAGCGGATCTCGCTCATGCCCCAGTCGTCGTCGAGCTCGCCCAGGTCGCGAACGTGCTCGCGGGCGGCAAGGGTCACGCGGCGGAAGAGCGCGTTGCGCACCAACAGCGTGCAGCCGCGGCGGTCCGCCACGACCTCGTCGATGCCCTGCGGCGGCGCAGCATCGAGGGCTGCCGGGTTGCCGGCGTTCTCCCACTCGTCCACCAGGCTCGAGTCCACCGAGCGCACCACAAAGCCGAGCCACGAGATAATGTCGCGCAGACGCTCGTCGCGCTTCTCGATGGGCACGGTGCGGTCGAGCGAACGGTAGGCCTCTGCCAGGTAACGCAGCAAAATGCCCTCGGAGCGGGCGATGCCGAGCTTTTGAATGTAACCCTTAAAATCGCTCGCGCTTTCCAGCATATCGCGCAGGACGCTTTTAGGAGAGAGCTGGTAGTCGTTTGCCCAGGGCACTTCCTGGCAGTACTTGTCGAAGGCGGCGTCGAGCAAGTCCTCGAGCGGTTTTTCGTAGGTGACATCCTGGATGCGCTCCAGGCGTTCCTCATATTCGACGCCGTCAGCCTTCATTTCGGCCATCGCGCGGTCGCGCGCTGCGCGCTCCTGAGCGCGCAGCACCTGCTTGGGATCCTCGAGCGTTGCCTCGACCATCGAGATCAGGTCCATGGTATAGGTCTCGCTCTCGGGATCGAGCAGCTCCAACGCGGCAAGCAAAAACGGCGAGAGCGGCTGGTCGAGCGCAAAGTCCTCGGGCAGGTCGACCGTCAGTGCGTAGTCGATGTCCGGCGCGGCGTCAGCCGGAGCGTTGGGTGCGGGCGGCACCTCGGTGCGCACGACGACGCCGGAGTCGATGAGCGTGGCGAAGATCTCGTCGGCACGAACCTCGAGCTTAGCCTTTTCCTCGGGGGTCTGCAGACTCGTCTCGATGAGGTCGTGTACGCGGGCTCGGGCATTGCCGCCCTGCTCGACCACGCTAATCACCATGGAGTGCGTGATGCACAGGCGCGGCTTGAGCGTTTCGGGCTGCGTCTCGATCAGGCGCTCAAAGGTCTGCTTGTTCCAGGTGACAAAGCCCTCGGGGGCCTTCTTCTTTTTAATCTTGCGGAGCTTTTTGGGGTCGTCGCCCGCCTTGGCCATAAGCTTGGCATTCTCGATCTCGTGCTCGGGTGCCTCGGCGATGACCATACCCTCGGTGTCAAAGCCCGAGCGACCGGCGCGACCAGCGATCTGATGGAACTCACGGGCGCGCAGGCGACGCATCTTGTAGCCGTCGAACTTGGTGAGCGCGGTGAGGACCACGGTGTGGATGGGCACGTTGATGCCGACGCCGAGTGTGTCGGTGCCGCAAATGACGGGCAGTAGGCCCTGCTGCGCCAGGCGCTCGACCAGTAGGCGATAGCGCGGCAGCATACCGGCGTGGTGCACGCCGACGCCGCAGCCGAGCAAGCGCTTGAGGATCTTGCCGAAGGCCGTCGAGAAGCTCGTGCCCTTGGCCGCCTCCTTGATGGCTTCACGCTGCTCCTTGCTGGCGATGCCAAAATTGGCGAGCGACTGTGCCGTCGCAAGCGCGGCATCCTGGCTAAAGTGCACGATATAGAGCGGGGCCTCGCCGCGGCGCATCGCGAGCTCGACCGTGCCCTCGAGGGAGGTCGTCACATAGTCGTAGCTCAGCGGCACAGGGCGTGGGGCATCGACGACCAAGTCGCAGGTAGCGCCGGTGTGTTCCTCGAGCGAGGCGGCAATCGCGGTGACATCGCCGAGCGTGGCGCTCATGAGCATGAATTGCGTGTGAGGCAGGGTGAGCAGCGGCACCTGCCAGGCCCAACCGCGATCAGGGTCGGCAAAGTAGTGGAACTCGTCCATGGCGACGCAGCCAACATCGGCATCTTCGCCCTCGCGCAGTGCGTCGTTGGCAAGGATCTCTGCCGTGCAGCAGATGACGGGCGCCTTGGTGTTGATATGCGTGTCGCCGGTGATCATACCGACGTTATCGCGGCCGAGCACCTGCACCAAGTCGAAAAACTTCTCGCTGACCAGAGCCTTGATAGGAGCCGTGTAGTAGCAGCGCTTGCCCTGCGCCATGCCCATAAAGAGCATACCTAGCGCGACAAGCGACTTGCCCGAGCCGGTCGGCGTGCCCAGAATGACGTGATCGCCGGCGGCTAGATCCATGAGGGCCTCTTCTTGGTGGTCCCACAGCTCAATACCGCGATTGCTCGTCCATTCAAAGAAGCGCTCGAAGGCCTGGTCGGGCGTGAGCCACGGTTCGGGCTCGCTGCCGTCCTCGGGCTCCCACCAGGTGGGGGCGAGCGCGCCGAGTGAGCCGAATTCGGCTTCGGTTCCCGTGCCGCCCGAGAATGAGCTGGCGGCGCCGGCGCCAGAGACGGTGCTGGCGGCGGTATCTATCGTGGTCTGTGCCATGTGGGGGTACTTTCTCTCGCCGTTTGTCCGCCATCCATTATGGCGTAGCGGCGGTGCGGGGCGCCAGCGCGAAAGAAAATGCAGGAAATGGGCGTTCTGCTCAGCCGTTTGGTGCAGTTGTCAGCTAAGTGAGTAGACTTTTTGCAATATCGCGAGCACATGACTTTTGCGCAAGGGCTCTACCTGCGGTTTTATTTCTTCCTATGCGGGTTGTGCTTAGCTATTGCTAAAAAGTCTACTCACTTAGGTTTGAGGGTCGTTCATCGGTGCCTATTTGTGCTTGCTCGCTGGCGTAGCGACCGCCAAAAGCCCCTATGACTCCTGCGGAAGGCGCTTTTTGCCTTTGCGGGCGCGGTTTCTAAAGTTCTCGACGGCCTCTTCCATGCCCAGAGGTACATAGGTGAGCTCATCGAGGTTATTGGGTAGGTAGCAGACAAGACTTTGTTCCTGCACGCGGCCCGCCGCGAGCTGTTCGTCGGTTGGCAGCGCACCGGGCGTGGCGCAGATGCCATAGACGACGGCACCCATCTCGCGCGTGCGGCATTCGTATTCGGTCTCGGGATGCTCGGGATGGTCGCGGCGAACGTCGTTACTTACCCAAAGTGTATCGTAGCCGGCCGCGGCAAACTGCCCCAAGGCGTAGTCGCGCAATGGCTTGCTGTCGGTACGCAGCGTTACGGTGGCGCCAGCTGCAAAGAGCGGGCGATAGAGTATCAGATGGTCGACATGGACGAGTCGTTTTTTGGCGTACTTGGCCTTGGGCTGCGGCGTGGGAAAGTTGATGGTGATGGCATCGAGCTCGCCTGGGGCAAACAACTGCGGCAGCGATGCAGCGCCTCGGGGCAGGACGAGTGCGTTTGATAGTTCCTGCTCGCAGATTTTCTGCGCGGCATAGGCGATGCAGATGGGCTCCTGGTCCATGCCGATAAAGAGGGTGTTTGGCTCGTGGGCCGCGCACTCTACAAGGTACGTTCCCTTGCCACAGCCAAGATCCAGGTGAAGGTGTTCGAAGGGCTTGCTGCCAACTGGCGCGCAGGCTCCGCGCCAATCTCCGGCATAGGCCTCGGGGTTCGTCTCAATCGCATTGGCGTAGCGCTCCAAGCGCTCCTCGAGCACAAAGTTCTTAGGTGTGCGAACGTGGACGGCTCCCATGAGGCTCCTTGGTCATAAGTATGGAACGCATGACTGCATGTTCCGGTAATGGGTTGGAAGGGGTGGGCACGATGTGCCCGAAAGATACGGTGCGGCTCGGCGGCGAGTCGTCGGTGCCTACAGACGCTTGAGAATCACATAGCGGTTGAGCTCGCCGCTGCGACCGTCGGCGTGGAAACGCTCGAGCTCGCGTACGGGAACCTCGCCGCTCTTGTAGAACGTACGGACGCCGCGCACCAGGTCGGTGATCTGCTGGTCGTCAAAGTGATGGCAATAGCGGTAGGCGTGGCGGTCGTTTTGCCAGCCAATGAGGTGGTCGCCGGCTTCGAACTGTGCGGAATCGTAACCCTCAAACGGCGGGGTGAGCTCGGCGCGGGCCTCGGCGCGAACGGCTTTGCGCGCCATGCGCTCGTCGTTCATAAACTCCCAAAAGCTGATGGCGATGATGCCGCCCGGGCGCGTCTGGCGCACCAGGGCGTCGAGCACGCGTACGCGGTACTCGCACGACGGCACGTGGTGCATAAATCCAAAGCAGACCGAGATGTCGGCGAGCGGGGCGTCGAAAAGCACGTCGGGTGTCTTGGCGGGGTTGAGCTTCATGAGGGCGTCGAGCACATCGAGTTCCTGGAAGTGCAGGTTGGGAATGCGCAGGGCGTGGCCACGTGCATCGATGGCCAGGTCCTGGCATGAGTCGACGCCATAGAACTCAAACGGGCAGCTGGCGTCTGCCGAGGGGTTTGCGCCATCGACGCCCTTGGCGGCAAGTGCGCCGCCGGCGGCAAAGTTCTCGAATCGCATGTTTCCACAGGCAAGATCGAAGACGCGGACGGGATGCTCGATCGTGGCGACGTCGAGCTGCTCGAGCGCTATGTCCATAGTGCGCACCCAGCCGGGCCACGGTGCCTGGCGCGTATCGGAGAAGGAGGCGGAGTGCTCGCGATAGAACGTATTGTTGAGCTGAATGAGCGATGAGGCGAAATCGCGGTTCACGGCGCGGAACTCCCTCCGTTGGCGGTGCGGAATAAACAGTACGACCATACTACCGTTAACGCCGCAACGGGGACAACCGAGCTGCGGGTCATTGCTTTGTTTGGACACATTTCCGCAGCTCATATATGCCCGCAACCGCCGGTTGTCAAAAATCTCACTAGAATAGGTGGCATGCTTTTGGCGGTGGCGGATAGATTTTTAACTGTGCAAGGCGCCTTAAGAACAAAAACGGTCCGGCGGCACGGCTGGCATCGCATAGGAGGAACCATGAATGTAGAAACTGCGCAGCGGCTCGCCGACCTTCGTCGCAGCAAGGGTTTTAGCCAAGAAGGGCTGGCGCGAAAGCTGGGGCTGTCGCGCCAGGCGGTCAGTAAATGGGAGCGTGCGGAGAGCTCGCCCGATACCGAGAACCTGATCTCGCTCGCAAAACTCTATGGCGTGAGTTTGGACGAGCTCCTTAATCCGAGCGATGAGATCGAGGACGATATCGAGTTTGAGAACGAGGACCGCGCCCGTCAGCGCGAGGCCGAGGCAGCGGAGCGCGCCCGTACCCATGAGGCAGCGGCACGTGCTACCGAGGCGGCAACGCAGGCGAGTGATGCCGCCGCCAAGGCGGCGCAAGCGGCAAGCTGGAGCGCGCAGGCCGCCAATGCCGCTACGGCGCAGGTGACGAGTGGCGGCGCAGCTGGCTCGACTCCGGTGAAAGGTCCGTTCCAGTCGTTTCCGTATTGGGCCGTGTGCTGGCTGCTGTTCTTTTTGCTGATGTTCCTGTTTGGTGGCTCCTTTGCCGCGCTGATCTTCTTTACAATCCCCATCTATCACTGGGTGGCGCGTGCGCTCGATGGCGATTGGGCACGCGGGGATATTCAGGTTGGTCCGGCGCCGGAGGCGGCTAAGGCTCAGGATGTTTCCGCTGCGGTTGATACTGACGTGGCTTCCTCGACCGCCGCTGAGCCGAGCGCCAAAGAAGGTGATGAATGATGAAGCTCTCGCATGAGTCCAAGGTCCGCCTGGGCGTCGGTATCGGAGCGTTCGTGCTCATCATCGGGCTTATCTTTGGCACTTCGCGGATATTGTTTCATTTTGATGGCCCGTGGGATCTCGGCGATATTGCATCCGGTTTGTCCGGTATGGACGATGTGGTTGACGGGGACGATTCTTTGGATGGCGGTAACTATTCCGCTCAGTCTCGGCAGCTTTCGAGCGAAACGTTTGATGCCGACTCATTCCAGTCCCTTGACCTGGATGTGACATCGGGTGAGGTTGAGATCAAGTGCGTTTCCGGCGGGCAGGTGCGTGTCATCGAGAGCGGTCGTGTTGCAAAGGGGGTAGCTACCTACGATGCTGCCACTCAGAATCTGGCCGAGGTCAAGGGTTCTACACTCACGATTAGCCAGTTCGACTGCGATGACGAGCGCGCTATCGATCGTTCGGTCACCATCGAGCTGCCGCGGGATGTTGCGGATAACCTGGTCGGCATTACGGCGAGGGTGGGGTCGGGAGACCTGACGGTCGCGGACATTGCATGTCACGACTTCGAATTGACGTTGGACTCGGGAGACGTTGAGTTTGCGGGCACCGTAACCGACACCTTGGATGCCGAGGTCGGTTCGGGCGATGTGGCGTTCGAGCTCCACCAGGCCCCCGCGAAGTCGATGGACGTAAGCGTGGGCTCGGGCGATGTGGAGATATCGGTTCCGAACTCTACGGGCTTTAAGGCGAGCCTCACCGTGGGCAGCGGTGACTTTGAGAGCGATTTCCTTCCGCTTGGCTACGATGGCGAGACCATATTGAATGCTGAATTCGACAACGGTGACAAGTCTGCAACGTATCGTTTTAAGGTCGGTTCGGGCGACATGTCGTTCGAATCGGTGTGACATGCGGTTTTCGGAGATCGGTGCATATAGGCATGCTCTTTGATGGAGGCGCCGGGGCCGTGACTGGCTCCGGCGCCTTTGCCTTTACAATGGGGGCATGGAACAGATTATTTTGAACATACTCGAGGCTCTGCGTCGCGGTGAGACCGTGGACGACAAGGCGCTCGTCAAACTGATACATGCCGAGGCGCGCCGTGAGGGTGCCGACAAACGAGATCTGGCCAAGCGCCGTCTGCTGCCGTTCTACCAGCGGGTTAAACGTGAGAAGCCGGCTCGTTGGGCTGGATGGAATGTCGATGCCGAGCTGGAGCGTCAGCTGCTGCAGGTGCTGCGCATGAAGCCGCGCCGCACGGCTTCGGGCGTGGCGACCATTACCGTCATCACCAAGCCGTGGCCCTGTTCGGGCGATTGCCTGTTTTGCCCCAACGATCTGCGCATGCCCAAAAGCTATCTGCATGCCGAGCCGGCATGCGCCCGTGCGGAGCAAAACTGCTTTGACCCGTATTTGCAGGTGAGCGCTCGCCTGACCGCACTTTCGCAGATGGGGCATGCGACCGACAAGATCGAGCTTATCGTGCTCGGTGGCACCTGGAGCGACTATCCGCAAGGGTATCAGACGTGGTTTATGTCCGAGCTTTTCCGTGCGCTCAATGACGATGCCGTCGCCGGCGTGGCGGCAAACCCCATGTTGGCGCGTCCGGGCATCAGCCGTGCTGAGGCGGGGCGCCTGCTCGATGACGCTCCCGCCGATGCCCTGCCGCCGGTGGTAACAGAGCGCCGCGAGTGCTATCGGGCTGCCGGCATTGCGACAGACGAGGCCAAGCTCGCTGCCGGCGTTGCCGACGAGCAGGAGCGTGTGGATGCTGCCGTGGGCGGCTATAACCGCGCGGTGCGTCGTCTGTACGGCCCCGGTACGCCGTGGGGCGAGGTCACCGAGTGGCAGACGGCAACGATGGAGGAGCTCGAGCGTCAGCAGCGCATCAACGAGACGGCGAAGCATCGCGTGGTGGGACTCGTTATCGAGACGCGCCCCGATACCGTAACGCCGCAGGCGCTTACGCTCATCCGCCGCCTGGGCTGCACCAAGATACAGATGGGCATCCAAAGCCTTGACCAGCATCTACTCGATATCAACGAGCGTCGCATTTCGGTGGCGCAGATTGAGCGGGCGTTTTCGCTTGCGCGCCTGTTTGGCTTTAAGATCCATGCGCATTTTATGCTCAACTTGCTGGGCGCCACACCCGAGGGGGACAAGCGCGACTACGAGCGCTTTATGACCGAGGGGGCCTTTATGCCCGACGAGGTCAAAGTCTACCCGTGTGCGCTCATCGAGGGCTCGCGCCTGGTGGGCTGCTACGAGCGCGGCGAGTGGCGCCCCTATACCGAGGAAGAACTGCTCGATGTGCTGGCCGATGACATCGTGGTGACGCCGGCATTCTGCCGCATCAGCCGCATGATTCGCGACTTTAGTTCCGATGACATCATGGTGGGCAACAAGAAGCCCAACCTGCGTCAGCTCGTCGAGAACCGCCTGGCTGCTCGGGGTGACGGTGCGACGGTGCGTGAGATTCGCTATCGCGAGATCAGCACGGCGGGTGCCGACTTGGATGAGCTATCTCTTGATGAGGAAGTAGCGTACGAGACGCCGGTGACTTACGAGCGCTTTTTGCAGTGGGTGACGCCGCGGGGCAAGATCGCGGGCTTTTTGCGGTTGTCGCTGCCCGATCGCGCTTTTGTTGCCGCACATGCGGACGAGCTGCCGACGATGCCGGACGAGGCGATGATTCGTGAGGTGCACGTGTATGGCATGGCGGCGCGCGTGGGCGATCAGGGCCAGGCAGCGCAGCACCATGGATTGGGACGTTTGCTCGTGGAGCGTGCGTGCCAGATAGCTCGGGACGCTGGCTATACGTACATCAACGTGATCAGCGCGATCGGTACGCGCGAGTACTATCGCCATCTTGGATTTTATGACCATGGCCTTTATCTGCAAAAGGAGCTCTAGATGAACAAGCCGAGTGTTTCTGCCGGCGTCGTTGCCGGCGTTGCTCTGGGAGCCGCGGCGCTTGGTGCGGCCGCTGTCGCTGTTCGTGCTGCCTGTCTGCAGGTCGCGAGGACCCGCAATGGGCTGGCACGTGTGAAGCGCGTGCACGATGAGGGCGGCGACGAAGTTCGCGTATTGGTGCAAGGCGGCGTCTACCAAAGCGCGAGTTACGTTGGCGAGCGCTGGGCGGAGCCAGTCTTTGCGTACTATCGTGCATTTGACGATGTGTTTGAGGCCGAGGACGCAATGCGTGATGCTTACGGGCATGGTATCGACCGTATGCTCATGCTGGGCGGCGGCGGGTTTGCCTATCCCAAGTTTGCGCTGATGTCGCACGAGGGCCTGCGCATGGACGTCATCGAGTATGACGGAGAGATAACGCGCTTGGCGCGCCGTTGGTTCTATCTGGATGAACTGGAGCACGCGGTGGGCGATCGCCTGCGGGTGATTACCGCTGAGGCTCGCTCGTATCTGGGTGTGACGAGCGTGGGCCATCGTCGCTACGACGTGGTCGTGAGCGATTGCTTTGGCGGTGCCGAGCCCGTGCGCGAGCTGGCGACCGTTGAGGCGCTGCGCCTGGTGCGGGGCAGCCTGAACCCCGGGGGTATCTACGTGGCCAATATCGTGAGCGCAAACGAGGGGAGCGATGTGACGTTCCTTCGCGACTGCGCTGCCACGGCACTCGAGGTATTCGTCCACGCCTGGGTGGTCCCATGTGGCGATGCGAAGTTCAGCGGCGAGGAAAACTACCTGCTCATCGCCAGCGACGGCGACTACGCCTTTGCCGAAGCCGTGCCCTTCGACACCGACTTCCTCGGCACCGTCCTTCACGACAAGTAAGTCTCCCCGTCCCAAAAAAGACTGGTCTTAGGCGTGGTCGCGCCAGCCGTGAACGCGCTGCTTCATGCTCTCTATGTCGAGCACGCCTTCGGCAAAGCCCTTGCGCACGAGTTCTTCGGGAACAAACTCGTCGTAGCGGTCAAAGTAAGGCACCTCGCCAGGATAGACGAGCTCGATGGGATCGAAGTCCTTTTCGGCCTCGGCGGCGAGCACCTCAAAGAACGTCTCCTCGTCGGCCTTCATCTTAAACTGCATAAAGTACGGGCGTGACGAGTCGAGTCCGCGAAGGCCCAGTTCAGCGGCGCATTTGATTTTAAGCATGCGCTCGAGTGCTAGGAAGGCGTAGCTGCCCAACCAGGGGAAGAGCACCCAGGTGTCGCCACCCAGGTTGATGAGCGGCTTAGTTCCCGCGCCCGAAATCTCGGCGGTATGACGAGCCTGCGCCAAGCGAGCCCGTGCGTTACCCATAAGGTACGGATATACTGCGTGCTCAGTGAGCGCTTGGCGCATGCGCTCGAGCACATGCGTGTTAATGTCGCCGGGGCAGTCGCCAAAGTAGGCCGGCACCCGGCCCTTGACCTGCGTGGCAAAGACAGTGTGGCGCTTCCAGTCCACTTCCTCGACAATCCAGCAGTGTCCGGCGATGGCGATGCGCTCACCGGGCGGGGGCGGATTAACGATCGTGCCCAGCTCGGCCGATTCGCTCCGGACGGTAAACTCCTCGTTTTCCTGGAACACGGCGTAGAACTTAAAGTTGTTGATGATGCGCTCGCCCGCGAGACCCACGATGAGCCCGCCACCTTCGGTGACCTGGATATGGTCGATCTTAATGAGGTGACGTAGCAGCACACGGTAATCGTCTGCCGAGACACGGTGGAAATAGCTGAGCGTGAGCACGCGCTGGGCAAGTTCGGCCGGCGTGAGCTCGCCGGTGCTGGCGAGGGTCGACATAGTCTGGTGATAGAGCAGGCTGTAGGGGAGACGATCGAGCTCGGGTGGCTCGACCCACTTTTCCTCGCGATAGAGTTGTACGAGCGCGATACCCTGCAGGAGCTTCCAGGGAATGGTTTCGGGCATCATCGTGCGCGGCTCGGGCTCTTCCTCGCGCATGACAAACCACATCTCGGGCGGAAGATCGCGACGGCCCGTGCGCCCCATGCGCTGCAAAAAGGAGCTAACGGTAAACGGCGCGTCAATCTGGAAGGCGCGCTCCAGGCGGCCGATATCGATACCGAGCTCCAACGTAGAGGTGGTGACGGTTGTCTGCGTCTGCTCCTCGTCGCGCATGAGCCCCTCGGCCGTCTCGCGTAGCGATGCCGAAAGATTGCCGTGATGGATGAGAAAACGGTCGGGCTCGTGCCGGCTCTCGCAGTAGCTGCGCAGCATGGAGCACACGGCCTCTGCCTCCTCGCGCGAGTTGGCAAAGACCAGGCACTTGCGGCCGCGCGTATGCTCAAAGATATAGCCCATACCGGGGTCGACGTTGTCGGGTGCCGTGTCGGTGGGGTTGAGAAGCGCCTGCTCGGTCGCACGTGGGATGTCGACTTCGCCCTCGGGGGCCGAGGAAGTGCGACGGTCTTTGGGAGCGGCCTTGCCCCGCGCCTGCTCACGACGTTGACGGTGTTCTTCCTGTGTAAGCTGTCCGCTGTGGCACATGTCTTGTCCGGATGCGGGCAGCGCCGCGGGCGCCGCCGTCTCAATACGCTCGCAAGCAAGCACTTCGGCTTCTTGTGGACCTGTGCCTACGAATCCTCGTTGCTGAGCCTGGGGGCCCGAGTTGTAGAAGTGCTCCATGGAGATGCGCCACACGCGGCGCGGTTCCTCAAAGCGGGGGATAACGCAGTCGCGCCCCGTTCCCTTCGAGAGAAAAGCGCCCGTGCGCTCGGGGTCGCCGATGGTGGCCGAAAGGCCAATGCGTCGGGGCTGTACGCCGGCCATGCGCGAGAGTCGCTCGATAAGGCAGAGCGTCTGCCCGCCACGGTCGCCGCGCATGAGCGAGTGGACCTCATCGATGACCACATAGCGTAGGTCGCAGAACATGCGCGGGATCGCCATGTGCTTATGGATTAAGAGCGCCTCGAGCGACTCGGGCGTAATCTGCAAGATGCCGCTTGGCTTTTTGATGAGCTTGGCCTTGTGCGACTGCGAGACATCGCCATGCCAGTGCCAGACGGGGATGTCGGCTTCTTCGCACAGGTCATTGAGACGGACGAACTGATCATTGATGAGCGCTTTGAGGGGGCCGATGTAGAGGGCGCCCACGCTCGCGGGCGGGTTCTCCCAAAATTCGGTCAGGATGGGAAAGAAGGCTGCCTCGGTTTTGCCGGAAGCCGTGGATGCCGTCAGGAGCACATTATCTTGCGTGTTAAAGATGGCATCAGCTGCCGCAACCTGGATAGAGCGCAAGCTCTCCCAATCGTGGGAGTAGATGAAGTCTTGGATAAACGGGGCGTAGCGGTCAAAGGCGTTCACGAGGCCTCCTTTCAAAAGCGAATCTCTCAACGCGGCGGGCAGTGGCTTGCTGCATTACTGCTTCAACGTTTGCCCAGATAGAGCCTGCCAAAATAAACCTGTCCCTTTTTGGCAGGTTAGATGGTGAATTCGGCGAAGTTACGGTCGCCGCCTGCGGTATCGGTGTCGCCTGTTGCGGCTGCCGGCGCCAGCGCGTCGCCGCCGACGCTTTGCAGCAGCTCGGCCACGTTGGCGTCGGGGTTTTGGCATAGGATGTCGAGCAACTCGATAAAGTCACGAATGACTTCACGCGGCGTCAGATGCGTGTCGGCTCCCACACGACCGAACTCGATCTTGAGGAAGTCCACCAAGTCGTTCTCGGTAAGCGTGGGCGTCCAGCCAAAGTAGCCGGCGTGAATTTGCATGAGTTTTTCGATGAGCACCAGTAGCTCCTCATAGGTGAGCGGCTGCAGGCGGATGATGGGTGCGAGCATGTCCTTAAGGTCCTCGCGCGCAAAGCGACCCTGAGCGAGTCGGCTGCGCAGAGCCTCGTAGGAGAACACGCCGCGGCGGCGGTCTTCGATGGAGGTTGGCGTGCCGCCCATGATCATGCCCAGGTACTGCGCCTTGCCCTGAAGTGTGTCGTTGTACATGGTCAGGATTTTCTCGTAGTTGTACTGGCGCGTGATGGCATTGGGAATCTTATACAGATTCACGAGCTCGTCGATGAGCACCAGCATGCCCTTGTAGCCGCTGCAAACCAAAAAACGCGCGATGAGTTTGACGTAGTCGTACCAATCGTCGTCGCTGATGATGGTCGAGGAGCCCAGCTCGGCGCGCGCCTCGCTCTTGGTGCGGTATTCGCCGCGGATCCATTTGGTCACGCGGCTCATGGTCTCTTCGTCGCCCCCGGATGCGGCCATGCGATAGCGGCGGAGCATGCGGGTGAAGTCGAAGCCGTGGACCATCTCCTCGAGCGGGGCCAGTTGGGCATTGACGACCGACTCGTCGACGTCGGCACACGAGGCGACCCAGCGATCCAGAATAAGGTTGAGCGCACCGCCCTCGGGGCGCGTCTTGGTCGATATATTGCGGATGAGCTCGCGGTAGGTGGCAAGGCCCTGTCCCTGACCGCCCTGCAGGCGGCGCTCGGGCGACAGGTCGGCATCAGCGACGACGAATCCCTCGCCCATGGCGTGCGTGCGGATAGTCTGGAGCAAAAAGCTCTTGCCGGCGCCGTAACGACCGACCAGAAAGCGGAAGCTCGCGCCACCGTCGGCGATGAGATTCAGATCGGTGAGCAGGGCGCGGATCTCGACCTCGCGCCCTACGGTGATGTAAGGAAGGCCGATGCGCGGGACCACGCCGCCCTTGAGCGAGTTGAGAATGACGGCAGCGACGCGCTTGGGCACGCGAGGTGCTGCGGATGCGGTATCACTCATGGTCTAGGTATCCTCTCACGTCTGCTTCGTAGTCCTCGATAATCTGCGGCCCTGCTGCGCTAAATTCAATTACGGTGTCGCCCACCAGGTCAAAGAGCGCCTCGTTGATGGTATCGACGAGCATGTCCTCGCTCTGCTCCGATTGCACTACCGCCGATTCCGCCTGTACTGCGTTGTGCTCGAGCAGCGCGCGGAGATAGGCGTCTGCGGCGGGCGCGAGTTCGTTTGTGGCGTCAGCGGGCGTAGCAGCTGCGAACGCGGGCGTAGCAGCTGCGAACGCGGGCGTCGGCGCGAGAAGCGGTGCCACGACACCAAACTGTTCGGTGGATATGGTCGGCTCGTCGGACTCGTCCTGCCCTGCAGCCGCCGCGACCGCCTCGACCGTCGCGTCGGCTACGGGCTCGGCTTCCGGTTGCCCTGAGTCCGCTGCCTCGGCTTCTGCGGACGCGCCGTCCTCGCGTTCCTCGTCGATCAAAAGCGCTTCGCGCGTTTGTGCGGCAGCGCTCCGAATGTGCCCCAGCTGGCTCAAATCGATATCGATCTTGACGGGCTGGTGTGCGGCGTCCCACGAAAGCCATGCCACAATCTCGTCATCGATAATCTTGGCCAGATATTTGGGGACCTTTTCTTCCTTAAGGGGATGGGCAGGGTCCAGCGCCAGGCGCAGGCGTTGGTCGCAGGCGCGCATCATCTCGCCAAGTTTGCTGCTCTTTTGTCTGCTGCCGTGAATCCGCATGCATTCCCAAAAACCGTTTTGGCAACGGTAGATATGGATGGGGTCCAGACGGTATTCGCAGTCCTCGTGGCGCTCGGGCGCAAAGAATACGGCCGAGGCAAACATGGTGTAGGGCATTGCCGTCTCCTCCCCAAATAAACTTGCCACGATGCCGGTCTTTCGGTGCGTGTCATAGTAGCGCGCCATGCGGACATACACGGCGCACGCCACGTGGCGCAGATCGCGGTGATGGCTGCGGTCGAGCCGCGAGCTACTTAGGTTGTACGTGGAGAGGGCGTTGATGGCGGCCATGAGTCGCTCCTCGCGCACCTCATCGGGCGGAAGGGGGAGCGTGGGCTCGGAGGTTTTGCGACGCTTAGGGGTCTGGCCGGACGGTGCCGGTACAAGGTCTCGTGCCGCGCGCCGCAGTTCGATAAGGGCGTTATCGAACATGACGGTTTTAGAGTCGCGAAGCAGCTTGGGGTCGAGCCCGTGGAACACGGCGTAATCTTGCAGCCACACGCGCGCAAACCGGTCGATGCCGGGCTCGAAGGCGCGATAGACATCCCAAAAAGCCTTGATCTTGTTAAAACCATCGAGTGGATTATCTACGCCAATGCCGCAGATCAGCTCATAGAGATACAGAAAGGCAAAGGACGTAGACGTTTCCTCGACGGTTCCGCGGCGCACTTGGGCACGCCAGGTAAAGTAGCCGCGCAGTTGCCGGTCGCTCATGGCGTTGTAGGTGGGAAAGTACGACTTAAAGGTGCCGTTGTAGGGACAGTCGTCCTCAAAGTCGGCCATCAGCAGGCCCTGGCGGTAAAAAAGCTCGGCTTCCGAAAGCCAGCGGCCCGCACCGCCCTTGGGGTCATCCTGCCAGCGCGATATCTCGCGCATTTTACGGTACTGGTCGGGGAGGAAATTCTGCATCTGTCGGCCGGTTTTGAGAATCGGCTCGTCTGCGTAGGTTTCGTTTGAGAAGCGGGCGGACTGATGGGTCCGGGCCTCGGCCATAATGCGCTCGATGAGCATCTTGATGTCCTGGTCGGCCACCGCTCCTCCTCTCGAACGCAGCTACGGTGACCTCATATCATAGCACAGCATCAAACAGATGTTCGAGATACCGCTGCGTTGATAGATTTAGAACAGGAGGGCGTATATGACGGCGATGACGACGGAGGGAAGCATATTGGCCGTGCGGAAGGTCTGAGGACGGATGAGGTTGACGCCGACGCAGAAGATGAGCATGGAGCCTACGAGCGAAAGGCTGTTGAGGGCTGCTGTGGTCATGATGGGGGAGAGCGCGCCGGCAAACAACGTGATCGTCCCCTGGAACACGGCAACGGGCAGGGCGGAGAAGATGCAGCCGCGGCCAAGCGAGGCCGTCATGGTGCAGACGATGATGCAGTCCAGTGCGCCCTTGAGGGCAAGCGTTGACCAGTCGCCGAGCAGGCCGTCCTGGATCGATCCCACAATGGCCATGGCGCCGATGCACACGGTGAGTGAAGTCGAGACAAAAGCGTTGGTGAACTCGTTATCGCCCTCACTGCCAGTCTTGCGCTTGAGCCATTCGCCAAGGTTCTCGATGGCGGCCTCCAAGTTGATGGCCTCGCCGATGAGCGAACCGAGCGCAAATGAGACGATGAGCATGGTGGTACCGGTGGTCGCTAGCGCCTTTCCATCGATGATGAGCATCTTTTGCATGGTGCCGCCCAGGCCGATAAACAGGACGCACAGCCCCGATGCTTTCATGAGCGTGTCTTGGATGCGCGGTGTAATGAAGCGGCCGCCCGCTAATCCCAAAAGACCGCCCGCAACTAAAAGCGCAACGTTGATGATTGTTCCCAAGCCCGGCATGAGCCCTCCTGTATTGATGCCAACGTGGCAATCGTAGCAGAACGAAATGCGAGGCACATCGCGACTCATCTAATACGTTATATAAGTGGTATTAGGAATGATGCGCAGCATTTAAGCCTCAGGTGGTTGTCGGGACATAGGGGTAGTAGTCAAAGCGCAGTGTCATAAGCCGCTGCGGGGATTCAATAGCCGCGGCGATAATATTGGCATCGCGGGCACGATCAAACCCTTCGAGTTCGATCTGATACGAGACGTCTTGCATAATGTCCAGACGTCGCCAGGCTAGAAGTGTGTCGCCATCGAATTCCAAGGTCTTGCCTCCGTCTGGGGCAACGGCGTATAGACGCAGTTTAGCGGTGGTTGCAGGGTCGACAACCGTGACCTTTTTAATTTCGTTTCGAGTATTCTTGGCGCCCAACAAGGTGAGCAGCGTTGGGGCCACGACCTCGCCCGATGGCAAATAGACGACTTCGATGGATTCGGGAAATGCGATGATGGCCGACTTGCGGACGGGCTGATTGGCGGCGGCAACTTCGATGTTTGCAGCATCGATGACCTCTGTGTGGTCGAGGGCGGCAAGCACGCAGCAGTTACCTTCATCGATCTCCTGAGGATCAGCAAGCCCCAGACTGTCCGCGAGCTCGGGATCGTTTGGACCGGTAGCGGGCTCATTCGGTGCTTCGAAAGAAGCTGGGACGCTGTTTGTCGGCGACGGCGTGTCGCCCGCACCTGCTTCTTTGTCCGTGCTCTCTTCTTGTATGGTTGCGTTTATGGGTTCGTCGTTTGAGGGGAGCGTCTTGGCGTCAAGCGCGGAGGGGACAATCCCGACGGCTCCGGATCCGTTCCACTCCATCTCGAGAAGCGCCGGGTCGGCAAGAATGCGTTGCCTGCCTAGCGTGTGGGTATCGATCGCAATAGGGCCTGCCTCCGTCCCGCGCGTAAGGCTGAGCGATCCGGCCGGCTTCTCGAAATGAATGTCTGTGTCTTCGGTACTGGCGGCGTAGAACAGCAGGGATGCTTCTCCCGCCGCGATGGCATCGGTGCCCGCCTTGGTCAGCCGCAGCGATGCCGTGAATGAGAGGGTGGGCTGCACATCGTCTGCATTCGCGGCGGCGCAGCCCAGACATATACCGCCTCCTTTCTCGAAAAACGCACCGTCGAAGGCGACCTTCGCTCCGTTCGCCGAGTCATCGACCGAAGCGATATCGATGCGCAACCCCAAATCGCACGGATCGCCATCTGCATCGAGCACAATCGAGCGCCACGTGCAGACGGCGCACCCCGCCTGGGAGCCGTTTGCCTTGTTCGAACGATTGATATCCACGACTATCGAGCCGTCCGTATTACGACGAAGGCATCCCGAGGTTGAGATTGCGGCCTGTGCGATCGAAAAACGCTTGCACGCAATGGCGCTCGACGGATTTGGTGCGGAGCTTAGGGCTGCTGGTAAGGAATCTGCCATGACGGGAGTCGCCCAAGCGTCGACAGGCGTTCCGGTTGCGAGCGCGCCGCAGAGTGCGACGACGGGCAAAAGGTTCTTCGATGCCATGGGGTCTCCTTAGCTAATTTAGTGCGGCCTGTCCGTGTTTCGTTTCTGGCTGCGTTTGATGTGCAGACCGAGGCCGGCGGTTCCCGCGCCTGCTGCCGTGGCGCCTGCTGCCAAGAGCCATCGTCTGTCGTCTGTCTGTGCCAACGGTTCCTTGCAGTTGCCGCGGTCGAGCTCCGAGAGGTCGACCGTCACTTGCGTGGCGGCCTGCGCCTGTTCTTGCTGGGCAAAGGCCATGGCTGGCCCAAACGCTAGGATACTGACGGCGGCAGCCAGGGCGACGGCCTTATGCCGTGTGCGCACCGGGCTCGACCGTCCAGGTGATCGTTGCAACCTGATCGCCTTCGCCGGTTACGCGGAAGATGTCGCGCGTGACGCGGGCGACGTTTCCGCTTGTCTTGAGCTTAATTTTGTCCGTGCCGCCGGCAATGCCCTGGTAGCCCATGTCGAAGGCTGCATTCTTGGAAAGATCGAGGCCCGTCTCCTGCATTGCGGCGCTGGCGTTCTGGAGTGCACCGTCGGGGCCGACCTTAAAGTCGATGGAATTCTGCGCGGTTCCGGCCTTGGCGTCGGCGGCAATGGTCCAGGTGTTCATGGCGTCGATCTTCATGTTGGTGACATGGATGCCGTAGGCCGAATGATTGTCGATGGTGGTCGCGTCTTCTGAGGGGCCCTGAAGCGTGCCGTCGGCCTTGGCGACGAAGGGAATAACCGTCGGAACTTTGAACTCCACGTTGTCGATCTCGGTCCTGACCATTACTTTCGTGGTTCCAACGCGCCCGGCTGCCAGAGCTGGCGTCGGGGCGGCGCCCATTGCGAGCGCGAGCGCGAGCCCTGCGCCCACGACGAGCGCTCTGGCTCCGTTCATGTTCCTGGTGATGTCCATGGTCGTTCCTTTCTATTCGCCGCGGGCCGTCCCCGCGATGATTGGACGAATGCTGGTGAATTGCGTGCGGTGCCGCGTCGGCCGAAAAAGCTAGTTCTCGGCTTGCTCAACCCGTACCTTGACACGTGTCGGATTGCCGTGGCTGTCGAGGGTCTTGGCATCGAGTGCCTGGATCTCGATGTATGCCTCGCCTTCTTTGATGTCGCCGGCGGGGCACGTCTCGATTGTCTTGCCGGTCTCGACCACACCGGATTCGTACATGGTCTCGTCGTTTTGGATGACGCGGAATCGCTAGGGAAATTTATTGTCTTGGACGTTTTGCACGTTGACGCGCAGCTTGCCGTCCTCCTGTAGCTGAGCGACCGGCGCGACCGAAATCGTCATCATGTTGTCGCGGACGATGGCATCGAGCTCATCTTGGATTTCTTGTCGCGATTTGCCCTCTGCCGTCGTGACTGAGGCGCCCGCTTCGGGCACGGGCTGCGACTGCCAGGCGTATAGCCCTACGGCGATGAGGGCGCAGACGATAGCCAGGCAGACAACGACGAGTTTCTTGCGACGCCCCAGTCCTGCGAGGCGGGGCGGCTTCTTCGCACTCATGCGGCGTCCTTGGTGGTGTAGACACGTGCGAACGTGGACGGGTCCGCTCCAAAGAGCATGTGAAGCATCAGGCGGCGCGAGTAGATGAGCTCGTCAAAGTCGTGAGGGAGCTCGATGTCGTGGATACGCGCGATGTGGTGGGCGAGCGCCGAGAACGACTCGGGGTCGCAGATAACATCGGTGGTGACGTGGTAGACCGCCGTATCGGGGAACGCCTCTTCGTCGAAAGGCAGGAGATAGGGATCGTCGTCGACCTCGATGGCGACGCCGTACTGGGGCCAGTAATATGCCATGGGAACCTCCCTGCTTCTGGGGCCAAAACTTCTATCGGTTTTGGTTGTCGACGCCGACCGTATCAGCCGCTACTTGACCAATTTCTGACCAAATGCTTGACGGATTGACATCTCCGCAGGTAAAAGGTGGAAAAAATTACTTCAACTTTTTTCGAGCGACAATCGAGCGGTCGGCGACGGCGGGGCGATATGTGTCAAAAGCATCGTCTGCCGAGGAAGCCTTGCCGTTCGCCGAATTGCACAAACGTAAAAATCGCCAATTATGGAGACGGTCTCGAACACGTCGACGAAACGATGCGGTAACATCTCCCTGCAAACACTGTAGTTAGCTAAAGGGGGAGTTCGCGTGTCTGCAACCATTAAACCCTTCACCGATGAGTTCGAAGAGTATGGCCGCGATGAATCTCGTGCATCGGGCGAAGCATCGAGCATCTCGTTTCCGACAACGGAAGACGAGGTCCGTGCCATTTTGGAAACGCTCCATGCCGAGCGTGTCCCGGTAACGGTTCAGGGCGCCCGAACCGGCCTTGCCGCCGGTGCCGTGCCCCACGGTGGGCATATCCTCAATACTTCCCGTATGAATCGCTACTTGGGCCTTCGCCGCGATGAACAAGGCCAATTTCTGCTGCGCGTGGAGCCGGGCGTTGTGCTCTCGGAGCTGCGTAAGCAGCTGAGCAAGAAGGTACTGCCGACCGCTGGTTGGGA
>CAUCKA010000002.1 GCA_958443265.1 uncultured Collinsella sp. | reverse complement strand
GACGGCTCGGTGCCGTCCACCGGTCAGCGGCGCCCTGGCCTCCCACGGGCTGGCCCCGCAGTACTCTCGGCGCGATGGGGCTTAGCTTCCGGGTTCGGAACGGGACCGGGCGTGCCCCCCATGCTCTGGCCGCTGACCGGTGGGCGGCGCCCACCGTTACGGTGTCCGGGTGTCTCTCTCACGTGCCCTGGGGGCCGCATGGCGCATAGGAAAGTATGACTCGGGGGCATCCTCGTGCCCGGACCGCGCGCATGAGCGCTGGGTCCCGCGGGCCGCGAGGTGCGGTTCCGGAAGAGCTCGGGCGATTAGTGCGGCTCGGCTGAGGACGTCGCCGCCCTTGCACCTGCCGTCTATCGACCAGGTAGTCTACCTGGGCCCTTACCGGAAGGAGAACTAATCCCTGGAACGGCTTCCCGCTTAGATGCCTTCAGCGGTTATCCGCGCCGCACGCGGCTACCCGGCCGTGCCGTTGGTCGACAACCGGTTCACCGGAGGTGCGTCCACCCCGGTCCTCTCGTACTGGGGGCAGCCTCCATCGATTCTCCTGCGCCCACGGAGGATAGGGACCGAACTGTCTCACGACGTTCTGAACCCAGCTCGCGTACCGCTTTAATGGGCGAACAGCCCAACCCTTGGGACCGACTTCAGCCCCAGGATGCGATGAGCCGACATCGAGGTGCCAAACCTTGCCGTCGATGTGGACTCTTGGGCAAGATCAGCCTGTTATCCCCGGAGTACCTTTTATCCGTTGAGCGACGGCCCACCCACTCGGGGCCGCCGGATCACTAGAGCCTGCTTTCGCACCTGCTCGGCTTGTGGGCCTCGCAGTCAAGCCCGCTTGTACTCTTGCATTCAAAAGGACGGTTGCCGACCGTCCCGAGCGGACCTTCGCGCGCCTCCGTTACCCTTTAGGAGGCGACCGCCCCAGTCAAACTGCCCGCCTGGCACGGTCCCCGAGCCGGTTGACGGCCTCGGGTTAGGACGCCGGTCGCGCGAGGGCAGTATTCCAAGGGCGGCTCCCCGGGGGCTGGCGCCTCCGGATCTTAGCCTCCTGCCTATCCTCTACACGCGGGACCAGCGGCCAATGCCAAGCTGCAGTGAAGGTTCACGGGGTCTTTCCGTCCTTCCGCGGGTAAGTCGCATCTTCACGACCAGTGCAATTTCACCGGGTCCATGGTCGAGACAGCGCCCAAGTCGTTGCGCCTTTCGTGCAGGTCGGAACTTACCCGACAAGGAATTTCGCTACCTTAGGACCGTTATAGTTACGGCCGCCGTTTACCGGGGCTTGGCTTCGGGGCTTCGCCGAATGGCTAACTCCTCCGCGTGACCTTCCGGCACCGGGCAGGCGTCAGACCCTATACGTCGCCTTGCGGCTTCTGCAGAGTCCTGTGTTTTTGGTAAACAGTCGCTTGGGCCTCTCCACTGCGGCCCGCCTCCGCTCCCCGGGCAAGCCGGTTCACGTACGCGCGGGCACCCCTTCTCCCGAAGTTACGGGGCCATTGTGCCGAGTTCCTTGACCATGGTTGACCCGATCGCCTCGGTATGTTCTACCCACCCACCTGTGTCGGTTTGCGGTACGGGCGCGCACGCGCCTGCCTAGGGGTTTTTCTAGGGACCTCGGGCTCACTCGCTTCGCTTGATCGCTTCGTCCGGAGCCTCGCCCTCGTGCGGACCGGATTTCCCTGGTCCGCGGGCCGCGCTCCATCACGGGGACGTCCAGAACCCCGCCGAGCCACCCCCATCCGTCGCCCCGTCGGTCGTAGCGCCGCGTGCGCGGTGCAGGAATGTCTGCCTGCTGCGCGTCGGCTACGCCTCCCGGCCTCGCCTTAGCCCCCGACTGACCCTGGGAGGATTAGCCTTGCCCAGGAAACCTCGGGTTCACGGCGGACGAGTTACTCTCTCGTCTCTCGCTACTCATGCCAGCATTCTCACTCCCATGCGCTCCACCGTCGGTCGCCCTCCGGCTTCACCGCCCATGGGAAGCTCCCCTACCGATTCTATTAGATAAAATCCCGCCGCTTCGGTGTCCAGCTTAGCCCCGTGTATTGTCGGCGCATGTCCACTCGACCAGTGAGCTGTTACGCACTCTTTGAATGCATGGCTGCTTCTAAGCCAACATCCTGGTTGTCTGGGCGGACGCACATCCTTTGCCACTCGGCTGGAACTTGGGGACCTTAGCGGGCGGTCCGGGCTGTTTCCCTCTCGAGCACACAGCTTAGCCCACATGCTCTGACTGCCGCGCTCTGGGCCGCCGGCATTCGGAGTTCGGTTGGATTCGGTAGGCGGCGAAGCCCCCTCGTCCATCCGGTGCTCTACCTCCGGCGGTGAACGCGCGACGCTAGCCCTAAAGCTATTTCGGGGAGAACGAGATATCTCCGGGTTTGATTGGCCTTTCACCCCTATCCGCAGGTCATCGCCGCCGTTTTCAACCGACGTGCGTTCGGCCCTCCACGGGGTCTTACCCCCGCTTCAGCCTGCCCACGGATAGCTCACCCGGCTTCGCGTCCGCGGCGCGGGACTCAAGTCGCCCTGTTAAGGCTCGCTTTCGCTCCGGCTCCCTTTCGGTTAACCTCGCCCCGCGCCAGCGACTCGCTGGCTCATTCTACAAAAGGCACGCCGTCACACCACAAGGGTGCTCCGACTGCTCGTGGGCGCACGGTTTCAGGTACTGTTTCACTCCCCTCCCGGGGTGCTTTTCACCTTTCCCTCACGGTACTGGTGCGCTATCGGTCACAGGGTAGTACTCAGGCTTGGATGGTGGTCCACCCAGGTTCGGACCGGGTTTCACGTGCCCGGCCCTACTCAGGGACCGCGTCGCGCCGTCCGGTCTGGGTTCGCGTACGGGGCTGTCACCCGCTGCGGCCGGCCCTCC
The DNA here is from genome assembly GCA_958443265.1 of uncultured Collinsella sp. Classification (GTDB taxonomy): domain Bacteria; phylum Actinomycetota; class Coriobacteriia; order Coriobacteriales; family Coriobacteriaceae; genus Collinsella. Next base: position 249,599 of record CAUCKA010000002.1, on the reverse strand, counting down.
CATGCCGTTCCGCTCCCCAGCCGGACCTGCGCCCGGGGGCGGCAGCCCCCGGATGCGCGGCCCTGCAACCCCGTCGGCGGAACCCCTGCCGGGTATGCCCGCTCGACGGTTTGGCCATCGGTCCCCTTTCGCTCGCCGCTACTCGGGGAGTCTCGAGATTGATTTCCTCTCCTCCGGGTACTTAGATGTTTCAGTTCCCCGGGTTGTCCTCCCCACCCCTATGTGTTCGGGGTGGGGATATGCACACCGCTGTGCATGGGTTCGCCCATTCGGAGACCCCCGGGTCGAAGGATGTGTGCTCCTCGCCGGGGATTATCGCAGCTTGCCGCGTCCTTCATCGGCTCCCTGTGCCAAGGCATCCGCCGTGCGCCCGTGGTATCTTGCGGGACCGCTCTCGGGCCCGCGGGATATCCACGTGTCGCTAAAATAAATTAATCGATATCATGAATAGCGCTCGTATGTCGCAATTCGGGTATCTCATACCGCGGCACAGTGTCTTCACTGTGCTCGCGATCAGATGCTCCTCACTCATATATAAGTGAATTCTTCTTGTTTGGATCGGATGAATGATTGCTATCATTCTTACGTTTAATCGCAGAAAAGAATCGAGTCTGGAAGAGAATCTCTTCCATCTCTCTCCTATCGCTATGCGGCTCTCAAGGTACGCGGGTGCGACCCCGGGGACCGGGTGCTGCGGGGACTTATCCTGGCGGACATCTACCGGACGGGCTCCTGCCCTCTATTCGAGTTAAAGTTTGTCTCTCTAGAAGATTTATCTCCCTAGAAAGGAGGTGATCCAGCCGCACCTTCCGGTACGGCTACCTTGTTACGACTTCACCCCCCTCACCCTCCACACCTTCGGCGCCTCCCCCCTCTCGGTTGGGCCGGCGACTTCGGGTGCAGACGACTCGGGTGGTGTGACGGGCGGTGTGTACAAGGCCCGGGAACGCATTCACCGCGGCATGCTGATCCGCGATTACTAGCAACTCCGACTTCATGGGGGCGGGTTGCAGCCCCCAATCCGAACTGGGGCCGGCTTTCCGGGATCCGCTCCCCCTCGCGGGGTGGCATCCCTCTGTACCGGCCATTGTAGCACGTGTGCAGCCCAGGGCATAAGGGGCATGATGACTTGACGTCGTCCCCGCCCTCCTCCGCCTTGACGGCGGCGGTCCCGCGTGGGTTCCCGGCATCACCCGATGGCAACACGCGGCGGGGGTTGCGCTCGTTGCGGGACTTAACCCAACATCTCACGACACGAGCTGACGACAGCCATGCACCACCTGTATGGGCTCCTCTCGGCCACGGGGTCTCCCCCGCTTCACCCATATGTCAAGCCCTGGTAAGGTTCTTCGCGTTGCTTCGAATTAAGCCACATGCTCCGCTGCTTGTGCGGGCCCCCGTCAATTCCTTTGAGTTTTAGCCTTGCGGCCGTACTCCCCAGGCGGGACGCTTAATGCGTTGGCTGCGGCACGGGGGGATCGTCCCCCCACACCTAGCGTCCATCGTTTACGGCTGGGACTACCAGGGTATCTAATCCTGTTCGCTCCCCCAGCTTTCGCGCCTCAGCGTCGGTCTCGGCCCAGAGGGCCGCCTTCGCCACCGGTGTTCCACCCGATATCTGCGCATTCCACCGCTACACCGGGTGTTCCACCCTCCCCTACCGGACCCAAGCCGCGGAGGTTCCGGGGGCTTCGGGGGGTTGAGCCCCCCGCTTCGACCCCCGGCCTGCCGGGCCGCCTACGCGCGCTTTACGCCCAATGAATCCGGATAACGCTCGCCCCCTACGTATTACCGCGGCTGCTGGCACGTAGTTAGCCGGGGCTTCTTCTGCAGGTACAGTCTTGACTCTTCCCTGCTGAAAGCGGTTTACGACCCGAAGGCCTCCGTCCCGCACGCGGCGTCGCTGCGTCAGGGTTCCCCCCATTGCGCAAGATTCCCCACTGCTGCCTCCCGTAGGAGTCTGGGCCGTGTCTCAGTCCCAATCTGGCCGGTCGGTCTCTCAACCCGGCTACCCGTTGTCGGCACGGTGGGCCGTCACCCCGCCGTCTACCTGATGGGCCGCGGAGCCATCCCCTCCCGTCGGGGCTTTAGCCGGGGTGCCATGCGGCACCCCGGGGTATCCGGTATTACCCGTCCTTTCGGGCGGCTATCCCGGGGGAGGGGGCAGGTTCTCCACGTGTTACTCAGCCGTTCGCCACTCGCTTCTGCCCGAAGGCAGGTGCCGTTCGACTTGCATGTGTTAGGCGCGCCGCCAGCGTTCATCCTGAGCCAGGATCGAACTCTCCGTCCAAAATATTTGGGCTTCGAGCCCGTCCGGTCCTCTCAGTTCATCGCTGATCGGTTCCGTTCGATTCATATGGTTCTGTATAGAAAAGGAATTTCTCGGGGCCGCCTCTCGGCGGCCTTGCGAAAAACAAATCCAAGTTAGACCATTTCAAATGGTTCGATGTCTGCCCGGATGCGACACTGGAGTCAGTGTCCATCCTCGCAGTATCCGGTTCTCAAGGTGCACGCCCCGCGGCTGATCCGGTCCGACCGGGCCGCGCGGCAAGGAGATATATTGCCAGACCGGAGGGGCCCCGTGGGCGGGAATCGCGCACTCCATATTTTGTTCACAAATGAATAGGTCCCTCAGTCGCATCACTGGGGTTAAAACTGAAGCATTGGCTTCTGATATTGGCGATGACCAGCTGTTTTATGAGTATTGAGACATCGGTCATCTCTGGAGCGCTACTTTACTCCAAAGGCATCAGCTATTTGTTTCCCATCGGTAAAAGGCGGGTTTTGTTCGCCAAGCGTTCTTATATATAGATAGATACGGGTTCGAACCCGTGCACCGGCAACAAAAAAGCGGCCGGCATCCGCCAGTCGCTTTTCTATTCTATGGTGGGCCGTCAGGGGTTCAGCCTGCTCCGCAGGCGGCCGCTGCGGCGCTTTCGCGCCTTGCGCGCTGCGCTGGCAAACGCTCGCGCGTTTACTCAGCTCCGCGCCCCGACGGGTTCGAACCCGTGTCGCGGCAACAAAAAAGCGACCAACCGGAGTCGATCGCTTTCTTTTCTATGGTGGGCCGTCAGGGGTTCGAACCCTGGACCTTGGGATTAAAAGTCCCCTGCTCTGCCAGCTGAGCTAACGGCCCGCGGGTGGCATTGTACCACGGTCTGGGACTATTCCCAACTCCATTGGCCGTTCTGGAAAATCACAACTTCACGTCCATCAGGCGTAATGCCCGTAATATCGATGTCGTCCGTGCCGATCATAAAATCAACGTGCGTGCTCGAGACGTTAACACCATGCTCCAGGAGCTCCTCCTTGGACATGTCATACCCACCCTCGATACATTCGGGGAAACCGACACCTAGCGCGAGATGGCAGCTAGCGTTCTCGTCATAGAGCGTATCGTAGAACAGAACACCACTTTCGCGGATCGGCGTGTTCTTGGAAATGAGCGCGACCTCTCCCAGGTGAGCAGCGCCCTCGTCAGTATCGATGATACTTGCGAGCGTTGCCTTGCCCACGCGGGCGTCGTAGCCCACCACGCGGCCGCCCTCGAACTTAATCCAAAAATCGTCGACTTTATTGCCGTGGTGGATGAGCGGCATGGCCGAGTACACGATACCGTCGACGCGCATGCGATCGGGCGAAGTGAAGACTTCCTCGGTGGGAATGTTGGGGAAGAAGGGGTGCCCATCGGGCGTCTTGCCCTTGCCGCCGGCCCACTCGTGACCCTTCGTCATGCCAATCGTCAGATCGGTTCCATTTGCCGCGGTGTAATGCAGGCAGTCGAAACGATTGTCGTTCAGGAAACGCAGGTTCTTTTCGAATGCGGCGTCATGGAGTTCCCAGTCGCTCTCTGGGTCCTGGCCATCGGCGCGCGCGGTGTGCAGAATCGCATTCCACAGCTTATAGATTGCAACCTCATCGGCGTCTCCCGGGAACACCTCGTGCGCCCAAGCCACGACCGGAGCGCCGGCGATGCACCACGGATTGATGTTGTAATCCAGTCCACGGCGGAAAACTTTGCACTGCGTATTCCTCGCCTTTGATGCCGCGGCCGGCTTGGCTGGATCGATGCCCTTGAGGGCCGCGGGATCCGCACCCTCGATAAAGACAAAGCAGGCACCATCCTGAGCCAAGGAATCCAGCTGCATGCGCTTCCACTCGGGTGTCTGCTCAAAATAGCTTTTCTCGACATGCTCGTACGTGAGCCTCGTCACGGCATCATCGGCCCAAATGACCGTCACGTGGCCGGCGCCGGCAGCATAGGCCTCCGCGACCACCACGCGCGCAAACGGCGCGCACTCGACCGGAGACTGAACGACGACCTCCTGGCCGGGCTTAACGTTTACGCCCTTGCGGACGACTAGGCGCGCGTAGTTTTTAATCTTGGGCTCCAAGGCCTTCATGCTCTCCAGAGCCTCTTCGACCGTCAGGGCAGCTCGAATCATGTGCCACTCCATCTATCTATAGAACAGTAAAAAGGCACGCCGCAAAAACGACGCGCCTTATATCTTAGCGATATGTATGGATACAAACGCTACTTCTTCTTGGAGTCCTTCTTGTCCTCCTCGGCAGCCGAGCGCTCGATAAGAGCGTTGAGCTTATTGTCGGACATGCCCTCGGCCTGCGCGCGGTACATGTTGCGCAAGGGACGAATACGAGCGAAGTCGTAGATAAAGTCACCTAAGATGATGACATAGGACAAAACAATGCCGACCATCTGGACAGGGCTGGACACCATGCCAGCGGGAGCGAAGTACAGCGAGGCCCAAATTGCCACGACGAGCACCATGCCAATGGCGAGCACAATCCACCAGATGCGACGGCGCTTGGTGTAGTCCTCGTCCTGCTTGAGGAGGATATTCGACACCGTATAGATGCGGTCCTCCTTGGCGCGCTGCTTAGCCTTGCGGGCGCGCTTCTCCTCTTTAGAGAGGCCCTCGAGGTTCTCGCCCTTCTCGAGCTCTTTGCGGCGTGCCTTAGACGAAGCCGGCACGACGCGAACGGAGCTCGCTGCTTGGCGGGCGGGCTTAGCAGATGCGGCAGACTTGCGCGCAACCCCGGTAACTTCGTGGGATTGCGTGCGCTTGTTCGTGGCGCTACGGGTACTCACTTATGCGTTCTCCTTCATGCTTGTGAACTGGGAGCCCGTGATGATCTGGAAGGCCTCGCGATAGCGCTCGGACGTGCCATCGATGACCTCGGCGGGCAGGTGCGGGGTCTCCCCCGTCATATCCCAGTTGGCCTTGAGCCAATTGCGGACGAATTGCTTGTCGTAGCTAGGCTGGATCTTGCCCTCCTCGTAGCTGGCGGCAGGCCAGAAACGGCTGGAGTCGGGCGTGAGGCACTCGTCGATCAGCGTAACCTTGCCATCGATGACACCGAACTCGAACTTGGTGTCGGCGATGATGATGCCTCGAGTCGCGGCATACTCGGCAGCGGCCTTGTAGATCTTGAGGGAAAGGTCGCGAATCTGCGTGGCGATGTCCTCGCCCACGATCTCGCAGCAACGCTCGAACGAGATGTTCTCGTCGTGGTCGCCGATCTCGGCCTTCGTGGACGGCGTGAACAGCGGCTCGGGAAGCTTGGAAGCCTCGGTCAGGCCCTCAGGCAGCTGGATGCCGCAGACGGTGCCGTTCTCGTCGTAGGTCTTCTTGCCCGAACCGGTCAGATAGCCGCGGACGATGCACTCGATAGGAATCGTCTGGGCCTTCTTAACCAGCATGGCGCGGCCAGCGAGGTAGTCACGATACTCAGCAAACTCCTCGGGGAAATCCGCCGGGTCGATGGAAACGAGATGGTTGGGGACGATGTCGGCAAACTTATCGAACCAGAATGCCGAGATGCGATTGAGCACCTCTCCCTTAAACGGAATCTCGTCGGGAAGAATGAAGTCGAACGCAGAAATGCGGTCGGTGGCGACCATCAGCAGGTTTTCACCGGCATCGTAGATATCACGAACCTTGCCACGGGAATCCGGACGACGCTCCATCGTTGTCACGTGAGTCACTCCTTACCTAAATACGACAGAAATGCGGGTTCTTTCCCGCATGTTTTCGCAAACTCGGAGCGGCAGGGACGCAGCCCCTCCTTCACCGAATAGCGAAAAGCTAGTGCTCCATTGTAGTAGATGCCGCGTCCGCCGTGTGCTCGCGGGGCAGATGAATTGTAAAAGTCGTACCCTTTCCAAGCTCCGACTCCACGGATATGTAGCCATGGTGACGCTCGACGATCTGCTTGGTCACGGCGAGGCCAACGCCCAGGCCGCCAGCTTCGCGGGCGCGACTGGCATCGGCGCGCCAAAACCGCCCGAAGATGCGCGACAGATCGTCCTTGGCAATACCGATGCCGGTATCAGAAACGGCAATGCTGACGTGCTTGCGGTCACTGAGCACCGACACCACGACCCAACCGCCCTCGGGGGTGTAGCGCATGGCGTTGCTCATGAGGTTGATAACACATTGCGTGATCATGTCGGGATCGGCCTCGACGACATCGTCGTGACCCTGGGTCTCGTCCGCAAAACGCAGGCGCAGATCGCGGTCGACAAACAGGCGCTCCTGGGCATTGACGATGGAACGCACGAACGGAACCATGTCCACCGGTTCTAGATTGAGCGGAGCCGTGCTGTTTTCCATACGCGATAGGTCGAGCATCTGCTGCACCAGACGAGCCAGGCGACGCGTCTCGGAAGCGACCGTCTCCAGGTGTTCGTCGTCGGTGGGATACACACCGTCCTGCATGGCCTCGACCGTTGCAAGCATGGCCATGAGCGGCGTGCGCAGCTCGTGGGCAACATCAGAGGTCAGGCGCTTCTCGTGCTTCATATCTTTCTCGAGTGAGGTGGCCATCTCGTCGAAGGTCTCTCCCAGCTGATCGATTTCGTCATCGCCGCGCAAGCCCGTACGAGCGGACAAATCGCCGTCGCGAATCTGCTTGGCGGTACTGGTAATACGATGAATCGGCTTGGTGAGCATGCGCGACACGAACGATCCGATAACAACCGAGATGCAGACCGCAACAACCGCGGCAAGGGCCATGGCGTTAAAGGTCTTCTCCCTAAACGCAGAGTCCGCCTTGGTGAGCAGAGCGTCGGAGCCGATAGCCCACAGCTTTACCTGTCCGACGTGCTCGCCGGAAGACGTTACGATCTCGACGTTAGCAACGCTATCGGAGTCGGTTGGAGCAGACGAGACCGGGCTATGCGACGCCCTCTTGCCGCTCGTGTCGTCGGTCGTAGCCTGGTTTTCGCGTACATCGGCGGTGGCGCTTGCCGAGGGCCAGGAATCGTCATAAACGATCACGCCCTTTTTATTGACGACCTGCATGCCCAGATCGTCGGAAACCAAACTCGACGTTGCGACCGTGCGCAGTTCCCCCGCGGTCCAAGAGCCGTTTTCCTCATATGAGGTCGCCAACTTCTCGGCAGCGGAATTTGCGATTTCGACGATATTGGAGCGCGTGTAATCCGAAAAGACCGTGCCCCACACAACAGAGACAACGCCCACCAGCACCAATACCGTCATGAGCGATGTCAGAGCAAAAGCAAGTGCCATGCGCGAGGGATAGCTCATCGTTGGCCGTGAATCGGAACGAGGCGTGTTCCAACTAGCCTTGGAACCCGCCTCGCTCTCCTGCTTGTGCTTTTGTCCGATTTCAAAGCGCGCAGGTGTCATATGTGATTTCCCTATTTCTCGTCCGACTTATCGGTCTTAGCCGGAGCCTCGAAGCGATAGCCGACACCATGGACGGTGTAGAGCCACTTGGGCTTCTTGGGATCATCGCCCAGCTTGGCGCGAAGGTTCTTCACGTGGCTGTCGATGGTGCGCTCATAGCCCTCAAAGTCGTAGCCGAGAACCTTCTCAACCAGCTCCATACGGTTGTAGACACGGCCGGGATGGCGGGCAAGCGTGGTGAGCAGCTTGAACTCGGAAGCCGTCAGATCGACTTCCTTGCCCTCGACCAAGATCTTGTGGCCCGAGATATCGATGACCAGATCGCCGAAGTCGAGCACCTCGACGGCGGGCTCGTCGGCCTGATGGGCACGGCGGAACAGAGCGCGAACGCGGGCGACGAGCTCGCGCGGCGAGAACGGCTTAATTAGATAGTCGTCGGCGCCGAGCTCAAGACCGATAATACGGTCCTCGATCTCGCCCTTAGCCGTCAGCATGATGATGGGGACATCCGAGGTATCGCGAATGGTGCGGCAAACGCGCTCGCCGGGAATCTTGGGGAGCATGAGGTCGAGCACGACCAGGTCGAACTGATGCTTCTCGAACTCCTCGATCGCGGACTGGCCGTCGCCGACGCCCACAACCCAGTAGCCTTCGCGCTCGAGATAGGCAGCGACGGCGTCACGGATTGCCTTCTCATCCTCGACCAGCAGAATCTTTTTTGCATCTGAAGCCATAACACGGCCCCCCTGTCTCAATTAGCTAAGAACAAGCCCATTTTAACGCACCTGAGCCCGCCGGATGCCGCTATGACGCGGCAGCTCGGCGGGCGGTACTCACAATTACAACGCGTTTATTCCCCTGTTGGCGCCTTTTTAACCCCTCTAAGCTTAAAGAGAGAATAGGCGTGCAGTGACCGTCTCTGGTATACCCTGGCTGTTGCGCACCGTGGCGTACGTAAGGAATGAGTCCGATTTTCCCGCCGTAGCTGGATAATCGCCATACTCCAAAGCGCGGTCGGGCGACAGCAGCGAGCCATAGGTCTTGGCAGAGGTGTCGATCAGGAAATGCGACGCCTGTACCTTAACAAGGTATTTATTCTTCTTGCCCGCCGCACATGCGAGCGGCTCGCGTGACAGGAAGAGGTACGGCCCTCCCTCATTACCGATATACGTGCCCATGTTGCCCAAGCTGCCCACGCCACTATAGGTCGCCTCGATAGAAAACACGAAGGTATCGCCCATATATACGGCCTCGAAAGGCGAGACTGACGAGGGAAGGACTAGCTGGGCACGTTTGGTGTTGTTGCCGTCGGTCAGATCGATTGCCGTTATGCCGTAGTAGACACCCTCGTCGTTGCGGACACGCGGCGAGATGGTCAAAATGCCGTCGCTCGCGCGCGGGGCCGATGCAAAGCGGCCCGTCGATTTCCAAATTGTCTCGGCCTTGGATTCATCAAGCGAGCGACGATAGCAAAACGAATCACTACTCGTTTTATTGCCGCCTGCCGAAGGCATTTTATACCAGATGACTGATGACCCGAACGCCGTAAACAGGGGCGGATCATAGTCCTTGCCACCTCGATCGAGCTCAACTACGTCGCCAGAGAGCGAAGCGCCCGATAGATTTTGAGCGTAGAGCTTCCACGATGAATTGGCAAAGTTCATCTCAACCCACGCGAATACGCCGTCGCCGGCACGGACATCGTAGAATGCATATCCCGTGCCCTCGATAGGATCCTCGATTAATGTGGTAAGCGAGCCATCGCCCAGGTTGAGCACACCGAGTGTGTTGGCGTGCAGTGCCGATGCAGGCGCCATCATCGCCGCGGCGTAATCGCCGTCGCAGTAGTACAGCAGCGTACCCAGAGGCAGCGTCCACGACGCCGCCGGCTCAAGATCGATGTCGACTGCCTCGTACTCATCCGTAATCGAGATGATTTTGGAATCGTCCTTGATAACCTGCGGCTCGCCGGCGGCATCATCGCTGGTACCCGTTTTTTTCGAGCATCCGGCAAGCACCGTGGCAGCGCCCGCGGCAGCCCCACCGAGTACAAAGCCGCGACGCGATATTCCGTTCTTGATGTGATCGGCGATACCCATTAGGCGATCTCGGCGCGAGCGGCCTCGATAGCGCGCGTAAGCTGGTCGGCGCAGGAGGTCTTTTTCATACCGCAGGTATTACCGGCGAGAACCTCGATTACGCGATCGGCAGGAGCGCCCTCGACCAGTTTGGAGATTGCCTTGAGATTGCCGTCGCAGCCACCGGTAAACTCAACGCCCATCACCTTGTTGCCGTCATCGGAAAGGTCAAGGTGAATATTGCGAGCACACACGCCCTGAGGCTTGTAATCAAACGAAATCATGCGATCCCCTCTCAGAATGTTATTCGAGACGACTATTATCCCCGTCTTTCCCTAAATGCAACGAGGCGCTTTGCTGGCAACACACATTACCAGCAAAGCGCCCTAAAAAGCTAACGTTATGCCCGAACCTACTCGAAGCTCAGCTGCTCCAGGCGATCGAAGACCGTATCGATGCGGGTGAGGAAGTCCCACGGATCAAAAATCTCGTCGAGCTTCTCCTGGCTGACGGTGCAGCGCGGATCGGCCTCGAGACGCTCCTTAAAGGTGGGGCCAGAGACACAATCCTGCACCTCGTGCCAGGTGGCCATGGCGTTCTCCTGCACAATGGCGTACGCATCCTCGCGGGTGATACCCGTATCGACGAGGGCAAGCAGGACCTTGGAGGAGAAGATGAGGCCGCGGGTCTTGTTGAGATTGGCCATCATGCGGGCCGGATACAGCTGTAGGCCGTCGATAACGCGAATGAGGCACTGGAACATATGGTCAAGCGCGATAAAGCTATCGGCCTGGGCGACACGCTCGGCGGAAGAGTGCGAAATGTCGCGCTCGTGCCACAGGGCGACGTTGTCGAAGGCGACCTGGGCGTTGGACTTCACGACGCGCGACAGACCGCAGACCTTCTCCATGGTGATGGGGTTGCGCTTGTGCGGCATGGCGGAGCTGCCCTTTTGGCCCTTACGGAACGGCTCCTCGGCCTCGAGCGTATCGGTCTTCTGCAGATTGCGAACCTCGGTAGCGATGCGCTCGCAGGTGGCCGCGGTGGTGGCGAGAACGCCGGCGAGATAGGCGTGATGGTCGCGGCTGATAACCTGCGTGGACAGCGGGTCGTGAACCAGACCCAGGTGCTCGCAGACATACTCCTCGACAAACGGTTCGATGGAGCTGTATGTGCCAACAGCGCCCGAGATGGCACCGAAGGCAACATTCTTGCGGGCATCCTCAAGACGATCCAGATCGCGCTTGAGTTCCCATGCCCAAGAGCCAAACTTCATACCGAAGGTCATCGGCTCGGCGTGGATGCCATGGGTGCGGCCGGCACAGAGCGTGTTGCGCTCCTCAAAGGCGCGACGCTTGCAAATCTCGCCGAGCTTCTTGACGTCCTCGATGATCAGGTCGCAGGCCTGAGTGAGCTGGTAGCACAGAGCCGTGTCGCCCAGATCGGAGCTGGTCATGCCATAGTGAACCCAGCGGCTGGGCTTGGGGTCGCCCTCGGGAACATCGGCATCGATGTATTCCTTCATGTTGGTCAGGAAGGCAATGACGTCATGGCGCGTGACTTCCTCGATCTCATCGACCTTCGCCTTCTCAAAGTTGGCATGGTCGCGGATCCACTGGGCCTCGTCTTTGGAAATACCGATCTTGCCGAGCTCCGCCTGGGCCTCGCAGGCCAAGACCTCGATCTCCTGCCAAATGGCGTACTTGTTCTCGAGGGAGAAGATGTGTCCCATCTCCGGGCGGGTATAGCGATCGATCATAGCGGCTCCTTTTTGGTTATTGGCACGTTGGTCGTAACCCAACCATTGTACCGTGCGCAGGTGCAAGTATGGGCAGTAGGCATTAACCTAACATTTTGCCGCAAGAGCGGCCATGGGGACATCCGCGTATTTGCTTCGCAAATACGCACCGGCTTCAGGCGAGCCCCTCAGCTTCACGAAGCCGAAGGGGAAGACTTTGTTGAATTAGCCGCCCCCATGTCTCCCGTGCCCGGTGGAGCGGGCAACGGGACGTCTGCGTATTTGCTTCGCAAATCCGCACCGGCTGCGGCCGCCTATCGGCGACCTTGCCTGCTCGCTATAAACGCTTCGCGTTTATTTAACGCTCGCACCCTGTCGGGTTCGAGTCCCGGCACTTTATTGAAAAAGGCACGGTAACAAAACGTTACCGTGCCTGAAATTCGAATGGAGCGGGCAACGGGACTCGAACCCGCGAGTGGCAGCTTGGGAAGCTGATGCCTTACCACTTGGCGATGCCCGCATATGTGGGGGATAGTATAACGCGGTTGTCTTGTTCGATACAAGGGTGGCGATGCTTGTTTTAGCTGTGGAGATTCGTTTGAAAATCGCGTCAATTGTGGAGACGAGGACCTTTGACTTCCTGTTCTCCTTATCTTCTACCTGCGCTTTTGATTGATTGTTGTATTTGAGCTCAATTTGTCAGGAATTGGGCAAGCTTTTGGTCAGGCTCCGGTACTTACCCGCATGAACCTCGGGGGTAGCCTCATCCTACGCGTCGCAGCCTCCCCGTGCGACGCACGAGGGATAAGGAGCAGCCATGTCCAACGCACCCACGCACTCTGTCCACAGCGCAATCGCAACAGGTCCGCTGCTCCTGCTCCTCTTCCTGCTTTTCGGCTGCCTGGCACCGGGAGCCGCATTTGCCGTCGATGGCTACGACCAGCTCGGCTTCCGCACTATTAGCGATGATTGTGGACCCTTCTTCATCGGCAAGTATGAAGCTCAAGACACCTCGATTGCCTACTGCATGAACCAGGAGCGCCCCGGCCCCACCAAACCGGGCGGCCCATGGCTCAACTTTGATCAAGGCTGGGTGTGGCTCGACGACGAGTTCGCGGCAATCGTTTGTCACGGATATCCCACCACCACGTCGTTTGGTGGTTACCATCTTTCACCCGATCGCGCCCGCGCCGCCACCCAGCTTGCCGTATGGATGCTCAACGGCACTACCCATGTCGATGGCACCTACTCCTACACGACCGCTCAGGGTAAAACCAAGAGCGGACACTTTACCGCCGACAATGAAGTCGTGGCGGCTGCGCGGTGGCTCCACGACAGCGCAAAATCAGGAAGCATCAAAGCCGCTCCGCACCGCGCGCGACGCTATCTAGGGGCCGTATCGGGCGGCAGCAAACGTCAAGACATGCTCTATGTACTGCCGGCGGTCTCTGTTTCCTTCCAAAAGCAGTCTGCGAACACCGTTATTACCAGCGGAAACAATACCTATCAGTTTACCGGGGCAACATTCGATGTTTTTGAGAGCGCCAGCGGCGCGCGTGTTGGTACCATCCAGATGGACGGCAACGGTCGAGCACAGGCAACACTCCTACCCAACACGGCGTACTACCTGATTGAAACGAAGGCGCCGGCCGGCTATGTCCCCCGTCGTGATCGCATCGCCTTTACCACGGGGAATGACGGCGGACAGGTTGCCATTGATGAACAACCTGGCACCATTACCTTGCGCATCGCAAAACTCGATGCCGCGACGAATGCCGGCCCCCAGGTGGGATCTTCAATCGCAAGAGCAGAGTTCACGTGTGTGTCGCAATCAACCCCTGGATGGGCACAAATCCTCACGACCGACGAAAGCGGTCGGGCCACCCTCGCCGATGTCCCCTTAGGAACCTTTACCATCTACGAATCAAAAGCCCCCGAGGGCTACCTGCCATCCAACGACAGCTGGACCTATACCGTTGGAGCCGACCAGCTCGGCGATTCAGGCGTGGTCGAGATCGAATCTCGCGTTTCCGATATCCCCATTGCGTTTAACCTTGAGATTTCCAAATTCAAGGATTACGGCAATAGCGACCAATCCGGCCTGGAGCAGCCGGCGGGTGGTGTTGTCTTTGAGGTTGTCAGCAACAGCTCTCAGCAGGTTGTTGGCACACTGACCACAAACATCTACGGCTTTGCCTCCACCAAAGATCAGCCCGAAGCATGGTTCGGCACAGGCAAGCGACCCGCCGGTGTCCACGGAGCCGTCCCATACGACCGTGCCGGCTACACGGTTCGCGAGGTTCCGGAAACCGTCCCCGAGGGTTTTAAACGTGCAGGGGAATGGACCGTCGGGGCCAATCAGATTTCCGACGGCGCCGAGCTTCAATATATCGTGGACAACCACGCTCTGTCGACGCATCTCCAGATTGTAAAACGCGATGCCCAAACAGGCGCTTCTGTTCCCCTAGCCGGATTCACCTTCCAACTCCTCGACAGCAATCACGAACCTGTCTCACAAACTTGCTGGTATCCAGCACATAACGTAATGGACACCTTTACGACTGACGCGACCGGGACCGTCACACTGCCCGAATCGCTCGTGCCGGGCACCTATTATGTACGCGAAACCTCGGCCAAAGAGCCCTATCTTGTCGGCGAAGAGATCGAGGTAAACATACCCGCCGACATGAACCTAACGCCCGTTGCAATCGCCTCGTATTATGACCACGCCGCGACCGGAAATATCAGGATCGTTAAAACCGATGCCGTAGACGGCAGCAGCCTCGCGGGCGCCATCTTTGAGATCCGTGCCTCGGGTGATATCGTGCGCCCCGACGGTAGCATTGCCGCACTCGACGGTGAGACTGTCGCTACCGTCACGACGGATGAAACTGGAGAAGCACGCGCGGACAACCTCCCACTGGGATCTGGCACCGCACGCTACGAGGTTGTCGAGACTCAAGCGCCGGCAGGCTTCTTGCTCGACCGGACGCACCATATCGTCGACCTTACCTATGCCGACCAGAAAACACCCGTTGTGGAAGCACGGCTTAACGTATCCGACGATTACACCAAGGTTGATATCTCCAAGGTCGATGCAAGCGGAGAGCAGGAAGTGGAAGGCGCACAGCTCACCTTATATGGTCCCGATAAAACCGAAATAGACTCCTGGACTTCATCCGACAAGCCACACCGCGTCGAACATCTTGCACCCGGCACCTACTCGTTGCGCGAAATGATGTCTCCGCGGACCTATGACCTTGCCGGGGAGATAACGTTTGAAATAAAGGATACGGGAGAAGTCCAATCCGTCTCGATGAAGGATGCGCCCATCGAGATCAAAGGACAGGTCGACAAGCGTCAGGAGCTTGTCCAACCTATCGAAAAGGGCCTGTTGGCCAACGGCGATGGTAAAAATCGCGCCGCGACGCAAACCAATACGGACGGACTTTTCTCCTATACCATCGACGCTCGAAACGATTCAGCTACCTGGGTTGATGAGTTTACGATTACCGATGATCTTGAGTGTGCCGAGGACGATACGGCGAGATTCGTCTCAATCGAAACCCCCGTCGCCATCGGTGACCTCAACGGTCTGTGCAACGTGTGGTATCGCACGACGCCGTTGGACTCGACAGACGTCGATGAGCCGGCAAACGCGACTCTTGACGATGGGCACGAAAATCCTTGGCTTGAGTCCGACGAAGTAAAAGAGAGCCTTGGTGAGGACTGTCGCCTCGTCGATTACGACGGCTGGCGCCTCTGGAAGGCGGATGTCCCGACCACGGAATCCACCACACTAGAGGCGAAAGAACTCGACCTTGCATCCAATACCGTCGTAACGGGCATTCGCATTGAATACGGTGCGGTAGCCGCCGACTTTACGACTCGAAGCGATGCGGATTCCTGGACCCGCGATGATCTCAAAGATGAGCACGACGACCTTGACGATGCCAAAGCAATCCTTGGCACAGACGCTCGGGGCGCAGTCGTGCACATGCAGGCGACGTCGGCTTATACGCCCCAAACCGCACTCACCAACAGCGCGCGCGTCGATCTTTGCCGCAACGGCGGCGGCGATAAACTTGAGTCACATGACGAGGACCGTGTCATTCAACGCTGTACCCTACCGCAGGATCTACCGGCAACAGGATCAGTTCCCATCACCGCTTGCATCACCGCGCTTCTGACCTCGGGTGCCGCAGCCCTATGGTTCGCTCGCCTTAGGTCGATCCCAAAGAACCGCTAGCGCGATGAAAAAAGCGGGCGAGCCAGTCCCCCGGCTCGCCCGCTTTCAGTCATTTAAATCGCCGTATCTACTCTGCAGACGAAGATCCACCATCAACGATTGCCTGCTCGGACCCAGGAATCCCATCGGCACCCGTGCTCTGTTCTTGCTCCACCTCTTCGCTGATTGCGGAGGCGGGGGTCGAGCCCTTCGCGCCCACGATGTAGGCCGCCCCAAATCCTAACGCAATGGCGATCAAGGTCAAAATCACGTAGACAGGCCAATGGCGCTTAATATACGAAAACACGTTGACTCCTTAGAGCTCCGTCTACGAACGGCGGATAACCTCGGTCACGACCTCGGATACCGTGGCAATGTTCGTCGGGTTGACATTGTGGGGCAGGTCGTCCTCGGTACGAGCGCAAGCCAGACGTGTGCCGTCCACGCCGGCGATGGTGAGGGCTCGGCGGCTCGCCTCGAGCGCGGCATAGGCATCGGTCTTGGCATAGGGCATCTCGAGCGCGCCACAATCGACATGGAACGACTTGCACACCTTGCTGACCAGATTCATGATGCGGCGATCGCCCTTGAGCAGCTGCTGTTCGCCCTCAACCGTCACCACCGAAAGCCTACCGGCGCCGACGGATTCAAGATTGATGAAGAAGACGCCGCGGAGCTTATCGCGATGCGAAGCCAAGAAGGCCTTCATGCCGGCGCCATCACAATCCGAGGCGCCCGTTGCCACAAACCAGATATCGTGACCGAGCAGCTCATCGTCGCCCATAGAGGCGACAGCCGAGAGCATATCTTCGGAAGAAGCGCCGTCGGAAGACGTAGCGCCGCCCTTCCAGCCATCGTTATCGTCCTCGAAATTATCCCACGAACCGATGCCACGACCGGACTTCTTGGCATCGTAATCGTCTTCGACGCCCAGCCAATCACTCATGCTGTCCTGTTCGTTTTTCTTTTTACGACCGAACAGGCCGCCCAGGCCGCGCTTGCGAGACTTGGGTGCCGCCGGGGCGGGAGCCGAAATGGTCTCGATCGGCTGAGCGCCCGACGCAACGGGCATAGGAGGCGCAACGGGTGCCGATGTGGGTTCGGGACCCTGGGCGGTAGCAAAGGGGTCGTTGACCTGTGCAGAGGGGTCGGGAAGGTCGAACAGCGACGTACGAGACGCAACGTTTGCCTGCTTCATCGACGGCAGCGACGGATCGGGGACTGAAGCCAGCGGAGACGAGGAAGGCGCGGGCGACGGAGCCGACGCCGGATCGGGAACATTCATCTGCGGACGCGGCGATGCCTGGGAGGAAATCTGGGCCATAAGGGAATCGACCGTTTCGTCCTGGGTGGGAGCAACATCGGCAACCGTGGCACCGGAACCACTCGGGGTCGGCATGGTGAAAATCTGCGTGGAGTAAGGCCTCGACTCATCTGTCTCGGGAGCCTCGGAAACCGCAGGCACTTCCTCCTGCTCGACCTCGGTCGAATCATCTTGCTCGGCTGTTGCGTATTGCTCTTCGTCAGAGTTGGCCTCGACGGGCTCGTCCTCGGCGGCATCTTGGATTGCGGCAGCATCAATAGGCTCGTCATCGTCTGCCGCATCGCCCCGCTCATCGGAAACAGGAAGGGACTCGGCAATCGCGGTGCCTTGCTTTTCAAACGTTATCGTGGAATCGAACTGCGCGGCATCAAACGACATGGTGCTATCGACGTGCTGCTGAGCCTCGAAAGACGTCGTCGCCTCAACAACATCCGCGGACGCCGGTTGCTGGGACTCAAAGGACGTCGTAGCTTCGGCAGCGTCGACGGGCACGGACTGCACAGCCTCGTTCTGCTCGAACTCTTGCGCCGCGCGCTCACGTGCCGCCTCGGCTGCCTGCTGCTGAGCGATAGCCTCCTGCTCGGCAGTCTCGCGTGCGGCAGCGCGCTTCTCCTCGAAATCGTCGACAAATTTCCTGCCCTTTGCAAGCGCACCCTTAAAGAAGTTGGAAGCGCTGGCGCCAATCGAAGAGAACGCGGATGCAATATCGGCATGGGGCGTTGCCGCGGGAATCTCGGCCGAGAAATCAGTATCGCTCTCGTAAGACACACGCCTCGGCTGTTCAACGCAATCGTCGTCAGACTCGTCCGCAACGTCTTGCGCCGGCGCGGCGGGAGCCAAAATGTCCAGTCCTGCCGCGGGATCGATCGCGGACACCGCCTCGGGCTCGGCAACGGCAGCGGTAACCGCGGCAGACTCATCATCCACGGTGGCAACAGGCGCAGGCGCAGTCACGACGGGGGCAGGCTCGGGCTCAAACGTCGGCTCCTCGCCCTCCTCGTAATCGAGCGTGCAGGACTCGGGAAGCATTCCGAGCGCACGGATGGCATCCGAACCAAAGCGGATGTTGCCGGCGGCATTGCGATAGAGCTTGGGCTCGGGCTCGGCCGCGACAGGCTCCTCCGCCGGCTCGGCAGCGGGAACCTCGTCATTGAACTCTTCGGCCTGGACAGCCTGATTCTGATCCTCGGGCACAATGGCGCCAATCAGCGTCTCGTCGGCAGACGCACCCTCAAAGCCCTCGATCTGCTCGTCGAAAGCCTCACCCTGTTCGGGCTCGGTCTGAGCGTCGGGAGCAGTCGGCTGACCGAACTCGTCCTCGGCGTAGGTAGGCTCTTCGTACTCGATGGTGTTGCCGTAGTCGTTTTGCTGCTGGGCCGCGGCATACTCCGCCGCTGCGCGCGCCATTTCTTCGGCACGACGCTTCTGCTCCCCAAAATAGGTATCGAACGGAACATCGTCGGGAAACTCGTTTTCGCCCTGGAAGGGAGCAACGTTGTCCATGACGCCGAGCATGGCGGCGACAGAAGACTTGTTGCACACCGCGCCGGACGTATAGGGAAGAATGTGGCGGTTAGAGATGATGTTTGCCGCGTTGGCAAGTGCAACGAGGGAAGCGAGGATCGCGACAATCCACAGCAGAACCTTGAGCGCGCCGGGGAGCGGCAGGATACGAAGGATGGCAACGGCAGCGGGGGCAACCGTGGCAACGGGCAACAGCCTGGCGATGAGCGCACGATACGAAGCATAAGGCTCGCGGGCGAGCAGCTCAGCGCGGGGAGAGTCGTAGTGTGCGACAACGACCACTGGGCGGTTGCGCGGAGACGCAAGCGGGCCCGAGGCCTTGTGGTAGGCGATGACATTTTGGCTCACGCCCGTCTTGCCCAGGCGCGAAACCACGGGGTGGCCCGTGCGCTCGAGCACGTAGAGCACGGCACCGACAATGGCCAGCAAGGTGCCGACCAAGCCGATACCGCCGCCGATGCCCATCAGCAGGGCGCCGGCAAACGCAAGGATGCCGGTAACGGCAAATGCCAATCTACTGGGCGCCGGGGCATTGAACTCCTGAACCTCGGGATCAAAGCCGTGGTTGCGGAAGATCTGAGCGATATCCTCGGCAGCCAAGCGCTCTTCTTCGCTGCATGCCGGCGTAATGCCGGTGTTCTGCAGCAGGTGGTTAATATAGTTCTGGGTGTTCGCCATGTGCGCTCCACATCCATAATCCGACAAATAGGCCCAATGCTTGCACATTAGAACCGTATATAGTCGAAAGTATACCCCGAGCGAGCGCAAACGACCGAATTCGGGCCATCTTAACGCCCCGAGCGGACAAGGATATAGCCTAATCTCCATATCGGACTAAAATCATGGCAGCAAACCACCTTCTCATGCGAGGACTCTATGACGGCAAGCGACGCGACCGCGACAATTAAAAAGGGGAATTCGGAGCCAAGTTTCGATAAAACGGCTCAGCGCATCCTCAATCTTTTCTTTGTGCTCAACAGCTCCCCCGAACCGCTGACGACCGAGCAGATCGTCTTGGATTCTGACCTGGGATATGGCTCGGGCAATATCGACTCGGATAAGCGCAAGTTTCGGCGCGATCGTGACAAACTGCTCGAGCGTGGCATCTTAATCAAGGAGGTTCGCCCCGCCGGTGCGCAGGAGACCGAGGAAAGCTCGTGGACAATCGACCGCGAGCACACGTTTGCTGCAGGCGGCCTCATCACCGCAGACGACGCCGATATCCTGCTCAACGCCATCGACCAGACGTTAGCGGCCGGCTCATCCACCTTTGCCGCGCCGCTTGCCGATATTCGCTCCAAGATTGCCTACCTCACCGGCATGTCGGCGGTGGACGATGCACCGATCCGCCGCTCTCCCACCGTCGATGCGGTATGGAGCGCCTTTGCCGAGCGGTGCGCGCTGCGATTTTTATATCAGAACGGACGCGGCGAGCAGAAAGAACGTACCGTCTGCGTCTACGGCATGTTCGAGCGCGAGGGCGTGGCGTACTTCTGCGGCCTCGACAATGTCACCGACGACATCAGGACATTCCGCTGCGACCGTATCGTTCGCGCCTGGCGTCCTTCGAAGGCCTACGCCATCCCCGCGGACTTCAATCTCAACGACTATCTGTTCTTTGAATTCGATTTTGCCGACCGACCGCCCGTTGCAGCCACGTTCTCGTTCGCCCCTCAGACGCAGATCGATATGATCAACGGCCTCACGCGCGGGCGAGGTGAGCTCGCACACACCGATGCGGGATGGACCTGGACCGTTGACGTGCGTGACCTTGAAGCCGCCGCCTCATTTTGCATGGCCCACGCCACGGACGGCATGAGGCCCATGGCCCCCAAATCGCTCAAGCAGGCGTGGAACCACCTCATTGAAAGGACGGTGCATGAGCATGCCCGTGCGTAAACTCACCAGTGAGCAGAGGCTCTCTCGCGCCATCGACATCATGGAGGCCCTCTACGCCGCCGGCGAGAACGGCATGACTCGAACCGAGATTTGCAGCCGCTTTGACATCACGGGGGTGTCGCTCGACGAGATTCTCGAGATCGTCTCGACGCTCGCGGACCGAGAATCGGGCGCGCGCATCATCTGCGAATGCCGCGGCGAGCGTGTGGTCCTCACCGGTGACGCCGGGCGTGTGCTACCGCTGCGCCTGAGTGCCGCCGAAGGCGCTGTGCTCAACCATGAACTTGAATCGTTGGGGATCGAGCCCCAGGCGGCGGCTCGGATTCGACATGCTCTTCTGCCCGAAGAGCTCGGCTATAACCAGCGCGTCTTTGACACCGTCAACCACGGGTCGCACTGGCAGCAGCTGAGCTGCGCCATTCAGGACGGCGTTCGCTGCCGCATCTCGTATCGCTCGATGGACGATGCGCGGCCACGCGAGCGTCTGGTCGACCCCTTGCGCATTACGGTAAACGGCGACCAAACATACCTAATTGCCTGGGACATCGCGGTCGATGAGCAGCGCACCTATCGCATGGATAAAATCGAGGGACTCACCTTGACGGAAGACTCCGTCGTGCCTCACGCACCGGACGTCGCATCCCTCCACGATTCCCTTGCCCGGACGCAGCGTAGCGCAAAGCTCCTGATGCCATTCGATATGGCGGAGCATCTGGACTGGGCCGGCATCACCCTCATCGAGCGCGGCGGGGCAGACACGGCAACGGTAACCGTGCATTACGGCTCCGAGCGTTGGCTACTGAGCCAGATAATCGCAGCGGGCGGAGCCATCCGCATCTTGGATGACCCCGCCCTGTCAAAGCGTCTGTGCGATATGGCAAAAACCCTCGTCTGTCCGCTTTAGCGCCGCCGCTCGTGACGTGCGCGCCACAGTTGCAGATAGTGCCCGATCTGCGCCGATTCGATGCGCTGGTAGGAGCTCGTGGGCAGCGACGTTAAGAACTTCTTCCCGTAGCCCTTCGTCACCAGGCGCGGGTCGGCCAGAATCAGCACGCCGCAATCGGTCGACGAGCGGATAAGGCGGCCGGCCGCCTGCTTAACCTCGAGCACCGCCTCGGGCAGCGAATAGCGCGCCCAAGCGCGGTCTTCGCGCAGGTTGCGCTCGCACGAGAGCGGGTCCGTGGGGCTCGAGAACGGCAGCTTGGGAATGATGACGCAACGCAGCGTCTCGCCGCTGGCGTCAAACCCCTCCCAGAAGGCCTTAAGCGCAAAAAGCGACGAGGTCGGCTCGTTGATAAACCGGTCGCGCAGGCGACGAGGAGATGAGTTGCGCTGCTGGCAGTTGAGCTCCAGACCCGCACGGGCCATCTTGGGCTCAACGCGGGCGTACAGGTCTTCCATGTCGCGCCGATTGGTGAACAACGTGAGCACCGATCCGCCCATGGCAAGATGGGCGTCGACCAGCACGCGCTCGAGCGCCGTAAGATAGCTCTCACGATCGCGCGGATCGGGGATATCGCCCGCAACGACTACAGCCATGTTCGAATCGAAGTCGTAGCTCGAGTCCAAGTGCAGCGATGAGGATGTTGAAGCACCGATGCGATCGAGGCCGACAGCATGGTTGAAGTGCTCAAAGCTTTTGGACACCGTCATGGTTGCCGAGGCAAAGATAGCCGTGTGAACCTCGGGCAGCCACTCGGTTGCCAAGGCCTCGCCAATGTCGATGCGCTCTGCGGTCACTGACTCTCCGCCGGCACGCAACCTGCGATTGACCTGCAGCGAATATACGTAGTGTTCATCGGTGCCATCAATGATGAGTTTGAGGTTCTCGACCAGCTCGTGCAGGCGGCGCGAGATATCACCCAGGTCGACAACAACCTCGGGCTTGTCGGCGGCGACGGCTTGCACCAGCGCCTCGACGCTTTTGTCAGCTTGTTCCAATGCGTCGATGGCTGTGTAGGCCGACTGTAAGAAATCATGCCAGTCGTCAGATTCGCGCAACTCGGGGCCAATCCATAGATTGGCATTGTCATAACCCCCACGGGCACGGCGGCCGAGCTCGCGAACGCCATCGAACACGTCGGCGATTGCCATGCTCGCGCGCGCAACCGTCGACGTCGCCTTGGCAGTAAGGCCCAAATAGAGCGTAGAGCCCTCGGAGGTTGCCAAATCACGGGAAACCTGGCTTAGCGCGCCGGTGCTCGAGCCACCCAGGCGCTCAAACAGAACGCGTGATTCGTCCGCCGACACCACGCGCGCCCACTGGCGGCGCGCCTCGCGCTCGATGGAATGGGCCTCGTCGATTACCCAATGACGAATCGGGGGTAAAATCCTGCCCTCAGCCGCGACATTGCGGAACAGCAGGGAATGGTTGGTGACCACCACATCGGCATGCGCCGCACGACGGCGAGCACCGTGGACCAAACATTTATCAGGGAAAAACGGGCAGAGGCGACGGGCACACTCGCGCGAGGCCGTCGTAAAGTCGGGGCGGTTGACGCTGCGCCACCGAATGCCGAGCGAGTCGAGGTCGCCATCGGCTGATTGGCAGACGTACGCCATAATGACCGCGACCGCCGTGAGCGTGTCCGCCGGATCGCGCTTGGTGGTAATCTCGACCTGGCTGCGGCTCATGCGCTCAAGCTTGCGCAGGCACGGATAGTGGTCATACCCCTTGAGAGCGCAAAATGACAGACCACCGTCCAGTTGCTCGGCAAGTTTTGGCAGCTCATGGTACATGAGCTGGTCGGCAAGATTGTTCGATTTGGTCGCAATACCAACCGTGATGTTGTTACGGCGCGCTGCCTCGGCAAAAGGCACCAGGTAGGCCATCGATTTGCCGACGCCTGTGCCCGCCTCAATTACACGATGAGTGCCCGTGACCAGCGCATCGCGGACCTCGAGTGCCATCGCGATCTGCTCATCACGCGGCTCGTAGGTGGGATACATGCGATTGACCAGGCCACCCGGCGCATAATCTGCCTCAATCTCCTCACGACTCGGCATCTTGAGGACCGGCAGTTCGTCGGCGTCCACCCGATCGTCGGCGCGATCGGCCTTGAGAACGTCAGCACGAGCGGCGCTGAGAGAGAAGATAGAACCAGGGTTCTGCCCCGCCAAGAATGAGAAGATAGGACGATAGGACCAAGGCACATCCGGGTGCATGTCGGCTAGGCGCGCCATGAGGCCCTGGGGCAAGTCGGTGAGCGCCACGAGCAACACGCGCCATACGCCACACAGGGCGTCGACATCGGCGTTGGCGCGATGCGACACCGAGTCACAGCCAAACAGATCGGCCATAAAAGATAGCTTGTGCGAGGCCAGGCGCGGAAGCGCGATGCGCGACAGCGCCAGCGAATCGATCCAAATATCGCTCACGTTGACGCCGCCTTTGACCGACTCGATAAACGAGCGGTCGAACGTGGCGTTATGTGCGATCACCGGGCAACCACCGACAAAATCGGCGAGAGCGGCCACGGCCTCGACGGCCGACGGGGCATCTGCCACATCGGCATTTGTAATGCTCGTGAGCTCGGTAATCTCGGCGGGAATTAGCTGTTTGGGATGCACGAAGGTATCGAAGCGGTCGACGACCTCGCGGCCCGAAAGACGGGCCGCCGAGATCTCGATCAGCTCATTGTCCTGCACCGAAAGACCCGTGGTCTCGGTATCGAGGACAATAACATCTTCCTCGATAAGGCCGAAGGACTGCGTTTTGGCGCGTTCGGCAAGCGTGGCATAGGAGTCGATGACAAACTGCGGCGTTCCTGACGAAACCGCGTCCTCGATTAGCATGCAATGCCCGCTCGACGAAGACCCATACGGATCAGGCCGTCACAGACCTGCGGGAACGTCATATCGTCGGTGTGGCGGATCTCATCCGGATACAGCGACGTATCGGTCATGCCGGGAATGGTATTGGTCTCGAGGATAACGGGGCCGTCCTCGCTCACGATAAAATCGCTGCGCGAGATGCCCAGGCAACCGAGGGCCTTGTGAGCGGCACAGGCAAGCTCCTGGGCACGAGCGTAGTTCTCGGGTGAAATCTGCGCCGGAATGCGATGGATGTCCGTAGGGTCGACATATTTCACGTCCAGATCGTAGAACTCGCAGTCCTCGGGCTTGCGAATCTCGACAATCGGCAGGGCGCGCACGTCATCCTCGCCGTATACGCCAACGGTGATCTCGGTACCCTCGATGCACTTCTCGACCAGCACTTTGTCGCCGTACTCAAACGCCTTGGCGATTGCCGCGGGCAGCTCGGAGGGCTCATGGACCAGAGAAATGCCATAGCTGGAACCGTTGACGGCCGGCTTCACAAAGCAGCGCTCGCCACAAACCTCGACGATATGATCGATATCGACTTCATCGCCCACCTCGAGCGCAAGGCCGGGGGCTATGGGAATGCCCGCCTTGGCGTACAGGAGCTTAGAGACCTCCTTGTCGGCACCGCAAGCGCTGGCAAGCACGCCTGAGGCCGTGTAGGGGATACCCAGAGTCTCCATGGCGCCCTGCATGGCGCCATCCTCGCCGCCGGCACCGTGCATGGCGATAAACGCCACGTCAAAGCCGCCGGTTGCCATGGTTACCATAAAGTCATCGGCGGCCGTATCGAGCAGCTCCACCGAGGTGTAGCCGGCTTCCTTCAGTGCCACCACAACGTTCTTTCCCGAATTGAGCGAGATCTCGCGCTCAGCGGAATGACCGCCCGCCAAGACCGCTACGTGCATGTTCTCTAGGCTTTTACCCGGCATGGGCAGACTCCTCCTCTATAATTTCTGCAGCTGATACCATATTGTAGCGATACCCTCTACGTTTCCCCAAAATCGAAAGGCTTCCATGAATCCCAGGACTAAATCTCAGGACATTCGCGACTTGAGCCAAAACGATATTCGCGAGCTCGTGGCCGAACTTGGCCAGCCTGCCTTCCGCGCAAAGCAGCTCATCGAATGGGTCTTTGAGAAGAACGTTTGTTCGTTTGACGACATGACCAACCTTCCCAAGGCTTTCCGCGAGCAGCTTAAAGAGGCTTTTGCCTTTGACACGCCGACTGAACTCACCAAGCAGGTTTCCAAAGATGGCTCTCGCAAGTACCTGCTCGAGTACCACGACGGCATTTCCGTCGAGACCGTCGGTATGCCCCGTCGCAACAAGCTTTCCGTCTGCGTTTCCACCCAGGCAGGCTGTGGCATGGGCTGCGCCTTTTGCGCTACCGGTCTCAACGGCCTTAAGCGTTCTCTGACCGCTCAAGAGATCGTCGACCAGGTACTTCATGTATCCAACGACTTTGGCGAGCGCGCCACGAGCGTTGTCTTCATGGGCCAGGGCGAGCCGTTTGCCAACTACGACGAGGTTCTCAAGGCGCTACGAATCCTCAACGACCCCGACGGCATCGGTATCGGCGCTCGTCACCTCACCGTCTCTACCAGCGGCGTTATTCCCGGTATTCGCAAATTTGCCGACATCCCCGAGCAATTCACGCTTGCCGTTTCCCTGCATTCCGCCATCCAGTCGACGCGCAATAAGCTCATGCCCGGTGTTAAGAAGTACACGCTGCTTCGCCTTCACGAAGCGCTTCAGCTCTACACCGAGAAGACTGGCCGCCGCCCGACCTATGAGTATGCCATGATCGAAGGCGTCAACGATACGAATCCCGAGATGCAGGCGCTCTGCGACTTCTGCGAGGGAACGCTGTGCCACGTTAACCTCATTCAGCTTAACGACATCGAGGGCAGCCCGCTCAAGCCGTCGCCGATTCATAAGGTTGAGGATCTTCAGCGTCGTCTTGAGTCCCGTGGCATCGAGACCACGATTCGTAACTCCCGTGGTAACGATATTGACGCCGCTTGCGGACAGCTGAAGCAGCGCTTCAAAGTTCAGAAGAACGCATAGGGGAGTCGCACCCCAATACGTTTCATGTGAAACATCGAACGGCCCCGGTTGCAGGATATGCAACCGGGGCCGTTTCATTTATTGACCTCAATTTTGGACCAGCTGCTACCTTTCCCATTTTTTACGGACAAAATAAGGGGCCCTTGTCTCATGAATCAGACAAGGGCCCCTCAAAATATGCAGGGTAATTGTTAGGTACCTAATAGTCTACATTTTCCCATTGGTTGCTAACCCAACCTTGATTAATCTTAGGATTTTTCGTTACCTGAGCAGTGCGCATGGCAACATCTTCTGTCATAACATCCATTTTCTTCTTGGATGTATCAACGATATCTTGCGCGCCACGAAGCAAACGACCTCGAAGTTCATCGTCTGTCGCGATCTTATAGCCAGCAAAGGCACCAGCCGCGACAGTCGTCACCAATGCAATCGCAGTAAAAATCTTATTCCTCATCTTGGCCTCCTTGATCAAACTGAATCATTTCACCAAGAATACGAGAGAGCTCTTCCTCGTCTTTAAACTCAATCTCAATCTTATTCTTTCCTCGCGAGCTCTTCACACGCACGTTGGTATTAAATACCTGACGAAGTACACGCGCAGCCTTTTTAAAAGACTGAGGCGTTGCAGGCCGCGGCGTCTTAGGTGTCTCTCCGGCAGAAAACAATGGAGCAAGATTTTCTGTCGCTCTTACGGAAAGGCCCTCCGCAACAACCTTCTCTGCAAGTCGAATTCGAGCATCCTCATAGGGAACTGCAAGAATCGCACGTGCGTGACCAGCAGTAAGTTTACCCTCAAAAATCATCTGCTGAACTACTTCGGGGAGATCGAGAAGGCGCAGCGAGTTTGTAATTGCAGAGCGTGACTTGCTTACGGCCTTCGACAATGCCTCTTGGGTCATACCGCTAGCATCGATGAGCTGGCGATAGCCCTTAGCCTCTTCGACGGGATTCAGATCAGAACGCTGAAGGTTTTCGATAAGAGCAAGAGCCAGCATCTCTTCATCATTAACATCTTTAATGATGACCGGCAGCTCCTCAAGACCAGCAAGCTTTGACGCCTGGTAACGACGCTCACCAGCGATGATCTCATAGCCGTTTCCATGCTTGCGAACCAAGAGCGGCTGCAGAACGCCATGTTCTTGGATTGACTCGCTCAACTCGCGAAGTTCAGTTTCATTAAAGTGAATTCGCGGTTGATTAGGGTTGGGAACGATATCCTCAATAGGTAGTTTTGTTTCAGATACGGCATTTGAAGCAGATGCGGCAGAACCACCGGTCTCATACTCAGCCTCTGAGACCAAAGCATTGAGTCCGCGTCCCAATCCACCACGTTTCTTTGCGCTAGGCACGCTTGATCACCTCTTTTGCAAGGTTCATATACGCTTTTGCACCCTTGTTTTGAGGTGCATAGGTAATTACCGGTTCTCCAAAAGACGGGGCTTCAGAGATTTTAACAGTACGGGGAATCAGCGTCTTAAACGCCTTATCACCAAAGTACGATTGAACTTCCTCAACAACCTGATTCGACAATGAAGTACGTGAGTCATACATGGTCATAAGCACGCCATAGGTGTCTAAGCCCTTGTTCAGACGTGATTTGACCATCTTCATTGACTCAAGCAGCTTCGTAACGCCCTCGAGTGCGTAATACTCACACTGGATTGGAATCAAAACGCTGTCTGCTGCGGTCAAGGCATTGATAGTAAGCAGGCCGAGTGAAGGAGGACAGTCAATGAAAATAAAATCGAACTCGTCCTGAATCGGCTCAAGCAAATCTTTGAGGCGGGTTTCACGAGCAATTGCGCTTACGAGCTCAATTTCGGCACCTGCAAGCTGAATCGTAGCTGGAATTATGAATACCTTTTTGCAATTTGTATCAAGAACAAGCGATTCTGCCGGCACATCATTCAACAATGCATCATAGATGCAGTGATCAAGGTCTTCTTTTTCAATTCCAAATCCACTGGTGCTGTTTCCCTGCGGATCAAAATCGACAATCAGTGTCTTACGACCCTGCTCACCCAGTGCTGCTGCAAGGTTTACAGCCGTCGTTGACTTACCGACGCCGCCTTTTTGATTGATGATTGCAATGATACGCGTGTCTTTTGCGCTCTTAGAACGCTTAACGTCGCGAAATCCCACGGTCCCTCCTGGTGTGTATTAAAGCTGTCAAACGGAGGATGTTTCACGTGAAACATTCCGATTCGATATCAACCGCCATGTTTCACGTGAAACACTGCAAGTTGTTAGTATCCATTATGTTTCACGTGAAACATCTAGGCAAGCGGATTCTTCTTTGCCATGCCATTTGCACGAGGCAACGAAACGGATGCTGGATGACTCTTTTTAAGAACAATGAACTCCCTGTGGCCCAAGCCCTCAGGCAAATCGGTTGCGTCATTCAGAAGCAAAGTGAAGCCGCAAATCCTAGCTGCTGACATGCCAGAAGCAAGCTCCTCATCCGAAGGATTACCCTTGGTGATAACAAATAGCCCTCCATCCTTGAGGAACGGAGCTGCATACTCAACAAGAATCGGTAGTGGAGCCAGTGCGCGGGCAGTTACGACAGAGAACTGCTTCTTATGGCTTCGAGCATATTCTTCAAGGCGATCATGAACCGCATGAGCATGTTTCAATCCAAGATCATGAACAAAAGAATTGACAGCATCAACCTTCTTGCCAACGGAGTCAATAAAAGTAGCTTTACGATGCGTGGTTATAGTTAAAGGAATACCAGGGAAGCCCGCACCTGTTCCCATATCGAGCAAAGCTCCCTCAGGAGCCTTATTGATATAAGGGAGCAAAACAAGAGAGTCGAGGATATGTAGTACCGCAGCATCTTCTATGTTAAGAATACGGGTGAGATTGGTTGTCTTATTTGTTTCCAGAACCAAATCCAAATGCTGAATACATTTCCTCAGCTCAACATCAGTTATGCTCAAGGAATACTCTTTGCAATAGGAAGTTAGATGACTCAACATCTCGTCAGCCTGCTGATCAGTAAGTACTAACAACGAAGCTCCTTTCTGACAAAAATCAGTGTATCGAGAACTTTTGACAAAAAAAGGGGACGTGGAAACCACGTCCCCTTAGCATAAGCTCGAGTAGATTATCGAGCAACAATCACCACATGGCGATCGGGGTCAGAACCCTCAGAATGAGTATCGACGGCGTCATTGCCACGAAGTGCAATGTGAACCAGTCGGCGCTCGTAGGCATTCATGGGCGGAAGCGAAACACTCTTATGAGTGCGGATGGCACGCTCGGCAGCAGACTGAGCCATGGAGGCAACCTTATCCTGACGGCGGCTCTTGTATCCCTCGACGTCCACTACAACCGGATACCTAAAGCCGAGCTTGCGGCTCACCAGCAATGAGAACATAACCTGAAGGGCATCAAGGGTGCGACCATGACGGCCAATGAGAACAGCAAGGTCGGGAGCCGTTACATCCAAAATCAGCTCACCCTCGTCGCCCTCATACTCATCGATAGGAGAGTTGGCGGCATCGAAGTGCGAAAGGATGGAACGCAGGATGGAAATCGCAACATCGGCAATGGTGTCGAGCTCCTCATCGGTCAGCTCTTCACCGGCCTTGTAGCGCTGTGCAATCTCGGGATAATCGCCCGCGACCTGCGGGGCAACCTCCTCAAGCATATCCTCGATGATCTCTTCAGACATAACGTACTCCAAAAGTTAGGTACCTAAATAAGATTGATATCCCACTACTTCTTCTTGTGCGGGCGCGGCTTCTTCTCGCGACGAGTGACCTCAACCTGCAGCGGCGCGTTCTTAAGACGCTCCTCCTCATCGGCCTTCGCCTTGTCGATGACCTTCTGCGTCACAAAAATCTGCTGGATAACCTGCCAAGCAGACGAGACGTCGTAGTACAGCAGAACACCAACGGGAAGGCTCCAGCCCATCCAAAGCATCATGACCGTCATGACAACGGCCATCATACGCATGCTCTGAGCCTGCTGGCCGGTCTGGTTGCGCGACATATAGAGCTGCGGAATCAGGGTCAGGACAGCGAACAGGATCAGGCAGACCAGCGCAGGCAGCGCGACCATAAAGCCATCGGCAAAGGAGGCACTCGGCGTGGTGGTCAGGTCGGGCAGAATATTAAAGAACGAGAACGTGCCGTCGTTAAAGTAGTCCGGCAGGTTACGCAGCAGCGTAAATAGAGCGAACAGGACAGGCATCTGGATCAACAGCGGCAGACATCCAGCCATCGGGTTGAACTTGTTCTCGCTGTAGAACTTCTGCATCTCCTCGGCCTGACGCTGGGGATCGTCGGCGTAGCGCTCCTGGATCTCGAGCATCTTGGGCTGCAGCACCTGCATGCGAGCCGTCGACTTGGTCGACTTGAGCATAAGCGGCGTCAGCAGCAGACGGATGATGACCACCAGGATGATGATGGACAGGCCCCAGTCGACCGCAAAGGTCTGGATGAGCTTGAGCAGCTCGAAAAGGATGTTAACGATCCAATCCCACATGTAAGTTTTCCTCCGATAGCGAGTGCCCGCTAGGGCACAGGGTCATAACCGCCGACGTGCAGGGGATTGCAGCGAGCGATGCGCCTCACGGCAAGCCAGCAGCCTCTCAAAACACCGTACTTCTCAATCGCCTGGACGGCGTATTGCGAGCACGTTGGGTAATAAATGCAGGCGTCAGGCAATAAGGGCGAAATAACCTGTTGATATATGCGAATAGGAGCGATGGCAACACGTCGCAAAACGTGATTGCTCATCGCTCCTCCCCGGCAACGCCGGCGCGTTTCATAAGCGAACGCAATGCATTGTCCATCTCCTGAGGCGAAGAAACCCTCGTCTTGGGAGTTGCGAACAAGATGATGTCATAACCCGCAACGGGAAATCCACAGCTGCGGGCGGCCTCGCGCATCACACGCTTAGAACGGTTGCGCACGACAGCACAACCGAGCCGTTTAGCACCAACGAAGGCGACCCTTCCGGAGTCGCCTTCGCCAACCGATTCACATATGGTCATTCGAATCAGAGGGTGATTGAAACGACGCCCCTGACTGAACACATGCTCGAAATCTTGCCGAGACTTAATAGTCTTCATGCGAGATGTGTGTATCGCTGCTAGACAGTGAGACGCTTGCGGCCCTTGGCACGACGACGGGCGAGCACGGCACGACCACCCTTAGTGGCCATACGGGCACGGAAGCCATGGGTCTTGGCACGCTTACGCTTATTAGGCTGATACGTACGCTTCATCTTAAGTTCCTCCTGCTGCATTTCGAGTGTCCGCGGGGGCGCGGACGCAGATATAGACACGTGAGCTTGAAGATTGTAGGGAAATCGATGTTCAAATGTCAAGAAATCAAAGGTAAAAGGTTGCGCAGTTCACACGGTTCCCCCATAAGCCGAGCTCGATTTAGCGGTGCATGGCAACTTTTCACGATATTTCATCGAGTTTTCAACAGGTCATGTTGGCAATGTTGAGAACTTTTCGTCCGTTTTCCAAAGTTTTCAACAGGTTTTGAAAAGTTGTCGAAAGATGAGAAACATTGCACGGTGAGCTACTATTTGTTCGAAACCTTTTGAAAGATTGCGAGCGGCATGTCTGACGACTTTTACACCATGGTCGATTCCGGAGACCCGGCACCCGACAACGAGCACATCACCGGCGTGCGCGAAGAGCGTAAGGAAGGCGAGCAGACGACCACGCAGGCGCCAAAAGCCATGTACGCCGCGCGCATCGCCGTCTATGACGACATGCTGTCGACACCGCGTGTGATCGTCATTGATCCGCAAGATGTCCGCACGTATTTGGAAGAGACGACCAACACCGTCTACCAGTGCATGAAAGAACAAGGTGGCCATATCTCGCTCATGGTCATCCGCGAGATTGTCGAAAACTTTATCCACGCGCACTTTGCCGAGCCCATCATCTCGATTCTGGACGGCGGAGACACCATCCGCTTTGCCGATCAGGGGCCCGGCATCGACGACAAGGAGCGCGCTTTCGACTTTGGCGTTACCAGCGCAAACAGCAAGATGAAGCGCTACATCCGTGGAACCGGAGCAGGGTTTCCCATGGTGCAGGAGTATTTGGAAAACGCCGGCGGTGCCGTATCCATCGAGGACAATATGGGCAACGGCACCGTGGTTACGGTAAGCCTGAACCCTAAACGCGTGCAGGAAATCGAACGCGCCGGCGGACGCGGCGCTGCCGTGCGGCCCGAGACGGAGCATCCCACATATCCCCTGCCGGGAGCTTTTGCGCAGCAGCCCATGGCAACGCAACAGATGCAGCGCCCCGTGGGACAGATGCAGCAGCCCGGAATGCTTCCTACACAACAGTCCCAGGCGGCATCGATGTCGATGCCGTCAAACGCGCCAGAGGCCATGCCGCTGGCGGATCAGGATGCAGCAGCAATGCAGCAGGCGACGGGGGCACCGGGCGGCCAGCAAATGGGCTATCAGCCGTACCAACAGGGATATCCATATCAGCAGATGCCGCCACTGGGGTATGGCCAGCAGTTCCCACAGCAGTACCAGCAGGGATATCAGCAGCCGTACCAGCAGATGCCGCAGCAGCAGTACAACCCCTGGGCCCAGCAGATGACCCCGCAGCCTTACCAACAGTGGCCTCAAAGTTTTCAACAGCAAATGCCGCCGATGCAGGGTTCTCAACAACCAGCAGCTCAAATGATGTATCCTAATGCAGCAAATCAGTATGCGCAGCCACAACCGGACGTGTTCGTAAGCGATCGCGGCAACGCCGCACTGGGCTATCTGGCACAAAATCAAGCGTGCGGTGCTACCGATCTGGCGAGGGCGTTTGGAAACTCGGCCCCCACTTGGTCACGCACACTCAATGACTTGGCGCAGGCCGGCTTGGTCATCAAGCATGGCCAGAAATACCATCTGACCGAACTCGGCGCCGCTCGCGTGCGAGCTCAGAGCTAAAGAACGGGAGAGACAGTGGACGAGGAAGCAAGCATCATCCTGGGGGATGCCATCGCCTTTTGCCAGCGCGACGGCCAAGATGCACGCCTCATCAACATGCTGGGGCAATCGCGCGCCATAAGCCTGACCGAAGATACGCTCACGATCGAGGCCCCCTCGCGCTTTGCCATCGCGCAGCTCAAAAAGCATCAGCCGACTATTGAGGCCTATCTGGAAGAAATCGCCTTTGCACCGATTGCGCTCGACATCGTGGCACCGCAAGGAGCCGTGGCGGAATCCGCTGCCGCGACGGCGCCTGCCGCGGCTCCCGCTGCCTCCCCGGCGGTGCCGGCCTCCGCAGGCGACGTGCCGACAATCGAGCACCAGCACAGCGATGTTTCCCGTGAAACCATGGCACCGTTGCCTACCGCTGCGGCGTCAACGAACGCACCCGTCACGCACATGCCTATCGCTCACGACGCAGCGGCGGGCGCGGATTCGGGCATTGCAATCAAGAACACGCTCTCGGCCGATGACTTTCGTCGCATGATGAACCAGATGAAGGGCGGAGCGCCGACTAAGTCCACGCAAGCTGCGACCCCCGCTTCACCCATGCCAGCACCGACCGTACCGGCCGAGCAGAATACGGATGGAGCCCCGCTCGCCGCGAACTCAAAATTTACCTTTGAGAACTTTGTCTACGGCCCCGAGAACAGCCATGCCTATCGCTCGGCACTCAAGTTTGCCGCCCTCGCGGACGAGCGCGGCACGTGCACATCACTGTTCATCTACGGCAAATCGGGCCTGGGCAAGACGCACCTACTGCTTGCCATCAAAAACGAGCTCGCCGAGAAGTCGCCCGAGATCAAGGTCAAGTATGCCAACTCCCAGGCATATCTGGACGACCTGATGACCGAGTTCGACCGCCAAAAGAAGAGCAACGCCCCTATCATGCAGGCATACCACGGCGTGGACGTGCTCATCATCGATGACATCCAAAACATCATCGGCAAGCGCGCGAGCGTGGACTACTTTTTCCAGCTCATGGACGAGTTCATCCGCAACAACAAGAAGGTCGTCATCGCGGCAGACCGCGCCCCCAAGGACCTGAGCATGGACGAGCGTCTGACCAGCCGCTTCAACGCCGGCATGCTCTGCCTGGTCGCAGAGCCCAGCTACGAGATGAAATACAAGATCTTGCAGCGCTATTACGAGAACACCATCGTCGCCGCTCCCGAGGCAGGCGACGACTCGCTGCTGGCGGCCTATGGGGGCGACGGCGGGCACCTGACCGACGAGCACTTTAAACACATGGCCGAGGTCTCGGGCACCAACATCCGCGAGCTCGAGAGCTTTTGCGAGCGTTGCGCCGGCGAGGCGGGCGACCGCGAGCGCGAGGGCGGGGAGCTCACCTTTGACGATATCGACGCCATCGCCAGCCAGTACTTCGACACATCGGCCAAAAAGATCAACGTCCAGACGGTTCAGTCCGTCATCGAAGAGCAGTACGGCGTGACGCACGAGGAGCTCATCGGCCCGCGTCGCAACGCCAATATCGCCAAAGCACGCCATATTGCCATCTATCTGGCCATCGAGATGTGCGAGATGACGACCACGGCGGTGGGCGCCGAATTTGGCAACCGCAACCACTCGACCGTCAGCACGAGTTACAAAAAGGTCCAGAAGATGATCCAGGAAGACCGCACCGTCACCGAAGACCTCAAGTCGCTGCGCGATAAAATTACACTGCGCTCGTAGGGAAATAGAGACACCTGTTGAAAACTTGTCGAAACCACGGGCATAAGGTGTCTAAAACCCAACCCGCGGTGATGAAAAGTTTTGCGCAGGTTTTGAACGTGGAAAACCACCCCTGTTGCACACAGGTTGCTGTCGATTCTCTTTCTGGGTCTGACCTGCGTCTTTGGGAGTAATCAACAGTTTCGTCAGTGCTATTACTATTATTAAGATATTTATATCTATAGAAAGGTATTAAAAGATGAAGTTCACCGTCAGCCAGAGCTCGCTTACACAAGCCATCGGCGTCGTTATGAAGGGTGTCGCTTCGGCATCCACCCTCCCCATCCTGTCGGGCGTGCTCGTTAAGGCCCAAGACGGCATCTTGGAATTCCAGACCTCTAACTACACCATCTCGATCCGTCATCGCATCGCGGCGCATGTCGAAGAAGAGGGCGAGATGGTTATTCCCTGTAAGATGCTCTCCAATATCACCAAGACCCTCCCCGATGCCCCGGTCACCTTTGAGCTGTCCGAGCGCCAGGTGCTGATTGGTTGCGAGAAGAGCTCTTTTAGGCTGAACACGCTCGATGCCAATGACTTCCCCGAGTTTCCGGCCTATGCCATCGAGAGTGCCGTGGAGCTGCCGACCGATGTCTTGTCCGAAATGGTCGGCCGCGTGTGGCGCGTCACCTCGACCGA
Organism: uncultured Collinsella sp.; assembly: GCA_958443265.1. Classification (GTDB taxonomy): domain Bacteria; phylum Actinomycetota; class Coriobacteriia; order Coriobacteriales; family Coriobacteriaceae; genus Collinsella. The sequence goes on along the minus strand of CAUCKA010000002.1, from coordinate 213,892 downwards.
CAAGGCTCGCCCCATCCTGGGCGGCGTGCACATGAAGGTCGAGAACAACACCGTACGCCTGGTAGCGACCGATTCCTTCCGCTTGGCCGTGTGCGATACGCAGGTCGAGACCTCGACCCTCGAGGGCTCCTTTGAGCTCAACGTTCCGGCTGACGCCTTTAACGACGCGCTGAACATCATGGCCAGCCAAGCGACCATCATGATCGGGGCTACCGACACCCAGGTCGTCTTCGAGGCCGGCAACACCACCTACGTGTCGCGTCGCATCGAGGGCGTGTACCCCAACTACAAGCAGCTCATCCCCGATTCGTGCGTGACGAGCGTCAAGATCGACGTCGCCGCCTTTAACGCCGCCCTCAAGCGCGTGGCCGTTATCGCGAGCGCCAACCCCGCCGTCAAGTTCGAGATCGATGTCGAGAACGGGCAGATGGGCCTGTCCTCCATTTCCAATGACCAGGACCTTGCGCAGGAGACGATCGATGTCGAGGCCGAGGGCGAGTCGGGTACCATCGCCTTCAACTACCATTACATCTTCGGCTGCCTCAATGCCCTGTCCAAGGAGAAGGAGATCACGCTGGAGCTCAAGAGCTACTCGCAGGCGGGCATCTTTAAGTCCTACGATAAGATCAACTACCTGTACCTGGTCATGCCGGTCCGCATCTAGCGCTGCGCCATGACCATGTTCGCCCGCGATCTTTCCGTCGCGCACTACCGCAGTTTCGATAGCTATCGCCTTGCCCTGGACGAGGGCGTGACGATACTTGCGGGACCCAACGCGGCGGGAAAGACCAATCTCATAGAGGCGCTGCAGCTGCTGACGAGCGGCGCCTCGTTTAGGCATCCGACCGCAGCCGAGCTCGTCCATGACGGCGTGGGCTCGTGCAAGATCGAGCTGAGGCTCGAGGGCGACGGCCGCTTGCTTGATATGGGATTGAGCGCGGAGGACGGTAAGCGCTCGTTTAGCCGCAACGGCAAGAGATGCTCTGCCGCCGGTGTGCGCGGAGTTCTGCCGAGCGTGCTGTTTTGCCCCGACCATCTGGACATGGTTAAGCGAGGCGCCAGTGTGCGCCGCGCCGCCCTCGATGACTTTGGCATGCAACTGAGCGCACGCTATGCCGATCTTGCGAGCACCTATGGGCGCTGCGTGACCCAGCGTAACGCCTTGCTCAAGGAGACCTGGTGCTGCCGCGAGATGCTCGGCGCGTGGAACGATTCGATTGCCCGTGCGGGCTCGGCCCTGCTCGTGCACCGGTTGGCCCTGCTCGACCGGCTGGCGGGCCATGTGCACACTGCCTACGGGCAAGTGGCGTCAGGTGAGACCGCCAACGTGACCTATGCGTCCACGCTGGGGGATTTGCCCCAGGTCGAGGATCGCGAAGAGCTGAAGGGCTGGGCGTACGAGCGCATGCTGGCTGCCCTTGATGAGCACGCCGACGAGGAAATTCGCCGCGGCGTGACGTTGGTGGGACCGCATCGCGACGAGATTGAGTTCACCGTGGCGGGTCGCTCCGCCCGTTCATTTGCCAGCCAAGGACAGCAGCGTACGCTGGTGCTGTCCTGGAAGGTGGCCGAGGTTGCCGTGGCTCGCGATGTCCTGGGCACCGCCCCACTGCTGCTTCTGGACGACGTGATGAGCGAGCTCGACGGCGAGCGTCGCGGCGCTTTCCTGCGGCTGATCGGCGATGATATCCAGACGGTCATAACTACGACCAACCTGGGGTACTTTACCGATGACCTACTTGATCGAGCCAAGGTGGTGGGCATGGGTGAGACGTGCTAATTACGAGCGCGAGAGCGAAACGGTCGCCTTCAGCGGGTTTTTGAACGCAGAGCGCCAGCGCATCCTGGCGGCTGCAACGCCTAAGCGCCGTGCGCAGATGGAGGCCGCCGAGGAGTCGCGCACGGTCTATCGCGCATGGAACGCGGTGTGCTCGGGCACGCGCGAGGGGCGGCATGTGACGGGACTGCGCTACCTGCCCGAGTCCAATGAGCTGCTGGTATATCTCGACTCGCCCTCGTGGACGCAGGAAATGACGCTGTTGCGCGAGATCATCCGCGCGCGCATGGAGCGCGCCGGTGCGCATGTGGACGGCCTGGTGTTCAAAACCACCGCGCCCGGTCACACGCCGCCCGCCGCCAAGGAGCGCCTGCGCCCGGCGACGACCGAGCGACCGCCGGCCCCGCACGCCGACCTAAGTGAGGCCGAGCGTACCGAGATCGAGCGCCAAGTGGCGCCCATCGAAGACCAAAAACTGCGCGAGGCCCTCGAGAATGCCATGAGAGCCAGTGCCGAGTGGGCCAAGGGCGTGCAAAGCAAAAAAGAGCCTTAAATCGCATCTGGTGGCCTTGTAGAGCCAAATACCCTCGTTCCCGAGGGTATTTTTTTACGATAAACTAGTAAGGCTGTACACATTTTCTTGACTGAAGGAGGACGTGTGGCAAACGAAAACGATTACGATGGCGGCGAGATTAAGATTCTCGAAGGTCTCGAGGCCGTTCGTAAGCGCCCGGGCATGTATATCGGCTCGACGAGCGCCAGCGGTCTGCATCACCTGGTGTGGGAGATCGTTGACAACTCCGTCGACGAGGCCATGGCCGGTTTCTGCACCGAGATCCAGGTGACGGTCCACGCCGACAACTCCATCACGGTCGTCGACAACGGGCGCGGCATCCCCGTCGACGAGCACCCTGTTAAAAAGATCCCGACGCTCGAGGTCGTTATGACGATCTTGCATGCCGGCGGTAAGTTCGATAACTCGGCCTATAAGGTCTCGGGCGGCCTGCACGGCGTAGGCATCTCCGTCGTCAACGCACTGTCCAAGCGCGTGGTCGTTCAGGTTCGTCGCGATGGCAACACCTACGAGATGGAGTTCTCGCGCGGCAAGACCGTCAAGAAGATGGAGGTCGTGGGCACCTCGGATTCGACGGGCACCACCGTCACCTTCTGGCCCGACGACGAGATCTTCGAGACCTGCATCTACGATTTCGATACGCTGCACAACCGTCTGCAGGAGACAGCGTTCCTCAATAAGAACCTCAAGATCGTGCTGACCGACGAGCGCGAGGCGACTCCCCACGTGGAGGAGTTTTGCTACGAGGGCGGCATCATCGACTTCGTCAAGTTCCTCAACGAGGGCAAGGACGTCCCCGAGGCCTTTAAGGAGCCCATCTACATCGAGGGCAAATCGGACCCGGACGCTCCCGTGGCCAAGATGGGCGAGGTCGAGGTTTCCCTGCAGTGGAATAGCGGCTACGGCGAGAACGTCATGTCGTTTGCCAACGACATCTACACTCCCGAGGGCGGCATGCACCTTGAGGGCTTCCGCACCGCGCTCACCCGCGTGATCAACGACTACGCGCGCAAACAGAACCTGCTCAAGGAAAAAGACGCCAACCTGACCGGCGACGATGTGCGCGAGGGCCTTTCGGCCGTTATCTCGGTCAAGCTGCCCGATCCGCAGTTTGAGGGGCAGACCAAGGCCAAGCTCGGTAGCTCCTATATGCGCGCGCTCACGCTCAAGATCGTGACCGACGGCCTCGCCGATTACTTGGAGGAGCATCCCAAGCCCGCCCGCGAGATCGTCAAGAAGGCGCAACAGGCCTGCAAGGCGCGCAACGCCGCCCGCAAGGCGCGCGAGGCGACCCGCCGCAAGAGCCTGCTCGAGACGGCGTCCCTGCCCGGTAAGCTCGCTGACTGCTCAGTGCGCGATGCCGAGCTGACCGAGCTCTTCATCGTAGAGGGCGACTCGGCAGGCGGTTCGGCCAAGGACGGCCGTCGCCGAGACATCCAGGCGATTCTGCCCCTGCGTGGCAAGATTCTGAACGTCGAACGCGTTGGTGACCATCGCGCGTTCTCGAGTGACACCATCCAGTCGCTGATTACCGCGATCGGCTGCGGCGTCACGACGAGTGCCGGCGACGGCGGCGACTTCGATATCACCAAGGCGCGCTACCACAAGATCATCATCATGACCGATGCAGACGTCGACGGTGCGCATATCCGCATCCTGCTGCTGACGTTCTTCTACAAGTACATGCGTCCGCTGATCGATGCCGGCTACGTCTATGTTGCCTGCCCGCCCATCTTTGGCATTAAGGTGCGCAACAAGATCCACTACGTGTATCCCAACGGCCGCCAGCCCGAAGACGAGATCCTGCGCGACACCATCCAGAGTCTGGGCCTGAACCCCGACGACAACGACGAGGACGGCAAGGCCAAGGACGGCAAGATCACCAAGAAGCGCAAGGGCTATACCGTCCAGCGCTACAAGGGCCTGGGCGAGATGGACCCCAAGCAGCTTGCCTCGACGACGATGGATCCCAAGACCCGCATCCTGCAGCGCGTGTCGATCGAGGATGCCGTGGTGGCGGACCGCGCCGTGCGCGAGCTGATGGGTTCCGAGGTCGGCTATCGCCGCGAGTACATTGAAAAACACGCGCACGACGCGCGCTTTTTAGACGCCTAACCTGTTCGGCTTTCCCAGCCACCGCACCTTCGCCCTCAATCGTCGGTCGCGTACCCAAGTACGCTTCCCTCCTCTTTCGAGCGAATCTGCGGCACCTGGAAAAGCCGTCTCCGTGGCAGGATGATTAATGGACCACGCAAACCATGAGGAGGTAACGTGGCAGACGATATCAACAATAACGAGGGTATGGGCGAGGCCGGCGATGCCGGCATGCCCGACGATCTGAAGCGCCTGCTTGCCCGTGCTGAGCAGGGCGAGGACGGCGATCCTGACGCCTATAACCCCGATGCCGATGATGACGAGGAAGAGGACGACGACGGTGAGCTCGAGGAGAGCTTTGGCGAAGTCGATCGTGGCGCCTCGGCCGGCGAGGATATAAACGGCGGCCAGCTCCAGATTTCGGAGTTTGGCCGCGAGATGAAGCAGTCATTCATCGAGTATTCGATGTCGGTCATCACGGCGCGCGCCCTGCCGGACGTGCGCGACGGCTTAAAGCCGGTGCACCGCCGCATCCTGTACGCGATGAACGAGAGCGGCATCTACCCCAACCGCCCGCACAAGAAGTCCGCTTGGACGGTCGGCGAAGTTATCGGTAAGTACCATCCGCACGGTGACTCCGCGGTCTACGCCGCCCTGGTTCGCCTGGCGCAGTGGTTCTCCATGCGCACGCCGCTCATCGACGGTCACGGCAACTTCGGTAACATCGACGGCGACGGCGCGGCGGCCATGCGTTACACCGAGAGCCGCCTGGCCAAGCCCGCCATGGAGCTCCTGCGCGACCTGCAGAAGGACACCGTCGACTGGCAGCCCAACTACGACGAGTCGCTCGCCGAGCCCCAGGCGCTGCCCGCGCGTTTCCCCAACCTACTGGTCAACGGCAGCCAGGGCATCGCCGTCGGCATGGCCACCAACATCGCCCCGCACAACCTCACCGAGGCGATCGAAGCCACGTGCTACCTGATCGACAACCCCGACGCCACCGTCGACGAGCTCATGCAGATCATGCCCGGTCCGGACTTCCCCACCGGCGCCATCATCATGGGCAGCGCCGGCATTAAGCAGAGCTACGAGACCGGCCGCGGCTCCATTACCGTGCGCGCCAAGGCCCACGTGGAGTCCACCAAGACCGGCCGCAGCCGCTTGGTCTTTACCGAGATTCCCTACATGGTCAACAAGGGCACCCTGCAGGAGAAGATCGCCCAGCTCGTCAACGACAAGCGCATCGAGGGCATCTCGGATATGCGCGATGAGTCCAACCAGAAGGGCATCCGTCTGGTCATCGAGCTCAAGAAGGGCGTCATTCCGCAGGTCGTGCTCAACAACCTGTATAAGTACACCTCGCTGCAGACGACCTTTGGCGCCAACAACCTGGCGCTCGTCAACGGCGTTCCCAAATGCCTGAGCCTGCGCGAGATGCTGCAGCACTACATCGACCACCAGGTCGACGTCGTCACCCGCCGCACCCGCTTCGACCTTAAGAAGGCCCAGGCCCGCGCGCATATCCTCGAGGGCTACCTGATGGCTCTCGATCATATTGACGAGGTCATCAGCATCATCCGTTCCTCGCAGACCGACTCCGAGGCCAGCAGCCGCCTGATCGAGCGCTTTGGCTTTACGCCCGAGCAGACCACGGCCATCCTCGAGATGAAGCTGCGCCGCCTGACCGGCCTGGAGCGCGACAAGATTCAGGAAGAGCTGGACGGCCTGCGCCGCGCCATCGCCTACTACGAGGACCTGCTGGCGCACGAGGAGAAGATCCTGGGCGTCATTAAGGAAGAGATGCGCGAGATCTCCAAGAAGTTCGGCGATAAGCGCCGCACCGAGATCAGCCATGTCGAGAAGGACCTGGACGTCGAGGACCTCATTGCCGACGAGGACATGGTCGTGACCATCACCCACACCGGCTATGTCAAGCGCATCCCGGTGGCCGCCTACCGCGCCCAGAAGCGCGGCGGCAAGGGCGTCTCGGGCGTCAACCTCAAAGAGGACGACGTCATCGACGAGATGTTCATCGCGTCCACGCACGAGTACGTGCTGTTCTTCTCGAGCAAGGGCAAGGTCTATCGCCTGAAGGTGCACGAGCTGCCGGTGGGTACGCGCCAGGCGCGCGGTACCGCGATCGTCAACCTGCTGCCCTTCGAGGAGGGCGAGAAGATCGCGAGCGTCATCAGCTGCCGCGAGTTCCCTGCCGACGAGTATCTGATGTTTGCCACCAAGAGCGGCATGGTCAAGAAGACCGTGATGAGCGCATATGACCGCAGCCGTCGCGACGGCCTGATCGCTATCAACCTGCGTGACGACGACGCGCTGCTGAACGTGCGCCGCGTGCGCGAGGGCGACAAGATTATCCTGGCCACCACCGCGGGCAAGGCGATCATGTTCTCCGAGGAGCAGGTGCGCGCCACCGGCCGCGATACCAGCGGCGTTCGCGGTATCGGTATGAAGGACGGCGTGAGCGTTCTGGGCATGGAAGTCACTAACGGCAACGGCGATCTGTTCGTCATCACCGAGCGCGGCTACGGCAAGCGCACGCCGGTCGCGGACTACCCGGAGCAGAATCGCGGCGGCCAGGGCGTCTACACCATCCAAATGACCGAGCGTAAGGGTAACCTCGCGGCCATGAAGACGGTGGGCCCGCAGCACGAGCTGTTCATCGTGACGGAGGGTGCGACGGTCATTCGCGTCAAGACCGACGAGATCAGCCAGACCGGCCGCGCCACCCAGGGCGTCAAGATGATGACCGTCGACGACAACGACCGCATCTGCGCCGTAGCCCGCATGACGGCCGCCAAGGAGAAGCCCGAAGACGAAGGCGCCGAGGCCGCAACCGACGCCGAAGAGGCCCCAGTCGACCTAGGCGACGGCAACGACATACCAGAGGATCTCCTGGACGAGTAAGAGGCCCTAGCTGGTAGAAAATATCAGGCCCCATATATCGGCGGTCGGCGCACTGCGCGCCGACCGCTTTTTTGACAAGCTTGGAGCCCCGTGTCAGACGGCTGGGCGAGATGGGTTAGGTTTGTCGCGAGTTCCGCACGCAAAGAAGGCCACTTAATGTGGCCTTCGTCTTGCGCAGGACTGCCCGAGCAGCAAACCTAACCTATCTCGCCCAGCCGTCTGACACACCCCTCAAAGATTTTCAAAAAAGTTGTTGACGCGCGCGTAACGACTCGTCTAATATATCCCTTGCGCGATGGACCTGTAGCTCAGTTGGTTAGAGCGTCCGGCTGATAACCGGGAGGTCACAAGTTCGAATCTTGTCAGGTCCACCACTTTCTTTCGCAATAAACACCCCAGCGAGAGCCGAGTCGCCGCTGGGGTGTTTATTACTGTCTCCGTGGGGGTTTAGCTCAGCTGGGAGAGCGCGGGCTTTGCAAGCCTGAGGTCAGGGGTTCGATCCCCCTAACCTCCACCATGATGGACCTGTAGCTCAGTTGGTTAGAGCGTCCGGCTGATAACCGGGAGGTCACAAGTTCGAATCTTGTCAGGTCCACCATCAAAACTGTGAAGAGCCCTGGGGCGTTGCCTCGGGGCTTTTTTCTTACCTACTGAAAGTAGTCAAAAAAAGCCCCGCCCCAAATTAACTACTTTGATTTTGTGTGCTGTGCGAAAGTTTGGGTAGTATAGCTATTCAATGCGGCGGGCTGCCGCGTGTTAACCGCTACGTACCGGAGGTGTTCCATGGTTCGTGTCGACATAGAGACCATCGTCATGGCCGCCGGTCCCGTGCCATCGCTTATCGTACTTCGTGAGCGCAGCAGCAAATCGGACTCGCCCGCGCCGCTGCGTTCCCTTTCCATTCAGACTGGTTCGTTTGAAGCTGCTGCCATCAGCCGCGGCATCGATGGCGGCCGCGCCGAGCGCCCGATTACCCATGACCTGCTGCTCGACACCGTCGACGCCCTGGGCGCCAAGCTCGAGCGCATCGAGATCGTTCGCGCCGAGCCGCCGGTGTTCTACGCGACGATCGTCGTACTGGCCGATGGTGACGAGTGCAAGATCGACGCCCGTCCCAGTGATGCCATTGCTCTTGCCGTGCGCAGCAATGCCCCCATGTTTGTGGAGGACGACATCATGAATCGCCTGGGCACTGTTTCTACCCACGCCGAGGAAGTCGACGACGAGCAGGAGTTCGAGAAGTTCGACGAGTTCGTCCATACGCTCTCCCCCGATGATTTCTAAATGCGGGGCGGCCAGGATGCGGAGTGTTCGCTGATGGCCGGCGGTATGTCGGCCGAGGCGGCTGCGATCGCCCGCGAGGCCCAGATGCGCTCGGAGGCTTCTGAGGCGGCTCGCATTGCCTATGTGACGCAGGCCCGCACGCTTCGCGAACGCCGCGGCTCGTTTATCAAGATGGTTGTCATCTCCGCCCTTGTCGCGGCAATCTGCTCGCGCCTTCGTGGTACAGTTGGTGCGCTTGGGTTTTCGATCTCTACGGGCCTCGTGATCTGGGGCGTGGTCGATGCGGTAATGCTGACCAGTCAGATCAAGGTGCTCGACAAGCGCGCGATGGATATGATGCGCGCCCGCGACGCTGCCGCCAAGATCGCCGCCGAGGCGCAAGAACTGTAACGACGCCAGACTCGATGGGAAGGTCTAAAGATGGCACAGGATATGCAGGACGCCGGTAACGTCTCCGCCGAGCTCGACGCCATGGTGTGTGACCTGATCGGTGCGTTCTTGGACGACCTGGCCGCCGGTGAAAACCCTGGCGTGGTCGTGGCAATTGAGGATGCCGCTTCCAACCGTTATCTGGCGGCGCTCGATGAGGATGGCGAAGAGGCGTGCCTCGAGGCGGCTACCAACTTTATCTCCGAGCACAAGATGGGTCTTAAGGACGAGGGCCTGGGCCGTATCGCCCGCTATGCCATCGGCTACACCGGCTGCGTCGAGATTGACGGCGGCTATCACGATGCTCTGCTCGTGAGCTTCTTCGAAACCACGCTCGAGAGTGGTTTTTCGGCATACGTGCTGTATGAGGGCATGGGTGCCGGCGATGGTTTTATGTGGAGCGACCCTGAACCTGCAGGTGAGGAAACCCCTCTTATCTAAAATCGCTAAAATAAACGAGTTTTCGGTAAAAGGCTCAATATTCCCGCTGAGCGTTGTATCGCTGGGCGGGCCGCATATGCGTGCCGTTTGTATATGGATAGAAGATAGGGGAACTACATGCGCGTAGACAATCTGAGGAACATCGCCATCATCGCTCACGTCGACCACGGCAAGACGACGATGGTCGACAAGCTCCTGCGTGCCACGGATGCCTTCCGTGCCAACCAGCAGGTCGAGGACCGCGTCCTGGACTCTAACGACCAGGAGCGCGAGCGCGGCATTACGATTCTCGCCAAGAACATCTCTATCGAGTACAAGGACGTCAAGATCAACGTCATCGACACCCCGGGCCACGCCGACTTCGGCGGCGAGGTCGAGCGCGTACTGCGTATGGCCGACGGCGCCCTGCTGCTGGTCGACGCCTTTGAGGGTCCCATGCCCCAGACCCGCTTCGTGCTGCGTCACGCTATCGACACCGGCCTTAAGATCATGATCGTCATCAACAAGATCGATCGTCCGGGTGCCAACCCCGAGAAGGCCTACAACGACTGCCTCGACCTTATGGCCGACCTGGGCGCCACCGACGACCAGCTTGAGTTCGCCATGGAGCACGTGGTCTACGCCAGCGCCATGAATGGCTTTGCCCGTCTTGATCCCAACGACGGCAACATGGACATGTATCCGCTGCTCGATATGATCATCGACGACATGCCCGCGCCCGAGGTTGACGAGAACGCCCCGCTGGCCATGCAGTGCGTGACCATCGACCACTCCAACTTCGTTGGCCGTATCGGCATCGGTCGCGTGTACTCCGGCACCATCCACCAGGGCGACCAGATCCTGGTTGTCAAGAACGACGGCTCCAGCGCCACCGCTACCGTCAAACAGCTCTTTACCTTCGACTATCTGGGCCGCACCGAGTGCCAGGAAGTCGGCGCCGGCGACATTGCCGCTGTCGTGGGTATCGACCGCACCGACATCGGCGATGTCTACACCGATGTCGAGAACCCCGTTGAGCTCGAGCCCATCGAGATTGACCCGCCGACCCTGTCCATCGTCTTTGAGGCTTCGACCTCCCCGCTCGTCGGTCGCGACGGCGACATCGTGGGCGCCCGTCAGCTCAAGGAGCGCCTGTTCAACGAGGCCGAGAACAACGTGACCATGAAGATCGAGGAGCTCGAGGACAAGAGCGGCGTCGAGGTCTCGGGCCGTGGCATTCTGCACCTGTCCGTCCTGATGGAGTCCATGCGCCGCGAGGGCTTTGAGTTCCAGGTCGGCCGTCCCCGCGTTCTGTTTAAGAAGGACGAGAACGGCAACAAGATGGAGCCTGTCGAGCAGGCCGTCGTCGAGTGCCCTGACGAGTACTCGGGCAAGGTCGTTGAGGTCTTCGGTACCTCCGGCGGCATCATGACGAGCATGGATACCTCGGGCATCGTGACGCACCTCGAGTTCAAGATCCCGACGCGTGGCATCATGGGCCTTAAGAACCGCATCATGAACGTCACCCACGGCGAGGGCGTGTTCTACCACACCTTCCTGGAGTATGGTCCCTACGCCGGCGAGATCGGCAACCGTCAGAACGGCGCCATGATCTCCATGACCACCGAGAAGGCCGTTGCCTATGCCCTGGGTACGCTGCAGGAGCGCGGCCAGCTGTTTGTTGAGCCGGGCACCGAGTGCTACGAGGGCATGATCGTGGGCGAGCGCAGCAAGGCCGGCGACATGGTCGTCAACATCGCGCGTACCAAGAACCTGGGCAACCAGCGTTCCTCGACCTCCGATATCTCCGTCCAGCTGGTGCCGCCCCGCACCTTCTCGCTGGAGGAGGCGCTGGAGTACATCGCCGACGACGAGCTGGTGGAGATCACTCCCAAGAACATCCGCCTGCGCAAGCGTCTGCTCAACGCCACCGACCGTAAGAAGGCAGCCGTCCGCGCTGGCCAGGTCAACAAATAAGCGCTGGGGCTTATAACTGCCAATAAGAAAGGGCGCCGACTGCAATGGTCGGCGCCCTTTTTGGTGCACGGGGATTGAGAAGGCCTGCGCCACCACAAAGATGCCTGTCCCCTTTGCGGTGGTTGGCGCCTAGGCGGTGGGGAGTCCCGGCGTGTTGGAGGCTTGTTGGGGCTTGAGATGGGCGTTGCGCCAGATGATCTGGATAACGTAGCCGAGCATAAAGACAAAGGCCACGCCGCTGATGAAGTCGCCGATGAGGGGAAGTCCCGTGAGGGCACCTGCGGCGATGCCGCCCACGGCTGCCATGGCGTAGCGGTTCTGGTTGTGTCCGACCATGCGGGCGATCGCGCACCCCGCAAAGGCGCTCGATACCAACGCGATGCCGATAACGCCGCACAAGAGAGTTCCGGCAAGCGACAGACCAGCGATAGAGATAATCAGCAGCAGGACGGCGGGAACGACGGCGACCGTGCCCAGAAGACCGCTTACCCACAGCGGCGTGGGACGCTGATGCAGCATGCCGGCGGCACTGGCGGTTGCGCGCGGAAAGACAAGCTCAAGCAGGATAGCGACAAAGCTGGTAGAAAGCGCCGCGGCAACGATGCCGCCGATAATGTCGTTGACCGTAGAGGTGTCCTCGTTTTCGGTTCGGTCGATCTTGAGGGCTCCGACCTGGGCACCCTCTGCCCGCTCGGGATCCTGTGAGACGTGGGCGCTCACCGTGCCGGTGATGCAGGCGTTTTTGCCCAGGATGAGCTTGTCGGCCCAGACCTCAACATCGCCATCGACGGTGCCATCGATGGTAACGGTGTCGCCGGCGAGCGCCGCCGATTTAGCGGAGCCGCGCAGGGCGACCGTCTCGCCTGCCGCGTAAAAACAGTTGGCGGTGCTACCGGTGTTAAGGACGACGTGCTGGCCGGCTACCGTCACGCTGCCATCGATTGCGGTTTTGGCGATATCGATGGTACGCGCCGCAAGACGAACGGCGCCGCCTACGGTGCAGTCGCGAATCGACAGGCTCTCGCCCGCCGCGATAATATCGCGGCCGATGGAGGCATCGTCTAAGTTGAGGCTTTGGCCGGCCCAGTACAGGTCGCCTTCGACCCCTGACGGGGTGGAGCCTTCGTCGGTCGCGAGTACGTTGCCGGCGGTGTCTGTGCCGGCGAACGAAGCCGTGGGAAGTACGGTCAGCGCAAGTGCAATCAGTGCAAATAGGAGGGCGATGTGGCCACGCGCTTTACGGCGCCGGGACGACGGTGCTAGGTTGTAAGGCATAGTGAATCCTTCGCTAGATACTCGACATGTATCTAACAGGGTACCCAACGCGCGGTCGCTCTAAAAGAACCTCTCGGTTGCATTTCGAAGGGTCGTGCCGTGCTGTCTACTTTTTGCGATGCAAGAAGCGCGCGATGTCTTCCTCTGTGGGGCTTTTGATGTCAAAGCGCAGCGAGAGCCAGCGCAGACCCATGGTCACGACAACGCATACGATTAGCGCGGCGACATTGCTGACCAAGCCACTCATGACGAGGCTTACATAGCTTGCCGATCCGGCGATGGCCGCGATGGCATAAAAGTTAGTGCGTTGGAAAATGCCCGGAACCACGCCCATAAAGCCGTCGCGCAACATGCCGCCGCCCACCGCGGTGAAAAAGCCCATCATGATGCATACGGCCGGCGCAAAGCCGTAGACCAGTGCCTTGTCCGCGCCGGTTGCCGCATAGATGCCGACCGAGATGATGTCGAGCAGGGGAATGAGTTTCTCGGGTTTATCGACGATTGCCGGGAAGATGTAGATGATGGCCGCCGTGGCGATGGAGAGCGGCAGCGCCATTGGCTGGTTGAGGATGTAGACGTTGCCCACTTGCAGTGTCATGTCGCGTAAGAGACCGCCGCCCAGGCCACAGACAACGGCGAGTGCGACCGCGCCCACCAGGTCGAGCTTATGCTCGCGCGCGACCAGCACGCCCGAGATCGATGCCGCGACAACAGCGAACATCTCGAGCCAAAAGGGGATAGCGACCATGGCATCCGAGGCATGTGAGGTAACGGTCATAGCTGCGACGACGGGCAAGATGGAATCCTTCTGATTGCGAGTTTAGACAATGCCCGTACATAGTACATGGTTGGCGGCGATTGCGACCCCATTGCTCGGCAAACGGTAGAGACTGGGCGCGGCCATAGGTCCCAAACATGTACATCAGCCTCCAAAGATGTCAAAAAATGTCGTTTTTGGAGGATGGTGTACATGTTTTGGCGCGCGCCGAGCGGGTGACGTTACTCGGAGGGCGTCTCTATGTCCTTCGTGCCCTTCCAGTTGCGGATAAGCGCCTTTCGCAGTTCGTTTTGCTTTCGCTGGTACTCGGCATCGGTGCAGCGGGGCATACCGAGTGCTTCGCGGATATTGTTCATGGCACGGTGAAAAGCGAGTTGACTGGCAAATTGCGCTGAGGTGAGTGTGACGATGCGATAACCCATTTGGGCGAGCACAGCCTCTCGCTCCGCATCTGCTCCCTTACGTTCGACCGCGTCGTGAAAGCCACCCTTATATTCGATGCCGAGCTCTCTGCGCTTATAGGTAATGAGGGCATCGATTTTGAGTGTTTGGGCTTTGGTGCAATGCCAAAGACGTTGAGGGATCTCGAGCGGTCGGTTGAGCTCGATGCCTCGAATGCCAACGCCGCCTTCGCTTGTCGGAAGTGAAAGGGCGATTGCCGATGCAGCCTCCATAGGCGAGGCCGAGTGGTCGTAGACATGTCTGAGCGCGAGTCGCGCGCGTGTGGCACCGGGTTTGCCGGGGTGTTGATCGAGCAGCTCGACAATTTCATCCTTGGAGGTGGTTGCTGGTTGCTCGGTATAAGGGTCAGAGGGATTAAGGCCCATGCGATAGTCGCCGCAAACTTCGTAGCCATACTCGAGGTATTCGATTCTATCCATCCACTCGGCGGCGAGCACGAAGGTGAAGGCTTCGTCGGTGATAAAGATGCCGGGCGTAAGCTCGTCAATATGGCCGTAGGGTAGGCTTTGGCCGAGAACATGGCAAGTGGCACCGTTGGTGCGAATTCGCTCGAAAGCAAACACTACGGAGATATCGATAGTCTTGAACATATCGGGCGGAATGCCGCAGTCGGTGAGGGCCTGTCGTATGCGCGCGATGCGTTGCTGGGTGGAGAGACCTCTTGCGCCTATCTGGTAGTCGTGTTGCGTGACCGCTTGAACCAGGCCTTGTGGCGCGTGATGGACGAGCCATGCAGTTTTATGCGAAATGAGAACAGGGGTATCCATTGGGGACCTCTCGCTCTGAGTCGATACCCAACTCTTATGTCCGTTGAGGTGGGGAAATATACCGGATGCAGGCAAAACGGTCGATCGTCCGCCGAGCATAATATGCAAAGGTGTACACCAGCCTCCAAAGATGTCGAGAAATGTCGTTTTTGGAGGGTGATGTACATGTTTTTGAGGGAGGGGCGGGTTCGAATCCCTCCTCCTCCGCCGTATTTGTATGTAAGGGACTCAAAACAAAAAAGCTCCCGTTGCTGGGAGCTTTTTCAACCAAAATGGCGGAGGAGGAGGGATTCGAACCCTCGTGACCTTATACAGGCCAAACGGTTTTCGAGACCGCCGCATTCAACCACTCTGCCACCCCTCCGCGTGGGGTAAAAACAAAGCAGGCTCGAAGGCCTGCTTTGGAATTAACTGGCGGAGAGTCAGGGATTTGAACCCTGGAGACGCTTTTGACGCCTACACGATTTCCAATCGTGCTCCTTCGGCCACTCGGACAACTCTCCGTTAAATGCGAAAGTCAGTATACACGAGGAATCGCAAAGTGCAAACAGAAAAGTTGGCATTTTTTAAAACGCTTGGCCGCGCTTGTCGTTGCAGTGGGGTTTGAGGTGCCAAAAAACGGCTTCCGACCAGCGTGGTTGATTAACTCAATTGTTCAAAAGGGGTATTCATAAGCGACTTGGCAATGATTTTAAAAATCTTTGGGTGGCGCTGTGGACCACTGGTATGCATTTTGCGACCACGGCCTTGTGCCCGTTGACCTGCGGCTTGGCTCAGCTTGTCCCCGCGGCACCGTATCTTGTCCACAAATCCGTCAAGCTCTTGGTCGGCATTTGGTTGGAATGCGCATGAAACGTCGTGCGAGTATGGGCATATGTGGAGGTCATGAGGTTGTAGCTGCATATTCTTGCGGCCTGGGAGGTTGAAAGATATTATTATCAAGTCTTTTCCTGCTTCAGGCGCACCTTCACGACCTGAAGCCACATTTGCCCAGAGGAGGTGACAATATGAAGGCTTATGAACTGCTGTTCTTTGTTGACCCGTCGCTCGACCCCGAGACTCGTCTCGCTGTTATGAAGCGTATCGATACCACGATCGCTGAGGGCGCTGGCAAGGTCGACTCCGTTGACGAGTGGGGCAAGCGCAAGCTCGCCTACGAGATCAACGACCTCACCGATGGTGACTACACCCTCATCAACTTCCACGCAGATCCTACCCAGATCGCCGAGCTTGATCGCGTCCTGCGCATCACCGACGCTGTGGTCCGCCACATGATCGTCCGTCGCGACGACCAGGAGTAAGACTGTCGTTTTGGACTGGGCTTGTGCCCCAAGAGGAAGTAGTGAGTTATGAGCATCAATCGAGTGAACATCACCGGTAACCTCACCCGCGATCCCGAGCTGCGCGCCACCGCCGGCGGAACCCAGGTTCTGTCCTTTGGCGTCGCCGTGAACGATCGTCGCCGCAACGCGCAGACTGGCGAGTGGGAGGACTATCCCAACTTTGTCGACTGCACCATGTTCGGCACCCGCGCCGAGGCCGTGAGCCGTTTCCTGGCAAAGGGAAACAAGGTCGCGATCGAGGGCAAGCTGCGCTACAGCTCTTGGGAGCGCGACGGCCAGCGCCGGAGCAAGCTTGAGGTCATCGTCGATGAGATCGAGTTTATGAGCTCCCGTGGTGGCCAGGGTGGCTACGACCAGGGCGGTTACGCCCCCGCAGCTCCCGCGCCCGCAGCACGTCCTGCCGCACCGGTGGCTACGCCGCCCGCGGTCGACGTCTACGATGAGGACATCCCGTTCTAAGGGTTGTTCACCTATTTTTGAGTGAGAGGCGGCTTCGGTTCGCCGAAGTTGCCAAACGAAAGGTATTTTGACATGGCTAATGATTTTTCTGCACGTCAGCCGCGTCGTAAGTACTGCCAGTTCTGCAAGGAGAACACTGAGTTCATCGACTATAAGGACACTCAGCTTCTCCGTAAGTACATGACCGACCGTGGCAAGATTAAGCCCCGTCGCGTCACTGGCGCTTGCACGCAGCATCAGCATGACATCGCCAACGCCATCAAGCGCGCCCGCGAGATGGCTCTCCTGCCGTACACCGTCCCCGTGGTTTCCTCTCGTGGCAACCGCGACCGCGGCTAAGAAGGGAGACGCATCATGAAGGTTATTCTTCTCGATGAGATCAAGGGCAAGGGCGGCGAGGGTGACGTCGTAGAGGTCGCTCAGGGTTACGCTGAGAACTTCCTGTTCCCCAAGAAGCTCGCTGTTGCCGCCACCAAGGGCAACCTCAAGCAGCTTGACGAGCGTCGCAACAACATCGCCAAGCGCGAGGCCGTCCGTCTGGCTACCGCCAACGAGACCAAGGCTGCCTTCGAGGGCAAGACGGTCACCGTTGACGTCAAGGTCGGCGACGAGGGCATCCTCTTTGGCTCCGTTACCGCCGCTATGATCGCTGACGCCATCAAGGCTCAGCTCGGTATGGACATCGACCGCAAGCGCGTCGAGCTCGGTAAGCCCATCAAGGTTGCCGGTGCCCACACCGTTGCCATCTCGCTGTACCGCGAGATCAAGGCCGAGGTTGTCGTTCTCGTCGGCGTTACCGCCGAGGAGCTCGCTGCCGAGGCTGAGGTCGAGGAGGCCGCTGAGGTCGCCGAGGCCGAGACCGCCGAGGTCGAGACTGAGGCTGCTGCCGAGTAGCATTTGCTGCAACGCAACAATCTTGTTCTAAGAAGGGCGCTCTGGGAAACCAGGGCGCCCTTTTGTTTTTTGCGCTGAGTGAGTGTCATGGTGAACGTTGCGTCGAAGTCCTATATACAGGACCGTTCATCCGTTTGGTTCGGTGATGATTGGCGGCGCGCGGCGCGTTTTGGGACCGTGGCTGATACTATGGATGCTCGCAAGCGATATGAATGAGGATGCTCATGGCATATGACGATAGGGAGACCGGGCTGACGGTTGAGGACCGTGGCTCCAAGTTGGGTCTCCCCCAAAACCGAGATGCAGAGGCCAACGTACTGGCCGCTATGCTGCTATCGCCCGAAGTGGTCGAAGAGGCCCAGGTCGAGTTGCAGCCCGATGACTTCTACCGGCCCATTCATAAGACCATCTATACCGCGATGGTCGATATGTACAACAGCCGTATCCCCATCGACTCCATCTCGCTGATCGATTACCTGCGCAGCATCAACAAGCTCGATGCCGTGGGCGGCGAGGCCTACATTTTGGAGCTGATGGGTCAGACCCTGTCGCTCGTGAACTGGCAGCACCATGCCGCCATCGTCCGTCGCGACTCGATGCTGCGCGAGCTGATCGGTGCCACCAACGAGATCAACGCGCTGGCCTACAACGCCCCCACCGACACCAAAGAGGTTGTCGAGCTGGCCGAGAGCAAGCTGCTCAAGGTCACGGCGCGCGAGGTCAAGTCGAGCTACAAGACGCTGACCGAGTTTATGGTCGAGGCCTATAACGAGGCCGAGGAAGTGTGCCAGGCCGGTGGTCAGGCTGCGGGTGTGCCCACCGGCTTCCCGTCGCTCGACCGCATGCTCATGGGTTTTCGCGAGGGTCAGCTCATCATTATCGGCGCTCGCCCTGCTGTGGGTAAGACGTCGTTCGCCCTGAATCTGGCGCTCAACGCTGCCGCTGCCGGTTATACCGTCGGCTTCTTCTCGCTGGAGATGTCGGGCAAGGAAATTGCCCAGCGTCTGATTTGCGCCTACGCCATGATCTCGATCAGTGACTTCCGCATGGGCCGCATTAGCCCCGAGCAGTGGGCCAATATCAATGAGGCCACGCAGACCTTGTCCAAGCTCGATATTCTGATTGACGATACGCCCGGCACCACAGTGACCGAGATCCGCGCCAAGAGCCGCCGCATGCTCCACAACAAGGAGAAGGCCATCATCATCCTGGACTACCTGCAGCTGGTGAGTCCTCCGCCGGGACGTCGCTCCGAGAGCCGTACCGTCGAGGTCTCGGAGATGTCGCGTGGTTTGAAGATCATGGCCAAGGAGCTCAAGATTCCGTTGATTGCGCTGTCGCAGCTGTCGCGTCAGGTCGAGTCCCGTACCGGCAAGCGCCCGCAGCTGTCCGACCTGCGTGAATCGGGCTCCATCGAGCAGGACGCCGATATCGTTATGTTCTTGGACCGCTCCGCCGACGAGGCCGAAGCCTCGCGCGACGATCGACCCGACGAGGGCGTCACGCGTATCGTCGTGGCCAAGAACCGTTCGGGCCCGATTGGCGACGTCGACCTGATGTTCCTGCCGGCATCCACCAAGTTCTATGAGCTTGATGGGGCACATGCCGAGGAGTAGGACAGGCGCCCGTTGCACGGGTATACTGGGAATGTTTTGTGCTTCTGCGTGCCGGCGTGGCGCGTAGACAGTCCATGAATGTAAGGAGTAAACATGCCGTCAACCGTTTTGGTCGGTGCCCAGTGGGGCGATGAGGGCAAGGGTAAGATTTGCGACCTGGTCGCCGGCGACTTCGATGCCGTCGTGCGCTATTCGGGCGGCAACAACGCCGGTCACACCATCGTCGTCAACGGCAAGAAGTACGGCCTGCACCAGGTGCCCTCCGGCATCATGTATTCCGACCACGTGTCGGTGATCGGTAACGGCTGCGTCGTCAACCCCAAGGTTGTCCTTGAGGAGATCGACATGTTCGAGGCCGACGGCATCACCACCAAGAACCTCAAGATCAGTGGCAACGCGCATGTCATCATGCCGTACCACATCGATCTGGATGGTGCTTTTGAGCAGAAGCTCGGCAAGAAGAACATCGGTACCACCAAGCGCGGCATCGGTCCGTGCTATCAGGACAAGATGGCCCGCATTGGCCTGCGCATGCAGGACATGCTGGACGAGACGCTGTTCCGCGACAAGCTGGAGACCGCTCTTGCCCGCGTGAACCCCGAGCTCGAGCTCATCTACAACCTGCCCACCTACACCGTGGACCAGATTTGCGACGAGTATCTGCCGATGGCCGAGCGCCTGCGCCCCTACATCACCGAGACGAGCCTGCTGCTCAACAACATGATCGATGAGGGCAAGGACCTGCTGTTTGAGGGCGCCCAGGCGACGCTGCTCGACATCGACCACGGCACCTATCCGTACGTGACGTCTTCCAACTGCACCGCCGGCGGTGCCATCACCGGCTCCGGCGTGGGCATGAAGAACGTCGACCGCGTGCTGGGCGTCATGAAGGCCTATATCACCCGTGTCGGTTCGGGCCCCATGCCCACCGAGCTTTCCTACGAGTCCGAGGCCGGCCACACGCTGACCGAGGAGGGCTATGAGTACGGCGTGACCACCGGTCGCCGTCGTCGCTGCGGCTGGTTCGACGGCCCCATCGCCAACTACGCCTCGCGCGTCAACGGCCTCACCGATATCGCCCTGACCAAGCTCGACGTGCTTTCGGCTTTCGACACCATCAAGGTGTGCGTGGCCTACGACGTCGATGGCGAGCGCTACACCAGCGTGCCCGAGCATCAGGTGCGCTTTGAGCATGCCAAGCCCATCTACGAGGAGCTTCCCGGCTGGAAGTGCGACATTACCGGTTGCCGCAGCTTTGACGAGTTGCCGCAGGAGGCTCAGGACTACGTGGCGTTTATCGAGGATCTGGCACACACTCGCGTGACGTTCATTGGCGTTGGCGCCGGTCGCGAGCAGATTATCAACCGATTCTGGAAGTAATCGGGACTATTTGGTTATTGCGATATACCCCTTTGCAGCCCAAGCGGGCGGCCGAGGGGTATATTTGCTTGCAAAGGGCTCGCGCGGAGCGAGCCATTCATCCATAGAGGAGGCACCCTTGAAGGCGGACACTCAAACCATCGACATCCTGTTGTTGGGCAGCGGCGGCCGCGAGCATGCTTTGGCAGCTAAGCTCGCAGCATCACCGCGCGCCGGCAAGCTCTACATCGCGCCGGGTAACGGCGGCACCGCGAGCTGCGGCGAGAACGTTGTTCTCGACGACTGCGATCCTGCGGCCGTGGCGGCGTTTGCGCAGAGCCACGGATGCGGACTCGTGGTAATTGGCCCCGAGGCTCCGCTCGTGGCGGGCGTGGCCGACGCCGTGCGCGCGGCAGGTATTCCCTGCTTTGGCCCGGGTGCCGAGGGTGCCCAGATGGAGGGTTCCAAGCTGTTCTCCAAGCAGCTCATGGAGCGTGCGGGCATTCCGACGGCAGCCTATGGTTCGTTTACCGACGAGGCTTCGGCTCTCGCCTACGTGCGCGAGCAGGGCGCTCCGCTGGTCGTGAAGGCCGACGGCCTTGCCGCGGGCAAGGGCGTTATCGTGGCGACCGAACTTGAGCAGGCCGAGGAGGCCGTGCGCGAGTGCTTTGGCGGCACCTTTGGCGATGCCGGCAACACCGTGGTTATCGAGGAGATGCTCGTTGGTCCCGAGTGCTCGCTGCTCGCCTTTACCGACGGCAAGACCGTGCGCCCCATGGCCACCTCGCAGGACCACAAGCGCGCCCTCGAGGGCGACAAGGGCCCCAACACCGGCGGCATGGGCGTCTACAGCCCGGTGCCCATCGTGACCGACGAGGAGCACGCCACCATGGTGGCGGTCATGGAGCAGACCGTTGCCGAGCTTGCTGCCGAGGGCATCGACTACCGCGGCTGCCTGTATGGCGGCTTTATGCTCACGCCTGCCGGCCCCAAGGTGCTGGAGTTCAATGCCCGCTTTGGCGACCCCGAGACGCAGGTCGTGCTGCCGCGCCTTAAGAACGACCTGGTTGAGGTCATGCTCGCCTGCGCCAACTGCGAGCTCGATCAGATTGAGCTCGACTGGCGTGACGAGTGGGCTGTGGCCGTTGTCCTGACGAGCGCGGGCTATCCCGGCAGCTACGAGAAGGGCAAGGTCATCGCTGGTATTGAGGATGCCGAGGCCATGGAGAACGTGACCGTGTACCACGCGGGCACTGCCGTGGTGGACGGCCAGCTCGTGACCAATGGTGGCCGCGTGCTTGCCGTGACCGCTCTGGGTGACACGTTCGAGAACGCTCGCAACCTTGCCTACGAGGCCTGCGAGAAGATTGCTTTTGAAGGCAAGACCCTGCGCCACGACATCGGCCTGCGCGCGCTGCGCGGCCGCGACGCCTGGGATGCCTAAAATCCGAGAGGAATGAGACGGATGGACGAGAAGAACGAAGAGCTCGTGGATGCGCAGATCGTCGAGGAGGACAGCCGCATGTATGGGCACGCCGAGGGCGAGCCTGGTGGCGAGGTCGCTGACGAGCCGGCGCTGGTGTTGGGCGACGACGACCCGCACGATGTCGAGCTGCACGAGAAGATTCTTTCGGAGGAGTGCGCCTGGAAGGGCAAGATCCTCGACGTCCACCGTCTTGAGGTTGAGCTGCCCAACGGTCGCCGCAGCGCCCGCGATATCGTTCGCCATCCGGGTGCGGCGGCCGTTGTGGCGCTGACCGAGAGCGGCAAGATCGTACTGGTGCGTCAGTACCGCACCGCTATCGACCGCGTGACGGTCGAGATTCCCGCCGGCAAGCTCGATCCAGGCGAGGACCCGCTCGATTGCGCCAAACGCGAGCTGCATGAGGAGACGGGCTTTAGGGCTGGTCGCATTCGCTTTTTGACGTCGATTGTCACGTCCTGCGGTTTTTGCGATGAGATCATCCACATCTACTTGGCTACCAAGCTCGAGTTTGATGCGCCCAACCCCGATGATGACGAGTTTGTCAACGTGGACCTGGTGCCGCTGCACGAGCTGATCGACGCCGTGCTCGACGGCAAGATCGAAGACGCCAAGACCGTCGTGGGCGCCTTGGCCTGCGATAGCATCGCGCATCGCCTTGGGGGCGCGGAGCTTTAACGAGCGGGGATGATCCCGCAGGTTTGTGTAAGTCAGCGAAAGTGCTCCATTTGAGACAAGGTGGCCTAAAAGAGGAGGGAAGCGTATGGATATACGCGACCGACGATTGAAGGCCAGATTGTCCAAATGGAGCACTTGCAGCGTCGAGACGAAACGCGGTTTGGTAAAACCGCGTAAGGTGATTATGCTGAAAAGGTTTCTCTCGTATTACGAGCCCCAGATGGGGCTTTTTGTTGCCGATACTGTTTGCGCTCTGGTGCTTGCCGCCATTGACCTGGCGTTCCCCATTATCCTGCGCAATTTGACCGGTGGGCTCTTTACTCAGGGTCAGGCTGTCATTATGCAGGCGCTCGGCATGATTGCGGTGGGCTTGGTGCTGATGTATGCCGCCCGCTGCGCCTGCCGCTATTTCGTGAGCTATTGGGGTCACGTGATGGGCGCGCGTATGGAGTCCAAGATGCGCGAGGACCTGTTTGACCAGTATGAGCGCTTTAGCTTTGCGTACTTTGACCGCAACAGCTCGGGCGACATGATGAGCCGCGTGGTCAACGACCTGTTCGATATCTGCGAGGCGGCGCACCACGTGCCCGAGTGGATCATCATCTGCGGCATCGAGATTATCGGCTCGTTTGTGATCCTCTTTACCATCGCCCCGGTGCTGGCGCTCGCCATGGCCGTGGTGACGGCGGCGTTTGCGGTCATCATGTTTTGGCAGAACATGCGCATGCGCGAGGTCTTTAGCGACAACCGCAAAAAGATCAGCGGCATCAATGCGCAGCTGCAGGATTCGCTGGCGGGCATGCGCGTGGTCAAGAGTTTTGCCAATGAGGAGACCGAACGCTTCAAGTTCCGCGCCTCCAACAATCGCTATCTTTCGTCCAAGGAGAACATGTATCACGCCATGGGCGTCTATACTGCGACGTATGGCCTGCTCTCGGGTGTGCTCTATGTGATCGTGGTACTGCTGGGCGGCTGGCTGGTCGCCCAGGGACAGCTGCAGGCGGTCGATATGGCGACCTTTGCACTCTATATTTCGCTGTTCTGCACGCCGCTCGAGACACTCGTCAATTCGGCCGAAACGTATCAGAAGGCTATCGCCGGCTTTAAGCGTATGGACGAGGTGCTCTCGACCGCGCCGGATATCCAGGACAAGCCGGGCGCCACGGATCTGCAGGTGACTGCCGGCGCCGTGGATTATCACGACGTGTGCTTTAACTACGAGGACGTTGAGCTGGGCGAGGGTGATGCCGACGAGCGTCCCGTTATCGACCATATGAATCTGTCCATCAAGCCCGGGCAGACCATCGCTTTGGTTGGCCCTTCGGGCGGTGGCAAGTCCACGACCTGTTCGCTGCTGCCGCGCTTTTATGACGTGGCTGCCGGATCCATTAGCATCGACGGCCAGGACGTGCGCGATGTGACGCAGCAGAGCCTGCGCCGCGCCATCGGCCTGGTGCAGCAGGATGTCTACCTGTTTGACGGAACAATCGGCGAGAACATCGCTTACGGCAAGCCGGGCGCTACGGCAGAAGAGATCGCCGAGGCCGCCCGTCGCGCCAACATCGATGCCTTTATCGAGTCGCTTCCACAGGGCTATGACACGGTCGTGGGCGAGCGCGGCAGCCGTCTTTCGGGCGGACAGAAGCAGCGCGTTGCCATTGCGCGTGTGTTTCTCAAGAACCCCAAGATCCTGATTTTGGACGAGGCGACGAGTGCTTTGGATAACGAGAGCGAGGAGGCGGTGCAGGAGTCACTCGAAGAGCTGGCACGCGGCCGCACCACGATTATCATCGCCCATCGTCTTTCGACCATTAAGCATGCCGATGAGATTGCGACCGTTGAGCATGGTCGCGTTGTGGAGCGTGGCACGCACGAGGAGCTTCTCGCCCGTGGCGGCACCTATGCCCGTTACTATCGAATGCAGTTCGAAGGTGCGCGTGCGCACGAGCTCGACTGATTGATATGACAGGAAGTTTATGGCTGACAAGAACCCTTTGACTCCGGAAGAAGTGACGGAGTTATTCTCCGAAATCGATGCATCCGGCGTCTTGGATCCCACGCTTGCCAAAAAGCGAACCGAGCGCATGCGTGAGAAGGAGGCTGCGGCCAAGCGCGGTGACAAAGCGGCGCTAGCGCAGCTGCGCAGCGAGGACCGCGCGAGCCAGGCAAAACATATCGACCCGCTGTCCGAGGACGATCCTTCGGGCTCGCAGGTGAGCCATACCATTACGAAGACCGCGATGGCCGTAGTCATTGGTATTTTGGTGCTGATCGTGGGCATGCAGATCGGCTACGGCGTGATGCGCCGTCTGAATACCGCCAACCTGTCCGAGAGCGTTTCGGTGGATACCGTCTCGACCGCGCTCAAGGGTGGACTCGAATGGGGCAACGGCTTTACGCAGTTCCCGCTCGATTTTTCTGTCGACGAGGCCGATGAGCGTACGGGCACGGTTGAGGTGACGGTGTTGGACACGTCGTCTGCCAATGAGCTCGAGCTGCTGTCCAACGGGCAGATCCAGGCCGCGGCGCTTGCGACCAACGCCCTGCTCAACGACAAGATTGACCGCGTGGTGTATAACGTTCACGCCTATATCGATGAGGATAGCAACATTCAGCACGATTCCTTTTTTGGCATGTTCCCCGCGCGGGGTCATCAGAGCGCCATTTTGACGTTTGTGTGGACCAAGAGCTCATCCAACGCCACGAGCATCGACTGGAAGATGCGCATCGTAAGCATGGACGACACCATTGCCGAGCGCATTCAAAAACAGGTGAACTCGGTTTCGTCGCTGATCGAGGACCCGGTGGTGAGCCAGACCAAGATTGACGAGGAAAAGGCCGAACGTGACCTGGAGCATCGTCTGCATGGCCGCGAGATTTTCCGCGGCGGCAAGCCCGATCGCTCACCGTCCGATCTGCTGGAACAGGACAAGAAAAAGTAAGACGCCATCATCCCGCGTGAGCCACAAGCCCCGCGGGATGATTTTTCTGGGACGGGGATTAAATAATCATTATGCATAGAAAGTCATAATTATCATTTCGTAAACAATTTGATGAAATTAACGCCATGAGGCATGCTTGCGGTTACAATACCGCGAGGCCTAACTACACACCTTTAAGCCGGTCCTGTGAGACCGGGAAGGAGAATTATGGCGAACAACCATACCGCGGGCGCTGCCGCCCGCACCTTCGCGCCCAGCGAGCTTTGCCAGCATATGCTGGCCAAAACCAGCAAGGGCACCTGCGGTCCCTGTATCCTGTATCTTGAGGATGGGACCATTTTTTATGGACGTGCATGCGGCGCCGAGGGCACCGCGACCGGCGAAGTCTGCTTCAACACCTCGCTCGAGGGCTACTTTGAGGTCATGACCGACCCGAGTTATGCCGGCCAAATTGTAACCATGACCTATCCGCAGATCGGCAATTACGGTATCGACGAGACCGATGTCCAGTCGGCCTTCCCTGGCGACGCCGTGCGCCCTGCGAGCGCTCCGGCTATGCGCGGCATGATCGTTCGCGACATGTGCGCCACGCCTTCTAACTGGCGCTCGGCCGTCAGCGTGCCGGAGTACCTGCGCGCTCACGGCATCGTCGCTATCGAGGGTGTCGACACCCGCGCTCTGGTGCGCCATCTGCGCGACAATGGTTCCAAAATGGGCATTATCTCGACCGAGATCTTCGACGTCGACGAGCTTGCCGAGCGTCTGGCCGCAGCGCCCACGCTGGTAGGCGAGAACCTGGTCAAGACCGTAAGTTGCCCCGCGCCTCACGAGTTTGTGGCCGCCGACCTGCCTGCCACGCATGACTTTGCGCTTGCGGTTGCCGCTCCTGCCCGTCACAAAGTGGTCGCCTACGACTGCGGTGTGAAGCGCGGCATTCTGGAGGGGCTGGTCCGCGCCGGCTGCGACCTGACCGTCGTGCCGTGGGATACTCCCGCCCAGCAGGTGCTCGAGATGAATCCCGATGGCGTCTTTTTGTCCAACGGCCCCGGCGACCCCGACGCCGTGGTGGAGACCTACGAGCAGGTGCAGCAGCTGATCGGCAAGGTGCCGGTCTTTGGTATTTGCCTAGGTCACCAGATGATCAGCTTGGCCTGCGGCGCCCAAATGGAAAAGCTTAAATTCGGTCACCGTGGCGGTAACCAGCCGGTTATGAATCTGGTGAGCCGTCGCGTGGAGATCACCGCGCAAAACCACGGCTTTGGCCTGCTGTTCCCCAGTCTGGGCAAACTGATTCCGGAGCTTTCCGGCGGCGAAACCGAGCATGCGGCCGATGGCGACCTGCGCGCCTGGGTGCGCCGCGGTATCGCGCCGGTCGTGATGAACGAGCGCTTTGGCCGCATTCGCCTGACACATGTGAACCTCAACGACGGCACCGCCGAGGGCATCCAGCTGCTCGACGCCCCGTGCTTCTCGGTCCAATACCACCCCGAGGCTTCGCCCGGCCCCACCGATGCCCACTATCTCTTTACCGCCTTTACGCGACTCATGGACGGCGAGGAGAACTACCTGGACATCGACACCGCGAAGGACCGCCTCGCCGGCTGGAATTTCGCCGAGTCCGAGAACGCTGCGACCGAGGAGAACTAACATGCCTAAACGTACTGACATCAAGCGCATCCTCGTTATTGGTTCGGGCCCCATCGTTATCGGTCAGGCCTGCGAGTTCGACTACTCCGGCGCCCAGGCCTGCAAGGTGCTCAAGGAGGATGGCTTTGAGGTCATCCTGGTCAACTCCAATCCGGCGACCATCATGACCGACCCGGGCTTGGCTGACCGCACCTATGTTGAGCCTATCACCGCCGAGTTTATCGAGCGCGTGATCAAGAAAGAGCACCCGGACGCGCTGCTGCCCACGCTGGGCGGCCAGACCGGTCTGAACGCCGCCGTCGAGCTGGCAAAGGACGGCACGCTCGACAAGTACGGCGTCGAGATGATCGGTTGCGACCTGGCCGCCATCGAGCGCGGCGAGGACCGCAAGCTCTTTAACGAGGCCATGGCCGAGATCGGCCTGGAGGTCGCGCGCTCGGGCTACGCCTATAGCGTGGCTGACGCCGAGGCCATCGCCGAGCGCGTGGGCTATCCCTGCGTGCTGCGTCCGAGCTTTACCCTCGGCGGTGCCGGCGGCGGCATCGCGCATACCCATGAGGAGCTCGTCTCTATCGTGAGCCAGGGCCTTGAGCTCTCGCCTGCCCACGAGGTGCTGGTCGAGGAGTCCATCGAGGGCTGGAAAGAGTACGAGATGGAGGTCATGCGCGACCACGCCGGCAACGGCATCATCGTGTGCGCCATCGAGAACCTCGATCCCATGGGCGTGCATACCGGCGACTCCATCACGGTGGCACCGGCGCAGACCCTCTCCGACCTTGAGTATCAGCGCATGCGTGTCGCCTCGCTCGCCATCTTGGAAAAGATCGGCGTCGAGACCGGCGGCTCCAACGTGCAGTTTGCCGTGAACCCCCAGACCGGCCGTCTGATCGTCATCGAGATGAACCCGCGCGTGAGCCGCTCGTCCGCACTGGCCTCCAAGGCCACGGGTTTCCCCATCGCCAAGGCCGCCGCGCGCCTGGCCGTTGGCTATACGCTCGACGAAATCGTCAACGACATCACCAAGGCAACGCCCGCCTGCTCTGAGCCCACGATTGACTACTGCGTGGTCAAGGTGCCGCGCTTTGCCTTCGAGAAGTTCAAGGGTACCGACCCCACGCTCACCACGCGCATGAAGGCCGTGGGCGAGATCATGGCGATCGGCCGCACCTTTGAGGAGGCCTTTGGCAAGGCCATGCGCTCGCTGGAGGACGGACATCAGGGCATTTGCGCCGGTGGCAAGGAGGGTGCCGACAAGCTGAGCGACGACGAGCTCGCTCAGGCCGTGGCAACCCCGACCGAGCACCGCATCTTCTTTGTGGTCGAGGCCCTGCGCCGTGGCTGGGACATCGCCCGCATCCATGCCATCTGCGGTATCGATCCGTGGTACCTCAACCGTATCAACGACATGGTGCAGGTCCAGGAGAGCATCCGCGGCCTGCGCGTGGAGGATATCGACGCCGACGCGATGCGCCTGCTCAAGCAGTACGGCACGAGCGACGCCGAGATTGCCGCGCTGACCGGCTCCGATGAGCGCTTTGTGCGCGCTTACCGCAAGGGCCTGGGCGTGGTTCCCAGCATGAAGACGGTCGATACCTGCGCGGCCGAGTTCTCGAGCGCCACGGAGTACCACTACAAGACGTACGAGAACATCTACCGCACGAGCCCGGATGCCAAGAAGTGCGTGGCTCCCGACGAGACCACGCCGGCGGACAAGCCCAAGGCGATGATCCTGGGCGCCGGCCCCAACCGCATTGGCCAGGGTATCGAGTTCGATTACTGCTGCGTGCACGCGAGCTACGCGCTGGCGGCTCGCGGCTTCGAGACCATCATGGTCAACTGCAATCCCGAGACCGTCTCGACCGACTATGACACGTCCGACCGTCTGTACTTTGAGCCGCTCACCTACGAGGACGTCATGGACGTTATCGATGTCGAGCGCCCCGACGGCGTCGTGGTGACGCTCGGCGGCCAGACCCCGCTTAAGCTGGCGCGCATGCTCGAGGAGAGCGGCGTGAACATTATGGGCACAAAGCCCGACGCCATCGATTTTGCCGAGGACCGCGAGCGCTTTGCCGCCCTGCTCGACAAGCTGGGCATTATGTACCCGCCGGCGGGTCAGGCCACCTCGTTTGAGGAGGCCGAGGCCGTGGCCGCGCACATCGGCTACCCGCTGCTGGTGCGTCCGAGCTACGTGCTGGGCGGCCGCGGCATGATGATCGCCTACGATGCCGAGCATCTGCGCGATTACATGGCAGAGGCTGCGCGCATCAGCCCCGACTACCCGGTGTATCTGGACCGCTTCCTGGAGGGCGCAATCGAGTCCGATGTCGACGCCCTGTGCGATGGCGAAGAGGTATACATCGGCGGCATCCTGGAGCATATCGAGGAAGCCGGTATTCACTCCGGCGACTCCGCGACCTGCATCCCGCCGTTCAGCTTTAGCGAGAGCCTGCAGGCGAAGCTCCGCGAGACCACGCGCCGCATCGCGATGGCGCTGGGAGTCCGCGGTCTGGTCAACGTGCAATATGCCATCAAGGGCGAGACCGTCTACGTGATCGAGGCCAACCCGCGCGCCAGCCGTACCGTGCCGTTTATCTCCAAGGCCACCGGTGTGCCGCTGGCCAAATGCGCGGCGCACATCATGGCAGGCGATTCCATCGCGAGCTTGGGCCTGCCGAGCGACGAACGTCAGCTGGACTGGTTCTGCATGAAGGAAGCCGTCATGCCCTGGGGTCGTTTCCCGGGCGCCGACGTCATCCTGGGGCCCGAGATGAAGTCGACGGGCGAGGTCATGGGTATCGCCAAGAGCTATCCCGAGGCATACGCCAAGACGCAGCTGGCGATTGACTACAAGCTGCCCGACCCGAGCGTCGGCAAGGTGTTCATCAGCGTGTGCGACCGCGACAAGCGCCACATCCTTTCGGTCGCCCGTATCCTGCGCTACCTGGGCTTTGACATCTGCTCCACCGAGGGTACGGCGCGCGTGCTGCGTGGAGGCAACGTGACGTGCGAGGTCGTGGAGAAGATTAGCGGCCCGCACGACGGCGAGCGCCCCAACATCGGCGACCTCATCGCCGATGGCAAGATCGCGGTGATCATCAACACGCCGTACGGTCCGGGCTCGCGCGGCGACGGCTATCTGCTGCGCACCGAGGCAGTGCGACGCGGTGTGACCTGCGTGACCGCGATGTCTGCCGCCAACACGTACGTGAGTGCCATCGAGGCGGTGCGTGAGGACCAGCAGGGTCACGGCAGCGCCAACGACATGGGCATGGACGTCATCGCCCTGCAGGACCTGCCGCAGCACACGGTGTAGATTGACCTGTCCGGCCGGGGCGGAGGGGGCCGAGTTTCCCCCTTCGCTCCGGCTGCAAGCAGAGTCGCTCAGTGGGAAACTCGGCCCCTCCCGCCCCGGCCTGCGGTGACTTGGCTGCACCGTGTGCTGCCGAAGGGGCTTTGCGCGATGACTAGGGCTGAGAAATAAAGTGAGTGTGGGCGCCGTCGTTCGTTTGAACGACGGCGCCCACGTTTTGGATTTATTGGGCTGTGGCGGTGAAGGTTGTTTTGTCGGCGGCGATGTGCACGTGCAGCTTTGCCTGACCGTCGCAGCTGATGAGCACGCCTACCTCGAACGGGGTTCCTGTCTTGTCGTAGGTCGAACGCACGATGCGCATCGCCGCCTTACCGGTGTTCTGTCCCAAAAGGCGTGCCTCATGCTTGTCGAGGTTGACCGTCTCGTAGACGGCATCGACGCTTGCGGGCAGGATGCCGGTCTTTTCCGCGATGTAGGCGTAGAGCGAGCCATCCACGTCTTTGCGTGTGAGCTCGGGGCAAAGTGACACGGGGATATAGACGTAGTTGAGCTCCATGGGTTTGTCGTTGGCGAGACGCAGGCGGCGAATCTCCCAGACGGGTGTCCCCTCGGGCACTTTGAGCCCAGAGGCGATGCCGCGGACGGCCGGTATGCTTGAAAAGGCGAGAATCTGCGAGCTCGGAACCCGTCCCGCTTCGCGCATCCGCGCGCTGAAATTCAGGGCCAGGTCGATGCCGGGTGCTGAGGTTTGGGGTTTGATGAACGTGCCCTGCCCACGTTTGCGCACCACGCGCCCCTCGATGACGAGATCTTGGAAGCAACGGCGCACGGTCGCGCGCGATAACTCTAGCCGCTCACAGATTTCGAGCTCGCGTGGCAGCGGCGTCTTGGTGTCGAACGCCTGGCTGGCGATAAGCAGGGCGATTCGATGTTTAAGTTGGACATAGAGCGGCGTATCACCGCTGCGGTCGAAGGGTTCGGAGGCGAGAAACGAGATCATATCCATGGGGTACCTCCATGTCGTGGGCGTACGTGACATGGTCTGACACTGCGGAGCAAACCGGAGATGCCAGGCCCGATTCTTGCTGGTATGTATGGTGCATAAGGAACATAAAACATTTATCAGGCAATCTACCTGCTATTTTAAAAATAATTAGAAGAAAAAATAATTTAGGCACAAAAATAGTTGCTACCGTTAACCGATGAATAGTTGCCGTTTGCAACTATTTTCTTGTACCGAACATGCCCCGGCGCAACAATAATCTCAGCAAAAAGCAAAGCCGTGCGACACACGGCAGGTCGAGAGGAGACCGCATGCGGTATCTGGTAATGGTCAGTCACGGAACGCTCGCTCCCGGACTGCACAGTGTCCTCAAGATGCTCGGCAATGACGCCCCGAACATCTTGTCGACGAGTCTCGTGGACGGCATGGGCGCTGACGAGTATGTCGAGAACGTCAAGGCGATGCTCGCTCCCGTTACCGCCGATGACGAGGTTGTCCTGCTTGGTGACATCCTGGGCGGATCGCCGCTCACCAATGCCATGAACACGCTGGCCGAGAAGGGCCTGCTCGCCCACACCATTGCCTTCGGCGGCATGAACCTGCCCATGGCTATGACCGCCATGATGGGGCTTGCCACCATGGACCTGGATTCCCTCAAGCAGATGATGCTGCAGGAGGGCAAGAACGGTATGTCCGAGCTCGTTGTCCCGACCGATGACGCCGACGACGAGGACGACGACATCTAGGCAGCGCATCCGCCCAAATTTTCGTGATGGAGCGGGGGTTAAGAGGAAAGACCCCCGGTGATAAAGAAAGGGAGAACGCATGATTTCGTTCATCCGCATTGACGACCGCATGATCCATGGACAGACCGTTACCCGTTGGGCCCTCGAGTATCCCTGCGACGGTCTTATCGCCGTCAACGACGCTGCGGCGTCCAACCCCGTGCTCAAGGAGGCCTACAAGAGTGCCTCGGGCAAGAAGACGTTCGTGTGGACCAAGGAGCACTTCAAGGAGGTCTCCGAGAAGGTTCTCAAGTCCGACACCAAGTACTTCCTGATCACCAAGAACCCGCTCGACATGAAGGAACTTCTCGTCGATTTTGGCTTTAAGCCCGGCATGGACCGCATCATCGTCGGTCCCTGCAACGATCGTCCCGGCACCACCAAGCTCGGCAACAACCAGTCGATCACGCAGGAAGAGGCCCAGGCGCTCGAGGATCTCACCAACGCCGGCTACACGGTCGAGTTCGCCCTTATCAAGGAGAAGTCCATCGGTGAGTGGCCCAAGTTCCGCGGTCAGTTTGGCTTCTAGTTAGGCGCCAGCCGCATTTTGGTATCTACAGCCCTTGGTGAAAGGGGCTGAGGAATAAAGAAAGGGGAAAGCATGGCAATCAATGCATTCCAAGCCGCGCTGTTCGGCCTGTTCGCCTGCCTGGCATCACTGCCTGGCATGGGCGGCACGACGATCGGCAACTACACTCTGGGTCGTCCTCTGGTCGCCGGCCTCATCGTCGGCATCATCATGGGCGATATGCAGACGGGCATCCTCGTCGGCGCTGCCATCCAGGTTGTCTACATCGCTCTCGTGACCCCCGGCGGAACCGTCTCCGCCGACGTCCGCGCCGTGTCCTATATCGGTATCCCGCTGGCGATCCTCGCCATCAAGAACTCGGGCATCGATCCCGCCTCCGCTGAGGCTGCCGGCATGGCCGCATCCCTCGGTGCCGCCGTCGGCACGCTCGGCACTGTGCTCTTCTATGGCACCGCCACCATCAACCTGGTGTGGCAGGGCATGGGGTGGAAGTGGCTCGAGAAGGGCGATCTCCACAAGCTCTACCTGGTCAACAACGTTCTGCCTTGGATTGGTCACATCGTCTGCTCGTTCCTCCCGACGTTCATCATCACCATGGGCGGCACCGCCATGGTCGACCTCATGAAGACCTACATGCCCATGGACGGCATCGCGATGAAGACGCTGTTCACCGTCGGCTCGCTGCTGCCTACCGTCGGTATCGCCATCCTGCTCAAGCAGGTCATCTCTAAGCCCACGGACTTCCTCACGTTCTTCTTCGGCTTCACCCTGTCCGCTGTCATGGGGTGCAACCTGATTGCCGCCGCCGGCATCGGCTGCTTCTTCGCCCTGATCAACTATGAGATCGCTTCGCTCAAGATCGACCTCGCAAACGCTCCCAAGGCAGCTATCGCCTCGGGCTCCGATGATGAGGAAGAGGAGGACATCTAATGGCAGAGAAGAAAAAGCTCTCTAAGAAAACGCTTGCCAAGTCGTTCCGCAACTGGTCCTATGGCAACCTGACTTGCTTCTCGCAGGAGCACATGCAGACCTTCGGTTACCTGTGCGCCATGCTTCCGATCGTCGAGGAGCTCTACGACACGCCCGAGGAGCAGAAGCAGGCCCTCCAGACCTACTCCGCGTTCTTCAACACCGAGCCGCAGATCGGCACCATGATTGTCGGCGTCACCGCCGGCCTCGAGGAGGCTCGCGCAAACGGCGAGGCCATCGACGACGACGCCATCAACGGCATCCGCGCCGGCCTCATGGGCCCGCTCGCCGGCCTTGGCGACTCGCTGATCGTCGGTACCCTGATCCCGATCCTGCTCGGTATCGCCCTCGGTCTCTCGACCGGCGGCTCCCCGCTCGGCGCTATCTTCTATATCGTCGTGTGGAACCTGCTCATGTACCTCGGCATGCGCTTTGCCTACAACCAGGGCTATGAGCTCGGCGGCAAGGCGGTTGAGGCACTGGTCGGCCCCAAGGCAAAGGCTCTTCGCGATTCCATCGTGATGGTCGGTACCATGGTCATCGGTGCAGTCGGTGCTACCTGGGTCTCCATCACCTGCAGCCCCAACCTGGTGCTGCCCGGCGGCGGTAAGTTCCAGGACACTCTCGATGGCATCTATCCGCACCTGCTGCCGATGGTCTTCATCATCTTCTGCTGGTACATGATGACCAAGAAGAAGGTCAACCCCATCGTTATGATGCTGATTCTCGTCGTGATCGCATTCGTGGGCGTTGTTATTGGCTTCTTCGACCCGGCACTGAGCTACTAGTCATCATCCCCTGGCCCCCTGTAAGGCCGTGCGGCCTCAACCGCACGGCCTTCTGATTTTGCGCCGCCCTTCAAGGGCAATATGGCCAGCGACCTCCATCGCCTACACGACACCCGCTATATTGCTCTTGAAAGATGACGTATTCGAAAAACGATGTTCTTGCACATGATGCACGCTTTGCACGAGGAGGACCCATATGCACGAGAAACACGGACACGACCTTTCGCGCGACGACTTGATCCGCGAGGCAAAGATGCAGACCGATGCTATTCAGCGGCTCAACGTTTGGCTGCGTCTGGGCTATTCGCTCGTGGCTATTGGCTTTTTGGTGGGGATGTGGGGTATGCAGGGCGGCCCCGGCTGGGGCGTCCCCGCGGGCATCGTATGCTTGGTGGTGGGCACTCCGCTTTCGATTGTGCTTAAGGTTGGCACGACCAACGCCAAAAAGAATGTTGAGCGTATGCTCGAGGCCGCGGGTATCGACGTTGAGGAGCTTATGCGACGCAAGAAGGACGAGCAATAGACTTCCGCGTTGGGGTATCATAAATAATTGTTGCGAATGTTAACTAATGTACGGCAAATGACGGTTTTATGGCCCTTCTAGAGTTGCAAAGGACAATATCCCCAGTGGATTACGATGACGTCGCTCGAAAACTGATTGTGTACTCACGTTCCCTTGCCAAGGGATCCTTGAGTGCTGCCGGCGGCGCCAGTGTGGGCGAGGCACCGGTTTTACAGTATCTATCGGGTATTGACGGTGATGTTATTCCCTCCGAGATTGCCAAGAAGCTGAAATTCTCCCG
The DNA here is from genome assembly GCA_958443265.1 of uncultured Collinsella sp. Lineage (GTDB taxonomy): Bacteria > Actinomycetota > Coriobacteriia > Coriobacteriales > Coriobacteriaceae > Collinsella. The sequence goes on along the minus strand of CAUCKA010000002.1, from coordinate 178,525 downwards.
TGCGCGCATGTCGCATATCTTGGATTCACTCGAGAGCAAGGGTTACGTTCAGCGCAGGACCGATCCAAACGATCGTCGGCGTGTGCTGGTGAGCATTACCGAGGAAGGCCGTGATTTCGCGGCGAAAAAAAATGCCGAGAGTGTGGCATCGCTCTCGAAGCAGCTCTCAGCGCTCGGCGAACACGATGCTCAGGAGCTCGTGCGCATCCTGAATAAAGCCTACAGCCTTACCTATGATGCCGACGACTACCTGGACAATCTATAAGGATGAAGGCAGACATTTAGGTGCATCTTGAAATGCACCCGGGACAGTTGTGCCCATTGACTACCGTCAGCATCTCATTCCAAACCAAATCAGCCAACGTACGGCATAGCAATCTCCGGTAGGTCGCAGGGCGGCGGTCGAGCTTTTCTCTCGGGAAACTTCGCGAAGCCCAGTTCCCGAGGGAAAGGTATGGTCTGTGTAATACCAGATAAACAGTACATTTTTGCTAGATTGGTATTTGACTGAAGAACAAATTGGTATGGCTTATTAAGCCCACCTTGCCGTTGACGCTCATTTTACTGCCGCTGGTGGACTTCCGAACTTGGTTGCGCAAGTGCTCCCATATATTGATATTACCAAGTAGGTGGCTATCTGGTTACTACCAGTTGGCCCCTTGGTAACGGGTGGCCCCATTGTGCGGAATGTACCGAACATCCCCGTTTGATACGTTTTCCCATGCTGCCGGGGGGCGTCCTCGGCACCTCAGCATCTCGGAAGAAAGGAGACCAGGTGCGCAGGAATTCCATTTTTACGAAACGGTGGGTGAAGGGAAGCGCGGTCCTCGTTGCCACTGCAGCGACGCTCGTGTTTGCCAATCCCCAACAGGCGATTGCCACGCCACTCAAGGGCGTCGACTCAGCGACCGTGTCCCAGTCTGCCTCGAATGTCGTCGACATCGATTTCGCTGACGGCATCAAGGGCCGTATTACGTTCCTCGAGGACGGTATTTTCCGTTATAACGTCGACCCCAAGGGTGAGTTTTCCGATTACGCCACACCGCGCAGTAAGTCCCACACGGCTAAAATCCAGGCTCAGCCCGATACCTCGGACACCTACAGCAAGCCGAGTGCGACGGTTGCCGACAAGGGCGACACTATCGAGATCACCGGCGGAAAGGCGACCGTGATCCTGGACAAGGCGACCGGCAAGATGAGTATCAAGTCAGGCGACCGTGTCGTGGTTTCCGAGTCCGCGTCCCTCGACCTTGATAAGAAGGGTACCGTCCAGACGCTCGCCAAGGAGAAGTCCGAGAACTTCTTTGGCGGCGGCACCCAGAACGGACGCTTCCTGCACACCAACCAGACCATCGCCATCTCCAACACGAACAACTGGACCGATGGCGGCGTTGCCTCGCCCAACCCGTTTTATTGGACGAGTGACGGCTACGGCGTACTCCGAAACACGTTTGCAGAGGGTTCCTACGACTTCGGTTCCACGGACTCATCGACGGTCACGACTTTGCACAGCGAGAATGAGTTTGATGCCTACTACTTCGTGGCGACCAACGAGGGCGCTTCGAACGTGGCAACCGAGATGCTGCAGGACTACTACAAGGTGACCGGTAACCCGGTACTGCTGCCCGAGTACGGGTTCTACCTTGGTCATCTTAATGCCTATAACCGTGATGGCTGGTCAACGACCTCGGGTCAAAAGAAGTGGGAGACCAAGGGCAGCAAGTCCTCGAGCGAGAAGGGCGACGTTAAGTACGAGTCTGGCATGTCGACGGGCTACAAGCTCGACGGCACACTTGCGGCCGAGACGCTCAACGGTGAGGGCCCTACGGTTGATACCGAGAACATGAAAGCGACCGATTTCGACCGCCAGTTCTCTGCTCGTCAGGTTATCGATGACTACGAGGACAACGACATGCCGCTCGGCTGGTTCCTGCCGAACGACGGTTACGGCGCCGGCTATGGCCAGAACGGTTACTACAAGACCGGCGGCGTCAACTCCGACGGAGCGAGCTCGGCCGACCGTCTTAACGCTGTGCGTGCCAATGTCGACAACCTTAAGAAGTTCACCGAGTATGCCAACTCCAAGGGTGTGAGCACGGGCTTGTGGACCCAGTCCAACCTTGAGCCCGACAGCAACCCTGAGACCCCGTGGCATCTGCTTCGCGACTTCGACGCCGAGGTCAAGACGGGAGGCATCACTACCCTTAAGACCGACGTTGCCTGGGTTGGATCTGGCTACTCCTTTGGTCTTAATGGCATCAAGACAGCTTATGACACGGTGACGACCGGCGCTAACAAGCGCCCCAACATCATCACGCTCGATGGTTGGGCCGGCACGCAGCGCTTTGGTGGCATTTGGACCGGCGACCAGTATGGCGGTAACTGGGAGTACATTCGCTTCCATATCCCCACGTATATCGGTCAGAGTCTTTCGGGCAACCCCAACATCGGCTCCGACATGGATGGCATCTTTGGCGGCGACCCCATCATCTCTGCGCGTGACTACCAGTGGAAGACGTTCACGCCCTCTATGCTTGACATGGACGGTTGGGGCACCTACCGTAAATCGCCCATGACGCACGGCGATCCCTACACAGGCATCTCGCGCTTCTACCTCAAGCTCAAGGCGCAGCTCATGCCCTATATCTACACGAGCGCGGCCTCGGCGGCCAACATCGACACGGGTAACGGCGATGCCGGCCTGCCCATGATCCGCGCCATGCTGCTTTCCGACAACTCCGAGTACGCCGCAAGCACTTCGACGCAGTACCAGTATATGTTCGGTGAGAACTTCCTAGTGGCACCGGTGTATCAGGATACCCAGGCAGACGAGAACGGCAACGACATTCGCAATGGGATTTACCTCCCCAACTACGGCACCGACGAGAATCCCACCATCTGGATCGATTACTTCTCGGGTAAGCAGTATCGCGGCGGCCAGGTTCTCAACAACTACGAGGCTCCGCTTTGGAAGCTGCCGCTGTTTGTGAAGGCCAACGCTATCGTGCCGATGTACGCCGAGAACAACAACCCCGAGGCCGTGAGCGACACCAACACCAAGGGTACCGACCGCAGCCAGCGTATCGTCGAGTTCTTCGCCACCGAGGGCGACGGCACCTTTACGCAGTACGAGGACGACGGCTCCTCCATCGAGAACAACACGACTGAGGACGATTCCTACGGCACGATCGACAATATCTCCTACGGTGAGCATGTGAGCACCGTCTACAGCTCCAAGGCCGCAGGCGGCACCGCGACCTTTACCGCCGAGGCCTCGCAGGGCGGCTACAACGGCTACGACTCCAACCGCACCACGACCTTCGTGGCCAATGTGTCCGCCAAGCCCACGAGCGTTGTCGCCAAGAACGGCGGATCCGCACTCAACGTGGTTGAGGTCGACTCGCAGGAGACCTTTGACGCCGCGACCCCCGAGGCCGGCCAGGCGGTCTACTTCTACAGCGAGACCCCCAACCTCAACCACTACGGCAGCGATGCGGACGGCACCGAGGCCGAGCAGGGCGAGAGCTTCAACAACACCAAGATCACCACGAACCCCAAGGTCTACGTCAAGTTCGCGAAGACCGATGTTGCTGCAGCGGCGCAGACGCTTGAGCTGGGCGGTTTCGTGAACGCCGACGCCACGCTCACAGCCGATCGCCTCAACGAGAACCTCTCCGCACCCACGAACCTTGCTGCCCCCGAGGACGCCACGACCCCAACGAGCATCAAGCTCACCTGGGGAAAGGTCGATGGTGCTACCTCCTACGACCTTAAGGTCGACGGCACTGTGTTTGCCGTGGGTGATGCGGCCGAGTTCACGCACACCGACCTCGCCTACAATAGCAAGCACACCTACCAGATTCGTTCGCGCAACGCCGAAGGTTACTCCGCCTGGAGCGATGTGCTCGAGGCGAACTCCGCACTCGATCCGTGGCGGAACGTCCCCGACGCCGAGGAAATCACCTGGGAGGGCTCACTTTACGGCAGCCATAAGGCCGAGCTCGCCTTCGACCATGAGTTCCAGTCGGGCGACGGCGGTTTCCACTCCGGTGGCAACGATCTGGGCAAGGCGCTTACCGTTGACTATGGACGCGCTTACAAGCTCGATAAGCTCGAGTACTATCCGCGCGATGACGCCGGCAACGGCACCGTGACCAAGATGCGTGTTGAGACGAGTCTCGATGGCGTCCACTGGACGAGCCAGGAGGTCGATTGGGCACGTTCCGCTGATTGTAAGACGGTAGCGTTTGACGGCACCGTGGCCGCCCGTTACGTGCGCATGACACCGCTCGCCTCGGTCGGCAATTTCTTCTCCGCGTCCGAGATTGCCATCTACAAGACCGACGGCACGGATGGCTTCGCCGTGGGCTCCAACCTCAACAAGGCCACGATCTCCGACGGAGACTACTCCAACATGAAGAACTATCTGGGCCTCGAGAATCGCGAGCCCGATACCCCGACGTTCGGTTCGCAGATCCGCGACCACTTCGCCGACCTCAACGATAACGGCGTTTACGACGTCTACGATTACTCGTTCACCATGGCGGGTCTTGACGGCGGCACTAAACAAAAGGGCAAGGTCGCAGGTTCGCTCGCGGTGATTCCGAGCAAGACCGAGGTCGAGGCCGGTGATGAGATCACCGTTGATGTCTATGCGGCCGACGCCAAGAACGTCAACGCCCTGGGCGCCCTCGTCAACTTCAAGAGCGACCAGTTCGAGTTTGTGTCCGAGAGCATCGCGCAGGACGGCTCGACTGCCGGCATGGAGAACCTGTCTCGCGAGAAGGTCCAGTTCGTGGACGGAACGCAGACTATCAATCTCGCCTTTGCCAACCGCGGCGATGGCAAGCTCTACAACGGTACTGGCGCGGTGGCGAGTTTCAAGCTCAAGGCCAAGACCGCCGGAAAGGTCGAACTGCCCTCGACATCTTGGCTTATCGGCCCGGCATGCGACGCACTTGAGTTTGCGAGCGACGGCACGGTGACGATGCCGGACGTTCCTCAGCCAACGGTCGCCGAGTACGCCCAGGATGCCTTCAACATCACGATGACCAACGATGAGCTCACGACCGACGACGGGACCAACGTCGAGAAACTTATCCAGCAGAAGAGCTATAACGCGCTGTTCGATAATAACGAGGGCGACAACGGCTTTGAGTTCCTGTGGAACTGGAGTGGCAACTGGGACAGCGAGGGTAAGCTACCGAGTTACGTGAAGCTTCCCACCACGATGACATTCGCATTTAAGACGCCGTCGAAACTCGATAGCGTCGAGGTCGTTAACCGCAACGGCGGCAACGGAACCGTACAGAAGATCAAGGCCGTCGTGACGTTCGAGGATGGCTCGATCCAAGAGTTCGCGGGCGGGGAGTACGATTCCTTCCTGGCTCGCTACGCCTTTGACCTCTCTGCCGAGAACAAGGGCAAGAAGGCGACCAAGGTCGAGGTCACGCCGCTTGAGGCATCGGGTGACCAGATGCTCACACTGCGTGAGGTCAACTTCAACTACACGCAGGGTGTCGAGGCCATCGAGGGTGTCGAGCTAGGCAAGAACCAGACCGAGTTCTTTGAAGGCGACATTACGCCCGTCGACGCCAAGGCTACGCCTGAGAGCGCTGGCTACCCCTATGTGACGGTCGAGAGCTCCGACCCCTCTGTGGTAAGCGTCTCCGCTGTTCAGGCTGGCGATAGCGTGAGCTACTACCTGCGTGCCAACAAGGCCGGCAAGGCAAAGATCACGGTGGCGTCGGTACTCGACCCCTCCAAGACCGCATCCTATGAGGTCGAGGTCAAGGCTGGTGTCGATACCTCTGCGCTCGTGGCAGCGCTTTCCAAGGCCGCGGGCTACAGCGAGTCCGTCTACACCAAGGATTCCTATGCAGCTCTCACCACTGCGGTCGAGGCGGCTCGGAAGCTCCTCGACAGCGGCCAGGGCAGCTATAGCAAGAAGGATGTCGCAGACGCCACTGCCAAGATCGAGAAGGCAATCGACGGCCTCAAGATGCGCCCTGTCGATGAGAAGATCCTCATCAACACGCCCGAGAACCGCAAGAACGTCAAGGTGGCCGACTTCTCGAGTGAGGCCGACTACGAGGGCAGCAACGCCGTCAACGCTCTCGACGGCGACGAGCGGACGCTTTGGCACAGCGACTGGGCCCATGGGACCGGTATGCCCCAGTATCTGAGTGTCGACCTGGGCCGCGACTACGATCTCACCGACGTTACATTCCTGCCGCGCCAGGACGGCGGCACTAACGGCGATATCTTCGAGGCCGAGATACTGGTCTCCGACACTGCCGACGGTTATGAGATGGGCACCGCCGCGTCGATGGGTACGTTCGCCTTCGACAACGACGGCCGCGTGCTCACCGACCGTGGCGACTGGAAGCAGATGAGCTTTGGCGCCGCGCGCGGTCGCTACGTGACCGTCAAGGTGATTCACGCCGGCGGTGGCGACGTTGATGCCTACTGCAGCATGGCGGAGCTCAAGTTCTACGGTACGGCCGTCCCCGATCCGGTGGCGAAGGATGATCTCGCTACCGCGATCGAAAAGGTTGATGCCGAGGTTGCTGCCGGCGACCTCAAGGCCGGTGACTACACCGAGGCCTCCTGGACGGCGCTCGAGAACGCCCTGGCGAGCGCCCGCGCCATCTTGAGTGACGAGAACGCCACGCAGGACGAGGTCGACCAGGCGCTCAGGGCGCTCGAGAGCGCCCGCGGCGCGCTCGAGAAGACCCCGGTGGCCCCGGTCGAGAATCCGACTAAGAAGCAGCTCAAGGCTCTGGTCAAGCAGGCGAAGGAGACTGACACCAGGGGCAAGACGGCCGAGTCTGTCAAGGCCCTGACGGATGCCATTACCTACGCCGAGGACGTCTTGGGTGATGAGGATGCTTCCGACACCCAGATCCAGGCGGCCTATGGCCAGCTCAAGCTGGCCATTGAGAGCCTCAAAGATGCCGATTCCGGCAACCAGGGCGGCTCGGGCAACCAGGGTTCCGGCAATGGCTCGAACGGCGGCAACCAGGCGGGCAAGCCCGCAGGCGACAAGGCCCAGGGCAGCAAGAAGAACGGTTCGGCGATTCCCAATACCGGAGACCAGACGGCGGCGACCGTCGCGACCGTCGGTGGTCTTGGCGCCATCATCGCCGCGATCGGCGCTTTCTTCCATCGTCGCAGCAAGGCTAAGTAGCCCCAGCAACAGCTAAGCAAGCGTGCCCGCCGCCCCACCCAAGGACGGTGGGCACGCTTTTTGAATGTAGGCAGAAAGCTCCGACCCTTCGGCCCTAATCTCGCAAAGCGTTCCGTCTCCCGCCGAACACATCAGCATCGGCGGCTATACTTGATTTATTTGCAGTTAAGGGTCGCGGATCCGCCGCGTCGCCGCTCTCAACAGGAGGTCTTTGTTTATGGCAGATCAAAAGCCGGTTGTCGGGATCATCATGGGTTCCAAGTCCGATCTGGGCGTTATGGAAGGTTGCACCGCCGAGCTCGAGGCGCTGGGCGTGCCCTATGAGCTTGTCATTGCGAGCGCACACCGCACACCGGCGAAGGTCCACGAGTGGGCTTCGACTGCCGCCGATCGCGGTATCAAAGTGATTATCGCCGCTGCCGGCAAGGCCGCCCACTTGGGTGGTGTCGTGGCTGCCTTTACGCCGCTGCCGGTTATCGGCGTGCCTATGAAGACGAGTGACCTGGGCGGCATGGATTCGCTGCTGTCGATGGTGCAGATGCCTTCGGGCGTGCCCGTGGCCTGCGTTGCCATCAACGGCGCCAAGAACGCCGCCATCTATGCCACACAGATTCTGGGTGCTTGCGACCCCGAGTACCGCAAGGTTATCGAGAAGATGAAGCAGGAGATGGCTGACGCCTAAGCGTTCCGCCGTTTCACCGCAGTATAAGGAGAGCCATGTCCGATTATCAGGGAAAACGATTCAAGGCTTCTCAGATTCCCGATCCGTCGAAGCTGGGTGCTGCCCGTGCGGCACAGCAGGGTCGGACATCCTCTCCTCAGCAGCCGCGCGCGCCGCGCCCCGTGACACCGGCGACGCATCGTCGACAGGACGCGCCGGCCGCATATCGTCCTTCGTCTTATAGCTCCGCTAAGAAGCCGCCCCGGTCTTCATCGCATGCCGCGCCGTCGGATTGCACCGAGCCGCCGCGCAAAAAGCGCCGCTCCATTATTCCCATTCTGCTCATCATCATCGGTATCGGTCTGATTGTCGCCGCCGCCGCTATTTTTATTAATGCCCAGATTGGCTATAAGCAGGCGAGCGATTCGTATCAGAAAATCGAGAAGCAATATGTAAGCGATAAGGACGCCAGCGGCGTGCCGATTATCGACTTTGATGCGCTTGCTCAGACGAACCCCGAGATTGTGGGTTGGATTTACGTGCCGGGAACCAACATCAACTATCCCGTGGTGCAGACCAACAACAACTCCAAATACCTCAACACGCTGTTCGACGGAACGGCTAACGCGTCCGGTGCTATTTTCCTGGATAGCGATGACACCGCGCCGGGAATGGTCGACCAGCAGACCACGATCTACGGCCACCATATGAACGATGGGTCGATGTTCAACGTGATTTCGGACACCACTGATCAGGCGACGTTCGATAGCATCGAGTTTGTGTATTACATCACACGGGATGCTACGTATAAGCTGCGACCACTGGCGACCAAAGTTGTCGAGGACACGTATGCCAAGGCGCGCACGCCCAATTTTGAGGGCGATGACGGGCTCAAGAACTACCTGTCCGAGATGTTCGACGGTGCCTCTGCCGTGGCGAGTGATGCCACCGATCGTGCCGCTTCGGCAACCAAGGTTGTAACGCTCGTGACCTGTCGTTCGCTGTCGCTGAGCAACACACGCGCCGTCATGGTGCTCACGCCGGTCGAGGAATAAGTTGTTCGAGAGTAGCTAAAAAGGCCCCGTCCCAAATTGGCTACTCGACGACGGTAAGGGAGAAATGATGCTCGAGAGTGGCAAATTGATGCCTTCGATTGATGCTTGGCTGCGCGAGGCCAAGGCCGATGCTTCGGCGGCAGGCTGTGGGATGTATCTGACGCATAACGGTGTGGTGCGCGCGACGCCCAAGGCCGAGGTGCGCGGAGTCGAGACCGATGGCGTGGCGCCAGGCCACAGGGTGGGCGGCATGGTCTTTGACTACGACGCCGAAAAGGTACGGTCTGCTATCGAGGCCACGCGCGCGATGCCGGGTATCGGCTATGTGCGCGTGTGGCTGGCAAGCGGCGAGCTTACCGTAGGTGACGACATCATGCTCGTGCTTATCGGCGGGGACATTCGCCCACACGTGGTCGATGCACTGCAGGCGCTCGTTGGCACCATCAAGAACGAATGCGTGAGTGAGGTCGAGCGCGAGGCATAGAGGATTGCGTCGATAGAAGGATCGTTTATAAAAATGCCCACCGGTACATGTGATACCGGCGGGCATTTTGCGTTTTGGGCGCGGTGAGCGCTATACGCGCGTCGCATCCTTGGGGCTCATGGTCATGCTCTGGAAGCGGTTTTCCATGTACTCGTTATCGAAGTGCTCTCCGTAGAACTGTGCGACGGGAATGTCCGGCTCCGTGCCGTTAACGCGCTGGTACCAGTAGTCGAGCGACTGCAGCGTCATGACGCCGTCGACCAGCATGATAACGGTAAAGATGACGGTGGCCGAGTAGCGGCTCTTCCAGGGGATCTTGTTGATAAGCTTAAGCAGCCTCGGCAGCAGCAGCTTGATCCAGATGAGGCCGCCCAGGCCCCACAGGCAGGCGAAGCCCGTGCAGGTGCGTCCGCCCGTGAGGACCACGAGCGGATCGGGCAAACCGAACAGCGTTATGTGCGAGTAGCTCCACGAGACCACGCCAAACGCGGTCTGCATAAACCAGCCCACAAACACCTCAAAGCTGGCGCCGAGCAGGGCGCTCACCAGGAAAATGATGATGGGGTTCTTTTTGTAGAAGCGGTTAAGCACCATGGTCATGAGCACGGCGCCAAATCCGTAGATGGGGCTGAAGGGGCCAAACAGCATGCCGGCACGGTTCTGATAGACGCCCGGGTCGTCGACCGTCATGTGCCAGATGTCCTCGGCGATCAGGCCGAGTATGCAGCAGACAAAGAACACCCAGAACAGGTTGAAGTAGTTGAGCTTGATGTAGCCCTCGCCGGTTTCATCGCGGCCGAGCATGCCCTCGGCGGCGGCGTCGCGGTCGAGCATCTCCTGCAGGCGGCGCTGCAGTTCGCGCTCCTGACGCAGCGTGGGGTCGACGGTTGCCGAAAGTGCAACAAGGATGCCGAGCTGGATCGCGGGACGCAGCAGGAAGGGCCCGATGCCCTGGAGCATCACGTCGACCAAAAGCTCGACGACGGTGAATGCAATAAGGATGTAGGACAGGCGGGCGGCGTTGCGGCGCTGGTTTTTGATAAGGTCCAGGCCAAAGATGATTAGGATGACGGCACTTGCCGCAGAGAGCATGATGCCGGCGACGATAAGGCCGACTGCGACGAGCGTGTTGTCGCCGAGCTTTTCGGTGGCGTTGCCGTTAACAAGTGCCGTGATGACCTGCCACATAAAGGCAGCGACCGACGGGAGCGTGCCCACGCCGGAAAGGATGCACAGGACGGCGTACACCTTAATGATGAGGGGAATCTTCTTGACCTCTGTGGCGCTGGGGACGCTGGGGTCGAGTTCGTTTCGATCCATACAGAACCTTTCTCGCTTTGTTGTAGGTTATAAGGATACGCCGCCGACCTGCCAAAAGACAGGACGAACGTCCCAATTGCAACAATGCAAGCCCCAACGGCGGGCGAGACGCGTCGTAACGAAAGTATGCGGGATCGTCGGCCCCGAGGCGGTTGCCCAATAAAATGTTTGGCTGCAAAACGGATTATAAGCTCGGTGGGCTTTTAAAAAGCGCTGTTCATGCGCGGGAGTGCTTGTCTTGCCGTGCGTATAATAGGGCAGGTAACGCCAAATAACGAGGCTCTGAGGGGATGCCATGTCTCAAGAAACCATCCACGCGGCCGAGCGCGCCGCGGGACAGGTGAAGACCATGTCGACGTATGATCTGGACTCCGACCAGCTGCATGAGGAATGCGGCATTTTTGGTGTGTGGGCGCCCGATCGCGACGTGGCTCGACTGACGTACTTTGGTCTGCGCGCGCTACAGCATCGCGGCCAGGAATCGGCGGGAATCGCCGTGGGTGATGGCGGCACGGTTATGGTTCGCAAGGACCTGGGACTGCTCGATCGCGTGTTCTCCAACGCCGACCTGTCGACGCTCTCCGGTCAGCTGGCCGTGGGCCACGTGCGCTATGGCACCGCCGGTGCCAAGAGCTGGGAAGCCTCGCAGCCGCATCTTTCTACTATCAACAGCGTCATTATCGCGCTCGCGCACAACGGCACTCTGGTCAACACCGACGAGCTGCGCCGCCAGCTGATCGAGCTGGGCGTGCCGTTCCTCTCCAATTCGGATTCCGAGGTCGCGACCAAGCTTATCGGCTACTTTACCCAGCGTACGGGTCATCTGCGCGAGGGCATTCGCAAGACCATGGAGCTCGTGCGCGGCGGCTACGCCATGACGCTCATCAACGAGCAGGCGCTCTACGCATTCCGCGATCCGCACGGCATTCGCCCGCTCGTGCTGGGCAAGCTGGTGGACGAGGGCCTGGATCAGGCCGATGCCGCATCCGTTTCGCAGCTGCCGTCGCAGGACGGCGCCGCGACGGTCGACTCCTCCGTCCGTGTCACGCGCGCCGGCGGCTGGGTCGTTGCCTCCGAGACCTGCGCACTCGACATCGTGGGTGCCGAGTACGTCCGTGACGTCCGTCCCGGCGAGATCTTGCGTATCAGCGCCGAGGGTCTGGTATCCGAGCAGGGCGTGCCTGCCGCCGAAGAGCCCGCAAACTGCATCTTTGAGCAGGTCTACTTCGCCCGCCCCGACTCCATCATGAACGGCAAGAGCGTCTATGCCTGCCGTTACGACATGGGTCGTCAGCTGGCACATGAGGAGCCTGTCGAGGCCGACCTGGTCATCGGCGTGCCCGACTCCGGCCTGCCGCCCGCGGAGGGCTATTCGCACGAGAGCGGCATTCCCTTTGGCGAGGGCCTTATCAAGAACCGCTACGTGGGCCGTACGTTTATCGAGCCCACGCAGGAGCTGCGCGCCATGGGCGTGCGTATGAAACTCAACCCGCTGCGCGACAACATCGAGGGCAAGCGCCTGGTCGTCATCGACGACTCCATCGTGCGCGGCACCACCATGGTGCAGCTCGTCAAGATGCTGCGCAACGCCGGCGCCAAGGAGATTCATATCCGCATCAACTCGCCCGAGGTCATCTGGCCGTGCTTCTATGGTATCGATACCGACGTGCAGTCGCAGCTTATCAGCGCCAACAAGACGGTCGACGAGATTTGCGAGTACATTGGCGCTGATTCGCTGGCCTTCCTTTCGGTTGAGGGCCTGCTGAAGGTCATGCCCAAGGGCGGCTACTGCGACGCGTGCTTTACCGGCCGCTATCCCGTGGCGATTCCCGAGAGCTTTGGCCGTGACAAGTTCATGGAGGGCTTTAAGCCCCGCAACCTGGACAAGCCGCTGCACTTTGACGACGACGCCGTGGTCGAGAAATATGTCGACCGCAGCTGGGAAGAGGAGCACGGCGAGGCCTAAAACCTGCCATGTAGGGACAGGTTTATTTTGGTAGGTTTCACCTGCTGTTTTGTTGATATGACGGCGCGTGCTGTTATGGCGCGCGCCGAAATGAACGCAACTATGAGCACCGTTTGGCGCCCGCGCGGCGCCACGGTAATGGGAGAGGAAGGCTCAGATGAGCGACAGCAAGCATGTGACGTATGAGGATGCCGGCGTCGATACCGCCGAGGGCGGCCGCGCCGTTGACGCTATTAAGCAGATGGTCAAGGACACCAATCGCCCCGAGGTTATCGGCGGCATCGGCGGCTTTGGTGGCTTATTCTCGGCCGCCGCGCTTAAGGATATGGAAGACCCGATCCTGATCAGCGGTACCGACGGCGTGGGCACCAAGCTCGTGCTCGCCCAGATTATGGACCGTCACGAGACGGTGGGCCAGGACCTGGTCGCTATGTGCGTCAACGATATTCTGGCTTCGGGCGCCGAGCCGCTGTTCTTCCTGGACTACGTTGCCATCGGTCACATCGAGGCCGAGCACATGGCAAAGATCATCAAGGGCGTGGCCGACGGCTGCAAGCTCGCGGGCTGCGCGCTCGTGGGCGGCGAGATGGCCGAGCACCCGGGCGTTATGGCTCCGGCCGACTACGACCTCGCCGGCTTTACCGTGGGCGTCGTCGATCGTCCCAAGATGCTCGACCCCGCGAACGTTCGCCCGGGCGATGTGATCCTGGGCCTGCCTTCCACCGGCGTGCACTCCAACGGCTACTCGCTCGTGCGCAAGGTCATCGGCGTCGACGGCATCAAGCCGGGCACGCCCGAGGCCGCCGCTAAGGCCGAGGAGCTGAGCCGTCCGCTCGAGGAGCTCGGCGGCGCTTCGCTGGCTGACGCCCTGCTGGCTCCCACGCGCATTTATGTGAAGCCGATTCTTGAGCTGCTGCGCGGCGGCGCCAACGTGCATGCTATCGCCCACATCACCGGCGGCGGTATTACCGAGAACCTCAACCGCGCGCTCGCCGACGACGTTGACGCCGTGGTCACCCGCAACGGCGCCGAGATGGGTTGGGACGTTCCGCCCGTTATTACTTACGTGTCGCGTCAGGCCGAGCTCGCGCCCAACGAGGCATGCAAGACCTTCAACATGGGCGTCGGCCTGTGCCTGATCGTCGCCCCCGAGGACGAGGCCGCCGTGACCGAGGCACTGGTCGCGCTGGGCGAGAAGCCGTTCCGCGTGGGCGAGTGCGTCGAGGGTTCCGGTAAGGTCGTGTACTCCGATGAGCGCTAACGAGCAGATGGCTGCTGCCGAGGGCCTGGGCTTTGTGCCCTACACCCGTCCGACCGGCACCGATACGGCCGAGCCGCTTAAGATTGGCGTGCTTATCAGCGGCTCGGGTACCAACCTGCAGGCGCTGATCGACCTAATCGCCGCCGGCAAGCTCAACGCCTCGATTGAGCTCGTGGTGTCGAGCCGTCCTTCGGCCAAGGGCCTACAGCGCGCCGAGCGTGCGGGCATCCAGACGCTCACGCTGTCCAAGGATGTCTATGCCGACCCCATCGCGGCTGACGAGATCATCGCGCATGAGCTGCTCGAACGTGGCTGCGAGTACGTGGTGATGGCCGGCTATATGCGCATGGTGCACACGCCGCTGCTGGCGGCGTTCCCCAATCGCGTGGTCAACCTGCATCCGGCGCTGCTGCCGAGCTTTACCGGTGCCCATGCGATTGACGATGCGTTTGCGCGTGGCGTCAAGGTGACCGGCGTGACCGTGCACTTTGCCAACGAGATTTACGACAACGGCCCCATCATCGCCCAGCGTGCGCTGGCTGTTGAGGAGGGCTGGGATGTCGACACGCTCGAGGAGCACATCCACGCGATTGAGCATGTGCTGTATCCCGAGGTCGTGCAAATGCTTGCCGACGGCCGCGTTCACGTGCTGGAGAGCGGCAAGGTCGCAATTGATCCGGCACGCTAGTCGTGTGTAAGAGGGCTCATTGAGCGTTCTTTGGGACGTAAGCGATCTAGAAAATCTGATAGGGCCCTGTCCGTGCGCGGGCGGGGCCCTTTTGTGTGGTCTACTCTGTTTGCTATACTGCTAGCAAGTAGAGAGGAGCCGCTATGGGTACAGCAACGGTGCAGCTCAACACACGAATCGACCCTATGCTCAAGGCCGGTGGCGATGCGGTCCTGACTCGTAATGGGCTGGGGCCGAGTGACGCCATTCGTGCGCTTTGGACCTATCTTGCCGAGCATCAAACGTTGCCGGGATTTATGGTGACGGATAAGTGCGAGACGCCCCGTGCGAAGAGTCTTGCCGAACAGGGGTGTGGTCTGGCTTTTTCCTCATTGGGGTTGAGCTTCTCAGATTTTGCGCCAGGCGAATCATCGGCGGACAACTGGGATGCCGTACGCGATGATATGTATGACGCGATGATTGCCGACATAGAGGCGAATTGCCGATGATTGAGGCAAAGCGGCTCTTGGTGGACACGAATGTTTGGCTTGATTACTACCTGCAAGAGGGCGCATTCGACAACGTGAGAAGATTGGTTGAACTGGCCGAAGCGGGAAAGATCGACCTTCTGTACGCGCCAACGACGGCAAAGGACGTGTTCTACATCTTGCCTCGGCGTCTAGCTCGACGGAATGTAAATGGGATTAATGCTTCGTTCGGTCCGGCTGCATGGGCATGCGTCGAGCATATGATGCAGGTGGCAACGGCTTCCCCGCTTTCGATGGCGGAGTGCGAGATGGCGCGCATGCTTGGCAAGCGCATGCCGGACCTCGAGGACAATCTCATTATCGCCTCGGGCGATACGGCGGATGTTGACTACGTAGTCACGAGCGACCGACGCATGTTGGAGACGATGCCCGAGGTATGCTTGACGCCCGCGCGCGCACTCGAGCTCATCGGGATCCTCGGCTGACCTTGCATACCCCGTTTCGCTATCATATTGAGCATTGTGGCCCTCATGCAACTTTGGAGGACGGTATGGCGGATAACGAAGCACTGTTTACGCCTGAGCTGGTGTTTTTTGATTGGGAGTGCGCGACGCCCGCCGAGGTGTTTGCGCGACTCGAAGGCGAACTTGCCCCACGCGGCTACATTGGCACCGGTTGGCTCGACGCCGTCCGCACGCGCGAGGATGCCTATCCCACGGGGCTTGCCATGCCGGCGGCCAACATTGCCATCCCGCATACCGATCCGGGGTTTGTGGCTAAGCCCTACATCGCGGTGGTGAAGCCGGCCACGCCCGTGACATTCAATGCTATGGCGGGCATGGGTGCCCCTGTGCCGGCGCAGATCGTCATCAATTTGGGCATTGCCGAGCCGGGCGGCCAGGTCGAGGCCCTGCAAGCGCTCATGAATATCTTTATGGACGCGGACGTCGCAGCCGATGTGCTCGGCCAGACCACGCCCCAAGGCATGGTCGACGCCATCCGCCGCCACTTTTAAAGCCGGCACTTGGGGACTGTCCCTAACTGCCGGCAGAAAAGGAACGTCCCCAAGTGCCAGGGTTGCCCCTTTGTCGCGGGGGCTGCGTTGTGACACAATGGCGTTTGTTCGATTCGTGATGCGAAAGGCCAACTATGGCAAACAAGAAAAAGAACTCCGAGGCCGCACCGACGCCCGAGCAGCAGGCCCGCGCCGCGTCGAGCTCTCGTAAGAAGCAGCGCAAGACGTACGTGTCTAAGACCGTCAAGATCGTTCTGGTGGTCATCGGCGTGCTGGCGATGCTGCTTTCCGTCTCGGCCATGGCATGCTCCGGCCTTATGTCGCAGGCAGAGGATACCTCGGGCTACAAGCTTACCGGCGGTGTGGCTGCCACTATCAACGGCACCAACCTCACCGAGGACACCGTGACAAAGCAGATCATGAGCATGCGCACGTCTTACGGCTACACCAAGGACAAGGACTGGGCGCAGTATCTGGTCGACAACGACCTCACGCCCAAGAAGTACCGCAAGCAACTCATCGACTCCTACACGCAGCAGATTCTGCTTCAGCAGGCGCAGAAGGAAAACGGCGTGACGGTGTCGGACGAGGAGGTCGAGAAAGCCTGGAAGGACGCGTGCAAGAGCGCGGGCGGCGCCAAGACCTTTAAGAAGACCCTTAAGACCTACGGCTACACCGAGGACACCTATAAGAGCTCGCTCAAGGAGAGCCTGGCGCAGCAAAAGCTCAAAGATGCCGTGGCGCCCACCAGCAGGCCCAAGGACAGCGAGATCGTCGATTACATCAACGAGAACCTGTCGAAGTACAACGATGCCCGCCGCTCGTCGAACATCCTGATCAAGGTTGATTCCGATGCGTCCGATGAGGACAAGGCTGCCGCCAAGGCTAAGGCGCAGGAGTGCCTGAACAAGATCAACTCCGGCGAGCTGAGCTTTGAAGACGCCGTGAAGCAGTATTCCGACGACACCGGCTCCAAGGAGAAGAAGGGTGACGTGGGCTGGGACAAGCTCACCACCTTTGTCGACAGCTACCAGACGGCACTCGAGGGGCTCAACAAGGGCGATGTGAGCGACGTGGTCGAGTCGACGTACGGCTATCACATCATCAAGTGCACCGACTACTTCCATGTCGATAATCAGGTCGATGACATCAACCAGGTGCCCAAGGCCATCAAAAAGTACGTCTCCAACGTGGTGAAGACGCAGGCGGCCAGCACTGCGTATAGCGAGTGGCTAGAGCAGTACAAGAAGGATGCTGACATCACCGTCAATCCCATGCCCAAGGACGTACCCTATAACGTGAGCCTGAAGGGCGTCACCAAGAGTTCGACCGACGATTCGTCGACGACTGAGTAATCATGGGGCGGTGCTCGCGCGAGTGCCGCCCACGCAATTAGAGAGGATTTGCAGATGACCAACGAAGAGCTGCAGAAGGAAATGATCGCGGCCATGAAGGCCAAGGACAAGGTTCGCCTGTCCATCATTCGCCAGGTCAAGGCCGAGGTGAAGAATATCGAGGTTAACGAGCGCCGCGATGTGACCGAGGAAGACGTCAATAGCATGATCAAGCGTCTGATTAAGCAGACGAGCGAGACGCTGGAGATGTCCATCAAGGCCGGCACCGACCAGGATCGTACCGACAACCTGACCGAGCAGGTCAAGATTCTGGAGAGCCTGCTGCCCGCGCAGGTTTCGGGCGAGGAGCTCGAGGCCCTGATCGAGCAGGTCATCGCCGAGCTGGGCGCCACGTCCAAGAAGCAGATGGGCCAGGTTATGGGCGCACTCGGCAAGGCCACCGGCGGCAACTTCGACAAGCCGGCCGCGGCCAAGATCGTCGGCGGCAAACTCGCGTAATTTGTTACGCGGTTTTACCAAACCGCGTAACGGCTCGACGCTGCAAACCCGTACACACGGCAATCTGACGTTCAATTTCAAGGGCGCGACCATAAGGTCTGCGCCCTTTCATTTCACGTCACCTTGCTCGCGTGTACGGGTTTTCGCTGACTTATGCTCAACAAGGGCGGTTGCACTCATTGGGGACAGACTTAAATGAGTAGCCACGGGGGTACTCATTTAAGTCTGTCCCCAATGAGTGGGCGGAAGGTTGCGGGTTCTTTACGGGGATGCAGCGTTGGCTGCGGAAACGTGGTTCTTTCCGTACAATAGTTCAACTCGTGTAAACGCAGGGAAGGGACATTCATGGCAGACATGATCGAGGTCAAGCATCTCAACAAGTACTTTGGCGACCTGCATGTGCTCAAAGATATCAATCTCACCGTCAAGCGCGGCGAGAAGCTCGTAATGATCGGGCCTTCCGGCTCGGGCAAGTCGACGCTCATCCGTTGCGTCGATTATCTGGAGGAGCCCACGTCGGGCGAGGTCGTCATCGACGGTACGCCGCTTACCAAGAAGAATCACCTGGAGATGGCTCGCAAGTATAGCTCCATGGTGTTTCAGCAGTTCAACCTGTATCCCAACATGACGGTGCTGGGCAATCTGACGCTCGCGCCCATCAAGCTGCAAAAGAAGAGCAAGGAGGAGGCGACCGAGATCGCCATCGCCGCGCTCAAGCGCGTTGGCATGGCTCATAAGGCCGGCGAGTATCCGCAGAACCTCTCGGGCGGTCAGCAGCAGCGCATCGCTATCGCCCGTGCCCTGTGCACTAAGCAGCCCATCATCCTGTTTGACGAACCGACCTCGGCGCTCGACCCCGAGATGGTCCAGGAAGTCCTGGACGTTATGATTGAGCTCGCGCAGGAGGATATCACCATGATCTGCGTGACGCATGAGATGGGCTTTGCGCGCCAGGTGGCCGACCGCGTCATCTTTATGGAGGACGGCCGCATTCTGGAGGAGGGTACGCCCGAGCACTTCTTCGATAATCCCGAGAACCCGCGCTGCCGCGAGTTCCTGTCCAAGATTCTGCACTAGGCGCGGTGATGGACATGACGGATATGACGAGGGCGGCCGTGTCGCGCCGTCACTTTTTGCAGCTGGCTGGCGCCGGCATGCTTGCGCTGACGGGGACCGCGCTTACCGGTTGCGGCAACTCCACCAGCGGCGAGGGCTCCGACAAGGGGCCCAAGCTCGCGGCCATCAAGTCGCGTGGCCATCTGAATGCCGGCGTTAAGAAAGACGTTCCCGGCTATGGCTATTACGACACCGCCAAGGGTCGCTTTGAGGGCATGGAAGTCGATTTGTGCTACCAAATCGCCGCTGCCGTCTTTGGCGTGAGCTACAAGGATGCCCGCGCCCAGGAGCTGGTCGAGTTTACCGACGTAACGCCCAAGACGCGCGGCCCGCTGATCGATAACGGCCAGCTCGACGTGGTCGCGGCGACCTACACCATCACCGACGAGCGTAAGAAGAGCTGGGATTTCTCGACGCCGTATCGCACCGACTACGTGGGACTCATGGTCAAGAAGCGTTCGGGTTTTACCTCGATTGAGGACCTGGACGGCAAAGTCATCGGCGTGAGCCAGGGTGCCACCACGCAGGGCCTGATCGAGCAGATGATCAAGGACAACGGCTTTAGCTGCGAGCCCGAGTTTAGGGCCTTTAGCGGCTACCCCATCATCAAGAGTTCGCTCGATGCCGGCAATATCGACGTCTTTGCCATGGACCGCTCCACGCTGGCCGGTTACATGAACGAGACCGTTGAGCTGCTGCAGCCCGAGGTCAAGTTTGGTGAGCAGGGCTACGGCGTGGCGACCAAGAAGGGCTGCGACCTTTCGGCCGTGGTCGATCAGGTGATTTGCGATCGCCTGGCCGACGGCTGGCTCGACCAAGAGGTCAAGACCTGGGGTCTTGTATAGGCGCATCGTCCAAGGAAGGAATCAAATGCTCGAAGGATTATTTGACGCCGACCGTTGGTCGACGACATTTCAAAACATGGGGCCCTTCTGGGAGGGCTTTGGCGTGACGCTACAGGTGGTCGTTGCCGGCCTGCTGCTGTCGCTGGTGCTGGGCACGCTGCTGGGCGTGTTCTCTACCACCCGCTCGCGCGTGCTGCGCGCCATAAGCCGCGTGTACGTGGAGTTTTACCAGAACACCCCGTTGCCCGTACAGGTGCTCTTTATGTACATGGCCGGTCCGCAGTTTTTACAGGCCATAACCGGTGCCGACCAGCCGGTGCGCATCGCGCCGTTCGTGCTGGGCTTCTTGGGCGTGGGTCTGTATCACGCGGCCTACATTTCGGAGGTCATCCGCACTGGTATCGAGGCGGTTCCGCGCGGTCAGATGGAGGCGGCCCAGAGCCAGGGCTTCACCCGTGCGCAGGCGTACTGGTACATCGTGCTGCCCCAGACATTCAAGATCATTCTGCCGCCGCTGTGTAACCAGGCGCTCAACCTGGTCAAAAATACGTCGGTGCTGGCGCTTGTGGCCGGCGGCGACCTTATGTACCGTTCCGACAACTTTGTGAGTCTGTACGGTTACCTGCAGGGGTACATCGTCTGCTGCCTTATGTACTTCATTATCTGCTTTCCGCTCGCCATGCTGGTGCAGTGGCTCGAGCGCCGCTCCAAGGAGCGTCCGCGCGGTGTGAGCCTGGCCGAGCTGGGGCTCGACAACGTAGAGGAGGCCTAGCGCATGGAAATCTTCAACGCGACCAACCTGCTCTACATTTGGGGCGGCTTTGTTAAGACCATAGAGATCTCGGCGCTGTCGATCTTTTTCTCGCTCATCTTTGGCACGGTGCTGGCGCTCGTTAAAAGCTATGCGCCCCGCCCATTCCGTATTCTGGTGAGCGCCTATATCGAGCTGTTCCGCTGCACGCCGAACCTGCTGTGGATCCTGTTTATCTACTTTACGGTGCAGGGTTTGGACATTGTGATTTCGACCATTGCCTTTACGCTGTTTACCAGCGCCGTTATGGCCGAGATTGTGCGCGGCGGTCTCAACTCGATTCCGCGCGGCCAGTTTGAGGCGGCGCAGAGCCAGGGCTTTGGCTTCTTTGCCACCATGCGCTACATCATTCTGCCGCAGACGTTTAAGACGATCATTCCGGCGCTGTTTAGCCAGTGCACGACCGTCATTAAGGACAGCTCGTATCTTTCGGGCATTAACGTGGCCGAGCTCATGTACACGGCAAACGTCGTGATGGCCCACGCGATCGATCTGTCGCAGGTGCTTATGCTCTACGGTCTGGTGTTTGCGATGTACTTTGTGCTCAACTTTGGTATCTCGCTGCTGGTCCGAGCTTACCAACGCCGCATCGTAGCCGCATAGCCTGGCTTTCCCTGGCACCCAACCTTGGCCTTCAAACCGTCGCTCGCGTACCAAAGTACGCGTCGCTCCTCTTTCAGGCCAATCTTGGGCACCAGGAAAACCCAGGTACGGTATCGTGGGAATAAGAGATAAACAGCCCTTTTCTCATTTGTTAGAAAGGAATCGCGATGAGCGATCTGGAGAACAAGAAGAATCCTGTGGTCATTACCATCGCGCGCGATTTTGGTGCCGAGGGTCACGAGATTGGCCGCATACTTGCCGACGAGCTGGGGATTCCGCTGTACGACAACGAGCTGCTGGTGCGCGCGTCGCTGCGCGCGGGCGAGTCGCTCGACAAGATGGCGGCCTACGACGAGCGCCTGGCCGTGGAGAACATGGCGTTTTTGCCCGACCGCTACGACGCCCGTTCGTACTCGGACAAGCTGTTCCAAAAGATGAGCCAGGTGATTTTGGACTTGGGTGAGACCGAGAGCTGCATTATCGAAGGCCGCCTGTCCGATTACCTGCTTCGCAACAACCCCAACCACATTGCCGTGTTGGTGACCGCTCCCTTTGAGGACCGCGTCGAGATTGTGCGCAAGAAGCGTGGCCTTAACAAAAAGAAGGGCGCCAAGCTGGTCAAACAGCAGCAGAAGGCGCGCGAGGCGTTCTATAAGCGCTACAGCGCCGGCAAGTGGAAGATGACGAGCGGTAAGGATATCGTCGTCAACCGCGCCAAGCTGGGGCGCGAAGGCTGCAAAGACGTTATCGCCGCTGCCTACCGCTACAAAGTCGCCCAGCTCGAAGCCTAGCCAATCAAAACCACCACAAAGGCACCTTTGTGGTGGTTTGTTTTAGGCGGAGGGGAAGGCCTTGGTGAGACCGGCGCGCGTCTGCGTGCCGGTCTTTTGATAAATGGAACTCAGGTGGCGCTGCACCATGCGCATCGAGATACCAAGCTCCTCGGCGACCTGTTTGAGCGGGCGCTCATCTTGGGTCACAGCCACCAGCACGTCAACTTCGCGCGGGGTGAGAGCGTGATCGGTGATGAAGACCTGACGCTGCTCCTCGATACTCGGTGCTGCCAGCGCCTCCTCGGCAAGCTGTTGATGTTCGCGCTCCTGCTCGGTTTGGGGTAGGCGGAACAAGCCGGCTGCCACAAATGCCGCGCAGGCGGCGACGAGCAAAACGAGCGCACCGATCATGATGAGAGCAACATTGCCCGAGGTCACAAGCGCAAGCGAGACGCCCGACGTGGTGAACGCGCACACGTTATTGGCGGCGCGTCCCATGCCGGCCCAGAAGGCGGGCGCGTGCATGCGCGGTGCCAGCTGAGTAAACGTGGCAGTAAAGAACGTGACGAAAAAGCCCAAGCTCAGGTAAAAGACAATGAGGCCCAGGTTGGGATCGGCTCCTGCTTCGACGGCTAAGATCGAAATAGTGGAGAGTACCGTGACGCCGAACATGACGAGTCCCATGTAGCGACGCTCGGCAAGATCAAAGATAAGACCGGCGGCAAGACCGCTCGCTGCCAAAAAGAGGCGCGGCCAGGTCTGCACGGCGATGGTGCCGTGGGCGTTGGAGAACGTGACCACGTTATCGAGAGTAGAGAACAGACAGGCCAGAATCATGACGAGCGCGATGCTCCAACACGCCTGCTTGGCAAGGGCGTGCGATGGCTCAACAAGGGGATTGATGGCGGGGCTGGAGCTCTCAGCAGCCTTTTGGGGAACGACGCTGAGGGCGGAGATGGCGATCGTCGCTGTGCCAAGGACGATGAGCTCTGCGATGCCGCCGCAATTGAGCAGGTTGATGGCGAACTGCATCAGGATGCCCGCGGCATAGGCTGCTCCCGCACCGGTGGCGAGCTTGTGATCGTCTTGGAATGTCGTTGCGAAGGCATGGTGTGCCGCGCCGCCCAGTAGGCCGAGTCCAAGGAATGCGAGGCATCCCAGAATCTCGAGCGCAAGCGGGCTCGTGGGGGACTGAATCTGAGTCAACCCCAAGATGGCGATGGGGACGGCGGTGCTGACAACTGCCCGAGGCCGGCCTTTGCGCTGTGCGAGCCCGAGCAGCGGCGCATATCCGATAAAGCCGAGCACGCTCGCACCTAGAATAAAGCCCTGTGCGAGCACAACACGTTCGGCGCCGGCGAGTAGCCCGACATTGACGTCGAAGCGAAACTCGGCGGCAAGGAAGGCGAAGGTGAAGAGCGCGAGTGCCAGAAGCGCGTTGATTTTAGGCCTGCTCAGGTTCAAGGACGGTCCTTTGGGTGGACGAATAATCGTGTCCTCGATTGTAGCGTTCCCGGGACGAGTGTGGCGATGGTGAAATCATATTGACTTAAACCGCAGGTAGAGGCCTGGGTTCACATCTACGAACCTAGGCATACGGAGTCATTTGACACATCTTGGTGGTACAGAATCACCGCAAAGGGGACAGGCACCTTTGTGGTGGTATGGCCCATCGACCAAGGAGGCCGTTATGTACGGAAACCACTTTGACAAGCAAGCCCAACGCGAGCGTACCTGCTCGCTGGTTCACGGTACTTGGCGTTGTGTGGGTGCCAAAATCGCTTGCGCTGGCGCGTGTGCGCTTATGGTCGGCCAGCTGCTGCTGCCGAGCGTGGCGCTGGCGACGGAATGCGCCGATCCGGCCGCTGGGACGGATGAGGTTGCCGCGGCTCCGGTGACGCCGACGGTTGTGGAGGATACGGCGGCTCCGGCGACCGCGCCTGCAACCGATGCTGCTCTGACGGCGCAAGCCACCGCTGAGCCTCAGCAGACGGTCCCGACTGGCGCCACCGATGAATCCAACGATGCGGCACCCGCTGAACAAAATACTCCCAGCGACAACGCCGCCACGCCGGCGAATGACGCCATCATGCCCTGCGGTGTGACCGATGTTGTTGGCGGCAGCGGCGTTAGGGTCAATATTACGGTGCGGAACAATTACACCGACATCAAGAAAGAAGAAACGATTGAGTATGTGGAGGGGATTGCCCTTGTAGATGGAGACCAGTCTGCTCTCGATGGTAGCGCTTTGACTTTTATCGGCCTGGGGGACTTGATCGTCCATGCGGCGTATGACAGTGCGAGCAATAAAACAACGCTTACCCTGGATATCAGCAAGATCCAGAGACAGAAGGAGGAGCAGAAGTACTTTACGGAGTACAAGGAGAATAAGTCCAAGATGACGACCACCTATGATGGATCCAAGCTTACGTATACGGGTACAGAGCCTGGGAATATCATCATCGGTGATCCGGACGACGCCTTTAAAGGAGACACCGAGGCGACCGGGAAACCCACTATTAACGAGATCCGGGATGACTACTACACCCGCACCCATGTCTACGAGAGGGCGTGCCTTGTTATCCCGGCAGCGGAATCAGAATCGGAATCCATCTCCTTTGCCAATGTTCAGAATACGAACTTCAATTGGCAGCTGGATACTGGTCCGCAGGCGACGGCAGGTGTCCCTAACTACGATGCAGATAAATACGAAATCGCTTATGAATGCTGGCAGGAATTTGAAAACAACGAACCCGTTGCTGCCTGGTATTCCGATAACGGCTCACATGGTTCCCTGCCGACTATTACAAAGTTTAAAAGCGGGAAAGAGTACGTGTATTCTCTTATGCTGAAGCCAAAAGACGGATATTCCTTCAGCGATGAAACCGTTGTTACCGTAAACGGGGAAACCGTAAAGTCGAGTCTAAGCGGAGAATTCCTGTATGTCCCTGCTATTAAAACGATTACGATGCCTGCTTCGTCGGAAAACGAAGCTCTTGAGAATCTAAACGTCAACGATGTGAAAATCGACTACGCGCCCGGCGAGGCGCCGCGTGCGACCGCGACGATTCCTGCCGCCGATGCCGATAAGTATGAGATCGCCTATGAGTGCTGGGAAGAGATGGATGGCAGCGACCCTGCGGAGCTCACGCCCGTTGCCTTCTGGTATTCCGACCCTGCCAAGTATCCGACGGGCGCGAGGAGGATCGAACACTTCGAAGAGGGCAAGTTCTACATGTACTCCGTTGAGCTGAGGCTCAAGGGCGACAATACCGTGGCCGATGACTGCATGATGTACGTCAACGGTCATTGGGCGCACCACATCAAGACCGTCAACGGCGTCTTCGCGCCAAACGCTGACAATATGCTGTGCGAGCAGCCGATCGACGAATGGCGGGCCATCGGCGTTATCGAGATCAACGGCGCCACGACCACCTTCAAGGCGGGCGATAAGCCGGTCTTTACGGCGAATGTTCCGACGGGTTCCAACTCCCTTCCTCAGTGTGAGTTCTGGACGGGCAGCGATGGCAGCGAAGTGAACTCTCAGAAGTTCTGGGATCAGAACATCACGAATCACATCGACGCCTTTAAGCCCGGCGTGACCTATCGCTACGGTATCTACCTCAAGCCGGCGCGCGGCTTCTACTTTACACCCGACACCAAGCTGGTGATCAACGGCCAGGAATGCGGCTACCAGGTGGGCGAAGCGAGTGTAGTTGATCCCGAGAGCGGCTGGATCTACACCCTGTGGCTCAACACCGATCTGACTTTTACGCCCGAAGCCACGTCGACTCCCGATCCGCAGCCTACGCCGGAACCCAAGCCGACGCCGCAGCCCGAGGTGAAGCCCGAGACCAAGTCCGCGGCCAAGCCGGCCACGACAACCGCCACGATCAAGACGGTTGAAAAAACCACGCAGGCCAAGAAGGGCGATGCTGCTCTGGTGGCCACGGGGGATACCACCGCGATGACGGTCGCCGCCCTAGGCATCGCCGGCGCAACCGTAGCCGCCGCCGGCCTCGCCGCGACCAAGCGCCGCAAGCGCTAGTTTTTGGCGCTCCGCCATGACGGATGAATAACCCCAACCGCACAAAGGTGCCTGTCTCCTTTGTGGCGGTTTGCGCAGGTAGAACGGTAGGTTCGTATATATGAACCTACCGTTCGCTTTGTTTTTGGACAACGATTACGCTGGATGACTTTTGGTTTGCAGGAAAGGAACGACCATGAGGTGGACTACTGTTCGAGCGCTTTGCCGCCGCCTGACCATTGCCGCGGTGACCCTCACCATGGTGACGGGCTCGTTGCCTGTGGGCGCGTTTGCTGAGGTGCTCACCACCGATAGCACCTTTGTGCAGACGGATGTCGACCAAGTAGACGCCGCCGACCCCGCCGACGCCGCGCCCGATGCCGATGCCGCCGATCACGCGCCCGATGCCGGCGCTGCCGACCCCACAGCGCCCGATACCGGTGACACCCCTACGCCCCCGGCCTCCGAGATTGCATCGGCGGCGGGCCTGACGGGCGCCGGACAGACCGAGAGCACACCTGCGGGTACGCTTGCCACCGATCTTGTCGAGGGCAAGGAGCTCGCCGAGCAGCAAAAGCAAGAGGAGGCTTCCGGCACCGAGGCGACCTGGAACGAAGAACTTGAACTCTGGGCAACCTCGAAGGGCGCCATGGGCGTAAAGGACGAATACGACGATGGCTACGTGGCCGGCGAGCAGACCCCTGCGCAGTACTACTTCTCGATCGATAGCCTCACCAACGAAATTTCTATCGAGTATGGCGACGCGGGCATTACCACGTTGGAGGTGCCCTCGACCATCGACGACAAAAATGTCGTAAACCTTACGGGTATGGGAAGCGCTGCGCTCACATCGATCACCTTCGCTTCGAATTCGCATGTCCGCTCGGTTGGCGGCTTGGGCGGCAGCAGCATCAAAGAGATCGCACTGCCCGATTCGGTCGAGGAGCTCAAGAGCTATGCATTCTACAAAAGCAAGACGCTCCAAACGGTAACCTGGCCCAACAACGCGGCCTTTACCACGATTCCCGAGCAGGCCTTTAAGGACTGCGAACAACTTGACGACAATGTGGTGGCAACGCTGCCGCCTTCGGTCAAAACCATCGCCTATCTTGCATTCGCCTATTGCGGCGTGCCACAGTTCTATGTCTCGGACACAACAGTGCTCACCTTTACCCAGATCAACGTGCCGGGCACGGTGGAGCGGATTGGGCCCTATGCCTTTAACGGGTGCGAGCATGTGTCGTCGGTGACGATTGGCGATGGTGTCAAATCTATCGGGGCGCTCGCGTTCGCCTCTCTTGATCCTGCGATTGCCGGCAAAGAGATTGTGCTACCCAAAAGCGTGGAAATGATAGAGTGGGGAGCTTTTGAGAACACGAGATACGGAAACGAGACGAACCATAATGCCGTTGCCCTGCGCGTGATGAACCCCGATCTTCAGTTTGGTGAGGCGGACTATCCGGGCGACTATAATGAGCGCGTGACAATCGATGGCGTAACGTATGCGATTCCCTTTGGTGAAGGCCAGACCATCTATGCCTATGCGACCGATTCGGCTGGCAACCCCTCGATGGTCAAAAAGCTTGCCGATGCCGTGGCCGATCGCAAGGACTCCGTCGATTCCTCGAAGCCTGCCTACACGTTTGAGTGGATGGGCGAGGCGGCCCAGGTGACGGGCAAACTTCCCCAGAGCGCGGCGGCCGTGCTCTTGCAGGCGGGGCAGTCCACGCCGCTGGCGGTTGGCGATGACGGCAGCTTTACAGCGGACGCTCTCTCCAAGACAGCAGCCACCCTGCGCATTTCGCTCAGCGGTTACTATGACATGGTGCTGGCGCGCCCGGGCGACCAGATGACGGGCACATGGAATATCGGAGAGATAAAGGCGGAGGACTTTACCAAGATTCCGGCCTCGCGCGCGATTGAGCTCAACGTGGCCTATCTCGAACCGGTCGCAGGCCAGGATAAGACCGAACGCATTGAGCTCGATAGTCTCAATAACATCGATCTGACGGTGAAGAGCGGCGGCAAGACGCTTAAGCCTGCCAAGGGTGACAAGGAAAACGACTTCCGTATCCAGGGCACAGCACTCGTGGTGTCGCAGGCCATTGCCGACGCGGACCAGGATCTGGAGATAACGCTCGAGCCCAAAGACAGCCTCAAGCTGGGTGGGGCGACGGCGACGGTGAAGCCCTCGGCCGGCAAGGTCGATATCGACTTGAAGCCCTGGGGTACGGCGACGGTCACGACCAAGGGCGACTACCAGGGCGCCAACCGCGTGCTGGTGTTCCGTACGTCCGACGGCAAGCTCGTCGCCGACGGTGTCACCTATTTGATGGGTTACGAAGACGATGGCACCACGCCTATCATGAAGGCCGAGACGCCGCGCCTTAAGGCCGGTTCGTACACCATCGTCGCCTTTAACAAGACGAGCTACGACATCCAAGCGACGAGCTATTCCACGTTTAGCCGCCTAGGGCTGACCGTGGGTAAGCATATCGCGCAAAAGCAGGTGAAGATCGAGGACGGCAAACAGCTCGACGTGACGCTCGACGTCCCCACGTTTGACGTGGAGACGTATCGTGCCGAGCGTGGGCTGACGGCGGGCTCGGTTATCGCTGATTCGTCCGCGGTCGTTGGCGTGGAGACCGAGCTGCGCATTCATTACGAGCTCAAGGACAGCCAGGCTGCCAAGATTGAGATTCCGCTGGCCAAGGATGCCGTCGAGGATGTGTCCGCAGGCGCTCGCGAAGCCGGCGCCAGCTCCGATGCCATGTGGGCTGGCACAACTTGGGAGGGCGACAACCTCGTTCTCGATATGAAGAAGAGTGCGGGCGCCGATGTGTTTGTGCGCTTTAAGCCTAAGGCCGCGGGCATCTATGCCATCTCGCCGCTTATTACGCTGGGCGAGGTGACATTGCCGCTGGGAAGCACCACACTCGAGATTAGCGGATCGCGCATCGAGGTCGACAACACCGACGTTCACAGCCTGCTGGGCAATGTGGCCTACGTTTATGCGGCGCCCGGCAAAAGTGTGCAGCTTACCGTGGGCGCGGGCGCCTCGGCCGCAAAGTACACTGGCAAGACCAATAAACTCGGCCGTGCCAAGATTGAATACGACCTGCCGCAGGATACGCTTGCCGCCGAGCGCGTGACGCTCGAGGCGCGCGTGGGCTCGACCGACGTCGCCGCCGCTGCCGCAGAGGTGACGGCTCGCAATTATGTGCGCTATGTTCCGGGCGCTTCGGTCTGGAACTTTGATGTGACGTATCGTGGCGGTACGCAAAGCCTGGTCAAGGACGGCAAGGACACCGGCAAGAGTCTGTGGACCTTCCATCATCTGCCGCAAAAGAAGAACGCCTACTGGACGTTCGACATCACGCTCGAGGTGGGAAACGAAGAGGCCGCCGACACGCTCGACCTGTACGTGGACTGCGTGGATGGCAAGACGGTGACGATTCCTCTGACTCAAAAGTCGCGCGAGGGCACCCATGTGCGCTATGTGGCGGAGTATGTGGACGAGGGTTACCTTAAGCTGCTCGACGAGTTTAACAAGGCGAATGATTCAACCTATGTGAACTGCGGAAACTTTGAGCAGATCTTTATGCCGCAGACCTACCGCATCTCCAATGCTCAGCTTATGACCATGCTGAGTTTTGACGCCAACGCTTCGGCCAAAAAGCATTCCGCCGCGGCCGAGGAGCGCCAGCAGGAGTTCTCGAATGCCGTGCAGCAGTGGCACGAGTATATGATGGATAACTCGTTTAATGATGTCGACGAGGCCTTTAACGACGCGATTGATCAGATGGTCGCCGATGCGTTTGCCGAGGAAGAGAAGGGCGGTAAAGAGGGCCAAGCCCAGGGCGGCGCTGCTCGCAAGGCCCGCCGTGCCCCTGCCGCCAGCGACGACGAGGGTGATGATGCTGGCAACGACGAGGCCGTGCAGTTTGCGGTTGAGCTCAAGGCCGCGGTCGGCGGGTCGGCGGCGCTGCTGACCCAGCAGGGCGACAGCTATGGCGTCAATGTGGACAAGATGATCTTTGAGGATGCTTACGGCACCAGCGAGGATTGGTACCAGGAGCTCGCGTCGGCTCAGGGTGCAAATGCGGCGGACGCGGCGGCCATCAAGGAACTTGTCGACCATGCGTCGCGAGCGGAGTTTATTGCCCAGCAGGCCGAGGATCTGGTGGGCCAGTCGATGGGTATCGGCCGGCTCAACAAATACGGAAGCTGGAACGACGCAACCGCTGCGGCGCTCAACAAGTGTGCGGGCATTAAGGCCAGCGAGTACAACGGCCAGTCGACGAGCGGGTTTAACGATTTGGGCCAGGCGCTCGGCAGCTCGCTGAGCTACAAGGCGGCTGACGACGATACCGTCAAGGGCTTTAAGGTCGCCGCGCCCGATGGCGAGCAGACGGCCTATATCGAGTCGGAGTTTATCGAGAACTCCAATAACAACAAGAACCAGGCGCTTCTGTTTAACTCGATCGCCATGCAGTGTGACATCCTGGACAACCTGTACGACAACTGGAATGTGGTCCATAGCCTTAATAACTCTACGATTCGCGGCTGGCTTATGGCTTGGAAGCGCAACGGCGACGTGAGCGCCCATATGAAGCTCATCCGCACGATCCGTTCGCTCAAGAGCTATAAGATCGAGTGCGAGATGTTCGGACAGGTCTTTAAGACCGATGCGTGGAAGGCGGCCGGCCAGGCGTTTCCCGCGGCGACCCAGGGTATCGGCATCTTTACCGGCATTTACGGCGTGAACGATGCCAGCAAGAACTGGGAGAGCGTGAACGTTCGTATGCAGAAGGTGAAGGGCGAGCGCGAGGGTTATGAGCTTCAGCATACGCGCTTGCTTGCCAAGCCCGAGAAGACCGAGGACGACTGGAAGTGCATTTACGCGCTGCGTGACGCCATGGAGAAGGCGCGTGCGTTTGAGGATCTGCTGTATCGCCAGCTCTGCCACGACAGCACCGATGTGGCGGTGGGCTCCATTATGACAATCGCCGGCGTGCTGACGGCCGGTTCGGCGGGTACCGTGGTGGGCGCTGCCTATGACGCGGCTTCGACCAGCGTAGGTTCGGAGCGCGCGATTAAGCTGACCAATGCCGAATGCGCCTACGATGTTGCCTGCGAGCAGGTGGAGCGCGCGTGCCAGAATCGTATTACGGTCAACTGGGGCGAGCTGACCGACGCCGAGGTCTATAACGCCAACAAGGACGGCTTGATCTCGGACGAGAAGATGCAGTCGATCTTCGAGGCACGTTATCGCAATGTGGCTGCCAAGGCTGCACCCGACCCTGCGGGCGTGGTGTACGAGGGCCTGCTGTCCAATACGGTTGAAGGCGCGACGGTTGAGCTGTGGAGCGCCGACGATGCGGCCGGTACCAATGCAGTGCGTTGGGATGCCGAGGAGTATGAGCAGGACAATCCGCTTGCGACGGGTGCGGACGGTGCTTACAACTGGAATACGCCGACCGGCTGGTATCAGGTGCGCGTGATCAAGGACGGGTATGAGGAGGCGCGTTCGGCTTGGCTGCGCGTGCCGCCGATTCAGACTGAGGTGAACATCGGTTTGGTGTCGACGGCGGCGCCCGAGGTGGCTTCGGCCCATGCCTATACCGATTGCGTCGAGGTTGAGTTTGCGCAGTATATGGATGCGAGCGACGATGCCCTGGTCGCATTGTGCGCGCAGGGCTTGGGCGACGTGACGTATGCGTGGCTCGACAAGCAGGACGATCCCAATGGCAAGCCTCTGTCGCGCGTGCTGCGTATTCGCTATGCCGATGCGTGTGAGGCGGGCTCGGCGGTGGCGTTTGAGCTCGACGGTGCTCGCAACTACGCCGGCACGGCTATGGCGCGCTGGACAAGTGGCGAGCTTGTCGCGGGCGTTCGTGCCGACAAGCTCAAGCTCAACGTGGAGCAGGCCGTGACCATGCTTGAGGGCGGTGACTTTGAGCTGGTGGCGCACGTGACCGATAAGGCGGGCAAGCCGTTTGCGGGCGCAAAGGTTAGTGTTGGGCTGGAGTCCTCGGCTATCTGCTCTGTCGATGCCACCCAGGCCGTGACGGGCGAGGACGGCGCGGCGACGTTTGCGCTGCATGGTGTTCTGCCCGGTTTGACGACGTTGACGGCGACGGTGGACGGCACGGCGCTGTCCAAGCAGGTCGACGTTCGCGTGTCTGCCGAGGCAGTGCGACCGGCGCGACCGGTGGCGACGATTGGTGCGACGACGTTTGGTGCATGGTCGCCCAAGGAGAACTACATTACGGTACCCAAGGGCACGAAGCTGGAGCTTTCGGCCGAGGATGACACGACGATTTGGTACACCACCAACGACACCTGCCCCTGCCGTGACGAAGGCCGCGTAAAGTACACCGAGCCTATTGCGCTCGATAGCAACATGTATGTGCGCATTGCGGCACAGCGCCCTGGCATGTCGTACAGCGAGTATTCCGAGCGTCTGAACATTACGATTACGGTGACCGATGAGGCGGTACCTGAGCCCAATCCGGAACCCAAGCCGACGCCTGGCGGCGGCGAGCAGGGTGGCGGTGCGGATGGCTCTGGCGGTACCGGGGCTCCTGCGGGCAGTTCGACTTCGACGACGACCACAGTGACGACGGACAAGTCCAAGGGTAAGGGCGAGAACGGCAAGAAGTCCGGCGGCACGGAGCTCGCCAGCACGGGTGACTCCACCGCGATGACGGTCGCTGCCCTAGGCATCGCCGGCGCAACCGTAGTCGCCGCCGGCATCGCCGCGACCAAGCGCCGCAAGCGCTAGGTTTTGGCGACGGCGCCCATCCTCGGCTTCAGTAAAATCTCAATCTGTAACACCAAGCCAGATATTTGGGTTCCAGGTGTTACAGATTGAGATGAACTGTTCGGCCGCCAACCTAACGTCTCGATCTGTAACACGTAGCGAGGAATTTGGCCTCTAACTGTTACAGATTGAGATAAAGCGGGGGCGGCTGGAGCAATATCTCGATCTGTAACAACTACAAGGCTCAACGGGCTCCAGGTGTTACAGATTGAGACAAAACGGCCGACCAGGCTCCAAACCACCACAAAGGTGCCTATCCCCTTTGTGGTGGTCGGTCGACCGGCATAGAAAAAGTCCCCGTCGGGCGTGTGCTCGACGGGGACTTTGCCGTTTGATGGCTAGTACTGTAGGTGATTACTCGCCCAGCAGGCTCTTGGTGATGGAAGCGGCGGCCTTCTTGCCGGCGCCCATCGCCAGAATGACCGTAGCGGCACCGGTGACGATGTCGCCGCCGGCCCAGATGCGGGGATCGGTGGTCTGGCCGGTCTCCTCGTCAGCGACGATGTAGCCCCACTTGTTGAGCTCCATCTTGCCGCCGATCTTGGCAGCGAAGGGGTTGGCGTTGGTGCCGATAGCCGAGATTGCGACGTCGCAGGGAATCTCCTCGATGGCGCCCTCGATGGGCACCGGGCGACGACGGCCGGACTCGTCAGGCTCGCCGAGCTCCATCTTCTGGACCTTGACGGCGCACACGGAGCCGTCCTCGCCAGCGACAAACTCGAGCGGGGAGACGAGCGGCAGAACCTCGACGCCCTCGGCCTTAGCATGGTGCAGCTCGGCGCGACGGCAGGGCATCTCGTCCTCGGTACGGCGGTAGGCGATGATGGCGTGCTCGGCGCCCAGGCGCTTGGCGGTACGGACGGCGTCCATAGCCACGTTGCCGCCACCAAAGACGACGACGTTCTTGCCGTGCTTGGTGGGGGTGTCGTACTCGGGGAACTTGTTGGCCTTCATCAGGTTCACGCGGGTGAGGTACTCGTTAGCGAAGAAGACGTTGGGCAGGTTCTCGCCGGGGACGTTGAGGAACTTGGGCAGGCCGGCGCCGGTTGCCACGTAGATGGCGTCGAAGCCCTGCTCGAACAGCTCCTCGGCCGTGGCCATGTTGCCCACGACGGAGTTGTACTCAAACTTGACGCCCATGTCCTCCAGGCCGTCGATCTCGCGCTTGACGACTGCCTTGGGCAGACGGAACTCGGGGATGCCGTAGACCAGCACGCCGCCGCCGGTGAAGAATGCCTCGAAGACGGTGACGTCAAAGCCGTTGCGGGCGAGCTCGCCGGCGCAGGTGATGCCGGACGGGCCGGAGCCGACGACGGCGACCTTCTTGCCGTTCTTGGGGGCCATCTTGGGCGTGGAGGCGAGCTCGGGGCGGTCACCCAGGAAGCGCTCGAGCTGGCCGATGGCCACGGGCTCGGACTTCTTGCCGCGGATGCACTTGCCCTCGCACTGGTTCTCCTGCGGGCAGACGCGGCCGCAGATGGCGGGAAGCATGGAGTCCTCGCGGATGGTATCGAGGGCGCCGCCGAAGTCCTTCGCGCGGATCTGCTCGATAAAGCGGGGGATGTTGATGTTGACGGGGCAGCCCTCAACACAGAACGGCTTCTTGCAGTTGAGGCAGCGCTCGGCCTCGGCCAGCGCCATCTCCTCGGTGAAGCCCTTGTCGACGGGGCGGAAGTCGCAGGCGCGCTCGGCAGCCGGCTCCTCGTTATCGGGGGTGCGGGGCGACTTCATATCGGCAACGAAACGACCGTTAACTAGTGGCATGCGCAGCTCTTTTCCTCATAGGCCTTGAGGGACTCGCCCTCTTCGGAACGGTAAGCGGCCTGGCGGGCACGAAGGTCATCCCAGTCGACCAGGGTGGCATCGAAGTCGGGGCCGTCGACGCAAGCAAACTTGGTCACGCCGCCCACCTCGACGCGGCAGCAGCCGCACATGCCGGTGCCGTCAACCATGATGGGGTTGAGCGACGCGGTGATGGGGGTGTCGTACTTCTGGGCGGTGAGGGTCGAGAACTTCATCATCGGAACGGGGCCGACGCAGAAGACCTGGCTCACGGCCTTGTCCTGCAGCAGGCGCTCCAGCGGAGCGGTGACAACGCCCTGCTCGCCGTAGGAGCCGTCGTCAGTGGTGATGTGGATGTGGTCCTCGTCGAGGAGCTCGCGGAACTGGTCCTCCATGAGCAGGAGGTCCTTGGTGCGGGCACCCATGATGGCATGCACCTCGTGGCCGGTCTCGACCAGGTGCTTGGCGACCGGGAAGGCAATTGCCAGGCCGACGCCGCCGCCAATGACGGCGCAGGGGCCCTCGGCCATCTCGGTGGGAACGCCCAACGGGCCCACGACGTCGCGCAGCGACTCGCCGGCCTCGTAAGTGGACAGCATCTCGGTGGTCTTGCCGATCACCATGAAGATGAACTCGACCCAGCCCTCGTCACCGTTCCAACCGGCCAGGGTAAACGGGACACGCTCGCCCGTCTCGTTGGCGCGAACCATGAGGAACTGTCCAGCGTGCGCATGCTTGGCGATTGCGGGCGCCTCGATGCGGAACTTGAACACCTTCTCCGAGAACTGCGTCTTCTCCAGGATCTTATACATAGAACCCCTCTCTTGTTAGGGCGGCCGAACCGTGCCTCCACGGAAATGGACGGCAGCCCGAATAAAACCGTACGCGCACAGGCGTTGTGCAGACATACGGTGCAAATTATACCCTCATGGACATGCTGTTTACGTGTATCTTCGGCAGGCGGAAAAGTGACCTGCCAAAAAGGGACAGGTTTATTTCGGCAGGTTTTATCAGGCAAAACGACAAAGGGGGCCGGCCTCGCGCATCGGTGGGGCCGGCCCCCTATGGGGCGCTGCATATGTATGGCGGCGCAGGACTTATTGCGATGCGGCCGCGGCGGCGTTTTCGCATATAAAACCTGCCAAAATTAACATCCCTAAATGGTAGGTTTTAGTGCTTGCCGTTGGCGGAGGCGGCGCCGTTGACATGGTCGCGGGCATAGACCACGCCGTGCACGATCGCCAGGCCGGCGGCGTCGGCCGCGCGGGCACAGGTGTCCTGGAAGTCCTCGGCCTCGCGGGCGCGTAGCTGCTTGAGCACATAGTCTGCGACGGCCATCTTGCCGGGAGGGTTGCCGATGCCGGTGCGGATGCGGCTGAAGTCGCGGCTGCCCATCTTGTCGATGATGGAACGTAGGCCGTTGTGGCCAGCATGGCCGCCGCCCACCTTAACACGTACGTCGCCGGCGGGAATGTCGAGCTCATCGTGGATCACGAGCAGCTCCTCGGCCTTGATCTTGTACTCGCGGCAGAGCTTGGAGATGGGGCCGCCCGAGGTATTCATATACGACTGCGGCTTGACCAGCACAATCTGGCGCTTGCCGCTCTCTTCCTCGGGGTCGTTGATGTTGATGAGCGCGACCTCGGCGCCGGCCTGGTTTTTCCAGTACGTGACGCCGGCCTGACGGGCCAGCTCGTCGATTGCCTTAAAGCCAGCGTTGTGGCGGGTTTCGGCATATTCCTCGCCAGGGTTGCCAAGTCCGGCAACCATGCGAATCTTAAGCGGCTGTGCAGCTGCCATATTTATCCTTTCGTTGATTTGTCGCCTGCTATGGTGAGCGACCCTGTTGCCGCTGTCAAATGGAGGGCAATTGAGGTTGTTTGGGGGCGTTTGGACGGCCGTCAAAATCCGAGGCGGACAGTTAGTTCAGATACGTATAAGTTCTGAGGACTCGAAGTGCTTAATTCGATGCCGATACGTTGTTTTTGGAGCTTTAGTTGGTCCATATGACGCTGTTTTGAAGTCTACCCTGCCTTCAAATAGGGCGAATGGTATAGAGATAACTGCAAAACAGTCTAATTCAATGTGTCCATTTATACGTATTTGAACTAACTGTCCAGCCCTGCTCGACGGCGCACGGGTGATTCGCCGTTTAGACCGGCGCGAGGCCGATTCCGGCCCGCAGAGCGTTGAGCCAAGCGGCCTGACGTTTGCGATAACCCTTGATGCGATAGCGGAACCGAACCCCAGCAAGTCGATGCATCGTCTGGGCGAAGGCTTCGAGCGCAACAAGGTCTTTCATTTGGTCGCGATTGATAACCAGGACGTGGATACCCATGGCTTTAAGGCCATTGTTGCGATTGCCATCGTGGATGCGAGCATTTTGAAGCTCATGCCCAATTCCGTTGTATTCGTTGTCGATTCCTGCAGCTGGGCAATATAAGTCGCAGATGGCATAGGGGATGCCGGAGGACATGTTGACCGCAAGAGTGTCGAAGTCAATTCGATGGTTGAGTAGCAGGCCTCCCATGGGCAGGCTGCAACATCCGAATCCGCCAAAGCGCATGGGCGCTCCGAGAACGGCAAACATTAGGGATTCAGCTGGGGATGCAGATCCGGGTCGGGCGAGATTGACTGCCGTGCGAAACGAGGCGTAGGAGCTACTTTTGGCAAACTGTGCGGCTGCCTCGAGCTCATTTATGGTTGTGGCAGGCTCGCATTTGTAGTGCGCCTGTTCGTAGCGGGTTTCGGTCTGCTGTTCGGCCGCCGACTGGTCGCCCCGGCAATCGAGGTCGTCCATCGCTTCGTAGCCATCGCCCTTGGGCCAGATGTCGTCATAGGCAATGGGGTATGTTGCCCCGGGAGGAAGGGAGTAGGTTCCGAGCAGTTCCATGAGAAGCATCAAGGTTTTGGCGACTGATTCATTTTTGGAACAAAGCATGGCTGTCATGGCAGGAGACGTTGCGTAGATGTCGGCCTCGACGTGCATAATTGCACCTTCAGGAAGCGGAGCGGAGAGAATATGCTGAAGAAGTCGCTTGTCGGGGCGTCTGTTGTCTTCGTTTGAAACGAGAAGATCGAGCAGTTCGGAATCATCTTCATTCCAGGCATCGAGTATCGAAAGTGCGCCAAAGTCTATCGCGTCATTATTGGGAATGCAGCTAGCCAAGGCCTGTGCTTGCTGTTCACTATCAACGGAGTCCCAGGGTAGGGCAGAGTACGCCCGTCGTGCGCGACGAATTGCGCGGAGGGCGGAGAGATGTGAAATCACGGTCGTCATAGCTATAACGTACTAAGTTGGCGGCAGAATGCGACCGCCATACCGTTCTTTTCGCTCAGCGGGGCGCTGCGCGCCATGAACGGCTGGGTGTTATGAAATCGGTGGAATCGGTTGAGGGGATTGCAGGAAATTGAGCTCTGCCGCGAAGGTTGACGATAGCTACTGGACAGTTAGTTCAGATACGTATAAGGCGGCGGGCGTTCGAGGCGTTCCTAAGGGGCTTCGAGGGCGATTTGAGGGTAAATATGCGGCGGTTGTACTCGAAAACGATGAGCATTGGGCGGCATGGCATCCGCCGGGGAGCTCAGAACGCTCCGAACGGCCCTTTGGGGCTTTAAAAAAATACGTATCTGAACTAATTGTCCAGGGAAGGTTGGCGAGGGATAGAAAAAGGGTCGGAAGCGAGCTTCCGACCCTTTAAAAACATCAAAGATGATGCGATACGAGCTGGACTACAGCGCGAAGTCGCCGCCGACGAGCGTGGAGACGGGCTCCTCGTGGTAAACGGCGGAGATGGCCTGAGCGAACTCCTCGGCGACCGAGATGGTCTTGATCTTGCCGCCGACCTCGACGGGAATGGCGTCGGTGACGAGGCACTCGACGATCGGGGCGTCGTTCAGACGCTCGATGGCCGGACCGGAGAAGATGCCGTGGGTGGCGCAGACGTAGATATCGCCAGCGCCCATAGCCTTGAGCTCCTTGACGTTGGCGCACAGGGTGCCCGCGGTGTCGATCATGTCGTCGTTGATGACGCAGGTCTTGCCCTCGATATCACCGATGATGCCCATGACCTCGGCGGCGTTGTGGCGCGGGCGACCCTTGTGGGCGATAGCGAGGCTGCAGCCGAGCATGTCGGACAGCTTCTTGGCGGCCTTGGCACGACCCACGTCGGGGGAGACGACAACCAGGTTGTCGGTGTCGAAGTGCATGTCGTTGTAGTACTGGCCAAACAGCGGCAGCGCGGACAGGTGGTTAACCGGGATATCAAAGAAGCCCTGGATCTGACCCTGGTGCAGGTCGAGGGTGATGATGCGGTTGACGCCGGCGCGCTCGAGCAGGTTGGCGACGAGGCGGGCGGTGATGGGCTCGCGCGGGCCGGCCTTGCGGTCCTGGCGGGCATAGCCGTAGTGGGTGATAACGGCGGTGATGGAGCGGGCGGATGCGCGCTTGGCAGCGTCGGTGGCGATGAGCAGCTCCATGAGCATGTCGTTGACGTTGCCGCCGGCCACGGACTGAATCAGGAAGACGTCGGCG
Organism: uncultured Collinsella sp.; assembly: GCA_958443265.1. GTDB lineage: Bacteria > Actinomycetota > Coriobacteriia > Coriobacteriales > Coriobacteriaceae > Collinsella. The sequence goes on along the minus strand of CAUCKA010000002.1, from coordinate 139,249 downwards.
CCGCGGACGGTCTCGTCGTAGCGGGCGTAAATCTCACCATTGGCGAACTGCTTTAGCGTAAGGCCCGAAAGCTCGACCCCAAGGTACTCAGCGATCTTCTGAGCGAGGGGACGGTTGGAGGAACCGGAATACACGCGGATAGACTTGCGCATATTCTCCGACTTCTCGGGATCATTAATCGGCATTACCCTTCTCCTTTATACATCGAATGCCATATAGATGCCTTGTTGCATTGTAACCGCGCGACGGGGTTTATCGAGTCTTGATAACGTCTTTACCGTCAACGGACACGAACCGACCACTCATCCGGCCGCGCAGGTCAGCATAGAAAAAAAGGAGCCACCCCCAGGGGAACAGCTCCTTTTGTGCTTGGTAAAACGTTATACCTCGTCGTCCTCGTGCAGGCGGCGGCGATAATCGGCGGCCCAGCCCTCAATATTTACCTGACGGGCACGGCCCAGACCGAGTGCGTCGGCCGGGACCGGCTCGGTGATGACGGAGCCGGCGGCCACGAGCGCGCCGTCGCCAATCTGGGCGGGCGCGACCATCATGGTGTCGGAACCGATGAAGGCATCCTTGCCGATGACGGTCTTGTGCTTGTGGACGCCGTCGTAGTTGCAGGTGATGGAGCCCGCGCCCACGTTGACGCCGGAGCCCATGGTGGTGTCGCCGATGTAGGACAGGTGGGGCACCTTGGAACCCTCGCCAATCGTGGACTTCTTGATCTCCACGTGCGTGCCGGCCTTGGATCCGTCGAGCATGTGGGTGCCCGGGCGCAGGTAGGCGCGCGGGCCGCAGTCGACGCCGTTCTCGATGACGGCCTCGATGGCGATGGTCTCATCGATGGTGCAGCCGCTGCCGACGGTGGTGTCGGTGAGACGGCTGTTGGGGCCGAGCTGGCATTCCTCGCCCACGGTGACGTGGCCGATCAGGTGCGTCTGCGGCCACACGACGGTGTCGCGGCCGATGGTGGCGTCGGGGCCGATCCAAGCCTGCGTGGGGTCGATGAACGTGACGCCCTCTGCCATCCAGTGCTCGTTGATGCGGTCGCGCGCGATGGCGGTGAGCTGCGCGAGCTGGATACGACTGTTGACGCCCAGGCCGTCGCGGTAGTCGTCGCAGTGGAAGATGGAGGCTGCCTGGCCGTGACCCTTGAGGATTTCGAGCATGTCGGGCAGATAGTACTCGGACTGCGCGTTGTCGTTGCCGATCTCGTTGATGTGGGCGGCGAGCTGCGCGCCGTCGAAGGCGTAGCAGCCGGCGTTGCACTCGAGTAGCTCGGCGGCCTGCTCGGGCGTGCAGTCCTTCTGCTCGATGATGCGCTCGATCTGACCATCGGCACCCAGCTTGATGCGGCCGTAGCCAAAAGGATCGGGCGGGGTCATGGTCATGACGGTGCAGGCGAGCTCGCCGGTGGCGACGGTCTGCGCGAACTTGGCGACGGTGTCGGCGGTGATGAGCGGCAGGTCGCCGTTGAGCACGACGACGGGGCCTTGCGTGATGCCGCAGGCCTCGAGCGCGACCTTTACGGCGTGGCCGGTGCCCAGGCGCTCGGTCTGCTCGACGCACTCGACCTTGGTGGCGCTGTTGGCGTAGGCGCCATCGATGAGGGCGCGCATCTCGTCGGCGTGGCTGCCGATGACGACCACGACGCGGCTGCAGCCGGCCTTGATGGTGGCGTCGACGATCCACTGGACCATGGGCTTTCCCAGGATCTTGTGTGAAACCTTGCAGTGGTTCGACTTCATGCGGGTGCCCTCGCCGGCGGCGAGGATAATTGCGGTTGCGTCCATGTGATCTCCTGTTACGTTATAGAGACGTGTGTTTGGAAACGATACACGGCGCAATATGATACCGCAGGCATATGATGAGCGCGTAACGATTGATGCGCGGCAGCTGAGGCTTGGGCCGGCGGTGTGGCGTTTGCGCTGGTTGCGGGTGGTGCCGGCAGTGCTTCGGCGTCGGTGATTTGGCGGGAGGGCGGGGATGCCTATGGACAACATGCGAGAGGGTTCGGGCGCCGAGTCCGTGGGGGCATTTTCGATGTCGCATCCGGCGGTGCCGGCACTCTACATGGTGCTGACGTTGGGGCTCACCATGTTCTCGATGCAACCGGTGCTGATCGCGCTGTCGCTCGCGGGCGGGTTGGCGTATGGATTTGCGACGCGCGGGGCTGCCCGCACGTTGGGCGCGCTTCGCTGGCAGCTGCCGGTGATTTTGATCATTGCACTGGTCAACCCGCTGTTTAGCGCATCGGGCTCGACCGAGCTTTTCCATATTGGCATGCGCGCGGTGTATTTGGAGAGCATGATGTACGGCCTGTGCATGGGTGGGCTGTTTGTGGCGAGCGTGCTGTGGTTTGAGGCCGCGGCGTCGATGCTTGGCTACGACAAGGTGCTTGCGCTTTTGGGCAACGCCGCGCCGGTGATCGCGCTCATGATTTCGATGTGCATGCGGCTTATCCCACAGTTTTTGCGCCGCGGCCGCACGGTGCTGGCGGTGCAGGACGCGATTGATGTACCGGGACGCGCGCCGGCTGACCCCGTGCGCTCGCGCCTGCGGGCATCGAGCGTGCTGATGGGCTGGGGCATGGAAGATTCGCTTGAGCGCGCGGATGCCATGCGCTCGCGCGGGTGGGGTGCTGTGTCGCGCCGTACGACGTATGCGCGGTATCGGCTGAGGCGCGGCGATGTTGCCGCGCTGGTTGGACTTGCAGTGTTTGGTGCCGCCGCGGTGGCGGTGGCATGGACCGCGACAACGCAGCATTCGTTTTACCCGCAGCTTTCGGTGCCCGCGCCGTGGCTGGGCTATGTCGTGTATGCTGCCTGGATGGTGCTGCCCTGCGTGTTGCATGCAATCGATGAGAAGAGGTTTGGCTGATGGCTCGGTTGGACGGGAGCATGATGGCGGGCGCGGTGTGCGGCCCGGATATGCCAGCGATTGAGGTGCGGGGCCTGAGCTTTACCTACCCCGGGACTGGTGCTGCGGTGCTCGAGGGGCTCGACTGGTCTGTTCCCCAAGGCGCATTTGCGCTGCTTGTTGGCGGTACCGGATCGGGCAAGTCGACGCTGCTGTCGCTGCTCAAGCCCGAGATCGCTCCGGAGGGCGAGCGCACTGGCGATGCGCGCGTGCTGGGCGAGAACGTTGCCGACATGGACGTGCGCGCGTCTGCGGAGCGCGTGGGCTACGTGTTTCAGGACCCCGAGAACCAGATTGTGTGCGAGACCGTGTGGCACGAGATGGCGTTTGGCCTAGAGAATCTGGGTGTGTCGCGTGACGAGATGCGCCGCCGTGTTGCCGAGACCAGCTATTTCTTTGGTCTGGAGGACTGGCTCCATCGTGATACCGATACGCTTTCGGGCGGCCGCAAGCAGCTGCTGACGCTTGCCGCCGCCCTGGCGCTGCGTCCGCGTGTGCTGCTACTCGACGAGCCCACGTCTCAGCTTGATCCCGTTGCCGAGAAAAACTTCCTGCACGCGCTGTTTCGCGTGAACCGTGAGCTGGGCTGCACGGTTGTTGTGGCTACACATCAACCGCGGCCGATGCTCGAGTATGCGACGTGTGCTTACCGGATTGAGGGCGGTAGCGTGAAAGATGTGGTTGACCTGGCGAGTTTTGGTAGTCGCGAGGGGCTTTTGGCTTTGGACTCTTGTCGGCCCGCTCAGGGGGCGGCGACGAGTGCGGCGGCAGCTATTCGCGAGGGCTGGTTTCACTACGATCGCGCGGGCGGTTGGGTGCTGCGTGGGCTCGATGTGACGTTTTCAGCCGGCGCGGTGCATGCGGTCGTGGGCGGAAACGGCTGCGGTAAGTCGACGATGCTCTCGGTGCTGGCCAAGACGGCTAAACTGCAGCGTGGCCGCATGGTGCGTGGGACGGCTTCGGCGGCACTGCTGCCACAGAATCCCAAGGCATTGCTGGTCGCCGAAACGGTGCGCGACGAGCTGACGGAATGGGCTTCGTCCTGCGGATACGACGAGGCCGCAGCACAGGAGCAGACAGCGCGCCTGGGCCTGGCGGGCTTGGAGACGCGTCACCCGTACGATCTTTCGGGCGGTCAGCGCCAGCTGCTTGCGTTGGCAAAGCTGCTGTTGATTGGTCCGGAGCTGCTGCTGCTTGATGAGCCCACCAAGGGCCTTGATCTGGCAAGTCGCTGCATTATCGCCCGAGCCCTGCGCGAGCATGCGCAGGCCGGCGGTACCGTCGTCATTGCCACGCACGACTTAGACTTTGCCGAGCAGGTGTCCGACGACGTCGCCATGATGTTCGACGGCGAGATCGCCTGCATGGAGCCTCCGGCCGATTTCTTTGCCGACAACGTGTTCTACAGGGCGTGATGGGATGACGGATCATCGCGTCGCGCGCCTACTCACAAAAATGGAGATTCCGCTGCTTCTGGCGGTGCCGGCAGTGATGACTGCGGCGTTGCTGGCGGGCATTGAGCAGGCGGCGCTTGCCATGCTGGTTGTAGTGGCGCTCGTGCTCGCGCTGTTCTTTGCGGGCTATGAGACATCACGTCCAGGCCTGCGCCAGATTATGCCCACGCTGGTGTTGGCGGCGCTGGCCGCGGCGGGCCGCATCTTGTTCGGTCCCATTCCCGATTTTAAACCCGTGAGCGCCATCGCCATTATCGCGGGGGCCACGTTGGGTCGACGCAACGGCTTTATGGTCGGCGCGCTGGCGGCGCTGACCAGCAATTTCTTTTTTGGACAGGGCATGTGGACGCCATGGCAGATGTATGCCTGGGGCCTGGTTGGCTATGTTGGCGGTGCGCTGGCGCATGCGGGTGCGTTCGACCGTGCGGATGGAACCGTGCGCATGCCGGCGCTGATGGCGTACGGCTTTGCCTCGGGCTTGCTCTACGGCGTTGTGATCAACGCGTATGACATCATCGGTTTTGTTCAACCGCTCACGTGGGCGGGCGCCATAGCGCGTCTTGCTACGGCGGTGCCGTTCGACATCACGCATGGCCTCGCGACCTGCGTGTTCTTGGCCGCTCTGTACAAGCCCTGGTGTCGCCGCATCAACCGCGTCGTCGTGAAGTACGGGCTGTAGGGCATTTCGCGTTCCCTCACGAACTTGCGGTGGAATAGTTCTCGTTTTTGGCTATTTGAGGACCAAACAGGAACTATTTCACCGCAACTTATAGGGGGACGAGGTCAGATGACCCCTTTTCCTCCGTTCCCGGGGGATCCTTTGGGGGTTAGAGCTCCAGGGCGAGGGTGACGGGGCAGTGGTCGCTGCCGAAGATGTCGCCGCGGATGCCGGTGTCGCGTACGTTGCCGGCGATTGCGTCACTTACCAGGAAGTAGTCGATGCGCCAGCCTGCGTTGTTCTTGCGGGCATTAAAGCGGTAGCTCCACCAGCTGTAGACGCCCTCGACGTCCGGATTGGCCGCGCGCCAGGTGTCGGTAAAACCGGCATCGAGCAGCTCGGTAAACTTGCCGCGCTCCTCGTCCGAAAAGCCTGCGTTGCCGCGGTTGGACTTGGGGTTCTTAAGGTCGATCTCCTCGTGAGCCACGTTAAAGTCGCCGCAGGTCACCACGGGCTTTCCGGTCTCGCGCTCAAGCGCGCTCAAAAAGCCGCGATAGGCATCGTCCCAGGCCATGCGTACATCGATGCGCGCGAGCTCGTTTTGGGCGTTGGGCGTATAGACGTCGACAAACCAAAACTTGTCGAACTCGAGCGCGCAGACGCGGCCCTCGGTTGTGGCTTGGGCGACGAGCTCGGCCGCCTCGCCCTCGCCGGCGTAGGGCAGCAGCGCGTCGGCGCGCAGCACGCGCAGCGGCTCCTGGCGGCTAAAGACCGCGGTGCCCGAGTAGCCCTTGCGCTGGGCGTAGCTCCAGGTTTGGTGATAGCCTGGCAGATCGATATCGACCTGGCCCTCCTGCAGCTTGGTCTCTTGCAGCGCCAGGATATCGACATTGAGCTCCTGTGCGATCTGGATAAAGCTCGGGTCTTTTTTGAGCACGGCGCGCAGGCCGTTGACGTTCCACGAGGCGAACGTGTAAGTCTGAGACATGGTGTCCTTTCGACGGGGTTGGCAGGCTTAAGATTAGCGCAACAGGGGCGGGGCGGAGTCCGCGAGTGATAGCGCGATCGCCGCCGTCCCGGAGACACGGACGGAGGACATATATGACGCAGGCAATATCGGACCCCAAACAGGCCTCCGCCGCGCTGGCGGAGCTGTTCGAAACCCATAGCCACGTGGTCTTCTTTGGTGGCGCGGGCGTTTCCACGGCAAGCGGCATTCCCGATTTCCGCAGCGTGGACGGTCTGTATCACCAGCGGTTTTCCTATCCGCCCGAGACTATGCTCTCGCACAGCTTTTACGAGGCGCATCCGGCGGAGTTTTTCGACTTCTACCGGACCAAGATGATCGCGCTGGGCGCCAAGCCCAACCACTGCCACGCCAAGCTGGCGGAGCTGGAGCGCGCCGGCAAGCTCGACGCCGTGGTGACGCAAAACATCGATGGCCTGCATCAGGCGGCTGGTTCACGGCACGTGTTTGAGCTGCATGGCTCGGTCCACCGCAATATCTGCCAGACGTGCGGCGCGGTCTACAGCGCCGAATGGATTTGCGCGCGCGAGCACGAGGATGCCGCGGGCGTGCCCGTGTGCCCTGCGTGCGGCGGTTACATCAAGCCCGATGTGGTCCTCTACGAAGAACCGCTCGATGAACGCGTGCTTACCGGCGCCGTTGCTGCTATCGCTGCATCCGACGCCCTCGTCGTGGGCGGAACCTCGCTCGTGGTGTATCCGGCGGCGGGCCTCACGCGTTACTTTACTGGCGACGCGCTGGCCATTTGCAATTTGGCGCCCACCGATCAGGATGCAAATGCCGACCTGCTGATTTCTTGCGACATCGCGGCCGCGTTTGCATTCTAGCCCGCGCGCGCGGATACAATAGAAAGACTGATTGCAAAGCGACCCCGCCGCCTGTGCCCGAGCGCGGCGACGTGGGCATTTTAGGAGGATGTTCATGGCGAACGACAGCAAGACATGGCGGTGCGGAAAGTACGAGCTCAGCTTTGACCGTCCGCGTATCATGGGCGTCCTCAACGTGACGCCCGATTCGTCTAGCGACGGCGGGGAGCACTTCGACCCGGACGCCGCGATCGAGTATGGCCTGGCGATGCTCGACGCCGGCGCCGACATCATCGACGTGGGCGGTGAGTCCACGCGTCCCGGCTTTACCCCGGTCAATCCCGATGAGGAAGCGCGCCGCGTGCTGCCCGTGGTGCGCGCGCTGGCCAAGGAGGGCGCCATCGTCTCGATCGACACGCGCCACGTGGCGGTTGCCAAGGCGGCCGTGCGCTGCGGCGCCTCGATTGTCAACGACGTGACCGGCTTCACCGACCCCAAGATGGTCGAGTTTGTTAAGACGAGCACCTGCGGCGTCATCGTGGTGCATGCCGGCGAGGTCGCCGCGCCCACCCGCACGCACGCAACGGTGCAGCTCGATACCTCGGCAGCGGCGTTTGTTGCCGAGAAGGCACGCGAGGCGGCTGCCGAGGCCGCGCGTGAGGCCGAGAAGCCGGCTCGCCGCCTTCGCGGCAAGTTGCTGGGCGAGCCTAAGCCGGAGGCCAAGCTGCCGGGTGGCGTGGTGCAGCCCTCGCTGCCGTTTGGCGATCCGGAGCCTGCGCCGGAGCCTGCAAGCGAGCAGGAGACACCCGCCGCCGAGCAGGCTGCTGCCGCCGAGACCGTCGCGCCCGCGCCCGAGGCCGCGCCCGCAGCCACCGAGGCCGCATCGGAGTCCAATGACCGCCTGGCCGCACTGATGCGCCGCAGCGCCCGCCGCGAGGAAGCCTACGTGCCCACCTCGCAGCTCCGCCGCTTCACCCTGCCCGATTCGGCGCCCATCATGCGTTGCGTCATGGGCTTTCTGTCCGACCAAGCCCGCACGCTCATCCATGCCGGTGTGTCGCGCGACCGCATCTGCATCGATCCCGGCCCGGGCTTTGGCAAGACGGCCAACGAGGATATCGTCATCCAACGCGAGACCGCCAAGATGGCATCGCTGGGCTATCCGCTCATGTGTGCCGTGTCACGCAAGCGTTTTGTGGGCGCCGTCTCGGGCGTGACCGAGGCCGCCGCGCGCGATGCCGCTACGTTTGGCGTGTGCCTGGGCGCCATCCAGGCCGGTGCCAACATCGTGCGCGTGCACGACGCCGCGGGTTTTGCGCAGTTCCTGAACGGCTACTGGGCGGTTGCCAAGCCACAGCCGCGCCGCGCGTTTGTGGCCGTGGGCTCCAACCTGGGGCATCGCTGCGACAACATCCGCGCCGCACGCGAGATGATCGCCGAGATTCCACTTACCTGCGTGTCCAACTCCTCCAAGATCTACGAGAGCGAGCCGGCCTACGAGACGCGCCAGGACGCGTTTGCCAACGCCGTCATCGAGATCAAGACCGAGTTGGCGCCGCTGGTGCTGCTCGACGAGCTCATGAAGATCGAGGCCGAGCTGGGCCGCGACCGCTCCAAAAAGGCCAAGGCAAACGGCCCGCGCACCATCGACCTGGACCTGCTGTGGATGGACGGCGAGACCCACGGCGGCAAGAAGCTGCGCCTGCCGCATCCGCTGATCGGCGAGCGCGACTTTGTGCTGGTGCCGCTCGAGGACCTGATGCACGACCCGGCGCGGTTCTTCCGCTACAACGGTGTCGAGGTCAAGGAGCCCGAGGACCGCGTGGGCCATATCGTGGGCGAATTGGGGCGTATGTAGATGATTGAGATGAATGCTGTTGCCGCCGGTACCGAGCTCGACGCGGCGCGTGACGCGGGCCGCGAGGGTGCGTCCGCGGGCCGGTGCGCGTGGAGCGCGGGCGATGCATCGCTGACGTTTTCGCTGGTCGTGCGCCCCGATGTGAACATGCACGCCTTCCACGGTCTGCCGTTTGTGGCCGCAATGGGCATGATGGACGCGCTCGCGGGCACGGCCGCAACGCCGGGCCTGGGGCTTGCCGGCAAGGTGGGCATCCAGTGGCCGAGTGGCATCGTGTGCGGCGCGCCTGCGTTTGAGACGTCGCTCGCGCGCGTCGCCGTCAACGGCGGTGCCGGTGCCGCGGGCATGTTTGCCGCGGTGACGGTGGATATTGAGCGTTCGGCACTGGGCGAGCTCGGCGTGGATATGGGCGACGAGGTACTGGTCGAGGCATTGGGCGCGGCGGTGCTCGCTCGCGTTGACGCCTGGGCGGTTGTTGCCAACACACCACAGGGCGCTGCCGGCCCGCTGGCCCCGGTGCTGGGCGAGTACTTCGATATGGTGCCGCTGCTGGGTCGTCAGGTCGCGGCGGTGTCGCCCAACGGCCTGCCGCTCGCGGTCGGCGTGTTTGCGGGCCTGGACATCTGGGGCCGCGCGACCATTAAGACCGACGCCGGCGAGCAAGAGTTTCCGCCCGAGGCCGTGCGCATTCGCGGCCTGTAGTGCAGGGCGCCCACAGCAAAAGATAACGACGACAACAAAGCCCTTCTCGGCACGCGCCGGGGAGGGTTTCGCTTGTTTTGGGAATGGGTTGCCAGCTTCCTATTCCTCAAAACTGAAAAATTTTCGATTTTGAGGAATAGGAACAAAGCAGATTGTCATTTGGCAAGGTATATTCGATGCAAACGCTATTCCTCAAAACTGAAAAATTTTCGATTTTGAGGAATAGCAAATATCGGGTGCAGGGAGGATGCCAATGAAGCTCATCAATAGGACGTCGTATATGGATACGCTGACGAGTCTTATCGGTGTGCCCGACATTAAGGTCATCACGGGCATCCGGCGCAGCGGAAAATCCAAGCTGCTCGAGTCTCTCCGCGATTATGTGGAGACTAACCTGCCTGATTCAAATGTCATCCACATCAACTACAACCTCGATGAGTTCGAGAGCCTGCTCGAATATCACGCTTTGCTCGCTTACGTAAAAGAGCGTCGGGTGTCCGGCACGCGAAACTTCCTGCTTATCGACGAGGTTCAGATGTGCGACGGCTTTGAACGTGCGATCAACAGCCTCCATGCATCCGAGCAGTACGACATTTTCATTACCGGATCGAACGCCTTTTTGCTGTCGAGCGATCTGTCGACGCTCTTTACGGGGCGCACGTTTGAGATCGAGGTTTTCCCATTCTCGTTTGAGGAGTATCGCTTCTATGACGACGAGGGTGAGGTCGATCGCGACTTCGATGAGTACGCGAGAACCGGCGGTATGTCCGGCTCTTACCCTTATCCACTGCAGGAGCAGCGCTATCAATATCTCTCCAATGTCTTCAAAACGCTCATCGTGAGGGATATCGTGCAGCGGCATAACGTGAGAAACGAATCGGCGCTGCTGCGCATTGCCGATTACATGATGGACAACGTATCCAACATAACGTCGGCACGCAACATTACGGATGTCTTGAACGCGGATGGGCTAAAGATAACGAACAAGACGGTCGGTGCGTACATGGGGTACCTGTGCGATGCGTTTGCCTTCTACAAAGTTCGTCGATATGACATACGCGGCAAAAAATACCTTAAGAGCGGCGAGAAGTATTACCTGGCAGACCACGCGTTCAAATACGCACTGCTGGGTACACGCGATATGGACTGGGGTCGCGTGTACGAGAACATGGTGGCCATCGAGCTGCTGCGCCGCGGATATGAGGTATACGTCGGCGTACTCTATAAAAAGGAAATAGACTTTGTAGCAATCAAGCGAAGCGAGAAGCTCTACATTCAGGTGAGCGACGACATCAGCTCGGATAAGACATTTGAACGCGAGATTTCACCACTGCTGAGCATTGGCGACGCGTACCCCAAGATGATTCTCGCCCGCACGCATCACGAGGCCACGGATCGCGATGGAGTGCAGATCGTGGACCTGGCGAGGTGGCTGTGCGGCGAGGCGTAGCAGAAAGCCTATTCCTCAAAACTGAAAAATTTTCGATTTTGAGGAATAGGGCCGATACGTTGCCTGGTTCGCCGCTCGCGCTCGTGCTCGACTTAAGCCCTCGCCCTATCCCAGTTCCTGTATGCGGCGGTAGATTTCGCAGATGCCCTTGATGGTGAGCTGGCCGTCGACCACATCGAAGGCATCGGTCGAACCGGCGACAATGCTGGCGAGGCCGCCCGTGGCGATAACGGTGGCGTCCTCGCGCCCCAGCTCGCGCTTCATGCGCGCGACCAGGCCCTCGGCCATGGCGGCGGCACCCACCACGGCGCCGACCTTGATGCACTCCTCGGTATCGCGGCCGATGGCGTGCTCGGGCGCCTCGAGCGGCACGCTGGCGAGCTTGGCGGCACGGGCGGCAAGCGCGTCCATGGAGATGCGGATGCCCGGTGCGATCGCTCCGCCAATGTAATAGCCGTCCTCGTCGATGACATCGATATTGGTCGCGGTGCCAAAGTCCACCACGATCGCCGGCGCGCCGTAGAAGGCCTCAGCCGCGACGGCGTTGGCGATGCGGTCGGCACCCACGGCCTGGGGGCGTGCCGCCCGTAGCTTGGTCACGGCCGCCGTCTGCGGCCCGATGACGACGGCATCTGCCGCGATGCGGTCGGCCACGGCGTGCCACTCGCGCGAGAGCTGCGGCACCACGCCGGCAAAGGCAATCGCGTCGACCGCGCCGAGCGAGAGGTCGTACATCTTAAAGAAGCCCATCAAGCGCACGTGGATCTCGTCGGCGGTATAGGAGCGGTCGGTGGGCATGCGCCACGACTGCACCAGCTCGTCTCCGTCAAACAGACCCATGGCCGTCTGCGTGTTTCCCATATCGATAGCGAGCAGCATGTCTACTCCAGGTGTCGGCGTAAAAGGACGCGCACCATTGTATACGCGCCGCCGACGGCGCTCGACTGCGATTCGTTGACGGTGATATGGGCTGAGGAGTTTAAATATGAAGGAATTATGCTCTACGAGATTTTCCTTGCCGTGTACCGAACTCCCACGTAATATTCTTTCTTGCGCACATGAGGCGTTCAGACATTGCGGGGTGGAGCAGTCTGGTAGCTCGCCGGGCTCATAACCCGGAGGTCGTAGGTTCAAATCCTGCCCCCGCGACCAAGAACTTGCAGCTCGTCGGCCTAGCCGGCGAGCTTTTTTGTTATCTGAGGACCGTGTTTTCGGTCCAATTCTCGGCCTCTCAAACAAAATCTCGATCTGTAACAGCTAGACCCGATTTGGGCGGCTAGGTGTTACAGATTGAGATGTTGAGTCCCCGCCTGGACGGTTTGTCTAAATCTGTAACACGAGGGACGGTTTTTGCCGAGTTGTTGTTATAGATTGAGATTTTCTGGCAGGCGGGTTTGGTTTGTCTCGATCTGTAACAGTTAGGGCTAATTTTGGTCTGCAAATGTTGCAGATCGAGACATTTCGCCGGGACGCCTCCCGTTATACCGAGGGAGTGGACCGCGTATCCAATCTGACGCACACCAGCAAGGTGTGAACCGGGGAACTTGTACTAGGGAACCAGGGGCTACTGCTGACCGAGTTTCATTCCGGAAACGGGTCAAAAATGTCCGGAAAGAGGCTGGAATGTCCGGAATTGAGGGGTTGCCCCTGCACTCGAGATGACGTGGCGCAGCTGTCGGTGCGGGATCGGGGCGAGGCCGCCGCTTCGTCCGCGGCTCCCCCTCCGGTACCCCTCGGCCCAGTCCTCAGCGCCAATCAAAATCTCAATCTGCAGCACCTGGGCCCGATTTGGGTGGCTAACTGTTACAGATTAAGGCACGCCGACGGGCATGGCTTCATGTTCGGCTTGGATTTGCCGCGGCAGGGGCGAAATCCGACGCGACAGCAAGCGGCGCGAGACCCAGTGATGGCGGTTTTGGTAAAGCGGGGGCAGCAAGGTTGATCGGCGCTGATGTCCATTGCGTGCGCTAATAGGAGGGCTAATAAATCAACTGAATCTCCCGTTCAACTTCATTAAATTGTAGAAAACTAAAAAGTGGCTAGTGGTATTAAATAGCGATTACCAGTGGTTTTGATAATTAATACCAATTGGTATGTAAAAAAGATGAGACGAATAACGAATGCCATTGGGGGGGGGGAATCTACCATTCGCCGATTTAGCTGGCCCGCTACAAACCGTGTTAAACAGCTTCTTTATCATGAATGAGATTACTCATACTGCGTCGGTAGGTTGCGCCCGAGAACTATGGGCCGTCGCACGGATAAAATGAAAGGGAAGCACATGCTCAAAAAACGCTATCTTGTGGCTGCCGTGTTTGCAGTGGCGGGCTTTCTGGGGTTGTCGGCCCCGCCCGCCGCTCTTGCGGCCGGCTATGGCAACGTGGTGGTGAATGAATCGAACGGCAACGTGACCATTGGCAACAATGCGATTTCGAGAACGTTCAGCACCGCTGCCGGTAAGCTCAAGACTGTCGAAATCAACAACAAGCTCGCCTCTACCACTCTCGTTCCCGGGTCGGGGTCCGAGGAATTTGTTATTCAATCGCTTGCCGAGGCCACGCGACTTGAGCCGGCCGGTGCTCTCACGAGCGTCAGGCCCACGGCCGTGACAGTTACGGGCTCCTCCGTTGACACGAGCGAGGCCGCTTTGGCGTCGAAGGCCATCGATGAGGATGCTGGCACTTATTGGGCGTCTTCTGCGGAGGCCGCAGGAACAGCAAACCTCATTGTGGATTTTGGCGGTACTAAGGCCATTGCAAGCGTTAGCTATACGCCGCGCCATCATGAATCGGTGGGCTATAACTGCACGGGTCGCGTTAAGACTTACAAGCTCGAGTACCAGATGGCCGATGGCGCATGGGCGACGCTCGTGGAGAACGGCACCATGAACGACACGGGCACCACGGTCATTAAGTTCGCTGCCGTGCAGGGTAAGGCGGTCCGCCTGACCGGTCTCACGACCTATCATTGGCAGCCCTCCAACGAGAACAAGTACATGAACGTGGCGGAGCTCGATGTGCTTGACGCCTCGGACAACTCCGTCGTGCACGGATCTAAGGGCTGGACCGTGACGGGCACGTCCGTTGCCACCAACGAGGGCGGCGGTTACGAAGCGCTGGTCGATGGCGACTTCACCACCTACTATCACTCTCGCTACGGCGCGGGTGAGGGCGATACGAAGAAGCTGCCTGTCGATTTGACGATTGACCGCGGTGAGGGAGCGAAGAGTTCCTTCCAGACGGTTGGCTACGCGGGCCGCAATGTCAAGGGTGCCAACGGCACCTTTAAGAAATTCGCGGTGTATGTCTCGGATAGCAAGGACGGCTTGTTCGATGATTCGAACAAGAAAGGGACGTTCTCGGTGGATTTGAGTTCTTCCTATAACGACGACGGAACCTGCAAGATGACCTACTTTGGGCTCGATAAGGTTCAGACCGGCCGTTATGTAGGCATCCGGGTGCTCGAGGCTCAGGGAGGCAGTTTTGCTTCTGGTGCCGAGCTCGATTTGTATCAAGAGAAGTTCGACACGTTCGAGAACGCTTCGGGCAAACCGCAACTCAAGACGAGCAATCTTGAGTTGGACGGACCGGTGCAGGTTAGCGATACCACCGCGACGATTAACGACGTCGAGAAATCTGGCAAGATGTTGACGTTCACCTTCAAGCCGGTGCAGTTTGGTAACGGTCTTGCGACGGTGACTGAGAAGGTCGTCATGTACGATGACGATCACTTTATGCGTAAGTTCCTTGAGGTCAATTCCGAGGATAAGGACATCCGTTTCAACTACATCGATGGCGAACACCTCAACGTCAAGGATGCGAGCTACACCTGGACTATCCCCACGGGTAAAGGTGGGGTTGTCGAGATGACCGAGGCGCGCGCCAACCTGGGCCAGCCCATTTATGTCAACGGCTTATTCTTGGGTTCGGAGTTCCCCGAAACCGACACTCAGATTGTCGATGACTTGGGCCGTATGCGCTATTGGACTGGCAAGAATTTCACCGATTTTGAGCGCGATGGGCAGCTCACCTCGGACGGCAAGTACGTTTCGTGGCAGACTGTTGTGGGTGCCACCCACTCCGACGGCTCGAACAACGACGTGGTTCGTACCGACTTCTACAGCTATATCAAGGGCATCTCAAAGCCGAGCGAGTTCCGCATTCAGTACAACTCTTGGTTCGACAATATGATGCTCATCGACGAGAATAACATTCTCGATTCGTTCAAGGCGGTGGACAAGAACCTTTCCTCCACGGGCGTTCGTCCGCTCGACTCCTATGTCGTTGACGACGGCTGGAACAACTACAACAACACCGAGGCGTCGGTTGACCCGGGCCGTTCTGGCACGGGTAAAAACACCGACGGGTTTTGGACGTTTAACTCTAAGTTCCCCAATAAGCTCACGACGTCTTCATCGCTTGTGGAGAAACTCGGATCGAACTTCGGCGTCTGGGTTGGCCCGCGCGGCGGTTACAACTTCTACGGTCAACTTGCAGATATTATTTCCAAGGCGGGTAACGGTTCGGCCGCTGGTGGCTCGATTGATGTTGCTGACCAGCGCTACGTTGACAATTTCCAGAATCTTGCCTTGCAGTGGATGGCTGATTACGGCGTCAACTACTGGAAATGGGATGGCTATGCTGACAACGCGCAGTACAACGCATTCTCTCAGGGCGAGGGCGTTGTAGGCTACGACGAGAATCACCATCACATGTACGGTGGCCCGAACGGTTTCTATCACGCTACCGACTTGTGGGAAAAGTGGATTGTCCTGTTTGAGAACGTGTGGGACAAGGCAGACGATCTTGGTATTGATAACCTGTGGGTCTCTCTTACCTGCTATGTGAACCCGAGCCCTTGGTTCTTGCAGTGGTCCAACTCGGTGTGGATCCAGTGCACGCATGACCGCGGCGAGGTTTCCAACTCCACGCTTAACAACAAGATGGACAACATGCTGAGCTATCGAGACGGAGCCTACTATGACTTCGTCAAGAACCACGATTTCCAGTTCCCGCTGTCCAACCTCTACAACCACGACCCGATTTACGGCAAAGAGGGTACGGGCATCAGTGCCAACTCCATGAACGGCGCCCAGTTCCGCAACTATCTGTACATGATGGCAACGCGCGGTACGTCGTTCTGGGAGCTCTATTACTCCGACAGCCTGTTAGATGACGAGAAATATCTGGTGAACGCCGACTTCCTCGAGTGGGCCGAAACGAACTTCGACAAGCTTCAGAACGCTAAGATGATTGGCGGCGTCCCTGCTTCGGGCGTTAAGCTCGGCGGTATCAGCGGCGCGGGAACGCAGGATGCCTACGGTTTTGCCTGCTTCAACAGCAAGGGCGACGAGGGCATCATTTCGATGCGCAACCCGTCGGCTAGCGAGAAGACCATTACCTTCAAGCTCGATGCCGGTGTGGGCGCCTCGCATGCTGGCACCTTTAAGCGCTCGATCGTTGAATCCTACACCTCGGACGGAAGCGCGCTCGGTGCTTCGAAGGACGGCTATGCTCAGGGTGATACGGTTACCGTGACGCTTAAGCCCGGCGAGACCCAGATTTGGAATCTGAGCCAGAAGGGCGATACCGAGGCTCCAAAGCTTGACACCATGTATGTTAAGGGCGTAAAGAGCCTTCGCGTTCAGGCAAGCAAGCACGTGACCAATGCACAGTTCACCGTAACGGTCGACGGCAAACAGGTTGAGTGCGAGAACGTCGAGGCATCCGCCGACATGCGCACGTTCGACATCAAGCTGAAAAACGGTGTGAAGAACGGCAGCAAGATCGAGGTCGCGGCTGCTCAGGGCCAGGATGCTTGTGGCAACAGCCTTGAGGGAAGTGTCTCGGGTATTTATCACAAGGATGGGGTCATTGCCTCTGCTGCCACCTCAGCTGGTGGCGAGCTCTCGGATGCCGAGAATAGCGTTGAAGGCAAGAACGGTTTCACCGTTGCCACAAACGTTTCTGATGCTGCAGCTTCGACGGTGCTCCTTTCTCAGGGCGATGAATGGAAGCTCGGTATCGACAACGACGGCAAGGCATACTTTACCGTTAACGGTACGACCGCTACCTCCGATGTGACGGTCGCGGGCGGCAGTGTTACAGTCGCGGGCGTCCGTGAGAATAACGGCATGCTTAAGATCTACGTTGATGGTGAGCTTGCCGGCAGCGCCTACCTGGGTGAAAATAACGCCGACCACGCTGTGAGCACCGGTGCGATCACGGCGGGCGGCGGCGCGAAGCAGTCTTCGCTTGCCGTCTATGATCATGCTCTTGGTTACGACGAGGTTCCCACTTCTGCACTGGCGGAGTTGATCGAGACCGTTGAGGCGAAGAAGGACCAGGTAAGCGATGCGTCCTGGGCAAACGCCGATATGGATAACCTGATCGATCAGGCGAAGGCGGCGCTGAAGGGTGACGCTGCTGCCAAAAAGACCGCATACGACAACCTTTACGCGGGTTACCTCAAGCTTGTTCCTGCAAACAAAACCGTGAACCTTGCCCTGGGCAAGGTGCCGACGGCTGCTTGGGTCGATGGAGACACGGCTACTGCGGTGACGAACCCAGACGCTTCTCGTGCCCTGACCGTTGCGACTGATGGCAACAATGCGGACACTAACGGCTATTGTATCTTTGGCAACGATGGTAAGGAAGCGGGCTCGTACATGCAGGTCGACCTCGGCTCCGATTACGAGATTACCGGCGTGAACCTGTGGCGCTATTGGGCGGACTCGCGCACCTATAAGGCGACTGCGCTCGTGGTTGCAAGCAAGTCTGATTTCTCGGACGCTCAGGTGCTCTACTATTCGGGCGATAGCGATGTGTTTGGCCTGGGCGAGGATCCGAAGGACAGCCTGTATGCCGAGACAGCTGAGGGCAAGCAGCTCTTCGACGCCTCCGGTTCTACGGCAGCGACGACAGCACGCTATGTGCGTCTGTATGCCTCCGGTGTCAAGGGCACGGGCGTCTCGAAGGAAAACCATGTGGTCGAGCTTCAGGTTTTCGGAGTCACCAAGCAAAACGATCCGTATGGCCTGAACGGTGAGAACGGACTGCTCTCTCTGATCGCTCGCGCAGAGACCGCTCAGAAGAATGCCGATTCGTATGAGTCGGTGGAGGGTCTTACCGATCCCTTGAAGCGCGCACATGACGTCATCGACCGTATCAATGCCGGGCAGGATGTGACGTACGGCGAGGTCAAGGATGCCGCCGAGGCTCTCAAGGCAGCGCTTGACGCTCTGGTTGTCAAGGCCCCTGCAAAGAAGGTTACCGTGACGTTTGATGACGGCTGCGGGAACAAGTCTACGGTCGAGCTTAACGAGGGCGGCAAGTTGGCCAAGCCTGCTGACCCCACGCGAGAAGGTTATGACTTCGCTGGGTGGTGCACTGACAAGGACGGCGAGCATACGTTTGACTTCGACTCTGCAGTGAATGCCGACATTACGCTCTACGCCAAGTGGAATAAGCAGCAGTCCGGCGGCTCCGGCTCCGGTAGCGAGGGCGGCTCTGGCTCCGGTGGCGCTTCTACAGACAAGGACAGCACGGGTTCCCAGAACAAGGGTGACAAGAAGGGCACCAAGGCCGATCTTCCCGGTATGGGTGACAGCTCCATGTTCTTCGCGGGTCTTGCCCTTTGCCTTGGTGCGGCGGTCATCGCGGCTTCTCGTCTGCTTAAGCGCAGAAGCGAGCGTTAAGCGTCAACAATAAGTTCTGGAAGGGACTTGTGCTAGCGAACGGGCGCGGTACGTGAGTACCGCGCCCGTTTTTGGTACGTTTTGGGCGGCTAACTGTTACAGATTTTGCCGAGTTGTTGTTACAGATTGAGATTTTCTGGCAGGCGGGTTTGGTTTGTCTCGATCTGTAACAGGTAGGGGTCAAAAGTGGGCCTAGCTGTTACAGATTTAGATTGTTGAGGATGGGTTGAGAGGAATGTCTCGATCTGTAACAGGTAGACCCCGTTTTTGCTGAGTAACTGTTACAGATTGAGACAAGCCGACGAGCCGTCCTGCCCCATCCACCTGCCGCCACCTGCTATCCGCCGATTTTCGTTGTGCCACTGTACCCCCATGCCATATCCTCTAGACAACTACGCAGCACCATCGCCGCCGCGCCTACAAGAGAGGAATGTCCATGACTGCACCTGCCACTAAGCTGCTTCAGCCCATTACGGTTGGCCCCCTTGAGCTCAAGAACCGCATTATGTTCCCGCCGCTGACCACCGGCTACGAGGAGCGCGACGGTTCCATCGGCGAGCGCAGCCTGGCTTTTTACGAGCGCCTGGCCCGTGGCGGTGTGAGCTACATTGTCATCGGCGACGTCGCTCCCGTCATGACCGCAAGCCCCACGCCCAAGCTGGCAACCGACGCCCAGATCCCCACGTTTAAGGCGCTTTCCGACGCCGTCCACAAACACGGGGCCAAGGTTGCGCTGCAGCTGTTCCACCCCGAGTACGACGTGCCCGGTGTCGGCCGCATGGTCATGGGTTCCATGACCGCCGCCAAGGCCGCGCAGGAGGCCAAGGCCGCCGGCGACGAGGAGACCTTTGCCGCCAAGATGGCCGAGTCCAACGAGATCCGCAAGCAGGCCTACGCCAAGCTGCACCACGATATGCAGCACTTTGTGAACGAGGCGAGTGTGGAGCAGCTCACCCAGATCAAGGAGGCCATCGCTGCCTCGGCTGCCCGCGCGCAGCAGGCCGGCATCGACGCCGTCGAGGTCCACGGCGATCGTCTGGTGGGTTCGCTGTGCTCGGCCATCCTCAACCAGCGCACCGACGAGTACGGCGGCTCGTTCGAGAACCGCGTTCGCTACGCGCTGGAGGTCGTCGCCGCCATTAAGAAAGCCGCACCGCAGTTGATGGTGGAGTACAAGCTCCCCGTGATTATGGAGAACCCCGACGGCACGCCGCGCGGCAAGGGCGGCCTGCAGCCCGACGAGGCCTGTGAGTTTGCCAAGCTGCTCGAGGGCGCGGGCATCGACATGATCCAGGTCGCGCAGGCAAACCACACCGGCAACATGGGCGACACCATTCCGCCCATGGGTGCCATGCCCTACAACTGGACGCTGCCGGTGGCCGAGCGCGTCAAGGCCCTGGTCTCCGTGCCGGTGGCAACCGTCGGCCGTGTTGTCTCGGTCGAGGCCGGCGAGAAGATTCTGGAAGACGGCGCGGCCGACATCATCGCCTATGGCCGCTCGCTCATGTGCGACCCCGACATTGCGCTGAAGGCCGCCACGGGCGAGCCCATCCGCGAGTGCCTCAACTGCAACAAGGGCTGCGTCGACGCGATTCAAAACCGCAAGTACATCTCGTGCGTGCTCAATGCCGAGAACGGAGACGAGGCGACTATCGCCATTAAGCCGGGCGAGGGCGACAAGAAGATTGCCGTGGTGGGCGGCGGTATTGCCGGCCTGGAGGCCGCGCGCGTGGCGGCCAAGCGCGGCTACGACGTGACCGTCTACGAGGCGAGCGATCATCTGGGCGGCCAGATTGTGCTGGCAGCCGCGCCTCCGCGCAAGGACGAGATCATGCGCTCGGTCAAGTACTACGAGAAGATTCTGCCTGGCCTGGGCGTAAAAGTTGAGCTCAACCACACCGCCAGCCCCGCGGACCTCAACGCCGCCGATGCCGCGATTGTGGCCGTGGGCGCGCACGACGTGGTCATCCCCGTTCCGGGTGCCGATTCGGACAAGGTTGTCTCGAGCTGGGACGTGCTGGCCGGCAAGGCGGAGCTTACGGGCCGCGTCGCTGTCATTGGCGGTGGCCTGGTGGGCACCGAGACTGCCGAGTACCTGCTGCAGCGCGGCTGCGAGGTGGCGATCGTCGAGATGCTCGACAAGATTGCCGCGGGCGAGTCCGAGACCATTCTGCCGCTGATTATGAGCGACTTTGCCGAGCACAACGTTGAGCAGCACGTTAAGACCCGCCTGACCGCCATTACCGACGAGGGCGTGGAGGCTGTCCGCACCGCCGAGGACGGCGCCGAGGAGCCGGTGAAGATCGCCTGCGATTACGTGGTGATGGCCGTGGGCTCCAAGGCCAATGCGTTTGACCTGGACGGCGTGACGGTGCCCGTGACCTGCGTGGGCGACTGCTCGGGCGAGCGCACCGCCGACATTGCGAGCGCCATTCGCACGGCATATCACGCGGCCAACGAGCTCTAGGCAAGAAAGCTATCGCGTATTGAGTGGGCGGGGAGTGCCGTATCGGTGCTCCCCGCCTTTTTGCCAATAAGAGCGCCCGCTGACCAGCTGGTTCAGAAAATCCGAATATTGTGCACCCGAAAATCCGAATCCTTAGAACACGAAAATCCGAATTATATGAACACGAAAATCCGAATCGAAACCACCCGAAAATCCGAATTTGCTACAGTGGAATAGAAGAATCAGAAAGCAGGAACTGGAAATCTGCGGGGGTGGCTCATGGCGGGCGAGAGGCTACATCGGGACGGATACATCCCGCGTATCGTGGATGCGCAAATCGAACGCTACCTTCGCGTCTTTGGCGCGGTCGAGATTGCGGGCACCAAGTGGTGCGGCAAGACGTGGGCCGCGCTCGAGCACGGGGCGTCCGTCTCGTATGTCGACGAGAATCTCGACCTCGCGCGTGCCGACCCGGCGATGATGTTGCTGGGAGACCGTCCGCATATTATCGATGAGTGGCAGCGCGTTCCCCAGATTTGGGACTACGTTAGACACGAGGTTGACCGCACCCGGGGCACGCGCGGCGCCTATATCCTCACGGGTTCCGCCACGCCTGCGTTTGGCTCAAAGGCGGAGGCGCCCGCGCATAGTGGAGCCGGCCGCATCGGCCGCGTCCGCATGTACCCCATGACGCTTGCCGAGACAGGTGAGTCCAACGGCAAGGTGAGCCTGGCGGGCTTGTTTGAGCATCGTTTTGAGCCCTGTCGGTGCGATGGCGATACGCCGGGGCTTGTCGAAGCCGCTTGCCGCGGCGGCTGGCCCGAGGCGATCGATATGGTTTCGGCTGACGCCCAGCTCATCGCCCGCGAATATCTCAATACCACGTTTTCGAGCAGCTTCCCGGCGGTCGGTCTCGACCCCGATATTGCTCGTCGAGTCTCCGCATCGATCGCGCGCAATCTGGGACAGGCAACCACGTATAAAACGATTCTTATGGATATGTTCGGTGTCGAGGAGGAGCCCGCAGCGTTTGCCGATGAGACCAAGGTGCGCAGGTACCTGGATGCCCTCAAAGGCATGTTCATTCTCGAGGAGGTCCCCGGTTGGGTTCCCGCCGCGCGCGACAAACGACGCTTTACCGTCAAGCCCAAGCGCTATCTGGCAGATCCGAGCCTTGCTTGCGCCTTGCTAGGTATGTCCTTGCGGGCGCTGCTTGCCGACTGGCAGACATTTGGTCTGGTGTTTGAGAATTTGGTCATACGCGACCTTTCGGTCTACGCACGTTCGCTCGACCTGCTGGATAGCACGCCCGTGCGCTATTATCGCGACGATTCGGGCCTTGAGTGCGATGCTATCGTGCAGCTAGCCGACGGACGGTGGGCCGCCTTTGAGATTAAGGTGAGCGAAGATAAGGCGAGCGCCGGCATCGAGAGCCTCAAGCGCGTTCGCAAGAAGGTCTGTGGAAATCCTCGTTCACGCACACGCGAACCGGAGTTTATGGCCGTGATTGTGGGGGTGGGTGAGTACGCCCACGAGGTCGAGGACGGTATCTACGTGATACCCGTGCGCGCGCTGGGGCGTTAAGGGGCGCCACGCCGTGTGTTCTCCGCCCGGCGCTACGGATTGGTACAAGGGGGTCAGGTTTGTTTGCACCAAGGGTTTGACATATGGGGGCCGATGGCGCTAACGAGGGCGTGTTAAGGGTCCTCGACTGGCTTAAACGCACCCTTAACCTCATCTTCACCTCAAATGAGGCTAAGATGAGGTTAAGATGAGGCAAGCAAACAACTGGGCAAATGCTGAAAATAGGGTGCTGTTAACCTCAAAATGAGGTTAAGATGAGGCAAAGGCAATGGACTGGGAGGCGTACAAATGGCACTGCCAATAAGCATACAAACGCTGCTTGGCGGCGGCGTGGTCGAGTGGGCTCGCATCGAGCTCAAAGAGACATGGGATCCGCAGGCTTCGCTCAAGACGATTTGTGCCTTTGCCAACGATGTTGACAACTGGGGTGGCGGCTATCTCATTATCGGAGTTTCCGACAACGGTGAGGGAAAGCCTGCCCAGCTCAAAGGCGTGCCGGAAAGCAAAATCGATGCGTATCTCAAAGATATGCTCAACAAGTGCAAGCTGATTCAACCGAGCTACATACCTATTACCGAGGTTGCCGAATATAAGGACAAGAAATTTATTGTTGTTTGGGCCCCGGGTGGAAGCGTGCGGCCCTATTCGTCTCCAAAGGTCGTAACGGGTGGCAAGTCGGAGCGTGTCTATTGGATCAGAAAGATGGCAAGCACTATCGCGCCGAGTGAGGAAGAAAAGCGCGAGCTCTACAACCTGGCCAACAATGTTCCGTTCGACGATCGCGTCAATCACGCAGCCGAGCTGAGCGACTTGAGCGTTCCCCTCATCAAAAGTTACCTAAAAGAAGTGAACAGCTCGTTGTATCCGATGGTCGACACTATGGACCTTGCCGATCTTTGCCGCAGCATGAATATCGCAGATGGTCCAGATGAGTACATTAAGCCTAAAAACGTTGGACTTCTATTCTTCTCGATGGACCCTGAGAAGTGGTTTCCGTATGCACATATCGATGTCGTAGAACTTCCCGATGGTGAAGGGGGAGACCGGCTTTTTGAACATACGTTTGCGGGACCGGTTGATCAGCAACTGCGCGAGGCGCTTCGTTACATCCAGAATTCCATAATTGAGGAGACGGTGATAAAGCGCCCGGACGTTGCTGAGGCAGAACGGCATTTTAACTATCCCTATGCCGCGATCGAGGAGGCGCTTTCAAACGCCGTGTATCACAAGGGCTACGATTCTCGCGAGCCAATTGAGGTCCGTGTGCTGCCGGATAGGATTGAAATTCTGAGTCACCCGGGGGCTGACCGGTCGATCACGATCGAAAATCTTATGCAGTATCGGGCAGTGAGCAGAAGATATCGTAATCGTCGCGTGGGTGATTTTCTCAAAGAGCTGCGTCTTACCGAGGGCCGTAACACGGGATTTCACAAGATCTTGCATGCGCTTAAAGTTAACGGCTCGCCGGCGCCGCGGTTCGAGACGGATGAGGACAGGATTTATTTCCTTACGACGCTCTTTGCCTGGCGCTCGAATAAAGCCACCGATGACGACGGTCATCATGCGCAGCGCGGCTACGCGGGCGCATCGGGGATTGCCGCGCGCCGTGACCGCGTGCTGGCGTTTTTTGCGGAACATCCCGAGGCAACGCTGCTCGAGCTCTGTAATGCGATTGGCATTACAAAGAGTATGGCCGACAGGGACGTTAGGGCTCTCAAGCAGGATGGCCGTTTAAAGCGAGAGGGCTCAAGCTTTGCGGGGCATTGGAGAGTGCTCGACTAACTTGAGTGCACGCTTAACCTCATCTTCACCTCAAATGAGGCTAAGATGAGGTTAAGATGAGGCAAGCAAACAACTGGGGAAATGCTGAAAACAGGGTGCTGTTAACCTCAAAATGAGGTTAAGGTGAGGCAAAGCTTGAACGAGCGGGCGAGCCGTTGCGTGAACAGTGCGCGATGGACAGGCCGCTATTCGTAATCTTTAAGACATCATTAAGGCTTGCGCTGTGGAGCAAACCGCAGGTCAATGCTATTCTTTTACCTTATCGTATGGTGTTGTATTCTGCCTGAATTCTATACCTGCGAGCATTGGATTGAGCGCAACCAAGCGGAAAGGATGGCACGCCCGCTAGCAGGGCAAACGCAAACGATGAGTGGCATGGACCGACATAGCGAGCTCCAGCAGCACAAGACGGCGGCCGAGTACCGCCAAGCTGCCGACGAGCATGTGCGGACCCTCAAGGATTTCTGGAAAGATTTCCTGGTGAGCGGTCTGTTTGTGCTGGCCGCCATCGTTGCCATCTTTGCATGCCTGGCCTGGTTTGCCGCGAATAACCGAGTGAGTGCCACGGGGAGTACGATCGGGGCGAAGGGCCCACGGTTTGTGCTCTCGGGAACGCAGGGCGGCACGGCAGGTAAGTACGACGCCCAGGACAACTACGCGTCGGACAGTACAAGCCTTGCCGTGAACAATCTTTTCAACCTCAATAACATGAGTGCCGATGGCAGTCTTTCTCCGGGGTCGGCCGGTCAGCTTCAGCTCAACGTCAAGCCGCTCTGCAACGACCTGCACGATATTACGGTGGAGATGACCTGGGAGATTTCTGTCCAGACGAGCGTTGCGGGCACGGACTCCGTTGTGGACGCATCGACAAACGAAGAGATCATCAACTCGCTTAAAAATCTGGTGCGCGGTCATATCCTGGTTTTTCAGGGTAAAGACACCTCTGGCTTTTACTCGAATCCGCTGCTCCCCGCGACTACCACGGTGACCCAGAACGGGGCGAGCGTTACCGTCATCACACAGAGCTTTACCATCCCGGCGTCGAGCTTTTGCGCTGCGGGCTCAAATGACACGACCGAAACCGTACCCAAAACCCTCTACTGGATTTGGCCGGAGCAGTTTAAGAGCTACGTTCGCACGGGCAACGCCGGCTACGGCGGCAACCTTTTTGCTAACACAGGCGACGAGGGGGGATACACAACCCTCGTCGGCGACATCAACAATAACCACGCGCGCTATTTCCGCGCCGATAGCACGAGCGTTCCGGGCCAGGCGCCCAGCAAGGTCCCGCCTGTCGGAGCCGGCATGTCCTCTGCGGATGTGGAAACCTGCGCCAGCTACTACAACAACGCCGACGAGGTTATCGGCAAGAACATCAAGTACATTCGCGTGCGCTTTACCGCCAAGGAGGCGGATAAATAAATGGACGAGCAGCTTAATGCCTGCGAGCAGGGCGATATCAAACACAACGAAGGAGCGGCAAACCTCGGCGGCAACGGGTTCGGCTCGCACGGCGAAGCGCGTCCGGCTGGCCGCATCGAGTGTATCAAGGCTTGGGTGAGCGACCACCGTCGCGAATCCCTTGCCATCATGGGCTTGCTTGCCGTGCTTCTTGTGTTGCTGGGATTGACGCTCGGATGGTTTGTCGATGCCAATCGCGGCTCCACCGTCGGCAAGATCAAGGAGCCGGCAGAGCTCAAGGTGCTGGGCCCCAACGCTACGGCAGCCGAGCAGATCGACCTGAGCTACAACCCCGAATACGGCGATACCAAGACTGGCAACACGGTGACGCTCAAGCGCCCGTTTTGCGTGCAGACGGGCGGCGACGGGTTTGAGCTGCAGCTTGCGAATACGACCAACATTACGGGTCTCACTATCGAGCTGTACAGAGCCGAGAACACGTCTGCGCTCCAGACGCCCGACGTGCGCGGTACCGCAGGCGGCAAATCTTATAGCTGGAAAGCAACCGGAGAGAACCTGCTGACGAGCTTCGAATATTTCAACAAAGCGGACGACGGCCTGGCTACCGAGCCGGTCGCCGGCGCAAGCGACCCTACATTCAAGGACTATCAAAACGTCCAGCGCAACGCGCGCCCGCTCTACCGATACAAGAAATTCGGCAAAAGCGAACTCAACGCCAAGACACTCGACAACTCAACTGGCAATGACACGCTTAACTTTATCATCAAGCTTTCGTGGGACGAGAGCGCCAAAGAGACCGATGTGATCTACCTGATCGCGCGCAACACGAGCGGTAAGTAGGAGAGGGGGCGCACATGGAGAAGCGAGAGAAGCAGCAGGATACCGAGCGCGAGCAGCTGGCGAAAGCTAAAAGCCTAGTCAAGAATAAGCTGGTTGCGGCGGCAATCGCACTTGTTTGCGCCGTGGCGCTCGTGACGGGTGGTTACTTTACCTATTCCGCCTACACCGCCAACGGATTTCTAAAGTCCGTCGCCGCAACGGGCACCGCGCAGAGCCTGTTTGCGAGCGATTTGCTCACGGGCTATATGAATGCGCCTAGCAACGACGAACTCGCCCGTGCCCAGCGCTCCGTTACGGTGTATCCCAGCAACGGGCAATGCAGCTTTACCTTTAGCATCTACAACTACTTGCTGGGCAATAGCAACTTCTGCAACGACAAAAATGTGACATACACCTTGACGGTCGAGGGGTATGGGCTCGATGGCGCCACGTGGAGCTATGCGCCCCAGCCCGGTGGCAGCGTCACGCTTCCGGAGAATCAACCTACCAAGAACGACTACACCGTGACGTTCCCTGAGGACAAGCTAGGACATGCCTACTTTGTGATTAGGGCGACGGTGGTTTCGGGCGATAGCCCCGGCACCGAGCTCACCTGTCTGGCGGCGAAAGTCGTGCCGTCAAAGAAGGCCGAGGTCAAAACCGCTGCGGTTGAGGGCGCGCTGGTTGATGAGGCTGGCAAGTTTGCTGATTACGCTGCGTACAACTACCGTGTGACGGTTACGGGCGCACCGGCAAACGTCACGCTCACATGGGGGGAGAACGTGGAGATCGACCCGTTCTTCGAGACCAACCATGGTGTGACGGCGGATAAAACAAATCACACGGTTACGTTCACCATGGAGCCGGGTTCGTTGGTCGTCAACTTCTACCGAGCTGACGGCAAAACGCCCGATGGCTGGGACAAACTGGGCATTAGCGTGAGCGGAACCACCCAAACGGGTACGACGGAGACTCAATAACTCTGGCAGCAGGGTTTTAGGATAAGAGGTACGGAATCGATGAGAACGGCAAAGCGCATACTCGCAGAGTTCATGACGGTGGTCATGGTGCTCCAGGCATGCTCGCCCACGGTGGCCGCTGTGGCGGCCGGCTGGCAGAACATCTCGAGCGAGATTGCCGCCGCGTCTGCGGAGGCATCGGACGCAGCCGAGAGCGGCGAGACCAAGAGCGATGTCACGACCGGGTCTGGGTCGAGTGATACCGGCGCCGCGGGTGACAGTGCTGAGGATGACGCTGCGAAGGATGACGCTGCAGCAGGCGATACTTCCGATAGTGCCACGGGTTCCGATTCCACGGGCGACCAAGCGGAAGGCGACGATGCGGCAGGGGATGCCGCCACTGACGATGCCGAGCAAGATGCCGATGCCGCGGTTTCGGAAGACGCTGAGGCCCAGGCCGATGCGTCGATTACAAATCTCGATGAGCTTGTCGAGCTGCTCGAGGCGAACGGCGCGGAAAACATCGTACGCAAAGACGACAGGAGCGGAATCCGAAGCCTTGATGTCAAGTCGTCGGAGGCGTTCGCCGTCCTGTCTAACGCCGACGCTTCGCTTTACTATGATGCGCAGATCAAGGTTATCATCACGGGCGATGCGAAGCTCACCGAGTCGGCTAAGAACGGCATGTCTTTCCAGGGCCTTGGCAGTGATGAGCATCCGTTTGAAGGCAAAATCTATAGGTCGTTGAATGGCGTTGATAGCCCTGTTGAGCTTACGTCTAACCGGACGGTTTTCAATAACTTCAAACTGACTGACCAAAACAATACGGTCAAGATAAAGTGGATAGGCGCAACTACCTATAGCGCGCCGATGATCGCTTCGAAGGTCAGCGGTGGGGGCAAGACGCTCAACGCTGTGGTCAACATCGCGAATTCCGTAGGCACCGACGGGACGGATACGACTTCCGCTCTGACGGCGCCCCTTTTGGGTGAGGCGATGGGTGACCTTACTACAGAGGTCACCTATGGCCCTGCCGGTTCTCTCGAGCAGCTCAACGTAAATGCAGCGGGAAACATCGGTCTTTTAGCGAATGCAGTCAAGAGCGGAACCTTTACGGTGGGGCCTGTTAAGTTTCCCGATAGCCTTGCCGCGGGCGGTGTCGTCAAGACGAGCTCCGGTAATGCCGGTCTGCTCGTAGGCACGGTCGAGGATGGCGCGACTCTGAACGTCGGCACCCTTGATGTTCCCGCTGCCACCGTTCAGTCTGCAAGCGGTTCCGCCGGTGGTGTCGTAGGTCTCGTCGGTTCGAACACAGGCGCTACAGTCAACGTCACGGAGGCTCTCGACCTGCACATGCTCACCGTCAAGGGCACCACCGCCAGTGGCGGCTTCATCGGTAAGGCGACCAAGCTCACGCTCGGCGCGGACAGCAAGAAGTACACCTGCCCCGCTTCAGTTGGCAATGAAAATAGCATGAATACCGGCGGTTTTATCGGTGAGGTGAGCTTTGCAAGCTCGGTTGAGTTTACCGGCAATGATCAAATTGATACGGATGGAGGTGTCACGCTTGCGGGCAAGGCCAACGAGTCGAATGGCGTTGGTGCCGCTATCGGTAAGTTGAGCTTTGTTGATTCGGCGGCGACTGTATCGTTCAAGGGTGGCGCGTTCAAGAGCACCTACGGCAATGGAGGAGGCACCGCGGTATTCGGTGGTCTTGTCGGTTCGGTGACTGGGTGTGCCAACTCGAAGCCGCTTCATATCGAGAACGTTTCAACGAAGTTTGCGCTCGAAGCTACTCCGACTTTTGCTGGTGGCCTTGTCGGTTGGCTGGGCCGCGGTGCGGGCGCGACGCTTGAAGTCAAGAACGCTACGGTCAACTGCACCAAGCTGCTTCAGTCGAGCAAGGGGTTCGGTGGTGTTGCGGGCTGCATTGACAACAGGAGCATTGCCGATATCAATGGGGTGACCGTCAAAAACGAAGGTGCGATTGAAAACGGCGCGGGAATTGCCGCTGAAAGCTGGGGGTCTGCGATTCGTTTGGGCGGCGTGACCGATTTTTCGGGCATGAAGTTTGCTCCCGATAACAGCTTTACCTACAAGAAGGTTGTTTCTCAAATCACGAACGTTAGCTCGAGTAACCCGACGCTCGTGTTTGCTCGCGGAACGGGAAGCGATAGTGTTCCTGCAGATGCCGACAACGCCGATTACTGGGCTTATAAGCGTTGTCCTGCGACGAAAATCGATGACTTGGGTAGCGATCAAAACGCTGGTTGCGGCTATGGTGAGATCGTTAGGCTTGATGGGCACACGCTGAGAAAAGACCTCATCAAAATCAATATGGATAAACACGAGCTTGAGGGGCCTTCGACTACGGACTGGAGCTGGCAAGTTGGCTATGGAAGGAGCTGGAACGACGGCAACAGAGAGCTGACGATTACGAGCGAGAAGGACTTTGCATGCTTTGCCCTCTCGCTTCAGTTTGGTGCACTTTGGAACGGCGTTTACGGATTAAACCCTGACAATAGGGGTCAGCTCTTGGGGTCCAATGTGACCATTAACCTCAGCGCTAACATTAATCTGTTGGGTACGGGCATTGGAGGCCTTGGATTCGATAACGCCAGTAATCTTCAGATATTTCAGGGAACGTTTAATGGCAATGGCCATACGATCACCCTTGGTGTTGGCGAGCCGTACGGCATACGCGGTGATAATGCGATTGCGTCCAACGATACGTCCGACGGCAATGGCAAGATTTACCGGCACAGCCGTCTGGGCCTCTTTGCCGCTATCGGCGGTGGCGCGACGGTGAATAACCTTACCGTCGATGGCGTTATGAAGTTCGATAACGGCTTAGGCGTCGACGCTGGCTCGCTTGCGGCAACTATCACGGGTGACGCAACGCTCAACAGCGTTATGTGCAACGCGGCTATTACCTGCGACGATTCGTTCGGAAACGATGTCAACATCGGCGGCATTGCGGGTAGCGTGAGGGGCGGCGGAACCGTTACTTTCAGTAGCAGCAACACGGGCGGCAGCACAAAGGCACAAGCGACCGTCAAAACGGGCGCTACTCTCAACGGCAACACATGCATCGGCGGCGCTGTCGGTTATGTGGCGGACGTTGTCGCTATCGTTAACGTGGCGAGTCTCGAGGTCGGTGACGCGCCCGCGGGTGAAAATGCGATTACCGCGGGCGACAGCGCGAGCAATAAGAAATCCCAGATTGGCGGCCTTATCGGCTGCATCACTCAGGGCATCGCGGCGAATGCGACCAACGTCAACATCACAGGACTTACGTTCAATTCGTTCAGCATGACCGTTGGCAAGAACGGTGACGCGAAGAGCGGCGCTGGCGGTCTTTTGGGCTACAGCTGGGGCAATACGGTTGTCACCATCGGGGATAGCAGCAAAAACACTAGCGACAGTACGTATGCTCTCAAGACGAACAACGCTTCCATAACAGCAAACAGCTCAGGTGAACTCGGCGGGCTCGTATATGCAGCCAGCGGTCAATGGGTTATCAACAACTACGCCATCGATCTTTCGGGTGCCACCATCAATGCCAAGAGCGCTACAACGCTTGGTCTGCTCGTTGGCCGCGGCAGTAAGGTGGCTTCTGGAGTATATGGCTCCGAGTCCTATACGGGTTTGTACCTGGAAGATAGGGCATATTGGGGAACTGCATACAAAGTTTCTGGTATCAAGATTACGGCACCCGATATAACGACCTTCGACGAGTGGGTGGGCAATGGCGTAAAGCCGGGCAGCAAGCTCATGGACGGCGAATGGAACACGGTCGTTTCTCTGCATACCAAAGACGACGTTAATGAGGGTAAGCTCGACATGAGCGGCGAGAAGGGAAGCGACAACAGCTATCACAACCGTTCTGATTTCGGCAAGAACCACAACACGAATGCCTGGACGAGGTATTACTACAACCTCGATAAGGCATATGCGAAGGTGGGTAATAATCCCGAGAATAATAGCAGGGCGAATTTTATGGACTCGCCGGAGTACTTGCTGCTCTGGTGCGCATATTTGTATGCGCCCAGCGATATTCGGAGTTATATCATTCCGGGAAACCAGCAGATTTTCCAAGGAAACAATATTGGCACGAACGATGGCACACGCGTGTCTATCGACATGAATGGATATAGCTTCTATCCCAGTAATCCCGCTAGTGGCTCCAAGGTGACGGTGAAAAATGCCGACATCAAGTTCCATTATTCCAAAATCAAAGCAGAGCAAAATGGCAACAAGAAGAACAGCGAAGCGACGCAGCACGAGAACATGCATTGTGGGCTCATTCGAACCCATGCGGGCGACCTTACGGTAAACAATGTCACGCTGGGCGGTACCGTGGGCTCCCTTGTAAAAGATGCGGGAAGCTCGTCCGGTGCTTTGGTGTGCCGCTATATTTACGGGTCTTCGACTTCGGTTAAGCAGATCTCTATAGATAATCTTACGCTTGATGGCTTGACCGTCGATGGCGTAACCGATAAAACTGACTACGCGCCTTTGCTCATCAACGAGATGCAGACGTACGTGAATCTGAACGCAACTAATATCTCAACCAAGGGGTATGGGGGCGACACCAAGGCGGCGACATCACTGTTCGGTAGGCTTGGTGTGGGCAGTACGGCCGACCAGGTGACGGCAACATTCAGCGCGATCAGCCTCCCCAGTGCAACTGATAACGCGATGTTCACCCGCGCAAGCTTGCTTGAGAGCTTTGGCTACGGCGAGGGCAAGACTGGCTCTGCGGTGTATACCTTTATGAAGGATGACCAGACGAACGAGAAGGTCACATTCGGTAGCGAGATCGACTCGAAGGGCGAATACTCCGGTAAGCAGCTCTGGTACTACGACGAGAGCACCTATGGGACCCCCGCTGGCCTCGTCACCGTTGACAACAAAGAGGCAAATGCGGATACTCCGCAATTCGGTGGTTATCTCCCGTATGTGAAAAAGGGCAATGTCAACGAAAACAAAGTCCAATACCACGAAATCAAAGTTAACCAGCGTGTGCCCAAGCTTACGACGGGCTGCGGTACCTATGGCGATCCCTATGCCATAACTAAAGCA
The DNA here is from genome assembly GCA_958443265.1 of uncultured Collinsella sp. Taxonomy (GTDB): domain Bacteria; phylum Actinomycetota; class Coriobacteriia; order Coriobacteriales; family Coriobacteriaceae; genus Collinsella. The sequence continues at coordinate 106,582 of CAUCKA010000002.1, read as the reverse complement.
TCAGAGCTCAACACGGTTGCTGAGTATATCAACACGCAAAATGCAATCGACGGTTGGGAAGTAACGATTGCCGCCAATCAGGAAGAGCTATGTCAGCGTCGTTCGTCCAGTGAGAAGCCTGAAAACGAAGTGACGTACATCTACAAACAGGCGAAAAAAAAGTGGGAGAAGAAGACGGGGGAAGGTGCCACTGACCCCAATAACGCGCTAGACGATGCGACGATGCACAGCTATCTCCAAAGCGCCTACTATAGTATCGAGCCGTTTGATAGCGAGGGAAATGGTACCAATACGCTTGTGCTCGATACCACCGCCTTCCAGGGTTTGGGCAATCAGAGCAACCCGTTCAGAGGGGTTGTTGTTGGCGACCTGGGAAGCAGCGGTTTAGCGACCATCAAGATAAACAAGACCGAAGGCGCAAGCGCGCTTTCCGGATTGATCCGGTATAGCTACGGCAGCGTTGTGAGCAACCTGAATATTGAATACTCGGGCACGCCAGCCTCAATTGCATATAAGAGTAAAGATACATCTGGTTCTGGTGTGCCGGGCGCGTTCTTTGGCGGCGTGATCGGTTGCATCATGGGCGGTGACAATATCATCGATGGCGTGTCGGTGAATACGGATGCTGGCTTTAGCGTTGCTGGGGCGGCAGGCGATAATGGCGGCGGCGCGCACCTTGTGCCCGTTGGTGGCTACGTTGGTGCTGTTGCGGGTGGTGGCGTCATTTTCCGCAACTCTTCGCACAGAGATGGTGCTCTTAACGACTGGCATGGCACCGGCGCCTCTCTCTATGACAACCCGTATGTTGGCCGCGTAATCGACGGCTATGCGTTCAGCGAGCTTGCCGATAGCAAGAGACTCAACAACACTGATCGCAACTACAAGGTGAACAATCTTGATACTTCGAAAACGAACTGCATCGAGACAGGTGCAACACAGGGCCGCTATAGGGGAGATGGCACCAATAATAACCTCGCCATAACCACAACCGTCAATGACTCGCAGGGACTGCTCGTACTTTCGGCCATTATCAGCAGCGGCGCGGCTGGTGGTTCGGCGAATACGAATACCACGAACGATGCGTATGGAACGTATGCGGGCTCGCGTGCCTACATGGGTGGCGGCAACGCAACGGGAATGTACAAATTCGGCAACCAACAATACGGCAAAGTTCGCAACGCGAGCTATACACATGTTGGAAGGCCGGCGAGTGCCGCTGACGACTTTGCTAATGCGAAAAACGATGACATGAAAAGCCCCGGTATCCAGGAGGGTAACGCTCTCGACTATGCAGGCGATGGCTTGGATGTTAACTCTCCCTACCTGGTATCGAAGTATGCCACGTGGCAGACGGGCAACATCTGTGCCGCGCAGGTCTCGGGAATGGATTTGCGGTTCGTGAACACGGACAAGGACATTGATTATGACATGACGCCTTACGGTACGGGTTACACGGGCCTTTCGGGTCGCTACTACTCAAACGCATGCGCATCCGGTAAGGGCGCCGACCGCGATCGAATCGTGCCGCTTGTTGCGTGCATCAACGGCAACGGTGCAAAAATAAAGGTCGGTAGCAAGGCGGCCAGCAAGGTATATGGGGTCACGGAGTACGCCGACGATAATTACAAACTCACCGGAGTGGGCGCTCTCTTTGGCACCGTAACGTACGCCTCGACCAACGTGAGGGAGAGCATCGGCACTTCGGCAACGGACGGCGCTGCTGCTGCGGGCAACGGTGGCTATACCGTCCAGAACCTAAAGTTCGATGACTGCAATATTTCTCTTACGTATATCAATGCAGCCGGCGCCCCCAGTGGTGCGGGTAATGAGCAGGTTGGCGTCGGTCTGCTTGCGGGTACTACGGCGAACGCGAGCTCGCTGGCAGATTACGGCAAATATGCAGGAATTACCATGGATAACTGCAGGGTGAATGGCCCCAATAACGCTGGTGGATTGCTCGGCGCATCCGGCTATGGTAGCCGCAGGACTGATAAAGATACAACTTTGCTGGTGAATCGTAATGACACCTCAAATTCGAACACGCGCTATTCTCCGGTCAAGCTTTACGATTGCTCTTATAGCAACATGGACATTTCTGGCGTGAAAAACGTCGGCGGCTTCGTCGGCAAGCTGAACCAAAATTCCGCTGGTGGCGTTTGGACAAAGGCGAGCACGCCTATTGCCAAGAATTCCACGATTATGTCAACTGCTTCTAACGCAAGGACCGGCGGTGTCGTGGGTCTTGCTGGAGGTGGTTTCCTGGTGAACACCGATGATGCTGGAACGCCTTCGCAGGGTGCCGGAAAGGCGGAGATCAGCAATGTCACGCTTCAGCCGGCAGCATCGAGCGCGACCGAGGGGACCGGCGGCCTTATCGGAAGGTCCGAAAATGGAATCGTGTCTGTCTACAATCTGTGCATCCAAGGCGACGTGCAGAGTAAAACGGTATTTGGTGTTAGAGGATCGAATAATCTTAAGTACGTTGCTGGTGCAGTCGGCGAAGCGGCTTCGGGCGGTGCATTTAAGTTCGATAGCTGTGTAATAAAAGACATCTATCTTGGTGCTCGTGAGTGCTCTGCCGGTTTAATCGGTGATCTGAAAGGTGGGTGTGCCCTCGAGGTCAAGAATTCAACTATCACTGGACTGGTCGTCGATGGTTCGTATTCTGGTGGTGTTGTTGGCTCGATCGGTAACACGGCGAACTCTGTCACGCTTTTGAATTCGACCATTGGCGAGAATAACTTTACCGGTAGCAAGAACGCTGCATGGAACTCATCGCTGGGAAGTTGTTCTGGTGGCGTGTCTGGCGATGGCCGTGGCTCATTTAGGCTCGTAAACGTGCTCATGGATCACAATATCTTTGGGGCGCAAACTAGCCAGGGATATTTGTTCGGAAATAGTTCATCCGCTGATCTCGTCAACGTTTTTGTCGCAGGAATTGCCATTAGACCAAACAGTGCGAGTGAATCGCTCAAGCTGATGCGCAATTCTTCCGGCACCGACGACCTTAAAAAGGTGAACAAAAAGTCATACATCGCATTTGCTGCCTATGAAGACAAGCTTTCCGATGCCAAGGGCGCGACACTGTATGGCAACGATGCTGCGAACGGCAATGTGACGGCGGCCGTTTCGCCCTACGTCACGACGAGTCCGACGAGTGGCCTTGCTGTGCGCGCCTCCGATGCTGACACGGCCGGCCGTTATCTGTTCGGCGACGGCATGAACGTTGGCCTTGCCACGGCCATCCAGAATCCGTCGAGCCCCGGCGTTGCCAACCGTTACACCTACACCAACATCGGCGGCATCAATGACGATGGCGCCTATCAAAATACGTCGAGCTATAACGCCAAATCCGTGGCGAGCATGTTCAATGCGAATAACGATGCAAGCGACAGCAAGGTTGCAACGGATTTTCCCGTTTTGGTGATCTCGGGTACCGATAATACGACGGTCAAGAGCTATCTAAACATCATCACGAACGGCGGCTTCTCCGACGCTTGCAGATTGAATAACGAGAATGGCACCAATCCGCACGTGACGGCCAAGGCGGAGGTGTTCCAACTCAAGAACGGTGTATTCGTTAAGGACGATGGTGCGTCGAGCAATCCCACACTTCGTGTGGTGAACAACGGTAAAAAGAACATGTCGTTTAGCCCAAGCTCCGATTGGGACAACGGCAAAGGTCGCTTTACGCTCCTGACCGTTACCTTTACCGAGGCGGGTCAGAGCTACAACGTTCAGGTGCCGATCATCGTTAAGCGCAAGCTCGAGATTGATTTCACTGCAACGTATGATTACGGCACTAAATTTAAAGAAAGCGACTACGCTAACCTTGGAAGAGATGCACACGTGCTTACGAGCTTTGGCGAGCCGATGACGGGTCTGCTTACCTGGACATACAATTCTGCCAATGGGACGGAAGTCGACTTTGGCTGGGACAGCTATATGGCTGCTGGCGGCTCGATGAAGGGGCTCGGCAAGAGCATCCTCTTCAATGGTGCCGACGGAAGGCTGCCCCAGGGCACCCAGCTTACGCTCGTCGATGCGAACGTTGACGGCAAGGCCGGTGGCAGGGAATATCACTATACGGTGGGCGAAGGCGGCGCAACGAGCGCTTCCCTGAGCGGAGATGCCGGCTTTGAGGATTCTGCGGGCAATCCATATCAGGAGCGATGGCTGAGCGAGATCTTGGGTGTGTCGGCCACAAAGGATGGCGCCGGCACATGGGTTGCGTGTGAAAACGAGGCAGAGGCGACCGCTAAGGCGAAGATCGGAGACAAGTGGACGCTGTTTAAGGTTGCGGGCGCTAACGTTCCCAGCAACAAGCGCTATACGCTAAAGGTACCTAAGGAGAAGGATACCGGCAGAGAGAAGCGTGCATCGGAGAGCGTCTACCTAGTTGTCAACGTGCCTAAGTCGGGCGACGGCGGGACGCAAGCTAGTATCAACGGTTTTACGGCTTCGTCTATTGACTCAAATTCTTCGGGTGCCCGCATATCTTGGAATCTGCATCACGTCTTGCGCACCGGTGGCGAAGATAATCAAAACAGTACGGCATCGACATACAGCATCTTGTCCAATTATAGGCAGGAAGTTAAAGACGGGAAGTCGAAGGCGCGCACTCCGGTTTCGAAGTCGACGGACGGCGCTGCCTACGTTCTTTCTCTTGACGTTACCGATACGATTACGTTTAACCCGAGTCAAAACTATGCTGACTCGGACTCGTTGTTCTATCAGCTCGATACGTCACTGTGCAAGTATGGCGCCAACAATACCCTGACGGGGGTGAGTAGTTTCCCGAGCGGAACCTCGGCGATTGCGAAGTTCTATGTTGCCATCGGCGATCAGAACTATAAGTGGGCTGGCGAAGATTGGGCGAAGTGTGATTCCTCGACGCCTGCGTTCACGCAGACCGTGACGGATACAGGCGATGATTCGCTGAAGCTTAGGCTCGATCACGATCTTGCCAAAATTCGCAAGCGCGCAACGGGCGGATCTTTTACCGTGCGCACGGTTGTGGAAGAGATTCGCCTTACGCCGGACGGCTGCAACAAGGTTATTTCCCTGTCCAAGCAGTCTGGCGAGGACGCCTGTACCAAGATGTCCTATACCGCCAAGCTTTCGACGCGTAAGGAAGGCCTTAATACCTCGAGCCTGACGCAGACGAAGCGCGGCAACGTTGGATACTATCGCATGGACACGGGTGATACGACCATTACGCTTTCTGCGCCAGAAAAGTCACAGCTTGGTATTAACGTTGACGACCTGCGCCCGATTGCGAACGGCACGATTGGCCTGGGCGCCACGTATGAGCTGGGCGGGCTCAACAACGCCACCGAGGCAATCAAGGATGCCGATTCAGTTGTGTACACGCTCTCGCTGAAACGCCGCAACGGGATCGATGGCTCGTATGAGGACGTAACGGATGGCATTTCCAACTACGTAAAAGTTACAGAGAGTAAGCTTGCCGTGGTCAACGCCGCCGGCAATGCGATCACCTTTACTGACTCAACGAAGGAGAATGGCAAGTTCCGAACACAGAACGGCGACACCACGTTTAACCTGCCCTTTACCGTTCAGGTCAACACGCAGGTTGAGCCGAGTCAGTTCTACGCGAACTATCGCCTGGTGATGACAGCGAGCCTGGTTAAGGGTGACATGGCGAGCGCAGCGCCTCAATCGCCCGACTATGTGACCTATACGCTCACGAGGGTGAACCTCAACGGCATCGACCACTAGTTCCGAAGCCGACTAGCTTCGCAAAGGGGGCGGCAACCATCCGGTTGCCGCCCCCTTTCTAGTCTGCGCGATTCCAGTCTTGGAGTCCGCTGGACAGTTAGTTCAGATACGTATAATTCCAGACCGCAGCAGGCGCATCCGGCGCTCGTTTTGGGGAAGAAAGGGGCTCAAAACTAGGGTTCGGTAGCTATCTGGGCTCGATTTGCGTGCAATGAGTCGCCAAAGAACCCTCTCTGGGGACCATAGCGCAGCTTTATCAGCATAGAAAAATACGTATCTGAACTAACTGTCCAGCCGCCGTTGGAGAAAGGTGTTTTAGCTCTCCCGACCCCTCCACCAAGCTTTCCAACTTTCCACTTAACTTAACACCTAAGGTGGAAAGCTGGGTGGAAAGCTGGAAAGCTAGGTGGAAAGCTGGAAAGTACGCGGAAGACTGGTATGTTAGCTCACAGGCAGAGGGGTTAATAATTGCACAAAGCATACCAGCCAAACAAAAAGATACCAATCTGGTTGGTAAAGCACCGTCAGTTAGTTGCAAGCTAACTAGCTGCGTAAATAAAACCTAAAGAATTGTTGCAAATTAATGGCAAATGCCCAGATGCCGCCGTTGCTATTTTCGATTAACTGCTACGCGCGAACAGCAAAATGCTACTATCTAACATGCACGTAAGAAAGCAGATTAACGGTTGAGGCTAAGAAGTGGCAGGTATGTCAGAAGCAACTAGGACTCGCACGCATGCGCTCGAGGTTAGGCAGCGCGCCGTCGAGGTCCTCCAAGAGGGGGTCGGTCATCGCGCCCTCGCCGCGGAGCTTGGCATTCCCCAGGCCACGGCTCGTCAGTGGGCCCGCGCGTATGCCGTGGGCGGTGCCGACGCCGTTCTCAATGCCGGTTCGCATCATCACACGTATTCGTACGAGGTTAAGCTTGCCGTGGTTAAGGATCGCCTGGAAAACGGTCTGACGGTTCGCGAGGCCATGATCAAGCATAAGATCCCCAGCGAGTCTTCGGTTAAGGCTTGGTGCCGCCAGTATCGCGACGGCGGCGCGGATGCGCTGGTCGACAAGCCGCGCGGTCGTAAACCGCGCGCCAAGAAAGCGGAGTAGCGAAAACGTGCGCCTATGGGGCGCATTTTTTCTATCGCGCCAACTTTTTGGACCGCCGCGAGTCTATCGGGACATCCTCCAAAGTGGCCAATAAACCGCGCGCAGCGGCCCGCGCGCCCGTCGCTGCGGTAAGGAAATGTCGCCCTCTACTCCAGTGTCGACGGACTCCTTACCCTGTACGCCTAAAACTCCCCAGTTGACCGAAAGCCTGCCGCCAGAACTCCCAATTTGAGCTATAACGTTAAACAATTGCGGCGTTTTGGCATGGGGGAGTGATGGTATGACGCTACTGTATTTCCTTACCCTGTTTCCGCTGGTACCGGCGCTGGGCATGCTGCTCGTGCGCGGTGACCGCGCCCGCGATGCGGTGGGGCTCATAGGCTCTGGCATTATTATGGCGGTGACAGTTGTAGTCGCCGTCATGTTTTTTGGTACGGGTCCGCAGAGCTTTGAGGTTGCCCCCGGCACCTCGCATGTGCTCTCGATCATCAGCTCCGCCATCGATGTCATCCTGTGTGCTGTCATCCTGTACAACGCGTACAAATATAGGAACGCGCTCACCACGGTGCTCGGCATAGTCCAGCTGGTGGGCTCCGTTGCCTTTGCAGCCATGACGCAGCTCGCGGCCGAAGCCGTCACCGCCACGCCGCTCTACCTGGATTACATGAGTGTGATCATGGTCCTTGCCGTCGGCATCGTCGGCAGCCTTATCTGCGTGTATGCCCTGGGCTACATGAAGGACTTCCAGGCTCATGACGAGCACGAGGCTGCGCTGCGCGGGCAGACCGCGCCCGACCGTCGCCCGCAGTTCCTGGCGCTTATGTTCCTGTTCCTCTCAGCCATGTTCGTCATCGTGACGAGCGACAACCTTGAGTGGCTGTTCTGCGGCTGGGAAATCACCACCGTGTGCTCGTTCCTCATGATTGGCTACACGCGTACGCCCGAGGCCATCAAGAACGCCTTTACCCAGATCATCCTCAACATGCTGGGCGGCATCGCGTTTTTGGCCGGACTCATGTACCTGCACGTTAGCGGCATGCCGCTGACCATCTCGGGCATGATCGAGCTTTCCGGCGCCGGAACCGCGCAATCTGCGCTGCTGGTGATGCCGGTCGTTCTGCTGTCGCTCGCCGCACTCACCAAGGCCGCACAGATGCCGTTCCACACCTGGCTGCTCGGCGCCATGGTTGCCCCCACGCCCACGAGCGCCCTGCTGCACTCGTCAACCATGGTCAAAGCAGGCGTGTTCCTAATGGTCAAGCTGAGCCCGCTCTATGCCATCTATCCCGTGACCGGCTTTATGGTCACGAGTGTGGGTGCCATCACGTTTTTGCTGGCAGCCCTTATGGCCATCTCGCAGAGCAATGCCAAGCGCGTTCTCGCGTACTCCACCATCTCCAACTTGGGCCTCATCAGTGCCTGCTTGGGCGTCGGCGCGCCCGAGGCCGTGTGGGCCGCCATCTTCCTGATCCTGTTCCATACGGTGGCCAAGTCGCTGCTGTTCCTGTGCGTGGGCACCGCCGAGCACCATATCGGCAGTCGCGATATCGAGGACATGGACGGTATGTTCAGCCGCATGCCGCACCTGACGCGCCTGATGATGTTGGGCATCATGGGCATGTTTGTGGCGCCGTTTGGCATGCTCGTGTCCAAGTGGGGCGCCCTGGTGGCGTTTGCGCAGACCGGCAACGTGCTCATGATCATGGTGCTGGCCTTTGGCTCGGCCGCGACGTTCTTCTTCTGGGGCAAGTGGCTTGCCAAGCTTTCGGGCGTCGATCCCACGGCTCAAAACGTTGAGGTCAATGTTCATAAGACCGAATGGATGGCGCTCAACACCATCGCCGCGCTGCTGATTTTGTGCTGCGTGGCGTTCCCGGTTATCTCGAGCGGTCTGGTGTCGCCTTACTTGGCCATGGTGTTTGGCCGCGTGCCGTACGTTATTGGCAAGGATGCCATGTATCTGATGGTGGTTATCGTGGCGTTTATTGCCGTGGTGCTGCTGACTTCATTCCGCGTGAGCAACAAGCCGCTCGTAAACGTATATCTTTCGGGTGTGGGGACCGACAATTACCGCCATTTCCGCGGCTCGATGGGACACGAGGTAAAGGCCGAAAAGCGCAATTGGTACTCGGAGGACGCCCTTGGCGAGAAGCGTATTGGCCCCGCGGGTAGCGTCGTGTGCTGCAGCATTATCTTGTTTGCGCTGCTGTGTTGCGCGTGGATTGGGCCCGAGAGACTTGCCATGAGCGCGCCCTCGGTGCTGCGCGGCAAGTATTTCGAAGGTTCGGGCGTCGTGGGCATCTTTATTGGTACCGTGGCGTTTGCTCTGCTGGCGCCGCTTGTGGGCGGCCTGATCGACGGTCTTGACCGTAAGCTTTCGGCCCGCATGCAGGGCCGCGTGGGCCCGCGCCTGCTGCAGCCGTTCTACGACGTTGCCAAGCTGCTGCGCAAGGCCCCCGCCAGCGTAAACACCATGGACGATACCTACATGGCGTGCGCGCTCATCTTTACCGTCGTGGGCGGCGGCATCTTTGTGTCGGGCTCCAACACGCTGCTGTGCGCTTTTATGGTGACGCTCGCCGCGATCTTTGTGGTGCTGGCGTCCGCCTCGACGCAAAGCCCGTTTGCCCAGGTCGGCGCCGACCGCGAGCTGCTGCAAGTCATGAGTTACGAGCCCGCCGTTCTGCTGATGAGCGTGGGCCTGTACCTTGCCACCGACAGCTTCGATTCCATCGCCGTGACGGGGCAGTCGGCCCCCATCATCGCGTACAGTGCGCCCATTTTCTTGGCGCTGCTTGCGGTACTCACCATCAAGCTACGCAAGTCGCCGTTTGACCTTTCGTACTCGCATCACGCGCATCAGGAGATCGTCCAGGGCGTCGCCACCGAGATGAGCGGCGGTACGCTGGCCAAGATGACCCTCATGCACTGGTGCGAGACCGTGCTGTTTTTGATGTGGGTGGGCATGTTCTTTGTTTGGGACAACCCGGTGAGCTGGGTGGTCGCCCTGGTCGTCATGGCCGCGACGTATTTTGTCGAGGTGCTGATCGACAACACCTTCGCCCGTAGCACCTGGCGCAGCTGCTTTAAGCTCGGCTGGGGCGTGGCGCTGGTGTTTGGCCTGCTCAACCTTATGCCCATCCTCGTCGACGTGTTTATTTAGGAGGCGGCATCCATGGATCATAAAATGTCGCGCTCGCCGTGGGTTATTCATTACGACGGCTCGAGCTGCAACGGATGCGATATCGAGGTGCTGGCCTCGCTCACGCCGCTGTTCGATGCGGAGCGCTTTGGCGTGGTCAATACCGGCAACCCCAAGCATGCGGATATCTTTTTGGTGACGGGTTCGGTCAACGCCCAGAACCTGCCCGTCGTGCGCCAGATTTACAACCAGATGCTCGAGCCCAAGTGCGTGGTGGCGTGCGGCATTTGCGCGTGTTCGGGCGGCGTATTCCGCGATGCCTATAACGTGATCGGCGGCGTGGACCGCGCGATTCCCGTGGACGTGTATGCGCCCGGGTGCGCCATTCGTCCCGAGACCGTGATCGACGCCATTGTGGAGGCGTGCGGCATCCTGGATCAGAAGGAGGCCGTGATGCGTGCTGGCGGCGATCCACTTACCGTGGGCGGTGCCGCTACCTGGGACGGCGGCGTTGAGCTGGGCGAGGACGGGTTTGTGGCTGCTGCAGGGGTCGGGGCTGACGGTGCCGATGACGCGCCTGCTGGGACGCCCGCCGCACCCGCCGCTGCAAAGGAGGCCGAGTAATGCAAAAGGCAATCTATACCACCGTCGGGATCGACGAGCTCCTGGCGCATGTGCAGGCGCTCAAGGGTGCCGGCGCGCGCTTTGTGCAGATGCATGCCGAGCGCTGTGTGGACGACGGATCGTATCGCCTGGTTTATACGTTTATCAACGTCCGCGCTGCGCAAGAGCAGATCGCGCGGGACGGAAGCTATGCGATTGAGAATCTGGTGGTCGAGGGTATCGACCGGTACCAGGAGATTCCGTCCATCAGCTCGTATTATCCGGCGGTATTCCCGTTTGAGAACGAGGCACATGACCTGTTTGGTCTTGTCATTACCGACATGCAGATCGACTTTAAGGGCTTTTTCTACCAGGTTTCGACTGCCGAGCCCATGAGTGTGATCACACCCGAGGTGAAAGCTGCGCGCGAGAAAGCCATGAAGGTCCGTGCCGCCACCGAGGCTAAGGCGCGCAAGGCCGCGGCCGAGAAGGCCGCCGCTGCGGGGGAGGGCGCCGCGGGTGCCGGCGATGCTGCGAGCGCTGCTGCCACCCAGCCCGCTGCGGCTGCCGGCTCCGATGCTCAGCATGACGAGGTTGCCGCCAAGGCGGTACTCAAGGCTGCCGAGATGGAGGCAAAGCTCGCCGCCATGGATCCCGAGAAAGCGGCCAAGGTCCGCGCGGCGCTTGCCGCCAAGGCCGCCCGCGACAAGCAGAAAAAGGAGGCGTAAGGTCCATGGCACATCGCTCCGTTATTCCGTTTGGCCCGCAGCACCCGGTGTTGCCCGAGCCGCTTCATCTGGACCTGGTGATCGAGGACGACCGCGTCATCGAGGCAATTCCGCAGATCGGCTTTGTGCACCGCGGACTCGAGAAGCTCACCGAAAAGCGCGACATGCATCAGTTTGGCTACATCGCCGAGCGCATCTGCGGCATCTGCGCCGTGGGTCATAGCTGCGGCTATGCCAGCGCCTGCGAGCGCATGCTCGACATCGAGGTGCCCGGCCGCGTGCAGTATATCCGCACCATTTTGCATGAACTTTCGCGCGTCCACTCGCATCTGCTGTGGCTGGGCCTGCTCGCCGATGCCTTTGGCTTCGAGGCGCTGTTCTATCGTTCGTGGACCCTGCGCGAGCAGATTCTCAAGATCTTTGAGAGCACGTGCGGCGGCCGCGTGATTCTGTCGATCAACGAGGTCGGCGGCCTTAAGCACGACATCGAGGACTCCGAGCTGGCGGGTATTGTTCAGACGCTCGATGCCATGCGTCCCGACTACGAGGCCCTGGTGCATACGTTTTTGGACGACGACAGCTGCGGCGAGCGCCTGCATGGCGTGGGCGTGATTAGCAAGAAGGACGCGCTGGATCTGTCGATGGTCGGCCCGTTCGGTCGCGCTTCGGGCGTGGATTACGACGTGCGCATGCTCGGCGACGGCGCCTATGCGGATCTGGCCGCGTTTGAGCCCATCGTTGCCACCGACGGCGACTGCTATGCCCGCTGCCAGGTGCGTTGTGCCGAGGTCACACAGGCCATGGACATTATCAAGGAGCTTGTGGGCAAGATTCCGCAGGACGGCATCGGTGGACGCACCAAGCTTACGCCGGCCGACGGCGCGCGCGGCGAGGTCGTGATTGAGCAGCCGCGCGGCGAGGCGTACTACTATGTGCGCGGCAACGGCACCAAGAACCTGGACCGTTTTCGCGTGCGCACGCCGACGTCGCAGAACCTGGCGGGTCTGACACATGCGCTGCAGGGCGTGCTCCTTGCCAACGTGCCCATGATTATCCTGACCATCGACCCCTGCATTAGCTGCACGGAAAGGTAGGCGCGGCATGAGTTTACTGACATTTGCCAAGACGGCCTTGGGTTCTATGGTCAAGCAGCCGGTAACGGTGCGCTACCCGCAGGAGGAGCTGACGGCGCCCGAGCGCCTGCGCGGTCACATCGTCAACGACATGGGCGTGTGCATTTGCTGCGGCATGTGCGCGCGTCGCTGCCCGGCGGGCGCGCTCGCGGTCGATCGCAAGGGCGGAACGTGGTCGATCGATCCGTACGCTTGCGTGGTGTGCGGCGAGTGCATCGAAAGCTGCCCTAAACATTGCCTGAGCATGGACACCGCCCGCACTCCAGTTGCGGCGGACAAGACCCCCACGGTAGAAACCAAGCCGGAATAGCGCGAAAACGGGGCCGGTGGGGCAAAAATGCCCCACCGGCCCCGCGCGTGAGCGCGCGGTTAGGCTGCCGCGATCAAAACTATGCCGGATTACGGGGCTGGATAGCGAATCTCCGACCATACAGAAAATCGCAAAAACAAAACTGCAGGTAGATAGCCTGCCGTTTTTCAAAAAATGAAGGCATGGATGAGGGCCCCGACTTTAGCCCCGTAAACCGGCATAGTTTTGAAATGGCACCATATCAGTAACAGCCTTTGATCTCCCGTGGACAGAGGGAAACGGATCATTTTTGCCTTGCGAGGGCTGCCGCGTGACCCGTCTGCCACGAAATGGGCCGATCTACTATGTTTAGGCGGCAGCCCTCGACCACAGCAAGTAATGCGAAATGAGAACTGCAGGTAGAACGGCTGCGGTTTTTCATGAAACGCGGTTATGGTCGGGGGTATCGAGTCAAACGTAGTAGATAGGCAGGTTTCGTGGCGAGCGGTTCCGGCTGATCCCTTGGGGACGGAGGAAAACGGATCATTTTGGTCTCGCGAGGCTTGCGGAGGCGCTCGTGCAGGGCCGCCCGAACAAAACTATGCCGGTTTACTACGATGAACTCGACATTCCCGACCATGACTGCATTTTTCTAAATATCGCAAGCGTTCTACCTGCGGTTTTGGAAGCGCGCAATTTGCCGTGGTCGAAGGTGGGCGATTCATCGTAGTAAACCGGCATAGTTTTGAAATGGCATTAAATAGGTAGCAGCCATTTTGCTATGCGGGAGTGGTTGACCGTTGGGAAATTACCCCCGCAGGTAGGCGATGGCGATCTGCGTGCGGTTGCGCAGGCCCATTTTGGCTAGGATCGAGCTGATGTGGTTGCGCACGGTGCCTTCGCCCATGTAAGCGGCGGCGGCAATCTCCTTGTTATCGAGGCCACGGGCGATGAGCTCGGCGACTTCGAACTCACGGTCGGTCAGGCTGGCAAAGGCGGCGGGCCGGCGAGGCTTGCCTGCCTCGACGTCTGTTCCGTCAAAATCGATGTCTTCGATCGCCTTGCCCTCGAGCACGCGTTTGCCGTCCATGACCTGCGCCAACGCTGGAGGAATGGCGGCGACATCGGTTTTAATCAGGTAGCCGCGGGCGCCTAGCTTGAGCGCCGACACAATGTACTCGTCATCCGAGAATGTCGTCAGAAACACCACGCGCGCCGCAGGGTCGCGCTCAAGGATTTTGCGTGCCGCCGATAGGCCGTCGCGTCCCGGCATCTGAATGTCGAGCAGCGCGATGTCGGGCGAGTGCTCGGCGTAGAGCGCGACCGCGTCGTCGCCATTGGCGCCGGTGCCCACCACCTCGATCTGCGGCTGTGCGCCCAGGATAATCTTGAGCGAATCGACCACCAAGCGGTCGTCGTCGACAACAATGAGCCTCATCGGCCCTCATCTCCTTGCGGTTTGGGAACGGTGGCAAACACACGCTAGCCGCCGGCGCCGGCGCGCGGGCCGGCGGTGAAAGTGCCGCCAAGCGCCTCGACACGCTCGCGCATGGAGCCGAGCCCCATGCCCTCCGCGGTGCCGCGGCCGCTTGCTTGGACCCCGCCCGTGCCATCATCGGTGACGATGAGCTGGTAAAACGACGGATGCTCCATGCACCGTACGGCGACGGTTTGGGCGCAAGCATGGCGCATGGTGTTGGAGAGCGCCTCGCGCAGGACCGCCGCAAAGCAGTTGGCGACGTTTGCGGGCGCATGCTCGGCCAAAACCTCAAGCTCAATCTGCGGGCCGCCGTCCGAGCGTGCGCCTTCAACAATGCGTTCGAGCTGCACGGAAAGATCGACGGCGTTGTCGTTGAGCGCGTGGACGCTGGTGCGCACAAGCTGGAGCGCCTCGTCAACCGTGCGTTTAACGTCGGCGAAATCGGCGGCGACGCCGGGCTCGTCGGCGTGCACGACGCGCAGGGCCTCGGTCTGCAGCGAGGCACGCGTGAGCTGGTGCCCGACGTTATCGTGGATCTCGCGCGCGATGCGGGCGCGTTCGGCGAGTGTCGCGAGCTCGACTTCGTAGTCCTGGCGGTCGGCAAGGTCGCGGTTGCGTGCCTCCAGCGCCAGAGCGCGTTCCTGCAGCTCGTCGCGGGTGCGGCGCATGCGCTTCTGCTCGCGTTCCAACTGGGCGGTACGTAGCGATAACAAGGTGGCGGCAACCGAAAGGATGGCGGTCAGCAGGAGCGTTCGGGCGGTAAGCGCGTTGGTGCGAAGGTCCGCGACGAGCGCAAAGACAAAGGTGGCGCCAATGCCCAGCGCGGCCCAGGCGTGCTCACGGCGCACCCGCCGCGCGATGTCATAGAGGGCGAGAGGCGCAAACGGCACAAACGGCGGCACGAAGACAGCCGCGATGATGTAAGCGCAGCTCGCGGTCTCGCTCGCACGCCGGGCGCTTTTCCCCTGCGCGAGCTCGGCCAGCGAGGTGGCAATAACGCCAAGGCAAAACGCCGCGACCAGGCGAGCGTCCACAGCAAGACCCGTGGCGGCCGCAATACAGCACGCCAGTACGATCGATTTGTCGAAAAGCCTGTTCATACGGGTATTGTACGCGAAGCCGCGCGTGGTGGAGGGGCCGCCTGCGCAACCATGACATTCCTCCCGCGCGGCAAATCGGCGTCGATCGCTCGCGCGAGCGGGGGTTTCGCTTCCGCCCCCCCCGCACTCGTGACAAAGCTCACTGGTGCGCGCCGCCCGCTCCTGCGATGATGAAATCGTACCGGGCCACGACCAACAGAAGGGGCGCCTCATGACAGATATCGTCCATGTCGAAAACCTCGTCAAGCGCTATGACGATCTTATCGCGCTCGACCACTTTAACCTGAACATCGCCCCCGGCGAGATCTTTGGCCTGCTCGGCCCCAACGGCTCGGGCAAGACCACGTCCATCAACTGCATTTTGCAGCTGCTTTCCTACGACAAAGGCACCATCGAGCTGTTCGGCGAGCCCATGACGCCCACGCGTTACGACCTCAAGCGCCGCATCGGCGTAGTGCCGCAGCAGGTGGCGGTGTTTGACGAGCTCACGGTACGCGAGAACATCGACTATTTCTGCAGTCTTTACGTCAACGACCGCAAGCGCCGCCGTGCGCTCGTGGACGAGGCGATCGACTTTGTCGGTCTGGGCGACTTTGCCAAGTTCCGCCCCGGTAAGCTCTCGGGCGGCCTGGCGCGCCGCCTCAACATCGCCTGCGGCATCGCACACAAGCCCGAGCTCATCTTCTTCGACGAGCCCACGGTGGCGGTCGACCCCCAGAGCCGCAACGCCATCCTGGAGGGCATTTGCCGCCTGCGCGACGAGGGTGCCACGGTGGTGTATACCAGCCATTACATGGAGGAAATCGAGCAAATCTGCAGCCGCATCATGATCATGGACGGCGGCCGCGTGCTGGCGCAGGGCACCAACGACGAGCTCAAGCGCATGATTCAAATGGGCGAGCGCGTGACCGTCGAGGTCGGCGCCGTCGAGCCCGTCACGGTCGAGCGGCTGCGCGCCCTCGAGCACGTGCTTTCGGTTGAACTGTCCGGCGGCGAGCTCGTCTGCACCTGTGAGGCGAGCCCGCACAATCTGGTCGACATCCTCGACACGCTGCGCGCTGCCGACGTGGCGCTCGGCCGCGTGTGGAGCGAGCCGCCGACCCTCAACGACGTGTTCCTCGAGATCACCGGCCGCGAGCTGCGCGACTAGGGGGTGGCCATGTTCAACACTATCATCACCACGCTCAAGACGCTATTGCGTCGACCGAGTACATGGGTTTGGGGCGCGATCTTTCCCATTGCGCTTTCAACGATGTTCATGTTTATGTTTGTGAACCTCAGCTCTGACGGAAAGGTCGATCCGGTGCCGGTTGCCGTCGTGGCGGATGGGGCCTGGGACGCTTCGACCTTTAAGAACGTGGCGGCTTCGCTTGCCAAGGAAGGTGACGACCAGCTGCTTGAGATTCACGAGCGCGAGGATGTGACCGCCGCGAACCGTGCGCTCAAGGCCGGCGAAGTCGCGGGCATCTACACGGTCGATGCCGCGGGCACGCCCAAGCTCACGCTGCTTTCGAGCTATGACAGCTCGCGTGCGTCGACGGTGCTCACCGACCGCAGCATCCTTGAGACGGTGGCAAGTTCGTATACGCAAAATGCCGAGCTCATGTCCCAGATTGCCCAGGACAACCCGGCGGCGCTCGCCGATCCGGAGACGGTTGCGCGCGCCCTGTCGCTCGAGGGCGGCACCCGCCGTGTAAGCCTGACACGCACCACGCCCGATGGCACGGTCATCTACTATTACGCGCTTTTTGGCCTGGTCGCGATGATGTCTGCCGAGTTTGCCGCCTTGAGCGTCGTCGATCTGCAGCCCAATCTGTCGGGCCTTGGCGCGCGTCGCTGCGTGGGTGGCCTTTCCAAGACGGCGTCGCTAGCCGGCATCTTTGTCGGCTCGTGGCTGGTTTCCTTTGCCTCGATGGCGGTCGCGATTGGCTACGTGCGCCTAGTCGTTGGCGTCGACTTTGGCGGGCGCGAGGGGCTGTGCCTGCTGGGCGGTGCTGCATCCGCGCTTGCCGCCACGGGCCTGGGGCTCTTTGTGGGCACGCTTCCCGTTAAGGGTGGCAAGGCGTCCAAGTCGGGCATCCTCACGGGCTTTGCCACCACGTGCGCCCTGTTCGCCGGCCTCTACGGCGAGCCGGCGATGGCGCTTGCCGACGACGTCGCCCGCGCCTTTCCGGCCGAGTGCTGGCTCAACCCCGTCAAGCTCATCTGCGACATGTTCAATCGCCTGTATTTCTTTGAGGACCTGGGGCCCTTTGCCGTCCGCGCCGGTGCGCTCGTCCTGATGACCCTGGTGTTTGTCGTCGCCGCTACGCTGATCTTTGGAAGGAGCCGCTATGAGCACCTTTAAGACCGCGCTTCGCATGGCGCTGGCGCACCCGTTCTACCTGCTCATCTATACGGTGTTCATCTCGCTCATGGGCGTATTCATCGCGGCCTCGGTGAGCTGGAACTCGTCGCAGCTTACCGAGTACGAGCCCTACGACACCAACGTGATCGTGGTCGACCGCGACAATAGCGACCTTTCGCGGGCGCTTACCAAGCACCTAGGCTCACGCTTTGACCTGGTCACGGGCGTTGGTGACGACACGTACGACCTTGCGGATGCGCTCTCCAAGAGCAATAGCGCCAAGGGCAGCGCCGATTGCGTGTTCTTTATCCCGGAGGGGTTTGAGGACGATCTTGTTGCAGCCGCCCGTGCGGGGGAAGACCTGCCCAAGCTCGATGTGACGTACGGCTCCGGTACCATGGCGGCGGCGCTCTCGTCTGCCGAGGCCTCGCGGTGGATCTCGCTTGCGGGCGCCGCGGCGGCACTTGAGCCAGCTGCTTCCGACGGCGAGGTCGCCAAGGCCGCCGAGCACGCTGCCGTCAAGCGCGCCGAGGTCCAGATCGAGCAGGTCAAGGTCGAATCGACTGACGTCGCCCCACTCGAGTCGTACTTCAACTTTGGCGCGTACGCGATCATCTCGTCGGTCATCGTGTCGGTGGGATTGGTGTTCTCGGGCATGAGCGAGTCCGAGCGCGTGCGCCGCATGGAGGCCGGCCCGGTCTCCGAGCGCCAGCGTTCGCTTGCTGTGTTCGCGGCTGCCGCGGTGCTCACCGTCTGCATCTGGTTCGTGTCGAGCATGGTGGGTGTCGTGGGCTTTGCCGGCGCGGTCGCCGAGGTCGGTGTGGGTCGCGTGTGCCTGGCGCTGGCAGCGACGTTTGCCCTGGCGTGCACGCCGCTGGCCGTTGGCTTTACCCTGTCGAGCTTGGGCGCGCGCGAGGAGCTGCTCAACGGCGTGGGCAACTTGCTCGGCATGCTCATGACGTTTTTGGGCGGCGCCTGGATGCCGCTGTCGCTGATGGGCTCGGCCGTGCAGACCGTGGCACACTTTGTGCCGACATATTGGGTGAACGACGCGATCAGCAAGGCGCTCGCCGCGGACCTGACGTCCACCGTGCTGGGCGACATCGCCTGCGACCTGGGCGTCACCGTGCTCTTCGCCGTCGCCATCGCCGCCGTAGGCCTAGCCCTCGCCCACAACAAATCCCGCGCCTAACCGCCTAGTCATTGGGGACGTTCTTAAACGACCGGTCGCTGGGGACAGTCTTTGCCGATTCGCCGGTCCGCCGGTCGGGTTGGCAAGGACTGTCCCAATATGCCGGCCTTTGGGACCACTCATTGGGGACAGACTTAAATGAGCGATTTCACTCATTTAAGTCTGTCCCCAATGAGTACCCAACGACTAGTTTGGAAAAAATCGCGCCTGTCGCTTAAAAATAGTTCGCCTGGGTTTACTATTAGCCTAGAAAAGTATCAGCAGGCTAACAACGGGGAATAGTATGGCGACAAAGCAGGCCTATGTCCAGGTCAAAGGGCTCAAGAAACACTATGGCGACGGTGATGCGCGCCTGACGGTACTCGATGGCATCGACACGTCCATCAACCGCGGCGAGATCTGCGTCATGCTGGGGCCCTCGGGCTCGGGCAAGTCGACCTTTCTCAACCTGATCGGCGGCCTGGAGGATGCCGACGGCGGCTCTATCATGGTAGACGGCTGCGACCTCACGGTGCTCAAGCCGGCCGATCTGGGCGAGTACCGCCGCCGCGAGCTGGGCTTTGTCTTCCAGTTCTACAACCTGGTGCCCGACCTTACCATCAAGGAAAACATCGAGGTCACGGCGCACCTGTCCAAAAACCCGCTCGACGTCGACGACCTGCTGCGCTCGCTGGGCCTGTACGAGCACCGCAACAAGTTCCCGCGCCAGGTCTCGGGCGGCCAGCAGCAGCGCTGCGCCATCGGCCGTGCGCTCGTCAAAAACCCGGGCCTCTTGCTCTGCGATGAGCCAACGGGCGCGCTCGACTACAAGACATCCAAAGAAATCCTGCAGCTCATGGAGGATGTCAATCGCACCTACGGCTGCACCATCATCATCGTCACCCACAACGCCGCCATCGCGCGCATGGCCAACCGCGTGCTGCGCCTGCGCGACGGCCGCATTGTCGAGGACGAGCTCAACGCCGAGCCCGTCCCGGCCGCCGAGCTCGATTGGTAGGTGACGCCATGACGCCTCTCGCAAAACGTCTCCCGCGCGAGCTGCGCCGCAATATCGGCAAGTACCTGGGCATCTTTTTGCTTATGTGTGGAAGCATCGCCCTTACCTCGGGCTTTTTGCTCGCGGCCCACTCCATCGGCCACCTCATTGACGGCATGCGCGACGAGTACACGATTGAGGACGGCCGTGTGACCACCTCCTTCGAGGCTACCGACGATCAGCTCAAGACCGCCGAGGACGCGGCCGACGACGTCGGCGGCGTCACGCTCTACAAGAATTTCTCCATCGACGCCATCATTAAAAAGACCGCCGGCGACGATGGCACCAAACGCACGATGCGCACCTATGCGCATCGCACCAAGGTCGACATTGCGTCCTACTGCGAAGGCGAACAGCCCAAGGCGGACGACGAGGTGGCCATCGACCGCGTCTTTGCTGCCAACAACGACCTCGCCGTGGGTGATAAGGTCGAGCTCGAGGGGCGCACCTACACCATCTGCGGCATCATGACGCAGCCCGATAGCCAGGCGTTGTTCCTCAACAATTCGGACTTTACGGTGAACACCATTACCTATGGCGTGGCCGAGGTCGCCGACGCCGGTTTTGCCGCGCTCGAGGATGCTGGCGGCGCACCCGCCTATACGTACTCCTTTACCTTTAACGACCGCGACCTCTCCACCGCGGACCGTACCGATGCCGAGCAGGATATGGTCGAGGCGCTGGTGGATGCCGATGCGCGCGTCGACGATCTGATCGATGCCGATTCCAACCAGGGCATTGGCTATGCGCGCGATGACGTGGACGGCGATTCCGCGATGTGGACGACACTGCTCGACATCATCATCGTGATCATGGCGTTCGTCTTTGTGGTCCTTACCGACGCCACCATCGAGGAGGAGAGCGCGATCATCGGCACGATGCTCGCCAGCGGCTATCGTCGACGCGAGATCGTGCTGCACTACCTGTCACTTCCCGCCATCGTGGGCGTGGTCGCGGCGCTTTTGGGCACTGCGCTCGGCGTTGTGTTCTTTACCGAGCCCATGCGCAGTCTCTACTACGGCTCGTACAGTCTGCCGCCCTTCCAGGTGTACTGGAGCTGGGAGATCTTTGTGAAGTGCGCCGTGGTTCCCGCCGCCGCGCTCATCCTCATCACGCTCGTGGGCCTGCTCCGCAAGATGGGCAAGACGCCGCTGCAGTTCCTTCGTCACGAGGCGAGTGGCAAGTCGGGTACCAAGCGCGGTCTGCAGCTGCCGGAGCGCATGGGCTTTGTCTCGCGCTTCCGCCTGCGCATCTTCCTGCGCAACTTGGGCAACTTCGCCACGCTCTTCGTAGGTATTGCGTTTGCGTCGCTGCTGCTGCTCTTTGGTCTGGCGATTCTGCCCACGATGACGCACTACGCCGACAACCTCGAGACAAGCCTGGTCGCCGAGCACCAGTACACGCTCAAGGCTCCGCTGGAGCTCGAGGGCACCGCCGAGGTGCGCGAGCAGTGGTCGGCGCTCGAGCGCTTGCAGTCGGTTGACGGCGTGCTGCTTTCCGCCGCCCAGGATGCCGATGACGAGCTTGACGATGCGGCCGATGCGGCGCAGGCGGCAGCCGATGCCGCGACCGCATCTCCGTCTGCCGAGAGCCTGACCGCAGCGCAGGACGCGCTCACAAGCGTTCGGGACAAGAAGGATGCGCTCTATGCGCGCCTCGATGACCTTGCCGATGCCCTCGGCTGCAACCGCGACGAGGCTATCGACCTGATCGACAAGGCCTCTAAGATCGACACCGACAACGACGATATCCACCCGGTCAATACAACCGACAACGGCGCGGGCACAATCGCACAGGCCGAGAAATACGCCGTTTACCAGCTGCAATACGACCGCGGCGATGGTAATGGGCAGGAGACGATTTCCGTCTACGGCATCTCGCCCGATTCGCGCTATTGGAAAGACCTCAACGTCGGCGATGGGCGCGTCGTCTTTGGCGGCGGTCTGCTCGATAAGTTTGGCTGGAGCGAGGGTCAGAAGGTTACGCTCGGCGACAAGTACGAGGGCGAGCATTATTCCCTTGAGTACGCGGGCAAGGACTGTGCCTGGGGCTCCAAGTCGGACATGAATATCTATATGAGTATCGACGACTTTAACGAGCTGTTCGACAACGACGCCGCCTACTTTAACGGCTATGTGAGCGACGAGAAGCTCGACCTCGATGCGCGCTACTTTGCCGGCGACACCACGCCCGACGACATGCGTGCCGTGGGCGACCAGTTCATCGGCATGATGAGCAAAATGATCGGCATGATGGTCGGGCTCGCGGTGTTTATCTTCCTGCTGTTTATGTACCTGCTGACCAAGGCTGTGATCGACCATAGCGCCCGTTCGATCAGCTACATGAAAGTCTTTGGCTATCGCGATAGCGAGATCTCGCATCTGTACATCCGCTCGATCACACTGTGCGTGGTGGTGTCGCTCGTGCTAAGCCTGCCGGTCATTATTGGCTCGCTCACGGCCATCTTCCGCTCTATGCTGCTCGCCTACAACGGCAATATCGAGATCTACGTGCCCGCTTGGTCCATGGCCGCATGCGTCGGCATTGGCTTTGCGACCTACCTGGTCGTGGCGCTGCTGCACATGCGTTCCATCAAGCGCGTCAGCTTAGCCGAGGCCCTCAAAGTGCAGGAGTAGTCATCGGGGACGTTCCTAAACGACTAGTCGTTGGGGACAGTCTTTGCCGGATCGTCGGCTCGCCGGTCGGGCTGGCAGGGACTGTCCCTGGCGGCACTCATTCAAGTCTGTCCCCAATGAGTGGTTTCAGTCATTCAAGTCTGTCCCCAATGAGTGCCTAGCGACTCGGCGTTGCGCTTGACTTCAACCCCACTTCAACGGGTACCATCCTCTATGTCTGTAACGCCATATAGACCGAGGGGATAGATCTATGACCGCAACCGCACCCGCAGCACCGGCAAAGGTGTACTTCACCAACCTGCGCACGCATGCTCGCGAGAGCCAGCTCGACAAGCTCAAGCGCCTCATCCGCCGCGCTGGTATCGAGCAGATCGACTTTGAGAACAAGTTTGTCGCCATCAAGATTCACTTTGGTGAGCCGGGCAACCTGAGCTTTTTGCGCCCCAACTACGCCCGAGCCGTCGCGGACGTCGTGAAGGAGCTGGGCGGCAAGCCCTTCCTTACCGACTGCAACACGCTCTATGTGGGTAGCCGCAAAAATGCGCTCGAGCACATCGATACCGCCTACCAGAACGGCTTTACCCCGTATGCCACGGGCTGCCAGATCATCATCGCAGACGGCCTCAAGGGCACCGACGAGGCACTCGTTCCGGTCGAGGGCGGCGAGTACGTGCGCGAGGCAAAGATCGGCCAGGCACTCATGGATGCCGACATCGTGATCAGCCTTACGCACTTTAAGGGTCATGAGCAGGCGGGCTTTGGCGGCGCCATGAAGAACCTGGGCATGGGAGGCGGCAGCCGTGCCGGCAAGATGGAGCAGCATGCCGCCGGCAAGCCGAGCGTCGATACTACCAACTGCGTAGGTTGCCGTGCCTGCGAGAAGATTTGCGCGCACAGCGCCATCACGTTTGACGGTACGCGTGAGCGCGAGCTTGCCAACGGCAGCACCCGCACGGTTCACGTGGCTACCATCGACCACGATCGCTGCGTGGGCTGCGGACGCTGCATTGCGGCGTGCAACCAGGACTGCATCAAGCCCGACTATGACGCCGCGGCCGACGTACTCAACTACAAGATCGCCGAGTATACGAAGGCCGTTGTCCAGGATCGCCCCAGCTTCCATATCTCGCTCGCCATGGACATCAGCCCCAACTGCGACTGCCATCCCGAGAATGACACGCCCATCGTCAACGACATCGGCATGTTCGCGAGCTTCGACCCGGTCGCCATCGACCAGGCCTGCGCCGATGCCGTCATGGCATCCGAGCCGCTGCCTAACACCGAGCTTACCGACAGCGCGGCCAAGATGGAGCATAACCACGAGCATTTGGAGGGCGAGCAGGCGCGCGACCCCTTCTGCATCACGCATCCCGACACCGACTGGCGCGCGTGCATCGCGCATGCCGAGAAGATCGGCCTGGGCACGAGCAAGTACGAGCTCATCGAGGTCAAGTAGCACCTAGCTATTGGACAAAACAAGCGCCTTTGTAGCGTTAGTTGAGCAAAAGCCGCCCGCGAGCACAGCGCTCGCGGGCGGTTTTCCGGAAGTATGCGGCAAATTTCGAGACCGCCGAGCACACGACGTTTTTTGGCAACAAAACCCCTGATAAATTGTTGATAAAACTGCGGTCTGGTCGGCAGTTCCAGATTTTGCCGCATACTTCCGAAAATAGGGGGTCAGATAAAGCCCCGGACGTTGCTTTTTGCCTAAAAATTCTTTCCGAGGAAGTCGTCGACCGTATTCCAGTAGAGCTCGGGGTCGACTTGCGCGCTCTTGGCGTGGGTGGCGCCGTGGATAGTGAGCTTCTGTTTAACCTTGCTGGCGCACGCCTCGTAGTTTTGGTCGAGCATGCTGTACGGTACAAAGGTGTCTTGGTCACCGTGGATAAAAAGCATGGGAACCGTCGCGCGCTTGAGCTGTTCCACGCTGCTCGCCTTATGAAAGTCGTAGCCTGCGCGCACGTTGCACACCAAGTTTGCTACATCGAGCAAGGGAAAGCTGGGCAGCCCGAACACGTCCTTGAGCTGCAGAGAAAACTCGTCCCAAACACTCGTATAACCACAGTCTTCGATAATGCATTTCACGTTTGCGGGCAGAGATTCCCCCGCGACGTCCATGGCGGTTGCCGCACCCATCGACTCGCCAAAGACCAGGATGCGCGCCTCGGGGTCAGCCTGAACGATCCGCCCAATCCATGCAACGACATCGAGCCGCTCGGGCCAGCCCATGCCGATATAGTCGCCGCCGGAGCGCTCGTGGGCGCGGGCGGCGGGTGCGAGTACGTTCATGCCGCGGTCGTGGAATCGTTTGACGTATCGGGCCATGCCGATGGGCTCGTCGGTATATCCATGCAGGCAGACGGCGTAATCGTGGGTGTTCTCCGAGGCGGCAAAATACCAAGCGGAGAGCTCGGTTCCGTCATCTGCGGTGAGGCTGCTGCTCTCGCGATTCTTTTTAAACCATGCCCGCGCCTCGGTGTCCTCGGCATCCGGCTGCTCACCTTCTTTGTCGTCCTTGCCGTCCTGCATCATCTTCATGGTGTATGGCGCGCGGGGATTCAGCGCGAAGTCAAACAGAAAGTTGCCGGCAAATCCGAACAGCGCAATGACAACCACCAGTGCAACGATGCCGGCTATCTTGAGCTTTCGATGGGAATGTGCGTTTTGAGCCATGCGGTATTCTCCTATAAGATGTTAATACATCAACATTTAATGCAAGCGCATTATGGATGTTCGCCGTTGATGCGTCAACAAGCAAAGAATGGGTAAACAAAGGGACACGTATGGTGCAAATTTCGCACGTACCCAGACGCTTTGATATAGTGTTGAGAACTCTTTACATTGGAGGATGTAACCGGCATGTCCGATTCGAGCGACAGTTCTAAGCCGCGACCCAAGACCGCGGCCGTTCCACACTACACGGTGGGCGAGGAGATCATGAACTCCGTCACCCATGGTGTCGGCTGCCTGCTGGGTATCGCGGGCCTGGTGCTCCTGATCGTATTCGCTGCCCTGCGCGGCGGAGGCCCGGCCCACATGGCCGCGGCGATTGTCTATGGCGTCAGTATCATCCTCGAATACTTGGCCTCCACGCTCTATCACGCGATTCAGCCCGCGCGCGCCAAGCGCGTGTTTCGCATCATCGACCACAGCTGCATCTACCTGCTCATAGCCGGCAGCTATACGCCGTTTTGCCTCATCACGCTCGCAAACGACGGCGGCCCTACGCTGTTCTTTGCCGTGTGGGCCATCGCCATTATCGGCATTGCCCTCGAGTGCTTTATGCGCGAGCGCCAGCCGCATTGGATAAGTGGCCTGGTCTATCTGCTGATGGGCTGGCTCGTCGTCTTTAAGTTGCCCGAGCTTGTGGCGCTGCTGAACCCCGTGGCGCTTGCCCTGCTCGCTGTCGGCGGCGTGTGCTACACCGTGGGCGTGCCGTTCTACATCGCCAAAAACGTGCGCTATCTGCACAGCGTGTTTCACCTGTGGGTGCTCGCTGGCAGCATCTTCCAGTTCATGGCGGTGATTCTCTTCGTAATCTAGCGATCGCGTCTGTGCCCGCGGACCTATCCAAGCGGCCGCCGGGCGCAACTGCCCTATCCGTCACCTACGCTTACTACCCAACGTCCCGAATCTTGGAGGTTCGAGAAACTCCCGATGGACATAACCATCTCCCTTATCACCACCCTTGTTTTGACCCTCATCAACGGCTACTTCTCTATGTCCGAGATGGCGCTCACCACGGCAAAGCGCGCCGTGCTGGAGCACGAGGCCGAGGAAGGCGACAAGCGCGCCGAGCGCGCCATTAAGCTGGCCGCCGATTCCGACCAGCTGCTCGCCACCATCCAGGTCGCCATCACGCTCGTGGGCTTCGCCTCGTCCGCCGTCGCCTCGACGAGCCTGTCCGACCCGCTCGCCACGTGGCTCATGAGCTTTGGCATCGCGCCGCTCTCTGCCATCGCACGCGGCCTGGCGCCGGTCATCATCACCGTCGCGGTCGCCTTTGTGTCCATTGTGATTGGCGAGCTTGTGCCCAAGCGCATCGGCCTCGCCAACGCCGAAGGCGTGTCCAAGCAGGTCGTGGGGCCGCTTTCGGTGTTTCAAAAGATCGCCCGTCCGCTCGTGTGGCTGACCGGCGCTTGCTTCGATGGTCTGGCCCGCATCCTGCGCATCAAGAGCGCCGACGACCGCCAAAACGTCTCGGAGGAAGAGATCAAGTACATGGTCTCGGAGCAGGATGATCTGCTCGACGAGGAAAAGCGCATGATCCACGAGATCTTCGACCTGGGCGACACCGTTGCCCGCGAGGTCATGGTGCCGCGCGTGGACACCACCATGTGCGAGGACGACGAGACGGTCGCCGACGTGCTGTCCGCCATGCGCCAGACCGGCTTTAGCCGCATCCCCGTCTATCACGAGGATCCCGACAACGTCGCCGGCATCGCGCACATCAAGGACCTGATCCAGCCTTCGCTCGACGGCAAGGGCGACCAGCCCATCGCCGACTTTTTGCGCGACGCCACCTTTGTGCCCGACACCAAGGACATCCTGCCGCTGCTGTCCGAGATGCAGACCTCGCACGACCAGATCGTAGTGGTCGTGGACGAGTACGGCGGCACGGCCGGCATCATCACCATCGAGGACATCGTCGAGGAGATCGTGGGCGAGATCGAGGACGAGTTCGACCCCGACAACAAGTACCTCACGCGCCTTTCGCGCCGCGAGTGGCTTGTCGATGGGCGTTTTTCGTGCGATGACGCGATTGAGCTTGGTTGGCCGCTCGAGGAAAGCGATGATTATGAGACCATCGCCGGCTGGATTTTGGAGCTTTGCGACTCGGTGCCCGACATCGGAGAGGTGTTTGAGGTTGCGGGGTACAAGTTTAAGGTGCAGTCGATGCGTGGCCAGCGCATCTCGCTCATTCGCGTGATCGCTCCGGCCGAAACCGATAAGAAGGATTCCGAGCCCTCGGCAGATAAGCCGACGGCGTCGGGTGCGGGTTCTGCGGACCCGCACGACGGCGACGAGTAGGGCAAGGAAGAGTAGGGGAGAGTTATGGCAGGCCTGTTCAACATCCTTAAGGTCACCGTCAGCGAGGACAAGATCTGCGCGCATGTGCTGGTGAACCCCGGCATGCCGCTCATGACCTCGGAGGACATCGAGGCCACGGCGCGCGTGTACTACCTGGTGCCCGCGATTGCCAAGCATCTGTGCCTGGGCGATTCCGGTCGCGAATTCCAGGACTGCATGGGCCAGACCGAGCTTTGCCATCTGCTGGAGCACGTGACGGTCGAGCTCATGAACGAGACCGGGCTTGCCGGCAGCATTTCGTGCGGCCGCACGCGCGTGAGCGAGCACGACGAGCGCGTCTTTGAGGTCGAGCTTTCGTGTCCCGACGACGCGCTGGCCATCGGCGCGCTGTCTTCGGCGACCTTTATGATGGATTGGGCCTACCTGCATGCCGACCAGCCGGCTCCCGACGTGGAGGGCACGGTCGCGGGCCTGCGCAACCTGGTACTGGGCATGCGCGCCGAGGCCGAGGGCAAGGACCCGCACGAGGCCGTTGCCGCCGCGAACGCCGGGGACGAGGCTGGGGACACGGCCGAGGGTGAGGCTCCTGTCGAGCCTGCCGACGAGGCGTCTGCCGAGGCTGCCTCCGAGCCCGAGCCCGAGCCCGAGCCCGAGTCCGAGCCCGCGGAGCCCCAGGGCGTCCCGAGCTTTGACGACGAGCCGCAGGAGGTAATCGATACCGAGGGCGCGACCGCCGAGAGCCATGAGGCCCCCGCTGCCGTCTACGGTGGCGCGGCGACGGCTCCGGTTGCCCCCGCGCACGAGGGAGCGCTGCCGCTCGTTGACGGCGCCGGTGAGGACCCGGCCGCCACAGTGGCCATGCCTGCCATGCCGCAGGAGTAGGCTCACCCGCTTATCACCATCATGTACCTGCGCCTTTACCGTACGCAGATGAGCAAGACGGCAAGCGCTGTGCTGCGGGTATAATGGACAGCATTCAAACGGTGGGCGCCGAGGTGCCCGCAGGAGAGGAATGAACATGGGTAAGACTTTCAACTTTATCTCGGGTGCGCTCTTCGGTGCTGCCGCCGGCGCCATCATCGGCGTTGCCCTGGCTCCGCGCTCGGGCGCCGAGACTCGCGCCATGGCTGCCGATATCGCCAACGACGCCTGGGATAACATGCGCGACACCTACGAGCACGGTGCCGAGGAGGCCCGCGCTGCGGTCAACGATTTTGGCCCGATGGTCGACGCCAAGACCGATGACCTGCGTGCCAAGGTTGACCTTGCCCGCGAGCGCATGGACCAGCTGCGCGAGCAGCTCAACGACGCCATCTCGGGCGGCAACGTGACGCCCGCCGCCGATGTCGTGGTCGAGAACGCCGTCGAGGCCGACGCTGAGGCCGCGGAGCCTTCGACCGAGGCATAATGCGCGCCGGGGATTTTGTCGGCGCCAAGATCTATCGCAAGCCTACCGAGGATAAGCGCACCAAAAAAGACGGCACGTCGCGCAGCCCTAAAAAGCTCGGCAAGATTCACTTTCCGGTTTTTACCCCGGGTGGTACGCGCGTGGTGGGCTTTATGGTTCGCCAGTCCGATATCGCGGGTATGATCGAGCGCCCCGACCGATTTGTGGCGCTCGATGCCATTGGCGTCTACGAGGGCGCCATCGCAGTTGACGACGTCAAGGGCACCTACGATGCCGCTGCGGCCAAGCGCCTCGACATCAACCTGGACGATTGCATTATCTGGGTTGGCATGGACGTGCGAACGGAGTCGGGCGATGTTGTGGGCTATTGCTCGGATGTGGAGTTCAAGCCGCGTTCGGGCATCGTGCAGGCATTCTATGTGACCGCCGGTGCCGCTTCGAGCGTGCTGGTGGGCGACACGCAGGTGCCGCCGACGATGCTGCGCGGCTACGAGAACGGCGCGATGATTGTCTCGGACGAGGTCAAGACGCTCGGGTATTCGGGCGGCGCGGCCGCCAAGGCTGCCGAGGCCAGTGTCGTGGTGGGCGATAAGGTCAAGAAGGGCGCCAAGGTGCTCGATGACAAGGGGTCGGTCGCCGTGGACAAAGGCAGCCGCGCACTGGGCAAGCAGCTCGGCAAGACGCGCGGTATGTTCAAGGCCTTTAAGGACGAATATCAAAAGGCGAGCGGGGGCTCGTCAAAAGCTAGCAAATAGCGACGTACCATATGATGGGAGGCGAGCCGGAGACATGTTGCTCCGGCTCGCCGTGTTTATGGGGGAGGGCACATGCGCCAAAACGGATCTAACTTAAACGGGCGCTCGGGTGCGCGTCCGACGGCGCGCCGCGACCTGGGGCAGCTGCCCAGCGGTCAGCGTCGACGTCGCCGTAAGCCCGGCGCGATGTACCTCAACCATAGCCGCGGGTTTAGCGACCGCAGCGCGCGCATCGGCAACGGGCGCTCGCCGCGCCGACCGTCCCGTCTGCCCTATGCGCTCATCGCCGTGGGTTGCGCGCTCGTGCTGTTTATCGCTGCCGTCGTGGGCTACGTCAACCGCAGCGTGGACGTGGAGCTCAACGGGCAAAAGACTGCGGTGCGCGTGGGCTCTACGTTGCAGAATCTTATCGACGATCAAAGCCTGACCGAAACGTACGACGCCGGCGATCTGCTGGCCGTCGACGACAGCGTGCTCAAGCGCCATGGCGGCGAAAAGCTGTCGGTGAAGGTCGACGGCAAGCGCGTGAAGCAAGGCAAATGGGATAGTCGCGAACTTGAGGGCGGCGAGAAGGTGACGGTCAAGGACGGCCGCAACGTGTACGAAAAGCACGAGGTCCAGGCCACGACTATCGAGCCAAAGCTCAAGGTCGAGGGCACGGGTGCCATTGAGTATGTCAAAACCTGGGGCGTTCAGGGCCGCTCCGAGGTATGGGTCGGCGAGCAGTCGGGCAAGACGCAGGACCGCGGCGAGGTCGTGCCCGCCACCGACTGCGTAGTCGAGTGCGCAAGCGTGGCGCCCAAGGGCAACGAAAAGTACGTGGCCCTGACATTTGACGAGGGTCCGAGCGGCGCGACCAAGCAGATCTTGCAGGTGCTCAAGGAAAAGGGCGTCACGGCGACGTTCTTTCTTTCGGGCGATGCCGCGGAAGCCTCGCCCGCTACTGCCAAAGCGATTGCCGATGCCGGGTGCGAGATCGGCTCCAACAGCTACAGCGATGATTCGCTCAAGGGCGAGGATCGCGAGACGGTGCGCAAGCAGATCACGAAGGGCACCGAGGCGATTAAGTCGGCGACCGGCGTCGAGACGATGTTGCTGCGTGCCCCCTACGCCGCGTTTGACGAGCAAAACTGGATCGACTCGATGGACCTGGTGTCCGCCGTGGTTTCGTGGAATATCGATTCGGGCGACTGGCTGCTCAACGGCGCTGACGAGCAAGTATCGACCGTGCTCGATTCGGTGACGCCGGGCAATATTGTGCTGCTCACCGATAGCGATGAGTGCGCCGAGCAGACGCTCGAGGCGCTGCCGCAGATTATCGACGGCCTTGTCGCCGACGGCTACAAGATCGTGACGCTCAGCGACCTGGTCAAGACGGACACGGCATTGAGCAAAAAGCTCACCTCGCTCACCAAGGTTTCCATGCCCAAAAACGCCGTGTTCCCCCAACTCCCCGAGGACGACGACACCGCAGAGTAGTCATGTAAGAACGTCCCCAATGACTATGTCACGGATACGTCAGTGTTTGGTATGCCTGCAATGTGCAGCGCATAAATTCGGTGCTGCAGCGCGATGCTGATGCTATAGTTACTGCGGTTAATGAGGGTCAAGAGAAAGGTTACAGGTGAAATCCAAACCTCGACCATACAGTCGATGACCCCATGCAGGTGCTTTCTGCGCGTGCACGGGGTGTGAGCGTCGAGCGGCGTGCCGCCCGCGCATGCGTATACATGTCTAAAAGTCCACGGATTGCGTGCCGGCATGGTCACGCGGTCCGCAGGAATAATGATGGGGAGCACCATTGAATTATCTGAGTGAGATGCTCAAATTGCCGGTCTTGGACGTCGATGGCGAAAAGCTCGGCGTTGTGAACGATTTTGGCATTGCAACCGGCGAAGTTTTTCCGCACGTGACGTCGCTCGCGTTCCGTGGTCCCGGCAAGACGCCGTTTATGATCAGCTGGCGCAAATGGGTCGACCGTATCGACGAGACGGGTGTACACCTTAAGACGTCGGCCACCGAAATCCGTTTTTCGTACCTGCAGCCGACCGAGCTGTTGCTGGCGCGCGATGTTCTCAACAAGCAGATTGTCGACACACAGGGCATGAAGGTTGTGCGCGTCAACGACATCAAGTTCTCCATGTCGGGCGAAAATCAGCTGCGCCTGCTGGGTGCCGAGGTCGGTGCCCGCGGTCTGCTGCGTGCAATCAGCCCCGCGCTCGAGCACGTCGTCGAGGGCTTTATGAAGCACCTGGGCAAGCCGCTCAGCGAGGACATTATCGCCTGGTCTTATATGGACCTGCTCGATCGCTCGACTAAAAACATCCAGCTCTCGGTGTCGCACAAGACGCTTGGCGAGCTGCATCCTGCCGACATCGCTGACATCATCGAGCAGCTCGATCCGCGCCTGCGCGCGCAGGTGTTCGCCCAGCTCGATACGGCACAGGCCGCCGAGGCCATCTCGGAGTTCGATGACGACGAACTCATGACCGAGATGCTCGAGGGCCTGTCCGATACCGACGCATCGTCGATGCTGGCCATGATGGACCCGGACGACGCTGCCGACCTGATCGACGAGCTCGATTATGAGAAGGCCGAGAAGCTCCTGCGCCTGATGGGCGTCAAGGAGGAGAAGGCGATTCGTAATCTGCTGGGCTACGAGGACAACACCGCCGGCCGCATCATGACCTCGGAGTTTGTCTCGCTGCCCGCCACAGCGACGGTCGGCGATGCCATCGAGGCGATTCGCAAACTCGACGAGGACTTTGAGAGTGTCTATTACGTCTATACCGAGGATCCGAGCGGTATGCTGACGGGCGTGCTTTCGCTGCGCACGCTGATCGTGGCCGACCGCGACGCCACGCTGGGCCAGCTGGCCTATCGCGACCTGGTCTATGTGTCGCCCGACGAGGACCAGGAAGACGTGACGGACGAGATGACCAAGTATGACCTGGTCGCCATCCCCGTCTGCGACGAGAACCGCCACATCCTGGGTATCGTGACCTTCGACGACGCCATGGACGTTATCGCCGAGGAGCATCAGGAGGACCTGCAGATCGCCGGTGTCGGCTCGGGCGACAGCGCGTCCGATGACTCGACGAATGTGCTCAGCTGGTTCGTGCATCGCCAGTACTGGGTTGTTGTATGGGGCATCGCGTCGTGCATTATAGCGACCGTGCTGGGAACGGCGCTCGGCTCCGCGCATCTGGTGGTGTTCCCCATGTGCGCCATGCCGCTCGTGCTGCTGGCGGCCTCGCGCATGGTGTCGTTCGTCAAGAATTACTTCCTGGAGTATGACGGTCACGACGACGAGCCCAAGCCGTATCTGGGGTTCTTCTTCCAGAGCACGGGCATGGGCCTGATTCTGTCACTCGTGACCTACCTGTGCGCCCAGCTGGTGCGCACCGCTGCGTTCCCCGATGCGTCCATGTTTGAGGAGCAACTCTTTACCGGGTGTTTTAATATCGCTGCCATCATTTGCCTGGTGGGCAACATGAGTGCCGTGATTTACCTGATGGTGCTGTTCTGGCGTGACGAGCATGACCTCAACACGTCGGGCACCGCCATGAACGTCATTGCCGTCATGATCTCGTGTGTGGCGTATTGCATCGCCGCGGTGCTGCTCGCCATATCAGTCATGGGTTAGGTGGTCGCGTGCAAAATACCAAGCAAAAGTCGGGCACCAAGCAAAAGTTGACCATCGCGGCCATCTTTGGCGCTATGGGTCCCGGTCTGCTGGCGGCGCTTTCGGGCAATGACGCCGGCGGCATTGCAACGTATTCCAGCGCGGGCGCCAGCTATGGCTACAAGATGCTGTGGATGCTTCCTGTCATGACTGTGCTGCTCATCGTGACGCAGGAGACCGCGGCGCGCTGCGGCTGCGTCACGGGCAAGGGCCTGGCATCGCTCATTCGCGAGCGCTTTGGCGTGCGCAAGAGTGTACTTGCTATGGCGGCGCTGTTGATCGCCAACACGGCTGTGACCATTTCGGAGTTTGCGGGTATTGCGAGCGGCCTTGCCCTCTTTGGCGTGCCGGCGAGCATCTCGGTGCCGTTGGTGGCGCTGCTGGTGTGGATGCTTACCATGTCGGGGAGTTTCCAGCGCATCGAGAAGATTCTGCTGCTGGTGAGCTGCGTGTTCGTGACCTACATCGTCGCCGCGTTTATGGCTGGCCCCAACTGGGGTGAGGTCGCGGTCGACCTGGTCGTGCCTAACATTCAAAATGACCCCAGCTACGTGTCGCTCGTGGTCGCAACGATCGGTACCACCATCGCGCCGTGGATGATTTTCTTGGCGCAGAACAACGTGGTCGATAAGAACGCGGGCGAGGACGACATCGTGCTGCAGCGTATTGATACCGTGAGCGGCTCGCTTGCCGCCGATGTTATTGCCGGCTTTATTATCATCACGACCGGCACGGTGTTGTTCCCGGCGGGTATTCAGATTAGCGATGCTGCCGATGCTGCCCGCGCGCTGGAGCCTATTGCGGGTCAGTGGTCTACGGTACTGTTTGCCTCGGGCCTGGTCGCGGCGAGTTTCTTGGCTGCCTGCGTGCTGCCGGGCGTTACGTCGAGCGCTATCTGCGAGGCATTTGGCTGGGAGCGCGGTGCCGACCGCAGCTGGGACGAGGCCCCGGTCTATCGCGGCATCATTACGGCCATCATCGGTATCTCTGCCGTGCTGGTGCTTATGCCCGGCGTCGATCTGTTCCAGATTATGATGACCTCGCAGGTCATCAATGGCGTGCTACTGCCCGTGGTTCTGGTGTTCCAGGTGGTTATCGCCGCCGACCGTCACATTATGGGCGCCAACCGCAACGGCCGCGTATGGAACGTGCTCACGTGGGCGACTATCGGCGTGATTACGGTGCTCACGGTCGTCATGTTTGTCCTGCAGGCGATGGGCTACAGCGCTTAACGCCCACTTTTGCTTCCGAACAGGCCGCAGCGATGGACTGCGGCCTGTTTTTTGCCCGCTATAGGGCATTAGTTATATGGCAGTGGACAAAAAATGCCAAATATGAGTACTGTTGCTAAGTGAATAGCATTTACATCCAAGAAGATAATGGACATAGCCGATAGTATGTTCATTAAAATTGGCTCCAATATGTCTTAAACCAGTCAGGTTGGCTGCTTTAGGGGGTTGTAGGGGTCGCTCGGACGTCATTTTGGGTGGTTTTGCCTGCTACTAAAATGGTAACAGTACTCATATTTGCTCCTTTTTGTCCACGACCTCTTGGGGCCGGCTCGAAAAGAGTGATTTTGGGTTGTTTGCTGCGGGTGTGGGCTTGGAAACAACGCTCGGGGTGGCGAGGCGTCCAGAATTCGGTCGCAAGGAGGGCGTTCCTCGGCTGTGTCAGGAGTGTCCCTAGGTGCCGGCACATAAGGAACGTCCCTAACTGCCGGAGGGGGGTGCCTGCCGTGGCAGGCACCCCCCTCCGGATGTGGGAAGTTTGCGCTGCAGGTTACTTGTCGGTGCCCAGCTTGTGCGGCTTGAGAGCGAGCGCATTGACGAGCGCGTCGGTGGCAGACTTGACGGCTGCCGGCTGCGGATCGTTGACGTGATCCTCGGGATGCACGGGCAGGTCCTTCTTGACTGCGTCGTGGATCAAGTTGAGGTATTCAGTCACGCCAGTGGTCGATAGGTGCGTGCCATCGCCATCGAACAGGTCGTTGCGGTTGGCACTGTATCCGTACCAATCGATAACGCGCACGTTCTTGTAGCGCGTAGCGGCGTTGGCGATGGCCTGGTTGGTAGAGCCAACCCACGGCTGCGGGCTGCGCGTGTTCACAAACACCACAATACGCTTATCTCCCGCATCGGCCATGATGGCATCGATCTGATCGTCGGTTACCAAGCCGTTGGTGCCCAGCGCAAAGACTACGATCTTGCCGGCAAGGTTCTGTTGGAGATAGCCCTCAAATGTCGCGCGGCCCGCATCAAACTGGCGGCCCTTTTCGGCATCGATATGGCTGTGCGGGAACACGCCGTCAAAGGAATCAACGGCGCGCAGCGACACGGAGTCACCGATCATCAACAGGTCGTAGGAGCCATCGGGGAAGCCGTCGTTGTCCTTGTCGGTGTCGTCGGCCGCCTGCTGGTCCGTTGGCGCGGTGTTTTTGGCTTCCTTGTTGAGGACTTCGGCGCCCTCACCGCTCAGTGCGGAGGTCTCCGGCACAAAGATCAGGCCGCCCAGCGCGATGACAAGCACGATCCCGCAAGTGGCGCACACAGGAATATGCGCGCGCACCCAGTTGGCGGGTGTGGTGGTGCCGTCGCGGAACTCGGCGACGGTACGGCCGAAGGCGCCCTTTCTAAACGGCGTCTCGATAAAGCGATACGAACATTCGGCCACGGCGACCACCAACAACACCTGCAAAATGTACTGCCACCACGGCGTATCGTTGATATTGGCGACCGGGTTCATGAGCAACAGCAGCGGATAGTGCCACAGGTAGATGCTGTACGAGCGCTTGCCAACCCACACGAGCGGCTCGGCGGACAGCGCGCGGGCAACCATTCCCTGGGGCTGCACGCAGGCGGCAATGACCATGAGTGTGAGGATCGAGCACAGCAGCGTGCCTCCGCGATACTGGAACGCGGTGTAGCCGTTGGTGAACGCGACCATGGCGGCAAGGCCAACCAGACCCACGACGCCCAACACATCGATGGATGCGGGCGAGGACCAAAAGCGCACGAGGGCGCTCGGCTGTGCTGGGGCGGTCTCGGCTGCTTCGTCGGCCTTCTCGCCAGGCTTGCCCTCGGCGTTCCTGCCGTGCTTGGCGGCGCCAGCCAGGCGATTGAGCCCCAAACGACGAGCGAGACGCACCGGAGCTAGGTCGCGATCGGGGATAAAGGCCATCCAGGCGCCCAGCAGCAGCGAGAAGACGCGGGTATCGGTGCCGTAGTACACGCGGCTGGGGTCGGCGGCAGGGTTATAGAGCACCATCATGGCGATGGCGGAGACAGCAGCCAGGCCCAGAACCACGCGGCGCGTGTTGGGCTTGCTCATGTGCATGGATACCATGGCAAACAGCAGCGGTGGCCAAACCAGGTAGAATTGTTCCTCGATGGCGAGCGACCAAAAGTGCGTAAGCGGCGAGGGGTCGCCCAGGGCGTTGAAGTACGAAACGTCCTGCATAATCTGCCACCAGTTGTTAAAGAACAGCAGCGACGGCAGAATGTCGGGACGCATCTTGGTGAGCATCACGTGGTTGAAGACGGTGCACAGCGCACAGGTTACAACCACAACGGTCACCACGGCGGGGGCCAGGCGACGGATGCGGCGGATCCAGAAGCTCTTGAGGTCGATGCGGCCGGTCTTAGCGACTTCGTTGAGTAGCAGGCGTGTGATCAGATAGCCCGAAAGCACAAAGAAGATCGTGACGCCAAGCAGGCCGCCCTGAGCCCACGTGAGGTTGAGGTGATAGAGCACCACCGCGACGACGGCAAGCGTGCGCAGGCCGTCGAGCGCAGGGATGTAGCGGGACTTGGGGCGAGCAGGCGTCTGCTCCGCGGCGGGAGTGTTGGCGCGGCCAGCGTTGTTGGCAGAAGCGCGATGGGGGCTCGCGGTGCGTTGCGGCTCGTTGGCACGGCGCTCGCCCTTCACGCGTTCGTGCGGCGCCGGCTCGTTGCCCGTGCGGCGTCGACCGCGCGAGCCCGATTGCGAGAATTGTTCCATAAAACATCATCCAATGACGAGAATAATCAGCACGTATTCATTGTAGCTGCCTGCCCCTGTGAATGCTTGCTGCTGGCGCAAGCTCAAGCGCGCGTCCACATCAAAGTGGACTAAAGTTATAGGGGGTGCGAGAGTGCACAATCGTTGGTCGATGGTGGGCGCAAAGCCTGAAGACGAGGAGGTTTCCATGGCGGATCACAGCATCGTTGCGGTGTTCGGCAGCATGAACATGGACCTTTCGGTGGCGTGCGAGCGCATGCCGCGCGCGGGCGAGACGGTCGATGGCAGCGGTTTTATCACCAACGCCGGCGGTAAGGGAGCCAATCAGGCCGTTGCCGCTGCGCGCATGGGTGCGCGCACGTGCATGATCGGCGCTGTTGGGCGCGATACCTTTGGCGATGCGCTTGTGGCAGGGCTCCAAGATGCCGGCGTGGGCGTTGAGTTCGTGACACGTCTCGACGACGTGGAGACCGGTACTGCGACTATCATTCGCTGTGAGAGCGACAACCGCATCGTGCTGTCGCCGGGCGCCAACCATGCGCTTGCGGGCGAGGACGTTGCCCGCGCACTGAGGCGCTTGGTGGCCGACGAGCTCGACGGCGATGCCAGCGAGATTGCCCCGGCTGCTGGCGGCGTCTTTATCGCCCAGGGCGAATGTGACCTTGCGGCGACGGCCGGGGCGCTTGCTTGCGCTCACGAGCTGGGGTTCTATACGATCTTTAACCCGGCGCCCGCCTGCGACCTGCCGGCAGGAGCGTGGCCAGCGGTCGACCTGGTCTGCCCCAACGAGACCGAGTGCCAGGTACTGACGGGCATTCTGCCCACGGATGATGCGAGTTGCGTCGCCGCGCTCAATGCGCTGCTCGACAAGGGCGCCGGGGCTGCGGTCATCACGTTGGGCGGCGCCGGCTCGGTTACGCTCGGCGATGGCGGTGAGCCGCTGCGCATGCCGGCGCTTTCGAGCGCGGTGGTCGATACGACGGCCGCGGGCGATACGTTTATCGGCGCGTTGGCGGCGGCTTGTCTGGAGGGCCTGCCGCTCTTTGAGTGCATGGCGGCGGGTGCTCGCGCCTCGGCGGTGACGGTGTCGCGCCTGGGCGCTCAGCAATCAATTCCCACGCGTGCGGAAGTCGAGCACAAGTTTGGTTTAGACGGTTTGGATGTAGACGGAGAAGCGGAGTAGAACAATGGCAACCAAGAAGCTGATCCTTGATCTGGATATGGGTGTGGATGATGCGATGGCGCTTGCCTATGCCATCGCGAGCCCCGAGGTGGAGCTCGTCGGCATCACCACGTGCTTTGGCAACGTGCGCGTCGAGCAGTCGGCGCACAACTGCTTGGCGGTGCTCGACCTGTTGGGTCGTCCCGAGGTGCCGGTGTACCTGGGCGCCGATCGTCCCATGAAGGCGACCGAACCCTACACGCCGCCGGCGTCCACCACGCTTATCCACGGCAAGAACGGCATCGGCGGCGCAAGCGTGCCCGCCTCGCCGTACGAGCCGGTGGGCGCGACGTCGGCCGACGGCAATGCGGCGGTCGATTACCTGATTGATGCCGCGCGTACCTATGGTCCCGATCTGGTCTACGTTGCGACCGGCCCGCTCACCAATCTGGCGCTTGCCCTGGAGCGCGATGCGGCGGCGATGATGTCTATCGGCCGCGTGGTCGTGATGGGCGGCGCCCTTACCGTGCCCGGCAACGTGAGCGCGGGCGCCGAGGCCAACATGGCGGGCGACCCCGAGGCTGCCGACGCTGTGTTGCGCTCGGGCCGCAAGCTCACCATGGTGGGCCTGGATGTGACGCACCGCGTGGTGCTCACACGTCGCGACGTTGCCGGCTGGACGGGCTCGGGCACTATGGCTGGCTGCGCGTTTGCGAGCATGGTCGAGCACTATATCGGTTCGTACGAAATGAACGCGCCCTACCTGGGCGGCTGCGCGCTGCACGATCCGCTGGCGGTTGCCGTGGCGATTGATCCCACGCTCGTGGGTGCGCTCGGCTGTAACCTACGTGTCGACCTGCTGGGCGAGTATCGCGGCCGCACCATCTGCGACGAGCACCGTCTGTCCGATCCAGATAAGAGCGCGCTCGTGGCGCTGACCGTCGACGCCCCGCGCTTCCTGTCCGAGTTCAAGGCCCGTATGGCTCGTGTCCTGGGCTAAATGATTTTCACGCCCCGTCCCATGTAGTCAATTTGGGACGGGCTTTTTTAGCTACCGAGTAAATACGCCCGTTGGGGGAATAGTCGCGTCGCTTCGCTTGACAACAGGCTAAACTAGCTATTAAACATTTACTATTCTGTTTAGATTGAATTTGCGGTCGTTTAGTTGTCGAGTCACGGGGCGGTCAGGCCACGATGCTCCGCCACGACCGTTGCTAGGGGGAACAATGGCCAAAGCAAGTGTTCGCGAAATCAGCCGCATCACCGGTTTTTCGCCTGCGACCGTGTCCAACGCGCTCAACCGCAAGCGCAGCGTGAGCGAGGAGACCGCCAAAGTCATCCTGGAGTGCGCGCAGTCGCTCGGCTATCAGCAGTCGACGCAGCTCGAGAGCATCCAGTTTGTGCTCGCGCGCAAGACGGGCGCCATCCTGGACGAGAGCACCTTCCATCCCGCGGTTATTGAGGGCGTGGAGCGCCAGGCGCGTCGCCACGGCATGAGCACGAGCTTTGTCTCGCTCGACTTTAGCGACCTGGACGCCGTGCGTCCGCAGGTCGAGGGCCTGATCGCCGACCCGTCTGCCGCCATCGTGCTGATGGGTACCGAGCTGGGTGAGGAAGATTACGCCCTGTTCGCCAACGCTGCCGCCCACCTGATCGTGCTCGACGGCTGGAGCGACCGCCAGTACTTTGATGCCGTAGTCATTGCCAATACCGATTCGGTGCTGCGCGCCGTGGACTACCTTATCGAGAAGGGTCACAGGCAAATCGGCTATCTGGCAGGCGATCTTCGTATCCGCAACTTTAAGGATCGCGAGCGCGGCTATCGCCAAGCGCTTGAGGATGCGGACCTCGAGGCCAATCCGGCATGGCACGTCACGCTGGGCACCACGCTCGAAGGTGCCTATCGCGATATGGGTGCATGGCTCGACAGCGTCTCACGCGACGACCTGCCGACGGCTTTCTTTGCCGAGAACGACGTGCTCGCCGTGGGTGCCATGCGCGCGTTCAACGAGCACGGCATTCGCGTGCCCGAGGATGTCTCGATCATCGGCTTTGACGACCTATCTCTGGGCGCCTTCTCCAACCCGCCACTCACCACGGTGCATGTTCCCAAACACGAGGTGGGCGAGATCGCGGTGCGCCGTCTGGTGGGTAACATCCGCAATCCCAAGAGCTATACCTGCAAAACGGCCGTGTCGACCTATTTTGTCGAGCGTCAGAGCGTGCGCGAAATCTAGGCGGAGACGGCATTGCCTGCAGCGCGCCAAAGCTCGCTAGGGCAGTTAACATAGTGCCATTCAGAAGAGGATCCTTCGGGGTCCTCTTTTTGTTTCCCTTGTATGTTCAGTTTGTTTACATACCGTTTAGGCTGATTTCTCTACCGTTTACGAGACTTTCGCGCTAAACTTTTAAACAAAAGAGTAAAATATTTAGTAAACAGAACAAAACGAAACATGCGTCTGTTTACTGAGCATGTGACTAGGGGAGGACGTACATGGACAAGATCAAGCTCGGCTTTGTGCCCACGCGCCGCAGTATCTTTAGCGCGCCGGACGCGATCAAGTATCGCGGTCTGACGGCTGATCGCCTGCGCGAGATCGGCGTCGAGATTGTGGATATCGACGACATCAACGACGAGGGCCTGCTGTTCGACGACAGCCATATCGAGCCTATCGTCAAAAAGTTCCGCGCCGAGGGCGTCGACGGCATCATGCTGTGCCACGCCAACTTTGGTACCGAGTATGTCTGCGCCCGCCTTGCCCGCGAGCTCGGCTTGCCCGTGCTGCTGTGGGGCCCGCGCGACGAGCGCCCCGAGCCCGACGGCACCCGTCTGCGCGATAGCCAGTGCGGCCTGTTCGCCACCGGCAAGGTCCTGCGCCGCTTCCAGGTTCCCTTCACCTACATGACCAACTGCCGTCTGACCGATCCCGAGTTCGAGCGCGGCGTCTGGGACTTTTTGGCCGTGTGCAACGTGGTCAAGACCTTCGAGCACACCCGCATCCTGCAGATGGCCACCCGTCCGTTCGATTTCTGGTCGACCATGTGCAACGAGGGCGAGCTGCTTGAGAAGTTCAACATCCAGCTTTCGCCCATCCCCATGACCGAGCTTGTCCAGGCCGTGCGCGACGCCCAGGCTGACGAGCAGGCCATGGCAGCCATGCTCGCCCACATTGGTGACAGCTTTGAGATCTGCATCCCCGAGGACAAGGTTCCTGCGGTCGCAGGACTCGCCATTGCCATGAAGCGCCTGGTCGAGAAGTACGGCTGCAACGCCGGCGCCATCCAGTGCTGGAACGCCCTGCAGGACGAGTTGGGCATTATGCCCTGCGCCGCCAACGCAATCCTCAACGAGATGGGCATCCCTATCGTATGCGAGACCGATATTCACGGCGCCATCACCGCGCTGATGGTCGAGGCCGCCGACCTGGGCCGTCACCGCGGCATGTTCGCCGACTGGACCGTGCGCCATCCCGATAACGAGAACGGCGAGCTGCTGCAGCACTGCGGCCCCTGGCCCTGCAGCTGCGCGGCCGTCAAGCCCAAGCTCACCTATCCGCTGGCTTTCGATCACCCCGGCGCGCTGACGGCCGAGGCCAAGCACGGCGACCTCACCCTTGCCCGCTTTGACGGCGACAACGGCGAGTACTCGCTGCTGCTGGGTAACGCCCGCGGCATCGACGGCCCGGCCGGCATGGGCACCTACCTGTGGGTCGAGGTCGACAACCTCAAGCGCCTCGAGGCCAAGATCGTCGAGGGTCCCTACATCCACCACTGCGTCGCCATTCACGCCAACGTGGTGCCGGTGCTCTACGAGGCGTGCAAGTACATCGGCATTGTCCCCGACCTGTACGACCCCATCGAAGAAGACGTCAAAGCTTACCTGCGAGGAGAGTAGAAATGGCAACTATCGAAGAGCTTGAATCCCTGCGTTGGGACCTTCGCCGCGATTGCGTCGATATCATCATGGCTGGCGCTGGCGGGCACATCGGCGGCGACATGTCGGTCATCGATGCGCTGATGACCCTCTATGCCAACCACCTCAACATTTCTCCCGAGACCGTCGACGATCCCAACCGCGATCGCTTCGTACTCTCCAAGGGCCACGCCATGGAGGCCTACTACGCGGTGCTCTGCCACGAGGGCTATCTGGACCTCGACGACGTCAAGGCCCGCTTCTCTAAGTTCGGCAGCCCCTACATCGGCCACCCCAACAACAAGCTCAAGGGCATCGAGATGAACTCGGGCTCGCTGGGTCATGGCCTGCCCGTGGCCGTCGGGATGGCGCTTGCCGGCAAGATGGATGGCCGCGACTACCGCGTCTACACCATCATGGGCGACGGCGAGCTTGCCGAGGGCTCGGTCTGGGAGGGCGCCATGAGCGGCGGCAACTACCAGCTCGATAACCTGTGCGCGCTCGTGGACCGCAACCGCCTGCAGATCAGCGGCAGCACCGAGGACGTCATGAAGCAGGATTCGCAGGAGGAGCGCTGGGCCGCCTTCGGTTGGAACGTGCTGTCCATTCCGGGCAACGACGTCCAGGCCATCGACGCCGCGCTGACGCTGGCCGCCGAGACCAAGGGTAAGCCCACGGTCATCATCCTCAACACGGTGAAGGGCTACGGCTCGCCGGTTATGGAGGACAAGGCCGCCTGGCATCATCACCTGCCCAACGATGAGGAATATGCCCAGATCATCGCCGGTTTCGCTGCCCATAAGGAGGCCATC
The DNA here is from genome assembly GCA_958443265.1 of uncultured Collinsella sp. Classification (GTDB taxonomy): domain Bacteria; phylum Actinomycetota; class Coriobacteriia; order Coriobacteriales; family Coriobacteriaceae; genus Collinsella. Next base: position 63,291 of record CAUCKA010000002.1, on the reverse strand, counting down.
AATGGCTAACAAGATCGCCAACCGAAAGGCTATCTGCGACACGCTGCTCGAGGCCGCCGCAACCGATAAAGACATCGTCGTCCTGTGCTCCGACTCCCGCGGCTCTGCATCGCTCACGCCGTTCTTTGACCAGTATCCCCAGCAGTCCGTTGAGGTCGGCATTGCCGAGCAGGACCTGGTGAGCATCGCCGCCGGCATGGCCTCGTGCGGCAAGAAGGCCTGGGCCGCCTCGCCGGCGTCCTTTGTGACCACGCGCTCGTATGAGCAGTGCAAGGTCGACGTTTCGTACTCCAACACCAACGTCAAGCTCATCGGCATCTCGGGCGGCGTGTCCTACGGCGCCTTAGGCATGAGCCATCACTCCGCGCAGGATATCGCCGCCATGAGCGCGATTCCCAACATGCGCGTGTATCTGCCGAGCGATCGCTTCCAGACCGCCGAGCTCGTGCGTGCCCTGGTCGCCGACAACAAGCCGGCCTACATCCGCGTGGGCCGCAACCCGGTGGAGGACGTGTACACTGAGGACGAGTGCCCGTTCCAGATGGATCGCGCCACCTGGGTGCGCCGCGGCACCGATGTGACGATTGTCGCCACCGGTGAGATGGTCCGCCATGCCGTGGACGCCGCCGATCTGCTGGCCGAGCAGGGCATCTCGGCAACGGTGCTCGATATGTACTGCGTCAAGCCGCTCGATGCCGAGGCCGTGATCGAGGCCGCCGGTGCCACGCGCGCCGTCGTGACCGTCGAGGAGCACAGCCCCTTCGGTGGCCTGGGTTCCATGGTCGCGCAGGTCGTGGGCGAGCATTGCCCGCGTCCGGTCAAGTGCCTGAGCCTGCCCGATGCGCCGGTCATCACCGGCACGAGCCCCGAGGTCTTTGCGCACTACGGCCTGACGGGCGAGGGAATCGCAAAGACGGTCGCCGAGTTCCTTCCCGCAGAGTAATTGGTGCATCGGGGACAGGTTTGCACCAATCCTTTTAGGTTGAATTCTGAGCAGGCCGGCTGCGCTCTCATGAGCCGGTCGGCCACTCGCTCCTTGTCCGTCGGGTTTTAGTTTTGAATCGACGGGGGAGACAGGAGAGTACATGAGCAAATACATCATCGGAATCGATCAGTCCACACAGGGTACTAAGGCGCTGCTGGTGGACGAGGGCGGCCATCTGATCCATCGCGCCGATCGCTCGCATCGCCAGATTGTCAACGAGGCCGGCTGGGTGAGCCATGACCCGGCCGAGATCGCCGCCAACGTGCTGGCTGTGGCACGCACCGTGGTGGAGGAGACCGGGGTCGATCCGGCCGACGTCGCCGGCGTTGGCATTTCCAACCAGCGCGAGACCACCGTTGCCTGGAGCCGCACGACGGGCGAGCCGCTGTGCGATGCCGTGGTGTGGCAGTGCGCCCGCGCCCGCGAGCTGTGCGACGAGCTGGCTGCGCGCGAAGGCGTGGCCGAGCTGGTGCGTGACACGACGGGTCTGGTGCTCTCGCCCTACTACCCGGCGGGCAAGATGACTTGGATCCTCGCGAACGTTCCCGCGGCTGCCGAGGCCGCGGCGGCAGGCGAACTGTGCCTGGGCACCATCGATGCCTGGGTGGTCTGGACGCTCACGGGCGGCGTGGAGTTCCGCTGCGACTGGTCCAATGCCAGCCGCACGCAGCTTTTTGACCTGCGCCGTGGCTGCTGGAGCGAGCCTGTGTGCGAGGCCTTTGGTGTCAATCCGGCGTGCCTGCCGCAGGTGACCGATTCCGATGGCCTGTTCGGTACAACGGACCTGGGCGGCTTTTTGCCGGCGCCCGTGCCCATTCACGGCGTGCTCGGCGACAGCCATGCCGCCTTGTTTGCCCAGGGCTGCCATAGCCGCGGCATGGCCAAGGCGACCTATGGCACCGGAAGCTCGGTCATGATGAACGTCGGCGACGAGTTCGTCGCCAGCTCGCATGGGCTTTCGAGCTCGCTCGCATGGCGTATGGACGGTGTGACCGAGTATGTTCTCGAGGGCAACGTGAGCTACGCCGGCGCCGTCAAGACGTGGCTGCGCGACGATCTTGAGCTCATCAATAACCCCGAGGAAGTTACCGACCTGTGCTACGCCGCCAATCCGGCGAGTCGCGTCTACTTTGTGCCGGCGTTTACCGGTTTGGGCGCGCCGCACTGGGCGAGTGACGCCGAGGCCTGCGTCTTTGGCATGACGCGCACCACGGGCCGTGCGGAGTTCGTAAAGGCCGCCGACGAGTCGATCGCCTATCAAATCTTTGACGTGATTGATGCGATGGTCGAGGATTCGGGCGCGGCACTGGCCGAGCTTCGTGTTGACGGCGGCCCCACGCGCGACGCGTACCTGATGCAGTTTGAGAGCGACTTGGTTGGCTCGCCCATCCGCATCGCGAGCAACGACGAGATGAGCGGTCTGGGTGCGGCCTGGGCCTGCGGCATTGCGCTGGGCATGTACACGCGCGACGTCGTTGACGTCTACGGCGCTCGCGGCATCGTGGAGCCTGCCATGTCCGCCGACGAACGAGCCAAAAAGATCGCCGGCTGGCGTCACGCCGTGAAATCTACAATCGCGTACACCGCCTAGAATGATTTTTCTGGGACGGGGATTAAATAATCACTCGGTCCTCGTCCCGCGTAGCTCATTGAACTGCCTCCCATTTCTTGGACACAAGAAATGGGAGGCTTTTTTATGGCTGGAAACGCTTTGTACGACGTCGGGATGAGACTGCGAGCGGCAGAGCTGCACGACGAGGGGCACGGCCGCGCGGCGATCGCGGCCCTTCTCGGGATGCCGGAGGAAACCGTGAGAGAATGGCTGTGCACCTACAGGTCTGCTGGTATCGAGGTTCTGGCCATGATGGGAAAGAAACACACCGCCTATTCGTTCGAGACGAAGCTGGCCGCCGTCAGGGCGGTCGTCGACGAGGGCATGACGAAGCCCGAGGCCATGGAGAAGTTCGGGATAGCCTCGCCAAGCCCTTTCAAGAAATGGCTGAAGGCCTACAAGGAGGAGGGCCCGGAGGCGCTCAGGCCAAAGCCCAGGGGGAGGCCGAGGGGGTCCGGCTCCCCGTCCGGGGAGACGACGCGCGAGCAAGAGCTCGAGCGCAGGATCAAGAGGCTCGAGGCGGAGAACGCCTACCTAAAAAAATCGATCGCCCTGAAGGCGGAGAAACGCTCTCGAACGGCGAGAAGGCCGCGGTCGTGAGCGGGCTTTCAGGGCAATACCCCCTCGCCGACCTGCTCGAGTGCGCCGGCCTGGCGAGGTCGAGCTACTACTACGCGCTGTCGCACCCGAAGGCTCCCACCAGGCCCGAGCTCTGGGAGGCCGCCGCCGAGATATTCTCGCGCACCGCCAACGGGTGCGGCCACAGGCAGATCGCCATGTGCCTGCGCGCCGAGCAGGGCGTGCGCATAGCCGACAAGACGACGCTGAAGATGATGCGCGAGATGGGCATCAGCTGCGGGATCCGCCGCGAGACCGACTACCACAGGTACTACTCGTACAGGGGCAAGGTCGGAAAGACCTTCGAGAACGTCATCGGCAGGGACTTCGCCGCCGACGGGCCGTGGGAGAAGATGGGCACCGACGTCACCGAGTTCAAGCAGCCCTGGGGCAAGGCCTACTTCGCGCCGGTCTACGATTTCGGCAGCAAGGAGATCGTCGCCTGGTCCACGTCGCTGCATCCCAACATGGCCCAGCAGCACGAGTTGCTCGACCAGCTCGTGTCCAAGATGCCCGAGGGCTCCAGGCCGGTCCTGCACTCGGACATGGGCTGGCAGTACCAGCAGGCCGGGTGGTGCAAGCGGCTGGAGGAGGCCGGCGTGGTGCAGAGCATGTCCCGGAAGGGCAACTGCATCGACAACGGCGCGACGGAGCAGGTGTTCGGCTATATGAAGGACGAGTTCTTTCGCGGAAGAAAATGGCCTTGCTTCGAAGACTTCAAGAGAGACCTGGACGAATACATCATCCATTGGAACACGAGAAGGAGGCAGGTTAAACTGAAGGGACTGACCCCGGAGGAATTCCGGAATCAGTCCCTATGTGCGGCGTAGGCCGCTTATTAGCCCGTCCAAGAATTGGGGCGCAGTTCACATTTGGGACGGGGCTTTTTTGACTGCTATTATTGGTGACGATTGTTGTGACCAGCTAAAAGAGCCCCGTCCTAAATTGACTACCGAGAGGATCTGCCATGGAGCGCATCGCGAGTTTTTCCGTTGACCATCTGCTGCTCGAGCCCGGCGTGTATGTGAGCCGCATCGACCGCGATCCGGCGACCGACGCCGCCGTCACCACCTTTGACCTGCGCCTGACCACACCCAATAAGGAGCCGGTCATGAACACGGCCGAGTGCCACACGATTGAGCATTTGGGCGCGACGTTCCTGCGCAATCATGCCGAGTGGTCGAGCCGCATTGTCTACTTTGGTCCCATGGGCTGCCGCACGGGCTTTTACCTGGTTGTCTTTGGTGAGCTGACGAGCGAGGAGATCTTGCCGCTCGTGCGCGAGCTGTTCGAGTTTGTCGCGGGCTTTGAGGGCGATGTTCCCGGTGCCGCTCCCGAGGAGTGCGGTAACTACCTGGACCAGAACCTCCCCATGGCCAACTGGCTTGCGCGTCGTTATCTCGACCGCGACCTGGCCGATATCGACGAGAAGCACCTGCACTATCAGCAGGCATAGGGCCGCCCTCTGCCTCCAAACCGTTCACACGGAGATATCGACCGTTTAACTGTTTAGAAGTGTTTATTCGAGGTCATTAGCACTAGCTCGCTTAAATTAGTCCTCAGAGTGATATTCAGGCAAGGCTCCTGAAGCAGCATCTGTCGACATTGATTGTCGGATTCTGCTTCGGGAGCCTTGTTCTGTTTAGGGGGGGCACATGGAAATTGTTAAACGAATTAATACCAGCGCTGTCCTCTGCGTCGATGGAAATGGCAGACAGTTGGTTGCATTCGGCCGTGGTCTGGGGTTTAAGAATGTCGGAGACGAGGTCCCTCTTTCGGAGATTCAACGAACGTTTTATAACGTTAGCTCTCGCTACATCGCTCTCGTTGACGAGGTCCCCGACGAGCTTCTCGAGCTTACCTCGGATGTTATTGATATGTCGACAGGTTTGCTGTCTTATGAGGTGAGCCCTAATTTGCCGTTTATCCTTGCGGACCATATCGCGTATGCGGTTAAGCGCAAAGAGCAAAATATCGTTGTCCGCATGCCTTTATCGTTTGATGTCCGCCAACAATATCCCGTCGAATTTAGAATCGGCGAGTATGCACTTAAGATAATCAGGAAACGTCTTAACGTTAGGCTTCCAGCTCATGAGGCAGTTGGAATTGCCATGGCGTTTATCAATAACATGGCCGATTCGGACTCATGCGAAGTAGTTAAAGAGTTTAGCGCGGATATCTACGATCGTGTTCTGGAGGAGTCAACCGTTGCTGTTGAAAATCGGCTTGGCATTCAAGTTGATCGGGAAGGTTTCGATTACGCAAGGTTCGCAACCCATCTTCAGTACTTATTCAATAGGTTGAACTCTGGCGAAAGCATCGTGAGCGACAACCGCAAGATGTACCTCTCGCTCAAAAAAGAATATCCGGTGGCATCAATGTGCGCCGATGATATTGCTTCTGTTCTCAGCCGACTGACGGGGCGGGAACTTATAGACGAAGAAAGACTCTACCTCATGATGCACATCAATCGAATTGCATCGAAAACAAGGTAATTAGTTGGCAAAGGCGCGCGCTTTGCTGATGGTTACATATAAAACTCAACATGGGAGAAATGGTATTTATGGCAGATACAACCAAGCTCGCTGCCGAGATTCTCGAGATGGTGGGCGGCGCAGACAACGTTACATTTGTAGCTCACTGCATGACTCGTTTAAGGTTCAACCTTAAGGACGAAAGCATCGTAGACGATGCAAAAGTCAAGGCGATTGATGGCGTGATCGACATTCGCCATTCCGCGGGGCAATATCAGGTGATTGTGGGACCTAAGGTCGATAAGGTCTATGAAATCGTTGCCAAGGAAACCGGGATTGATGCCGGAGATTCCGAGGCAAGCGAAGGAGAGACTAAGGGCTTTCTGGGAAAGCTAATGAAGCTCATCAGCGGCATCATGATGCCCGTTCTTCCTGCCTTGATCGCATGCGGAATGATAAACGCCGTCCTTAGTATTCTGACGACGGCGGGTGCTGTTTCCGCCGAGAGCGGAATATACACTCTGCTGTACGGCATGGGAAATGCCTGCATGTATTTTCTGCCCGTTCTTGTCGGATCATCTGCTGCTCAGTTCTTTGGAACCGATCGATATATCGGTGCGGTACTCGGTGCAATCCTGATTTATCCGACTTTCGTTGCTGCGGCCGGAGCGGGCGATGCGCTGGATTTGCTCGGCATGAAGTTCACAATGGTGAGCTATTCCTTCACGGTGTTTCCTGCTATCGTGGCGGCTTGGTTCGCATCCGTTCTTAATAAGTGGCTGCGGGCGGTTCTTCCCGATGTTGTGGCATTTGCGCTCGTCCCGTTCCTGACGGTTGCTGTTGCCGCCCCCGTCTCGCTCCTTGTGATCGGCCCCGTTATTCAGCAGGCGAGCTCTTTGCTTGCGACTGCAGTGCTGGCGGTCTATCAGTTCAGCCCCGTCCTTTGCGGCGTTATTCTCGGGCCGATATTCGGTCTCGTTATGATCCCCCTTGGACTCCATTGGGCCCTGATCGTGCTTTCCATCAACAATATTATGACCGTCGGCTCCGATCCTATCCTTGGACTTCTCTGCTGCAGCATGGGTGTTGTCGGCGCTTGTTTGGCGTTTGCCCTCCGCTCGAAGGACCCGAGTGAAAAGAGTCTTGGGTTCAGCTGTGCCATTACGGGCTTTTTCGGGATTACGGAACCGGCGCTGTACGGCATCATCTTGGAGCACAAGAAGATCATTATCGCTTCCATGGTCGCCGGAGCAATCAGTGCTGTTATCCCGGCGATTTTCAACACCTGTACGTTCGTTATGACGTCGAGCGGCATTTTTAGCTTCCCCGGTTATATGGATCCTTCTGGTGATATGAGCAGCCTCATCGGCGCAATTCTTTGCAATGTCGTCGGTTTAATTCTTAACTTCGTTCTCGTTTACATCCTGTATCGCCCTGATGAAGAGGCAGTAGTGGAGTAGACAATTATTTGGGATGTAAGCTGCCGAAAACCCCGCGGCAGATTGCATGTGGTGGGCTTGCCGTTGATTCACGCGAGCCCACCCTCATTTTTGGAGTGACTAGCTATGACAATTACAGCCGATATGACGTTTGGCGAAATCGCGCTCCTTCCTGAGTTCGCTGGCTTTGGCGAGCACCTTATGCTTTGCCGGCCTTCAACTTGGGAGCGCATGTGGAATAAACCCATCGTGTCTCATATGAATTCTGATGCTAATCCATATGAAACTACTCGCGTTTTGCGTGGATTGAATCGGATTGTCGAGCTCGTGGATGACGGGAGGCAAGTTGCCTACGATATATGGGATGAAGCCGACTGCATCCGTGATCCGACTCGACGCAACACGAAACTGTTCTTCTTTCCCGGGAGACCCGGGGCTCCCTTTATCATTGCGGTTTCGGGCGGAGGTTATCAGAGCGTTTGTCATCAAATGGAAGGCTTTCCCGTTGCCCCCGAGCTCAACGATGCGGGCTATAACGTGTTCGTGCTGTCATACAGGGTGAGGGTCGAGCCTTTGATGCCGCGTCCAATCGACGATTTAAATCGAGCTGTCCGTTTTGTCTTCGAGAATTCAGCGAAATTTAATGTCGCAAAAAGTTATGCAGTTATCGGCTTTTCTGCTGGTGCGCATTTAACTGCCGAGTGGGGGACGGACAACAAGGGATTTGCGTCCTACGGATGCGAGGCACCCAAAGCCTTGGTCCTGTGTTATGCACCGATTGATCTTCGTGGCTTTGAGAACGCATCAGACAATAGATTTCTTGATTCGGTGTGCGGCGGGGCTGGTCGCGACTCGCTCGGTGATTTCTGTATTAATCAGCATGTGTGGGAGCAGTATCCTCCGACATATCTTTGGCAATGCGCTGACGATGATATTGTATCGCCCGACAATTATGAAAAGATGGTCGATGCTCTGGATGCAGCTGGAGTACACCATGAGGGAGTCATGTATTCAGAAGGGGGGCACGCATTGATGAAGCCCCATGCGCTGGAGACCGACTACTGGTGTATGAGCGTTATTGAGTTTCTTAAAGATTATCTCGACTAGGAAGCTGCATGTCGCTTTTTGAGCGGGTGATTTCGTCATGCAATGTTTTCGGTATTGATCGTGGTCGTGGATGAATGATGTTCTAGAATGTTCATACTGTCACATAAACGAACAGGAGCGAACATGCATATCTACTCTGTATCAGATCCCGAGTTCAAATCCTATGGTCGCGTGTGGGACGACGTGCCGTCCAACCTGACCGCCCCGCTTGTCGAGGCGCTTGCGGCTACTCCCATTCCCGAGGGTAGCAAGTACGTAGCAAGCGCGCCGGAGCTCGAGAGCGTCAAGGGTGCCGATAAACTGGGCTTTCTCATGTTTGGCGGCCGCCCCTTCCAGCTCGGCTGGTGCAACGGCCACAACACGCAGCTCAACTGCCTGGAGTATCACCGCGCCAGCGAGTTTAACCTGGGCGCCCGCGACTTTATCCTGCTCGTGGCGCATCGCTGGGAGATTGAGGGCGGCAAGCTCGACACCGCGTGCGTCAAGGCGTTCCGCGTGCCGGCGGGTACGGTCGTCGAAGTCTTCAACACCACGCTCCACTACACGCCCTGCATGGTCGACGACGGCGGCTTCCAGGTGATGGTGGCGCTGCCGGCGGGCACCAATGGCCCGCGCCCCGAGGCCGCAGCCGACATGCCTGCCGCCGGTGACAGCTACTGCTACTGGAAGGCCGACAAGTGGGTTCTCTGCCACGCAGATAGTCCCAAGGCTGCCGAGGGCGGCTACGTGGGCCTCGTCGGCAAGAACCTCGACATCACCTGTGACTAGCACCTTCCGTCTCGATTTGTAACATCTAGCGGGCTAAATCGTCTCTACCTGTTACAGATTTAGACAAACTGCGGGGGCTGCCCGAAAATCTCGATCTGTAACACCAAGCCCGGTTTTGGCTGCCTACCTGTTACAGATCGAGACAAACCGTCCCCAACCACCACAAAGGTGCCTGTCCCCTTTGTGGTGGTTTGGGGCGGCGGTATCAGAAAGTGTCAGGCAGGGGCGGCTGCCGGGCCGCCGTGTGCGAAAAGAAGTGTCGGCCTGCGTCGTTGCCGTTGAGTAGCGCGCTGCTTACGGGGATACTGAAACCACGACAAACAGCGTGTGAAAGGATTGATGCATGGCTTTCCGTAAAGACTTCCTGTGGGGCGGCGCGACGGCTGCCAACCAGTGCGAGGGCGCTTACGACGTGGATGGCCGCGGCCTGGCCAACGTGGACGTGGCGCCGCACGGCCCCGAGCGCTATGCGGTGGTCTCCGGCCAGCGCAAGATGCTCGACTTCGAGGACGGCTATTACTACCCCGCGCAGACCGGCATCGATTTCTATCACCACTACAAGGAGGACATCGCCCTCTTTGCCGAGATGGGCTTTAAGACCTTCCGCATGAGCCTGGCCTGGACCCGCATCTTCCCCAACGGCGACGAGACTGAGCCCAACGAGGCCGGCCTGGCCTTCTACGAGGACGTGTTCCGCGAGTGTCAGGCGCACGGCATTGAGCCGCTCGTGACCATCACGCACTTCGACTGCCCGATTCACCTCATCAAGGAGTACGGCGGCTGGCGCAACCGCAAGCTCATCGACTTCTACAAGAACCTCGCGACCACGATCTTCACCCGCTACAAGGGCCTGGTAAAGTACTGGCTTACCTTCAACGAGATCAATATGATCTTGCACCTGCCGTTTATGGGTGCCGGTCTGGTCTTTGAAGAGGGCGAGAACAAGGAGGCCGTCGAGTACCTGGCCGCCCACAACGAGCTCGTCGCCAGCGCTTGGGCAACCAAGATCGCTCACGAGATCGACCCTGAGGTCAAGATCGGTTGCATGCTTGCCGCAGGTAGCTACTACCCCTACAGCTGCCGTCCGGGCGATGTGCGCCAGGCGCAGATTGACAACCAGAGCAACTATTTCTTCGTCGACGTTCAGAGCCGCGGCTACTATCCGGCCTATGCCGTCAAGAAGCTCGAGCGTTTGGGCATCGATGTGGGCATGACGGATGAGGACCGCGAGATCCTGGCCGCCAACACCGTCGACTTCATCAGCTTTAGCTATTACAGCACCCGTTGCTCCGCCGGTGCCGATAACCCCGATGTCGAGCGCACCCAGGGCAACGCCTTCGCCGGCGCCAAGAACCCCTACCTGCAGGAGAGCCAGTGGGGCTGGGCCATCGATCCGCTGGGCTTCCGCATCACCCTCAACGACCTGTACGACCGTTATCAGAAGCCGCTGTTTGTGGTCGAGAACGGTCTGGGCGCCAAGGATGTTGTCGAGGAGGATGGCTCCATCAACGACGACTACCGTATCGACTACCTGCGCCAGCATATCGCCGCGATGCGCGATGCGGTGACCGAGGACGGCGTTGACCTGCTGGGCTACACTACCTGGGGTCCGATCGACCTGGTGTCTGCCGGCACGGGCGAGATGTCCAAGCGCTACGGCTTTATCTACGTGGACCGCGACGATGCAGGCAACGGCACCCTCAAGCGTTCCAAGAAGAAGAGCTTCGACTGGTACAAACACGTCATCGAGACGAACGGCGAGGACCTGTCCTAAGGAAGCCGAGACACTCAACTTCAGAGTTTCCTAACCAAAACGCCCGGCGAGCAGTTAATGCCCGCCGGGCGTTTTGTTAAAAGAAGTGAAAGCACTCATTGGGGACGTACTTAAATGACCAGTCAAACAAGAACGTCCCCAACGACTACTCATTTAAGTCTGTCCCCAATGAGTGCCCCAAAGTGAGAGTGGATAATCTGCCGTTTTTGGCCTGTTTGGGGGCTCAAAGTGGGAGATTATCCACTCTCGTCATTTGGCCGGCACTTGGGGGCACTTCTTGTTGAGTGTGAGCGCCGTCGCTGCTACGCGACGGTGATGGCGACCTGGCCGTAGCGGGTGCAGGGGCGCTCGGCGCGCGTCTGCACGGTAAGGGTGAGCACAAGGCGGTCGCCGGGCCGCGCGTCGGCGGGCACGATGAAAGCGGTGTCTACCGTGCATTCTTGCCACAGCGACAGATCCTGGGCGCCTGCATAGCTCGACGGGTCCACGGCGACATCCCAATGCACATCGAAGCCCTTGCCGTCGGGGTCGACGATGGTCGCTGTAAGGTCGACGCGCTCGCCGGCTGTGGCGCTGCGGTCGGCCGTGACCTCGACAACATGTGCCGGATGCGAGCAGGCTGCCGGATCATGGGCACACCATTGCGCGCGGGCGGCAAAGTCTTCCTGATAGGCACGCAGGTAGGGATTGAGATTGTCGTCTGCGGGCGTGCCGATGGAGGCAAAACCGGCGGGCGCGTTCGCATCGGGATGCCCATCAAAAAACATGCGGCCCAGCAGCGTATCGAAGTCGCGGTCGTCGATACCGCGCAGGCCAAACGGAAGCAGCGGAATATAGGTCATGCTGTCGCCTTCGGCCATAAAGTCGCCGCGCTCAAACTGCACCGCGGGCCTGCCTTCTAGGCCCCAATCCAGACGGGCATGCTTGCCAAACTGAAAGCGCTCGGGCTCGTTTTCGTAGACCTTACCATCGCCATAGAGCATATAGCGTGCCATGAGGGGTCCGTTGCCCTGCGTGAGATTCCGCTCAGGCCAAGGAGCCTTAAACAGCGGCAGCGTATCGGGCTGAGCTGTTTTGGCGTCGAAATAGTTGCCATACATATAGGGCGTACGCCAAAAGATGAGCTCGGGAAAGAGCTCGCGTCCATGGTCGAGCCACGAGTTGTCCTGCCCCACGCCATCGGCAACGCCCATCACGCGCACCTTCTGATAGACCCGCTGCCGTACGGCGGGCCACTCGGGCGTGGCGCGATAGCGCTCGGCAATACTCATGAGGGCGCGAACGATCGTATTCATACCACCCCAGCTGAGCAACCATAACGTACGCGGATCATCATCCAGAATCGCCTGCGCAATTACGCGAGACCCCTCAGTTTCCTCAGTCACATCACCCTCAAAGGCAACATTTCCCACAAAGGTGCGCTCGATCATCTGGGCGGGCGTGGGAAACGGCGGCTCACCGGCAGCGGCCGCATTTGCTTGCAACTGCGGCCAAGCCTGGGCATATTCATTACTCCAGAGACTCTCAATCCAATGCTCGGGAAACGGCCGATACTCACGAAGCTCGCCGGCTAGCGGATCGGGCTCATGAGGCACAACAGCCCACTCATAAGAGCGCCGCCCTTTGGTCCGCCAATGCGAATTCACCTCGCCGAGCGTATGAACCCCATCCCCAAGAAAGTGATACTGCGAAGCCGTATACACCACAGCCTGAACATCAAGCAAGTTGAGATACAGAGCCAAATGAACAAGCGAGTTCATATCATCGACTTCCATATCAGTGGTAACAATCACCCGAGTCAACTTCTGGGACATAGGAACAGCTCCAATCAAAATCAATTCAGCCAGTTACGCGCAAGGCAAGACGGGACCCATGCCCCCATCGCCACCGACCCGGCGGCCCGCTAGAAGCGGCCGGCCAGGGTCACAGCAACGTCAACGCAGCGGAGACCGGGGTTTAGTCTTGCAAACATTCCGCAGGGGGCATGGGCAGGCGCAGCGCGAAGCGCAAAGCGCCAGCCCATGCATGCCCGAGGACGTTTGCAAGACTAAACCCCGGTCCCCGCGATGGGAGGGCTTAGCGGTCGACCCTGGCCGACCACTCCCAGCAGCCCACCGGCTCGCCGTCGATGAGTACGTTGCCCCCGTCGAAGTCTTGATAACACAGGTCGTTGAATTGGTGGATCCACACGCCGTGGTTGAACGTCTTCTTGGCCGAGCCGTCGGCCTCGCGATACACGCCGGTCAGGTCCTCGACATGGCTAAAGTAGGTGAGATGCACGTTGGCGCCGGCATCGCGCAGGCGCGCGAACAGCGGCAGCACGGTCTGCTGCGGGCACACGAGCTCGTCGCCCTTGGAGTGCGTAAACCACAGCGGCGTCTTGGCGAGCGCGGCTACGTCCTCGTCCGTGGCGTTGTACCACGGGGCGCAGCAGGGAAGGCCCGCGGCGAAGAAATCGGGGTAGTCGGCGCACAGGTGCAGGGTCATAAAGCCGCCGTTGGAAAGACCGGCGACCACGATGCGGTCGGTGTCGATGCGGTCGGCATGCTCGGCGACAAACTCATCGATAAGTGCCTTGAGCACGGGGGAGTAGATGCTCTGGTTGGAGTGACCAAGCTGCTCGACGCCGTTGTCCATCCAAAACGTGGGCGACTGCGGCACGAGCACCCAGGCAAAGCCGCCAAAGTAGCGCTGGATCTGCGCCTGGCTGATGGCCGTCACGCGGTTGCCGATATAGGCGCGCGTGGCGCCTTCGCCCTGCGTGGCGCCCTTGCCCTCGCCGGCGCCGTGCAGATACACCACGAGCGGTGCCTTTTGGGGCACGGCCGTGGCCTCGGGCGCAAAGGGGTTGAAGCATGCCGAGTCCTCGGCCTTAAAGCTGGGCTCAAAGAAGCCGTATTCGAGCGCGATACCGTCGACGGCGGTCTTTTGCGTGTCGTTGCTCCAGCCTTTGAGCGCAGGGCAGATATCGCCACGGCAGGTGTCGAAGACCAGGCCGCAGGTGGGATCGTCGCCGTCGTTGCCGGGAAGAGCCGCGAGCTGCGTGATGCGCAGCTGGTCATCGAGCATGCGCGAGCCCATGACGCCGCCTTCGATGGTCTTGGTCAGGCGCTGCTCGGCGACCTCGAGCGCCACATGGGTGCCCACGGCGAGCTTACGTCCGTTTTCGTCGCACGGATATGCGGCGAGAACGTCGATGTAACCCACGGAGGGCGCGGCATGGTCGGCGCCGCGCTCCTTGCGCATCAGAACTTCGCCCGAGCGTTCGTGACGCTCTACATATATATGGAAGGTGTTCGCGTCGATGTCGTTGGCGCGCACGGTGCAGGGCAGGTCGAGTACGACCTTGCTGATCCAGGGGCCAAAGTCGCCCAAGGTGGTGACGGTTGCGTAGGTACACAATTTGAGTTCCATGAGCTGCCTCCCTTGCGCCGCTAGTGGGAAACAAAAGCGGCAATACAATCTAAACATGTTTAGTTTAATCCAGAATTGCAGAACAAGCTGATAAACTCGGTAAACGGCAAAATTTAACACGCCATGAACTACTAAACATATATTTACTAGCTTCTAGCAGGGCTTCTGTTGATGAGTTAACAGGTCATAGAGGTGTTTATCAAAATAAAAGCCCACGTAAAGAGCCATTTATCAATAGACAGTCAAAGAGACTATCTCCCGCCATTGGAATACGTTCACCCCCGATTTCCTACCGTTCGCCGGACTCTGCACGGTAAAATTGCCACAAATGAGGCGCTCCGTGTAAACTAAAGCCCGTAAACGTTCAGTAAACACTTTGTTTACGACAGCGTATCCAAGGGTCCGGCAACCGTAAGGGGTTATAGTCGCCGGGCCAAAGGCGTGCCTAAGCCCAAGGGGGCTGGCACACGAAGATATGGGGAGGGGTCCCATGGCAGTAGATAACAAGCAGATTGCCACCGATGTCCTCGAGCTCGTGGGCGGCGCGGAGAATGTTTCCGTTGCCACCAACTGCATGACGCGCCTGCGTCTGGCGCTCAAGGATAACAACAAGGTCGACGTGGAGAAGATCAAGAAGGTCAAGGGTGTTCTGGGTTGCCAGTTCGCCGGCGCCCAGCTCCAGGTCATCATCGGCCAGAACGTGCCCAAGGTGCTCGCCGAGTTCGTCGCCATCTCCGGCGTCAAACAGGGCGAGGCGGTCAACGAGAACCTCGACGCTCCCAAGGAGAAGTTCGAGCTCAAGAACCTGCCTAACATCATCCTCGACTATCTGTCGGGCTCCATGACCCAGCTCATCCCGCTGCTCATGGCCGGTGGTCTGTTCCGTACCATCGCGGCCGTCCTCGGCCCCACCATGCTCGGTGTGCTCTCGGCCGACGACCCGACCTATACGTTCCTCTACACCACGCTGTACGAGGCCACGTTCACCTTTATCCCCATCTACCTGGGTTATGCCGCCGCTAAGAAGCTCGGCGCCAGCCCGGTGCTCGGCATGCTGCTCGGTGGCGCCCTCATGGCTCCTTCCGTGGTGAGCGTCGCCACCCAGGAGGGCGGCGGAATCATCTCCGTCTACGGCATCCAGATCGCCGCTGCCAACTACCAGCAGTCCGTCCTGCCGATCATCCTTTCGGTGCCCGTCCTGTACTTCATCGAGAAGTTCTTTAAGAAGGTCATGCCCGACGTGCTGTCCACGGTCTTCACGCCGTTCTGCACCATGATCGTCACCATCCCCATCGCCTTCATCGTCCTTGCCCCGATCGGCAACGAGATCGGCAGCCTCATCGCCAACGCCCTCTTTGGCCTTGCTGACCTTGGCGGTATCGGTATCCTGATCGTTATGGCCATCCTCGGCGCCTTCTGGCAGCTCTTCGTGGTCTGCGGCATGCACATGCCCGTCATCCTGCTCGCTCAGGTCCAGATCATCGCCGCCGGCTACGATCCCTTCGTCTTCGTTTCCACCAACTGCGCTATGGCTGCTGTCTGGGGCTGCGCCTTCGGTGCCTTCCTCAAGATGAAGAACCCCGACGAGAAGGGTCTTGCCCTGGGTTACGTCATCTCCGCTATCGCCGGCGGCGTCACCGAGCCCGCGCTCTTCGGTATCCTCATGCGCTTCCGTCGCACCATGCTCGGTATGTTCATCGGCGGTGCCATCGGCGCTGTGTTCTCCGGCCTCATGGGTGTTACCTACTACCTGGCCGGCGGCGCCTCCAACTTCCTGGTCTTCACCAACTACCTGCAGGGTGGCCAGATGAACACCGTCTGGGCTATCGTCGGTATGGCAATCTCCTTTGTCATCGCCGCTGCCGTCGTCTTTGCCACTGGCTTCTCCAAGGAGGAGCTCGCCGAGATGGAGGCCTAAGGCCAAACCATTCGGACGCATACGACCTTACCTACACGACAGGGCCCCGTCAGGCGCAAGCCCGGCGGGGCCCTTCTTACAAGGTAGACTGATTGGGGGGCGCGTGGCGCCTACTCGCCGGGGCTTGCTAAGCGCCAGGTGCTTTCGCGCGGGGTTACCGCGAAAGAATCTGCTGGTTCGCAACTCCTTTATCAAACGAAAGGACATGCAGATGAGTTTGGGAAAACTGACTGTCAACAGTCGCCAGGACGGCTTTTTGTGCGAGGGCAAACCGTTCTTTTGGTTTGCCGATACGTGCTGGAGCGCATTTACGAGCATCGCCGAGGACGACTGGGACTACTATCTGACCCGCCGTGCCGAGCAGGGCATGAACGTGCTGCAGGTCAACACACTGCCGCAGTGGGATCGCTGCTGCCCCGATTTGGGCATTTGGCCCTATGCCAGCGAGGACGGCGTGCACTTTGATTGGTCCCGTCCCAACCAGGCGTACTGGGACCGCGCTGCTGCCATGTGTCGCGCTGCCGTCGAGCACGGCATTCGTCCGGCACTCGTGCTTATGTGGTGCAACTACGTGCCCGGTACCTGGGGCGCCAAGATTGCCGAGCATTGCGGTGCCGAGGTTATGCCGCGCGAGGAGGTCCGTGCCCA
Source organism: uncultured Collinsella sp. (assembly GCA_958443265.1). Classification (GTDB taxonomy): domain Bacteria; phylum Actinomycetota; class Coriobacteriia; order Coriobacteriales; family Coriobacteriaceae; genus Collinsella. The sequence goes on along the minus strand of CAUCKA010000002.1, from coordinate 46,534 downwards.
CGTTGCCCGCGTCGTCGAGAACCTGGGTGAGTTCGACCCCGTTTACGTGGTGACAGGCGATACCGACTTTACCAGCGACGAGGCGATCGCCTATTACGAGGATGCCCTCGACGAAGTCGTCAATCGCGCGCCCGAGGCGTTGCGCACCATGCATATCAACCGCGGCAACCGCACCATCCCGGCACGGTACCTGGACCGCTTGGACTTCTACATGTTCCAGCCCGGCCACAACTACGAGGGCCAGCCCGAGGCTTGGCACTTGCCGCAGGACTTTATCGCCAACTATCCCAAAAAGCCGATGGTCAACTCTGAGCCTTGTTACGAGCAGATGGGTGCGTCGCGCAATGTGTACTGGCGCTTCACCGCGCAGGACTGCCGCGCGAGCGTGTGGTCGTCGATCCTTGCCGGCGCCAGCGCGGGTGTGACCTATGGCGCGCACGGTGTTTGGAACTGGCAGACTAGCAAGAGCCAGGGCTCGGTGTTGGGCGAGGGCTTCGATATGCCGTTCCGCTGGCAGGAGTGTCTGCAGTTTGCGGGCGTTTGGGACTTTGGCGCGATCGAGCATGTGCTTGCCGGCCTGGGTGCTACGGCTGGCGACGACGCACTTGCCGTGGTTCCGGCGCAGGAGCTCCTCGATGACGCGCGCGAGGCCATTCGTGTGGCGCGCGTTGGCGATCGCGTCGTCACGTACCTGCCGCGCACCACGGCGCTCAAGTTTAAGCTCGACGGCGCGCGTGGCTGGACGGCGACGGTTCTCGACATGGAAGACAAGCGCGTCGCCAAGCTGCCCGTTCGCGACAACGGTGACGGCACCGTGCGCGTGGCTCAGCATCCCTTTGAGCACGACGCCCTGGTGATCCTGACCCCTGGGCGCTAACGGCTCTTCTCCAACATTTACAACCCAGTCCCTTTCGTAAGGCTGCGGCGGAATGGTTCCTGCATGACGGCTTTAAGCTGTCAAGGGGAGCCATTCCGCCGCACTCATTGGGGACGTGCTTAAATGAGTGGTTTAACTTGAGACGGGACTTTTTGACCGCCTGATGGGTCGCGCGCCACAATTCGGGCGCTACAGTAGCTCGCCGTGGCGGGCAATGTAGCGGCGCTTTGCCAGCTGGGTGAGCGCGATGTAGGCGGCGACGATGCCGATGAGCAGCGCGAAAAAGCTCGTGGGCAGCGTCGTAAGGCCGAGCGCATCGGCGATGGGGCTTGCCGGCAGACAGGTGATGAGCGCCAGGCCCAGCACGGTGAGAACGCACAGCGCGGGCGCGGCGTGGTCGCGCGGGCTCGGCAGGCGCGGGGAGCGCGGCATGTGGATCACGAGCGTCTGCGACCACATGGACTCGACAAACCAGCCGCTCTGGAAGAGCGTCGCAAAGGCCGCCATGCCTGCGGCGTTGCCCGTCCCGGCGAGCTCGGACCAGCTTGCGCCTACGGTGGCAGGGCACACCACAAAGAAGAGCGCGGCGAAGGTTACGATGTCAAACAGCGAGCTCACGGGACCCAACTCGAGCATAAAGCCCTTAATGGACGCGGCGTCCCAGGCGCGCGGACGGGCGGTCCAGGCGTCATCGACGGTGTCCCACGGCAGCGCGATACACACGATCTCGTAGACCAGCGACAGCAACACCAGCTGCAGGGCGCTCATGGGCAAAAACGGCAGGAACAGGCTCGCGACGGTCACGGACAGTACGTTGCCAAAGTTGGAGCTCACCGTGGTCTTGAGGTACTTGAGCAGGTTGCCGTAGGTGCGGCGGCCTTCGATGATGCCGCGCTCGAGCACGCCCAGGTCCTTCTGAAGCAAGATGATATCGGCGGATTCCTTGGCGATGTCGACGGCCGAATCGACCGAGATGCCGCAGTCGCTCGCGCGCATGGCGGCGGCGTCGTTGATGCCGTCGCCCATAAAGCCCACGGTGTGACCGAGCAGCTCGCGCATGACGCGCACCAGACGCGCCTTCTGCAGCGGCGAGAGCTTGGCGAAGAGGTGGGTGTGCTCGGCGCGCTCGGCAAGCTCGGCGTCATCGAGCGCATCGATCTCGGAGCCCAGCAAGACATCGCTCGCGTCGATACCGATCTGCTCGCAGACGGTGGCGGCGACGCGATCGTTGTCGCCGGTCAGGACCTTGACCGCCACGCCCTTGGCCTCGAGGGTGGCGACGGCGCCCGCGGCACTCGCCTTGGGCGGATCGAGGAAGGCCAAAAAGCCCATCAGCACCATGTCGCACTCGTCGGCGATGCCAAATTCGCCCACGCAGCGCGGATCGGTCTTCTGCGCCACGGCAATCACGCGCAGGCCCTCGGCGTTGAGCCCGGCGACCTGCTTGCGAATCTGGGCGAGCTTCTCGTCGGTGAGCGGCTGAGCGATGCCATCGACCTCGACAAAGGAGCAGATCTCGAGCATTTCCTCGGCAGCGCCCTTGGTAACCATCTGGGTTTTGCCTTGGGCGTCGGCGACAACTACGCTCAGGCGACGGCGCGAGAAATCGAAGGGAACCTCGTCGACCTTGGTATAGCGGTCGCGCAGACTCTGGCCCAGCATGGAATCGGGCGCGACGGTCGAGGGCGTCACATCGGCACGGTCGATAACGGCCAGGTCGATAAGGTTTTTAAGGCCGGTCTGGAAGAAGCTGTTCAAAAACGCATGGCGCAGCACGCGCGCGTCCTCGTTGCCGTCGGTGTTGAGGTAGCGCTCGAGCACGATGCGGTCTTCGGTGAGGGTGCCGGTCTTGTCGCAGCACAGGACGTCCATCGCGCCGAGGTTTTGGATCGCCGGTAGCTCCTTGACGATAACCTGGCGACGGGCGAGGTCCTTGGCGCCCTGCGACAGGCTCGAGGTCACGATGACGGGGAGCATCTGCGGCGTGATGCCCACGGCCACGCTCGTGGCGAACAGCAGCGCGTCGATGACGTTGCCCTTGGTGGCGACGTTGATGGCAAAGACCGCCGGCGCCATAACGAGCATCAGGCGCACGAGCAACATGGAGACGCTCGAGACACCGCGGTCAAACGCGCTCTTCTCGCCGCGCCCGTTGAGCATCTTGGCGATGCCGCCCAGGTAAGTGTCCGAGCCGGTGGCTACGACAAGTGCCATAGCGGTGCCGTTTTGCACGGAGGTGCCGGTAAAGACGATGTTCTTGCAGGCAGAGAGCGGCAGCGCGGAGCTGTCGGCACCCTCGGCGACGGTGATGGCAGCGGTCTTTTCGACGGCCTCGCTCTCGCCGGTGAGTGCGGACTCGATCACAAACAGGTCGCGCGCGGTGATGATGCGGGCATCGGCCGGCACCATATCGCCGGCAGAGAGACGGATTACATCGCCGGGGACGAGCTCGTCAAAGGGGATCTCGATACGCTCGCCGTCGCGCAGGGCACAGCAGGTGTTGGAGGCCAGGTCCTTGAGGGCCTCGGCCGCATTGCCGCTGCGGGCTTCCTGGATAAACTTCATGCCGCCCGATACCAGCAGCATGATGCCGATGACGATGACCGTGGAGGGGTCGCGCTGGGGCTCGGGCACGGCGAGCACGTCGATGTAGAGCGAGACCAGTGCGAGCGCGGCGAGGATGCCGGCGAAGGGGTCGATGAACGCGTCGGCGATGCGGCGGGCGAGTGTCTTGGTCGGCGCCTCGATGGTGTTGGGGCCGACGGCGTCTAGGCGCTCGGCGGCGTGCTCGGTACCGAGTCCGCCAGCCCTGGCGTCAAGCAGCACGAGGGCGTCCTCGGCGCTATGGGTGGCGGCGAATATGGTGTTCTTGGACAGGCCGGTGTGAGCGGCAGGGCGCGCCGTGCGGCGGCGCTTGGAGATAGCTTCGAGTACCGTAGCGGTTTTGAGCATCAGCATAGGGTCCTCCTTGTTGAAGGGAGTTAGCGTACGTGTCGTATGTGCTTCAAAAAACCTAGATGTCGCTCACGTCATGCTCTCGAACCGCCACAAAGGGGACAGGCACCTTTGTGGTGGTTTTGACGATCGGTTCGTGGCGCTTATGCGCGTGCGGAATCCTCGCGGCGTGCCGAGGGCGACATGCAGGTTTTTCGACTATGACTGCCTTCCATGGCACACCTCCTTAAGGCCGGGCGCGGCGCGCTTTGGGTATCTCGTACCCGTTTTAATCCGCCCGTATTTTTGATGAGGGGGTTTGCCGTGTCAACCCCTTTGTTTGGAAAACCATTGCCCCTGACAAAGCCTTTACAGAATGCTGAGGCCCCAAAGCGCGCCCGCACCGACGCCCTGCCTGCGCTAAACTGGAAGGCACGTACGCGATTACGAGAGGAGCCCGCATGGAGGCTTACAAGCAAGAGTTCATCAAGTTTATGGTTGAGTCCGACGTCCTTAAGTTCGGCAGCTTTACGCTCAAGAGCGGCCGTCAGTCCCCGTTCTTTATGAACGCCGGCGCTTACGTGACGGGCTATCAGCTCAAGAAGCTGGGCGAGTATTACGCCCAGGCCATCCACGATAACTTTGGCGACGACTTTGATGTCCTGTTTGGGCCGGCCTACAAGGGCATTCCCCTGGCCGTCGTGACCGCCATCGCCTACCACGAGCTGTACGGCAAGGAGGTCAAGTACTGCTGCGACCGCAAGGAGGCCAAGGACCACGGCGCCGACAAGGGCAACCTGCTGGGCTATGAGCCCCAGGACGGCGACCGTGTGATCATGGTCGAGGACGTCACCACCAGCGGCAAGTCCATCGACGAGACCTATCCCAAGGTCAAGGCTGCTGCCGATGTCGAGATCAAGGGCCTGATCGTGTCCCTCAACCGCATGGAGGTCGGCAAGGGCGGCGTGACCACCGCGCAGAAGGAGATCGAGGCCAAGTACGGTTTCCCCGTCGCGAGCATCGTCTCCATGGCCGAGGTCGTCGAGACCCTTTACAACCACGAGATCGACGGCAAGGTTGTCATCGACGACGAGCTCAAGACCGCCATCGACGCCTACTACGAGCAGTACGGCGTCAAGTAGGTTCCGCCGTTCTACCGAACGGCGGACCGGCCGACGCTGCGCGCCGCCCAGGACGACAATTTGTCATTCAAAAGGCAAGGCATGACCAAAAGGTCTATGCCTTGCCTTTTTCATGCCAACTTGTTCGTCCTGGACGTCGCTCGCTGTCGTTGCCAAAACATCGGGGCTCTCGCTGCCGTTGCCCAGTCATTGGGGACAGACATAAATGAGTGGTCATTGGGGACGTTCTTAAATGACTACTCAGGATGAGCGTCCAAAAATCCGCGCTCGTTCGATTGGCGCATGTCTACGCAGCGTAGGTTGTCGAGCCTGGCCTTCAAATGGATACTGACTGTCGAACCGGTTCACTCCATTTCTTCAATTTGATTGGACAGCCCATGAACCAGACACGGCAAACCAATGCTTCCCATACTTTTTTGGCAGCGCATGCCATCAAGCAGCTGCGCGAAGAGCGCGGCCTCACCCAGCGCGCCCTGGCGGAAAGCCTTGGCGTGACCGATAAAGCCGTCAGCAAATGGGAATCCGGCCGCGGCCTTCCCGACATTTCCCTCGTTGAGCCTTTGGCCCAGAGACTCGGCATAAGCGTGGCTGAGCTTTTGGCTGGTGACATTCGGGCCAACGCCAACCGTGCAGGCAATATGCTCAAAGGCGTCTTTTACGTTTGCCCTATCTGCGGAAACGTTGTGCACGCGCTCGGAGAAGGCAGCTTTAGCTGCTGTGGCTCCACGATGTTTCCCCAGGAGGCCGAAGAGCCGGACGCGGACCACGCCTTTTCCATCGAGCGCATCGAGGACGATTGGTACGTCACGCTCGATCATCCCATGACCAAGGATCACTACATTAGCTTTGTGGCATATGCGACTATGGATGGCATCTGCTTTAAGAAGCTCTATCCAGAGCAATCGGTGCAGCCGCGCTTCCATATTACCGGGCGCGGCAGGATATATCTTTACTGCAACCAACACGGACTCTTTACGTCGCTGACGCCTCGCAAATAACGGCTTTCTATCCGCCCTCCTCATGCGTTCCCAGGGGACCCAAAATGAGCGTGGATAATCTCCCGGTTTTGGCCTGTGCGCGGGCTCAAAGTGGGAGATTATCCACGCTCGTTAGGTTAGTGTCCGATGATCCACGCTCGTCGCTACTTGAGCCCGGGCAGGCGGGTGTAGGGAAACGACCGCTCTAAGAACTCAGAGCAGCGGGCGTAATCTTTGGCAAAGTAGCTGCTGTAGAGTGAATCGAGCACGTATTGCACGGCGATGTGGCTGGCGAACTGTGTGATGCGATGCGTCATGCTCTCGTGATCGCTCACCGTGAGATAGGCGGCAAAGCCGGGGTGAATGCGGGCGCAGTGCGGTGTGCCGATGACGATGACCGGGACATGTCGACTGCTGAGGATTGGCAAGATCTCCCTGAGGTTGGGGGCAAGGCCGCTGTAGGAGATAACGATTGCCACATGGTCGGGGCCCGAGGCGAGCGCCGTACGCACCTGCGCCTCGACACTGTCGTGGCACGTTGCGCTTTTGCCGGCGGAAAGCAGGCGATCGCGGAACATTCCCGCTGGATACAGATTATGCGAGCCCGTGTAGATGTCCACGGTGCCGGCGCGCACGATAAGCTTGGCGGCCTGGTCGAGCTGTGTGGGGTCGAGCAGCTCCTGCGTTTCGGCCAAAGTGGTCTGATAGAGCCCCTCCATACGCTCCATCACCTGCGCAGGAGTGGAGGTGGCATCGAAGGGAAAGTTGATGTCCACGTCGCGCCGGTTACCCGTCTCGGCTGCCTGACGGATGAGCTCGACCTTGAGGTCTTTGAATCCCTCGAGGCCGAGCTTTTTGCAAAAACGGTGCACGCTCGCAACGGAAACGTTGGTGCGCGCGGCAAATTCCTTAATAGAGAGCCCGCGGACGTCTTCGCCCATGGCAAGGGCCGAGATGCCGAGCTGTTGCTCGGTAGGGGTAAGGCCCTGTGCCTCGGAAATCGTGCGTTTGATATCCATGCGAACTCCCACACTCAACAAGCCTGCCAAAAAGGGACAGGTTTATTTTGGCAGGTTTTGCCCGCAAAGGGTAACGGGACCGAGGATGCCGCTCGGGGCGATGGGTTCGGTGAGGGCGAAGATGTCGGGAATCGCATGATCGAGCGTGTTGATGACGTCGACGGTGAGTTCGTGCGTGCCGGCGGCAAGCGGGTCGATGGCAAAGCGATAGGGCGGACAGATGCGTGTGCCGAGTGGGTGTCCATCGAGCGTAAGTGTCGCGACTTCGTAGACATCTCCCAGGTCGATTGCGGCATCGGCAAGGTCGTTCGCCAGCTCGAACAATGTGCGATAGCGGAACGTCCCGCATGCATCGGGGAATCGCTCGGCAGTGAGATCGCATAAGTGCTCGAGTTCCTGCGGGGCGCCAAAGGTTCCGCTGTCGGCAGGGGAGAGGGCGACGGTCCAAGGTCCGTTGATGTCGAGGGCGAGCGCATCGCTCGAGCCCATGTCCGCGCCGTCCCCGGACTCCAGCTCGCCGTCCGTCTCCAAGGCAACGAAGCAGCTCTCGAAGGGTGCGAGCTCAAGCGTTCCGTCAAACGCAACGGGATCGGTGCCATTCAACAGGTCGAGGCGCGTGCCGCAAAGTCGCTCGCCTTGCGCGAGTTTAACTGTGCAGTCGACGCACTCGCGCGGGTGCTCGTTGACCAGCATGACGTAGGTCTCGTCGGCGTGCTCGTAGCGAAGCGCGCGCAGCCAGGGCTGGGGCGTGTCGGTGACAACCGTCTGCAGCCCAACGCTCGCCAGCACGCCCGCCATATCGGCAAGCGGAGTCGCTGCAAGTTCACCCAGTTCAACCACGCCATCGGCGTCGTAAAGCGCGCTCGACACCTCGTCGACAGCGAGGACCATAACGCCCGCCGCCATCATGCGCCTTATGGCCCGCGTCGTCGCCGAGCCAATAAATGAAGCTCCTGGCATAACAAACGCCTGGTAACGACAATCGTTTACGGCAAGCATTCCATCAGCAACTGAAACCTCGTAACGGTCCTCATCCTCAAAAGCCTCGGCGGGCACAAAATCAAAGTCGATCTGCGCGCGCGTGAGCTCGGCAGCCACGCGCTCGATAGGCATGGCGCTGCCGGCCCACTCGGCATCGGCGTGGTACAGGATGGCGACGGGACGCGCGGCGCTGCCTCCCGAAAGCAGCGTTGCCGTACGGTTCATATAGCTCATGAGCTGGCCAAAGTGCGGCCATTGCGGATTGTTGCCGTGTGCGTAAAAGTGCGGCGGGCAGTCCCAATCGGGGAAGGGCGCCATGCTAAATGCGTGCGGCGTAAACCAGTTAATACCGCGGACGAGCATGTGGTCGGCGATCCATTTCATCTCGCGAAGGCCCTCGTGCCAGCCGAAGGCGCCAAAGACCTCGGCCATACAGCGCCCCTGCTTTTTTGGGTCGAGACGCGCGGCCGAAGAGCCCAGCTTGGCAAGCGCGTAGGTAAAGAACTCCATGTTCCACGCGCCGTGGAAGTAGCTGTAGCGCCCGTGGTCGATGCCGGGGGCAAGCTGGTTGATGACAACGTCGATGCCCGCCATATCTTGTCCGGCGACCGCGCGGAAGTAGTGCCCGGCGCCCTGGCCCAGGCGCGTGTGGCAGCTTTTGTCCTCAATCACATGTCCGATGTGCATGACGCCGCGCTCGCGGCACCAGTCGCCAATCTGCTCGTCAAAGCATGCGCGGTAGAGTTGCGTGGCAATGTCCATGTAGGCGTGACGGGCTCGGGCACCATCTGCCTCGCGTGTCCAAAGGCCGTGTAGCTTGGTGAGCCAGTCCTCGCCAAGTGCATTGCACAGGCGGCTGGCAAGCTCGTCCGACCAGGGCAGTGACATATCGCCGCGTCCAATAAAGCTGCTGGTAGAAGCATCGTCGAGAGCCGTGCCCTTCTCGTTCATAAAGCCCGGCTCATCGGTAAAGAACCCCAGTATGGTGCAGCCGAACTCGTCGCCCAGGTGCTCAAACGTGGGCTCGTAGACGGCATCGATGAGCACACGGCACGAATCGGCGTCGACCATGTTGATGTACTCATCGCGAAAGCCGGTCTTTTGGCTGGTGACGAAGAGCTCGACGGTGGTGATGCCGGCGGGCGCGTCAAAACGCAGGCGAGCGGGGGTGCCGTCGGCCTGCTCAACGGAGAGCTCAAGGTCGAGCGGTGCGCCGGCGGCGTCGAAAGTCGCCGCGCCCACAAAGCGCTCCGTGTGATCCATAAGATTGCCGAGCTTGATGACCGTGGACGGCTGGGGACCGACGACCGTAACCGTGCGATGTTTGAGCACGGTCTTCTTAAGCGCGGGGTCGACGTTCTCGCCCGCAAGCGCGCCGTTGGCGTAGCCCGTGGGGAAATGGGCGTCGTCGAGCAGCCAGATCTTCAACCCTAAGCGCTTGCACTCGCCGATGATAAAACGCAGGTCAGCCCACCAGCCGTTGCGACAAAACTCGGGATGCGTGCGCGATTCGAGGCAGACCTCGCGGATGTTCGCACCGGCGATCTGCTCCAGGTATTCGGTAATCGTCTCGTGCGCCTCGCCCTTGAGCCACAAGAACGGAAGCACATGGTTGTCGTATGCCGCCATATCCACTCCTCTAAAACCAACCTTTTAAATCGATTGAAGTCAGAGTACGCCGAGCGCGCCGTCCTGCTAATATCAAAACCACAGCAGAATATGACCGAATCAACGATTGTGATGCCATGGATCTTGCACGTTTAGACAGCCTTCTGCTCGAGCTGACCGACAGCGAGCGTGCTTACCACGCGGGCGCCCGCTATGACTGGAATGATGCGTTCAGCTGGGGTCATCAACAGAATATCAGTGAAAAACATATCCATAAAATCGGTGACCCGACGCGAGCCTTGCACCAAGAAGGCATGCCTGAGGGCCTATCAATCGTGCGCAACTCGCGCTTCAACCCTGTACCGGAGCATGTGCACGATTATGTCGAAATCAGCTATGTTTATCGCGGGCATGCGCCGCAGACCGTCAACGGCGAACAGCTTATGCTTGCCCAAAACGAGGTGCTCTTACTCGACGCCGCCTGTCCACATGCCGTAGGCGAGCTCGGCGAGCATGACATTATGCTGAGCATCGTCATCTCGCGGCCGATGTTGCACCGCAGCCTAGAGCAGAGCCTGTCGCCGTCAAGCACCGTCTCGCAGTTCCTCATTAATGCCCTCAATGACGAAACCGACCACCGCGGTCATGTGCATTTCCGCACGGGCAACAGCCGCCGCGTGCGCCGATATATGCAGGAGATGCTGTGCGAGCTTCTGGAGCCGACGGCTGCGAGTCCCCAGATCGTGTCGAAGCTGTTTGAGTTGCTGTTGATTGAGCTGATGCAAAGCTATGAGGCCGCACTGCTGCAAGCGGGCAAACCTACACTTCCCTCGGCGCAGGTCGCGGCCGCCGTGGGCTACATCGAGCGCCATGCCTGCGATTGTACGCTCGAGGACGTAGCTCGCCACCTCCATCTGAGTCCCAACTACGCAAGCGCGCTGCTCAAACGGCAGACGGGACGCACGTTTATGCAGCTCGTGCAGGAGAGTCGCCTAACACGCGCGGCAACACTGCTCGACGCCGGCTCCACTGCGGAAGCCGCGGCGCGCGAGGTCGGCTACGCCAACATGAGCTTCTTCTACAAAAAGTTTGCCGAGCGCTATGGCTGCACGCCGGCAGCGTATCGCCAGCGTTTGCCCAGATAAAACCGACCAAAATAAACCTGTCCCTTTTTGGCAGTCCCTTTTTGGCAGGTATCAGGAAGTGTCAAGGGCGGGGTGGCGGCGGGGTGCCGCTGCGAAAAGAAGTGTCGGGTTTGGCGCGCCCGCTTCTGCCCGCCCCGTGCGCAGGCGATACTCAGCTTATCGACCCACGATGTAAAGGAGATGCTCATGGCAAACATCAAGTTCCCCGAGGGTTTCTATTGGGGCGGCGCCACGGCCGCCAATCAGTTTGAGGGTGCTTGGAACGTGGACGGCCGCGGTCCTTCGGTCGACGACCATTTCTTGGGCGGCAGCTACAAGGAGCCGCGTCAGATCACGATCGACATCGACCCCGACCGCTTCTACCCCAATCATGACGGTATCGACTTCTACCATCACTACGAGGAGGATATCGCGCTGTTCGCCGAGATGGGCTTCAACATGTTCCGCATGTCCATCTCTTGGAGCCGCATCTTCCCCAACGGCGACGATGCCGAGCCCAACGAGGCCGGCCTCGCCTTCTACGACCGCGTCTTCGACTGCCTGCGCGCTCACAATATCGAGCCGCTCGTGACCCTGTCGCACTACGAGATGCCCTATCACCTGGTCGAGAAGTACAACGGCTGGGCGAGCCGCGAGCTCATCGGCTTCTTTGAGAAGTATTGCCAGACCGTCTTCGACCGCTATCAGGACAAGGTCAAGTTCTGGCTCACTTTCAACGAGATCAACTGCGGTACCCAGGACATGGGCAACCTCTTTGGGACCAGCATGATCCAGGGCTTTGAGGGCCCGGCTTCGGCGGTCCACACCACGCCGCAGGCCCGTATGCAGGCCCTGCATCACCAGTTCGTGGCCAGCGGCCGTGTTGTGCGCTATGCCCACGAGCACTACCCGCAGTTTAAGATGGGCAACATGGATTGCTTCATCCTTTCCTATGCCGCCACATGCGATCCGGCCGACGTGTTCGCCACGCAGCAGGAGATGAATACCATGAACTGGTACTGCTCCGACGTGCAGGTGCGCGGCAAGTATCCGTTCTACGCCAAGCGCTTTTGGACCGAGAATGACGTTGAGCTCGTGATGGAGGACGGCGACCTGCAGGATATCGCCGACGGCAAGGTCGATTTCTACACCTTTAGCTACTACATGTCCGGCACCGTGGGCACCCACAAGGATCACGAGATGACCGAGGGCAACATGACCTTTGGCGGCAAGAATCCCTATCTGGAGTCCACCGACTGGGGCTGGCAGATCGATCCGCTGGGTCTGCGCATCGCCCTCAACGAGATTTACGCCCGCTACGAGATTCCGCTGATGGTGGTCGAGAACGGCATGGGCGCTTACGATGAGGTCGAGGAGGACGGCTCCATCCACGACCCGTACCGCATCGCCTATCTGCAGAGCCACATCAAGGCCATGGGCGAGGCCATCGCCGACGGCGTTGACCTGATTGCCTACACCTGGTGGGGTCCCATCGACCTGGTTTCCGCCGGCACTGGTGAGATGCGCAAGCGCTACGGCTTCATCCACGTCGATAAGTACGACGACGGCACCGGTACCTACGAGCGCCGCCGCAAGGACAGCTTCTTCGCATATCAGAAGATCATCAAGTCCAACGGTACCGAGGGTCTGGATTAATCGACAATATGAGTGCCGCTGGGGAAAAGGTTTTGGGAAGGGCTTGGAAGGGCTTGCGATTCGAACCCTCACCTTAGTATTTTGGCCATTTGGCACTATAATCACCATAGGCATGCGCAAAACGTTGCGCTTAATCAAGAGGAGAAAACGTATGGGTCTGTTTGACATGTTCAAGAAGAAGGCTGAGCCCGCGGCAGCTGCTGCTCCGGCCTCCATCTCTGCTTCTGCCGGCGCCGACGTGCTGTGCTCGCCCGTCAAGGGCAAGGTCATCAAGATGGCCGACGTGCCCGATCCCGTCTTTGGTGGCGAGGTTCTGGGCAAGGGCTGCGCTGTGTGGCCTGAGGACGACTTGGTCTACGCTCCCTGCGACGGCAAGGTGACCGTCACCATGGGTCACGCCGTGGGTCTGCAGTCTGATAACGGCATCGAGGTTCTGGTGCACGTTGGCGTCGATACCGTCAACATGAACGGCGACGGCTTCGAGGGCTTCGTCAAGGCCGACGACGTCGTTAAGGCTGGCCAGCCCATGCTCAAGATCGACCGCGCCAAGATCGCCGCTGCCGGCTACAAGGACTGCGTCGTCGTGGCTGTGTCCAACACCGCCGAGTTCGCCGACGTCGAGCTCGCCGTCGAGGCTGACTCTGCTGTCGCCGCCGGCGATGCCATCGTCAAGGTCGTCCGCAAGTAAACTGCGGCAACATAAGGATGTGCAAGGGTGGTCGGGTTATCCGGCCGCCCTTTTTTATTACAATGCGGCGGAACGTTTTATTGCACGTTGGGCGGACCGGTAAACCGTTCGGACGTTAAATCGAGCCGATTGCGCCTTTGCTTTGCCGGGGGTGTTCGTTAGCGGCTAGTATGGCCTTATTGTTACGACGTGCACCGCGTCGGGAAGCGCGGTGCCGCTTGTTGGGAGGAATGTCATGAAGAAGAAGCTGCTGCTTGCGCCCCTGGTGGCTGTTCTGGTCGCGTGCGTAGTTGTGCTTTCCGGCTGCGGAGGCCCTTCGGTTGAGGAGCTCATCACCGATGATCTTACGACGCAGTTTGACGAGGTCAAGAACGGTGGCGACGACTTCCTCGCCGGCCTGGAAGAGGCCTCGGGCGACGAGTTTGAGCAGCTGGGCATCGATCCCAAGGAGTACGCCAAGAGCTATCTCGAGGGCTTTGACTACAAGATCGGCGACGTGACGGTCGACGAGGACAAGGGCACCGCGACTGCCGAGGTCACCATTACCTGCAAGTCCATGAACCAGATCGTTGAGGATTTTGCCACCCAGTACCAGGAGAAGGTCGCCGCGCTCGATTCGATGCCTTCCGATGACGAGCTGTACAAGATGGCCGGTCAGGTTATGGTCGATGTGACCAAGGCTGCTAAGACCAAGGACACCAAGGTCACCTTCAAGTACTCCTGCAATGACGACGGCGAGTGGTCTGCCGACGATTCTGCAACCAACGAGATGATGAATGCCATGATGAGCTAGGGGGGTTACGCGGTTTTGCCAAACCGCGTAACTGCTCGACGCTGCAAGCCCGCCAGAGCGGCAATCTGCCTTTCAACTTCGGCGGCATGACCAGAAGGTCAATGCCGCCTCGTTTCAAGGCACCTTGCTCGCTCTGGCGGGCTTTCGCTGTCGTTGCCAAAACAGCGACGTTCCCTTGGCTGGCTTAGGTGGCACTTGTAGTCATTGGGGACGTTCTTGTTTGACTAGTCGTTTAAGAACGTCCCCAATGACTAAGGTTGCTTTGCGCCAGCGTTGCATCGTGGGTGGTCGGGAAAATGCGAGCCGGTATTTGGGCGAATAGTGGGTCGCGGTTTCCGGATGGGGTGGGTTGCGGAAAGTGCGACCCGGAATATTGCTCCAAAACGGGATGCCGTTTCCCCGACGGGGCTCAAGTGGAAAGCGCATCCCATTCCGGAGCTCCAAAACGGGATGCGCTTTTCTCGCGGAAGAATTGTCGCAGCTGCGTTAAGCGGTGTCGCTCGCTACTCGCCCAAGATTAGCTCGGCGAGTTCGTCCTGCGTATCTACCACGTAGTCGGCGCCGGCGGCTTCCAGCTCTGCGCGGCCGCGGAAGCCCCAGCTGACGCCCGCACTCTTAAGGCCGGCGTTGTGGCCGGTCAGAACATCGACATTGGAATCGCCCACATAGAGCGTGGTTGCCGGATCGGCGCCCAGCTCTTTCATTACATGCAACGTGACGGGTGCCTCGGGCTTGGGCGGAAATGCGTCCACGCGGCCCTGTACCAACGCAAAGCGATCGCGGCCAAAGTATTTCTCGATAAGCGGGGCTGCCGAAATATGATCCTTGTTGGTGAGCACGGCAAGCTGAACGCCCGCTGCGCGCAGACGGTCGAGCATCTCAATCGTGCCGGCGTAGGGAGCGGTGTGGTCCTCCTTGTGCTCGCCGTAGTAAGCCCTAAACTCGGCAAGCGTCTGCTCAAACATACGGATGTCGCCTGCGTACTCGGCGGGCATAAAGCGCTCGACCAGCTTAAGCATGCCGTTTCCCACTTTGTAGCGGTACTCGTCCACGGCAAACGGGGGCCAGCCGTGCATCTCGCAGGTGTGGTTGCCGGCGGCCGCCAGGTCCTCGAGCGTGTTGAGAATGGTGCCGTCCAGGTCAAAGATCACATGGGAAAAAGCTGCTGCCATGAAAGCTCCCGTCATTGGGTTCCAAAACGCACCCCATAATACTGGGCTTGCGCGTCGGGCACGTTTGGAATCAAAACATCTTCAGGGATAGTGAGCCACGTCGCACCAGCCAGCGCTCGCCCGCTAGCAGATCCTCGGCAGCTGCTCTCCCACGATCATGTCGAGGATGCGGGTTGAGCCCTTTATCCGATATCGTGCGTAAACGCAGCCAGAAACTCTTCGAACGTGTCGGTCTGCATGAGCCTCATCGTGGTCTCTACCGAGGAGAACACTTCGATAATCAGGTCGAGCACATCTCTAAAGAGCCCCATATCTTCCTGTGCGATGCCTATGAGCAGCACAAACCGCACGTCGTGGCGTCCCCAGGGAATCGGGGTGTCATTGTGGGCCACAGCGATAAACGAGCGCTTGGGATATACCGAGATCGCGTGGGGTATGGCGAGGCTGTCAGTAAACGCCGTCGATGAGACGCTCTCACGCAGATGCACGTCAGCGATAAACTCAGGCGTTGCGAGCCCCTGAACAGCCAAAAGCTTCCCCATTTGGTCGATGCAGCTTGTGGCGTCGACTACGTCTATGTTGCGTATAAACAGCCCCGGCTGCAGCAGACGCCCCAAAAGGCCCTGGGCATAGAGGCGCCGCCGCCGCTCCTGGATGGCGCAAAGCCGGTCGCGGATCTTTCGCACGTTTTGCTTAGTGAGGATGGGTCCGATCAAGACTTTGGTGGTGCCTCCACAAACCGGCACGTCGATTGTGGTGATTACCGCATCGCTTTCGGGCGGATTGGCCAGGTAACTATCGCAGCTCATCACGGCGACAACGCTTATGTCATCGCCAAACTCGGTCTTGAGGTCGTCGACGAGCCTTCGTGCAAAGTCGTGGTACTCCTCGATAATCACTGTGCAGGTGACGGCGCCGTCGGGTGCGGAGAACTTCTCAAAGTAAGCGCCGATATGAAAGGCGATAAACGCGATTTCGTTTTCGCCCACCTCAATATCCATGGCGGTGGAGAAGCGGTGGGCGATATAGACCGCCATGTCGTAGACCGGTGCGTACTCGCTTTTGATCTGCGCGGCGAGCGGGTTGGGGTAGCTTACGCGGTAGACGGCGCGCTGGTAGGCGTTAAACATATGCAGGACGAGTTGTAGGCGCATGGGCTCGTCGATAAAGCGTGGCAGGTCGTAGCGCTTTCCGCACTCGTCGAGGATCCCCAGAACCATGTCTACAAATTCGCGGTCAATGATGCTTGAGAGCTTCTCGCGGCTGAGCTCGTCAAAATCGCAACGCTCGACGGAAAGCGCCAAAAGCAGCAGAATCTGCTGAAAATCGTCGCGTGGGATGGCACAACCAAACTCCTTCTCAAAGTAGGCGGCAATGCGCTGGGCGCAGCGTACGATCTGTTCGCGCTGCCCGAGTTGTGTCACTAGGCCGTCTGCGTCGATGGGGCCGTCCACCTCGCTGAGCTCGTTGTTCGAGGTGAGCCTGATGATGATCACTAACAGGTGCACGAGCAGGTTGGAGAGCGCGTAGCCGTTGATAAATAGATCCGAGCGCTGGCAGATCGCGACCAAGCTCGAGAGGGTTGCCTGCACGTCAAAGTCGGGAAACATGTTTTCGAGCGTTTTGGTTGAGGTGAAATAGCCATAGGAGTTGTGGGTGGCTATGTGGCCGAGAAGCTTGCGCTTGTCGGCCTCTCGCCCCGTGAGTTTCATGCGGTAGTCGTGTGTCTCGACATTGAGGTCGAACTGCCGAACGAGCGCGCGCACCTGCGGCATCACGGAGCTCTGAAACGTGCTCTCGCTGATAAAGAGCTCATCGGCGATATCAAAGACGGAGAGTCCATCGCATGCGTTGACAAGGCGGGAGATAGTAAAGTCGCGCCTGGAGTCCGCGTTCGCGGGGAGGGTATTGACACCTTCGCAAGAACTAGCGGAAGCGCTGGCGGCAGCCGGCGCCGCCGTGGCAAGGCGATAGCCCTCTTTAGACGATTCGATATGTCGCGTACCGGTCTCGTTGACCTCTGCAACATAGTTGCGGATGCTTCGCTCACTCGCGCCCAAAAGGCCGGCAAGCATCGAGGAAGACACCCATGAGCTGCTGTTTTCGAGCACGTCGATCATGCGGTTGATGCGGTTCTGCTTGGCGCTCGCCATGGCTTTCCTCCAAGAGATGAACGGCAGACAGGGTGTACCGCCCCATGGTATCTCAGGTTAAGAAAGGGTGTCTTTTCTAATTTGCCGCCCAAGCGGAAAATCGCCCGGCTTGCCGTGCGGGCGGAAAATCTGCTGCCTTGCCGCTATGCGGCAAAAAGTCGGTTGGCGGCAAGAGCCCTCCGCCGCGTATAGTGCAGTCACGGTCAAGGGCGGCCGGGTCGACACGGGCGCCCAAGAACACAGCGGGGATCGCAGCGGCATCGGAGCTGCCTCGAGCCCGCTTATTGGGAAAGGAGTGCCCCATGGCAGATGAGAACGGCACCGTTCGCATTCTCCTCGCTTGCGGCATCGGTGCCTCGACCGGCTTTATGGCGGCAGGCATGCGCAAGGTCGCAAAGTCCAAGGGTCTTGACTGCACCATCAAGGCAGTCAGTAAGTCTGAGATTATGGACTACGCCGACAAGATCGACGTCCTCCTGCTCGGTCCGCACTTCGCCTCCGAGGTGCCCGAGATCCAGTCTCAAGTGGCATCTCACGGCGTGAAGGTCATGGCCATCGACCCCGACTATTACGCGGCGCTCGACGGCGAGAGCATCCTCGAGGATGCCTACGACCTGCTTGACGAAGACTGGGAGGGGACAACATGCTGCAAAAGGTCATGAAAGCGATCCAGGCGTGGATCACCGAGCATGTCGTCCCCGTGATGAACAAGCTTACCTCAACCTACTGGTTTGGCGTTATCTCCGACGCAGTTCTCTACATCGTCCCCTTCTCCATGGTCTCGGCCATCCCGAGCCTGTGGAACATTATCCGTCGCTTTGTCCCGGCCCTGCCCGACCTGTCGCCGCTCACTACGTTCTCGTTTGGCCTCGTGGGCATGTTCATGGCGTTTATCATCCCGCATAACGTTGCGGTCAAGGAAGATCGCAAAGACCGCAGCATGATTGCCGGTTTTACCGGTATAGGCGCTTTTATGCTGTGCATGAACCCCACCATCACCGATCAGGGCTATGTCTTCCAGATGGCCAAGTTTGGCGCGGGTGGCATGTTCACCGCGATGGTCGTGGGATTTGTCGTTGGCTTTATCTACAAGCGCATGGCGCGCATGACGTTCTTTTCCGAGGACAGCCTCGTGCCCGACTTCGTCAAGAACTGGTTCGATAACATCATTGCGGTGCTGCTGTCGCTTTTTGTGGCTTGGCTCTTTACCAACATGCTCCAGGTCGACGTTTTTAGCGCGGTCGCGATCATCCTTTCGCCCGTTACCGGCTTTGCCCAGACGCTGCCCGGCACCATCGCCATCCCGCTTGTCATGGACACCTTCTACTTCTTTGGCATCTCCGGCTGGGTGTTCTCGCCGATCCAGCAGTCCATCCAAAAGTCTGCTCTTGCCGAGAACATGGCCGCCTATGCCGCAGGCCTCGCTCCCACTAACATTAACGCGTACGGCATTACTCGCTACATCATGATCGGCGGCGAGGGCGCAACGCTTCCGTTGGCCTTCTACATGCTCTTTGCCAAGTCCAAGAAGAACAAGACGCTCGGCCGCGCAACGATTATCCCGTCGCTGTTCAACATTAACGAGCCGCTGGTCTTCTCCACGATCGTCGCCAACCCCTTTATGTTCATCCCCATGGTGCTGCAGTCTATCCTGCTGTCTGCCAACGCCTACCTCTGGATGAGCATGGGCTGGGCGAGCCTGCACGTCGAGAATTTCGATATGAACTTCCTGCCCAATGCGGTCTCGGCGTTCTTTATGTCGGGCGGAGACGTGCGCAATATCGCACTTGTCTGCGTCAACCTGCTGATCGCCGCGATTCTGTGGTTCCCGTTCTTTAAGGCTGCCGATAACTACCAGTGCAAGATCGAGGAAGAGCAGGCTGCCGAGAAGGCTGCAAAGAAAGCGGCCAAGAAGGCTGCCAAGGAAGCCGCCAAGGCCGCTGCCGCAGCTGCTGTCGAGTAAACCTCTACGGGCGACTCAGAGTTCGTCGCCTAGTTGCTACCAGATGTTTCAGTACCGGCCGTGGAGGCGGCCGGTACCCAAGAATAGGAGGCCATGATGGCTGATGAGACAATCAACGTTCCTGCGGTCGCGATGAACGTCATCATCAACGCTGGCGACGGCCGCGCCTGCATCGACAAGGCGATGGATGCCCTGGCGGAGTTCGATTTCGATGCGGCAGACGCGCATCTTGCCGAGGCTGATGCCAAGATCCTTGAGGCGCACAAAGCGCAGACCGAGATGATCCAGCGCCAGGCGGGCGGCGAGGAGGTCGAGTACTCCCTGCTGTTCGTGCACGCCCAGGATACGCTTATGACCATCAGCGCCGAGCTGCACATGGCCAAGAAGATGATGCCCGTAGTGCGCGCGCTGACCGCCCGCTAACGCGTCTCCCGATTGCGGGTCGCGCCCTGCGGCTCGCATCCCCAACCCAACCAAGAGAGATGAGGACATACCATGATCGACCTTTCTACCTATGACTTTGGTGAGACTTTTCCCGAGGGTTTTCTATGGGGCGGCGCTACCGCTGCCAACCAGATCGAGGGCGCATGGGACGAGGGCGGTCGCGGCCCTGCGGTCTCCGACTATGTGATTCTGCTCGACCGCGAGACCTGCGCCCGCGAGGGCATCGTCGAGGGCGGCCCGCTCAACTCCGTTACGCGACAGTCACTCGCAGCTCGCAAGGCAGACGAGATGGCCTATGATTTTCCCAAACGACGCGGCATCGACTTCTACCACACCTACAAGGAGGACATTGCGCTTTTGGGCGAGATGGGCTTCGGCGTCTTTCGCATGAGCATTTCCTGGAGCCGTATCTTCCCCAACGGCGACGACGCCCTGCCCAACGAGGAGGGTCTGGCCTTCTACGATAAAGTCTTTGACGAGTGCCATAAGCACGGGATCGAGCCCATGGTCACCCTCAACCACTTTGATATGCCGCTTCACCTGGCCGAGGAGTACAACGGCTTTGCGAGCCGTCACGTGGTCGACGCCTTTGAGCACTATGCTGAGACGCTTTTCCGCCGCTACAAGGGCAAGGTCAAGTATTGGATGACCTTCAACGAAATCAACCACGTCTACGCCAACCCCTGCACCTGCTGCGGCGTGATTTGGGACGAGAAAGAAGACGGCTCCAACCCCTATGCCGGCCGTTGGCCCGAGAAGTTCCAGGTCGCTCACAATCAGCTCGTGGCTTCCGCCAAGGCGGTTATCAAACTGCGCGAGATTGACCCCGAGGCTCACATCGGCAACATGCTCTGCCGTCTTGAGAACTACGCTGAGACCTCCAAGCCCGAGGATCAGCTCCAGGTGCTTTTTGAGGACCACTTCAACTGGTTCTTCACCGATATCCAGGCCAAGGGCGAGTACCCCTACTACGTGAAGCGTTTCTTACGCGACTACGGCGTCGATATCAAGATGGAGGACGGCGACCTCGAAACCCTCAAGGCCGGCGTGGTTGACTACATCTCCATCAGCTACTACATGACCTACATCATGCGCTACAAGGGCAAAATTTCCCCCGAGCCGAGCGGCAAGCTGGTTACCGAGATCAAGAACCAATACCTCGAGATGACCGAGTGGGGCTGGCCGATCGATCCCGTGGGATTCCGCATCACGCTCAACCACATCTACGATCGCTACCACCTACCGATCTTCATCGCCGAGAATGGTAACGGCATGACCGAGAACCGCGATGAGAACGGCTTCTGCGACGACGACGCGCACATCGAGTATATGAAGGAGCACGTCGAGCAGATGCACCAGGCGATTCTCGACGGTGTCGACGTCTTTGGTTACGCCTGGTGGGGCCCTATCGACCTGATCAGCTCCGGCACCTCCGAGATGACCAAGCGCTACGGCCAGATCTCGGTCGACCAGGACGACCACGGCAACGGCACCGGCAAACGCGGTAAGAAGAAGAGCTTCTTCTACTATAAGAAACTTATCGCTAGCAATGGTGCCGATACCGCAACCGACAACATCGTGGTGGAGTAAGGAGCAGAGATGGTTTCCAAGACGACGGTCGTCAAGAATCCGAGCGGTATCCACGCGCGTCCTGCGTCGCTGTTTGTGCAGGAGGCAAGCAAGTACGAGAGCTCGATCACCGTTGGCAAGGTGGGCGGAGACGCCAAGGACGCCAAGTCTATCTTGATGGTCATGAGCCTGGGGATGATCTGCGGTTGCGAGATTGTGATTGCGGCCGACGGCGCCGACGAGGCGGCCGCCGTCGATGCCCTCGTGGCGCTTGTCGAGAGTGGCTGCGGGGAGTAGGCGGGCAAAAGCCGCGCCGATGCGCTTTGGGCCACCCAAGGTGGGCTGGCTCCAGAAAGATTGGCCCGCCGGTGCGCGCCGGCGGGCCCTTTGCTTAGGGAGGTTAACGATGACGGCAAGAAACGTTGGCGCTAGGGGCGCGGGGCGCGTTGGGGCGCGTTCGGCGCTTACGACCCTGGGGGTCATGTCACTGATTTATGCGGTGGGCGTTCTACTTATGGATGCGACTGTGGGCGAGCTTACGGGCTCTGCGGCGTCCTCTGCATCGATCGCGTCGATGCTCGTTACCTTGCTGCTCATCGTGGCGTTGATCTTCCTTGAGGTGCGAGCGTATCGGGCGGTGGTGGCCTCGGTGCCCTTTGAGCCTGATATGGGTGACAAGGTGCTGCTAGGTCTTTCGCTCTGGTTTGGCGGCGGCATGCCACTCGGCGTCGCCAATCTGGTTCGCGCCGCGGCGTTAGGAGGTGCCGGCGACGTGCGCCAGATTCTCATGCAGCTGGGCGTGAGCGTCGCGCTCATGCTGCTGACGTATCCAAAGTTCAGAGCGTAGACAACAGCAAAGCTTGAAAATGCAAAGCCCCGCGACCGATTTCAGCCCGGTCGCGGGGCTATTTGATATTTGGGGGAAATGCATTCGTCGATTTACATGCTCTCTGCCGCACGTGTGCCCCGCTCATTTCCAGGGTGAACATTTGGCTCGCTCAATCTTGGGGTGGCAGCGGATCGGGCAGGGCGGGACGACGGCCTGGTGGCGGAGCGAAGCCGCGCCGGCCGGCGCTCGCCCGCTAGCAAATCCTCGGCAGCTGCTCTCCTACGAGCATGTCGAGGATACGGGTCGAGCCCCAGCCGGTGCGCACGCGCACGGCGGGACGGGCGCCCTCGGCAAGCGGCAGCACGCGACCGATAATCGCGGCGTTTTCGCCGTAGCGCGCGGCGCGCATGGCCGTCAGTGCGGCATCGGCCTGCTCGGCCGGCACCACGGCAACCATCTTGCCCTCGTTTGCTACCTGCAGCACATCGTAGCCGAGCATCGCACATGCCGCCTGCACGTCGGGGCGCACGGGCACAGCATCCTCGTCGATCTCCATGGCAACGCCGCTGGCCTGGGCAAACTCGTTGAGCGTGGATGCCAGACCGCCGCGCGTGGGGTCGCGGAAGCAGCGGGTGTCGGGGGCGGCGGCGAGCACGTCGGCAATCAGATGATTGAGCGGTGCGGCGTCGCTTTCGATGGTGCTCGAAAACGCCAGGCCCTCGCGCTGGCTCATGATGGCGATGCCGTGGTCGCCTAGCGTACCCGATACCAGGATGGCGTCGCCGGGCCGGCAGTTGGCACCGCTGAGCGTCACGCCTGCGGGCACCTCGCCCACGCCGGCGGTATTGATGTAGACGCCGTCGGCACCTCCACGCTCGACCACCTTGGTGTCGCCGGTGATAATCTTCACGCCTGCCTCATGTGCCGTTTCGGCCATGGTCTGAACGATCTGGCGGAGCTTGTCCATGGGATAGCCCTCTTCGAGGATAAAGCCGCATGAGAGGTAGCGTACGTTGGCGCCCGAGGTCGCGACGTCGTTGACGGTTCCACATACGGCGAGGCGGCCGATATTGCCGCCGGGGAAGAACTGCGGCGTTACCACAAAGCTGTCGGTCGACATGGCGATTCGCCCGCTTGCGGGCAGCGCAGCGACGCCGGCATCGTTGCCCGCGAGCAGCTCGGGCGACCCAAAGGCATCCAGAAAGACCTCATCGATAATGCGCTTCATCATCTGGCCGCCGGAGCCGTGGCCCAGCAGGACAGTGCTATCGGTGGCATTACGGGACATATCGAAAACTCCAATCGTGGGTGGTGCCGGTACGCGGGGGCGTCCGGGCTAGTCGCGGTATCTAAAGTACGCCGCGCAGCTGCCTTCGGAGCTCACCATGCAGGGGCCGACGGGGTGTTCGGGCGTACATGCGTGGCCGAACAGCGGGCAGTCGCTCGGCGTGATGGCTCCGCGCAGCACGTCGCCGCAGCGGCACCCGCGTGGCTCGACCGTCGCCTCAACGGGCACATCAAAGCGGGCGCCGGCATCAAAGCGCGCGAATTCGGGTCGGATGGAAAGACCCGAAGCCGCAATCGGTCCCAGTCCGCGCCACGTGGTGTCGCACGGCTCAAACACCTGCTCGACCAGCTGGCGCGCCACGGGGTTGCCGTTCGCATTGACGCCGCGGCGGTAGGCATTGTCGATCGTCGGCCTGCTCTCGACAACCATTTGGACCAGCATGCAGATGCCCTGCAGGATATCGACCGGCTCAAATCCCGTGACCACGCCCGGGGTCTTAAACTCGTCGACCAAAAAGCCAAAGGGAGCTAAGCCCGTGATGGTGGCGACGTGCCCCGGCAGGATAAAGCCGTCGATAGTGGTCTCGGGATCGTTGGCGATGGCTCGTAGCGCCGGCGGCGTGGTCTTATGAGCACAGTAGACCGAGAAATTCTGCAGCCCGCGCGCGTCTGCCTCCAGGATGGCGGCGGCGATGGCGGGCGTCGTGGTCTCAAAGCCGACGCCCATAAAGATGACCGGGCGATCGGGGTTATGTTCGGCGATATCGAGTGCATCGAGCGGGGAGTACACAATGCGAATATCGCGCCCCGCCGCCTTTTGCGCGGCGAGCGAGGTAGACGACCCGGGCACGCGCATCATGTCGCCAAAGGTGGTGATGATGGCGCCGTCCATCTTGGCGAGCGCGATTGCATGGTCGATATCGCGGTTGGCGGTAACGCAGACGGGGCAACCCGGACCGCTCAGAAGTTTGAGCCCGGCAGGCATAATGGAGCGAAAGCCATAGCGCCCGATGCTCACGGTATGCGTGCCGCAGACTTCCATAAGGTTGATGGCGCGGTCGCCGACAAGCTCATGAATGCGCTCGATGAGCTCGCGAGCCAGCTTGGGATCGCGGAATGCCGAGAAGTCGATACCGGAGCGAGCCGGCTGCTCGGGCGCCACTAGTAAGCCGCCGCCGGGTTGGTGGCCAACTGGTCTTCTTCGACCAGTTCGGTCATGGTGTTGACCAGCTCGAGTGTCTCTTGTGCTTCCTGCTTATCGACAATCTGGATGCCAAAACCGGCATGCACGAGAACATAATCGCCTACCTGCGCCGTCGGCACGAGTCGCAGCGACACGGGGCGCTCGATGCCCATCATGTCGACGGTGGCCTTGAGGTCGTCGTCGCGTTTGACTACTTTACCGGGAACGGCAAGGCACATAATGTTCCCCTTTTATATACTTTGCGCTGGATGGGCGCTGGATAATCCATCGTTTGATGGTAGCGCTCGCGGGGGCTGTGGGCAAACGCGCTACACCTGTGAGACGGCGGCGCACGGGTTGGCCAAACAGCCTATTGCGGTGCGACCTGTGCGAGGCGAGTGCGTGCGACTGCCGCCTGACCGTAGGCGATGCAGCCGTCGTTAACGGGCACGGTTTGGGGAACCAAGACCGTAAGGCCTGCGTCTTTAAGCTTGCGGGTGAGGAACTGAAGCAAAAGTCGGTTCATGAACACGCCGCCCGAGAGCGCGACGGTATCGATGCCTTCGCGCGCGCAGATTTCGCGTGCAATTCGTGCCGAAGAGTGCGCGATGGCGATGTGGAACCCGAGCGCGAGCCGGTCAGCGGATTCTCCGGTCTCGATTCTGCTCAAAAGTGCCTCAAAAAGTGGCTTGGGGTCCAGAACGAAAGGGCTGTCCGAGACAGCCTGGACAGTTAGTTCAGATACGTATTTTTTAGAGCGGCTCTGGGTGGCAAAAGTCGTCTGTGGTGACTCCAAATGGGTCGATTTGAGGCCTGTGTCGGGCACGCTTGCTGTAAATAGGGTGTCCGGAGAGCCTATTTTGGCCAAATCTGAGGCAAAAATGCCAGATAGGGGGTTAGTAGTTAATACGTATCTGAACAAACTGTCCAGCGATGTTGAGACGGATGCGGATACGCCCACCTGATTGCCGGCGAAACGGCTGATTTCGCCGTCAAGCGCGCGCCAGGCGGCGGATTCGAGTTCTATGGCGGGTTCGCCCTCGTAGGTTGCCTTGTCGCAGATGCCCAGAATCGCTGCCGCGGCATCAAAGAGACGCCCCATGCTGCTGGTACGCGGGCTGTTGATACCGCGCTCGATCATGGTGGCTGTCACGCTGCGCGTTTGCTCGTCGAGGCTGTCCAAAAGCCGAGCGGCACCTGGGTGCTCGAGCAGACCGAGCTCACTGAGCAGGGCAAAGGCGTTGCGTCGAGCGTCGCGTACGGACGCTACGCCACCGGGTAGGGCCCAAGTGCGCAGATGCGCTGCGCGCTCAAAGCTGCCAAGGCTGGCAACAAGAAACTCGCCTCCCCATATGGTGCCATCGGTTCCGGCGCCGGTGCCGTCAAAGGCGATGCCAAGGACGCGCGCGTCGGTTGTAAGCTGGCCCGCGGCGATAGCCTCGGCCATTACGCTTGCGATATGCGCATGATGGTGCTGCACCTCGACGAGCGACAGATTGCATTTTCGTGCCTGCTCGCGCGCCCACCGGCTCGATAGATAGCTGGGGTGTAAATCGCAGGCCAAGGCGGCGGGCGCCAAGTCAAAGAGATCTTTCAAGCGCGTGCGCGCGGCGTTCCAGGCATCGAAGGTCTTGCCGTTTTCAACATCGCCGATATGCTGCGATACAAAACAGGTAGCCTCGCCGGTCGTCCCTTCACGTGTAAGCGCAATCGTAGCCTTTTGTTGTGGCCCGCAGGCGAGCACGCAGGATGGAGCGCCGTCGAGTGCCGGCAGCGGTAACGGCTGCGGAGCGTATCCGCGGGCACGGCGCACGGGCATAATGGCGCCGTCGACCACGCGCACCACGGAGTCGTCGTAGCGCGAGAGGATCGTGCGGTCGTTGCCGAGCAACGCATCAGCAATGCCGGCGGCAACGAGGCGCTCCCAGGCAAGATCGTCATCGGTCTCGATGGGCTCTTCGCTCAGGTTGCCGCTGGTCATGACGAGCGCGTGCATACCGCAGACTTCTGCCGCGGTAAGCAACAGATGCTGAAGCGGGGTGTAGGGGAGCATAACACCGAGCTCGGGAAGGTCGTGCGCGGCGGACGGCGCGAGCGCGAGGGCGTCGGGAGAATCGTCGTCGCTCCCGCAAACAGCACACCGGCGCAGCAGCACGATGGGGCGGATACTGCCGGCGAGCAGATCGCGTTCGGTATCGTCGATATGACACAGGCGCTCGGTATCAGCAAGGCTGCGCACCATAACGGCAAGTGGTTTGTTGCTGCGGCGTTTGCGACGGCGCAGCTCGGCCACCGCCTGCTCGTTGGCAGCGTCACAGGATAGATGGAATCCGCCCAGGCCCTTGATGGCGACGATACCGCCGTTGGCCAGCAACTCAACACAGCGGTCGATAATGGCGTCGCTGGCCTCGCGTGTGGTGCCGACGGCCGGTGTCGCGGACGAATTCCCGCACGCATCGCCGTTCACAGCCTCGCGCCACGTAATATGCGGCCCGCAATCAAAGCAGGCATCGGGCTGCGCGTGAAAACGCCGGTCGAGTGGGTCGGCATACTCCGCGGCGCACTTGGGACACATGGGAAAACAATCCATCGAGGTGGCCGCTCGATCGTAAGGCAGCGAGCGGATGATGGTAAAGCGCGGCCCGCAGTTAGTGCAGTTGATAAAGGGGTAGTGATAGCGTCGGTCGGCGGGATCGAACAACTCGCGCAGGCAATCGTCACAGGTAGCGATATCGGGCGAGACGAGCGTGGTGTGCGCGGTCTGATCCTGCGACGCCACAATGCGAAAGTCCTGCTTATCGGCAGCGCTCCAGCCGCCAGGCTCCAAATCCGCAATATCGACTCGCTCAACGCGAGCCGCCGCAGGCGCATGCTCAGAAAGCGCGGCAACAAAAGCATCGAGCGCATCGGCCGGAGCGTGCGCCTCGATATGCACGCCGTCGCCCGCATTGAGCACCCATCCGCAAATGCCATGCGCCATGGCCTCGCGATACACAAATGGTCGCATGCCAACGCCCTGCACAATGCCCGTCACATGAATATGCACATGCCGCATGCGACACCCCTCATCAAAACCGACCAAAAAGGGACAGGTTTATTTTGGTAGGTAAAACGCTAAACCTGCCAAAACAAACCTGTCCCTTTTTGGCAGGTGCGCTGCGGGAAATCCCGCTACAGCCCCAGGCTCTGCTTGGTGGCGGCGCACGTGAGCTCGCCGTGCTTAACGCCGCGCAGGCCCAGCAGGCGGTCGGCCAGCTCGTAGACGCGCTCGCCGCGACCCTTGAGCGCCAGAATCTCCAAGCAGTTGTGGTGATCCAGATGCACGTGCATGGTCGATACGATCTCGTCGGTGTAGTCGTGCTGCACTTCGTCCAGACGGCGCGTCAGATCGCCGGTATGGTGGTCATAGATCATGGTGAGCGAACCGATGACCTGCTCGTCGGGCGTGCGCATCTGCTCCTTGGCGATCGAGGCACGAATCAGATCGCGTACGGCCTCGGATCGGTTAGCCACATCACCGCGGCGCGCGATCTGCTCGTCAAAGCGGCGCAGCAGGTCGTCGGGCGCGGTGACCGAAAAGCGGACCAGCTCGGAGCTGGAGCTGCTGCAGCGGCAGCTCGCATCGTCGTCCACACCGTGATCGTGCGCGTGCTCGTGCTCGGCCACGTTACACCAGTTTCACAGAGCCGACGGAGTTGTGATCTGCCTCGATGGCCTCCTCGTAGCCCTCGAGCGCATCGTGCGCCTCGTGCAGCGCAGACATGGCGGCCTCGAGCTTGGCGCCAATGCGCTCCATGTCAAAGTTCTCGGTCGCGTGCAGCAGCTGATGGCTCCACTCGTGAGCGAGCTCAATGGTGTCGTCGACCTGCTTGACGCTCATGGCAAGCTGGCTCATGTTCATTCCGACGTCATGCATGGGGAGTCTCCTTTTGTACGGGGCGATATGGTGGTTCAGATTCTACTACGCCCGCCTTGGGCGCCGCCGCATAAGAAAACGGGCGCGAGTCCGTCTGACCCGCGCCCGTTCACTGGGGGCTGTTTGTGCATACCATACTATCCGTGGTCGCATGCCTTGCGTTTGGCACTCCGGTGAGCGGTGCGAAACCGCTCATGGACGGCAGACAAGTAACAAGCGTATTACAGATGTTTCTCCAGCAGTGCCTGAAGTCTTGCCTTGGGCAAGGCGCCGACCGAGCGGTCGACCTCCTCGCCGTTCTTAAAGACGATCAGCGTGGGGATGCTCATGACGCCAAACTTCATGGCCAGGTCCTGGTTGTCGTCGACGTTGCACTTGGCCACAGCCAACTTGCCGGCCAGCTCGTCGGCAACCTCGTCTACGATGGGCGAGAGCGAGCGGCAGGGGCCGCACCACGGGGCCCAAAAATCAACCAGTACGGGCAGGCTATCGTTGACGACAGCGCCGAAGTTCTCGGGGGTAATCTGCTTAATGTCAGCCATGGTGACCTCCATAATACGACGCGGCTCGGCCGCGTAAAACTCAGTACGACCGTGCTTATACCCAGCGGCCCGCAAAGCAACCACTCGCGGGCGGCTCTTTTATATAATGGTGGGCACGCAAACGATTGGAGAGCGCATGCCCACGTCACAAAGCCAGAAAAAAGAAGCCATCGCTCAGGCGACCGAGCAGGAGCTCGCGTCGCTTGCAGATCGCGGTGTGCGTATCGCGGGCAACGCGTGCTCGCCGATTGTGCTGGTCAAAGGCGATTTGGATGAAGCCGAGTGCTCGGGCGGCGAGCTGGCTGCCGGCGCGGATGGCGCCGCGTTGCGCAAGGCGCTCGGCGCCATCGGATATGCCCCCGAGGATTTTTGCGTGCTGGCAAGCGTCGCCGGCGCGGGCGACGGAGCGGTCGCGGCGGGCGAGGCCCTGACGTGCGATCTGTTCCGTGAGGCGCTGGAGACCTTAGACCCCGAGGCGGTGCTGCTGCTGGACAACAGTGCGGCCGATGTCATGCGCGAGACCTATGCCGATATGCTTGTGGCAATTGATGACTTTGACACCGCCATGCTCAAGCCCGGCCTGGTCGCCCATGTGCAGGGCCGCCGCGTGCTCGCGCTCGATGGCTTTGAGGCGGCGCTGACCGACAAGGCCGCCAAGCAGCGCATGTGGGCCTACATTAAGCAGCTGACCCCGGCGGCTGCGCCGCTGTAGCGAGGCTGGCGGCAGCCCCTACATCACGGCGCGCAGCTCAAACCGGTCGCCGTTAATGCGGAACTGGCAGTTGCCGTTCATGCGCTCGACGGCAAGCATAATGCTCTTGGTGCCAAAGCCATGCCCAGTGTGCTGAGCCACGGGCATGCCGTCGACCATGTGCGGCGCACGGCCAAACGTGTTGGAAACCAGCAATAGAAGCTGCCCGTCTTCGTAGCGAAGGTCCAGGTCGACAAACCGCTTGCCTTCGGGGGCGGCGCTCGCCGCGGCGATGGCATTGTCCAGGGCGTTCGATACCACACTGAACAGATCGACATCGCCCACGTGGACGGTTTCGGGCACGGCGGCGCGCAGGTCGGCGGTGATGCCGTGCGCGTTGATGTCCGCGGAAAGCGACGAGAGCGCAATGTTGACCGTTTCGTTGGCGCAGTAGCGGCGCACGGCGGTGCGATCGTTGGTCTCGCAGAGCGCGTCGATGCGTTCGAGCGCCTCATCGGTGTGACCCTCTTCGATCAGGGCCGCAAGACCGCGCAGGTAGTGGCGCATGTCGTATCACATTGAGACCAAGTCAAGAAGAATCGCTTCGGCTGAATCTCCTATTTCGGACGAGTTCTCAACGCCCGTTGCCGTTGGTTTTCCGCCGCATGCCGAAAACACCCGGGCGATGCCGTGCGGACCGCTTTGCTTTGCTATAGTCTCCCCAATTCAAGTTCTCTACTGGGATGGTGGTTAATATGGGCGACATGCTCGAATCGTTCCTGCGCGTGGCGATGGTGGTGTTCATCGTCGGTCCGCTCACTGCATGGGTCGCCCGTCGCGGCGCGCGCGAGCGCAGTGAGGCGACGGACAGCCTCGATCGCTTCACGGTGCGCATGCCCGCTGCCATCCGCACGATCATCGCCTGCTGCGCCGTCGCGTTCGAGCTGCTCATGCTGGGTGTCTACGTCTGGCAGGACGTCTCGTTGGGCGAGTGGGACCACGAGCTTGTGTGGTTCGGTCACGCCATGGCGCTCGCGGGCATGGCCATCTGGGCCCTGCTGAGCATCCCGCGCATCGACGTGGACGGTGAGCGAATTCTCTCGCGTAACGCCTTCGGCGTCCGCAAGGAGACGACGTTTGGCAACATCACCCGTGCAACGCTTCACACGCAGATGATGAGGATCGACCTGTTCGGGGGCGACCGGAAGTTCTGCTCGATAAGCCTCGAGGGGGTGTGCTCGCTCAACCTCCTCGCCCGTCTGGAGGAAGAGGGCATCGAAGTCTCGGACGCCGTCGACGGTCCCATGACCAAGGCGGGCCTGTGTTGGTCTGCCATCAAGCCGTTGACGATTGTTTTCAACGGCATGGCGCTCGTCTTCTCGCTCGTGATCGCCTTCATGGCTGTTTTCACCGATGCCGGTGCTCGTCTGCTCTTGCTCGTCCCGTTCCTCTTCCTGTTCATAGGGGGACTCCTGCCCCTGCTCATGCTCAGCATGCCCGCCCGCGGCATCCTCGAGATCGGCAGGCAGGAGCGCGAACTCGGCTTCTCCTTCGCCGAGGAGATGGCAAGTCGAGGTACCACGGGCACTTCGCTTGTCGACGATGATTGGTTCATCGAGATCAGCAATGCCCGCGTCGTGGCGTTCCGTCGCGATTACCTCAAGAAGGTCACGGCGCACGAGAACAGCGAGAGCGGCGACCGTTGCACGGTGACCACGAAAGGCGGTCGCAAAATCAAGGTGTATGCAGCGGGCAGCACGCTCGAGGACCTGCGCTCGTGGTTCAAACAGGGTGCCAAGGCCAGAAGCACGCTCGACCGTGCAGAGGACGCGCTCGAGACGACGTCTGATTGGGTTGTCTGACCTGTATCGTCTTTTCGGACACGCATGCTAGAGGCCCAATCCTTTAGAATGCATTCATCGACGACCGAGAGGACGGTATGCTATGTCCAACCCAGCCGCCAAGTACACCGACGAGTTCAGGCGCGAGACCGCCGACTACATCATCTCGACGGGCAGGCCGATAACGGAATGCTGCGCAGAACTGGGCCTGAATTCCAAGACCGTGAACAAGTGGGTGCAGAGCCGCCGGCGCGAGCTTGCCGGCGGGCCCGACCCCAAGGCCGAGGACCGCGAGCTTCGCGAGGCGAAAAGGCGCATACGCGAGCTCGAGATGGAGAACGCCTTCTTGAAAAAAGCCGCGGCCTTCTTCGCCAAAAGCCAGGCGTAGCCGCATGCTACCGGATGATGTTGGCGGAGAAGGCCGAATTCCCGGTGAAAATGATGGCCCGCGTGCTCGGCGTGAGCCGATCGGGCTTCTACTCGTGGCTCTCCAACGGCTGCCCGCGAGAAGACTGGTCGGCCGAGCGCGAGGCGGTCCGGCGCGTGTGGCTGGAGTCGGACCGCAGGTTCGGCTTCCGGTTCGTGAAATGCTTCCTGCCCGGCGAGTTCTCCGGATTGACCCTGTATAGGGTGCGCAAGCTGATGCGCGAGCTGGGAATACGCGGCTGCACGCCCAACGCCAGGAAGCGCACCACCATCCCCGACCCGAAGGCCAGGCCCCGGCCCGACCTGGTGCGCCGCGACTTCACCAGTCCCGTTCCAACCTGCAAGCTCGTGGGCGACATCACCTACCTGCGCACCGGCGAGGGATGGCTGTACCTGTCGACGGTCATCGACCTCAACACCCGCATGGTGGTGGGCTGGTCGCTCTCCGAGCGCATGACCGCCGACATCGTGGTTTCGGCGCTGGCGTCGGCCAAATCGCGCGGCTACGTGGCCGGCAACGCGATATTCCACGCCGACCGCGGCGCCCAGTACACCAGCAGGCTTCTGGCCGAATGGGCGCGCGACAACGACGTGCGGCTGTCCTGCAGCCGCGCCGGCAACTGCCACGACAACGCGGTGGCCGAGTCGTTCCTCGCCACGCTGAAGAACGAGATGTACTACAGGCGCAGCTTCCCGACCAGGGATTCCGCCAAGCACGCGGTGGTCGAGTTCATCGAGGCGTACTACAACCGCCGAAGGCCCCGCTCGACGATCGGCTACAAGGTGCCGGCCGAGGCCATGGCGGCCTTCTTCGAGAGAACCGAGCCCAAGCTCGAGGCCATGCCTATGGCCGCTTGATTTCTCGAGCATGCGTGTCCGAAATCTTGACACAGGTCAGAAGGCCTCGATGCCAGCGCTGCGCCGATATGGGGCAGCGGCCCCCCGTTGGCCGCCATGGCCCTGACTTCCGAGCGTATGCTGGCGCCGCTCGTCTTAAGACGTTGACCTCCATCCGGAGCCTGCGGTTCTCGCGCTCGGGCTCCAGGATCCGGTTCTACTCGGGCGTGCGGTTGTCGGCGGCGCGCGGCGAGCCGGTCTCGTTTATCGACTTGACCCGCCTCTCCACGGTGCTCTTGTCGAGGTCGCACTCGTCCATGGCCTCGCGCCTGGGCTTTCCGGCGTTGTGGAGATCGACTATCTTCCTCTTGAACTCGTCGGTGAAATGCCTCGGTCTGGGGCCGGTCGAGGCCGAGCCCCCGGTCCGGCTGGGGTAGCATGTCGCTGCGGACCATTGTCTTTCCTCTCGTTGAATATCTAGGCGCTGACGATTCTAGGCGATGGCCCTCTCTTGCTTCTTACACCTCGATTGTGCTCGCTACCCCCAGCGGGCCCGGATCGAGCGATTCGGGCCCGCTTTTGGGGTCTGCCGGAAGCCCGGTGGTCAAAAAAGGCCAAATATGAGTACTGTTACCAGTTTAGTGGCAGCCAAATGGCCTCCAAAATCGGTGCCAGCGGCCAAAAGTGCATCGATTTTCGTCCTTCAGAGTTGCAATCGGGCTCCAAACAAGGCGATTTTGCTGCTCTGGACCGGAAAATCGATGCTACCAATTTGGTGACAGTACTCATATTTGGCCTTTTTTGACCACCGCCCCTTGGTCCAGGACAATGCGGGCCGCTCGAATCTTGGGGCGGGTCCATTTTCAACTATCCTCAGCTTGCCAGTTCGAAAATGGACCCGCCCCATGATTGAATCTTTATTTCAACTTTACACCTGGCTTTACAGCTGTCTTGTCAGCTGTAAAGCCAGGTGTCATACTAAAGCCCCAAGATTCGCCAAAAGAGAGGGGCCTTGATGGCACAGGGCGCGAACATGGATGCATCGGAGCTTGCACGCGACATTGCGGCCGGCCTGGCATCGGCAACGACGGCAACGGAGCGCGCGGCATTGGTGCCCGCAGAGCTCGTCGAGGCCATTCAGCAACTAAAAACCCAACGTGACGCGGTGATCCTGGCGCACTACTATGTGGCGCCCGAGGTCCAGGCCGTTGCCGATTACGTCGGCGACAGCTTTTACCTGGCAAAGCTTGCCAAAAGCCTGCCGCAGCAGACTATCGTGCTGTGCGGCGTGGAGTTTATGGGCGAGAGCGCCAAGCTGCTCAACCCCACCAAGACCGTGCTGCTGCCCGAGCCGGGTGCGGACTGCCCCATGGCGCACATGGTCAAGCGCGAGACGGTCGACGCGGCGCGCGCCGAGTACGGCGACGACCTTGCCGTGGTCTGCTACGTCAACTCGACGGTCGAGATCAAGAGCTGGAGTGATGTGTGCGTCACCAGCTCCAACGCCGTCAAGATCGTGTCCGAGCTGCCGCAGCAGCATGTCCTGTTCATCCCCGATCAAAACCTGGGCCGCTTCGTAGCCGAGCAGGTGCCGCAAAAGCACGTCATCCTCAACAATGGCTACTGCCCGCGTCATCACATCATCACCGTCGAGCAGATCGTCGACGCGCAGGAGGCGCACCCCGACGCGCTCGTGCTAGCGCACCCCGAGTGCAAGGCCGACGTCCTGGCTGAGGCCGACTACATCGGGTCTACTGCCGGCATCATCAAGTATGCCGAGGAGTCGGACGCGAGCGAGTTCATCATCGTGACGGTCCGCGGCGTGCTCTACGAACTTGAGCGCCGCTGCCAGGGCACCGGCAAGAAGTTCTACTTCCCTGCGGTGCAGCCCACCTGCGTCAACATGGATCTCATCACGCTCGAAAAGCTCGTGCGCTGCCTGGAGACGGGCGAGGGCGAGGTGCGGATTGGCGTGTCGGACGATGCCGCCGATCAGGCCAAGCTCACGCTCGACCGCATGCTCGAGTACGCGGCGCGCTAAGCCAATGTGACATGAGGGACCATCCCTTATGTCACATTACAAGGGAGAGGATTCCTGTGGAAACCAAACAATACCCCGATATGGAGTGCGATGTCGTCATTGCCGGTTGCGGCGTGGCGGGCCTGTATGCGGCTCTCAATCTGCCGACGAGCACGCGCGTAATCATGCTCTCCAAGGGCGCCGTCGACGAGTGCGATTCGATGCTCGCGCAGGGCGGCATCTGCGTGCTGCCCGAGGGCTCGGACTACGATGCCTTCTTTGAGGACACCATGCACGCCGGCCACTACGAGAACCGCCGCGAGAGCGTCGACATCATGATCCGCTCGAGCCGCTCGGTCATCAACGACCTACTGGCCATGGGCGTGGACTTTGAGCGCAAGGCCGACGGCAGCCTCGACTTTACCCGCGAGGGCGCGCACAGCCGCCCGCGCATTGCCTTCCATGCCGATATTACGGGCAAGGAGATCACGACCAGGCTGCTCCAGGCCGTTCGCAAGCTGGACAACGTGCAGATTCTGGAGCACGTGGCCATGACCGACATCCTGACGGCCGAGCGTGACGGCGCCACGGTGTGTGCCGGTGTCGTCGCCGTTTCCGTGGACGAGGACAACTCGGTTCGTCCCGCCGACGAGCTGACAAATGCCGCCGAGGGCGTGCATGCCGGCGAGCCCTTTAAGATCCATGCCCGCCATACGCTGTGGGCAACGGGCGGCATCGGCGGCGTATACGACCACTCGACCAACTACCCGCAGCTCACAGGCGATGCCTGCTATATCGCTCAGGAGCATGGCATTAAGATGGAGCACCTGGACTACGTGCAGATCCATCCCACGGGACTGTTCTCGCCGCAGCCGGGCCGCACCTTCCTGATCAGCGAGAGCTGCCGCGGCGAAGGCGCGATTTTGCTCAACGCCGCCGGCGAGCGCTTTACCGATGAGCTTCAGCCGCGCGATGTGGTCGCCGCCGCTATTCGCGAGCAGATGAAGCAGGACGGCACCGAGCACGAGTGGCTGAGCTTTGCCCCCGTCGAGCGCGATGTGGTGACCGGGCACTTTGCCAACATTCGCGCACGCTGCCTGGAGGACGGCCGCGATATCTTGGACGAGCCCATCCCCGTTACGCCCACACAGCACTACTTTATGGGCGGCGTGTGGGTCGACAAGGACGGCCGCACCTCGATGCCCGAGCTCTACGCCGCGGGCGAGACGGCTTGCAACGGCGTTCACGGCAAGAACCGCCTTGCATCAAACAGCCTGCTCGAGGCGCTGGTCTGGGGTCGTCGCGCCGCGTGGTACATGCGTACCGGCGAGTCGCTGGCCGTGGAGCAGGCGGGCGAGCCCGTGCTCGATGGCCGTCATCGCGCCCTGAGCGCCGACACCCTGGCAATCGATGATTTGGCCCGTGCTGCCGGCACACAGGCCGTGGAGGAGTAGACCATGAATCCCATTACCATGAAGCTCGTCGTCGATGATCTGATTTTGCAGGCTCTGCGCGAGGACATCACGTTTGAGGACGTGAGTACGGCGAGCGTGTGCCCCACGGCGCGCCCCGCTACCGTTGAGCTCATCGCCAAGGCCGATGGCATTATCGCCGGCCTGGACGTATTCGCTCGCACCTTTGAGCTGCTGGATCCGCAGAGCTCCGTGTTGTTCGATGTTTCGGATGGCGACGAGGTGCATGCCGGCGACCATGTGGGTCAGGTGCGGGGCGATGCGCGCGTGCTGCTTTCGGGTGAGCGCGTGGCGCTCAACTACCTGCAGCGCATGAGCGGCATCGCTACCTACACGCACAGCATGGCCGCGGCGCTCGAGGGAACCAAGACCGTGCTCGTCGACACGCGCAAGACCACGCCGGGCATGCGCGTCTTCGAGAAGGCCGCGGTCGAGATCGGCGGCGGCAGCAACCACCGTTACAACCTGTCGACGGCCGTCATGCTCAAGGACAACCACATCGACGCCGCCGGCGGCGTGATGCGTGCGATCGAGATGGCGCGCGCCCATGCATCGTTTACCACGACGGTCGAGATCGAGTGCGAGAACCTGGACATGGTGCGCGAGGCCGTGGAAGCCGGCGCCGACATCATCATGTTCGACAACATGACCCACGACGACATGGCTGCCGCGATTGAGCTTATCGATGGCCGCGCCAAGACCGAGTGCTCGGGCAACGTGGACGCCAGCAACATTCGCGCCCTGGCCGATCTGGGTGTCGACTATATTAGCTCGGGCGCCCTGACGCACTCTGCGCCGATCCTCGACCTCTCGCTTAAGCACCTGCGTCTGCTGGACGGTAAATAATGAACGCCCGCGAGCGTCGCCGTGCCATCATGGGCGTGCTTGAAGGAGCCAAGGAGCCCGTTTCGGGCAGCGCACTTGCCCGCGAGGTTGGCGTGAGCCGTCAGGTCGTGGTTCAGGATATTGCCCTGTTGCGTGCCGATGGGCACGATATCGTGGCGACCAACCGCGGCTACGTGCTGCAGGAAGCCGCGAGTAGCCCCGCCGTGCCCACGCGTCTTGTTAAGGTGCGCCACGGCGTGGAGCAGGCGGGCGACGAGCTTACGAGTATCGTCGACGCGGGTGGCGCCGTGCTCAACGTGATCGTCAACCATCGTGTGTACGGCAAGATCACAGCCGACCTGGACATCCGCAATCGTCGCGATGTTGAGCGCTACCTGCACGATATCGAGAGCGGCAAGAGCTTTCCACTACTAACGGTGACGAGCGGCTACCACTTCCATCGCATCGCGGCGGAGGACGAGCAGACCCTCGACGAGATCGAGGCCATACTCAAGGAGAAGGGCTACCTTGCCGATTTAATGCCCTACGAGGATGATTTGTCCTAGCCCGACACCGTCCCCAATTAGCTGCCCACGAATGCAAAAAAGGAGGCCTCCGCGGCGATGCGGAAGCCTCCTTTTTTGTGCACGGTGTACTTTTGAGTGTGCAAGTGGGGGAGTTGTTACTCCTCGACGATCTCGGTGATCGCGCCAGCGGGGCAAGCGTCCTGGCAAGCGCCACAGGCGACGCAGGAGTCCTCGTCGGCGACGGTAGCGACGTCCTGGAGCTCCAGAACGCCAGCGGGGCAGGAGTCGACGCAAACGCCACAAGCGATGCACTCGTCGGCATCAATTACGGGATGAGCCATGGTAGTTTCCTCTCTGTTGACCGACGCTACAGGCGATGCGCGCCGGTTTGATTCGGGCAAAAACATACCACGGGAGCGACCGTTTGCAATACCCTCTGGCCGGCATCTTCATACCGTTCGCCGAGTATGCCAAGGTTTACTAAAAAACGCGCAGGTGGGGCCGTTGAGCTGCGCAAATGTTAGCTATAGGTGACTTGTAATATTGACCTATTGAGCGCGCCTGCGGAAAGGGCATCCCGTTATTTGGCCGAAAACCGGGTCGCAGTTTCCGGTTGGGCCCGCTAGCGGAAACTGCGACCCGGTATCAGCTCTCAAAACGGGATACGGTTTCCGGTTGAGCCTTCAGACGGAAACTGCGACCCGGAATCCACGCTCAAACCGGGATGCGCTTGCCGCAAGACGGCCCCCAGGCACCCCCGGACGCAAACCTCAGCCATCTCTACATAGATCTCAATAGATTTTCCGAGAACTCAAATAGCGCTTCTACCTGCGCTTTTACGAACCTAAACTCTCAGCAATAAGAAATCTTATATGAATTGACTTAGATTTTGTATATTCCGGCCCATAAGGGGATACACTACATCCTGAAAGACAAGCCGAAGCGCCGCGCGACAGACCGTCGAGGCGGCGCGAACGCAAAAGAGAGAGGGAATTTCTAATGAGTAAGATTCTTGGTATCGACCTTGGTACTACTAACTCCGCTATGGCCGTCCTCGAGGGCGGTTCTCCGACCATTATCGTGAACGCCGAGGGCGACCGCACCACCCCGTCTGTCGTGGGCTTCCGTGCTGACGGCGACCGCGTCGTGGGTAAGGCCGCTAAGAACCAGGCGGTCACCAACCCCAAGAACACCGTGTTCTCCATCAAGCGCTTCATGGGCCGCAAGTACTCCGAGTGCACCTCCGAGATCAAGACCGTGCCGTATGAGGTCAAGGAGGGCCAGGGTGGCCGTGCCGTCGTCGATATCGAGGGCAAGGATTATACCGCCGAGCAGGTGAGCGCCATGACGCTCGCAAAGATGAAGGCCGACGCCGAGAAGTATCTGGGCGAGACCGTCACCGACGCCGTCATCACCGTCCCGGCCTACTTCAACGACGCCCAGCGTCAGGCCACCAAGGACGCCGGCAAGATCGCCGGCCTCAACGTCAAGCGTATCGTCAACGAGCCGACCGCTGCTGCTCTGGCCTATGGCCTGGACAAGCAGGGCACCGACCAGCGCATTCTGGTCTTCGACCTGGGCGGCGGCACCTTCGACGTCTCCATCCTCGACCTCGCTGACGGCGTGTTTGAGGTTCTGTCCACCTCGGGCGACAACCACCTGGGCGGCGACGACTGGGATCAGCGCGTCATCGACTGGATGGCCGATAAGTTCCAGCAGGAGAACGGTGTCGACCTGCGTCAGGACCCCATGGCCCTGCAGCGTCTGAAGGAGGCCGCCGAGAACGCCAAGAAGGAGCTCTCCGCAGCCCAGCAGTCCACCATCAACCTGCCGTTCATCACCATGAACCAGTCTGGCCCGCTGCACCTCAACTACACGCTGACCCGCGCCGAGTTCGAGAAGATCACCCGCGACCTGCTCGAGCGCTGCAAGCAGCCTGTCACCAACGCCCTGCGCGACGCCAAGCTTAAGCTCTCCGATCTGACCGAGGTCATCCTCGTCGGCGGCTCCACCCGTATGCCCGCCGTCCAGGATCTGGTCAAGACCATGACCGGCAAGCAGCCCAACATGTCCGTGAACCCCGACGAGGTCGTTGCCGACGGCGCTGCCGTCCAGGGCGGCGTGCTCACCGGCGACGTCGAGGGCATCCTGCTGCTCGACGTTACCCCGCTGTCGCTGGGCGTCGAGACCATGGGCGGCATCATGACCAAGATGATCGACCGCAACACCACGATCCCGACCTCCAAGACCGAGGTCTACTCCACCGCTGCCGACAACCAGACCAGCGTCGAGATCAACGTGCTCCAGGGCGAGCGCGAGCTTGCCCGCGATAACAAGTCGCTCGGTAAGTTCCAGCTGACCGGTATCCCGGCTGCCCGCCGCGGTGTGCCGCAGATCGAGGTCACCTTCGACATCGACGCCAACGGCATCGTCAAGGTCTCTGCTAAGGACAAGGGCACCGGCAAGGAGCAGCAGATCACCATTTCCGGCTCCACCGCGCTTTCCGACGACGAAGTCGATCGCATGGTCAAGGACGCCGAGGCTCATGCCGAGGAGGACAAGAAGCAGAAGGAAGAGGTCGAGGTCCGCAACCAGACCGACAGCCTGTGCTACTCCACCGAGCAGACCCTCAACGAGCTGGGCGACAAGGTTTCCGCCGATGTGAAGTCCAAGGCCGAGGCCGCTATCGCCGACGCCAAGAAGGCGCTCGAGGGCTCTGACGTCGAGGCCATCAAGGCCGCTGGCGAATCCCTGCAGTCCGTAGCCTACGAGCTGGCTCAGGTTGTCTACGCCGACGCTCAGCAGCAGACCGACGGCGCCGCCGGTGCCCAGCCTGCCGACGATGACGTTGTCGACGCCGACTACGAGGTTGTGGACGACGAGGACAAGTAATCATGTCCGCCCGTAAAGCTCGCACGGAGGCGGCCGCCGCTGGCGCCGCCCCCGTTGACTCTGAGGAGAAGGACGTGAAGATTCCCGTAGAGGCCGTCGACGATACCGAGGCCAACGAGGCCGAGGCCGCCGAGGCTGCCGAGAACCAGGTAGAGGATTCCAACAAGGAGGCGACGATGACCGAGGACGAGATGGTGGAAGCCGCTATCCGCGCCGGTGAGGAAGCCGCCGACAACGACTTTAAGCTCAAGTTCGAGCAGGCCCAAAAGGAGCTTGCCGACGTACGCAGCGAGCTCGATGCTGCGGCAGAGGCTCAGAAGGCCGCCGAGGACAAGGCAAAGGACGCCACCGAGCGTACCGCCCGTCTGCAGGCCGACTGGGAGAACTTCCGTCGCCGCACCGCCAGCGAGCGTATCGCCGAGCGCGAGCGCGCGACCGAGAAGCTTGTCACCGCGCTGTTGCCGGTGGTTGACGATATCGAGCGTGCAATCGACCATGCCCGTAGCCAGGAGCTTTCCGACGACTTTAAGCAGTTCGTCGATGGCGTTGATGCGGTGCATGCCAAGCTGCTCGATGTGTTTGCGCACGAGGGCGTTGAGCCCATCGACCCCAAGGGCGAGGCGTTCGATCCGCTCGAGCACCAGGCCGTGGGGCGTGTCGAGGACGCATCGCAGTACGACGAGACCGTCAACGACGTGTACCAGAAGGGCTACCGCATGGCGGACCGCATCCTGCGCTCCGCGATGGTGACGGTGACCTACGGTGGCGAGAAGCGCCCCGCACCGGAGCCCGAAGCGGCGCCCGAGGATGCTGCGGCCGATACGGCTGAGAGCACCGAGGAGTAATTGAGAAGGGCCCCGGGGCAACACCCGGGGCCCTTTCTGGCCTAGTGCCATATGACAGTATGAGCCGCCGCCCGTTGAGCGGTGGATGAAACAGGAGAGGAGCTACGATGGCTGCAGGCAAAACCTTCTATGACATCCTGGGCGTATCCAAGAGCGCCTCCGACAAAGAGATCAAGAGCGCGTTTCGCAAGCTCGCGCAAAAATACCACCCCGATGCCGGCGGCGACGAGGCCAAGTTCAAGGAGATTAGCGAGGCTTACGAGACGCTTTCGGACGAGAAGAAGCGCAAAGAGTACGACCAGATGCTCATGTTCGGCGGCATGCCGGGCGCGGGCGGCGCGTATGGCGGCGGCTACGGTGCCGGCGCGGGCGCCAGCGGCTGGGGCGATATCTTCGACAGCATCTTTAGCGGCAACGGCGCTTGGGGCAGCGATTGGGGCTCGGGCTTTGCCGGGGCTGCGGGTAATGCCGGTGCCGGTGCGGGTCGCAGCCGTGCTCGCAAGGGCGGCGACCTGTCGCTGACTGTCGACGTGACGGCCGAGGACGCGTTTCGCGGCGTGACGCACAAGGTCACCTATCGCATTCCCTCGACGGGCGAGCAGCAAACCATTACGGTCTCGGTTCCCGCAGGTGCGGTCGACGGCGGCAAACTACGCTACAAGCGTCGCGGCGAGTATGGCGTTGCGGGTGGCGAGCGCGGCGACCTGGTCGTGACCACGCATGTGGAGGAGCACCCGCTGTTTAAGCGCAAGGGTGCCGATGTGACCATGGAGGTACCGATCTCGGTTTACGAGGCGGCGCTCGGCTGCACGGTGGATGTGCCCACACCCGGCGGCGCGACGGTTCGTCTGAAGGTGCCGGCGGGCACCCAGACGGGCAAGAAGTTCCGCTTTAAGGAGATGGGCGCGCCCGATGTTAAGCACCGTGGCCGCACGGGCGCGCTGCTCGTCGAGATCAAGGTGCAGGTTCCCACGAACCTGTCCGACGATGAACGCGATGCCATGACCAAGCTGCGCGAGGCCGACACGCGCGACTATCGCGAGAAGGTCAATCGTTACAAGGCGACGTACTAGGGCGGTCGCGGCGCACGCCCACGCCCGCGGGCTTATGATGGACGATAACGAGACGGAAAGGGGTCAGGTAGCATGGCCGAGGACAATAGGAACAAACCGCTGTACATGATCAGCGTGGCGGCCGAGCTGACCGGCATGCACCCGCAGACTCTGCGCGTCTACGAGTCCAAGGGCTTGGTGAACCCCCAGCGCTCGGGCGGCAACACGCGTCTGTATTCGCGTGCCGATATCGAGCGCCTGGAGCTCATCAACCAGCTGACTGACGAGGGCATCAACCTTGCCGGCGTGGTGCGCATCCTCGATATGAAGGAGCGTGCCGAGGAGCGCGAGCGCGAGAACGAAAAGCTCCGCGCCCGCGTGCGCCAGCTCGAGGACGAGCTGCACGAGTATAAGATGCAGAAGAAGATCACCGCCCTGGCCCCGCGCGACGGCTCGGTCAACCCCGAGCAAGTCATGCGCAAACTGCTGGGCACGGGCGGCGACCTGTAGGCACTCATTGGGGACAGACTTAAATGAGTACCTGCAGAATGAGAGTGGATAATCTCCCGTTTTTTGCCTGTTTGCAGGCTCAAAGTGGGAGATTATCCACTCTCGTCATTTGAGCGTCTAAGTCTGCCTCCCCAGGACCTAACTCGTCCTCTGCTTTACTGAGATAAAGTGAACGCAGAGATTCGTAACCCACTCGCAACCGTTCTATGGCACGATATTGAACGAATGTATGCTATGCGCCCAAATCTTTTGGGCAGAGTGGGAGACAGTATGGTCAAGCTGTACGAGGACGGCATCTACCTGCGCGGCGGCAGCGAGGTTGTGCCTGCGGCCGAGGCTGCCGAGCGCGGTATTACGCAGACACCCGAGGATGCCAAGCGCGGCACCATCGCGTATTCGATCCTCCAGGCACACAATACGTCGGGCGACCCCGAGGCACTCAAGATTCGCTTCGATGCCATGGCGAGCCACGACATCACCTTTGTCGGCATCATCCAGACGGCGCGCGCTTCGGGCATGGAGCAGTTCCCGCTGCCTTACGTGCTCACCAACTGCCATAACTCGCTGTGCGCCGTGGGCGGCACCATCAATGAGGACGACCACGTCTTTGGCCTTTCCGCAGCCAAGAAGTACGGCGGCATCTTCGTTCCGCCGCACATCGCCGTCATCCACTCCTTTATGCGCGAGAACTTCGCCGGTTGCGGCAAGATGATCCTGGGT
Source organism: uncultured Collinsella sp. (assembly GCA_958443265.1). Classification (GTDB taxonomy): domain Bacteria; phylum Actinomycetota; class Coriobacteriia; order Coriobacteriales; family Coriobacteriaceae; genus Collinsella. The sequence continues at coordinate 3,019 of CAUCKA010000002.1, read as the reverse complement.
TCCGACTCGCACACCCGCTATGGTGCCCTGGGTACCATAGCCGTGGGCGAGGGCGGCGGCGAGTTGGCAAAGCAGCTGCTGCGCGACACCTACGATGTCGCCTATCCCGGCGTCGTGGCCATCTACCTCACGGGCGCCCCGCGCCCCGGCGTCGGCCCGCACGACGTGGCGCTCGCCATCATTCGCGCCGTCTTTGCCAAGGGCTACGTCAAGAACAATGTCATGGAGTTTGTGGGCCCGGGCATCGCGAGCATGACGACCGACTACCGCAACGGCGTTGACGTCATGACCACCGAGACCACCTGCCTGTCGAGCATCTGGGCCACCGACGAGGACACGCACGCGTTTTTGACCATGCACGGCCGCGGCGACGACTATCGCGAGCTCAAGCCCGCCGATGTCGCCTACTACGACGGTTGCGTCGAGGTCGACCTGTCGAGCATCAAGCCCATGATCGCACTGCCGTTCCATCCTTCCAACGGCTTTGAGATCGACGAGCTCAACGAGAACCTCGAGGACATCCTGCACGAGGTGGAGCTCGAGGCCGCCAAGATCGGCGAGGGCAAGACGCACTTTAGCCTGCTCGACAAGATCGTCGACGGCAAGCTGCACGTGCAGCAGGGCGTTATCGCCGGCTGCTCGGGCGGCAACTATGACTCCGTGGTCCAGGCTGCCCGCGTGCTCAAGGGCGCCAATACCGGCTGCGGCGAGTTCTCGCTGTCGGTCTATCCCACGAGCCAGCCCGTGGCGCTCGAACTTACACGCCGCGGCTACATCTACGACCTCATGGAGGCCGGCGCAATCGTGCGCACGGCATTCTGCGGCCCGTGCTTCGGCGCCGGCGACACGCCCGCCAACAACGGCCTTTCGATCCGTCACACCACGCGCAACTTCCCCAACCGCGAGGGTTCCAAGCCGGGTAATGGCCAGCTGAGCGCCGTGGCCCTGATGGACGCCCGCTCCATTGCGGCAACGGCTGCCAACGGCGGCGTCCTGACGCCGGCGACCGACCTGCCCGAGGACACTTGGGACGAGGCCTGCGAGTACACCTTTGACGACGCGCCGTACAAGAAGCGCGTGTACTGGGGCTTTGGCAAGGCGGAGCCTGCCGACGAGCTGGTCGAAGGCCCCAACATCAAGCCGTGGCCCGCGATGGAGCCGCTCGGCGACGACATCCTGCTCAAGGTTTGCTCCAAGATCATGGACCCGGTCACCACGACCGACGAGCTCATTCCCTCGGGCGAGACGAGCTCCTTCCGCTCCAACCCGCTGGGCCTGGCTGAGTTTACGCTGAGCCGCCGCGACCCGGCCTACGTGGGTCGCTCCAAGGAGGTCGACGCTGTGGAGAAGCGTCGCGTTGCCGGCGAGTCCGCGGGCGACCTGGCGGCGTTCGATGCCGAGCTTGCCGGTGTGTTTGAGGCGCTGGCCGGCGCGGGTGTCGCGGCCGATGCCAAGGCGACCGAGTTCGGTTCCATGATTTACGCCAAGAAGCCTGGCGACGGCAGCGCCCGCGAGCAGGCCGCGAGCTGCCAGCGCGTAATTGGCGGCCTGGCCAACATCGTCCACGAGTACGCCACCAAGCGCTATCGCTCCAACGTGATGAACTGGGGCATGGTGCCCTTCCAGATGGAGGCCGAGCCCAACTTTGAGGTGGGCGATTACGTCTTTGTGCCGGGTATCCGTGCCGCGCTCGATGGCGACCTAAAGGACATCGCTGCCTACGTGGTGCGCGCCGATGGTGCGGTCGAGCAGATTGTGCTCTACATTGCCGATATGACGGCCGAAGAACGTGCCATCGTCAAGGCCGGCTGTCTGATCAACTACAACAAGTTCAAGGCCGCTGCCGAGTAACTCTGCTGTACGCCCCTGCCACACCTTTCCCTCGTGCTCACGCGCTTCGCGAGGGTCGCCCGAGGGAAAGGTGTGGCCGGGGCTACCGCGATGTTCTCGTTGGGTCTTGAGGGACGCCAAAAATAGACTTGCTTGATGCCGCCTCTGTTATCGGGGCGGCTTCTTTTTGTTGAAAACCACCACAAAGGGGGCAGGCACCTTTGTGGTGGTGGGGACGAGCTCGATGCTGTTGTGATCGTTGAGCGGCATGTTAATGGGCGGCTCTACAGAATTTCATCTGGGCTGGCGGGTTTGGTTGTTTTGGGGATGCCGAGTTTGGATGACGCGAAATCGTCAACATTGTCCTTAATTCCGTCTTTGGTGTAGACAGTGACCATATAGGTGCTGTGTCCGAATTCGCCCTTGTCGCGTGTTGCCCAGGCATCCCAGTAGGCGGCCCCGTTTCGCCCTTTGATTTTTCCGACACGGCGGAGTTCTGTTCGCTTTAATTTCTGGTTGCTATAGATGGTTCGACCGGCCTCCTCGGTGAGCCCGCACTGTCCAAGCATCTTGTCGAGGACTTGGTTCATGTGGCGCTCATCGGTGTTTGGTGCGTAGTCGTAGGCGAGGGTGATGAAGTCGAGTGGCTGGTCGTCGATTAGATAGTTTAGCGTCTGAGGTCCAAGGCAGAAATAGGGGGAGCATCCGTCGATCTGACCGAGCAGTGGCAACTTTGACTGCCAACTTCCGGTGGGAATTCCATCTTCGTAAAACACGCCGCGACAGATAAAGGAGAGCGAGGTGGCACGCGAGCCGGCGTCGACCATTCCGCATAAATCGAAGGGCGAGGTGATACCAAGGGAAAAGGGCGTGATGACGATAAGGAAGAGCATCACGATGGGTATGGCGAGAATGGCGATGACGTTGCGACCGGTGGAATGAGGCGGCTTCATATGCGCTCCTCGAGACAAAGATCTGTTGAGGATAGGCAGAAATGGATATGTTCAGAGAACAATTCAAGTTTAATCTCATTGCGCGAGATGGTCGACCGTTAGCGTCGAAAACCACCACAAAGGTGCCTGTCCCCTTTGTGGTGGTGAGGAGCGCGCGGCTTCTTTTGGTAATAGTGTTAGCTGGCGGTATCATTAGTGCAGGTGGCGAAGGTTTGCATTGTGGGGTGTTTTGCCGT
>CAUCKA010000001.1 GCA_958443265.1 uncultured Collinsella sp. | reverse complement strand
GGGCGGCGTCAGCCGCACGCGACATCCCTCATCGCCCACCACTGATTTGATAGGCTCCCAGCTATGGGGGCCTTTCATTTTTGGGCCCAGCGCATGGGATTCGAACCCGCAAGGGTGCGGAGCTGAGGAAACGCGAAGCGTTTTCCAGCGCAGCACGCGAGGGCCGTAGGCCCGAAGCGAGAGCGGGCGGCGTCAGCCGCACGCGACATCCCTCATCGCCCACCACTGATTTGATAGGCCTCCAGCTATGGAGGCCTTTCTTTTTAGGGCCCATTACTGAGGGATTCGAACCCACCAGCACGACTGTCACAAAGGCCGTGGCCAGAAAATGGCAAAAATGAGTACTGCCACCTTGCTTACAGCATATCAAAAGATAGCATTTGCTTAAGTTACGCAACATATGTCCATTATAAGGACTAACAATTGGATCAAAATCGTGCATTCATCGCCATTTCGACTTGCCATCTGGTCTTATTGGTCCAAAATTGCTGCGACCAAATCGGTAACAGTACTCATATTTAATGTTATTTGACCAGCAGGTCTCCCTGCCTTAGCAAATCTAAGGCAAAACGGGCTCCAGACCGCCGAATCGTGCCGCATATGGAACGTCCGCAGTCCGGAACCCAGTCAAAGTTAAGTTATTTCGCTGTGTTAGGCCAAAACGTCCGACAGGATCTCGATCAGACTGTCCACGTCGGATTCCTCGCAGACGAGCGGCGGCAAGAAACGCAGCGTATGAGCACCTGTAGCGTTAATCACGGCACCGGCGGCCAGCGCGCGGCCAACAATATCATGCGCGTCGCCCGCGGCACCATCCAAATCACAGCCGAGCATCAGGCCGCGGCCACGAACCTCAACCACGTGCGGAAGCTTGGCCAGTGCCTGCCCCATATAGGCGCCCACCTTGGCGGCATGCTCAGCGTAGTCGCCGCGCACGAGCGCGGAGAGCGTCGCGGCGCACGCCGCGATGGCCAAGCAGCTACCGCCAAAGGTCGAGCCGTGGTCGCCCGGCTTAAACACGTCGGCAATCTCCTTCTTTGCCACGACGGCACCCATGGGCACGCCGTCGGCAATGCCCTTGGCAAGACTCATAATGTCGGGCTCCACGCCATAGGTCTGGAACGCAAACGGCTTACCCGTGCGGAAGATACCGCACTGGACTTCGTCGGCGATAAGAACGGCGCCTGCCTCGTGTGCCAAGTCACGCGCCGCCGCCATAAACTCCTCGGTCATGGGGTGCACACCGCTCTCGCCCTGAATCGGCTCGAGCATGACAGCGCAGACCTCGCTTCCCAGCTGCTTAAAGATCGCACGCAGTTCATCGATATCGTTGGGCGTGCAGGCCACAAAGCCACCCGGCAGCGGGCGGAAACTATCCTGCAGCCAATCCTGCATGGTGGCGGCAATGGTCTCGAGCGTACGGCCGTGGAAGCCGCCGCGCATGCACACGATAGTGTTGCCGCCGCTACCGGCACGCTTGGCGTACAGGCGCGCGAGCTTCATCGAGCCCTCGTTGGCCTCGGCGCCGGAGTTGGCAAAGAAGGTCTCCCAAACCTGCTCATCCGCAGCCGGGGCACCAAGAGCAGCTGCCGTGGTCTCATCGCCGGCGGCAATGGCATCGGCAAGCACGCGTGCACCATCTAAGTCGTCGTTGGCAAGCTTGGACAGCAGCGCCGCGACCTGTCCACGCTGCTCGATGTAGAAGTAATTGGAGACATGCATGAGCTTTTTGGTCTGTGCCTCGAGCGCCGAGAGCACAGCCGGGTCGCCATGACCTAGGCTGCACACGCCGATGCCGGCAAGAAAGTCGAGGTACTCACGACCATCGTCGCCGGTGAGCTTCATGCCGTGACCCTCGACAAACTCGACCGGAGAGCGGCCAAAGGTATGCATAACGTAATGGGATTCAAGCGATTGCTGAGCTGCAAGTGACATGGGATGCCTTTCGTTGGGCGCCAGACGGCGCAGGCCTATGGGTGCAGGAATGGGGCGGCTGCGAGTCAGTTAGACCGTCTGAAGCTTCTCGACCTCGTCGAGGTTCTCGGTCAGACGCGCAGCAAACGTCGAAAGCGGATGCGGATGCGTATCGAACTCGTAAGCCGTCTCGGTGGAATGGATCACGGTACCGACGCCGGCATCGGTCAGCAGCTCCAGCAGCAGCGAATGCGGCGTGGTGCCGTTGATGATGTGGGCACGAAATACACCGCCGGCAAGCGCATCGACGGCCGCGCGCAGCTTGGGAATCATGCCCTTATCGACCTCGCCGCCGTAGAGCATCTCATTGACCTCGTCGAGCGTCAGGTTGGAGATAAGCGAATCCTTGTCGCTAAAGTCCTTATACAGGCCATCGACGTCGGTAAGGAAGATCACCTTATGCGCATGGAGCGCCGCCGCAACAGCACCGGCGGCGGTGTCGGCGTTGATGTTAAAGAAGCCGCCGTCCTCCCCCGCCGCAACGGTAGCGATGACGGGAATGTACTCGCTATCGAGCAAGCGCTCGATATAGTCGGTGTTGACGTGCGCGACCTTGCCCACGCGACCGAGCTCGGGGTCGAGCGGCTCGGCGATGAGCGTGCCGGCATCGCTGCCCGACACGCCCACGGCCAGGTTGCCGTGCCGGTTGATGGCAGCGACCAGCTCCTGGTTGACCTTGCCGCCCAGCACCTCGCGCACGATATCCATGGTCGCCGGCGTGGTCACACGCTGGCCGTTCTTAAACTCGACAGGGATGTCATAGTGGCTCAACGCCTCATTGATGGCCTTGCCGCCGCCATGCACGATAACGGGGCGCATGCCGATGATCTTAAGCAGGACGATGTCACTCATCACGTCGCGGCGCAGCTGCTCGTCGACCATGGCGGCTCCGCCATACTTGATAACGACCGTCTTGCCGGTCAGGTTTTTAATCCACGGCAGCGCCTCAAACAGCAGCTGCGCGGTTGCCTCGTTGGATTCACTCGAGCGACAATCGCGTGCGAATTTCATAGTCTGCCTCGTCTTTCGTATCGTTATCGCGCCGTGCTCCGCCGTCCGCAATCGCGACGAGATGCACAGCGCGCCTGGAGTTTAGGAACGGTAGTCGCCGTTGATCGAGATGTACTCGTGCGTGAGGTCGCAGGTCCAGACGGTCGTTGCCGCATCGCCTGCGCCGAGGTCGGCCGAGATCACAATCTCGGGCACCTCAAAACGCCGCAGGGCCTCGTCCTCATCGAAGGGAACAGTCAGACCGTCGCGACAGACAGGCATGCCCATCATGTCGATGGAAACGTCTTCCTGATTAAATTTCACGCCGCACTTACCGAGCGCCATGGCAACGCGGCCCCAATTGCAGTCATGGCCGGCGATGCAGGTCTTAACGAGCGGCGAGTTGGCAACGGCGCGGGCGGCGATATCGGCCTCCTCGTCGTTCACGGCGCCGGTAACGTTGACCGTAACAAGCTTGGATGCGCCCTCACCATCGGCGGCGATATTGCGCGCCAGGCTCTCGCACACCTCGTGCACGGCAAATGTCAACTCGTCAAAGGCATCGGAGCCCTCGACGATAGGCTCGGCATCTGCGGCAGCGGCACCGGAGGCAAGCATGGTGCAGGTGTCGTTGGTCGAGGTGTCGGAATCGACCGTTACCTTGTTAAAGGTCTGCTTGACGGTCGAGAGCAGCAGGGCATGAAGTGCCGCAGGCTCGACGGGGGCATCGGTAGTGATAACTGCGATCATGGTGGCCATGTTGGGCATGATCATGCCCGAGCCCTTGCACATTCCGCCTACCGTATAGACATTGCCCGCATGACCCGCAGCCTCACTGACGTAGGACACGGCGTACTCCTTGGAGTGCGTGTCGGTCGTCATGATGGCGCGAGCGGCATCGGCGCCACCGTGGGCGGAGAGCGCCTCGTAGGCAGCAGGAATGGCGGTCTCAAACGTGTCGATCGGCAGAATCTGGCCAATTACACCCGTGGAGGCAACCAGAATCTGCTGAGGCTCGCAGCCGATGACCTGCGATGCGATGCTGCACGTCTCGCGCGCGCATGCAAGGCCGGTCTCACCCGTGGCGGCGTTGGCATTGCCAGAGTTGACCGAAATGCCGGCGATGATACCGTACCCCTTGTCGGTACCGCCCAGGTTGGCACGGCTCACCTGCACGGGCGCCGCGCAAAAGCGATTGGTGGTAAACACGCCAGCACCGGGACAGGGTTTATCGGGCACGACGAGCGCGTAATCCAGACGCTCGGGGTTCTTGCGGAACCCAGCGTGGATGCCTGCAGCCTTAAAACCAGCCGCAGCCGTAACGCCACCCTCGACGGCGCGAATCTTGATATCAAACAGCTCGGTATTCATCGTCTTTATGACTCCTTATGTCAAACAAAAAACGGACATCGGTTGGTGCGCCATGCCAGTCGTGATCATGAAACCAGCTTAAGAGTGGCGCCCCACTCGATGCCCGACTACCAAATCGTTAACAATCGAATGTGCTACACCGGGCACGCCACTGTGGGCAAGCCTCGTCGCTCGTCAAAGCCAAAGACGATATTGGCGCACTGGACCGCTTGGCCCGCAGCGCCCTTGCACAGATTGTCGATGGCGCCCGTCGCCACCAGCACGCCCGCGCGCTTGTTGAGCGCGAGGCCAATCTGGGCAGCGTTGGTGCCGACGACCGAAGCCGTCTTGGGCTGCTGGCCGGCATCGAGCACGCGCACAAAGGTGCGACCGGCGTAGAACTGCTTGTAATGGTCGACGACATCCTCAAGAGCCAGCGTGTCGAGAGCCTGCGGCGCGAGCGGCAGCGTCACCGTGGAGAGCAGACCGCGCTTGAGCGGTGCCAGGTGCGGGGTAAAGACGACGCGATCGGTCAGGCCAAGGATTTGCTCAATCTCGGGCGTGTGGCGATGCTTGCCCACGCCGTAGGCCTCCAAGTTCTCGTCGGCGCTGCAAAAATGGGTGCGGGCGTTGCAGGACTTACCGGCGCCCGTCACGCCGCTAATGGCATCGACAATCACGGGGCCGTTCTCGGCCACCCAGCCCGCGCGCACGGCGGGCGCGGCGGCAAGGCTCGTTGCGGTGGGATAGCAACCGGCGCAGGCGACCAGCACGGGCTTGCCGTCGGCATGGTCGGATGCGGCGGTCTCCAAGTCCTGGCAGAACAGCTCGGGCAGACCGAAGGCACGGGTCTTGAGCAGCTCGGGGCTCGTATGCTCGGCGGCATACCAAGCCTCAAAAACGGACGCGTCGTTCAGACGGTAGTCGGCCGAAAGATCAAAGCAGGAGACGCCCGATGCAAGCAGCGCGGGCACCTGTGCCATGGCAGCCGTGTGCGGCACGGCCAAAAAGACCGCGTCGCAGTTCTTGAGCTCAGGGGCATCATGCGTCGTAAAGACAAGATCGCTTACGCCGGTGAAGCTCGGGTACACCGCAGACAACGGCTGGCCGGCATCGGCGTTGGACGTAATGGCAGCAAGTTCAAACTCGGGATGACCGAGGACGAGGCGAATGAGCTCGGCTCCGGCATATCCAGCCGCGCCGACGATTCCAACCTTCAAAGACATATCAGACTCCTTGTCTGCGATTTATGCACCGATGCGCATTTCGCAGCAGTCGTTATGAAGTGGGTTGAAACTTTAGCACCAAAAGATGCATGAATACGTAAATGGCTTGCATATTCATGCATTGAAACATTCCCGACACATTCGCTTGAAGGAATTGACAAATGGAGCGGGCCCCGTATTGACCGGCGCTCCTAACGGCGCCGGGCAATACGGGGCCCGCCCATGCGAAAACCAAGTTGTTAGGATGAGCCAGCTGGCTAGAGCTCGACCGGCACCCATTCGTCGTGATTGCAGATAAAAGCCTCGGGATCCTCGACGCTAAAGAAGACGAGCGTGGGGTCGTTAGGCCCCTCATAGTGCTCGCCCAGGTGCTCTAGATGCTTCCACCCGGCTTCGCGCATTTCGCCTAAAGCCCGGTCATCCAAGCCGGCACGCCCGCGCAAGATGAGCCAGCCATGGCCCGGCCACCAACTCGTGGCCTCAAAGCGCTGGTTTTGCAGCAGCTCTTGCCACACATCTTTGGTGCGCGCTGTTACAAACCACAGCTTGCCATTCTGGATCTGCGCAAACGAAAACGGACGCACATGAGGCTGTCCGTCAACGCTCGTCGCCAAATACCATGCCGGCACCGACGTCAGATACTCCAACACCGTATTCAATCCGTCCATGTGTCCTCCTGGCGCTAGCTAATTCGGAACGGGTAGTTAATTTGAGACGCGCTAGAGCTCCAGGCGCTCCTCGCTGCCGTCGATATCACAGAAGCGCGCGGCAATGTTGCGGACCGAAAAGAAAGCAAGGCGACCGTCGTTGGCACTATCGTGTTGCTCGCCGATGCCCACCATGTGCTTAAAGCCCGCCTGGCGCACCCGGTCGCTCACGACCGCGTCGTCCTCGAGCGCGGCCTCGCCGGTCAGCACAATCCAACACTCCCCCGGTTTCCAACCCGAAACCTCAAACTTGGGGTTCGCGCTGAGCTCGGCCCACACGTCCTTATCGCGCGAGGTGCAAAACCACAGCTTGCCATCATCGACCATGGCAAATGAGAACGGCCTCACGCGCGGCTGATGTCCGTCCGTCACGTCGATCGTGGAGAGATACCACGCCGGAATACGCCTAAGATACGAACAGGCGCGCTCGAGCTGCGCCGTACGGTCGTTGTCGGTCATAGGGACCCCTTTCCTGCGCTCGAATCGCGCCTAAACAAGTTGAAGATTGATGACGATGACGCAGATGAGCAGCAGCGTCGTCACCACCGCTGCCAGCGCATCCCCGCGGCCAAACGCAAGCGTATGCAGGCGTGTGCGTCCCTGCTCGCCATGATAGCAACGGGCATCCATGGCGGCAGACAACGTCTCGGCATGACGGAACACACCCGTGAACAGCGGAATCGCCACACTGCCAAGCATACGAACGCCGCCGAGCGGGCCTCCCGTCACGCGCGCACCGCGGCTTGTCTGCGCATCGGCCGTCTGCTTCATCTCGGTGGCAAACTGCGGCATAAAGCGCAGCGCGATGCCCATGATCATGCCGAGCTCGTGCGCAGGAAGTCCCACACGCGCAAACGGCGCGAGCAGGCGCTCGAAGCCCGCGGTGAGGTCGAGCGTCGGTGTGGTGAGCGTGATAGCGCTCATACCGGCCATCATCAAGGTCAGGCGGCACGCCATAAAGGCAGCGGAATGCAGCGAGCCCTCGCTTATCTGCAAAAAGCCGAGCTGCCACAGGATGCGCCCGCTCTGGTCGGAAAACAGGTTGAGCACCGCGACCACCGCGACGATCGCCAGCAGCGGCGCCATCGATGACAGGACGCGACGAGCCGGCACCCGAGACACGGTGTAGATCAGGACAACGAAGATTGCGACCGGGACCAGTCCGCGGAAGCTGCTGACCGTGAGCGTCGTGATCAGAAACGCAAAGCCCAGGAGCAGCTTAGTTCGCGGGTCCAGGCGGTGGATTGCACTATCGCCGAGATAGTAGCTGCCAAACGAAAACGCCTCCATTAGCAGCCCTCCTCTCGCGCGACCGTCTTGGGTGTAGCAATGTCCGCGACGTTAGAAGGACCGTCCGAGCGACCGATTAGCAGGTCCACCAACTCGTCTGCCAGCGACTCAACCGTATAGAGGCCGTCAAAGCGCAGCGGCATGCCTGCCCTCGCAAGCGCCAGCGCCATGCGCTGAGCAGTGGGAACACCCAAGCCGATCGACTTGAGCTCATCGGCATGCGCAAACACCTGCGCGGGGGCTCCCTCGGCAAACACCGCACCTTCGTTCATCACGACGATACGGTCGCAGCAATTGGCCAGGTCATCCATACTGTGCGAAACCATGACAACGGTCAGGCCATCGCGGTGAAGCCGATCGATGAGCTCCAGGAAATCACTGCGCGCCACCGGATCGAGCCCAGCCATGGGCTCATCGAGTACCAAGACCTCGGGCTCCATGGCAAGCACGCCAGCAAACGCCACGCGCCGCTGCTGCCCGCCCGAGAGCTCAAAGGGGCTCTTGTCGCCCACCGTGGCCAGGTCGAGGCCCACGCGCGCGAGCGATGACGCAACGCGGTGGGCAACCTCGGCCTGCGCCAAGCCAAGGTTATGCGGACCAAATGCCACGTCCTGTGCCACGGTCTCGGCAAACAGCTGACGCTCTGGATACTGAAACACCACGCCGACCTTTGCCTTAACCGCGGCGGCATCTTTCTTGTTTACCAGGTCGAGCCCCAACGCGCAAACGGAACCCTCCTGGGGACGAATCAGGCCGTTGAGATGCTGAACCAGCGTCGACTTACCCGAACCGGTATGGCCCGCAAGGCCCAGGAACTCGCCACGACGCACCGTTAGCGACACATCGCGCAATGCCCAGGGGCTGCTGGGGTCGTTGCCCCAAAGGGCCCGTTTGTTCGATGCGCCCTCGGCGGCTGAGCGCTTGTGCCAACGGCGACGCTCGCGGGCGCTCAGTGCATAGCTATACGAAAGGTGCGAAATCTCGATGACGGGCTCCAGCGCGTCTGCGCTATCGATTGCAGAGGAAACGTCGTCGGAAATACGAGGATCGGATGCGAAAGGCCGCCCGGCGATGCCTGTCCTACTCCGCTCGGCATAAGCCTGCGCTATATCGGCGACCATATCCGCCTCGCGCACCTGTGCGCAAATGGGCACGCCCTTCGCGCGAAGCGCCCTGCCAAGACAGCACGATGCCGGCATATCCAGGTTCAGCCGCGCGAGCCCATCCGCCCGCGTCAAGATCTCCTCGGGCGTACCGAGCATGGCAACGCGACCTGCTTGGAAGACAGCAACGCGATCGGCCTCAGCGGCCTCTTCCATAAAGTGCGTAATCATCACGATGGTCATGCCGCGTTCGTGCAGCGCGTGACAGGCCTCCATAAGGCCCTTGCGCCCGCGCGGATCGAGCATCGAGGACGCCTCGTCCAAAATGAGCACGCGCGGCTCCATGGCGAGCACGCCGGCAAGCGCTACGCGCTGCTTTTGTCCGCCCGAGAGAGCGTGGGTCTCGTGTCGCTCAAAGCCCACCAGACCCACGGCCTTCAGCGCCTCGCGCACACGCTGTGCGATCTGGGCCGATTCGACCCCTAAGTTCTCGGGACCAAACGCAACATCGTCCTCGACAAGCGTCGCCACAAGCTGATCGTCGGGATTCTGGAACACCATGCCCGCAGTCGAGCGGATGTCGTAGACCAGCTCGGGATCGGACGCGTCCATGCCGTTGACGCACACCGTTCCCGCATCGGGCTGCAACAGCGCGTTCAAATGCTTGGCAAACGTCGACTTGCCCGACCCGTTTCCGCCGAGGATGCAGAAAAACTCGCCATCCTCGATGTTCAGATCGATGCCATCGAGCGCCGGCGCAGCACCGTCGTAGCTAAAGGAAACGCCCCGACACTCAATCATGCGCGGCCTTTGACCTGGTCCTTCTTGGGCGTAATGAGATTAGAGACCGCCTTGTACACCGCCAGCGTCAACACCGAGTTGAGCACGGTCTTGATAAGGTTAAACGGCAGCACGGCAGGAATCATGAGCGGGGCGATCACATCAACCGAGCCATACCAGAACCTGACACCAATGGTAAGGTTTGCGACCATAGAAAGCGCCGTAGCGGCAATAACGCCCAGCGCCAGGCCAATCACGGCACCCTTATAGGTATGCATCTTCTGGTAGACGATAGCCGCAGGCAGAATATAGCCCAGCGTGGCAATCCAGTTCATAAGCGCGCCGACCCAATCGCCCGTGGTAAGTGCATGGATAACGATCGCCATGGCGGCAACAGCAGTACCGGCACCAGGACCGTACGCAAACCCGCACACCATCGCCGGCACCAGCGACGGGTCATACGTCAAAAACGGCGCCGAGGGAAGAATGGGCAGCTGCACATACATAAAGAGCGCGCCCAGGGCACACATGAGTGCCATGGTTACGAGCTGTTTGGTGCTCCACCTATTCGTGTTCTCAAAATGGATATGCTGCGACTGTTCAGACATAAGATCACCTGCCTCTTTCATCCGGACTCTAACCGTTGGTACTGGAATCTCACCAGTTCAGCCGGCATGCGAACCAACGCACACACGGGTCGCGGACTCATCGGCTCGACCGCAGGCACTATACCTGCGCCACGGTACCCCCTTGGCACCGCCCGATTTACCACCAGTGGGGAATTCCACCCCGCCCTGAAACAGCAATTGCAAGTGTAGCACCAGCAGGCTTTTGCGCAAGTATGCCAAGGGTAATTTATGGTGGGGGAAACGCTCCAAAATGCGCCCGGGATAGAGCAGCGGTTCGACCAAGTTGCCCACCCATCCCAAAGTAACGCGCCTTTCGCGCAAAGCGCGAAACAGCGAAGGGGACACATATCCCTATCGACCACGTCCTTCTCCGCCCGCCGACCTCAAGGCCGTAAACGCAGGTAATCCGGGGGCGTGACGGGGGTTTCTCTCCGGAACATTCCGCAGGACGCAAAGAGGCTCCGCAGCGCGAAGCGCGATGCGGAGCCTCTTTGCATGTCCGAGGACGTTCCGGAGAGAAGCCCCCGTCACGCCCCCGGATTCCCGGTGGGAGTTCTAGACCTTGTCGGCCTTAGTACATACCGCCGCCCTGCTGGCCAGCGGTGGCAGCAGCGATAGCGTCCTCAAGCTGAGTGTTCTTGGGCACATCGGAGACGGTAGCCTCGGTGATGAGGATCAGGCTGGCGACAGAAGCAGCGTTCTGCAGGGTGACGCGGCTGACCTTGACGGGGTCGAGGACGCCCATCTCAATCATGTCGCCCCACTCGCCGTTGGCAGAGTTGAGACCCTGGCCGGCGGGCAGCTCGGCAACCTTGTCGACCACGACAGCGCCCTCAAAGCCAGCGTTCTTGGCGATGGTAGCGACCGGAGCGGTCAGAGCCTTCTTGACGATATCGACGCCGATCTTCTCCTCGGGGTCGTCGATCTCAACAGCGTCGAGCGCAGGAGCAGCGTCCATGAAGGCGACGCCGCCGCCGGCGACGATGCCCTCCTCGACAGCAGCGCGGGTAGCCTGCAGGGCATCCTCGACGCGGTGCTTGATCTCCTTGAGCTCGGACTCGGTAGCAGCGCCGACCTTGATGACGGCAACGCCACCGGAGAGCTTTGCCAGGCGCTCCTGGAGCTTCTCACGGTCGAAGTCAGAGGTGGTGTTCTCCATCTCGCCCTTGATCTGAGCGATGCGGGCGTCGATGGCCTCCTTGGAGCCAGCGCCGCCGACGACGACGGTGTTGTCCTTGGAGATGGTGACGGACTTAGCGGTACCGAGCATATCGGCGGTGATGTCAGCGACCTTCACGCCCAGCTCGTCCAGAGCGGCCTGACCACCGGTGAGGACGGCGATGTCCTCGAGGATGCGCTTGCGGCGATCGCCGTAGCCCGGGGCCTTGACGGCGCAGACGTTGAGAGCGCCACGGATCTTGTTGAGGACCAGGGTCGGCAGAGCCTCGCCGTCGATGTCCTCAGCGATGATGAGCAGGCCACGGCCGGCGCGCTGGACAGCCTCGAGAACAGGCATGATGTCCTGGACGCTGGAGATCTTCTGGTCGGTGATGAGGATGTACGGATCCTTCATCACGGCCTCCATGCGGTCGTTGTCCGTGACGAAGTAAGCGGAGACATAGCCCTTGTCGAACTGCATGCCCTCGACGGTGTCGATGGTAATGTCGAACGTCTGGGAATCCTCGACGGTGATGACGCCGTCCTTGCCCACGACCTCCATGGCCTCGGCGATCTTCTCGCCAACCTCGGGGTCACCAGCAGAGATGGTACCGACGGAAGCGATCTGCTCCTTGGTCTCGACCGGCTTGGCCTGCTTCTTCATCTCGGCGACGGCGGCGTTTACGGCCTTGTCGATGCCGCGACGGATGGCCAGCGGGTTGGCGCCGGCGGCGACGTTGCGCAGACCGTCGTTGACGATAGCCTGAGCGAGCAGGGTTGCGGTGGTGGTGCCGTCACCCACGGTGTCGTTGGTCTTGGTGGCGACCTCCTTCACCAGCTGAGCGCCCATGTTCTCGATGTTGTCCTCGAGCTCGATCTCCTTAGCGACGGAAACGCCGTCGTTGGTGATGGTCGGAGCACCGAACGTGCGCTGCAGAGCGACATAGCGGCCCTTGGGGCCCATGGTGACGGTAACGGCGTCGGCCAGAGTGTTGACGCCCTTGGCGAGCTTAGCGCGGGCATCGGTGTTGAACGTAATGTTCTTTGCCATGGTGAGTAATCCTCCAAAAGAAATGTGACTCGCGTCGCCGCTTCCGAGTCCTATGCGGCGAGCGCGCTCAAAGACGAATCAGAGATTCTGACGAGACTAGGCCTCGACGACGGCGTAGATGTCGTCGGCGCGCATCAGCAGATATTTCTCGCCGTCGACCTTGACCTCGTTGCCACCAAACTTACCGTAAATGACAACGTCGCCGACCTGAACGTCCATGGGGATGCGCTCGCCCTTGTCGTTGACCTTACCGGCACCCACGGCAACGATGGTGCCGCGCTGCGGCTTCTCCTGAGCGTTGCTGGCGATGTACAGACCAGAAGCGGTCTTCTGCTCGGCCTCGTCGGGCTTGACCAGGACGCGATCTGCAAGCGGCTTCAAAGACGACATGCTTGTTTCCTCCTTTGTGGGCCGCGCGGTCATGCCGCGCGGGTTAACCCTTTTTGTTTGCGTACGCGTTGAATGGTACCCACGAATGGCGGGTTATACAACACAGAGTCAAAAAATCTTATTTTTGGCACTTAGATTTTCTGAATGTCGGAGGATAACTTATGCGCAGCCCCAAGGCGGACCGGAAAGCATGAAGTTTTAGCGCGGCAACTTTGTGAATCAGCTTCTCAAGACTACAATCCTCCAGATGAAATATGCCCAGATGAGAGGAAGGGAGGGCAGATGACTGATGAGCTGAGCACCTCGGCATGGCGAGATATAGCACCGAATCGCGATGCACGCGACTCCATACCGCCCGTTCGCACTCGCCTGCTCGCCCTGGCTCTCGTCTTCGCCCTTCTCGCGGTAACCATCCTCTCCCCCATCGCAACCGCCCATGAGTTGCATCATGACTGCACCGGCGCGGGCTGCACCATCTGCGCCGAGCTCGCCGGCAATCTGTCGATCGCCCGTGGCGGTGACACCGTCCCCGTGGGCGCGACATCGTTCATCACCCTCTTGCTGATCTCCGCCCTAGCCGTCATCGGCACCGAGCGATCTTCATATGCCCCGGTCACCCTATTATCCCTCAGGGTCCGTCTGGACGATTAACGACTCCCAATTGAATCAAATAGCTACCGCGTGCCACAGCGGCATCGCCTTCGGCCGTCGGCACCCCGACGCAGCCGTTTTCAATTCAGGAGCAATCTATGGACAACCGAATCTACCGTCGCCATCCCAAGCGGCGTCCTATTCGTCACCGTGGCCCCATGGCGGCGGCATATATGCCCCTTTTAAGTGCGGTCTTTGCTCTCGCCGCTTCTGACGACAATGCGTCCAGCTCGACCCCGTCGAGGGGCTCACTGACAAACAGCTTAAAGCCGGCGAGGATTACCCACCCATCATGAACGACAACCTGGAGAAGCTCGTGAAGACGCTGAACTAGGAGTAAGGAACAGAGACGATGAAGATGAGCATGAAGGATCTGAAAAGCTGGATGACCGACCATCCCTACCCCCGTACGCTGGCAACGATCGGCGGCGCATCGATATGCTCGATGCTCGCCCTCGAGCTGCCCTCCAACCATGAGCTGTGGAAGATGCAGCCCGGACCGGCACTTTTGGAGCTTTTGCTCATCTTCTGCTTCTTGTGCCTGTTGTTCTATCTGCCGCACCGCCGTAAGACCCCCGCAATCGTGGGCATCGCTGCGCTCGCCAGCATCGGTATCGCCGAGTACTTCGTAATCACGTTCAAATCGATGCCCATCCAACCCGGAGACCTGTTCGCCCTCTCGACCGCTGCGACGGTCGCCGGCAGCTACACCTATGAGCTCAGCACTTTCTGCTTCATGGGGCTTGCCGCCGCGGCCTTGGGAATCGCGCTTATCGTCCTCATTCCGCGTGATGCATGTGGGCGACCGCCGCGCCGCGCATCGGAAACGTCCCCCGAGCCCATCGACCATGCGATGTCTGCGTCCTTGAAATCGATGGACCCAAAGGCGTCTCCGGCAACCGAGGGGACATCGACAGCGCCGAGGGAGCATCCAGTCGCAATCAAATCCAAGCTCCCCCTCTCCGTCGACCGTCGTACCGCACTTGTTGCCGGAGCCGTGCTGGGGGCGCAGGCCTTCATCAGCTATTACGATACCTTGGGCATCAAGCTTCATACCTGGAAGCCCCTCGAAAGCTATTACAGTCAGGGGTTTCTCCCCACCTTCATTTCGAGCGCGCAAAAAATGGTGCCGCCTAAACCCAAGCACTACAAGAGCGGTGAGGCCTCGGCGATCATCAAGCGCCTTGCCGCGCGCTGGAACGCGGGCACGAACGGCATCGCCGACCCCTCCCGTGCCGCTGCCGTCGAACAGTTTGACCAGCTCAAGCCCTCAGTCATCTGCATCATGAACGAGTCCTTCGCCGACCTTTCAATCTTTAACGAACTGGGCTGTGGCTATAAGGGGCCCGAGCGCTTCAAAGCCATCGACAACGCGCTTCTGCAGGGAGTGAGCTACATGAGCGCCTTCGGTGCCGGCACCTGTAACAGCGAGTTCGAGTTCTTAACCGGACACTCCATGGCATTCCTGGGCGCTGGCGTCTACCCGTTCATGACCTACAACCTGGCCCCGAGCGAGAACCTCGCCCGTCAGTTCAAGAGACTCGGCTATCGCACCGTGGCCATGCACCCCAACCACGCCACCAACTGGAATCGCGAGAACGTCTTCGCGGACATGGGATTCGACGAGTTCCTCTCGATCGAGGACTTCGCCGGCGCACCCGAGCTCTGCCGCAAGGTCACCGACGCCGCCACCTACGACAAGTGCCTCGAGGTACTAAAGCAGAGCGACCAGCCGATCTTCATCCACGACGTGACGATGCAAAACCACTCCGCCTATGACACGGGCTTGGTGCCCACCGACCAGCAACTGCACCTTGCCGTCGAAGGTGTGTCCGACAAAGTTATCACCTGGACCAATGAATACTGCTCGCTCATGGAAGCGTCCGATGCCGCCTTCGCCGCCTTCCTGGAAAAGCTGCGTGATCTCGACCGCCCCGTCGTCGTGGTGATGTACGGCGACCACCAGCCGTTCTTCACCGACCGCTACAACGACCTCTACTTTACCGATGAGGACGATGCCACCCATACCGAGCGCATCTGGCAGACACGCTATGTGGTCTGGGCGAACTACGATGTCGCCGGCAACGCACAAACGAGTGGGGAACTCAACACAAGCATCAATAACGTCGGTGCACTCGCACTCAATGCCATCGGTGCCCCGCTCACCGCCTACCAACGCGCACGCTTGCAAAACCGAGCGCACATGCCGGCGATAAACGTGGTGGGGGCGCAGGATGCGCACGGCGTTTGGTATACAGCCGAGGCCAAGAACGTTCCCGCCAAGACCGCCAATGCGCGCGATTGCCTGGACCGCATGCAATATCGTAAGCTCTTCGACCACGAAGGCTCGGTCTTTGCCACCCATAAGCAGGCGGCCGCCAACGAAACCGACCCCAACGCAGCTCCGGGAGCCTAGGGTTGACCAATCTCGGGCCCGGTATTCAGAAAAGTCAGTGCAGCAAAATGGCGATGCGGATAGGAACGTAGGCATGGTTTTCACTGCACGCTCGGGTCCCCTGGGGAGCACCGTGCATTTTTTCGAGTATTCAGCAGGCCAGGACGGCTGCATACGCGCCGGACACACCATATTGGTCCCAAGAACGCCTTTGACCGGCGATTTGGGTCGACGGGCAAACCCCGTCAGGACAAAAAGGCGTGCCTCGCGCCGCACCGGACCCCAAAATGACGTCGATCTCCGCAATGCCACCCGACTGCAGCGGCACCGGCAGAGCTCACGGTGCTGAATACTCCATTTTTTGCACGGCCCAGGCGGGGGTACATCAGGACCGGAAAGAACATCTCAACTTTTTATGCAATCTGCAATGGGAAGTATTCAAAACACCAAGAGGCAGCATTACTGATGTCCAAATTGAGCGCGGGGCGGAGGCACCGCTGCCCCGCGCTCAAATCAAACAGAGCGGGGGCGCTCCTAACGGACCCCATCGGCAAACAAACGCAGCTCGAGCGCCATCCCAAAATAGGCTGCCCGAGCCGCGTTTAACGGTACGGCATGAATATTAGCGCTCGTAGATTAAGTTGCCCGCCAGGTAGGTGGCCTGAACCTTGGTGGCTTGCAGCTCTTGGGGGTCGATGGCGAGCGGGTTTTGGTCCAGGACTACCAGGTCGGCGTATTTGCCGGGCTCTAGGCTGCCGAGGTTTTGCTCGTCGCCCGCTGCGTACGCGCTGCCAAGCGTGTAGTTGCGCAGGGCCGTTGCCGCGTCGATACGCTCGCTCGGCAGCCAGCCGCCCTCGGGCCAGTGGCTGCGGGGATCTTGGCGCGTGATAGCCGTGTAGAGCACGTTCATGCTGGTAACGGGCGTGATAGGGCTGTCGGTACCGAAAGCTTGGCGGATGCCGCGCTGCTTATAGGTCGCAAACGGCCACATAATGCGGCTGCGCTCCAGGCCCAGATCGCGCTCCGGACCACCCGGGTCGAGCGTGATGTGGCAAGGCTGGCTCGAGGCAACGACGTTGAGCTTGCGCAGACGATCGATGTCCTGAGGCAGCAAATTCTCCAGATGCTCGAGCGTGTTATGACCGTGCGGCGGCAGACCGTAGAGCTCTGCCGCCTCCTCAAAGATATCGAGCGCAGCATGGATAGCACCGTCGCCGATAACGTGGATGCGCACGGTGTGGCCACGCTCGGCTGCCGCCAGAACCAACTTGCGCATGCGCTCGACAGGAACCGTCAGACGGCCCCGGTCACCCGGGAAGCGCGGATTGGTATACGGCTCGGTGAGATATGCCGTATGTGCACTCGACACGCCGTCGAAGAACTGTTTAAAGCCTGGCGCCGAGAGCAGCGCGTTGTTCGCGTAGCGGGTCTGGAGTTCTTCCAAGCGCGATTGGTCATCCAGCAGCGTGGGGAACAGGTGAGCGCGA
The DNA here is from genome assembly GCA_958443265.1 of uncultured Collinsella sp. Taxonomy (GTDB): domain Bacteria; phylum Actinomycetota; class Coriobacteriia; order Coriobacteriales; family Coriobacteriaceae; genus Collinsella. The sequence goes on along the minus strand of CAUCKA010000001.1, from coordinate 271,359 downwards.
ATGCCCAGCTTGCCGGCGGCCTGCAGCTTGTCGTAAACATCGTCGCGAATAAAGTCGCAGCCCGGCATGGGCATGAGCGACATATCGCAGATTGAGGTGATGCCCTGTTCGGCCATACGCTTCATCTGGTCGGCGTAAGCGCTCGCGATGCGGTCCTCGCCCAGCCACTCCAGGCAGCGCGGCAGCAGCTGCATAGCAGCCGCCTCGTGGACAATACCCGTAAGCTCACCGTTTGAGTCTTTGTCGTAACTGCCACCCGCCGGAGGCTCGCTGTCGCGCGTCACGCCGAGGGCTTCGAGTGCGCGGCTGTTGAGCCACAGGGTGTGCCCATCGCCCGAATACATAACACAGGGGCGATCGGGGAAGGCGGCATCGACGGAGGCCTTGGTAGGGTGCTCGGGCGGATCCCAGCGGTAATCGCGCCAGCCCTGGGTCACGACCCAGGCGTCATCGGGCAATCCCTGGGAAAACTCTCGTGCATGCTGCACCAATGCCACCTCGGATGTGCCCATATCCATGAGCATGTACGGCGAGGAGCCAACCGAAGTATGGAAGAAATGCAGGTGCGCATCGTGGAAACTGGGGAAGATGAATTGCTCGCCGTAGTCGACAACTGGCACGGCAGCAGGGGCGGCGGCAATCACGTCATCGGGCGCACCGACCGCGACGATGCGATCGCCTGCAATGGCAATCGCCAGCTCGCGAGCGGCATCGATGCCGTCTTGCGCGGTAAAAACGTTCTTGGAGCGGATAATCCGATCGATATGCTGCATGGGCATTCCCATCTCTGGCAGGAAATTCAACAACCCCGAGTGTACTCCCCCGTCCTTGCAACAAAACCCCAGGCGGCAAATGGCAACTTTACCAGCCCTAGCGGCAGGTGGCATACTTGGATGAGCCTGTATGATTTTGCGATCGACCCAGCAAGGAGCAAATCAACCATGACGAAGACCAAGGCACAGCAGATTATGGCGGCAACCGAGGTTCGCGCGGCAGACGACGTCACCACGGCCATCCGAGATATCGCCGCCGAGTTTGAGCCCTATATCATCAAGCAGCGCCGGCACTTCCATAAGCACCCGGAGCTGAGCCTTGCCGAGGAGCGCACGACCTCCGACATCGCCAACCAGCTCGACGCCATGAATATCCCCTACGAGCGTCCGCTCAAGACAGGCTTGGTGGCAACGCTTCGCGGCACCGCGCCCGACGCCTATCGCGAGGACGGCACGCCGCGCCGCCGTATCCTGCTGCGCGCCGATATCGACGCCCTGCCCGTCACCGAGCAGACCGGCGAGGAGTTCGCCAGCGTCAACGAGGGTTGCATGCACGCCTGCGGTCACGACTGCCATATCGCCATGATGCTCGGCACGCTGCAAATCCTGCGCCATATGACCGACGACATCCACGGCGAGATCCGCATCGTCTTCCAGCCCAGTGAGGAAAACGGCCAGGGCGCAAAACTCATGATCGGCACGGGTGTGCTCGACGGCGTCGACGGCGCCTACGCCGCGCACATCTGGAGCGAGGTCGACGCCGGCACCGTAAGCTGCGAGCCCGGCCCGCGCATGGCCAATACCGACTGGTTCCGCATCGACGTTCGCGGTACCTCATGCCACGGCGCCATGCCCCAGCGCGGCCACGACGCCGTTATGGTGGCGGCAGAGATTGTCAACGCCCTGCAGACCATCGTCTCACGCGAAATCAGCCCCTACGAGCCTGCTGTCATCACTGTCGGCGAGCTGCACGGCGGCACCGCACGCAACGTCATCGCCGGCACCGCCTACCTCGCCGGCACGGTGCGTACCTATGGCGATTCGACGCACGAGGAAATGCCCGAGCTCATGCGCCGCATCGTGGAGCACACTGCGGCGGCCCTGGGCGCCGAGGCCGAACTTACCGACTACACCATCGCCAACTATAAGGTCGAAAACGACGCCGCCTCGAGCGAGCGTTGTCGTCAGGCCGTGGTCAAGTGCCTGGGTGCGGCCGGCGAAGGCCATTACCGTGGCACGCTTTCGGGCGAGGACTTCTCGGAGTATCTGCGCCGCGTACCGGGCGTGCTCGCCTTTGTTGGCACGCGCAACCCCCAGATTGGCGCCACGTACGCCCAACATTCTTGCTTCTACAAGATTGACGAGTCGGTACTGGCCAAGGGTTCCATGGTAGCCGCCCAGTATGCCATCGACTTTTTGGCCGAGCCCACACAAGAGGAGCTCGACGGCCCCGCGATTACCGCGGTCGCCGAAACCAACCCCGATCTGGCCGCCAAGTTGCGCTCTGCCAAGGCGACGACTGCCGAGGCCCGTGACGCCATCCACGATGCCCGCACGGCTCGTCATGCCGCGATCAAGGGTATCCACGAAGCTCGCGCCGCCGCTCGCCGCGAGGAGAAGCACGACGAGTAGTCGATTCGCGACTATCTCGCAGTCATAGCCGCATCGCGATGTCAAAGCGGGGCCGAACGTTATCTCAACGTTCGGCCCCGCTCATTTGTCAAGCGCTATTTCTGCCATTTCTACCCCGTCCCCAAATGGCAGGCGGCAGAGCTACTCGTCCTGAGGGTCCTCGTCGGAACTTGACTCGGGTTCGGGTTCGGGCTCAGGTTCAGGCGTCGGCTCGGTCTCGGGCTCGGGCGCCGGCTCTGGTGCGGGCTCGGAATCAGAGGCGGGCTCAGGCTCGGGCTCAGGTTCGGGCTCGGGCTCAGGTGCGGGCGCGACATCCGGAGCGCTATAGCCAGAAGGAGCGGCCTTCTTCTCAAACGGCAGCACAAAGGTCAGGACGTCATCCTTATCCTCATCAGCCCATTCAGCTGCATAGCGCGCTACCCAATAGCCAACGGCACGATGCTTGAGCATCTTGCCAAAGACCGTGAGGAATACCGTGACAAACGCCGTCAGCATCAAGAACAATACGAGCGTGATGCCACCGCCGGTAACAAGCGCCTCAATAGCCGAAGGACGGTAGTAGTAGCTATACATACCGACAGAGGCAATGGCGCCGAAGACAAGCGTCAGGATCCATGTGACAACGTTGGCGACCAGACCCGTCAAAAACTCGGGAAGGAACGAAGCACAGAACAGCTTGGTCTTGTTGTGCTTAAACGCCGCCCAGACCTTATCGAGCGAAAACGCGCTCTCGACGCGACCGGTCACCGCAAAGTGCATCACGGCAATGTCGGCGAACATCTTAAAGAAGACCCCCAAGACCGCCGTGGCAATCATAGCCAGGACAAGCAGGCCAAGCGAGCCAAACAGCGCTGCCTCGAGTGCATAAGAGCCGTAATACGAATACGAGCCCGCGGCGCCAATTACCACGCTCTCCACCAGCGAAAGCACTACACCGATAACGGGAATGGCAGCGATAACCTCGAGCACGACCGAGATAACGCTCGAAAAGACTCCGAGACCAAACGACGTGGAACGCATGAGTGGACGGTCCATGCCGTCATCGACCTTGAGCGACAGATCGCGACCCCACTCAATACCAAAGCCGGAACCACACACGCTCGCAATGCAAGCTGCCAAAAAGCCGATGGCAGCTGCAATGCCGCCAATAACGGGAATAAACAGCACGAGTACCGACACAACACAAATCAGCGCCGGTAAAAAGGCAATCTGGCACACGCGCTGCAGCACGCCCGGAGTCTTGGTCATATCCTCAAACGCCTGAGCCACACAGCCCTTGGACGCATTCGCCACGGGCGGTTGCGGAACAAACTGCTGGGGCTGACCCTGAGGGGCAGAGGCTGCGGCACCGGCATTGGGTGCACCACACGCGCCGCAGAACTTGTCGTTATCACCCATGGGGGCGCCACACTGCGAACAGAACATCGAAATCATCCCTTCGTATCTAGAGCGAATCACCTGGATCGCAAACGATGTCTTTGGCAACATTATCGCCCAATGTGGGGACAAATACCCCAAGATGACCGATTTGCAACGTAGGCGGCTTTATTCAATGATTCGAAGGGTATATCCGCGCTAGTTCGTGCCGCGGAAGCCCTTGCCCACAATCTCGGAGCTGTCAACGATCGTGATAAACGCATTCGGATCGATATCGCGGGTATAGCGGCGCAGTTGTACTGCCTCGCGACGGCTCAGCACGCTCATAATCACCGTGACGCACTTGCCCGAGAAGGCGCCGTAACCACGGCTGATTGTTGCTGTGCGGTTGAGATGCTTGACGATAAACTCCTCGACTTTGCGCGGTTCGGCGCAAATAATCGTACAGACCTTACGAAGGTGAATGCTCTCGATGGCCTTATCGACCACGAGCGTCTTGGCAAACAGGCCAAGTACGCAGTACAGGCCGACGCGCGGGCCATACAGGAAAGCCGCGACGGTCACGATGCCGATATCGACCAGCAACAGTGCGCGGCCAATCTCGAGCGTGGTGCGGCGTTTGAGGATCATGGCAAGAATGTCCGTGCCACCCGTCGAGGCGCCAATGTCAAAGACAATGGCACTGCCCAGCGCCGGCAAGATGACGGCAAAACACAGGTCGAGCCACATATCGCCCGTCATCGAAACATCCGTCGGAATGAAGAGCTCAAACAGCGAGACGTAGGCCGAAAGCGCAAACGAGGCAAAGACACTCCAAAGGATTGCCTTGCGCTCCAAAAAGATAAAACCCAGGATGACCAGGATCGCGTTGATAATCCACATAAAGACGCCGACGGGCAGAGTCGGGAACAGCGTGGAAAGAATGACCGACACACCCGAGGTGCCGCCGAAGGCAAAGTGATTGGGCGTTTTGAAAGCCACGATGGCAAAGGCCGTGAGGATCAGGCCCAGGTTGAGCTCGGCAAAAAAGCGCGGAAAGCCTGGTTCTTGGCTGCGCTTGCGGCCGGCGCGCTCGCCTTGCTCGATAACATCGCGATCGACAACGCGCTCCATCGGCACCACCGGAGGACGATGCACCTCCTCGGCGGCACGCGACGCCGCCTCTGCCGCAGCGGCCTCAATCGCCCATGCCTTGCTTTCGGTCTCGTGTTCGTCGGCCATTACGGCAACCCCTCGTTAACAATTTGGAAACAATGCGCCCATTAGGGTAACGCGGAACGTGGGGATTGCAACCCTTAGTTAGACGAGCGGTATGACTACATCGGGAGCGTACAAAAACGACCGGCCACGCTTTTGCTTGCGCGGTCGGCCGTTTAACGTTTTCGCAGATAAAACCTGCCAAAATAAACATCCCTTTTTGGTAGGTTACTCGTGCTGGCTGGTACGGTGCTCGTACTCCTCGGGGGTGATGACATCCTCGATGCGCAGGTTGACGCCTGCCACCTCAAGGCCGGTCATCGCGGCAAGACGCTCGGTGACGCGCGCCTTAACGTCGTCAAAGATCGCAGGCGCATAGGCGCCGTACTCGATGATGACCGAGATGTTGACGACCACGCGGTTGTCGTCGGTGACCTCGACCGTCACGCCCTTGGTCAGGTTCTCGGCACCAAACTGCTCCTGCACAAAGTGCATGAGGTTGCCCTTCATGCCCAGAACGTGCGGCACCTCGCGGGTGGCCATGGCGACGATCTTCTCAATCACGCCGTTGGAATAGGTCAGCGAGTCCTCGGACTCGTCCGCCTCCTCGTCATCCTCGTCCGCCTCGTCTTCGGACTCTGCCTCGACGAGCGCCTCGTCCTCGAGCGTTACGTCCTCCGCCTCGGCGGCGACGGCCTCGCTCGTCTCGAGCTCGGTATCGGCCACATCGACCTTCGTGTTAAAAGCCATGGTTCCTCCTTATGCCTGCCACGGATGCGACAGTCGAATACATATTAGCGGCCGCTAAACAGACGGCCGAAGAAGTTAACGATACCGTTCTCGCCGTCGCGAATCTGGCCGATCACGGCGCCGATCAGCGCAAAGAATGCAATGACGAGCGTGTCCCACAGGCCCAACGTAAGTACCAGCACGGCGAGGATAAAGCCTGCCACGGCGCCGAACGTAGTGTTGGGGTGGCGCACGGCGTAGCTCCAGATAGCAGCGCCCGTACCTTTGATGAGACCCATGGCCTCGTCAAAGTCGTTGGCGGCGCTGTCGTGCTGCTCGCCGGCCTCGGGCTTGGTGTCGGCGGACTCGCCTGCCGGCATAGCGTTCTGATCGATCGTCAGGCGCGGCGTGCGGGCGGTCTTGTCTTGGTTGGTATCACTCACCGGAAACCTCCACGGTCTGGACGGTAGTCTTGGACGGCAAAAAACGGACGCGCGCGGTCGTGCCCGGCGTGCCGAGCATGGTGTCACAGGCCTTCTCGATGCGCTGCTGCATCGAGGTGGCAAGAGCGGCAACGTCCCTATCATCGAGCGCGATGGCCTCGACCTTAAAACGAACGTGCGACTCGTCGGAGCCTTGAACGCGCGCCTCGATATGCTCAACCATCACGCGTTCATCGCACTCCGCCGCGGCACGGGCGCACGAGGAAAGCGCTGCGAGCGTGACCTCGATATTGCGCTCCCCCGCCGGATGCACGCAGGACGGCTCGCGACGCGCGAACATCAAGCGGAAAAAACCGATGAGCACGCCAAGCGCCACGATGGCGGCGCACACCGTAACGACGACGCGAGGCATGGTGTCACGCAATAGCAACATAAAGCGATACGTATACGGTCCCCAGAACTGGCAGACAAGCGTACCCAGCGCCACGATGGCGGCGGCAAGATACACGATCGCTAGGGCTCGTTTGAGTACGCGCACGCGCGCTCCCTTCAGGTTTCGGTCCACAGAATGCAAAACGATTCGCATCATTATAAAAGAGCCGGGTCCGGTGCCATACGCACGCGGATCCGGCTCATCTATTCCACGAGGCTTGCATGCTCGCTTCATTATGCCCAGATATGCACGGCTTAACCCGTGCAGGCGCTACTCCTCCTCGAGGGCAGCGATGACCTCGTCGGTCATGTCCATGGTGCTGTAGACGTCCTGGACGTCGTCGAGCTCCTCGAGACGGTCGATGAGGCGCTGAACCTTCTTGGCGTCGGTACCGGAGACCTCGGTCGGGGTGGTCGGAACCATGGTGGTCTCGGAACCCTTGACCTGGACGCCCTGCTCCTCGAGTGCCTTGGAGACAGCCATGACGTCGTTAGCAGCGGTCCAGACGATCCACTCCTCGCCGGCGTCCTCGTAGTCCTCGCCACCGGCCTCGGCGATTGCCATCATGAACTCATCCTCGTCACCGGCAGCACCGTTGGCGATCATGGTCTCCTTCTTGGCGTTCTCGTCCAGGATCTCCTTGGCGACGACGATCTGGCCCTTGCGCTCAAACTGGAAGGCGACGGAGCCGGAAGTGCCCAGGTTGCCACCAGCGTGGGAGAAAGCGGAACGGACATCGGCGGCAGTACGGTTGCGGTTGTCGGTCAGGCAGTCAACGTAGACGGCGACACCGGCGGGACCATAGCCCTCGTACACGATGTTCTCGTAGACGGCGGCATCGGCACCCGAACCAAAGGCCTTGTCGATAGCGGACTTGATCTTGTCCTTGGGCATGGACTGAGCCTTGGCCTTAGCAACGGCAGCGGCGAGGCTGGCGTTGTTCTCGGGCAGCGGGTCACCGCCGAGACGGGCAGCAACGGTGATGTTGCGGCTCAGCTTGGAGAAGAGGGCGGAACGCTTGGCGTCCTGCGCGCCCTTACGATGCTTGGTTGTGGCCCACTTAGAGTGTCCGGACATACGTGTCTCCTATCGGTTTTGACCTAAAGCCCAGCGCAGATGCTCGGGCAATATAAACAAACGTCGTTATGATATACCTACTGGCCTGCGAGATAAACCCCAAAATGAAGGCGTCGTGATGATGCCATCCTTTGGTGCAAAGCAACCTGTCCCCTTTGCACCAAATTAGGACCAGAGAAGGTCGCTGCGAGTGATGGTGGCACCGATGGCAAAGGGCATGCAGGCGATAACCGGATACAGGTAGCGCATATAGGTCGAACCGTTGCAGGGACCGATCAGACACACGGCGAGCACGCCCAGCAGCGGCACCCAAATGGCCAGCCCGCGCCACGAATGGCGGCGCAACAGGTAGACCACCACGGCGATCATAATCCACACATAGGTGGCCGAGCTCATGGTGAGCGAGATAAACGGAATGCGCTGCACCGCCACGCGATACAGGTTGATCAGGTGGTCGCACCAGCGCACAACCTTGCTATCGACCGGATGGAAGTCAAAGTACTTGAGGTTATCGGGCTTCGCCATAATCTCGGCACTGCGCGCCGTGCTGTAGACCCACGCATCGCGGGCACTCGGATAAAAGTAGCCGTAGTAGTTATTGATGAGCGCCGAGATGTAGCACTCGGGATCCTTTTTGAACATCTGCGCCCAGACCTCAAAATAGGCCTTGATGTCCTCCTGCGAGGCGTACTCGTTAAAGCAATTTTTGACGGCGTCCGACTTATCCGGGTTGTAGCGGCGGCCCAGATTGTCGTACTTGAGCACACGGTCGATCACGGCACGCTCATCGTCGGTCACCAAGCCGTCGCAAGGAGCCTCCACGATAGTACCGTCCTCCTTAACCGTAGGGTTGACACCCGAGTTGAGGCCGTCGTGCTTTTGGACGAAACGAGCCGTCTGCTGGAACGGAATCGAGAGGATTTCGCGCTTGGAACCAGGCGTAATGTCGTGCGCCGGCATAAAGACCTTGGTGAAGTACATATTAGAGGCAAGGCAGAGTCCAAGCACCGCAAGAACTCCCACCCAGCGGAAACGCGAGATGGCGCCCGAAGGCGCAGCACCGGCCTGTTTGACTGCACGACGAGCCACATGCGCGTCCCATGCGCAAAACGCCGCCGCGATTACGCATGCCGCCAGGGGAAACACCAGGCCGCCGTTGCGCAGAAACGTGGAACCCATGGCACCCAGAGCGAGCAGCAGCCAGTCATGGCGCGCAAAGAGCACGGGCCTCTGTTCGCCCGCACGCTCGGCATTGGCATCGCGACGGGGCAGGCCGCAGGCCACGAGCTTCACGGTCTGCACCAACAGCACCAAAAACGCGTCGGCAAACAGCACATCTTTGGTAAGCAGGGCCGCGTAGTTGGAGAACATGGGCATAAACACAAAGAACAGCAAGATCACGCCGCGGATCGGCAAGCTCACGCCCAGCTTGCGCAGCGACGAGATGGAATAGGCCATGCAGGCGGCCGTAATGACGAACTGAGCGCAGGTGTAGATGGCAAGACCTGCGTTGGCACTGTTGAACAGTGAAAGCCCCAGCTGGACGCACGAACCGATGATAGCCGTGTGCACCACGGGGTGATGTCCGTTGAGCAACACATTGGGATTGAGCAGACGCAGGTAGTCACTCGTGCCGTTGGGGTAGTTGAACCACTGGCGAATCTGCGCACCCGTATCTCCCATAAAAAGGCCGGGCAGCGAAGCGATGAGCGTGGGCGCCCAGGCGACCATAAGCACCAGGAAGGGCCCGGCAAAGGGATGGACCGAGAGCGCGGCGTGAGCCATACGCCATACGCGGCCAAAGTGCGCTTCGGAAAACGGAATGCGCCGAGAGCTCAGCCAATCTAGACACTCAAAAGCCAGGTAGAAGGCAACGACCGCCAAGAGCATCCAGCCCGCACCGCCTATCCAGGCGCAGATGATGCGAGCCTTGTCGCCGAGTACGATCTCGGCAGAATCGGTGAGGTCGTAGCTGCGGCCAAACACCATGCAGACGGCAAAGAACAGCGACGGAAGGATCACCGAAGGACGCCAAGCATCGCCGCGGCCAAAGAATACGTAGCGAAACGGCAGAGTGAGCAGGCAGGCAAGCGCAAGCAGCATGACCGCGTCGGTATGGCCGGCAAACGAGAGGAGCACCTCGTAGCACACGTACAGCATGCCCGAGGCTTTGGGGTCAATCGCCAAGACTGCGTTGCTCGAGACCGGCGCGGGATCGATAGAAAACGCCGTGGTCGCCAACAGCGCGAGCAAAAATGCGATGAGCGTCTGCTTGGCTGGGTAGCGCTTAAACCAGACGATGCGGGCAGCGTCGCGCGCAGCCGTTGTGGAGAGGTCGGAATCCTTCACAGTCCGAAAGCCTTTCTAGAAACCTATCAAACTCGGCAAAACCACCACAAAGGTGCCTGTCCCCTTTGTGGTGGTTAGGCGTCGAGGTAGATGCGCTGGGGGCGATTGCGGTGTCGGGCGAAGATGATGAGCACCAGGCCGGCAATCACGAGCGGCAAACTCAGCAGCTGGCCCATGGTGATAACGCCTCCCAGCAGATAACCCAGCTGGGCATCGGGCACGCGCACGAACTCGACGAGAAAGCGGACGATGCCGTACCCCATCACAAAGACGCCCATAAACGTACCCTGGGGCAGCAGCGGTTTTTTGCGACTGAGTACCTGCAGGATGCAGAAGAGCACAATGCCCTCTAGAAACGCCTCGTAGAGCTGGGAGGGATGGCGCGGCATATCGCCCGCGGTGCCGCCAAAGACCACACCCCAGGGCAGATCGGTCGGCTTACCCCACAGCTCACCGTTGACAAAGTTGGCACAACGGCCCAGACACAAGGCCAGCGGCGCGCCGATGACAGCAAGGTCTGCCAGAGTCCATGCGTCGAGCTTATACATGCGGCACACGATGATGCCGCCCAAGATGCCGCCGACCAGGCCACCGTGGAAGCTCATGCCGCCCTCGTTGGTGGCAAAGATCTCGAGCGGATGCGTCCAGTAGTAGCCATCGCCGTAAAAGATGACGTAGAACAGGCGGGCGCCAATGATGAGGCCAAAGACCACGCCGACCACGACGCTCGTCAGGTCATCAATCGTAATGTCGAAGCCCCAGCGGCGCTGCGTGCGATACATAACGACTGCCGTAAGCAGGGCGCCGACCACATAGGCCAGGCCGTACCAGTAGATGGTGATGGGGCCCGCCGAGATCGCGACGGGATCAAGCATATGGTAGAGGTCGTTGAGCATATCGATCCCCTGCTCCCTACATACAAATGCGGCCGCGGGCCTTACGCTCGCAGCCGCATATTTGGACGTAACGTCTATGCGGAGCGTACCGTCCGCAGCTTTCGCATCTTAGAACGGCGCGTACTCGTCGTACAGGTCCTCGGCCTCGCCGGAAGCATTGACCTGCTCAACGCGGGTAACGCCGGGCACATGCTCCTTCAGGATGCGCTCGATACCCATGGAAAGGGTTAGCGAGCTCATGGGGCAGCCGGCGCAGGCGCCCTGCAGCTCCAGCTTGACAACACCCTCGTCGTCGACGCCCACATACTCCATATCGCCGCCATCGGCCTGCAGGTTGGGGCGAATCTCTTCAAGAACCTTCTTGAGCAGCTCTTCGTTAACAGCCACAGGGGCTCCTTTCTCACAATAACGCGGGCACGCCCGCGGACAGGGGCTATGTTACTACAGCCATGTACCCGCTTAGGCGCCAGCCATGCGTGCGGACACGACTTTCACGAGCAGTCAATTTGGGACGGGTCTCTTTTGGCTGTTTTGCCGCCAGCTGGCGTTGGCACGCGCTACTGCTGAGTCTGCTCCCCGGTACCAATCTGGACATCGACGATGACCTGGCGGTAGCTGATGCCGCAGGAGTCGAGAATGCGGCGGCTGATACGGCCGTCATCGGTGTCGGCATACTTATTGTCCAGGTAGACGACCTCGCCCACGCCCACCTGCGCCAGGATCTTGGCGCAGTCGTGGCACGGGAACAGCGTGACGTAGACCGTGGAACCCTCGAGGTCCTTGAGCGAGCCACGGTAGTTGAGCACGGCGTTGGCCTCGGCATGGACCACGTAGTTGTGCTTGTCCTGCAGCGGGTCATCGCTCGTACCCCACGGGAAAAAGTCGTCGTTGAGCGCCGAGGGCGTGCCGTTGTAACCCACCGAAAGGATGCGGTGGTTGGTGCTGGCGATGCATGCTCCCACCTGCGTGTTGGGGTCCTTGCTACGGCGCTGCGCGGCGATGGCCACGCTCATAAAGAACTCGTCCCAGCTAATAACGTCGCGGCGCTTGCCCGACGCGGTTTGATGAAGATCGTCCGACATGGCAGACACCTCCGAAATCGCAATAGTTTGGCCCATTGTAGCAGGTGAAAGGTAGGGGCGCTTATCCCACCAGCCCCTCGCCCTACGCGCGGCGGGGCTTTTGGTTGATGCGGTAGAGCTCGGCGAGACCCCGCAACGTCAGCGCGTCGTCTACCGTCAGGCTATGGCCGACCAGCGCCGCAAGTGCCTCGGCATCGTCGCCGGTAATGACGATGGGCACATCGCCCTCCCCCGCGGCCTTGGTCGCGCGCATCTCGGCAAGCACCATGTCGAGCATGCCGTCGATGCGGGCTACCTCGCCCAAAACCACACCCGAGCGCATGGCCTCACGCGTGTTGTGGCCGATTACATGTGTGGGCGCCGAGGGCTCAACCTGGGGTAGGCGCGCTGCTGCCGCCGAAAGCGAACGGGCGCCGAGGGCCAGGCCTGGCGCGATAACGCCGCCCACAAAGGTACCGTGCGCGTCGATGACCTCGATATTGGTCGTCGTGCCCAGGTCAATCACGATGCACGGCGAACCGTAGACGGCGCGGGCCGCCACGGCATCGGCGATGCGGTCGGGACCGATCTCGGCCGGGTCATCGTAGTGCACAGGCATGCCGGTCTTGAGACCCGGCCCCACGGTGAGCACGCGCCCCGTGCAGGTGCGGGAAAGCGCCGTCTTCCAAGGGCGCTCGAGCGCCGGGACCACGCAGCTCAGCACAGCAGCCGCGGGCACAAGCGCACCCGGCATGCCCGCATCGGCCGCCAGTGCGGCCATGACCTGCACGAGACGCATGCGCGCCTCGTCTGCTGTGATGCTCGACGGCGTGGTGATCTCGCACGTCGCAAGCGGACATTCCTGCGCCGCGGCCGAATCCTCTGCAAACAGGCCAAAGCGAATGAACGTGTTGCCCACGTCGACCGTCAATATATATGCGTACCCATTAAGCATCGTCGGCGCTCCTTTCGTCTGTCCAGCAGTATATCGCCTACCTAAACCAGTCATCCCAAAATGACTAGCTTGCGGCTATACTGGTGCGCGGTCGTTTGCGAGCTCACGCGGCGGCCCTTGGTAACCCGACTTCCCGCGCCGTATCCGTAACGGCGCTCCCGGGGGAAGCGGATATACGCAAAGGAGTTTTATATGAGCAATCCCTCGAACCGCACCTCGATGCGCGGTCAACTTACGCTGCGCGGCGTCGTCATCGGCGTCCTTGGCTGCGTGATCATCACGGCAAGCTCGGCCTACACCGCCCTCAAGATGGGCGCACTCCCCTGGCCGATCGTCTTCGCTGCCGTCATCTCGCTGTTCTTCCTTAAGCTCATGGGCAACGCCAGCCTCAACGAGGCAAACGTCACCCACACCATCATGTCAGCAGGCGCCATGGTCGCCGGCGGTCTGGCGTTTACCATCCCGGGCGCCTGGATGCTGGGCTATGCCGACCAGATCAGCTGGCTCGACATGTTCATCGTGGCACTCGCCGGCACCATCCTGGGTCTGCTGGCCACGGCACTCATCCACCGTCACTTTATAGTGGACGCCGCGCTGGAGTTCCCCACCGGCAACGCCGCAGCTCAGACCCTGCGCGCCACCGAGGCCGGCGGCAAGACTGGCAAGCAGCTCTTTGGCTCCATGGCCATCGCCGGCATCTACAGCGTGCTTCGAGACGCCCTAGGCGTGGTGCCCAGCATGCTGTGCACGCTCAATATCCCCGGCGTTACCTTTGCCATCTACAACTCGCCCATGTTGCTCTCCGTCGGCTTCCTCGTGGGCTTCGCCCCGGTCGCATACTGGTTTGCCGGCGCGCTACTGGGCAATTTTGGCATCATTGTCGGCGGCACCGCTACCGGTCTGTTTGACGTTATGACCGCACAAGGCATTGTTAAGTCCCTGGGTATGGGCCTTATGATGGGCTTTGGCGTCGCCGTCGTCCTCAAGGACATCCTGCCGCAGGTCGCCGGTATCGTCCGCGGCCTCGCCGCCGACAGCTCCACCGACACCGACGAGCAGTCACTCATCTCGGGCTCCCTTAAGCTCGACGCCGGTATCATCGGCCTGGGCGCTGCCGCCATCGCCGTGATCATCGCCATCGTGCTCGACCTTGGCCCCGTTCCGGCCGTCATCGTCACGCTGTTCACCTTTGTCACCACCATCATGAGCGCGCAGAGCTGCGGCCAGACGGGCATCGACCCCATGGAGATCTTCGGCCTCATCGTCATGCTCATCGTTGCCGCCTTCGCGCAGCTCGCTCAGGTCAAGCTGTTCTTTATCGCCGGCATCGTGGCCGTAGCGTGCGGCCTTGCGGGCGACGTCATGAACGACTTTAAGGCCGGCGCCGTGCTGGGCACCAACCCGCGCGCACAGTGGGTCGGCCAGGCCATCGGCGGCATCGTGGGCGCCCTGGTCGCTGCCGCCGTCATGGTCGCGCTCGTCACCGCCTATGGTCCGGACGCCTTTGGTCCCGACAAGAGTTTCGTTGCCGCACAGGCAAGCGTCGTCGCCACCATGGTCTCGGGCATCCCGAGTGTGCCGTGGTTCGCAGGCGGCTTTATCGCCGGTATCGTCATGTACTGGCTCGGCATTCCAGCCATGATGATCGGCCTGGGCGTGTACCTGCCGTTCTATATGTCGCTCACGGCCTTCTTGGGCTCCTGTGTCAAGCTCGCTTACGACAAGTGGTCCGCCCACCGCGACGCCACCGCTGGTCTTTCGGACGAGGAGAAGGCTGCCAAGGACGCCGCCTTCCAGGAACAGGGCCTGGTCGTCGCCAGCGGCCTGCTCGGCGGCGAGTCCATCGTCGGCGTTATTCTGGCGTTTGTCTCTGTTGGTCTGAGCCTGCTGGGGTAGGCCGAACAACAACGCACCAGCGCAGAGCGCGGAGTCGGAATCAAACCGGCCCCGCGCTTTTTTGTCTATTTGACTCTTATGATCCTCACGGCGTTTTAGCCATGTCGATTGGCCTGACTTCCAGGTCAACAAACCTTGTCTGACACCTCGCCTAACGCGGTGTAGAGTAAAGACGACAGACGCAAGAAGCGGCTCAGAAGCTAAACGAGGTAAGCATGGAACTCGACAAACAACAGATCAAGCGGCTGCGCGAGCGTCATCATCGTCGTCACGGTATACGCCCTGCACACAGCGAGGCCATGGAGAATGCCACCCGTTTCCTTAAGCAGGCGTTCAACATTCGCGAGGGACGCGCGCCCTATCACGTGATTCGCAAGCGCTTTGTAAACGGGGCGCGCCTGACTGGCTCGCACTTATGCATCCTGATCATTGCCATGTTGATCGCGAGCATCGGCCTCGATATCGACTCGGATATCGCCATTGTAGGTGCCATGCTCATCTGCCCGCTCATGGGCTCGGTCCTTGCCATGGCATATGGCATCGCCACGCTCGACCGCGAGATTACCGTCGAGGCCATTGCCGGTCTCGCGTTGCAGATGGCCTTCTGCCTGATCACGTCCACGCTGTACTTTAAGCTCTCGCCCCTTGGCACCACCACGGCCGCCATCATCGATAACTCGACACCCACCGTATGGGACCTTGCCGTCGCGCTCGCGGGAGGCTTTGCGGGCGGACTGGGCAACTCGCGCGACCAGGAACCCGCCACGCTCATCGCCGGCGTGGCCGTGGCGACCGCGCTCATGCCGCCCCTGTGCGCGGCGGGCTATGGCATCGCCATCGCAAGCGGGTCGCTGTTTCTCTCGGCCCTCTACGAGTTTGGCATCAACGTGGTCTTTATCGCACTGGCTGCCGAAGCCGTGCTGCTTCTTTTGCGCGTGCCGCTCAAGCGTGACCTCAACGGCGACGGCATTGTGACCGCCGAGGAAAACGCCGAGGTCGATGAGCTGTCACACAAGGTGCGCCGCCGCATCATCGTGGGCACGATGATCTTTGCCATCCCCTGCATCGTTATGACGGCGGGGTCTATTGGCTCGGCGCAGGCCGGCGTGCAGGACGGTTACGGCGTCACCGAAACCACGCGCGAGCTTGCCGCGGTGCTGCCGGGCTTTAAGGATTACACCGTTGCCGTCGAGACCTCGGCCACCGAAGGCGAGGAGGAGGGCCTTGTCGAGCGCGAGGTTGTCGCCCATGTGACGACAAGCGAGGCGCTTGGGGCACACGACCGCCGTGTAGCCCGCAAGCTCATCGATCTCAATGTGCCCGAGCTCGATCGCGTGGAGTTTGATGTGCAGTAATACGCGACGTGGGATGGATGCGCGCAGCCGCGAGTCACGACATGGCGCAGACGTGACGCGGGCCACGAGCAAATAGCGGGACGCGGTCCATGGCCGCGCTCCGCTCGCTGATTTATTGCCGTGAATCAACTTTCCACATCGACATCGCCAGACTCCACTATAAACGCCGGATCGGCGCTCGCCAGATAAAAACGGGTCACCCTGGTATCTCTAAATAGGTAGAGCAAGCCCTGATCGCGTCGGCGCGAAATATACGCCACGTGGACCGTACCGAATTCTTCGCCGTTTTCCTTCTTTAATATCAGGATGTTGGGGTCATCCGTACGCTTAAACTGCCCGTCTGTGCAGATTCCGTCTTGGTCGACCAGCTGCCATCGACAGTTGTCCTCCTCAAGAAAAGCCAGGGTTTCCCGACTTGTTTCGTCATCCCGATAGTAACCATCAATGGCAAAGCCTTCGGAAACGCATTCCTGCATATAGGATGTTTCTCGATTTATAGCAAACTGCCCTGCAGCGCCCAGGAGCACAGCCAGGCAGACCACTGCGAGGGCTATCGAGATAGTACGGCGGTTCATGTCAACCAGCCCGATACTTGTTTAACGGAGTGCAAAACATACTTGGTACCTCCGGTATCATGACGAACGTCACCTACGGCCTGCCGGCAATCATATGTTTACAACATCAAACCATATGGCAACCACTCGCGAGAGGAGTATCGGCGAACGGTGCATTTTTGCGTTCTATTGGCCAAACGTCAACGCGCGCTACGGCTCTTGCTCGACCTATTCAGATCTTGTCGCATACTACCGTAGATCCCCAACGCTTCCGCCCCCAAGAGATCATTTTTAGTACGTAAAGAAGCCCTCGCCCGAGCTTTCGCCCAGCTTACCTTCGTCGAGCATCTTCTTGAGGACGGACGCCATAGCCTTAAAGTTGTAGGGCATCATCATCTTCTTGAGCAGCGGGCTCACCAAGCCCGGCACCTTCTGATACTGCATGACGATGTTGTAGGCCGTCTGGATACCCACCGTGTCGAATACGCGGAACGGGCCCTTGGGAGCGCCGGTGCCACGCGTCCATGCGAGGTCAATGCTCTTGGGGTCGCTCACGCCCGAGACGTACAGGTCAAGACCCGAAAGCAACCACGGTACCAGCATGGAGTTGAGCAGGTAGCCGTTCTTTTCCTTGTTGACGGGCAGGGCAAGCATGCGGATGTCGTTGGCGAAGTCGACGAGCTCGTCGAAGTAGCGCTTGTCGGTTTGGTCCTGTGCCATGACCTCGGTCATGTTGTTCTTCCAGATAGAGTTGGCAAAGTGCAGCGACAGGTACTTCTCGGGACGGCCGGTGTACTTGGCAAAGGTGCTCGGCAGCAGCGTGGATGAGTTGGTCACGATGACGGTCTTTTGCGGCAGAACCGGGGCGAGCTTCTTGTAGAAGTCGATCTTTGCCTGGGTGTCCTCGGCCATAGACTCGATGACCAGGTCGGCGTCGGCCACGGCCTTGGCAAGATCGAGCTCCAGCTTGAGTGTGGAGTAGGCACGCTCGACGGCGGCGAGCGCCGCTTCCTTGTCGAAGGGCTGGGTGCCATCGGCGATACAGGCGCACCACTCGCCCGTACCGTCCGCCATGCCCTCGATTGCCGCGATGTACTCCTTGCGCACGTGATCGATCTTGGGCTGGGTGCGGCCGATGCTGCCCTCGCTGCGCAGCCAAATCGTTGCATCAAAGCCGCAGTAGGCAGCCTGAAAGGCAATCTGGCTTCCCAACACGCCGCCGCCGGCAACACAAACGGTCTTGTAGCTCATGGAACGGTCCTCTCTTACGTAATTCCATAGATGTGTATTTATTCAACCGTAAGGATGGCACGCGCAGGGGTTGGGTTCTATAAACGGGCGGTATTTCGCGGCAAACGGCTACATATGTTCATTATCTCAGGGTTCTGGAGGCAATTTTTGGTGCCACCGAGACGTTGTTTTCGGAAGTATGCGGCAAATTCCGGAGCCCTCGAGCACACCCCGGTTTTTCACCAATAAAACCGCAGGTACAAAGCTTGGGCATATCCAGTGTGCTCGGCCTATTCAAATTTTGCCGCATACTTCCGAAATCCAAGTTCGCAGGGGGTGATAGTTGGACCGTTTACGCAACAGATGTCCAGTAAAAACGGGTGGTAACCGGTACGGCTGCCACCCGTTTGTCCCATATCTAGCCCATAGCAGGCCAGTTACTTCTTAATGCCGCGTCCCAGGCGCTCGGCGACCGATGCCACGGCCTCCTCGCTGGCCGGCCCGCAGCTCACACAGCCGTCATGAGCACGCATCTGGCCGGTGACCTCGTCCATCGCGAGCGGCGCCACCTTCTCGAGCTTAAAGCCCTTACCGGCGCGCATGTTCTCCTTGGCCACGCTGATCATGAGCTTAATACGGTTGAGCTGGTTGACCTCGGATGCACCGGGGTCGTAGTCCACCGCGACAATATTGCTCTCGGGATGTTGGCGGCGCAGCTCCTTGATCACGGCCTTGCCCACCACGTGGTTAGGCAGGCACGCGAAGGGCTGCGTGCAGATAATGTTGGGTGCACCATGGTCAATCAGGTCGAGCATCTCGGCCGTGAGCAGCCAACCCTCGCCCATGTTGTTGCACACCGAAAGCACCGTGCGGGCCTTGTCGGCCATGGTGCCGATGCGCTCGGGCGCCTCAAAGCGGCGAGACTTCTCGAGCATCTCCTCCACCGGCGTGCGCATCCAGTCCACAAGCTTGATGAGCGCCTGCATGCCCGCGCGCGTAGTGGCAGAGCTTCCCAGCTCGTCCTTCTGCAGCTCGGCGTTGCTCATGGAGTACAGGAAGAAGTCGAGCAGGCCCGGTACCACGGCCTCGCAGCCCTCGCGCTCGATCACGTCGACCACGTGGTTGTTGGCCGTGGGGTGGAACTTGACCAGGATCTCACCGACCACGCCCACGCGCGGCTTAGTACCCTCGCCCACGAGCGGCATGGTGTCGAACGCGCGGATGGCCTCGCGGCACAGCTTGGTGTAGTTGTGGCGGTTGAACTTGGGCGCCAGCTTGCGGGCGCGCGCCATGTACTCCTCGTAGAGTGCGTTCGCCGCACCGGGCGTGGCCTCGTACGGACGGCAGCGGTAGAGCATCTGCATCATCACGTCGCCAAAGAGCACTGCGTAGACTGCCTGCTTAAGCAGCGCCGGCGTAATCTTAAAGCCGGGGTTATCCTCGCCGAGTGCCACGGCCGAAAGCGAGATCACCGGGATCTCGGGGTGGCCGCTCTCGCGCAGGGCCTTGCGGATAAGCGCGATGTAGTTGGTGGCACGGCAGCCACCGCCGGTCTGGCTGATGACCACGGCTGTCTTGGACAGGTCGTACCGACCGCTCTCGATGGCCTCCATGATCTGACCCGTCACCAGGATCGACGGATAGCAGATGTCGTTGTTCACATAGCGCAGACCGGCCTCGACGGCATCGTGGTCAGTCGAGGGCAGCAGCTCCAGGTTGTAGCCGGCACCGCGGAACACCTCTTTGACCAGGTCAAAGTGGATCGGCGCCATCTGCGGGCACAGGATGGTGTAACCCTCCTCGCGCATCTGCTCGGTAAAGGGCACCTTGGGCCATGCGGTCGAGGCGCTCTCACGCTGCGCATCGAACGTGTACTTGCGGCTCGCGAATGCGGGAGCATCCATGGAGGGTGCCACCGGCGCGGCGTCGCCCTGCTCGTAGGCCTCGCCCGCTGCCGTAGCCTCGGCCAAGCGCTCGGCCTCCTGGTCCTTGAGCGCCGCCATGAGCGAGCGGATGCGGATGCGCGCAGCGCCCAGGTTGGACACCTCGTCGATCTTGAGCACGGTGTAGATCTTGCCGCTGGCCTCAAGGATTTCCTGCACCTGGTCGGTGGTCAGAGCGTCCAGGCCACAGCCGAAGGAATTGAGCTGGATCAGATCCAGGTCGTTGCGCATCGTCACAAAACGGGCGACGGCATACAGGCGGCTGTGGTACATCCACTGGTCGACGACGCGAATCGGACGCTCAGGCTTTACCAGGTGCGCGAGCGAATCCTCGGTAAAGACCGCAAAGCCAAAGCTCGAGATAAGCTCGGGCAGGGCATGGTTGATCTCGGGGTCGTTATGGTAGGGGCGGCCGGCGAGCACAATGCCGTGGCCACCGTGGTCCTCGACCCACTTAAGAGCCTCCTCGCCCATGGTCTGGATGTCCTCATGGAAACGCGCATCGGCCTCAAAGGCAGCGTTGACAGCGGCATCGACCTCGGAGCGCGTGATCTTGGGCCCACGCACGCGACCGCGACCGGCTTGCGCATCGGCCACACGGTCGACGGCGAGCACCTGGTACAGACGGCGCTTGAGCTCGGTCTTGTCGTGATACGGCACAAACGGATACAGGAACTCGATGTTCTGCTCGCGGATCTCGTCGATGTTGAGTGCCAACGCCGTGGGGTAGCTCATGACGATGGGGCAGTTATAGCAGTTGCCAGCCGTCGGATCCTCCTTGCGCTCCCAGCGCACGCACGGCATCCAGATGAAGTCGACGTCACGGTCGATAAGGTTCATCACATGGCCGTGGCTCATCTTTGCCGGATAGCACACGCTCTCGGACGGCATGGACTCGATGCCCGCCTGGTAGGTCTTCTTGCTCGACTGGTCGGACAGCTGCACGCTAAAGCCCAGGCGCGTAAAGAACGCATGCCAGAAGGGGTAGTTCTCGTACATGTTGAGTGCGCGCGGGATACCCACGGTGCCGCGCGGGGCCTCGTCGGGGCTCAGCACCTCGCGGTTAAACAGCAGCTCGTTTTTCTTTTTGAAGAGGTTGGGGGCCTCGGTCTTTTGCTTTTTGTGGCCGGCACCCTTCTCGCAGCGATTGCCGGTGATAAAGCGCCTGCCGCCGCCAAAATCGTTGACGGTAAGCTGGCAGTTGTTGGAGCAACGGCCGCAGCGGACGTGCTTTTGCGTCACGGTGAGGTGCGCGATGTCCTCGGCCGAAAGGATGGTCGAGATGCCGTCGGCGCCGGCGCGATCGCGGGCGAGCAGGGCCGCACCGTAGGCGCCCATACAGCCGGCGATGTCGGGGCGCACGGCGTGAACACCGGTGAGCTGCTCAAACGCACGCAGCGTGGCGTCGGACATAAAGGTGCCGCCTTGGACGATCACCTGACTGCCGATCTCCTTGGGGTCGCGCAGCTTAATGACCTTGAACAGGGCATTCTTGATGACGGAATAAGACAGGCCGGCCGCGATGTCGCCCACCGTGGCGCCTTCCTTTTGCGCCTGCTTGACGCGCGAGTTCATAAAGACCGTGCAGCGGCTGCCCAGGTCGACGGGGGCCTTGGCATGAATGGCGGCATCGGCAAACGCGCGCACGTCCATGTTCATAGACACGGCGAAACTCTCGATAAAGCTGCCGCAGCCCGACGAGCAGGCCTCGTTGAGCATGATGTGCTCGATGACGCCGTCCTTGACGCGCAGACACTTCATGTCCTGGCCGCCGATGTCCAGGATAAACTCGACGCCGGGCAGGAATGCCTTGGCGCCGCGCAGGTGCGCGACGGTCTCGATCTCGCCGGAGTCGGCCTTGAGGGCCTCGATGAGCAGCGCCTCGCCGTAGCCCGTGGTGGTCACGTGGCCGATGGTGCAGCCCGCGGGAATGTGGTTGTAGAAATCGGCCATGATGACCTTGGCCGTGCCCAGGATGTCACCGTTGTTGTTGCCGTACCAGGTGTGCAGCAGCTGACCGTCCTCGCCCACGAGCGCGGCCTTCATGGTGGTGGAGCCGGCGTCGATGCCGATGAACACGCGGCCGGTGTAGCCGTCGAGCTTGCCCTTGGGGACGACTTCCTGGTCGTGGCGGTTCTTGAACTCAGCAAAGTCCTCGTCGGTGGCAAAGAGCGGATCCAGACGCTCGACCTCGGCACCCTGCGTGTCGCCCAAGCTGTCGATGGCCTCGATGAGCTGCGGGAACGTGCTGAGCTTATTGGACTCGTGCGCCATGGCGGCGCCGCTCGCCACAAACAGGTGAGCGTTTTGGGGCACGATACGGTGCTCCTCGTCCAGGTTGAGCGTGAGGTAGAAGCGGTGGCGCAGCTCGGAGAGGTACTGCAGCGGGCCGCCCAGGAAGGCGACGTTGCCACGGATGGGACGGCCGCACGCCAGGCCCGAGATGGTCTGGGTCACGACGGCCTGGAAGATGGAGGCGGCCACATCCTCGGGACGGGCGCCCTCGTTGAGCAGCGGCTGGACGTCGGTCTTGGCAAAGACGCCGCAGCGGCTGGCGATGGGATAGATGGTGGTGGCGTTGGCCGCGAGCTCGTTGAGGCCGCTCGCGTCGGTGTGCAGCAGGGTTGCCATCTGGTCGATGAACGCGCCCGTACCGCCGGCGCAGGTACCGTTCATGCGCTGCTCGATGCCGTTATCGAAGTAGATGATCTTGGCGTCCTCGCCGCCCAGCTCGATGGCGACGTCGGTGGCCGGGATGAGGGTCTCGACGGCGCGTTTGCTGGCGATGACCTCCTGGACAAACTCCAGCTCGAGCCACTGGGACAGCAGCAGACCGCCCGAGCCGGTAATGGCGCAGGTCATTTGGGCCGTCGGCAGCACGGTCGCAGCACCCTCGAACAGGTCACGGGCGCAAGCGCGGACATCGGTGTGATGGCGCTGGTACTTGGCGTACACGATCTGGTTGTCGTCGTTGAGCACGGCGAGCTTGACGGTGGTGGAGCCCACGTCGATGCCCAGGTGCAGGTTACCGTGGGCGGCCTCGGGGTTGAAAATCGCGCCTTCGGGGGCGTGGGCGGCGGCTACGGGCTCAGTGGCGGTAGCGGGCTCCCTAGTGACGGACGCCTCCCCTGCCACGTTCTTGGCATCGGCAACTGCCTCGGCAACTTTCTCGACAGCCGCGGTCGCGGCCTTCTGCGCGGCGTCCATCACGGTGGGCGCGGCCTCGCGTGCGGCAGCGACCACACGATCCTTAATGCCCTCGACGAGCTTGCTCATTGTCTCTCCTCTTAGTTGTTGGACTCGACGGTTGCGGCGGTGTCGGCCGCGTCCTCGAGCTGCAAGTTCAATAGCTTCATGCCGTATTCCGGCACGTTGATATCGATGGGTTGGCCATACAGGTCACCAGGGCGCACAAAAGCGAGCACCGTCATAATGCGTGCCATGGCCTCGGGCGATTCGGTGAGCCCACGCTCAAACCAGCGCTGAATCAGGCCGACCTCGGCACTCACGACGTAGGTGACGTAGTAGTCAAAGAACGTGCCCAGCGCCAGGCCCAAAATGCCCGTCTGCGCACGCGGCACCACAGCCTCACGCGCGGTGTCGATGATCCTTTTAATGAAGGCCTGGTCGCCGCCCGGACCCAGCAGCGCACCAATTAAGTCGCGGTTGGCCGCAAGATAACGCAGCAGCTCAACCGAACCGGGCGCCGGCTCGAGCTCATCGATGTTGTGATAGAGATCAGGCAGCTGAGCTGCGGTGATGAGCTCAATGCGCTCACGGATCTCAGCCAGCAAGCCGTCCTCGATTTGATTGATAAAGTCGGGGATATCGCGGTAGTGCGAATAGAACGTGCGGCGCGTAAGGCCAGCGCGCTCGGTGAGCGACGCGACATTAATGCGCGAAAGGTCGCCGCTTTCGGCAAGCTCGCTGGCAAGTGCCTGGCGAAGGGCACGCTGCGAGCGAAGGGACCGGCGGTCGCATTTCTCGAGCTGGGACAAGCGTCCTCCTTGTTACTCAGCCTGTGCGCTATTGCACAGTGCGAGTATTATTGCACACCGTGTGCATCAACACGTAAAGGCAATATTTAGAATGTGACGAGGGGCAGTCCCTTTGTCACATTATTATTCGATGATGGTGCGGGAGTTCTGCTTGCGCATGGTGGCGATCATGTGTTTGGGGACGGCGTGGACCATGCAGTTGCCGATGGTCGCGCTCGCGGCGGCCTTAGCTGCATCGCTTGCGTTTTTGGTCGCGTAGCTGTGGCGGAAGCGTTTGAGCATGGCGATGTCGTTGCCGCCGTCGCCGTAGACCGCGACCTCATCCTCGGCAATCCCGTAGTAGCCCGCCAGCCAAGCCACGCTCTCGCCCTTGTTGCACGCCACGTCCGTGATCTCGAACATCACGGGGTCGAACGGCGCGTTGACCACGCGGTCCGAGCGCTCGGCCAGATACGCCTTAAGGTCGCGCTCCAGCTCGGGCGAGGTCACGCGACAGTTGATCTTGCACACATCGTGGCGCAGGATGTCACCGATCGACTGGCCGAAATACTGTTCCTCGTGATACCCGCCACGTGCACGCATACCGCGCATCACAATACGCTTGATGGGGCTGTCCTTTTTAAAGCCCGCCTGATGCATCTCGAACGAACCGCTCGAGTACATGCCATCGGGCGTGGAACAATCAAAGCAAATGTCCGGGAACGCCTTGAGCAGTTCCTCAGTGACCTGCGGGTCGACGGTCCAGGTTTTGAGCACCTCGCCATGACTGTCGCGCACGATGGATCCGTTGGAGCAGCAGGCGTCAAGCGCCAGGCCTGTAAAGCCATGCTCGCCGATTGGCAACGTCGAGCGTCCGGTCGCGGGAACCACATGCAAGCCGGCCTCGGTCAGCTCGCGAATGGCACGGCGGATAGTCCCGTCCGCCTCGTGCAGGGCGTTAAGCAGCGTTCCGTCTAAGTCACTCGCGAACATCTTGATCATGGGCGTGCCTCTCTTTCGTCTGCACGTTATTTTAGACGAAAGAGAGGCACGCCTATGCAAGGGTGTTCCAACGCGCCAGGGCATTCGCTTCCGCAAAACCACAGTGCCCCAGTGCGTTAAATCAATCGTTACGAGCGACTTTTCAGCCGATAAAACAGCGCCATCGTCAGCGTCAGCACCGCCAGCATGGCTGCGAATACAAACGCCGGTGCCCATCGATCATATGCAATCCCGTACACCAATTGCCCGATCGGCGTTGCGCAGGAAAGGACCATGTAAACGACCGAAAGCACTTTTCCGCAGAGTTCAGTCGGCGCTGCCCGCTGAACAAACGCGATGATTTCAACCGACGCAATGCTTGCCCACACCATGACCCATGCCGAACCAACCGCAAACACGGTGAACACGCATGCATCTGCGCTGAACAGTTGCGCGACAATAATCGGTGCGACTCCAAAACAGATCATCGCAACATATCGACATATGTCATTGAAAGAAAAACGATGCGGCGAAATGCCGACCAAGCCACTGCCGGCAAGACCACCCAAGCCCATAGCAACCTCAACTATCCCAACGCAGGACGATTGCATGCCGAGATGCTTTGTAACAATAATGGGAGCGCCAATCGTTAGCCCAACCAACGCAAGGTTCAAAACTGCCGCAAGCAAAATCACAGCGACCAATGGTGCATTTTGCAACAGATACCGAATCGACTCCCGAAAATCGTTTCGGCATGTCGTACGAGTCGCGCCGTCTCTCATCGTTTCAGATGAGGCATTTTGCTTGAGTGCGACCCCAAACAAGAGAGCTGAAATCGCAAACGCCACCGACGCGGTTGTGCAAAGAGCATCGATGCCAAAGCACCCATAGACTGCCGTCCCGACCACAGGACCCAAGATATTGCTCACCATGGTCATCTGCGAAACCAATGCAGTGGCCCGCTCAACCTTCTCTTCACCCGCCATGCGCACTGTCTCAATTTGGAGCATTGGCTTTAGCAGCGATTGAACGCCATATTGAACACAAAGTATCGCTACTACGACGACCGCAAGAGGCAATGAGTGCTTCATGGGGATAGACAGCAGTGATGCAGTCATCAGAGCAATGCCGAGTGCCACGAGGACCTCGCGATGTCTTCCCCTATCCGCCAAGATTCCGCCAACCGGAGTTGCGAGTACGCCGGGTATGAACGCCGTCGCCACGACGGCGCCATATAACGTTGACGATCCGCTGCAATCGAACAAGTAAAGCGGATACGCAAAGCACAGCGCTGACAGCATCGAATACGTGCACAGCTGCGCAACAAGAAGCTCCGTGAGCCTAATTGGCCGCACCATTTTTGGTTCCAACAAGACGCTGACGTCTCTCAGCCCAGCCATAAGTTCGCTCCCTATACATACCGATAGTATGTATTTATCGACTTGAAAAGGGCAGCCGGAGCTGCCCGTTCAAATCTATTACATACCGTTGGTATCTATATTACCACCTTACCACCCGGCGCGGTCCCATACGTCCCAAATCTGCGCCGTTGTCTGAAGCACTTCCTCGCCCAAATCGAGTCCCACCGCGGCAGCCATCTGCGCCAAACATTGAGCGCGAGCGAGCATTCGATCCTTGGTCTCGAGCGGACGGAACAGCGGCAGCAGCCAAAGATTCGCCAACAACGATACGGCCTCAGCCGCTTCGCGCGGGCATTCGCACGCAATGGAGCCATCGTCGATGCCCTCCTCGATCACTGGCAAGAGATAGCCATCGGCCGACTCGTCGAACGAGCCCTGGTACTGCATCGCCAGTAGACGCGAGCTTTTTACCGGATCTGCCGCAGGATGCATGCGTGCCCATAGCTCAATTTGTGGAACGACAGACTCGGGCGCGTACAGTCGCTTGAGCTTTTGGGCTCCGGTCATATTGCCGATACCAAGCGTTGAGCGACGTTGCTCAACAATCGGAGTCATCGCCCGATCAAATGCGGCGTTGAAAATCTCCTCTTTGCTCTTAAAGTGATGATAGACGGCACCCTTGGTCATGCCATCGAGGCGGTCGACGATATCTTGAATGCTCGTCCCCTCATAACCCTGTGTGCAGAATAGCTTCAGCGCCGCGTCGAGAATCTTCGCGACCGTCTCCTCGGGATATTTATTACGACCCATAATCCGCCCATCCGCAACGCAAGTCTTGTGCCTCATTGCAGCATTTTAACGTTGCGGATGGCAGACGGTCGATTCTACACCGCGGCCGGGCCGTGTTCGCCGGTGCGAATGCGGATGACTTCTTCGACCGGCTCGACCCAAATCTTGCCGTCGCCGACGGCACCGGTGCGAGCGGCGTTGCAGATAATGTCAACGATACCGTCGACATGCTCGTCGGCGCAGATGAGGGTGAACTGCACCTTGGGGATCGTGTTGACGAGCAGCTCGTTGCCGCGCACGTATTCCTTCCAGCCATGCTGCGCGCCGCAGCCCTGCACCTGGTTGATGGTCATGCCGCGAACATCAGCCGCAAACAGCGCATCTTTGAGAACCTCAAGCTTCTCGGCACGAACAATCGCTGTAATCTTCTTCATAGTGAATTCCTCTCTTCAATAAAAGAAATTGATTTACCTTCACATGGCACGGGTTTTCCAGGTGCCGCAAACCAACCTCAGAGATCAATAAGTTCAACTGACTGGTCTTAGCAGGTTTCCCAAGTGCCGCAGATTGCCGTGAAAGAGGAGCGAAGCGTACTTAAGTACGTGAGCGACGATTGAACGGCAAGGTGCGGTGCTTGGGGAAGCTGCTAATCGAGTCCGGAGAAAGAAGGATAGGCGCTCTCGCCGTGCTGACTCGCATCCAGGCCCAGCGCCTCGTCTGCCTCGTCCACGCGCAGGCTGCCGTGGAACAGCGCCTTGACCACCGCGGCGATCACCAAGTCGAGCACCAGTACAATAGCGACCGTCACCACAATGCCCAAAATTTGCGAGATGAGCAGCGACACGTCGCCCGTGTAGAACAGGCCGCCCTTGCCGGTCCACGAGAGCTCCGGCACGCAGAACAGGCCCGTGAGCACGCCGCCCAAGATACCGCCGATACCGTGGCAACCGAACGCGTCGAGCGCATCGTCGTAGCCAAACTTGGTCTTGAGATGACTGATAGCCAAGTAGCAGACGGGCGAGACGATCAGGCCCATGACCAGCGCCGCCCACGGCTCGACAAAGCCCGCGCCCGGCGTGACCACCACAAGGCCTGCAACCAGACCGGTGCTGGCACCCACCAGCGTGGGGCGACCGGTGTGCACGCGCTCAACGACAAGCCACGAAACCATGCCCGCCGCGCTGGCCGTCACGGTGTTAAGGATGGCGAGTGCCGCCACGGCGTCGGCCTTAAACTCGCTGCCGCCGTTAAAGCCAAACCAGCCAAACCAAAGCAGGCCGGCGCCCAGCGCCACAAGCGGTACGTTATGCGGACGATAGCTCACCATGCCAAAACCGCGACGACGGCCGAGCATTAAGCAGAGGACCAGGCCGGTAAGACCGGACGAAATGTGCACCACATCGCCGCCGGCAAAGTCGAGCGCACCGATGATGTCACCGATAAAGGAGCCCTCGCCGCCCCAGACCATGTGGGCGAGCGGCGCATAGACCCCGAGCAGCCATATGCCCAGGAAGGCCGTCATGGCACCAAACTTAACGCGGCCGGCCAAGCTGCCTGTGACGATAGCGGCCGTGATCATGGCAAATGCCATCTGGAAGGCGATGTTGATGATCTGAGGGTAGACGGCACCGTCCGCGGCATTGCCCTCGGCCGCCTGCAGCACTTGGTTGAGCACCGGCAGGCACAGCAGCTGGTCAAGGCCTCCAATAAACGGGCTCGAGCCGTCGCCGCCGTAGGCCAGCGACCAGCCGACGACAATCCACAGCACACCAACCAGGCCAATGGCGCCAAAGCACATAAGCATGGTGTTGATAACATTTTTGCGCCTGGACAGGCCGCCATAGAAAAACGCCAGACCCGGTGTCATTAAAAACACGAGCATGGTGCAGATGAGCATAAACGTTGTCGATCCCGTATCGTACATTCTCTCCCCCTTGGTCGCATGAACGTTGTCGGCGCTCATGATGCGGCCGAGGGGCAACTGGTGTAGACCAGATACGGCGTTGTTAAACGCTGCGCTGTCGAATGGAAACGGTGCCGTAATCTTGGAAACGGCGCGGCAACGGACGCGAAACCAACGGGAAATACGCGAGCAAGGAAGCCGTGAGCGCGTCCGTCCCGGCTAGCGCCGGAACAGCTCGCGGGCTCGGTCGCGGAGGTCGGTAGCTCGGATGACGCCCTCGTAGCGATTGATGCGCAGGCGCGGGAAGGCGTTGAAGAAGCGTAGGTCGCGGCGGCTGAGCGACACGCTCGGCACCGGACGGCTCATGCGCTTGCCGGCAAGGCGACGACTGAGCGACGGACGCGGCATGCTCGGCGCGGCATCGGCCACGCGGCGGGCAGCGAGCGCCAGGCCGCGAGCACCATCCGAGATAAACGTCGGCATCGAAGCCTTCTCGCGCAGGGCATCGAGCGCGGCGTCACCCAGCTCGGCCAGCCACGCGTTAACGGCACGGCTACGGATGTGCGTCTGTGTCACCGAGTCAATCGTCGATTCAGGAATGCGCTCGAGCATTGAGTCCGAGGCATCGGCAAGCGACTCGTTGATGCGGTCGGCAAGGTCGGCCCGGACGCACTCCAGCTGGTCGGACAGGCGACGCCAGCTGGCCAAAGAACACACTGCGTCGCCCATCATCGCGACAGCGACGATAAAGGCGGACAGCCGCACAATCAGCACCGGCAGATGGGCAAGCAGCCCCAGCAATGCCGGCTCCACTAAACGGCAAATGCACAGCGCACCCAAGCCAAACGCGCAGGCCCAGTACAAACAGATGCGTCCGTGCAGGTTAAACGGCAGATGCGAGTAATCCCAAAAGCGCGCGCCTGTTGTTTTTTCCAACAGCACACCAACACTGTATTCGATCACGCTGCATACAAGCGCCGCGGCGACAAACTGGCTCGAGGCATCCGGAATCCCGCGCAGCAAAAGCCAGCACGCGATGCCGCCCGCACCGTAGATGGGACAACACGGCCCTAGCAAAAAGCCGCTGTTGGCAAAGCGTCCGTGGTTGAGCATGGCGCAGACTGTCGACTCCCATACCCAGCCGCAAAAACCGTAGAAGGCAAACGAGAGTACCAGCGCCGAGAGCGGACAGGCGGCAAGCGTCGCGCCGTCAAATGCCATGTCGATCGCGGTTCCCACCGTCTACCCACTCCTCTTTTCGTTCGATTCGCTGTTCACGCCATCGTCAGCCTCGTCCTTGCGCCGCAGACGGCCGGCGACCGTCTCACGCAGCGCGCACCATTTATCGGCCAGGCACACAATCCATGCCTCACGACATGTCGGCGGCACCGGTACCAGCGGAAACATATGGCGCGCGATGATATTCCGCTCGCGCGACGTCAGCTCAAAATCTTCTTCCGCACGCGCCAGGGCAAAAAACGGGTGACGAAAGCCATGCAGTCGATGGCTTGGGTCGGGATCGTGCCAGTCATAGAGAAAGTAATCGTGCAGCAGGGCCCCGCGCAGCAGCGAGGCGCGGTCGACCGAAATGCCAGCACGGCCCAAGCACTCGGCAAAGGACAGGCTCGCCCGCGCTACCGAAGTCACGTGTGCATAGACCGTCACGTCGCCATGCTGGATAAACTCGTGCGTCAGGTCCAAGCGGCCCGCCTGGGCCAGCTGACGGGCGGCATCGTCGACCTCGTGCGCGATTTTCTCGGCACGAACGGCATCAGACATGCTGCCTCCTTCCAGCGGCTCACGGCGGCAAGCCACGGCCTGCACGCATTGAATAAAATCATCATCGAATCTACCAGTATGGCATCGGACAAAACGTTTTGCCCCGCCAGTTGGCGAATTACCGCGCCGCCGTCACATATCAAACGCCAAAATGTGCGAGACTGTTTTGTGCAATTGTGCCGGCCGAGGGAGCGCCGGCGCTCGATTCGCATGGAGTAACCCACAACGATGCTGCTTACGCAAACGACAACGCCCGAGGACGTCAAGGCTCTCGACCGCGCCGAGCTTCCGCTGCTCTGCGGCGAGATCCGCCACGCCATCCTCGAAAGCTCCGCCGCCGTCGGCGGACACGTTGCCCCCAACTTGGGCGTCGTTGAGCTTACGGTTGCGCTTCATCGCGTGTTTAACTCCCCCATCGACAAGATTGTCTTTGACGTTTCGCACCAGACCTACGCCCACAAGGCGCTGACTGGGCGCGCGTACACCTATATCGATCCGGAGCGTTATGGCGAGGCTTCTGGCTTTGCCAATCCCGACGAGTCCGAGCACGACCTGTTCGCCATGGGTCATACCTCCACATCGGTGAGCCTGGGCTGCGGCTTGGCACACGCCCGCGATTTGGCGGGCGACAGCTACAACGTCATTACCATCATTGGCGACGGTTCGCTTTCGGGCGGTCTGGCGTTTGAAGGCTTTAACAATGCCGCCGAGCTCGACAGCAACTTGATCATCGTCGTCAATGACAACGACCAGTCCATCGCCGAAAACCACGGTGGCCTGTATCGCAATCTGGCCGAGCTGCGCGCCAGCAACGGCACCTGCGAGCGCAACGTTTTCCGCGCCATGGGACTCGACTACCGCTATCTGGACGCCGGCAACGATGTGTTGGCCCTGGTCGACGCGTTGCAGGAGCTGCGCGATATCAATCATCCCATCGTGCTGCACGTCTCCACCGCAAAGGGCAAGGGCTTTGAGCCAGCCCAGAGCGACCCCGAGCGCTGGCATCATGTGGGTCCGTTTGACATGGCGACTGGGCGCAAGCTCTGCCCGGGCCATCCGAGCGAGCCTGCGCCGCGCACCTATGCCGATATTACGGGCGAGGCCCTGAGCGCTGCCATCGAGCGCGATCCGCAGGTTGTGGGCATCACGGCTGCCACGCCCTACATCATGGGCTTTACACCCGAGCTTCGCGCCGCGGCAGGCAAGCAGTTTGTCGACGTGGGCATTGCCGAGGAACACGCCGTGACCTTTGCCACCGCGCTCGCCCGCTCGGGTGCCAAGCCAGTCTTTGGTGTGTACGGCACGTTTTTGCAGCGCGCCTACGACGAACTGTGGCACGACCTGTGCCTCAACGACGCCCCCGCAACCATCCTGGTATTTGGCGCGTCGATCTTTGGCACCACATCCGAGACGCACCTCTCGTTCTTTGATATTTCCATGCTGAGCGGTCTTCCCAACATGCACTACTTGGCGCCGGCCTGTATGGAGGAATATCTGTCCATGCTGAGCTGGTCGCTCGATCACCGCGAGCATCCCGTGGCGATTCGCGTGCCGGGCATTGGCTTGGTAAGCCGCCCCGACTTGGCGCCTGCCGAGGACGCCGATTACGGCGCCGTTCATTACAACGTGGTGCGCCAGGGTCGCGACGTGGCCGTGCTCGCGCTTGGCGATTTCTTTGAGTTGGGCGAGCGCGTGGCAAACCGCTTGGCTGCCGAGTACGGCATCGAGGCCACGCTCGTCAACCCGCGCTATGCAACTGAGCTCGACCGTGAGTTCCTCGACAGCCTTGCCGCCGAGCATCGCGTTGTCGTCACTCTCGAGGACGGCATCTTGGACGGTGGCTGGGGCGAGCGTGTCGCGTGCTACTTGGCCTGCACGCCCGTGCGCACGCGCACCTTCGGCATCGCCAAGGGCTTCCCCGACCGCTACGACCCCAAAGAGTTGCTCGCTCAGAACGGCATGACGGTCGAGAACATGGCCGCCGAAGCCGTAAGGCTACTCAACGAGTAAGAAAACCTCCGCAAGGAAAGCACCCCTGCGGAGGTTTTTATTTTCGCGGCGCGATTATCTCGATCTGTAACATCTAGGGCCCGAATTCCCGTCTAACTGTTACAGATTGAGATAAGACATCTTAGTCCCAGACCTTTGTCTCAATCTGTAACAGATAGGGACCTTTTGGCCGTCCAGATGTTACAGATTGAGACATTCGAATTCCCCTGAAGAGAAAATCTCAATCTGTAACAGTTGCTCGGCAAAAATGGCTGCAGATGTTACAGATTGAGACAAAGCAGCGAGACAGGCCACCACATCTGCAAGAACCACCACAAAGGTGCCTGTCCCTTTTTGGTAGGTACAATAACCCATAAGGTAAGTATGTTTCTGAGTTATTTCGTGTTGACCCATTTGAGCGCGATAGGGTATAACTCTACTCAACCGCTAGGGATTTTATTGAGAAAGGTGTTCTACCATGAGCAAAAACCTCTCCCAGCAGGTCGTTCTCGACCGCCGCGGCTTCGTTGCCGCCACCTTCGCAACCGTTGCCGGCCTTGGTCTTGCCGGCTGCTCCGACACCAGCGCCGAGGCCGACAAGGGTTCCGCCGTCGGCTCCTCCAAGAGCTCCGAAGATACCGAGGCTTCCACCATACTCGATGCCAAGGCATTCGACAAACTCGTCGACAACGGCCCCAAGGCCGATGACGACGCCATCGCCGCCAGCACCTGGGCCACGGCCGTCAAGGACGCCGGTGTCTTTAAGATCGGTGGCGTTCAGACCTCCACACTTTTCTCCCTCCTCAACGAGAAAGACGGTCAGACCCGCGGCTTCGACGCCGGTATCGCACAGCTCCTGTCCAACTACATTCTGGGCGAGAACAAGGTCGAGATCACCCAGGTGACCTCGGACACGCGCGAGTCCGTCCTGCAGAACGGCCAGGTCGACGCTGTCTTTGCCACCTACACCATCACTGACGAGCGCAAGAAGCTCGTCTCCTTCGCCGGTCCCTACTACTACACCCAGCAGGCTATCCTGGTGCTCGCCGACAACGACGACATCAAGAGCGTCGACGACCTGGCCGACAAGAACGTCGCCGTCCAGTCCGGCTCCAACGGCCCCGCCATCCTGGAGGAGTTCGCCCCCAAGGCCAGCCAACAGGAGTTCAAGACCGACGAGGAGGCCCGCCAGGCACTTCAGCAGGGCCGTGTTGACGCCTACGTCATCGACAACAACATGCAGCAGAGCGCCCTGGTCCGCGAGCCCGGCAAGTACAAGATTGCCGGCAAGCCCTTCGGCAGCAAGGAGCCCTACGGCATCGGCCTGCCGCTCGATTCCGACGGTGTCGCCTTTGTCAACGACTTCCTTAAGAAGATCGAGGATGACGGCACCTGGACCGAGCTGTGGCAGATCTGCATTGGCGACCGTACGGGCGACACCAATGTTCCCGAGCTGCCCGAGATCGGCGCCTAGGCAGCGAGCCTAGTAACGGCCGCTACGAAACCATACGGAAACGCACGATGCGCTTTATTGCGCTAAACTGTTTCCTCACTGAGTTGTCGGGGCTTCCGTACACACGGGAGCCCCTTTCCTTACCGGCGGGAGGTCCGCATGAGTCTCTCCGAGCTCTGGTCGCTCTATGGCCAAAACTATATCGACGCGCTGCTAGCAACCTGGGGTATGACACTTGAGTCGTTTGCCATCGCCATGGTGCTGGCCGTCGCCGTCACCGTGATGCGCGTGTCGCCGCTCAAGCCGCTGCGCGTCTTTGGCGACCTGTATGTCCAGGTCTTCCGTAACATCCCCGGCATCGCACTGCTCATCATCGTCGTCTATGCGCTGCCGCCGCTCAAGGTCGTCCTGCCCTATCGCACCTGCGTTATCGTCGCCACAGTGCTCTTGGGTTCTGCCTTTGGCTCCGAGAACTTTATGAGCGGCATCAACACCGTCGGCGTCGGCCAGGTGGAAGCCGCCCGCTCGCTGGGCATGAGCTTCAACCGCATCCTCGCCAAGATCGTGATTCCGCAGGCACTGCGCTCGAGCGTGCTGCCCATGACCAACCTCTTTATCGCCGTCATGCTCACCACCGCGCTCGGCAGTCAGGTGCCGCTTAAGCCCCAGGAGCTCACCGGCGTGGTGAGCTATATCAACACGCGCTCGCTCGGCGGCGTCGCCGCGTTCTTTATCTCGGCGCTCGGCTACCTGGGCACAGCCTTTGTGGTGAGCCACATTGGCAACTACATCGATAAGAAGGTGAGGATCCTCCGATGAGCAAGCACTCCTCCCCCGCGCTCACCATGCGCGATGCGCTCTACGAGGCTCCCGGCCCCAAG
Source organism: uncultured Collinsella sp. (assembly GCA_958443265.1). GTDB lineage: Bacteria > Actinomycetota > Coriobacteriia > Coriobacteriales > Coriobacteriaceae > Collinsella. The sequence continues at coordinate 236,346 of CAUCKA010000001.1, read as the reverse complement.
ATGCGCGCCAAGATTCGCATCGGCACCGCCATCTCGCTTGTTGCCGTCGCCGCGCTCGCTGCCCTCGTGCTGCAGCGCTTTTATGTGACCGGTCAGCTTTCGGTCCACTATTGGTATTTCTTTACGCACCTCACCACCTGGAAGTTCCTGCTTGCCGGCTTTGAGGGCACCGTTAAAGTCGCACTCACCGCCGGCGCCATCGCGCTGGTGCTCGGCCTTGCCCTTATGCTCGGTCGCACCAGCGACATTAAGCCGCTGCAGCTGGTCTGCCGCGTGCTCACCGATTTCTTCCGCGGCGTGCCGAGCCTTCTGTTCATCTACTTCTTCTTTTTGGTGCTGCCCCAGTACAAGATTGCGCTGCCGTCGTTTTGGATGCTCACGCTTCCCGTCGCGCTCGCCGCAGCCGGTGTACTGGCCGAAATCTTCCGTGCCGGCGTCAACGCCGTACCGCGCGGCCAGGTCGAGGCGGCCCAGGCACTCGGTCTCTCCAAAGCTAAAATCACCTTTAAAATCGTCCTGCCGCAGGCTATTCGGTTTATCATTCCGTCGTTGATTTCGCAGCTTGTGGTCGTCGTCAAAGACACCACCGTCGCCTACGTGGTGAGCTACCCCGACCTCATGCAAAATGCCCGCGTGCTCATTACCAACTACGATGCCCTCGTGTCGGTCTACCTGGTGATCGCGGTCATCTATATCCTCATCAACGTCGCGATCAACAAGGCCGCTGTCTACGTTTCGCACAAGACCGGCGCGACCATCATCCGCTAACGCTTTACCATTTCGAGTTATAAGGAGCCGAGCACCATGGCACAGAGCACCTCTTCCACCGGCAATCAGCCGCTGATCGAGCTCAGGCACGTCGATAAGCACTATGGCGATCTACACGTCCTCAACGACATCAATCTCTCGGTCGACCGCGGCGAGGTCGTCGTTGTGATCGGTCCCTCGGGCTCGGGCAAGTCGACCATGTGCCGCACCATCAACCGCTTGGAGACCATCGACTCGGGCGAGATCCTCATCGAAGGCGAGCCCCTGCCGCAGGAAGGCAAGGATCTTGCCCGCATGCGCGCCGAGTTGGGCATGGTGTTCCAACAGTTCAACCTGTTCGCACATATGACGGTGCTGCAGAACGTCATGCTGGGACCGGTCGATGTGCTGGGCGTCTCCAAGGAGGAGGCTCGTGAGCGCGCCATGGATCTGTTGAGCCGCGTGGGCGTTGCCGAACAGGCCGATAAGGTGCCCGCACAGCTTTCGGGCGGCCAGCAGCAGCGCGTGGCCATCGCCCGTTCGCTCGCCATGCAGCCCAAGGCCATGCTCTTCGATGAGCCCACGAGCGCCCTTGACCCCGAGATGATCAACGAGGTGCTCGAGGTCATGGTTCGCCTGGCCCAACAGGGCATGACGATGATCGTGATTACACACGAGATGAACTTTGCCCGCCGTGTAGCCGACCGCGTCGTGTTTATGGCCGACGGCCAGATCGTGGAGACCGGCACGCCCGATGAGTTCTTTGACCATCCCAAGACCCAACGCGCCCAGGACTTCCTCAACTCCATCAAGGGCCACTAACCCAATTGCCACGCGGGCAAATTCATCAGTAACGTTTGTCCCGCGCCACCCCTGTGCCATGTCCATCCGGATTCGAAAGCCGCACCCATGATCGGAACCCGCACCTCATCGTCCTACACTCCGCACGTCGACGTCGATCCCGCCGACCGCCCGCTTATCCTGGTAGCACCACGCTGGGAAGAAGCGAAGCCCTATTTGAGCGAGACGCTCTCCCCCAACGAGGAAATTGCGAGCGTCTTTGTCGACGCCATTCTTGCCGCCGGCGGTCTGCCGCTGCAGATGTCCATTACTGAAGACGTCGACGTTATCCGTCATTACGTGGAAATCGCTGACGGTATCGCCATTCCCGGCGGCCCCGATGTCAATCCCAAACGTTGGGGCGATGATCGACCCTACGACCCCACCCTCTGCTGCGAGATCCGCGATAGTTTTGAGTTTAAGCTGGTTAGCGAGGTGCTTCGCGCCAAGAAGCCGCTCTTTACCACCTGCCGCGGCACGCAGCTGCTCAATGTCGCCACCGGCGGCACCCTGTGCATGGACGTGCCGAGCCTGGGCGCGCGCGAGGGCCGCACGCAGTGGCGCCATACCCACGTGCTCAACGACCCTGTGCATCCCGTCGAGGTCGTGCCGGGCTCGCTGCTGGAGCGCGCGGTTGGCGGGCACAGGCTCATCCAGACCAACTCGGCACATCACTGCTGCGTCGACCGCCTGGGCAAGAGCACGCGCCTGGTCGCCAAGGCAACCGATGGCGTACCCGAGTGCATCGAGGTCGAGGGCCAGCCGTTCTGCCTGGGCGTGCAATGGCACCCCGAGTACACCTGGCAAACGCTCGAGACCGACTTTAACCTGTGGAAGTCGTTTGTCGAGGCAGCAGCTAAGGTAAAGCAGGCCCGCTAGCTCGCGAACCACTCAGGTTAAAGCCTCCTAAGCCGGGGGGCGGACACCAGCTACGGTGCCCGCCCCCCCTGTATTTGATATGCTCGGTATGATTATCCCTCACAAACAATCAGAGAAATCTCGACCGTAATCGGTCGACGGTAAAGCAAATGGCAAAAACGCTTGCTACGTTTATGAGGCAGTCAATTAAAATCGAGATGCATTGACCATTCCCCAACGGGGTCACGCCGCAAATCCACATGAGCATCGAGGCTGGAAGCGGAAGCATGAAATTGGCCCCGACCTGTATGTAGATCGCTACGACGTTGACAAGCAACAGCATGCCAATAGGACCGAAGCCGGACCCAAAATAGGAAACAACGATCACGCAAGAGACCACGTATGCAAGGCAGACCGCACTCGCCAGAAGAAGTCGATCGCAAAACATATTCAGGTTGAAACACTGCTGAGCATCCAAAACGATTGCGCAGTTAAGACAGTACAAAACGACACTCGACAGGATAAACGCGCCCAAAAGGGCAAAAGAAGACAGCACCACTCGCGCAACGATAGCGCACGCACGCTTCCCTCCCCGAGCCTCCGACAACCCCCACGGGTCCTCAATAAAGCCCGAACTGACAAAGCGCGGCACAATGCAAGCCGCGATGAACGGAAAGAACAATGCATGAGCCAACGGGGCTACGTTGAACAGCAGACCGCGAAAAACCTCTGCATTACCAAATAGAAGGACATCCTCTGCCGATAGCCGAAGCGTCGGGTCTGGGAAAAAGCCCAAGAAACTGTTCTCACGGAGGCTACAGAACCACATCGGGAAAGAATTAAGCTGCAATACCACCATGCACGCATAAGTTACCAGGATTAAGGCGTACGTCCATTTGCTCACATGCTTCAATTCTGAATGAAGGAATCTTCTAGTCTGACGAGCCATTGAGCACACCCCCAGCACGAAAGCTCACGAGAGCGTAAATCAATACCGATAGACAGCTGGCTGCCGCACCATATCCCAGAAGCGTCAGCTGCCCCATATCGCTATACCCAAGGGCACATCCGACTCCAAGGTACGGCCCCGGGAGAAAGAAGATCCATCGCAAGGACGGCATGGGCGTCTGAAGGTAAGTTCCGTAGAGCGTCAAGCTCATGACAAATCCAACTATCACCACGGCCCCGCTCAATACAGCGCTGCCCGTAATCCGATAGATGGTCACCGTCTCCAGCGCAACCGATATCACCAATACGGCGTTGACTATCATTGCAGGCAAAAATGCAGCCAGCATGCCATGCACGTAGTTTTGCCCTCCACGCGTTACGGCTATTGCAAAAAGAAGAAGGCAAAGCGCACTATATGCTGCGCCAATTATGAAAGCAGACGAAAATGCATGTGCTAGAGCGCCATTAAAGCGGGCGAGACCTCTTGCCATAGAAATTCGGTATCCCTCTTCATAGCCGCGCTCCTGTAAAATCACCAGGCAAACGATGAGCGGTACGAACAGAGACGTACCGGCAAAAGCGCTGCGCACAAGGGACTCATCGGGTGCAGAAGGATCGATTACATTCCAGCAGAAGCCAATATCCTCCCCAAAAATGCTATTGCCAAAGGCGAGCAACGTTGTTCCGTTTTTTAGAAAGATGCCGAAGAGAAGGCCGAACGCCAGCATAAGCGCAAGACCAAACTTCGCCGGAAACATCCGCTGCAAACGCATCATATCTGCCTTTATGGGATGGATCGCCCGCTTCATAGCGAGACCGCCTTCATCAAGCGCCTGTAATACTCTTTTAGGGATGGCGCCTCATCCCTTATGACGTCCATCGATTCCTTTTTCAGCAGTTTACCGTCATGAAGAAACAGGCAGCTTGTTGCAACCAATGCCAGCTCATCCAAATCATGGCTAGAGATGAGCATGGTCGTACCCTGTTCTCGATTCAATCGACCGATAAGGGCCCATATACTCTCGATGCCCAGCGGGTCCAACCCGTTTGCTGGCTCATCAAAAATAAGCAGATCAGTGTCACCCAACAAAGCCGTAGCTATATCCAGCCGCCGTTTCATTCCCAGAGAAAAACTGCTCACGCTCTTTTTCTCTTCGACGTCCAGCCCGACTAGGCTCAAAACGCGAGGAATCTCACAATTCGCATCAAGCCCCCATTCCGAACATCGGATTTGGAGATTCTCAACCGCACTGAGGGATTGGTATGCTCCGCTGGAATCTGGCACATAGCCGACACGCATCCGCATCAGGCCAAGCTCTCTTTTTGATTTGCCTCCAAAGAGCTCCACGCTCCCCGACGATGGCTCGCAGAGGCCCAAGACGATTTTAATAAGCGTGCTTTTGCCCGCACCGTTTGCACCGACAAGGGCACAAAGTTCAGACTGATTCACCTCGAAGGAAACGTCATGCAAAACGCGTCGTTTCCCATAGCGCTTTGACACCTTTGATAACTTTATCGTTGATACGCTCATCGAACTCCCGTCCTGCTTGATAGCAAAACCGCCCATATCGTTCCTTCTTTCTTTTATCGTTTTCCATTGTTGTTATTGTTTTTCGATAACTCATATTTGTCAAGATAATCTAAAAGAAAGAACCCGTGTTAGACACGGGTCCCTTCACGCTGATATTTCGTTTTAGTTGTTTGCCTTAAGCTACTCGTCGCTCAAATCGACAGCGAAGACTGATGTCGGAAGTGACGCCTCGTTGCCTCCGCCATCCCGCATCTGCCTCACGACATTTTTTGCGCGTTCGACAATAAGCTCCTCAAGCTCTTTCTCGCTCACGCGCCGAATAATATCTCCCGGTTGACAATCAAGTTCATCGCAGATATCGAGAAGCGTCTTAAGGCGAATAGCTTTTATCTTTCCGTTTCTAAGCTTTGAAATATTAGCCGGAGTATGCCCCGTGGCACGAATCAGATCAGCGCTGGTCTTTCCGGTCTTAAGCAGCTGTGTCTCAAGCTCAATGATGAGATAGCTCATGCTTCCTCCTACACAAGCTCGTCAGACTGCTCTTGGAGCAGCGAGGCATAACTCCAGATCGCCGAGATAAACAAGCAGACAACTGCGCCGATAAACGACCCCGCATCAAAGGTAGCGCCTTGGCAAATCTCAATACCGAAGGAATGAGGCACGATGTAAAGCTCCAGTCCGCCAATGGTGAGATTGACCGATTCATAGGCACCAACAAACGAAACCACGGCGTTAACAGCAAAGGCAAGTGCAAGAACACGGATAAGCCGCACATGCGCCTTGGTAAAGGGCGAGACGCCCCGAGAGATGTTATGGCTGATTCCGCACAGAACGACAAGCGAAACACCCACGACGAGTGCCAGGCACAGCCCGCTTGGGATAACGATGCTCCCGCCATCGAGAAGCGTCACGACACCGAAAGAATCGACAGAAACAACGTTTGCAACCGCATACCAGATCACGTAAACAGCCAACGCGGCAAAAGCGACGAGCATTCCCGCAAAAACGACCGCCATGCAAAAGCCAAGCTTCCTTACAGTCTCGCCCGCCTTGGCCATACGCTGAACGCTGTTGGACATACACTCACCCTCATCGACTCTATCGTTATTCGAACAGTTTATCGAACAACGATATGGATTGCATGCGGAAAGCCCCGCCAGTGCGCATGGGCCATTCACTAATCAGAAGGGGTGAGAGTGGATTTTTGGACATGTATCGAACGAGAGTGGACAATCTCCCACTTTGAGGCCGCCACCGGGCCTAAAACGGGAGATTATCAACTCTCATAGTCATCAAAGCTCGCGAGCTCTTACTCGGCCGCCTCGCGCAAGGCCGACATCGTTGCCGCATATTGCTGCTGCAGCGCATGCATTCCCTCGCGAGCGCCGTCAACGGCATCGGCGCCGCGCAGCGCTTCGGTCACCACAACCGCCGGCTCGTACAGATTATCGAATCCCAGGTTCTGGCTCACGCCCTTGAGCGTGTGCGCTGCCATAAACGCACCTTCGGCGTCTCCTGCCGCCATGGCGGCCTCCAGCTTGCCCATGCTCTCGTCATCCAAAAACTTGAGGGCAAAGCGGGCAAGCATTTCCTCGCCCATCAGCCGAGCGCAAGCGTCATCATAATTGGCACCGATCTTCTCATACGCCTCACGCATGGAAATCATGGATTAAAACTCCTTTGGTCAAACTAAATCGTGGGAAACGCAACGACGTCGGCGGGGCGTGCCAACGTCTCGGCAATTTGGTCTTGCACCTCGAGCAGGCAATCGAGCAGCAGCGGGTTAAAGGTGCCGCACTTACCGTCCAGGATCATCTGGATCGCCTCCTTGTGCGGGATAGCGTCCTTGTACACACGCACACTCGTCAGAGCATCGTACACGTCAGCCACCGAAACCACCTGCGCGGCGATGGGGATATCGTCGCCCTTGAGGCCATCGGGATAACCCTTGCCGTCCCAGCGCTCGTGATGCCAACGCGCAATCTGGTACGCATATTCCATAAGCGCATTGCCGGCGTGATGGCTACCCAGCTTAAGCAGCATATCGGCGCCGATCGTGGTATGCGTCTTCATGATCTCGAACTCCTCGGGCGTAAGGCGCCCGGGCTTGTTGAGGATCGCATCGTCAATCGACATCTTGCCGATATCGTGCAGCGCCGAAGCCAGGGCGATCGTAGAGCGTTCCTCATTGTCGAGGGAGACCGTGCCGCTACGCTGGACCAGACAGCCAAGCAGCAGCTCGGTCAGCTTCTCGATGTTCGTAACGTGTCTGCCGCTCTCGCCGTTGCGAAGCTCCATGACGCCGGCCATGATGTCGATGAGCATGCGACTGTTCTTGACGCGCTCGTTGTACTGCTGGGACAGCAGGTTCGTCAGGCGGCGCTGTTTGGCGTATAGGCGGATGGTGTTGCTTACACGGCGGCGCACGACACGGGAGTCAAACGGGCGGTTGATATAGTCCGAGGCGCCCAGCTCGTACGCGCGCAGAACCATATCATCGGAATCTTCGCTCGAGATCATGATGACAGGCAGATTGTCGATACCCGATCGGCGCGACAGATCGGCCAGTACCTCAAAGCCACTTATGCCCGGCATGATAATGTCCAGCAGCACGAGCGACAACTCATCGCCATAGCGGTCGACCATGTCGAGCGCCGCACGACCGTTATCGGCCTCGAGGATACAATACTCGTCCTTGAGCATCTCGTTGAGAATGACTCGGTTCATCTCGGAGTCATCGACAATAAGCACCAAAGGCTTTTCGCTTTGGAAGGCCTCGATGGAATCGGCATCGGTCACGACCGTACCGGCTTTTGCCTTAGCGCGGCTCAGTAACTGGGCAGCGCGGCCAACGCCCTCATCGACCGTCTCGCCATGAATGCGAACGCCACCAACACATGCCGTCAAGCTCACGTACTCATGGCCCGGAATAATCGTGGAACGAACGGCATCGGACACCTGATGCAGGCGACGGGTGAAGTCATCGGAGGGAATATTGGGCATGACAACCACAAACTTGTCGCAGCCATAGCGCACAAGCTCGTCAGTCGAACGGATTCCGCTGCGCATGGCTGTCGCCACAGCACCGAGCGCAAGGTCGCCGGCATGACGGCCACACGTATCGTTGAAGACCCTAAAATCATCAAGGTCGATCACCGCAACGCCGGCATTCACGCGGGTGCTACGGAGCTTTTCCTCGTAATATCGGCGATTGCGCACATTCGTCAGCACGTCGGTGTAGACAAGGTCCTCTTCTGCGGCCTCTTGCTCATCGATCGGACGCACCATCAGCAAGACGTGAGGCTCGCCCTCGACCTTCAAAGGGCGTAGACGGGCGCGGTACTCAGTGCCATCATTGAGCAGTTGCTCCGACACCTCATCGGAGTCTGCCAAAGCCTCAAGACTTGACTGACGCAGACAAGGACACCGATCACCGGCGAGCAGGCAGTTAGGCTCACTCTTAATCCGATCGGCCGACAGCAAACGCACCACGGGGTAGGTCTTCGCGACACGGGCGACCTCGGCGGCAGCCTCCTCGTCGGTTAGATTGACCTCGTGATTATTGAGCATATGGGGCCCTTTCGATAGTTTCGCATGGTAGCGGTGGGTTCCAAATGTTACAAGGGTAACACCTTGCCGATGCAGGCAAGCACGTGAATGCTGTTACATTTTTATGAGTTGGCAGGCGGCGCGATTGAAGCCGCAGACGTGAGGTTTTGAGCACATTTGTTAACACGGCCGAAACGTTTGCGAGTGAAGACTGTTTTGATTTTTACGGCTGCTAGAGCTCCAGGATGCTACGGACAGTCTGGGCAGCCGCTGCCGGGCGATCGCGCAGGCCGTTGTGCGCGCCCGGGATTGTCACGAGGGGGCAATCGAGATATTCGGCAGCCGCTCGCGTGCCAGCCTCGCGGGGCGTGCCAATCGAGAGCTCGCCCAGGAGCACGGCGGCCACCGTTTTTGACGCGCGAACGCTATCCCAATCGGGAACGCAGGTCATAGTAATCCCGTATTCATTGGCCATGAAGCAACGACCATTGCGCAGGGCATGTTTGGCTTCCGCTTCGGTCGTTCCAGGAGCCTCGGGGTCCAAGTCGCCGAGGGCTCCCAAGAAAAGCCGGAGCGCCCTTGAAACCTTTCCAGCCGCAATCATATCGAGCAAAACCGGGGCTGCGCCCATGCCGACGCCTTCGGCCGACACAGCCGGCTCATGCAGAATCGCACGGGCGACGAGATGGGGTTCGGTACGAAGAAGCTCCAGCGCCACCAACGTACCGGCGCTGTGCGCAAGCACATTTGTCGGAGCGCCAACGTGTTCGATCACGGCTTGCAGATCGGCGGCCTGAGCGGCAAGATCATAGCTGCCGTCTGCCGCATCGCTGCTGCCACCACAGCCGCGGCGGTCGTAGGCAATTACGCGGTAGTTGCGACTGAGCTCACAAGCGATGCCGTCGAAAAATGTGCCGTCGACACAAGCGCCGTGCACGCACACCAAGGCAGGAGCATCAGGCGACACATCCGGGTCGGCATATTCGCGACAGGCAATCGTGGTGCCCGCATTCTCGACCGTAAAATCCATGTTGTGCCCCCATCATCAATGCTCATCCAGTTGCACGTCAGCACGGTTGGATGGACCCGCATTGCTTTACACCTTGTTAACAGATTAACTTTACCCGACCCGAGGCTTTTCATGGCACGGCATCATGAGCGACGTGAAAAAACGAAACTTGTAAAGCAAGAGCCCACACCTTGCTTTGGAGCCGATGCTATGCTTAGGCACAATTGTCTTGAGGAGCATATGCCTATGTCTACGTTTTTGAATGCCAGCCCCATCTTTGGGCCCGTTCGCAGCCGTCGCCTTGGTCTCTCGCTCGGCGTCAACATGATGCCGGCCAGCGGCAAAATCTGCACGTTCGACTGCATCTACTGCGAGAACGGCCTCAACGCCGAGCGCCCCTGCCATGAGCCGTATAACACGGCTGCCGTGGTACTCGAAGCGCTCGAGGCAAAGCTGCGCGAGATGGCAGCCGAGGGCGAGCTCCCCGATGTAATCACCTTCGCAGGCAACGGCGAGCCCACCGCCGCACCGGAGTTTCCACGGGCCATCGCCGGCGCCGTCGCACTGCGCGACGAGCTTGCCCCAAACTCCAAGATCGCCGTGCTCTCCAACGGCACACGCGCCGACCGCCCCGAGGTGCACGACGCGCTCATGATGGTCGACGACAACATTCTTAAGCTCGATACCGTCGACCCGGCGTTTATCCAGCTGCTCGACCAGCCTGTTGGCCCCTACAACGTCGAACACCAGATCGAGACGTTCGCAAGCTTTGACGGTCACGTTATTATCCAGACGATCTTTTTGACCGGCGAGTATCAGGGCAAGCTCATCGACAATACCGGCGAGGAGTATGTTGCCCCCTGGCTCGCGGCGCTTGAGCGCATTCGTCCGCAGGAGGCGACCATCTACACGGTCGCGCGCGAGACACCAGTCGCCGGCCTTGCCAAAGCAGCGCCCGAGGTGCTCGACGCCATTGCCGCGCGCGTGCGCGCCCTCGGTATTCCCTGCCAGGTGAGCTACTAGCAAAACCACGCAGCAGCTAGTGCCCGCCATCCCGCCCCATCAGTTGCGGTGATATAGTTCCTATTTGTGCTGTTAAACCGCTTAAATCGGAACTATATCACCGCAACTTTTATGGCCGCGTGGGTGGGCTATACTAGCTGCGAATGAAAGGAAGTTAGCCATGTATGACAAAGGACCCGTGCCCGGCCGCAACGACGCTTGCTGGTGCGGCAGCGGCAAGAAATACAAGAAATGCCATAGCGCCTTTGATGAGCGCCTCGAGCGCTTGTGGGAAGAAGGCTGGGAGGTTCTGCCTCGCACGCTCTACAAGACTCCCGCCGATATCGAGGGCATCAAGCGCTCGGCAGCCATCAACGTGGGCGTGCTCGATTATGTGGGCGAGCATATCGCCGCAGGCATGACCACCAACCAGATCGACCAGATGATCTACGACTACACCGTCGAGCACGGTGGCACGCCGGCCGACCTCAACTACGAGGGCTACCCCAAGAGCGTGTGCACCTCGATCAATGATGTGGTCTGCCACGGCATTCCCTGCGATACGGACGTGCTGCACGAGGGCGACATCATCAACGTAGACTGCTCCACGATCTTGGACGGTTACTTTAGTGATTCGAGCCGCATGTTCTGCATCGGCGAGGTCTCGGCCGAGCGCCAGCGCCTGGTCGACGTCACCCGTGCCAGCGTGGAGGCGGGTCTGGCAGCCGTCAAGCCATGGCTACCGCTCTCCGTTATGGCCGAGGCAGTACAAAAGACCGTCGAGGACGCCGGCTTTAGCGTGGTGCGCGAGTACGGCGGACACGGCATCGGTAAGGAGTTCCACGAGGACCCGTTTGTGGGCTTTACCACCGAGGCGCCCGACGTGGACACCATCATGGCCCCGGGCATGGTCTTTACCATCGAGCCCATGGTCAACGCCGGAGCGCCCGACATCAAGATCAGCAAGGGCGACGGCTGGTGCGTGCGCACCAAGGACGGCAGCGATTCGGCCCAGTGCGAGGTACAGCTCGTGGTGACCGAGGACGGCTACGAGCTGCTGAGCTGGTAGCCGTGGATGCGCCGGGCTTCACGATGGATATGTTAACCATCGCGAAGCCCGGCGTTTTTATAGCGTTTCGCCTGATAAAACCCGCCAAAATAAACCTGTCCCTTTTTGGCGGGTCAAGCGGAAAGGACTACTTGTGAACATCTTGGTTTTGCTGCCCGTCAACGACCACCATCGCGCAATTCTTGAGTCGAGCGCTCCGGGCGAGGACTTTATCTACACGAGCGCCGACGCTATCACGCGCGAACAAGTCGCCAACGCCGACGTGATCTTGGGCAACATCGACTCTGACATGCTCACGGCATGCGAGCATCTCCAGCTGCTGCAATTGCAGACCGCCGGCTATGACGACTACCTTGCCGCCGGCACCGTGCCAGCCGACGCCAAACTGTCTTGCTCGGTGGGCGCCTACGGCCAGGCCGTGAGCGAGCACATGTTTGCCATGGTCCTTTCCATGATGAAGCGCCTGCCCGGCTATCACGACTTGCAGCGCGAACATCGCTGGGAGGATTTGGGGCCAGTTACCTCGCTCAAAAACGCCAACGTGCTGGTGCTGGGCGCGGGCGATATCGGCGGTCACTTTGCCACGCTCTGCCGCGGCATGGGCGCGCACGTCCGCGGCATCAAGCGCCATCCACTCGTCTACCCCATTGTGTTTGAGGACATGGACGGCATGGACGCCCTACCTGAGCGCCTGGCAGAGGCCGACATCGTCGCATCCTTTATGCCGAGCACGCCCGAGACCCGCGGTCTGGCGAACGCCGAGTTCTTTGCCGCGATGAAACCAGGTGCCTTCTTTGCCAACGGCGGCCGCGGCGACCTTGTGGTCACCGATGACTTGGTTGCCGTTCTGGAGTCGGGACATCTCGCCGGCGCCGCGGTCGACGTCACCGACCCCGAACCGCTGCCCGCGACAAGCCCCCTGTGGGATGCGCCCAACATGCTCATCACGCCGCACGTCTCCGGCTGGTTCCACCTGGCAGCCACGCTCAACAACGTCGTCGACATCGCCGCGGAGAATCTGCGTCACCTGCAGGCCGGCGAGACCCTGCGCTGCTGGATCGAACACTAAGAATTACGCCGTTTTACAAACGGCGTAATGAGCCGACGCTGCGAGCCCGTCTGGACGACAATCTGCCTTTCAACTTCGGCGGCATGACCAGAAGGTCAATGCCGCCTTGTTTCAAGGCACCTTGCTCGCCCAGACGGGCTCTCGCTGACTTTTATTCAACCTGTAGGGACTGGCTGGCGCGGCCCTGCCTGGGGGCATTCGCTGACTTTTATTCGACCTGCAGGGTCTTCAAATTGCTAGAGCGTTGCTAAGTAATTCTTTGCGTCTTCTACGCTCATTGCTGCGACGGGTGCGTGTGAACAGAGTTTGACATCGTTGGTGACCAGTAGATCCGCCTGAGCACGTATCGCTGCCGCAATGATTAAATCGTCTTCGTAATCGCTATGGAGCTCACGCTGTCTGCTCGCCATCCATATGTCACTCAGGTCGCAGGGTACCGACGTGGCAAGTTGCGACAACACGTCGAGGCAATCCCATGCAAGTGATGTCGACGCCACGGCAGCATCTTGAGAAAGCGAGCCGTGCTCTCGCCGATACCATGCCTTATGTTCGCTTGAAATCAAATAAAACAGGTCTTTGGACGATGTCGCCGCATACAGCAAATCAACCTGCGCCGTGCATGCATCGCGTAAAAACTCAATCGCCACCGAACGACCACGTCGTGAGGGAATGAAGTAATCGAGCCACACGTTGGTGTCAACCAAGATGCGCTTTGGAGTCTCACTCATAGAGCCAGCTCATCTCCTCGCCATAGCGATCCGCATAGGCATTCCGTTTGAGCTCTTCGTCGTCCGATGGCTGAGCCTTGACCATATCGATTCCCGACTCACAGCAAGCGGCAGCGAACAGCTTCGACCCCTGATCCATAAGCTCGAGCTTACGTTTGGCGGCCTTTTCGCGCTCGCGCTGTTCCGCCCGGGCACGACTGGGCAGCAGGATATCCTCGAGCGCACTGGGGCGATCGGCCAGCGATGCTGCAAGCTGCCAGAGCGCTCGCACCGCTTGGCTCGGCGTCATACCGGCCTTGGAGAGAGCGGCGTCCCCACTCCTTTTAAGATCGGCATCGAGACGTACGTTGATCTGAGCGGCTGTTGTGGTCATGACCCCTCCTTAATACTTCAAAATATCATAAAGCTCTATGGTAGATACGTAAAGCATGTATAGCATTTATAAGCATTAGCCGTACTCTGTACACAAAAAGCCGCCGAGGCGCACTGCACCTCGACGGCCACGTATCGCAGATCTAGTTCGGTTTCACCCTTTGCATTCGCCCAGATAAAACCTGCCAAAATAAACCTGTCCCTTTTTGGCAGGTTTTAGAGTTCCACGCTTTCGGCGCCGTTGATGGTCAGGTCACGCTCGTAGAAGGCGGTGAGGGCGCGGATGGCGTACATTACGTCGCGCACGCCGCCGGTCTCGTAGCTCGAGTGCATGGCAAGCTGCGGCAGGCCCACGTCCACGGCATGCATGCTCGCCTGCATATTGGACAGATTGCCCAGGGTAGAACCGCCGGCCATATCGCTCTTGTTGGCAAAGGCCTGCGTGGGCACGTCGGCGTCATCGCAAATGGCCTGGAACACCGCGCGGCTAAAGGCGTCGGTGCAGTAGTGCTGGTTGGCGGCCTCCTTGATGACGATGCCGCCGTTAAGCACAACCTGGTTGCGGGCGTCGCACTTCTCGGCGTGGTTGGGGTGCACGGCATGCGCGTTGTCGCAGCTCACGAGCATCGAAGCGGCAAGTGTGCGGTGGTACGACTCGTCATCGAAGCCCAGCGACCCGTTGATGCGGCGCAGCGCGTCGGCCAAGAACGTCGACATGGCGCCCTGCTTGGTCTCGGAGCCAACCTCCTCGTTATCAAAGCAGCAAAAGACCGAAACGTCGTGCGCATTCTCGGCACCCAAAAATGCCTGCAGCGAGGTGTAGGCGCAGGCCAGGTCGTCGAGCTTGGGCGTCGAGATAAACTCGTCGGCCCAGCCCCAAATACGCGCATCCTGTCGGTTGACCAGGAACAGGTCGCGGCCCAGAATCTGCTCAGGCTCAACATCCAGTTCGTCAGCGATCAGGGCATCAAAGTCACCCTGCTTAAGATCGCCAGCGCTGATGAGCGGGCACAGATCAACGGCGCGATTGGGAGCAAAGCCCTCGTTAACGCCGCGGTTCATATGGATGGCAAGGCTCGGAATGATAGCGACCTCGCGCTCGGTGGCGAGCAGGCGGCTCTCAATACGGTCGCCCTCGCGCACCAACACGCGGCCCGCGAGCGCCAACGGGCGGTCGAACCAGGTGTAGTCGATCATGCCGCCGTAGGCCTCGGTGTTCAGGCGCAGCGTCTCGCCCGCGCCGTCGAGCTCGGGCACGGCCTTGACCTTAAACGTCGGCGAATCGCTGTGCGACGCCGTGAGCTGAAAATGGTAGTCGCCGGCAACGCCGTCCTCGCCCCATGTCGCGGCCAGGTCCTCGCCCACCTTAAAGGCAACGACGCTCGAGGTGTTGCGCTGCGTGTAATAACGCCCGCCCGGCTCGATGTCCCACGCCGCATTCTCGGGCAGGTAGGTAAAGCCCGCCTCGTCGAGCTCGGCCATAATGGTCGCTGCCGTATGGAACATGCTGGGGCATGCCTCGATAAAGTCGATAAGGTCGTTGGCAGCCTCGATATCGTCGGCCGTCACGTGCGCGCGCTCGGGCGTTTCCTGATCCGTCATGCTCTCCCCTTTCGCTGGGTTGATGGTCCCCTCCAGCATACCCCGCCACGCCAGCGTCGCACTCTTCATTCCATGCTTAGTTCCGCGCCGCTCACCAAGTTGAGTCATCATGCCCGCGCTCCTTTTGCGACAATTGCACCAACAGGACGAGAGGAGCCGTCATGAAGCCACGTAACATTGCCATCGCCTGCGGTACCGCGGGAGTCGCCGTCGGCCTTGCCGCTGCCACCGGTATCGTTTATCACAAGCAAATCAAGTCCGCCGCGTCGCTCAAACGCTTGACCGGCTACGCGGATGGCTATGACCTGTACGTAATCGACATCGTCTACGACTACGATCTTGATCGCATCATCGCCGCTGGCGTGCGCGACGACCAGGCCTACATCGATGCCGTGGTGGCGCAGGCGCTCCCCGGCGTGCCGGCACATGTCCAGGCGCCCCAGTTTGCCTGCAGCGCTTTTGTCGCCGTGGATGCCGAAGGCCGCGTGCGCACCGGTCGCAATTACGACTTTAAGGACGACACCTCAGCGCTGCTGGTGCGCAATCACCCGCGCGACGGCTATGCCTCCATCGGGTTTGCCGCCCTCAATAACCTGGGCGATAACACTCCGCTTGACTCCGTCGCCGGACGCGCCGCCGCACTCATGGGCTCGTTTGCCCAGCTCGATGGTGTTAACGAATGTGGCGTGTCCATTGCCGTACTCACCCTGGATTCCAAACCCTGTGACCAGGACACGCAGCGCCCCGTCATCAACACTTCGCTCGCCATCCGCCTGGTGCTCGACCGCGCGGCTACCACGCAGGAGGCCGTCGACCTGCTTTCTGCCTACGACATGCACGCCATGGCAGGACGCGATTACCACTTCTTTATCAACGACGCCGCCGGTGACGCGCGGGTGGTGGAGTGGGATCCGCACGACCCCGACCGCGCATGCAAGGCGACGCCCGTGCGCCAGGTTACGAACTTCTACGCCTGCTATGGTGCCGAAGTGCTACCCAACCAAAAGAACGGCGAACTGGGCCATGGCAAGGAACGCGCCATCGCCATCGCCGATGTCCTCGACGCCCATGTCGGTGCCCAAGACGAGGCAGTCGCTTGGAAGGCCCTGCGCGCTGCGGCGCAAGAGCCCAATCCGGAAGACATCACCAGCAACACGCAGTGGTCGGTCGTCTTTGACAATACCGAGCCCGCTGCCGCCATCACGCTGCGCCGCCACTGGGGCGACGTCGACGCCTTCGCGCTGTAAGGAGCTGGCACCGTCGTCCTTACGCTCGCCTGACGTTGCTTACATTTCTATACATTTGAGCTAACACGTTTTACCTCCGCATCAACAGTGTGCGGGGGTAAACTTATGCGCATGTTATAACTTGCCCGGAAGGATTCATCATGCTCAGGATCGGTCTTCTTACCAGTGGCGGCGACTGCCAGGCGCTCAATGCCACCATGCGCGGCATCGTCAAAACGCTCATGACCAATAGCGAAGAGCCTATCGAGATCTATGGTTTTGAGGACGGCTACCAGGGCCTCATCTACAGCCGTTTTCGCGTGATGGCTCCGGCAGACTTTAGCGGCATCCTCACCCGCGGCGGCACCATCCTGGGCACGAGCCGCACGCCGTTCAAGCGCCTGGACATTCCCGAGGCCGACGGCGTCGAGAAGGTGCCCGCAATGGTCCACACCTATCATAAACTGCAGCTCGACTGCCTGTTTATGCTGGGCGGCAACGGATCCACCAAGACCGCCAACCGCCTGCGCGAAGAAGGCCTCAACGTTATCGCCCTGCCCAAGACCATCGATAACGACACCTGGGGCACCGAGTTGACGTTTGGCTTTACGAGCGCCATCGACGTCGCCACCAAGTGCATCGACGACATCCACACCACTGCCTCGAGTCACGGCCGCGTGTTTGTCATCGAGATCATGGGCCACAAGGTCGGTTGGATTCCGCTGTATGCCGGCGTCGCGGGCGGCGCGGACGTCATCTTGATTCCCGAGATCCCCTACGACATGGACAACGTCATCAAGACCATCGAGCATCGCATGGAGACCGGCAGCCGCTTTACCATCGTGGCCGTCGCCGAGGGCGCTATCTCCAAGGAGGACGCAGCGCTGCCCAAGAAGGAGTACAAGAAAAAGCTCGCCGAGCGCACGAGTCCGTCGATCGTCTACGACATCGCCAAGGAGATCGAGGCCAAGACTGGTCGCGAGACCCGCGTCGCCATCCCCGGCCACACGCAGCGCGGCGGCCAACCCGACGCCCAGGACCGCATCTTTGCGACCCAGTGCGGCGTCGAGGCGGCACTGGGGTGCCTACGCGGCGAGTTTGGCTACATGATTGCCCTGCGTGACGGCAAGATGTGCCACATGCCGCTCGAGGAGGTCGCCGGCAAGCTCAAGTTTGTCGACCCCCAGAGCGACCTGGTGCGCGAGGCCAAGGCGTTGGGCATCAGCTTCGGCGACGAATAGCCTCGGCTGGAATCCACCCCATCGGGCCCTCCGACCCCGCCCGACGTATTTCGATTTGGCTCCTCCCTTGACTCCGTCAAAGGTCGCCAATCGAAATCGTCGGGCGGGGTCGGAGGGCCCTGCGTTTACATACTCGCCGAGGCTATTCGTCTTCTTGCTGCGGGTGCCTGGTCTGAAATTCAGTTGCGGTGAAATAGTTCCTGCTTAGTCCGCAAATGGCTGAATCCAAAAACTATTCCACCGCAACTTACTGAGTGGGGGCTCTTGGCTGCTACTTGCACTGACATTTGTCCTGAAATGGCTGGTCGTTAGGGGTTGCTACCGGTAGTTGCGGTAGGGTTGGGGCAGATTCTAACTAGAAATGGTGGTCGCTACCGGTTGTTCTCGGCATACTCGGCTCATTCGATTACGGTCACCACATGAAAGGAACTGTCATGGATCTTGCGATGGCACAGCGGCTCGTCGATCGCCGCAAGGCTGCCGGGCTTTCTCAGGAGGCGCTTGCCACCCAGCTGGGTGTGAGTCGTCAGGCTGTCAGTAAATGGGAGCGCAGCGAATCCTCTCCCGATACCGATAACCTTATTGCGCTCGCCGCGCTGTATGGCGTGTCGCTGGATGAGCTGCTGTATGGGGAGGCGGTGGATAGCACTGACGACTCGCAGGCTGATGATGAGGCGCAGAACAGCAACGCCGGCACCAAAGCTTCAGATAAGGCTGAGGAGGCTGAGGCTTCTACTGAACACGCTGATTGCAGCGATAAGCCACTTGTCGATATTTCCCTCGCGCGCGGCATCCACGTTATTGACCCCAACAAAGGCGAAGAGGTTCATGTTGGCTGGAATGGCATCCATGTGGCTAACGAGCGCAAGGGTGAAGAGGTCCATGTGGGGCCAGGCGGATTGCATATCGATACGCTTGAGGACGATGGACATAGTGTGCATACCAATGACGACGGCACCGTCACCATCGACGGCGAGACGTTTTCCAGCTGGAAGGAAGCACACGACAAGCTCGACCATCACGGCAAGCATTTCCACACCAAGGTCGGACGTGCATGGAACAAATTCCCCTTCCCTGCGCTTGTCGCCCTCGCCTATCTGGTGCTCGGCATTGTCTACGGCACATGGGCTACGGGACTCTTCCTCGTCTTTCTGATTCCCGTCTATTACGCGCTTGGCGACTTTATCGACCAACGCCACTTATCTAAGCTGATCGAGGTCATCTACCCGGCAGCCGCCATCGCTTGGTTCCTCTACATGTGGCTCTGTTTGGGACAGCCCCATCCTGCATGGATCATCCTCATCACGATTCCCGTCATCAAAGCGCTCATGCGCTGGTGCCGCAAACAATGGAAGCACCGCCAACAGGCCTAACACGCTCCGACCCACCAGCACCCAACCACCCCCGCCCTTCTCCTAAGTTGCGGTGAGATAGGGACTGTTTTGAAGCTCCAAAGCGCCAAACAGTCCGTATATCACCGCAACTTACAAACAACTGGGTCAGTTCCGGCACGGAGATTAGCATTGAGCTGACCGCGCGCCACGAAAAGGGGCCATCTACTACGTTTAACTCGATGGGGCCAACCATGACCGCCTTTTCCGAATATTTGCAAGCCCTCTACCTGCGGTTTTAATTTCATAATCTTTGTCATGGTCGAGGGTGTGGTAGCAAACGTAGTAGATAGGCCCGTTTTGCGGCATACGACCCATTCAAGCCCAATCTCGAAGGCTGGAGAAAGCCCTTCATCCACGCCTGTGAGCGAAAACCAAATAGAATGAAAGGCAAATGGAAAAGCCCGTTTAACGAGCGGAGGACATATGCGCGACGTAGCCGAAAGCGACTGGAAGCTGTTTAAGAAAATGCTTCCTCAATGGCAAGAACGTTATATGGAAAAGCTCATCGGCCAGTATGTTGAGATACTGAACGGCGACAGTGAAGCGTCCAGTAGATTTTGGGCACTAGAAGAGCGCCTCAATAGAGACAAGCTGTCCTCAGGCGTAATTGCAAACGACATTCGCCGCAGCACAATGCACCGCGAGATAGCCAATTTGCTTATCGACAGCGTGATCACCCTTGACGACCTTGACGGTTTTACCGAGGACATTAAGAGCTATGCGCAACACTGGATTGGCCAGTAAGAGCACTGAACGACAGACATCCCCAGCAAAACGGGGCAAACGCCGGGCCACCTAATGGTTGTCCGGCGTTTGCGCAGATAAAACCTGCCAAAATAAACCTGTCCCTTTTTGGCAGGTCACTCGGCGCTCTTGAGGGCGCCGACCATGTCGATCTTGTTGAGGGTACGATTGGTGGCTAGGTTGACGATAAACGTAAAGCCAAAGGAAAGCACCACGGCGAGCACGTAGCTTAGCGGCTCGACTTCGACGTCAAAGTACAGCGACGGCATCTGCAAAATGTACGTAAAACTCTCGGCCAGCAAGCCGCCCAGTGGCACGCCCAGCGCGGCGCCAATTGCCGTGAGGATCAACGTCTCCTTGTTGACGTAATGGTGCACCTCGCCACGGCGGAAGCCCAGCACCTTGATGGTCGCCAGCTCGCGTTCGCGCTCGGAGATATTCGTGTTGGACAGCGTAAACACCACCACAAACGACAGGCATGCCGCCATAAAAGTCACGAGCACCACGACCGAATTGATGATCGCAAAGTTCGCCTCGTAGTTCTGCCAATGTTCGGCCGTGCTCGAGATGGTGAGCCAACCGTCGCTCTTAAGCTTCTTGCTAAACGCAATCTGGTCGGCCGACGAGCCCTTAAGCAGCACAAAGACGCCGTTGAGGCGTGCGCTTCGACCGAACGCGCGCTCATAGGTGCCCTGCGTCATGTAAAGCGTGTTGCCAAGATAGTTAAGCGAAATGTCACTGACTTTGACCTTGGCAACATTGAGCGACGAATCCTGGACGTATGCCGTATCGCCCGGCTGAATCCCCAGCACCAGCTGTGAACTCTTGCTCAGATACACGTCTCCGTCACGCAAAGACAGCGGCTCTTTGGACTCGTCCTCGAGGCGCACATAGTCGTCCAGGTCGTTCGTGCGGTCATCGGGCACCACGATCAGCTGCACGGTCTCGCTCTTGCCGCCAAACGTAAAGGTGACGTTGTCGGTCATAATCGGCAGCGTCGAAGTCACGGTCACGTTGGAATCATTGGCCGCGCTGCGCTCATCCAACGCCGCGCACGTCTGCGTAAAGTCATCGGGGTTGGCGACCGCCAGCAAGTCATAACGCGTGATATGCCCGTACTGTTTGGGCGAAAGCGCCACCGACGTATCGCGAATACCCATACCGCAGATCACAAGCGCGGTGCAACCCGCGATGCCAAAGATGGTCATAAAGGCACGCTTTTTGTAACGGAACAGGTTGCGCGCAGCCACCTTGTTCAAAAAGCCCATGCGGCGCCAGATAAAGCCGATGCGCTCAAGTAGGATGCGCGAGCCGGCGCGCGGGGCCTTGGGGCGCATGAGCGAGGCCGGGGTCTCGGCCATCTCGTGGCGGCAGGCGATAATTGTGGCGCCCACCACGCCCACGGCAAACAGCGCCACCGAGACGATCGAGGACACGATGTCGTACGAAAGCAGCATCTGGGGCAGCGAGTACATGTCGTCGAACACCGTAAACAGGAACAGCGGCAGGCCCACAAAGCCGATGATATTGCCGAGCACGCCGCCAATCAGGCACGCCCACAGCGCATAGTCCACGTATTTGGACAGGATGCGCTCGCGCGAGTAGCCGAGCGCCTTGTACAGGCCAATGAGCGTGCGCTCCTCCTCGACCATACGCGTGGCGGTGGTGAGGCTGATGAGCACGGCGACGATAAAGAAGATGAACGGGAACACCGTCGCAATAGCCTCAATTGACGAGCTATCGCTCTCCACGCTTGAGTAGCTTGCGATATTGTCGCGGTCCTGGATGTACCACGTGCATTCACCCAAATCGGAAAGCTCGGCGCGGGCATCGGCAAACTGCTGGTCGGCGGCGGCGCGGCGCTGATCCAGGTCGGCCTGAGCCTGGACGCGTTCCTCGCTGCCCTGGGCCATGCGATTGATGTTGTCCTGCTCAATCCCAAAGAGCATATTCGCCTGGCGCTCGGCCGCATCCAAGCTTGCCGGCGTGTCGACTGTCAGCTCCTGAGCGCGCGCCTTCTCACGCTCCTCGCGGATCTTCTCTATATTGCCCTTGACCTTGTTGATCTTTGCCGCGTAGGCATCCGAATAGGAGTTGAGGCTCTTGGCTCCTTCGACGACTACGTGGACTGCGGAATAGGACGACGACGTCGCGGCGTCCTCGCTCACATAGAACTTATAGTCCGCCGCCGAAGCAGCGCGAAAGGCGTTGACTGTCGAGTCGGAGCTCACATCAGTGGGATCGAGGACCTCGGCCGTAATGGTGTAATCGCCCGCGGCAAACTGATCCTTGGCGCTTTGGTTCGACGAGCTCGCGTCATTGGCGGCAAAACTCACCGTATCGCCGAGCTTTTTGCCCGAAGCCTTCAGGAACTTCGAAGTCACCGCGACTTCATCGGCGCTCTCGGGCAAATCGCCGTTCACGAGCACCGGCTGATCGATGTTCTCCTTGGAGAGACTTTGCACGACCACGCGCTCGCGCGTTGTGCCCACGGCGGTGTAGGCGGTCTCGGCGTAGATGCCCTCGGCCGTTTCGACGCCATCGACCTCTTGGATGGCGTCGAGATCATCGTCAGTCAGGCCATAGGTCGACTGCACGTTAATGTCATAGACATTTTGCTGGTCGAAGTAGGCGTCGACCGAATCGCACAGATCCTCGCAACCCGCCTTGAGGCCGCACATCACGCTCACGCCGAGCGCGGTGATGACCACGATAGATAGGAAGCGCTTAAGACTGCCGCGGATTGTGCGGTAGATGCCACGGCGAAATACCGTCGGCACCATATCGTTTGAGCTTTGGGCGGTACGGTAGGTCGCGAACTCCCGGTCGCGGCCCGCGTGCTCCGTATCGTGGTTTTGGCTGTTTTGGCGGTCCTGGTCCATGGGCGCTACCACTCGATTGTCTCGATAGACACGGGATTTTGCTGGACCGTCTCGCTCTCCACGCGGCCGCTCTTAAAGCGGATCAGGCGATCGGCCATGGGCGCCAGCGCAGAGTTGTGGGTGATGATAATGACCGTAATGCCCTGCTTGCGACAGGTGTCCTGCAGCAGCTGCAAGATCTGCTTGCCGGTTTTGTAGTCGAGGGCGCCCGTGGGCTCGTCGCATAGAAGCAGCTTGGGGTTTTTGGCCAGCGCGCGGGCAATGGACACACGCTGCTGCTCGCCGCCCGATAGCTGCGCGGGGAAGTTAGCAAGGCGGTCGCCCAGGCCAACCTGGCAAAGCGTTTGCTCGGCATCGAGCGAATCGGGGCAGATTTGCGCCGCAAGCTCAACATTTTCGAGCGCCGTCAGGTTGGGGACCAGATTGTAGAACTGGAAGACAAAGCCGACGTCGGCGCGGCGGTATTCCACGAGCTGCGCCTCGTTAGCGGAGCTCACATCGCGCCCGTCCACCGTCACGGTGCCGGAAGTCGCCGTATCCATGCCACCCAGAATGTTGAGCGCCGTGGTTTTACCGGCGCCCGAAGCGCCCAAGATAATGGCAAGCTCGCCACGCTCAACGGTAAAGCTCGCGCCGTCGAGCGCGTGAATGCGGGCATCGCCCTCGCCGTATGCTTTGATGACGTCTTTAAATTCGATATAGGCCATCGATCGGTTCCCATCTGGTCGGATAACTCTTTAGTATTACCCATTTCGCACCTATCAAAAAGGGACAGGTTTATTTTGGCAGGTTTTATATGGGGAAACGGCAGCTATAGATAGGGCGCCGGGGAGGCCGAGAAATCATCAACGGGGTCAGGCCGACCGCCAAACACAACGCACGCATCTCAATCTGTCAGCCAAATCATTCGAACAGTTGTTCGTTTCTATGATATGATTCAACTATCTAAGCAGGCCAATACGCAGAAAGGCGGCCAGCATGGCGTTCGACTTTAAGAAGGAATGCAAGGAGCTCTACAAACCTGCAAGCAAGCCGAGTATCGTAACTGTCCCGCCTATGAGCTACGTTGCCGTTCGCGGAAAGGGTGACCCAAATACCGAAGGTGGCGAGTATCAAAACGCCCTGCCGCTACTTTACGGCATCGCCTATACCGTCAAGATGTCGAAGAAAGGCTCAAGGAGTATCGAGGGCTATTTCGACTTTGTGGTACCGCCGCTCGAGGGTTTCTGGTGGCAAGAGTCCCCGAGCGGCGACATCGATTATGTACGCAAGGACAATTTCAACTTTATCTCGTGCATCCGCCTGCCCGATTTCGTCACCCGAGATGACTTTGGCTGGGCAGTCGCGGAAGCCACGACCAAAAAGAAACTGGACTTTTCCGCCGTCGAACTGCTTAAAGTTGACGAGGGTCTCTGCGTTCAATGTATGCACACCGGGCCCTACGACAACGAACCGGCGACCGTAGACGCTATGCATGAATACACGACCGAGCTGGGCTATGTTCCCGACTTCTCAGACACCCGTTTACATCACGAAATCTATCTCTCCGATCCACGCAAATGCGCACCGGAGAAACTTAAGACCGTGGTTCGTCATCCTATCAAGCGCGCTGAATAGCGTGGGGCGTCATTTCACGCGCTAGGTTTTAAGCCAGCCAACCAGCCGCCTCCTAGGCCGTCCGGTAATTATCTTGACGCGGCCCGTCGCATCTTATAAGTTTGTTTTGCTAAAGCTGGAAAGCCTCTCAACGATGCGCAACTCCAGCTCTTTTTCTATCAAGAGAGCAAGTGTCGGAAAGCAAAATGTCAGAAAGCAGCGCATCGAGCAGGATTAAACGCCTGGTCAACACCTATAGCGGTCTCGTGCTCATGGGCGCCGTCGGAATCCCTATCGGCGTTATCGTTGGCGCCATCTGTGCCCTTTTTGGTCGTGTGCTCCTGGCAATTGGCGCCTTCCGGGACTCGCACGTCGCGTTGCTGCTCCCCTTTCTCGCTCTTGCGGGCCTTGCCATCGTGTTTGCCTACCGCACCTGGGGCAAGGGCACCGACCGCGGCATGAGTCTGGTGTTCGACGTAGGCCACGGACGCGAGGACGCCATCTCCCCACGTTTGGTGCCGCTCATTATGCTGAGCACGTGGGCCACGCATCTCTTTGGCGGCAGCGCGGGACGAGAAGGCGTAGCCGTGCAGATCGGCGCAACCGTCTCGCATTGGATCGGCCGACGTCTACCTTTCCGAGACCCCGGCAACACGTTTTTGCTTATCGGCATGGCCGCCGGCTTTGCCGGACTCTTCCGAACGCCCCTCGCCGCCACGGTCTTTGCGATCGAAGTACTGGTCGCAGGACGCATGGAATACCGCGCGCTGTTTCCCGCGCTTACGGCTTCGCTTGCCGCAAGCATGACCTCCGGCGCTCTGGGACTCGAGAAGTTCGAGGTCGCCATTACCGCCTCGTATGCGCTCGACCTCCCCGGTCTTGGACGACTGGCGCTGTTGGGTATCGCGTTTGGTATGGTAGGTGGAGCTTTTGCCTGGTGCCTTGCCCATGCCAAGACCCTTGCAGCGCGGCTGCTCCCCAGCCCTTACATACGCGTTGCCGTTATGGGCCTTGCGCTGTCGGCGATTCTGTTCGCGCTGTGGCAGGGGCGATACTGCGGCCTTGGCACCAACCTGATATCCGCGGCACTGGGTGACAACGGCGAGGCGTCGATCATGCCTTGGGACTGGGCGCTCAAATTCGTACTCACCATCGCCACGCTTTCCGCAGGATATCAGGGTGGCGAGGTGACGCCGCTGTTCTCCATCGGAGCCAGCCTGGGTGTCGTACTCGCCGGGATTCTCGGCATGCCCGTCGAGCTCTGCGCCGCGCTGGGATACGCCGCCGTCTTTGGCAGCGCCACCAACACGCTACTCGCGCCGATCCTCATTGGCTGCGAGGTCTTCGGTTTCGGTAATCTGCCGATGTTCTTCATCGTCTGCGTTGTGGCTTATCTGTTCAACATGGACAAATCGATCTACGCCCTGCAGGAGCACAGCCGCACCCGATAAACAGGGCGTTTGCCACCAAAAAACGCGCACGACAGGCCGGGCCCGCCGCGCGCGTCATCCTATACACGATTAGTTATTATTGTTGGTCATCGAAGCCACTGCTGCCGCAAGATTGGAAATGGGCATTGTCTGCAGCCAGATGCGCCCCGGACCGGTGAGCACAGTGTTGAACACGCCTTCACCGCCAAACATGATGTTTTTGACGCCCTTGACCATCTGCGCGTCGATGCTCACCGTCTCCTCAAAGCCGGCCACGTTGCCGGTATCTACAATCATTTGCTGGCCAGCAGCAAGCTCGTACTCAACTAGGTCGCCGTCGATCTCGGCAAAGGCAATACCCGAGCCCGTGAGCTTTTGCATGATAAAACCCTCGCCGCCAAAGACGCCGGTCTTTGCCTTCTTGTTAAAGTGGATGCTCAGCTCAACACCACTTTCCGCGGCAAGGAACGAACGCTTCTGCAAAATCCAGCTCTTACCAGGGCCAATCTCGATCGGTATAATGCGGCCGGGGAAGCAAGAGCCAAACGCAATCATGCCATCGCCGTGCGCGGTCCAAATGTTTTGGAACAACGCCTCACCCGAAAAAGCCTTAGAGAACATCTTGCCTATACCACCGCCCGAGGTGGACATCTCCATGTTGGGGGTCATCCAGACCATGGCACCGCTTTCGGTGATCATGGATTCGCCGTCGCTAAGGTTGCACGTAACAACCGGGAAAGCCCCTCCGCCGATCTCGTACTGCATGACCGTCTCCTTTCCTTCGGGAGCCGAACAACGATGTCCATATTTTAGCAGTTAGAGGTGCGTTTATTTGGGTCGGTGGCGTTCATGGCCCCGATCACCGCCAGCCTCCGCTGCCGTCTGCACAGATAAAACCTGCCAAAATAAACCTGTCCCTTTTTGGCAGGTCTTAGAGGCGGACGGTGAAGGTGATCTGATGATCGTGGCCGGATACGGTGGCTGATCCGCCATGGGCTTCGGCGATGGCGCGCACGACGGACAGCCCCACGCCCGAGCCACCTGTCTTGGAGCTGCGCGACACGTCCGCACGATAGAAGCGGTCGAACAGCCGGTCCAGGTCGCCCTCGGGCAGCTCATCAACAGCATTCGATACGACAAGCTCGGCCGAGCCTTTGCCCGCACCGCGCGAAACGGCACGCAGGCTCAGCTCGATCACGCTGTCCTCGCTTGCGTAGCGTGTGGCGTTGTCCAGCAGCAGCTCAACAACCTGCGCCACTGCCGCGGCATCGGCATGGGCCCGCACACCGCTCGCGATCGACGTCGACAGCCGCTTTCCGCGCGAAACCGCCACCGATTCAAATGGCGTCGCAGCCGTGTCCACGGCCTCCGAAAGATCAATCGTCGCCATAGTAAAGCCGGCCGAACCCTCGTCCATACGCGCCAGGAACACCAGACGCTCCGTGAGCGCCGTCAGCCGCGCGACCTGCTCGTGAATGCTCTGCGTCCACTCGCTCTCGCCGCTCTCGATCTCTTGGACCTCGTTGGCGGCGTCAATCACGGCCAGCGGCGTTTTGATCTCGTGGCTTGCATCGGTAATGAAGCGCTTCTGTTTGCTATAACTCTCGACCATCGGCCGAATCACCGCACCCGAGGCGACCGTTACAATTGCCAGCACCGCCAGCCAGCCAATGCAGCTGATTGCCACACTCGCGCTCAAAAACGAATGGAAACTTGCAAGCTCGCGCGAACAGTCCACGAACACATAGGTTGTCTTGTCGCCCTGAACCGTAGCCGTATAACGGTAGTTGCCAGAAAAGCCCGAAGTCCAACCCTTGGAATATAGTCCTGCAGCGATGCGGGCGGCACGCTTGGCACCTACCGCGGCAATGCGGGCCGTGTTGACATCGGTCACCTGCCCGCCGGCAATCGACACCGTAAAGTAGCGCGTGTCGAAGGGAGACTCCGCCGTCATGCCTTCAAAATGCACATCGCGAACGGCCGCCCGGTTACCGGTAGCAACCTTGCCGGCAACCGCATCCTGACCGGGACCGGTCTTAGGCTCGCCCTCCCCATCAATGCCATCCTTGCCTGCCAGGATATAGTCCAGTCGTGCATCGGCCATCTTGCAAACATGCGAATAATTGACAATGTTGATGCCAGCGATGATGAGCGTGAGCACCACGGTCACAGCGCCCATGGCAACGAGGATGAACTTACGACGCAGGCGACGGCCCATTGCACTGGCAGCATCGGCGCGCCCCGGATTACCCGAGCCCACACCCATGCCGAGCTTCGCCGCCATGCGCTTGCACCACGTGCGCACGCTCACGCCCGTTCTCCTTCCTCGACAACCTCGAGCGAATATCCTTGGTTGCGCGACGCGCGGATGGCAACGTTGGCACCAAGCGCCGTCAGCTTTTTGCGCAGGTACGAGATATAAACCCACACCACGTTGGCGCCTTCGGGCGCGTCCTCACCCCAAACCTCGAGCATCAGACGTTCAGTGGGCATGCGCGTGCCGGCGTTGCGCATAAAGAGTTCCATAAGCTGAAACTCGCGATTGGCCAGGTGCTCCTCGCCCAAAGGTCCCACAAGCGTGCAAGCCGCCGTGTCGAGGCGCACGTTACCCACGCTGAGCGTCGTGGCGTCAATTGCCGTCGCGGCACGCGTCATGGCACGAATACGCGCAAGCAGTTCCTTGGCGGCAAACGGCTTGGTCAGGTAATCGTTGGCACCGGCATCCAGGCCCTCGACCTTATCGGACACCTCGCTTTTTGCCGTGAGCATGATGATGGGCAGTCGCTTTCCGGCGGCGCGTGTACGCTTGAGCACCTCGATGCCGTCCATGCCGGGCATCATGATGTCCAGGATTGCGGCGTCGTAATCGTTGGTGAGTAGATTCTCGAGCGCCGTCAAGCCGTCGAGGGCGGTGTCGACCTCGTAGTCGCTATGTTGAAGAATCGCGGTGAGGGCGCGGGAGAGACCAGGTTCGTCCTCGGCAAGCATCAGCTTCATAGTTGCTCCTTTGGCGCATGGAAATACAGGTTTCGATACTGCCGATAATAGCGCACCGAAAGCTGCCTTAGCACAGCCCTAGCGGCTCAACCTGCGCGTTTTCAAATACGCAAGATATGGCTTAGCCAAACTTAAAGCGCAGATGCCAAGCGTCTGGACGCATGCCGGCCGTAGAAGGACGGAGGCTCGTCCTTTCGCGGCGTCCTAGTTATGCAAAGCGTTCGAGCGCTATTCCTCGTACGCGCCCTCAAGCCGAAGCAGCCACTCCTTGCGATCAAGGCCGCCAGCATATCCGTTGAGCGATCCGTCGGCCGCGACCACGCGATGGCATGGCACGATAATCGAAATGGGGTTACGCGCAACCGCAGCCCCCACCGCGCGAGGAGATACAACGGGTGCCTCGTTTCCCGGCACATGATGTCGAGCCGCAACACGCTGGGCGATCTCGCCATACGTAGCGACCTCGCCACGCGGGATAGAAAGCAGCTCAAACCAAACCTCGCGCTGGAACGCCGTGCCGATCATATGCAACGGCGGCGTAAACCGAGGCTCCTGCCCCGCAAAATAAGCATTCAGCCAAGCCCAAGAACGCTCAAGCACCGAAGAAGCCGCGCCATTTGCCGGACTCACCGGCAACATGCCACCGGTACCGGAAACCGCGTCGGCGCCTTCAACATGTTCGGAGTCTTCCCGGAGAAGCGTGGAACCAAAGTGCTCCTGCCCCTCAAACCAAAGCCCCGTCAGACCGCGGCCATCAGCGGCAAGCAAGATTTCGCCCAAAGGCGAAGCAAATGTCGTCGTGACCACCAGCGGCTCCTTTCAAAACTCCGCAACATAATACCGCGAATTGTGCAGACAACCCCAATCGACCCCAAAGTCACCCAAGGCAGCAGGCGCAACGCGCCGCAGCTGCCGGCCGCGCCCCACAGTCCCCCAAGGCGGCAGGCGCAAAGCGCCGAGGCCGCCGCCGGGATCAGGGCCCGCAACAGCCACGTGCCCCATCAGCCCAGCGGCCCCAACCAACAACGACCCCATCGCAGGCCGCTCGCAGCCGAGTCACCGCAGGCGGGAGCCGGGCTTGGTTTTCAGAACACTCCGCAGACCAGTGTGGCGCCTTGTCCGCGGCTCCGAAGGAGCAGGACAAGGCGCCACACATGGTCGAGGACGTTCTGAAAACCAAGCCCGGCTCCCGCCGGATAGGTCACACTACTCGCAGAGCAGCTTAGCGATCTGGACGGCGTTGGTTGCCGCGCCCTTACGGATTTGGTCGCCGCAGCACCAGAAGGTGATACCGCGCGCGGCCTCGGGGTTCGAGATGTCGCGACGCACGCGGCCGACCCAGATCAGGTCCTGGTCGGACGTATCCATCGGCATAGGGAAGCGGTCGTGCGCATCCTCGGCGCTCATGTCGTCAACCAGCTTGACGCCCGGAGCGGCAGCCAGCGCAGCACGAGCCTCCTCGACCGTAATGTCGCACTCAAACTCGAGCGTAATGCTCTCGGAGTGCGAGCGCAGCACGGGCACGCGCACGCAGGTGCAGTTCACGCGCAGCTCGGGCAGGTGCATGATCTTGCGGCCCTCGTTCTGCAACTTCATCTCCTCGGAGGTAAAGCCCTCTTCCTTGACACCGCCAATCTGCGGAATCAGATTGCTCGCGAGCTGGGCGGCAAATGCACGCGGCTCAGGAATCTCCTCGCCACGGCCCAGGGCGGCCAGCTGAGCCTCGAGCTCGGCCATGCCGGGAGCGCCGGCACCCGAAGCAGCCTGATACGTCGAGACGATCATGCGCTTCACGCCGGCGAGCTGATGCAGCGGCCACGTAGGAACCAGGCCGATGATGGTCGCGCAGTTGGGATTGGCGATAAGGCCGTGATGCCACTTGATGTCGTCGGCATTGATCTCAGGCACAACCAGCGGCACCTCGGGATCCATGCGGAAGGCGTGGCTGTTGTCGACCACGACGGCGCCGCGCTTGACGGCCTCGGGCAGCAGCTCCTTCGCAATATCGTCGCCGGCGGCGCCGAGCACGATGTCGCAGCCCTCAAAGGCCTCGGGGCAAGCCTCCTCAATCACAACCTGCTCGCCGCGGAACTCGACGGTCTTGCCCGCAGAGCGCGCGCTCGCTAGCAGCTTGAGCTTGCCGATCGGAAACTCCTGCTCGTTGAGGCACTCGAGCATCTGGGTGCCCACGGCTCCCGTCGCGCCCAAAATAGCAACCGTGTACTGTTTCATGCTTCCCCCTTTAAAGGCTGTGGCTTTTGCCCGCACGCCGAGCAGGCCGATTATTGTTGCCAGTGTATACAAGAACGGGGCGGGCACGAAACCCGCCCCGTCGAAACGAAACCGAAACGAAACGCCCCGCCGTAGATTTTTGAGGCAAGTCCCAAAAATCTACTGGGATAGCAGCTACTTGTGGAGCGCGGCCGGGACGGGATCGACCGGCGCGGGAGCCTCCAGGTCGGAGACCTTCACAATGCCGTTCTCATCGGAGAAGGCGCGGTAAATGGTCCGAATCGCCAGGTCGAAGTCCTTCTCCTCTACGCCGATAATGATGTTGATCTCGTCGCAGCTCTGCGAAATCATACGTACGCTCACGCCGGCCTGACCAAGCATGCCAAACAGATGGCCCGAGATACCTGCGCGGCCGCGAAGGTTACGGCCGACGGTCGCGATGAGCGCCAAACCCTCGACAACCTCGATCTCGAGCGGCTCGACCTCCTGCTGAATGTCGCCCACGAGCGAGTACAGCGAGTCGTGCACATCCTGCTCCTGCACCACGGCGCCAAAGCGGTCGACGCCGGTGGGCATATGCTCGACGGAAACGTCATAGCGTTCGAACACCGAAAGTGCACGGCGCATAAAGCCGACACGGGGCTTGGTGCGGTCGCGGGCAACGTTGATGGCGACAAAGCCGCGCTTGCCGGTCACGCCGGTAATGATAGGCTCCGCCTCACCCTCGTCAGCCGTCTCGCTAATGATGGTGCCGGGGTCCTGCGGCGCATTGGTGTTCTTGATGACCAGCGGAATGCCTGCCTCGCGCACGGGGAACACGGCCTCCTCGTGCAGGACGCTTGCACCCATGTACGAAAGCTCGCGCAGCTCCTCGTAGGTAACGCGCGCAATGGGCTGAGCCTCGGGAACAATACGCGGATCGGCAGAATAGAAGCCCGAAACGTCGGTCCAGTTCTCGTACAGGTCGGCACCAAGGCACTTGGCCAGAATCGAGCCGGAAATATCGCCGCCGCCACGGTCGAGCAGCTTGATCTGCCCCTCACGCGTCGCGCCGTAGAAACCGGGCATAACAAAGCCGCCCTGCTGGCCGTACTCCTGCACCAGCTCGGCGGTGCGGTTCATGCTGAGCGTACCGTCATGATGGAACGCCACGACCGTCGCGGCATCCAGGAACGGCAGGCCCAGGTACTCGGCCATCAGGCGAGCGGTAAAGTACTCGCCGCGGCTTACGAGCTCCTCAGTAGAGTAGCCACCGGAGCGAGCACGCTCGGCAAAGGCCGCAAACTCTTCGCGGATGGGATAGGTGAGCCCCAGCTCGTCAGCGATATCAAAATAGCGCTGGCCGATGTCCTCGAGCAGCTCCTCGCACGACACGTGGTACTTGACGTGCGCGTTGACCAAGTAGAGCAGATCGGTCACCTTGGTGTCGCCCTTAAAACGGCGACCGCAGGCAGAAACCACCACAAAACGGCGGGCCGGATCGGCATCGACGATGGCCTTGATCTTCTTAAAGTGTTCGGCGTCGGCGACCGACGAGCCGCCAAACTTGGCAATCTTAATCATGGGCTGGAGGTTACCTTTCTAAAAAGCCTCTGCGAACCTATTTTGCGCGCTCTGATACCATGGTTTCACCGATTGGGACCAAGGCATCCGAGGAGCAGTGTTATATGGGAACTTATCATAGTACACGAGGACGCACTTTATCGTGCTCAAGTAAGGTGGCAATCCGTACCGGCATCGCTCCCGACGGGGGTTTGTTTGTCTCGGACGAGCTCGGCACCCAGCAGGTCGATATCAGCTCGCTTGCAGATAAATCGTACTTTGAAATCGCTCAAGATGTGTTGGGAATGTTACTGAATGATTACACGACCGAAGAAATTTCGGCCTGTGTGAATGAGGCATACCGCGGCACGTTCGCGAGCGAAGAGGTCACGCCGCTCGTCAAACTCGACGCCGCACCGGGCGCTGACGTCCCTCAGACCTATGTGATGGAGCTCTTTGGCGGCCCCACAAGCGCCTTCAAGGACGTCGCCCTGCAGATGCTCCCCCGTCTGATGGCCCGCACTTCCGCCAAGGACGGCGGCGCCGAGCGCATCATGATCGTCACCGCCACGTCGGGCGACACGGGCAAGGCAGCACTCGCCGGCTTTGCCGACGCCCCGGGCACGGGCATCACCGTCTTTTATCCCGAAGGCAAAGTCAGCCGCGTGCAGAATCTGCAGATGTCCACGCAGGAGGGCGATAACGTCGCCGTCTGCGGCATCCGCGGCAACTTCGACGATGCCCAGAGTGCCGTCAAGCGCATCTTTGCCGATAAGGAGCTTGCCGAGCGCCTGGAAGCCGCCGGCACTGTGCTTTCGAGTGCCAACTCCATCAACGTCGGCCGCCTGGTGCCGCAGGTTGTCTACTACTTTGCCGCCTATGCGCAACTGCTGCGCGCCGGCGCTATCGAGGCTGGCGACGCCGTAGAGTTCTGTGTGCCCACCGGCAACTTTGGCGATATCTTGGCCGGCTACTACGCCAAGTGCATGGGTCTGCCCGTCGCCAAGCTCGTCGTGGCGAGCGACAAGAACAACGTGCTTGCCGACTTCCTGACCACCGGCGTTTACGACCGTAACCGCCCGTTCTTCACGACCATCTCGCCGTCGATGGACATCCTTATTAGCTCCAACCTGGAGCGCATGCTCTACTTCTTGTCCGACGGCGACTGCGAGCTCGTTGCCGGCCTTATGGAGCAGCTGGCACAGACTGGTCGCTACGAAGTTCCCGCCGACCTGCTGGCAAAGATTCAGAGCGTCTTTGGTTGCGGTTGGGCCAGCGAGGACGAGGTCCTCACTGCCATCAAGAGCTGCTGGGACGCGAACGGCTACGTGATCGACCCGCACACCGCTTGCGGCTATCACGTCTTCGAAAAGGTCGCTCCCGCCGAGGGCGCCAAGGCCCGCGTGTTGCTTTCGACCGCCAGCCCCTACAAGTTCCCGCGAGCCTGCTGCGACGCCTTGGGCCTCGACGTTCCCGAGGATGATTTTGAGGCTATGCGTGTGCTCGAGCAGGCCACCAACACGGTCGCCCCGACCCAGCTCGCCGAACTCGAGTCCAAGCCCGTCCGCTTCGAAGACGTCTGCGACGTCGATGAGATGGCAAGCTACGTCGAGTCTGCAGCAAAACGAATGAGCACCAACTAAACCCCTTATTAAGCGCCGGCGAAAGCCGGCGCACCTTCTTTTTATTAAGCTTTCGGGATGATGACGAGCATGCGAGCGGGTCTGGCCGTTTAGTTCGTCGCGAGTTCCGCACGAGCCGGAAAGCACTTAATGTGCTTTCCGAGCGAGCCAGGACTGCCCGAGCAGCGAACTAAACGGCCAGACCCGCCCAGGAGGACCCACATGATCAAAATCACCGTCCCAGCAACCAGCGCCAACCTAGGCATCGGCTACGACACCCTCGGCATGGCCGTCAGCCTCTACTCGCACTTCACCTTCGAGCGTACCGACAAGCTCACCATCACGGGCTGCCCCGAGGAGTTCCAAAACGAGAACAACCTGGTCTATGTGAGCTTTGTCGATGCTCTGGCCGCCTGGGGCGAGCAGGCCTTCCCCGTTGCCATCGACATCCAGACCGATGTACCCGTCGCTCGCGGCCTGGGCTCCAGCTCCACCTGCGTCGTCGCTGGCATCATGGCGGCCGCCGCGCTGACGGGCCACACCGTCGACCGTGCCGAGCTCGTCCGCATTGCCACCGAGGTCGAGGGCCATCCCGATAACGTCGCCCCTGCCATCCTGGGCGGTGCCGTTTGCTCCTTTACGCCGACTGATTCGCTCCCCCAGTGCCTGCGCTACGAGGTGAGCGATCGCTTGCGTTTTATTACCGTGATTCCGCCCTACGAGGTGCATACGAGCGAGGCGCGCAAGGTTGTGCCGCAGGAGATTCCACTCTCCACCGCCGTATGGCAGATGGGCCGCATCGCCGGCATGACGCGCGGTCTCGAGACCGGCGATCTGGACCTGATTGCCGCCGCCAATGACGACCGTATCCAGGAACCCTATCGTCGCCGTCTGATTCCCGACTACAACGCTGTGCGCGACACCTGCCTTAACGGCGGCGCCAAGACCATCTGGATCAGTGGCTCCGGCTCGACCCTCATGGCCGTAACCGACGATACCATCGTGGCGAAGTTCCTGCAGGTCAAGCTGCGCGAGCAGTTCCCCAAGTGCGATACGCATATTCTGACGTGCGACACGGAAGGCGCTCAAATCGAGTACCTGTAGACATCCTCCTCATATACCTGTCCGGGACGGTCGGGATGTTCCCTCAAAATCGTCCTCGCGCATGGAGGCCCCTTGTCCTGCTCCTACGGAGCGACGGACAAGGGGCCTTCGCGCTGCGGAATGATTTTGAGGGAACATCCCGACCGTCCCTGCGCCTACCTTGCTGAGGATGTCTACAGGGACCCACGCTTTGAAGGGGCGCCGGGCTGATAGTTTGGCTTTTTATTGGTAGGGGCTCTTGCTAGACTGAAGCACTTATTAGAGGCACGCCTCGGCAATGCGGCGCTTGAGCTCGTCGATGCCCACACCGGTTTGGGAGCTTGTGATGATTACGTTTTCGGCCGGGACGTTGAGCTGCTTTTTGATGGCTGCCGCCTGGCGGGCCTGCTGGGTGCGGCTGAGCTTGTCGGCTTTGGTGAGGCAGACGATAAAGTTGAACTCGTTGCCCTGCAGGTAGTCGATCATGTCATGATCGAGCTTGCTGGGGTCGTGACGAATGTCAACCAGCGATACGACCAGGTTAAAGCTGCGCTCGGAGTCAAAGAAGTCGCCAATAAGCTCGGCCCAGCGGTCGCGCTCGGCCTTGGAGCGACGGGCGAAACCGTAACCCGGCAGGTCCACGAAATGCACGTCGTCGGCCTCAAAGAAGTTGATGTTGCTCGTCTTGCCCGGCGTACTGGAAACCTTGACCAGGTTCTTGCGGCCAAAGAGCTTGTTCATAATCGACGACTTGCCCACGTTGGAGCGGCCGACAAAGCTCACCTCGGGGCAGGTGGACTCGGGAATCTGCGAAACCTTGCCGTAGCTGGCGACGAACTTGGCAAGCTGGTAGTTAATGGAATCGGCCATGGACACTCCTTGGTCGTAGGTTCTTACAAAAGAGCGCGCTATTGCGCAGCAGCAATGCGGCGGACGATATCGAGCGTGATGTCACTTGCGACACGCGCGTACTCGAACAGATCGAACTCTCGGTCGCAAATTGCATCGTACGCCTCGTCACAATTATCGCTGATAGCGCGCAACACCAGGCAATCGACACCATTTTTGGTTGCGACATGGGCAATTGCCGCGCCCTCCATGCCGACACAATCGGCATGCGTCGCCTCGATAGCGTCGTTGCGCATGGCGGTGCCCGTCACAAAGCGGTTACCCGTGGCAATCGTGCCGACCAGGAATTGTTTGGCTCCCTCGTTCGAAGCGGCTGCATTTGTCGAAGCATCAACAAACCCACGCTCAGCAAGCACGTCGACGGCAATATCGACCAGCGCGGGTGTCGAGCCAAACTCCTCGAGCCCCGGTGCGGACTCGGCGATAAGCGCGGTATCGGTATCCAGATAGCGTAGGCGTTTGCCAATGACCACGTCGTCGATATGGAGCTTGGGGTTCAAACCGCCCGCAATGCCCGAAAACACAACAGCCTGCGGAGCATACTTGCTAATGAGGTGCTGTGTTGCAGCGGCGGCGTTCACCGTGCCCATGCCCGCCGTTGTGGCGACAACTGTCAGACCGTCGAGCTCACCGCTCACAACGGTCAAGCCTGCCTCCCGCGCCTCGCAAACGTCGCTCAGCTCTTCCTTAATCTGCATGATCTCTTTTTCGAGCGCACCGATAATCGCGATGGTAGCCATACCATTCCCCAAACCTATACGAAATTCTCAACCACGGTATGGTACCAGCATTTTGTTTGACCTCGCCAAACGAACACGCTAAGCCAGTGCAGCTCGCGTATCAAACAGAGCCTTTGCAATCGCGGCCGTAACCTCGCTCGAGCGGTCGCTCCACGGCATCGATGTCATGACGCTCATGACATAGGTACGGCCATCGATGTCGATAAGGCCCGCATCGCATGTCGAATAGTAACCATCCTCGCTAATCCAGCCCGCCTTGTTGCGCATCTTAAAGGGTAGTCAATTTGGGACGGGCTTGTTAGCCGATGGCCGACCTGAGCTCCGCACGGCGCTTTTTCATGCCGGCCATGACGGCGTTGCGCAGCTCGGGCATGCGCGCGGTATCCATCTGGGGCACGCCCTCGAGCTTATAGGGAATACCCAGTTGCTCGTACTTGACGACACCCATCGTGTGATACGGCAGCATTTCCAGGCCCACCACGTTGTGCCATGGAGCGATCAGGCGACCGAGCTTCTCGCATTCCTCCGCCGTGTCGGTGATACCCGGCACCACCACATGGCGAATAACAACCTTAATCTTGCGATGGGCAAGCTCATCGCCAAACGCCAGGATGCGCGCAGGATCGCAACCGGTCAGCTTTTTATGCTCAACCGGATCGGCATGCTTGATGTCGAGCAGCACCATATCGGTCTCGTTGAGAACAGCATCGAACTTCTCCGGATGCTTGGGATCAAATGCATAGCCACAGCTATCTAGGCAGGTATGCACACGGCCATCGGGATTGTTGTGCATTGCACGGAACAGGTCGGCCAAAAACTCGGGCTGCAGGAGCGGTTCGCCACCCGAAACGGTAATGCCGCCACTACGGTAGAACTCATGGTTGCTCTGGAACTCGTCCATGAGATGCTCGACGGTCACCATCGTGCCGCCGTTAACAGACCAGGTATCGGGATTGTGGCAATACGCGCAGCGCATGGGACAGCCCTGAACAAACACCACAAAGCGGATGCCGGGTCCGTCGACCGTTCCCATCGTCTCGATCGAATGCACGCGACCCAGGGCATACGCAGAGTCCTCGGGACGAGCGTCCACACCCTCAAGCGTCATTTCTGCCATTCGCGCTACCTTGCCTCTCCTTGGATGCAACCAATTAAAATGCCAGAGCCATTCTAGCCCATGCGTTTGCGTTTAAACGTCTCGGACTAGAACGGCACGTTTTAATCTATCCCCCATCACCATGGCTGGGGGGCTACGTCGAGATGTCAGGCTGGAGAACGCTCGCCTGCGGCCTTTACGCCTTAAGCGTGAGCACCGCGCCGAAGGCGGTCGGGCCGCAATGGCTCGAGATGACGCCGCCAACCTGCGTCCAGGTAACGTCCTCAAAGCCCAGGTCGTGCGCATAGACTTCCATGTCGTCGCGCAGCTCCTGGGAAAGGCCCACCGAATACGCCAAGCCAATGTGCGAGTAATCAATATCGCCCTTGGCAACCATGTGGTCAATAAAGGCACGGGCGCATTTGAGCATAGAGCCGCGGAGCTTCTTGGTCGCCACGAATTTGCCACCCGTTACCTCAATGCAGGGCTTAATCTTGAGCAGATGGGCGCCAAGAAACGCGACGTTGGACAAGCGACCACCCGCCTTAAGGAAGGCAAGGTCCGTAGGAACAAAGCCCAGCAGCACGCGGTCCATCACCGAATTGGTAAAGGCGAAAATCTCGTCGACGGTGGCATCCGGATGGGCTTCGATATACTTGGCGGTCTCAACGGCGACAAGCGACTGGCCCACCGACACAAAGCGCGTATCCATGGAGAAGACGTAATCGCGGCCCTTTGCCGCAATCTTCGACGACTGATGCGAGCAGGTCGTAACCTCGGAATACGCAAGATGCAAAATGGTCGCGTCGGGCTGCTCGGCGTGAATGCGGTCGTACACATGCGCAAAATCCGCCGGCGAGCAACCGCTGGTCTTGGGCATCACGCCAAACTCGTTGCAGCGCGAGTAAATCTCAAGCGGGTCGATCGATCCGTCTTCGACGGTCTCGTCACCAATCGTGACATGCATGGGCACGCGCACGATGCCATAGCGCTCGCAGAGCTCCGGCGTCACATCCGAACCAGACTCAACCACGATTACGTACTTGCCCATTATCATCACAACCCATCTCGACGTTGGCTTTTGAATATGTGACGCACGTCCGCCGTCCTGCTGCAGAACGGCCTCCAAGCGCCAAAGAGACGCCGCCCCTTGCACACAACAAAGGACAGCGTCTCCCTGGAAAACTCCGTGCTTATCTGAGATTCTACACGGTTTATTAAGGAGTGTTACTTATTCCGCAAACGGTAGCTATACGCGATAAACGGTAGCAAGCAAGAATCCAGAACGCTCAACCCATTAGGAGAGTTCCGCCTAAAGGGTGACTACACAGGACCCCGCCGGGACTGTTTGGGCTACCTCCCAAAATATTCCGCAGGACGCAAGAAGCCCTCGCCGCACGAAGTGCGCAGCGAGGGCTTCTTGCATGTCCGAGGACGTTTTGGGAGGTAGCCCAAACAGCCCCGGCGATCCTGCGGGAGTTAAACCCCTTTAGAACTTGTTGTGGAAGGTACGCGAAATGACCTCGTCCTGCTGCTCCTTGGTGAGCGTGTGGAAGTTCACGGCATAGCCGGAAACGCGGATGGTCAGCTGCGGGTACTTCTCGGGGTGAGCCTGAGCATCGAGCAACGTCTCACGGTTGAAGACGTTGATGTTCAGGTGGTGGCCACCCTTCTCGGCGTAAGCGTCGAGCATGTGGACCAGGTTATCGGCCTGAGTCTCGGAAACTTCAGAAACCTTCATAATGTGTCTCCTTCGATCGATAGGCGCCGGCCGAAACCGGCGCGCTAATCAGTAATCGTTATTGTTAGTATAGCACTAACAATAGTTACTCGCCCAGCTGATCAAGGTCGATATCGCCAAAGAACACCTGGTCCTCCTTGCCGAGCGCACCCGGGATGATGGAGAAGGTGTTGGAGATGCCGTCCTGAGCATCGCGGAACGGGAGCTTGGAAACCGAAGACAGCGAAGCGATGGCGCCGTGGCTATCGCGCTTGTGCATGGGGTTAGCACCCGGGGCGAAGGGCTGGCCAGCCTTGCGGCCATCAGGCGTAGAACCGGTCTTCTTGCCGTACACGACGTTGGAGGTGATGGTCAGAACCGAGGTCGTGGGCACGGAGTTGCGGTAGGTGTCGTTCATGCGGATGTACTCCATGAACTGGTGCACAACGTCGTGAGCGATCTGGTCGACGCGGTCGTCGTCGTTACCGTACTTGGGGAACTCGCCCTCGGTCTCGAAGTCGACAATGATGCCGTTCTCGTCGCGGACGGGGTGGACCTTGGCGTACTTGATGGCGGACAGGGAGTCAGCCACGACGGAAAGGCCAGCAATGCCCGTAGCGAACCAGCGGTGCACGTGCTTGTCGTGCAGAGCCATCTGGATGCGCTCGTAGCAATACTTGTCGTGCATGTAGTGGATGATGTTCAGCGAGTTGACGTACACGCCAGCGAGCCACTTCATCATGTCGTTGTACTTGGCCACAACGTCGTCGTAATCGAGCGTATCGCCCTCGACGGCGCGATACTTGGGGCCGACCTGCTTCTTGGAGACCTCGTCAACACCGCCGTTGAGTGCGTACAGCAGGCACTTGGCCAGGTTGGCGCGGGCGCCGAAGAACTGCATCTCCTTGCCGATGCGCATGGAGGACACGCAGCAGGCAATGCCGTAGTCGTCGCCGTGGTAGACGCGCATGAGGTCGTCGTTCTCGTACTGAATCGAGGAGCTGGCGACAGAAGTCTTGGCGCAGAACTTCTTGAAGTTCTCGGGCAGACGGGTCGACCACAGAACGGTCATGTTGGGCTCGGGGCTGGTGCCCATGTTCTCGAGCGTGTGCAGGTAGCGGTAGCTCATCTTGGTAACGAGCGTACGGCCGTCAACACCCATGCCGCCGATGGACTCGGTGACCCACTGCGGATCGCCGGTAAACAGGGCCTGGTACTCGGGGGTACGGGCAAACTTGACCATGCGGAGCTTCATGATGAAGTGATCCACGAACTCCTGGATCTGCTCCTCGGTGAAGGTACCGTTGGCAAGGTCGCGCTCAGCGTAGATGTCGATGAACGTGGAGGTACGGCCGATGGACATAGCGGCGCCGTTCTGCTCCTTGACGGAAGCGAGGTAGGCGAAGTACATCCACTGGATGGCCTCCTGCGTGTTGGTAGCAGGGTTGGAAATGTCGAAACCATAGGTCTCGGCCATCATCTTGAGCTCGCCGAGGGCGCGGATCTGCTCCTGCAGCTCCTCACGATCGCGGATGTTGTCGGCGGTCATGACCGTCGGGGTGGAAGCCTTCTGGGCCTCCTTGTCCTTGATCAGGTAGTCGACGCCGTACAGGGCAACACGACGGTAGTCGCCGATGATGCGGCCGCGGCCATAG
Organism: uncultured Collinsella sp.; assembly: GCA_958443265.1. Lineage (GTDB taxonomy): Bacteria > Actinomycetota > Coriobacteriia > Coriobacteriales > Coriobacteriaceae > Collinsella. The sequence continues at coordinate 194,913 of CAUCKA010000001.1, read as the reverse complement.
CCATCGGGCAGACCGGTGATGATGTGGGCCGAGCGGCAGGCGCGCATCTCGGGGGTGTAAACATCGAAGACGCCAGCGTTGTGGGTCTTGCGCTCGAAGGTGTAGCGCTCGACAACGTTCTCGTCGACCTTATAGCCGTGCTGGCTGGCAGCCTGGCAAGCGATGCGGATGCCACCGTTGACGTGCAGCGCGCGCTTGAGCGGCTTGTCAGTCTGGAGACCGACGATGGTCTCCTTCTCGCGGTGGGCGTTATCGATGTAGCCAGCGGGGTGGCTCACGATACCCGTAACGGTCTTGGTGTCCATATCGAGGACACCGCCCTGCTCGCGCTCCTTAAGCAGCAGGTCGAGAACCTCGCCCCACAGCTCCTTGGTACGCTCGGTTGGGCCGGCGAGGAACGACTCGTCGCCCTCGTAGGGGGTGTAGTTCTTCTGGATGAAGTCTCGGACGTCAACTTCTCCCGTCCAGATGCCTTCCTTGAAGCCTTCCCATGCCTCCTGCATTGTGTAACCACGCTCCTAGTTACGTGTAATGCGGCGCTCTCTCACACCGCTGCTTATTGAATTCTTGAATGTTAGGCTTGCACTACCGGCTTCTTCCGTTCTTCACCACACGTTGGTGCAGGGAAAACGTTTGTCCACCTTGGAACTACAACCCAAAACCCAAGATTTCACCCGTTTGAGAAGGATAACATAGCGACCCTCTCCATCTGGGCTGTTATATGTTTCTTTTTTATATCATAAAGGCGTTTTTTACAAACCCGCAGGAAATGCGAGCGCGAACAACTACCGTTCACCGATTTGTTTGGTATTTTTCCTTGCCTTTGTACGACGTTCACTCTAGCTGTTATGTCAGCTTTATCAGAGTAAAGTATCCCAGAGACCCTTCAGAAACTGAAGGGCGGCCACGGGATTTCCCCCGGGGCCGCCCTATGGCGTGGCTAGTTATTTAGCTTTGATTGCCGTTTGGCATTAGGCGGCTGCGGCAGCCTTATCGGTCGTTGCCTTGCCGTTGCCCTGGCCCTCAAAATGCTTGTAGCACCAACTGGTGACCAGCGGGGTCAAAATAGCCGTCACGATTGCGCAGGCAGCAACCTGTGCCGTAGCCGTCGCGAGCACAGCGCCACCGTACATGGCCCCGTTGACGCTTGCCATGGCAGCAGGCGTGGCCACATTGGCTCCGGCGCAGCTCGAAATGGCCGCACCTGCGACACCTGTGCCGCCCGTGAGCTTATCGACCGCGATGACGGGAATTGCAAAGACCACCGAGCAGATCACGCCGAGCAGAATACCGGGAAGACCGCCATTAATGAGCTGGCCAAAGGTCATGGTCGAGCCCATGGCAAAGAAGACGAGCACGATGACGGCGGAAAGTGCCGGCGCCATCATCTTCTTAAAGCTGGGGAAGAGGTTGCCCAGAATAATGCCGACGACAATCGGCAGGATGGCACCCACGAGCGACCAGCCGATCGGAGCCTGGCCGGCAGCGCCGAGCACGATCATCGTGACCGGAGGGCCGACAACGAGCGTGGTGATTGCGACAGCGCCGCGCTCGGCCTCATTGCCCATGGTGCCCATCAGACCAGCGTACATAGCGTTGTTGGCGCCGGTGCAAGCCGCCAGCATCACCATGGCAGAGATGCCAAACAGGTTGTCGTTGAACACATAAAGGATGAGCAGCGACACGGCGACGACCACGATTTGCTTGACGGAGATGATGATGGCACCGCGGGCAGCGGCGGCAGGAGCACTCTTAAACGAAATCGTCGTACCGACGATAAGCAAAAAAGCGCCCACGAGCGGGCCTGCACCCTGCTGGGTCATGCCAAGCGTAAAGCTGCCGAGCGTTTTGAATAGGTCGGGGAATAGCGTGTTGAGCAGGCAGCCCAGCAAAAGCGGCACCAAAATATTGGCACCCGGGATGGAGGACATCTTAAAGAACGGCTCCTTTGCCGCCGGCGCCTCCACCGCAGTCGATTCACTCATATATATCTCCTTTGGATGCATGCGAATCGTAGCCGCACGCGCCTATGTCAGAAAGAAGGCGACAACCCCGAGTCGCCAGGGTCGCCGCCAAACGATCACCGCGGGGTATTACCCGTCCAGGACGATGCCGCCGTCGCAGTCACCGATCTCGCCGTTCACGAAGCTGGCGAGGTCGGAGGCAAAGAAGAGCACCATCTGCGCAGGCTCGCTTGCCTGAGCAGCGCGGCCCAGAGGAATACCGTTGATGATGCGCTGAGAGTTTTCATCAGAGAGAATCGAGGTCATGTCGGTAAGGGTAAGCGACGGGCACACGGCGTTGCAGCGGATGCCGAACTTGCCACCTTCCTTGGCGACCGCCTTGGTTAGACCGTTAACACCGGCCTTGGAGCTCGCGTAGGCCGCGGTGCCGAGCAGGCCGCCGCCGATCTTGCCAGCAACAGAGCTCACGTTGACGATGGTGCCGGCGTGGGCCGCCTTAAAGTGCGGGTACACGGCATTCATCATGGTAAAGGTGCCGTTGAGGTTGATGTCGATGGTGCGGCGCCACTCGGTGTCGTCGATCTCGTCGAACTTCTTGGTGCTGATGACACCGGCGCAGTTGATCAGAATGTTGGTCTGGGGCAGGTCCGCGAAGATATGCTCGACGGTCTCGCGCGCCTTAGACGCATCGGCGACATCGAGCTGGTAGAACTTGTTGCCCTCGCCAAGCTCGGCCACCGCGGCCTCGCCCTTGGCAGCGTTCCTTGCGATGAGCGCGACGTGTCCGCCGCCCGCAACGATACCCTTGGCAATCTCGAGGCCAATGCCCTGAGTGCCGCCGGTAACGATCGCGGTTTTGCCCGTGAAGTCAAATGCCATGACTCCAACCCCCTTGATTCAGGTGTCTCCTTGCGGGAAGTTGGAGCATCGCGCGTGGCGATAAATGAGTCCCAGTCGTCATGGTGATGACAGCCCCTCGCCTAACCGCGTGCATGATAATTCTTTGAAACGCTGCAATTCTTGAAAGATTTTAATTCTTTATGCGCTCTTTAAATTGCTCACCGCATGAGGCCCGCGTATGTGGGTATCATCTTTCACCAAAAATAGTTTCTAGTGTTAGGGGTTTTCGGTGGAAGATACCGATTTCCATGAGCTTGGGCGTCAGCTCTTTACCGAGTTTGGCAGCATGCACCAGCACGTTTCGCGTTTTGTCGACCAGGCGATGAGCGGCGAGATGGCCGTCATGCGCGCTCTCATGCTCGCCGGCGGTTCGCTTACGCCGAGCGAACTCGCCGATCGCGCTTGGGTCTCGAGCGCCCGCATCGCCAACATCCTGCGCGCCCTCGAGGGCAAGGGCTGGGTCGAGCGCGAGCACTCAAAAACCGACCGTCGTCGCGTACACGTCACGGTGACCGACAAAGGCCGACAAGACCTCGAAATCAAACGTCGAGAATTCGAGGACCGCACCGCGGCCTTTCTCGAGCAGCTCGGCGAAACGGATACCCAAGAGATGGTGCGCCTTCTAAGGCGTGCCAACGAAATTATCGACCGCAACCAAGAAAGGAGAGATGCCGAGTGAGGATTCTCAAGCTCTTTAAAAAACATGTCCTGGCGCTGCTCACGGCTATCGTACTTATCGTAATCAGTTGCAATGCCGACCTAGCGCTGCCTACGTATATGAGTGACATCGTCGATGTGGGCGTGCAGCAAGGCGGCATCGCCTCACCCGTGCCCGACACCATTCGCGCCGAATCGCTCGATGACCTCAAGCTCTTTATGGGCGCCAAGGACGCCAAAGCTGTGGATGCCGTGTTTAGCAAGGCGGACAACAACGGCATTCGAACGTACAAGGGCACCGAGGAGGAGCGCGCCGACGGCGGCAAGCTTGCCGACATCATGAGCCTGCCCGAGACCGTCGTCCTTTCGCTCAACCAGGGCATCGACGCCAGCTCCATGGGCGACATGATGGGCACGTCCAGCGAAAAAGACAACAGCGCCGCCCAGGACATGCCCACCCCCGAGCAGATGGCGGCGATGACGCCCGAGCAGCTCGCCGAGATGCAGCAGAAGGCCGCAGCGGCACAGAACATGCAAAAGCAGATTGATGCCGACGGCGGCAAGATCACCATGAAGAGCCTGCGTCTGGGCGTTGAAGGTGGCTTGATCGACCAGGGCAAGCTCGTCGAAGGCGCCAACGAAATGGCGGACAAAATGGGCTCCATGTCGGGCTCTATCGTCACGCAGCGCGCCGTGACCTACGTGCAGGACGAGTACAAGGCGCAGGGCATCGACCCCGCCGACGTGCAGAACGCCTACCTGAGCCGCATGGCGACCACGATGTTTGGCCTGTGCCTGATCTCGCTGGTCGCCACCATCCTGACCGGCGCTGTGGCGTCGCGCACCGCCTGCTCCATCGCCCGCGACCTGCGCCGCGAGACCTTCAACAAGGTCATGCACTTCTCGCCGGCCGAGGTGGGCAAGTTTAGCCAGGCCTCGCTCATCACCCGCTGCACCAACGACATTCAGCAGATCCAGATGGCAGCGACTCTGTTCATTCGCATGTGCCTCATGGCGCCTGTCATGGGTATCGTCGCGGTCATGCGCGTCCTGGCCAACCACACCGGCCTGGAGTGGACCATCGCCGTGGCCATCATCGCGGTCTCGGCCGTCGTCGGCGTGCTCATGGGCCTTACCATGCCCAAGTTCAAAAAGATGCAGAGCTTTGTGGACCGCGTGAACCTCACCGCCCGCGAGCTGCTCGACGGCCTTATGCCCATCCGCTCGTTCAACCGCGAGGAGCATGAGCTCGAGCGTTTTGACAAGGCATCGCTCGACCTGATGACCACACAGCTCTACACCAACCGAGCTATGAGCTTTATGATGCCGCTCATGATGCTCGTCATGAACTGCATCACCGTGCTTATCGTCTGGTTTGGCGCGCAGGGTGTGTCCGACGGCGTGATGCAGGTCGGCAACATGATGGCGTTTATCTCCTATACCATGCAGATCGTCATGGCGTTTATGATCCTCACCATGGTTTCGGTTATCCTGCCCCGTGCCGAGGTCGCAGCCGAGCGCGTGGAAGAGGTCATCACTTGCCCCACGAGCATCAACGACCCCGCCTCGCCCAAACTGCCCGCGGCCAGCGCGCCGCACGGCGAGCTGTGCTTCCGCGACGTGAGCTTCCAATACCCCGACGCCCGCGCCGATGTCATCAGCGGCGTGAACTTCACCACGCACGCCGGTCAGATGCTCGGCATCATTGGCTCCACGGGCTCGGGCAAGTCCACGCTCGTGCAGCTGATTCCGCGCCTGTACGACGTCACGGGCGGCAGCATTTCGCTCGACGGCATCGACGTGCGCGACATGACCCTTTCCGAGCTGCGCCGCCGCATTGGTTACATCCCGCAGCAGGGTCGTCTGTTCTCGGGCACCGTTGAGAGCAACCTCAAGTTTGCCGGCAACATGGTGAGCGACGAGGACATGCACCGGGCCGCGCGCATCGCCCAAGCCGAGGACTTTATCGCCGAGCGCGAGGGCGGCTACGACTCCCCCATCAGCCAGGGCGGATCCAATGTCTCGGGCGGCCAGCGCCAGCGTCTGGCCATCGCCCGCGCCCTGGCCAAAAAGCCCGAGGTCGTGGTGTTCGATGACTCGTTTAGCGCCCTCGACTACAAAACAGACGCGCGCCTGCGCGAGGAGCTTGCCAAAAACGTTACCGACGCCGCGCTCGTGGTCGTGGCCCAGCGCATCGCGACCATCATGCACGCCGACCAGATCATCGTGCTCGACGACGGCCACGTGGTGGGCACCGGTACGCACGAGGAGCTGCTGCACAGCTGCCCAGCGTACCTGGAGATCGCACAGTCGCAGCTTTCCGCCGAGGAGCTGGGGCTCACCCAAGAAGAAATTGAAGCCGTCATGGAAGGAGGCGAGCGCTAATGGCAGACAAGACCAAGACTCAGATTCCCAAGCCCACCCGCCGGCGCGGTCCCATGGGCCGCATGGGTGGCATGGGCCGCGGCGAAAAGGCCAAGGACTTTAAGGGTACCATGAGGCAGTTGCTCGGCTATATCGGTCAACACAAGGTTGCCGTGTTTGCCGCCGTCGCCTTTGCCGTGTGCTCGGTCATCTTTAACATTGTGGGACCCAAGGTGCTCGGCCAGGTTACGACCAAACTGTTCGAAGGCCTGGTCTCCAAGGTCAACGGTACCGGCGATGTCGACTTTGCCTGGATCGCCAAGACGCTCGGCTTTTTGCTCTGCCTGTATCTGGCAAGCTCTGTCTGCAGCCTCATCCAAGGCTGGCTTATGACCGGCGTCACGCAAAAGATTTGTTACCGTATGCGCAAGGAAATCGCCGCCAAGATCGCCGTCGTGCCGATGAGCTACTTCAACGGCCACAGCAAGGGCGACGTGCTCAGCCGCATCACCAACGACGTCGATACGCTGGGTCAGAGCCTCAACCAGTCCGTGACGCAGCTCATCACGTCAGTGACGCAGATTATCGGCGTGCTCGTCATGATGCTATCGATCAGCCTGCCACTTACCGGCGTCACCGTGCTCACGCTGCCGGCAGCCGCGATTATCCTAACCGTAATGATTCACTTCTCGCAGCCGTACTTCCGCGAGCAGCAGCAGGTCCTGGGCACCGTCAACGGCATTATCGAGGAGGACTTTGCCGGCCAGAACGTCATTCAGGTGTTCGACCGCGCCGAGGCCTCGATCGAGGAGTTCGACCGTCAAAACGACCGCCTCTTTATTAGTGGCTGGCGCTCGCAGTTCCTGTCGGGCCTGATGATGCCGCTTATGAGCTTGGTGGGCAACATGGGCTACGTGGGCGTCGTCGTGGTGGGCGCGCAGCTCGCGCTGACCGGCAATGCCACGCCTGGCGATATTCAGAGCTTTATCCAGTACGTTCGCAACTTTACGCAGCCCGTGCAGCAGCTGGGCAACGTGAGCAACACGATGCAGTCGATGGCCGCCGCCACCGAGCGTGTCTTTGAGTTCTTGGCCGCGCCCGAGGAGGAGCAGAAGGCCGACGCGCAGATCCCCGAGAAGCGTCCCGGCCACGTGGAGTTTGACCATGTCAAGTTTGGCTACACGCCGGACAAGACCATCATCCACGACTTTAGCTGCGAGGCGCAGCCCGGCCAGACCATCGCCATCGTCGGTCCCACCGGCGCCGGCAAGACCACGCTCATTAAGCTGCTGCAGCGCTTCTACGATGTGGACGGCGGTTCGCTGCGCGTTGAGGGCGTCGACGTGCGCGACTGGGACCGCGCGGCACTGCGCGGCGAGTTTGCCATGGTGCTGCAGGATACCTGGCTGTTTAACGGCACCATCCGCGAGAACATCCGCTACGGACGCCCCGATGCGAGCGATGCCGAGGTCGAGGCCGCTGCACGCGCCGCGCGCTGCGACCACTTTATCCATACGCTCGCCGGCGGCTACGACTTTATGATCAACGAGGAAGGTACCAACCTGTCGCAGGGCCAGCGCCAGCTCGTGACCATCGCCCGCGCCATTTTGGCCGACCGCCCGGCGCTGATTCTAGACGAGGCGACCTCTAACGTGGACACCCGAACCGAGGAGCTCATCCAACGCGCCATGGATGCGCTGATGCAGGGCCGCACGAGCTTTGTCATCGCGCATCGCCTGTCCACGATCCGCAACGCCGACGTAATCTTGGTGATTCGCGACGGCGACATCGTCGAGAAGGGCACACACGACGAGTTGCTCGCCCAGGGCGGCTTCTACGCCGACCTGTACAACTCGCAGTTCGACGAAGCGGCGTAAATTCGGCGGCAAACAACCGCAATACCCAAAGAATGGGGGCGCAGGACAACCAGCACCCCCATTTTTCGTTCTGCGGCCCTTGGACCGCATCCCCTGGAGCCGAATTGACGGTCCTTTCCAGCCCCTGTGGGCAAAAAATGGCAAATATGAGTACTGTTACCTTTTTAGTAACAGCCAAAACAGCCCCATATGCTGCCCGCACGGCTTGCAAGCGCCCCTAAATTACTCAAATAGTTCTATAGCGGGCTTATATGTGTTAAGGTTAATGAACATATTTTCTGTTATGTCTACTATCTTATGCCGGCAATATGACACTACGATAGCAACAGTACTCATATTTGCCATTTTTTGCCCACAGGGCCTGGAAAAGGCCAACAGGGTAGTCATTGGGGACGTTCTTAAACGACCAGTCAAACAAGAACGTCCCCAACGACTACTTAAAAACGGGAGATTATCCACTCTCATTCTGCGAGCACTCATTTAAGTCTGTCCCCAATGAGTGCCCGGCAGCAACGGGACCGCCGATGTCTTGGCAGAGTCAGCGAAAACCCGCGTAACTAAACCCGCTCCGCGATCTCGTGAATGAGGTAGTCGGTCTTTTCCCAGCCCAGGCACGGATCGGTGATCGACTTGCCAAAGACACCGCCGTCGACCGGCTGGTTGCCGTCCTCAAGGTAGGACTCGATCATAAAGCCCTTGACCAGCCTTGAAATGGCTTCGTTGCGGCGGCAGCTGTCGAGCACCTCCTTGCAAATGCGATACTGCTCCAGCGGACGCTTGCCCGAGTTGTCGTGGTTGCAGTCGATGACCGCTGCCGGATTGGCATAGCCGGCGTGCTCGGTATAGCGCTCGGCCAGGCGCTCGAGGTGCTCGTAGTGGTAGTTGGGGTAGGTGCGCCCATCGAGACCGATGTAGCCACGCATAACGGCGTGCGCGAGCGGATTGCCATCGCACTCGACCTCCCAGTTGCGGAAGATGAAACTCTGATGCGCCTGAGCGGCGTAGATGGAGTTGAGCATGACGGTGGTGGAGCCGGCAGTGGGGTTCTTCATGCCCACCGGCACCGAAATGCCGCTCGACACCAGACGGTGCTCCTGGTTCTCGACCGAGCGCGCGCCCACAGCGACGTAGCTCAGCAGATCGACAAGGTACTGATAGTTAGAGGGGTAGAGCATCTCGTCGGCGGTAAAGAAGCCGGTCTCCTCGATGACGCGCAGGTGCATGTGGCGAATGGCCTTGACGCCCTCGAGCAGGTCATCGGGCGCCTCGGGGTCGGGATTGTGCAGTAGACCCTTGTAGCCGGTACCCTTGGTGCGCGGCTTGTTGGTGTAGACACGCGGGATGATGATGAGCTTGTCCTTGACCTCCTCGGCGGTTTTGGCCAGGCGGTTCATGTACTCGAGGACCGAATCCTCCCGATCGGCAGAGCATGGGCCGATGATGAGCACCTTGCGCGCGTCCTCGCCGGTAAAGACCTTGGCGACCTCGGCGTCGAATGCCTGCTTCTTAGCGGTAAGCTCGGCGGAAAGCGGCATTTCCTCGCGGATCTCCATGGGGATCGGCAGCCTGCGTTTGAAATCCATGGCCATAGGGGCCTCCTCAATCTATAGAGAGAGCAAAAAGCGTATTGTCGAGTGCTCGGCATTATCCGCTGTCGCACGCTAAAGTGCAAGCACAGCCTACTAAAAAGGGAATGAATCGACACAAGGGCCCGCTCACCACGAGAGTGGATAATCTCCCGTTTTTGGCCCATGTTCGCGCTCAAAGTGGGAGATTATCCACTCTCGTCGGGCAAGCGTCCAAAAATCCTCACTCGTGACCCCTTTTCCTCCGTCCCCGAGGGATCGGGGCTCGCCTGCCGAATGATTGATGCGGCCGCCCTGCGTCCATGTCACACTCAGAGGTGGCCTGACCCAACTTGGAAGGAGCCTTCATGAGCCTTGACAACGTAACCCTGCGCGCCGCCACGCTCGACGACCTGACCGGCATCGCTGCCATCTACAACCAGCTGTGGTGCAACACGCTGCGCAACCGCGGCGACGTCGAAGCTGCCGATTTCTGCGCGCGCTTTAACATCGCTATGCAGCTGCAACGCTCACCTATCGCGCTTGTCGCCGAGGCCGAGGGCCGCATTATCGCCGCCTGCTGCATCGGCATCTTCGAGGACGGCAAGCCGCGCACCAACCCCACGTGGGAGTCCTGCTACAACGAGATGCTCGCCCAGGCAACCGAAATGGCAAAGGCTGCCGACGCCAAGCTCGAGGGCTCGCTCTTCGGCGACAGTCGCGAAAAGGCCACGGCGGATCGCTTTGCCGCCACAGGCAACGAATATGCCCAGGGTCAACTCAACTTGATTATCATTATGCCTGAATGGCAGGGCAAGGGACTCGGCCGCAAGCTCATCGACCTTGCGCGCACCGAGCTCGCCAAGGCAGGCTGCACCAAGTTCTTCCTGATGAGCGACTGCAACTCCGACTGGCAGTTTTACGAACACCTCAACATGAAGCGCATCCTGGAGGACCACAGCCAAGACACCGGCGACGGCTTTATCGTCTACATGTACGGAAGCACGCTCTAAGTACCCCTTCAATCAAGGCGAGCCGGGAACCCGGCACTTGGCCTTTGCCCAGGATTAACCCAGGGGGCCGGACCGCCCGTCCCTAAACCTGCCCGATAGCGCGATATCTCGTCGCCCGAGCGCGCCCCTCTTTAACGAGTGCGCCTTCCTCAAGCAAACCGTTGATAACCCGCAGCGTCACGTCGCGCCCAGTTCCCAGAACGTCCGAGGCATCCTGGCGCGTAAAGCCGCGGGGCCGCTCAAGGGCAAAGCGAATCAAGGTGCGAGCGTATCCACCACGTCGCTCGTCCGAGACATCCTGTAGCATCGCGGACGCCTTGCACGCAACATCAAAGCCAAGCTCCTCCACGAGCTTGGCACGCACCTCGTGGCCGCAGTCGCCATTCATCGACACGTGCCCCTCTCGCTGCGCTCGCACGGATGCAAACGCCTGCGAAACATCGGGCGGCAGCGCCCCTTCCCGCTCGAGCTGCTCATAATCGCTGTAATCCCCACGCAAGTTGGGACCGCTATTGCCACGAGGCGTCAGATAGGAATTGCGCACGGCATTGACGTTGGGCAGCGACAACCTAAACATTGCAGGGTAGGCGCAGACCTCGGGTTCCAACCCTTCCGCCTCATAGAGCGCACGGATCCCCTTGAGGCCCGTTCCAAACGCCTCAACCATCCCCAGGCGCAAAAAGAGCAGTTGCAGCTTTGGATTCCGAGCGTCCGAGCCGCCCGCAAGCGCCTCCTCGACGCTGATGTGCTGCGGCCCTCCCGCATTGGTAAATTCAAGCGCCGTACGGCTCATCTTGATAAGAGACGCCACCGAAGATTCGTAGTCGCGATGGATAAACAGGTTCAGAATTCCCTCTCGAACAGCCTCGCGGGGATAGTCGTCCTTATCTATGCGATCGAGTCTTCCCGGCACAAAGTACATACGCGTTGCGTTCGATATATTGAGGAACCGTTCGATATCCTCTATCTGCCTGAAGATCGAGCCCTCGCCATCCTGACGGTCGATAAACTCGGTATACGCATCGTCGTTGAAGAGGCCAGCGCGGACTGCAAAGGGGTTTTGGTCAGAGACCAGCAGTGCCAAATTGGTGTAAAAGCCCAGCTCATCGATAAGGCCGAGATTCTTTTGAGAGGTTTGGTCAAACGTAATCTCCGCACGCCTAAAGACCCGCTCGGCTTCAAAAAACGTCAAGCTCTGTTCATGAGAGCGCCCGGTCTCAAAATAATCGCCGTCGGTGCGCTTGATCATCGAGCGGATCTGGGCCATCTCGATGGGCACGTTGGCAGGACCCAGGCGCCGATATACCCCGGCCGGAACAAATCCCTTCGAGCACAGGCAGTACGGCTTGTAAGGACCCGCTTCCACCTCGATTTTCACCAACGCTGCGCCATCGATGTCCAATGCGGAGACCGTCGTGATTTCAGAAACGTCGGGATACACGCCATCGGTTATTGCATTAGAGCATTGAAGCATGGTGGCATCGATATCGTCCACGCCGACGATGCTGCCAAAATCGTCGATTCCGATATACAAGGTACCGCCATTCGAATTGGCAAACGCCACCACAGCTTTGAGCAGCTTAGGGGTAAATGTGCACTTGAACTCCACGGTCTCACTTTCAACAAGCTGCATGTTACCCCCTATTATCGACTATCGACGATTCTAGACCAACTATCGACGATAAGCAAGCCCCCCCTGGTACCCTCGCTTAGACCCGAGCGCCCGCGTGCAATGCTGCCCGCCGCACGCAAAAGGGCCCACCAGCGTGTGCGCCAGCGGGCCCCAGGTCATATCGACACTACCCCGTGTGCCGTGCAACCGCCTCTACTTACAGCGCGCCTTGGGCTGCTGCTGGGTGATGCAGTGGATGTTGCCGCCACCATAGATGACCTCGCGCGTCATGATGCCGATGACCTCGCGATCCGGATAGGCAGCTTGGATATCCTTGAGTGCCCGGGCATCGTTGGGGTCGCCAAACTGTGGCACCAGCACCGCCCCGTTGATGGGCAAGAAGTTGAGGTAGCTGGGCTCAAAGGCGTCCTCGGGAGTACGCGGCAGCACACCCTCGACCGGATCGATGGTCGATGCCTCCTCCTCGGTCATATATACCGAGGTCGCAGGCATAATCACCTTGTGGATCTTGAGCTTGCGGCCACGGGCATCCGTCGTCTCGGAAAGCGTCTTATACGCCTCTTGGCACTCCTTGTAGAACTTATGGTTGGGATCATCGGTCCACATGCAGCAGACCTCGCCGGGCGCACTAAAGCATGCGACGTCGTCCACGTGCCCGTTGGTCTCAAACGGGTCGATGCCATCCTTGATCCAAATGACCTTCTCGATGCCCAGGTACTCGGCAAGCTTCTCCTCGATCTGCTCCTTGGTGTACTGGGGGTTGCGGTCCTCGTTGAGCAGACACATCTCGGTGGTCACGACGGTGCCTTGACCATCACAGTTAAACGAACCACCCTCGAGGATATAATCCTCGGGACGATAGCGGTTAACCTGCTCGAGCTGTGCCACCTGCAGGCCAATGGAAGCGTCCTTGTCCCACGGGAAATACAGGCCGTCAATGAAACCGCCGTAAGCATTAAAGTGGAAGTGCGAGAGTGCCACGTCGCCCTTGTCGTTGACAAGAAACGCCGGGCCGGGGTCGCGGATCCAGGAGTCGTTGTACTCCATATGAATCACGCGCACGTTCTCAACGCCGTCGAAGATCTCACACACCGCGGGGAAGTCTTCGGTGTTGACGCCCACAGCGATGGGCTGAAAACGTGCAATGGTCTTGATGATCTCGGTGAAGACCTTCTGCGCCGGCTTGGCGCCGCAGCGCCACACGTCGGAGCGGTGCGGCCACAGAATCCAGGTACGCTCCTGCTCCTCATACTCGCCGGGCATATAGAACCCGTCCTTCTTAGGTGTGGACTCACTCTCGTAGATGGTCTTCATTTCAAGCTCCTAAATCTCGGTGCTTTTGCTTGACGAGACCATGATGCGGCCGCACCGAGATGTTCTCAATGGTCCCTCGAGCCCCTTTCAGCGACCGACGGTATACCATTCGCTGACCTAAAGTTCTATTCAGGCCGAGAACGTGACATACTGGGTTCCACAATGGAAAGGACGCCCTATGCCCCCATGCAATAAACAGCAGACTATTGAGTTGGACAGTACGACATGGACTGCTCTCAACGAGCTCGCGCTTGCAATCCACGCATCACACGGTGTCGATAAGCTGCAAAAGGAGACCCTCGAGGGAACAACAGGGCTCGTGCCCCATCGGATCGCCATGTTCGACCTGATCGAGGCGGCGGGCAGTGATGCCCCACGCTACGTCCACCCCGCAAGCAGCGGAATGGACGACCGCGCGCTGAGCGACTACTACAACCGCTACGCCGCGATGGACTATACAACATGGAGTTTTGACTTACATAAGGTCGGCGTCTACCGCGACCTCGACCTCGTCGACGTCGAGCGACGCGATGCCACGCCCATCTATCGCAAATGGATGGAACCGCAGGGCGTCTACTTTGGCTGTACGGCCACGCTCGCGCACAACGACAGCCCGCTAGGAAGCATCACCCTGTTTCGCGAACGCACAGCCGGAGACTTCACCGACACCGAGCTCGCAATCCTGCTCGAAGTCGCTCGGCACGCGAGCCTCGCGCTCGCCAACCTCTATCCTCGGGGCATTAAACTCACCCAGACCGAAGACACAAACCAGCTGAATGCTTTCATTACAGAACACAATATCCAACCGCGCGAAGCCGAAGTCATGCGGCTCATGCTCGACGGCAAAACGAACAAACAAATGGCAAACGAGCTATTCATTAGCGAGTCAACCGTCAAGAAGCACGTCAACGCCATCTATCGCAAGCTCGGCGTCAGCAACCGCCTGGGCCTCATGACTGCCACGCAAAACATCCCGCGATAAAAAGGGCGCCCTCCATACGGAGAGCACCCTTTGATTTCGCCATTTGAATTAGTGTCGGCTCTGGCTCAAAGAGTAGACAGGTTTATTTTGGTAGGTTTTATCTGGGCAAATGTCAGCCGCCGCGAGGGAGCTGCCTTCCCTCGCGGCGGTCTTCTAACAGAAAAAACCAAGTGAGTGGGCTTTTTGCAGGAGGCCAAGCACGTCCCAAAATGCCGCAGCTCTGACCTGCGGTTTTATTGAGCATTTGTCGCGATGTGCTCGGCATATCCAAATAAGTCTACTCACTTGCATCTAAGACGCACCAGATAGGCAAAAAACCGCCGCAAAAGGGGCCGGTTCCCTTCGCGGCGGTTATTAATTACGCCGAGCTTGTTATCGTAAAAGCCAATCACGCGCCGAAACCACACTACAGTCTTTCGACTCATACGTTGAGTCCACGCGGGCCACAACATAGCGCGCATCTTTTGCAATGTCGATCTCATCGCATACAGTCTGTAGGTGACGGGCGTACTTATCGTGATACGTTCTGGATGATTTTATTTCGATAGCCTTGGGACTCCCTGAGTTTGTACAGTCGAGCAAATCGATTTCACGCTTGCTGTCGTCCCTATAGAAATACAGCTCGGGATTCTCGCCCACGTTGAGATGGCTCTTCGCCGTTTCGGAAACGATGAGGTTTTCGAAAACGGCCCCCAGATAAGGGCTCTCCAATAGTTGCTCCAGTGATCCAATTTTGAGCAAGTAGCAGAGCAGCCCCGTGTCGTAAAAATAGAGCTTGGGCGTTTTAGTTAGACGCTTCTTGGCATTTGCATAATAGGGCTGCAGCGAAAACGTCAGGTAGCTCTGCTCCAGGATGGACAACCAACTTTTAATGGTCGATACGTTCACGCCCGTATCTCGAGAAAGCGAGGATATATTGATGAGGGCACCGACGCTCTGAGCAATTATGGACAGAAACTTATGAAACTCCGCCTTATTGCGCACATCAAGCAAGCCCACAACATCGCGCTCAACATAGGTATCGATATAGCTGGGGAAATAAACCGAGGACGGCATTCCGGCGGAACGCAGGCGAGGGTATCCCCCTTCGAGCGCGAACAAATCCACTTCCAGCTGCCCCTGCTGGCCCCTCTCCGCTTCTCGAAACGATAATGGCAGCAATTTTAAGATCCCGACTCGCCCGGCAAGAGACTGCCCGATGCTTTTCATCATCAAAAAGTTTTGCGAGCCTGTAAGGATGTATTGACCGGCGTCTCCCCGCTCATCCGAAACAACCTGGATCATTGAAAACAAATCCGGCGCGTATTGCGCCTCATCGATGATGAGTCCGCCCTTTCGGTTGCGGATAAAACTCACCGGATCCTCCAAGGCCGCGCGCCTCGTTTGAGGGTCCTCAAGCGTGACGTAGGAATAGTCGGGAAAGGCATGCCGAACCAGCGTAGACTTACCACTCTGCCTAGGCCCTGTCAACGACACAACAGGAAACCAGCCTGCCATGCGAATGAGCAACTCATGCAAATCCCTGTTAATGAACTCAGCCATATCAACGCCCCTTATTACGCTGTTACCATAATCGAATAGTTTCATTCTCCATAATCTTATGGTAACCCAGTTCAAAAGCATTATTTATAGAGCCGAAATCTCAGACCCTAAATAACAAAAGCCACCACAATGGGGGCTGTCCCCATTGTGGTGGCTTGCAGGCAAGTTAACTTGTTCGACTATCGTACGCCAGCCATGTCCGAGCCTAGAGCGTGGCAAGGCGCTTGGACTCGTGCGCGGCGAGCGCAATGGAGATGATGCCAGTAATGGCATCGGCCACCACCAGGGCGATCCACACGCCCTCGACACCCATCATGTTGCCGAGGAGGTACATAAGCGGCACCGAGCAGATCACATAGCGAAGCAGGCCCGTAAACGTGGCGACACCCACCTTCTCGACCGCCTGGAAATACATCGACATGGTCATGGCAAGATAGCCCAGGGCAACAGCCAGGATGACAGTACGCGTGGCGTTGGCGGCAACCTCAACGAGCGCAGGATCGCTGCCGGCAAAGAAGGCGCACACCGGGGTGGCGGCAAGCCAGAGCGCGACGGTGACCAGCGCCAGCGTCACAACCTGGTACTTAAGCGTGCAGGAGAGCGTCTCCTTAAGGCGTGCCCAAGCCTTTGCGCCGGCGTTGAAGGCAGCGATGGGCTGCAGACCGTAGGAGAAGCACTGGGCAACCATCATGGTAATGTAGAGGATGTAGCCGTTGATCACGCCAAAGGCTGCGATGTAGAGCGAGCCCATGTCGCCGCCGAGCGAACCCAAAAGCGAGTTGGCAACGGTATTAAAGATAAAGGTCGCACCCTGGACCAGGAAGAACGGGAAGCCGATCTTGAAGATCTGGCCGCAGATGGCGAGGTCGAGCTTAAGGTCGGCCAGGCTAATCTGGAGCTGGGACTTTTTGCCCCCGATGAACCAGAAGATACCGATGGCCCAGATACCGATGGAAAGCCCGTAGTACACGCCGGCGCCCATAACGCCAAACTTGAGCACAAACGTGGAAAGCGCGAGCCAACAGATGGCGACGATGGCCGAAACGGTCATGAGGTTGGCCTGGATCTGAACCTTCTCGTCCACACGCATCACAGCGGTGATCATCTGGCCAATGACCGTGAGCGGCAGTAGCACGGCGAAGGTGCGCACGCCGGCAACGGTATCGGCCATGATGTCGGGCGTGGCGCCAAAGAATGCGCAGATGGGCTCGATAAACACAGCCATCACCACAGCAAGCAGCACACTCACAATCGTGGTAAGCCAAAAACCCTGGCTAAACGCCTTGCTGGCGCCCTTAATGTCGCCGGCACCCAAAAGGTTGCCCACCACGGCGGGCACGCCGGTGCCAAACAGGTTGCCAAAGGCTAGGTTAATGTACTCGACCGACATGATGATCGAAACACAGGCCAGGCCGTGTGCACCCAGGCCCCAACCCATCACGAGGCCCTCAAGGACCACCATGATAATCTGGGCGAGCATACCCTGGCCGGTGATGATGGTGTACTTGCGCACCAGGCCGGGAATCGGCTGCGAGGCAAGCTCACGCTCCTCCTCAACAGCGGCGGTCGTTTCTTCTGCCATTGTTCTCCCCTTTCCATGAGAGATTGATGAATGGATGCATGAATGGATGGGCGGCACGCACAGGCTGCGGCACCGCCCAGCGATGCAGCAGCCCCGCTAGGCCTCGTAGACCACCTTGCCGGCAATCATCGTGAGATACGCTGTGGCCTCGAGGACCTCAGCCGGTTCGCAGTCAAAGAGGTTACGGTCGAGCACACAGATATCAGCCTGTTTGCCGCATGCGAGCGTACCGATGCGATCCTCGGCATGCATGGCGTAGGCGCTGCCGTAGGTGTAGGCGCGCAGGGCCTCGGCCATGGTGATGCGCTCCTGCGGGAACCACCCTTCTGGGTTGGAGCCGTCCTCGAGCATGCGGAAGACCGCGCCGTACACCTCCTCCATGGGCTCCAAGCCCACAACGGGGAAGTCACTGCCCAGGTGCACCACGGCACCGCTGGCAAGCAGGCTATGCAGGGGCCACGAAAGCGCAGCACGCTCGGGGCCCACGGCATCGTCCTTGGCAAGGTCAGCCATATCGAGCAGCATGTGCCACGGCTGCATACCAGGGCATATACCCAGCTCGGCATAGCGCGGCAGATCCTCGGGCTGAACCGTCTCGTTGTGCTCCATGGAGTGGCGGCAACCCCGCTTACCATGCAAGCGCTCGCCCTCCTCAAAGCAATCAAGCACAAAACGCACCGAGCGATCGCCGATCGTATGGACGCGCGTGTCAACGCCCCATTCCTGCGCCCTGACAATGGCGGCACGGATGCGCTCTGGATCCTCCGCGGGCTCACCGCAGGTATCGGGCGCGTTGGAATAGGGTTCAAGCATCCAAGCGGTGTGGTCGGAGCACACGCCATCAAGAAACTGCTTAAAGCCGTGCCACTCGACCTGCGTACCCGAGAAGGCGTATTTCTCCTTGATCTGCTCGAGCGTTAAGGACTCGTTTTCGAACAGATCGGTGTACAGGAACACGCGCAGTGGCAAGTCGCCCTTGGCATTAAGACCTGCCAACACCGCATACGGGTTTTCCATGCTCACAAACGTAGGATTGACCATGCCGACCGTAGTGATTCCCAGGGCATTGGCGCGCCGGGCGGTTTTTGCAAACGACGCGTCAACAACCTCGGGCGCTGGGTCGTAGACCTCGTCCATAAAGAAGACGCCGGCGTTGTTGGAAAACACGCCCGTCAGATTGCCCTCGGCATCCTTAAGGATCTTGCCGCCTGCGGGATCGGGCGTCTGCGAAGTTACTCCCACCTTGTTGATGGCGCAGGTATTGGCACTAAAGGTATGCAGGTCAACCTGCTGCAGAAAGACCGGGCGGTCCGAGATGTACTCATCGATCATCGCGGCTGTGGGCATCTCGGGGACATCCCACTGGAACTGGATAATCTGGCAGCCCAGAATCCACTCGTTATCGGGATGGTCGGCCGCAAACGCCACGACACGTTCCATCGCCATCTCAAAACTGGTGCAGTCGATGAGGTTGACGGCAAAATCGGGGTCGGTCATAAACGCGCCCTGGGCAAAATGCGTGTGCGAGTCGATCAGGCCGGGCATGACGAGCTGGTCGCCAAAGTCGCGCACCTCGGTATCGGGACCGATAAACGGTGCCAGGTGAGCATCGTCACCGCAGGCAACAATCTTATCACCGCGCACGGCAACGCCGCCCTTAAACGGCTCGAGCCCATCGCCGGTAAAGACGGCGTTGCTCTTGATAACTACATCAGCCTTGTCCATGTGAGCCTCCTCAGGCATCTTTGGTTGCAACGCGGACGCACCGCCCGCGTGGGCACTCGGTTGGGAGCGTAGCGCTCCCGCATCGGCGCGTGCCTACAAGCCGTGCTCGGACGTCTGTCCCACGTCCGCGGCTTCGCGCTACACCCATTGATACACAGGGGCAAATCCGTGCCAAGGCCAGGGATCGCAAACGGTCAGTTTAAGCAGGTTTACACGCTTTACCTGCAGGTTTATTGTCTGAGATTATTACCGCGTCATTACGCCCAACGGCGTGCCCGCCCACACGGCAAGACCCGCATGCAAGGAAGAATAGGACTAGGAACGCCAAAAGGCATCTATGAGGTCATCTCGGTTGGAGACACCGCTTTTAACGTAGATGCGATGCAAGTGCGCCTTGACAGTGCCAGGGCTGATGACCAACTCGCTGGCGATGTTTTGGGCGTCGTTGCCCTTCAGCACCAGCGTGAGCACCTCCTGCTCGCGCCGCGACAGCTTATGGGCATCGGCATAGATCACAACGCGTGATGCTAGATCGTCCCCAGAGCGTGCGCTCTCGGCCGCCACGTCCTCATCGGCACGCGGATGACGGGCATACACGCGCAGGATATGGCTAAACTGGCAAAAGAGTTGGACCGCGCATGCCATGAGCAGCACGTTTTCGGAGATATTGCGCTCGGACAGATACCACAAAAAGAGGCTGATGACGGGGTTTTGAGAGTCGGGGCGACAGAGCAAAATCATGTAGGTGTCCTCGGCGATTACGCAAAACGCAAGAACGAGTGCCACCTTCCAAAAGAGCTTTGAGCGGTCGAGGTCGAGTTTCTCAACACGCGTGGCCCTGTGCCGGTAATGCCAGGCGGCATAGGCAAGACATCCTACATTGCCCAGGTCACGCGTGAGCCAAAAGAGATACTGCTGCATCTCTCCGGCAGCACCGCTGCGAGGCACCAGCACCAATTGCAAGATTGAAAACGGCACGATAGCAAGTCCGAGCATGCGCGACGTCGGCCTTTTGCGCAAGCGCGCAAACATCCACAGTACCACGCAGGCATAGATGGCAATACCGAGCACGCAGCGCAGCAAGGGGTGCTGCAACGGCTCGCTAAAGGTAACAGCGTAGTCGTATTTGAGCCGATTGTACTCGTCAAAAAAAATGACCGACATATCGAGCATGTAGAGCAAAAAGCCCGCCGCGGCCACCAGGCTGTCGCGACGGCGCGTCATGAGCCAAACCACCAATGCCACGGCACTGGTCACCAGAGCCACACCCATGATAATCGTGGTGTAGATATAGAACGCGAAACTCATGCCCGCCTCCCCTGTCTAGATGCCGTGAGGATGTTGACAGATTCTTTGCCGCAAGATTAGACTCACCGATTA
This sequence comes from uncultured Collinsella sp., assembly GCA_958443265.1. Lineage (GTDB taxonomy): Bacteria > Actinomycetota > Coriobacteriia > Coriobacteriales > Coriobacteriaceae > Collinsella. The sequence goes on along the minus strand of CAUCKA010000001.1, from coordinate 174,415 downwards.
AACGTACTGTATCGTTTAGATAAACAAGCTGTGTCTCACCGATGAAAGGAGATGCCATGGCGCCTATCGCACCGCTCAAAATACTCGTTGCCCCTGCCGCCAAGGCCATCGTCCACCTGTGCGACTCACTTACCTACAATGACGTCCCCTGTGTCGTCGAAGAGCGTTCGGACAGCTACCCCTATCTGGGCCACGTCCCCTTCTTTGCGCCTAAGCTCGTTTCCGATCCCGAGCACCGCGAACAGTAATCCAAGATGCACCAAGCGCTGCGCAACTCGCGGCGCTTACTGTTTTGGTGCAAAGTAACCTGACCCCCGTGCACCAACGCCGGGATTGTCGACGCTTCGGCCGCGGCGCGATATGAGGCGCGAAACCTCGCCCAGCAACACGCCGATCACCACACCCATGAGGATCGGCAACTTTGACATCTCGGCGGGCGAGCTGTTAAGCGGCACGATTGTCGCAACAATCGAAAGCACGAGCTCTACCACCGGCACCGCAAGCGCTACCGCAAGCACCTTGCCCTCGAAGGGCGCGCGGAACACACGCGGGCGACCGTCGTATTTACGCAGACGCCAAAACGCCGGGAACATCGGGATATAGCTCATGAGCAGAAAGACGACGTTCATCGAGAAGAAAACCCAAAAGACGTCGGAACCTTCGCCCAGCGGAATCTGAAGTAGCAGCACCAAGCTGGCAAAACAACCGTTAATGAGTGCTGAGCCGTTGGGCATGCCGGTCTTCTTGGACACCAGCGCAAAGGGGCGCGGCATGTTGCCGTGGCGCGCGGCATAGCTCGCCACGTTGTTGACGCCAAAACTCCAGCAGATCATGTTGGCGAACAGCGTCACCAAAAAGGCCACGCCCACGACCATCGTCAGCGGGTGAGCGCGCCCCACCATGGCAGCAACCGCGTCCACAATGCCCGAATCGAGTGAAAGCTGCTCGGTGGGAACCGCGGCTCCAATACCGATGCCACAGATAATGTAGATCGCCGCGATGGCAACGCCACCGGCGATAACCGCCTTGGGGATATCGCGCGATGGGTTCTTCATCGTGCTGGCAAAGGTCGCGACCACCTCAAAGCCCATAAAGTTGAATAGGATGATTGAAAGATACGTCAACGAATTGGTGTCGCCCAGATCTGGAATGAAGGTCTTAAACGACGTGTCGTTGGCAAAGCCGTTATTGCAGGCAAACCAAATGCCGACGATTCCCACCACAGCGGTAATGAGCACCTTGATGACGGCGCCGCCGTCCATGACCCAATCTGCCTCGGCCACCGGCTGCATTGCCATGACCGTGACGCCCCACACAAAGGCAATCTCGATGGCGATTCGGATCCCGAGTGAAAACTCGATACCCCACACCGCATTAATGACACTGGGGAACATGCAGGCGATACTTGCCACCCACAGCGGAAAGTTAACCCAGTAGCACCAAGAGCAACGGGCGCCCCAACGGTCGCCCAGGCCCAAGCGAACCCAATCGTACAGGCCGCCCTCGGAATCAAACGCCGTACCCAGCTCGGCCACCACCAGACCATAGGGAAGCAAAAACGTAATGATAAGGAAGATCCACCAGAAGAACTGCACGTTGCCCATGGCAGACGCCGGAGCCGCCGCCTCGATGGTAAACACGACGCAGATAACCGAAAGGATGACCTCGATCAGGGAGAACTTTTTACCTGCCATGGCGCGCTCCCCCTACAGCAAAAAGGATGGCATCTGTACCGAAGGCGCAGCCCAAGGTAGGGTTGCAGGCCGCGTCACCGGTGCAGGTGCCATCCCAGAGAGAGGAGAGGATGCATTTGTTGGACCAACGCTCGCGGAACAGGCGCGTGTAGATAACGATACGCTGGTACATAGATACTCCGATCAAACCGGTCGCGCTCGCAACCGGAAACTATCAGCAATTGAATACGCGTCTGACCTGGGAAATTCAAGCGAACAATTGGCCTAACCCGCAATAAATCCCAGATCAGACGCGCACTCAATCAAAGAGGCGGGCACTCCGAAGTGGAGGCAACGGAGTGCCCGTTCCACGCCGCTGCGCCAGGTAACCCAAAAACCAACGCAGCAGACAAAGAGGGGGAAAGCAAATCTGCTTCAACAGAAAACCCAGCCGACCAAGACATCGAGCAACCAGACCATCAATGCCCCAAGATGGTTCGATTCGCCGATTGTCCGATTGATCGACTGGGTTTTCGAGGTGCCCCAGGTCGCCGCGAAAGAGGAGCGCAGCGTACTTTGGTACGCGAGCGACGGTTTGAGCGGCGAGATGGGGTGCCTCGGAAAGCCAGACGATTAAGCGGACGGCTCCTGCTGGGTAATGCAGTGGATATTGCCGCCGCCGAAGACGACCTGCTCGGACTGGACGCCGACGCACTTGTAGACGCCCTCGCCCCAGACCTCGTCGTAGATCTTCTGGAGCGTGTCAACGGCCAGCTGGTCGTTCTCGTCGCCGTACTGCGGGACGATAACGCCGTGGTTGGTGACCAGGTAGTTCATGTAAGAGGCGATCAGCGGCTCGTCGGGGACGCGCGGCTCGGCGTTCTCGTCGGCGTCGATGGTGTCGCAGGAAGCCTGGTCCATGAACAGCGGGTTCACGGGCATGCAGAGCTTGTAGACCTTCATCTTGCGGCCCTTGGCGTCAACGGCGTTGGAGAGGGTCTCGTAGGCAGCGTGGCACTGCTCGTAGAACGGATACTCGGGATCGTCGGTCCAGATGCAGGCCATGACGCCCGGGGCGATGAACGTGGCGACGTCGTCGATGTGGCCGTTGGTCTCCTCGGGGTCGATGCCCTCCTTGACCCAGATGACCTTCTCGACACCCAGGTAATCCTTGAGGTGCTCGTCCATGTAGGCGCGAAGCTCCTCGCTCCAGGGCTCAAACTTCTTCTTGAACTTGGGCCAGATGGACTCGGGATCCTCTTCCTCCTCGAGCACCGCAGAGCAGGTGCGGCCCGGGGAAAGCAGGCACTGGTCGGTCACGACAAGGGTGCCCTCGCCGTCGACGGTGATGGAGCCGCCCTCGAGGATCATGTCGTCGGGACGGTAGCGGCGGCAGCCGGAGAGCTCAGCCATCTTGAGGGCGATCTGCTCGTCCTTGTCCCACGGGAAGTACAGGCCGTCGACGAGGCCGCCGTAGGCGTTGAAGTGCCAGTGGTTGGCGCGCTTCTCGCCCTTGCCGTTGATGACGTAGGTGGCGGCGGTGTCGCGGAACCAGGCGTCGTCGGTGGTCATCTCGATGACGGTGACGTTCTCGTCGTTCTCGAAGACGGCCTTGCAGTTGGCGTAGTCGACCTGGTTGGCGCACATATAGACCGGGGTGAACTCGGAGATGGCGCGGGCGATGGCGGCATACTGCTTCTGAGCCGGCTTGGCGCCGTGGGCCCAGGTGTCGGTGCGGTGGGGCCAACCCATCCACACGCGATCCTGCGGGGCGAACTCAGCGGGCATAAAGAAGCCGTCGGCCTTGGGGGTGGACTCGGACTCGGTGATCGTACGCATAAGATTTCCTCCAAATCGAACGATCGCTTGCTGCGGGCGGGTTACCCGCAGCCTAAAACCAAGAGATGGTAGGCGCCCGTTCCCCGGCAAAGGTCGGGGCGCCCGGCGCCGGTTTTCACGGAGTCGCACCGGCAAGCGACGACGTAACCAAGTGCGCGGAGACAAAACGCACGAAGGATACGGAAGAGAGATTGGGGTGGGCGGTGGTTACCGGAGCTATCGCTCACACCCACCCCGGGGAATGGTTAGCAAACCTGTCGCTTGGGCACGTCTCCGAAGAGGCTAGAGTGCCCGGAGTCGGGAGCGACAAGCCCGACGAAGCGCACGTTGGTACGCGAGGAGGGTTGGAGCCCCAGAACCGGGTGCTCTAGTTCTCCTCGGCCTCGGCGGCCTCCTCAGCGAGACGCTGAGCTGCCAGCTCGGGAGTGAGGCCCTTGTACTCGGTCTCGCGGCCCTTGGCGCTGACGACGCGGACAACCTCGCCGATGAGCAGAAGCACGATGAAGATAACGATCATCGGGAGCTTGTCGCCAATCTCGGCGGCGGAGAGCGGCACCAGCGTTGCAACGATGGCCAGGATCAGCTCGATGCAAGGGATGGCCAGCATGACCTTCATCATGGCACCCTTAAACGGGAACGTGAAGATGCGCTCGCGGTCGGGGTCGTTCTTGCGAAGGTTGAGGAACGCCGGGAACATCGGGATGTAGGTCAGCAGCAGGAAGACGACGGAGGTGCCGAAGAGCATCCAGAAGACGCCGTTGGAGATGGCGTCGATGGGAACGAGCTGCAGGCACAGCACCAGGGAGGCAACGACGGCGTTGACCAGGTTGGCGCCGTTGGGCATGTCATCATCCGAAATCATCGAGGCGAAGACCTTGGGCATGTTGCCGTGCTCGGCAGCGTAGCGGGCGACGGAGTTGACGCCGAAGGACCAGGCGGCCATGTTGGCGAACAGGGTGATCAGGAAGGCGATGCAGATGACCTTGAAGATCATGGAGTCGCCCACCATGGTCTGGACTGCGACAATCATGCCATAGTCGGGGTCGATGGAATCGGCCGGCACAGCAGCGCCGATGCCAAAGCCAGCGAACAGGTAGATCACGGCGATGGACAGGCCACCGACGATGATAGCCTTGGGGATATCGCGAGCGGGATCGGCCATGTCGTCGGTCATAGTGCAGATGACCTCGAAGCCCATGAAGTTAAAGATGATGATCGACAGGTAGCCGAGAGCGTTGGTGTTGGTGAGCTCGGGCAGGAAGGTGGCAGCGGACATGTCGTTCGCAAAACCGTTCTCCATGGCATACCAAATGCCCAAAGCGCCAACGATAACGGCGACGGCGACCTTGATGATGGCGCCACCGTTAAGGACCCACTCGGAGTCGGCCGCCTTGGAGCGGCCCATGAGGTAGACGATCCACACAAAGGCAAGATCGATACCCATCTTGGCGATCAAGTTGAACTCGACGCCAAAGACCATGCCCAAAATGTCGGGGAACATGGTAGCCAGCGAGGCGATCCACAGCGGGTAGTTGACCCAGTAGTAGTACGAGATGCGGGCGCCCCATTTGTCGCCCAGGCCATCGCGTACCCAGTCGTAAATGCCGCCCTCGCCGTCATAGGTGGTACCGAGCTCGGCGACAACCATGCCGTAGGGAAGCAGGAAGGTCAGGATCAGGAAGATCCACCAGAAGAACTGCTGGTTGCCAATGGCAGCAGCAGGAGCGGCGGCCTCGCAAACGAAGACGACGCAGATGATGGTCGAAATGACCGTCAAGAAGGAAAGCTTTTTCTTTCCGTCGCTCATGATGAGCTCCTTCGCTCAGTCCTGGACAGATCCGAGGCCCTAAGGTATTAAGGCAATTGCTTGGGCCTCGGTGAGCGGGCGACAGGAGACGAGCATCCGCCGCCCGCAAACGTGCTTTTAGAAGCCTTGAGGCTTAGAGCTGCTCGAGAGCTTCGAGAGCGGCGTGGAGCTCAGCCTTGGCGGAGTACTCGACACCCTCGTCGTTGAGCGGGGTGCGCTTGCCCAGGGCGGCAAGGAGAGCACGGATGGAGTGCTTGCGGTTCTCGGCCTCGACCCAGCACAGTGAGCGCTCGGGATCGTCCATGACCTCGTCGACGACCTCCTCGTTGCGGGTGGCCGGCAGGCAGTGCATGAACTTGGAGTTGGGGTCGGCGAAGTTCATCATGTCCATGGTGACCTGATACTTGGGATAGAACACGTCCATGTAGTTCTCGCCCGAGACCTCCTCGTCGTACAGGCCATACCACACGTCGGTGTAGATGAAGTCGGCGCCCTTGATGCACTCGATGTCGTCGGAGATGACGACAGAGCCGCCGGAGACCTTGCAGTTCTCCTCGGCGATGGCCATCATCTGCTTGCCGAACTCGGCGCGCTCCTCGACGGTGCCAACGTGCAGGCCGCCGTCGGGGATCTGGTGGCCCTTAGGTCCAAACTGGACAAACTTCATGCCGACCTTGGAAGCGATGAACATGAGGGAGACGCAGACCTGGGTGGCGTCGCCGATGAAGGCCAGGGTGCAGTCCTCGATCTTCTTGCCCTCGGGGAGGTTCTCGAGCATGGTCATGAGGTCGCCCATCTCCTGCGTGGGATGGTTGAACTCGGACATGCCGTTGATGACGGGCACAGCGGAGCCCTCGGCGAGGCCGACGACGTCCTTGTGACGGTCAACGCGAGCCATCATGATGTCGAGCAGCGAGCCCATAACGCGAGCGGTATCGCCCAGGGACTCGTGACCGCCGAGCTGGATGGTGCCAGGGCCATAGAACTGAGCATGGCCGCCGAGGTCGGTCATAGCGGTCTCGAAGGAAAGACGAGTGCGGGTGGAGACCTGCTGGAAGATCATGCCAAGGCTCTTGTTGCGGAGCAGGTGCGGATAATAACCGTCAACCTTGATGGCCTTCTTCATTGCCAGGCCAAGATCCTCGATAGCCAGGATCTGCTCTTTGGTGAAGTCGTTGGTGTCGATGAAATCCTTAGGCAGTGCCATGTCGATTTCCTTTCCGCCGGTCTTGCCGACTATTACTATGAGGCGCTCGAACATCACGCCTCGTGTTGACAAGACCATCATTCACCCGTATGCAATTTTTACCTAGTTTATTCGGGATTAAAGACCGTTCACGGAGTTACACCCCCTCTAAACCAATATAAACCCGCAGGTCAAGAGTTTACAGGGGGTTTACCATCTAGAACCGCGAACGGTATACGGCTATGCTGTATCTCGGCGCCTAATCCACAATGAAACGAAGGGTTGAGACGTCTATATCCCACAAGGTATACAGAACTCGGCCATAGAATAAATGAGATGGGACGGTGACAGATGAACACCCTGATGTTCTTCTATACCCTAGCGATACTCGTGATCTGTATTGTGACGGCAGTGCTTTCGCTTGCCGCCTATGCCTCGTCTCGTCGACGCTTCTTTATCTATGGCAGCGGCGTTTTTATTTGCTATGCCATCGAGATGACCGAGATCTTCTTTTTTGAATACACGTTGCAAAACCAGAGTTTTCCAGCCAGCGACTATTACTCAATTACCATGCCTGTGTTGCGGACCCTTGTGGCGACCGCTTCACAAGCTTTTATCTGGCTCATTGCCATGGACTTGCTCGACAAACATTCAAAAAAGCAGTTTGTTATTCCCGTCGCAACGTTCTTCCTGAGCGAGTCGCTGATTATCGTCGCTGTCCCCTACGGCCCCATGCATCAGTGGCTCTACTACACGGTGCGACAGGTATTCCTTATTTTTGTGGGACTATATATCTTTTGGACGGCTCACAAGAGCACAAAGGTTGAGCTTAAGGCGCGCGTCAACAATCAACGAAAGCACCTCATTATCGGCGCCATTCTGGTCGGGTGCATCGTTGCCGAGGATTTCTACAACATCCTTGTTGTTCCCATGAGCCTGGCACCCTCCTGGCTGCAGCTGTACCTATCCGAGCGTAACTTTAGCGAGAACATCTTTGCGTGTTACTTTGCAATTCTGCTGATCATCTATGCCTATCACGTGCTTTCGATTCGCATGCAGGAGGCGCCCGAGGAAAAGAACGTCAGCGATCTTGATCGACACATCGAAGAGCAGATGCCCTTCTATCGCAACGCCTACAAGCTCTCCAACCGCGAGGCCGAAGTCATGCGCCTGGTTGTGCTGGGCAAATCGAATCAAGAAATCGCTGACGAGCTATTCCTTGCCGTGGGCACCGTCAAGACCCATATCCACAACATCCTGGTCAAAACCGAACAGCAAAACCGCACGACGTTGATCCTCCACTTTTGGAAGCGATAACCTACCAAAAAGGGACAGGTTTATTTTGGCAGGTTTTATCTGGGCAAACGTCAAGGCCGCCGCTAGGGAACTACTTTCCCTAGCGGCGGCCTTCTAACAGCAAAACCAAGTGAGTAGACTTTTTGCAGGAAGCCGAGCACACCCCAAATCGCCACAGCGCTGACCTGCGGTTTTACCGAGCATTTGTCGCGATGTGCTCGGTAAATCCAAAAAAGTCTACTCACTTGCATCTGAGGCGCACCAGAAAGGCAAAAAACCGCCGCGGAAGGGGGCCGACTCCCTCCGCGGCGGTTGTTTGCGTTGGTTTTGCGACGGTTTTGCCCGCTTGTTACTCGCTGTAGCGGGTGGCGATGGCAGCTTGTACCATGCCGGCGCTCATGAGGTACGTCACCAGGAAGTAGCCACCATAGGCCGCCAGGAAAATCGCGCAGGTGAGGCCCACGGTGCCGGCGATGCTCATATCGCCGAATACGCTCACCAGCTCGATGATCACCTTGAGCGCCACAAAGGAGTGCGCCAAGCCCACTGCCAGCGGGAACAGGAAGAACACCGCTTGCTGCGCCATCACCGAATGCCGGATCTGACGGTCGTCACAGCCGATCTGCGCCAGCACGCGATAGCTGCGGCTGCCGTCGGCCACATTGGAGAGCTGCTGGATCGACAGAATCGCCGCACATGCAACGACCAGCACAAAGCCAATGTAGATGGCTAGATAGCTAATCATGCCGTTCATCTGCGCCGCCTGCGTATACATCTCGGAACGCATGATGAAGACTCCCCATCCCCCCGGCTCCTTGCCGTCAACGAGCAGAATGTCGAGCATGGTGTATTTAATGCTCTCGTCTGCCTTGGTCACATCCATCCCCTGCTTGTAGTTAACGAGCAGATTACTGGAATACGGCTGCAGATTAAGCTGGGACAGCAGTTCATCAGCTACGACCACGGTACCAGGATTGCTGCCCATCGCCGAGTTGGCGATGGCCGCCGTGTCCTCGTCCGACTTATCGGTTGCGGGCTTGAGCGTATGCCCGCCCAAGGTAAGGGCATGGCCGCCAGCCATATACTTGGTGTACAGGTCGCCCAGCTCACCGCCCATATCACACGTGAGCAGATACTGGTCGCGGCCAATGCTCACCGGCTCCTCGCCCATCATCTGGCGCAGTTTGTTGTACTGGCTCGCCGGCGTCACAAACAGACCCATCGCATCGGCGTTGCTTCCCTCGAGCGCCTTGGGAAGCTTTTCGCCCATGGTCTTGCACATCTCGCCTGCCACCACCGAGGGGCCCGAGCCGCCAAGCGGGTAACTCAGATACGAATCGATCTGCACATGCTCACCGGCAACATCGGCGATATTGACCTTCTTGCCGGTCTCGTCGTTGTTGTCCGCCGACTTGCACTCGCCATGCCATGCAGCGTACAAATCGACCGTTGCATCTGCCAGCACCATACGATCGGCCTCAGACGGATTGACATACTCCTTGTAGTAGTCGAGCCTATCGGGCGTGTAATAGACATACGTCTGAGATACGTCTACAGGGTTATAGCGCTCCAGATTCTCGTTCATCACGTTGGCGATCGACATACCGCAGGTCACCGAGGTAATGGCCAGAAACAGGATCATCGCGATAACGCCCATCGAAAAGCACACCGTGTTGACCTTGGCCGCAAGCTGGCGCACGGTAAACATGTTGAGGCCGCGCCAATACACGCTGCGTAGGCTCTGCAGCAGCTTGATAAGCATGCCCGAAAGGCCCCAGAACAGGGCAAAGGTACCCACCGTAACCATGGCCGTGGTGATACCAAACTGGTTCATGGCCTCCTGCAGCTTACCCTCCGTCGCGGTGAGCGGGAACCCATCGCGCAACAGGCGGTAATAGGCCACGCCCACCAGCACCACGCCCACGACAAAGATGGCGATCGCAATCCAGGGGTTGCGCGTCTTGATGCTCTCGTTGCGCCGCTCGGCGCCCATAAGCTCGATGAGCTTGGTACGGCGCACGGCGCGAAGGTTCAGCAGTAGCGTAAGCACAAACATCACGAGCATGCAGGCAAGGGTCAGGTTGAACGCATGCACCGAGAAAAAGAAGTGGAAATTAGCGATCTGTGTCTTAAAGAGCGAGGCCGTAAAGAATGTCATGAGCTGGGAGAGCCCCACGCCCAGCACAATGCCGGCGACAAAGGCGCCGACCGAAACGATCACGGTCTCGAGCGCCATGATCGTGGCGACGCGCCCGCGGCGCATGCCGAGCACCTGGTACAGGCCGAACTCCTTTTTGCGGCGCTTCATGATGAAGTTGTTGGCATACACCATCAAAAAGGCCATGACGCCGGCCAAAAAGTACGTCAGGTAACCGAGCATGCTGCCCATGAGCTCGGACAGTCCCTCCTCCTTGATGCCGGCAATGTCGACCTGCATCGAGACGGTATTGAAGGCATAGAAGACCGTGACACCCAGGGTGAGCGTCAGCAAGTAGACGAGGTAGTCGCGGCCGGCGCGGCGGACGTTGCCCCAAGCGAGTTTACAGAGCATCGGAGCCTTCACCGCCCATCATGGCAACGACCTCCATAATGCGGTCGAAGAACTCTCGGCGGTCGGTGTCGCCGCGGCGCAGCTCGGTGAAGATCTTGCCGTCGCGAATAAACAGCACACGGCTCGTGTAGCTGGCGGCAAAACTGTCGTGCGTAACCATGAGCACGGTGGCGCGCAGGCGGCGGTTAAGGGCCTCCAGGCTCTCGAGCAGCAGGCGAGCGCTCTTGGAATCGAGGGCGCCGGTGGGCTCGTCGGCCATGATCATGGTGGGGTCGGTGACGAGCGCGCGAGCCGCGGCAACGCGCTGCTGCTGGCCGCCCGACATTTGGTAGGGATACTTGTCGAGCACCTGACTGATAGACAGGCGCGCGGCCACGTCCTGCACGCGGGTCGAGATCTCTGCCGAGTTTGTGCGGGCGATGGTGAGCGGCAGGGCGATGTTCTCGCGCGCCGTGAGCGTATCGAGCAAGTTGGAGTCCTGGAAGATAAAGCCCAGCTCCTCGCGGCGGAACTGCGAAAGCTTGGCCTGCTTCATGCGCGTCACGTCCTGGCCGTTGATGCGGATGGTGCCACTCGTGGCGCTATCGATGGTCGACACGCAGTTGAGCAACGTCGACTTGCCCGAGCCCGAGGCGCCCATGATGCCGACGAATTCGCCGCGGTTGACGGTAAAGCTAACGTCGTTGAGCGCGCGGGTCACATTGCCCAGCGCGCCATATACCTTTTCGAGATGCGCGACCTCCAGTACCGGGGTCGCCATGTGCGTGGTTTGCATACCGAGTCCTTTCTTGCGATTAGTCTACGGCATCTATAGTCGCAAGGAAGCGAGTCGGCTACCATCGATATGGCTTACGCTTGCCTTACCGTTGTGTAAGGTAAGAGTAGCCTGCCATGTGTTGATGTTGAGAGAGGGCTCCTGTTGAAGACTGTTCATGTTGCCGCTGGGATCATTCGCAAGGAAGGATCTGACGAGCTGCTTGCCGTGCAGCGCGGCTATGGCGACATGCAGGGACTTTGGGAGTTCCCAGGCGGCAAACTTCTGCGCGGCGAGACGCCCGAAGACGCCGTGCGCCGCGAGCTTATGGAAGAGCTGCAGGTAAAGGTCACCAACCTGCGTGACTTCTACACAGTTGAGTATGACTACCCCGATTTTCATCTCTCAATGGAGTGTTACTACTGCTCGCTGGCTAAAGAGTCTGGCGAGCCCCAGAAACACGACCGCCAGCTTGATATCCGCTGGATTCCGCAGACGTCTCTTGCCACCGTTGAGTGGATGCCCGCCGACAAGGGACTCATTGACGCCCTGATTGAGCTGAAGGAAGACCGGCTTGATGCCAACGACGCCGAGGCCGCCACGGCCGACAAGCCTGCTACCAAGCCCAAGCGCAAACATAAGCGCCGCAGCAAAATGCGCCCCAAGCCCGGCCTGTTGGACGGTATCGACACCTCGGACCTTTCCGCCGACGAGCGCGAGCTGGTACGTCGTCGTGCCGCTATTAAAAAGTCCATGAAAGGCAACAAACGCGCCGACACCAAGCCCGAGCTGCTTGTACGTCAGCGTCTGCGGGCAGCAGGCCTTACGGGCTATCGCCTGGAATGGAAGGTTCCCGGCAAACCCGATATCGCCTTTCCCGGGCGCAAGATCGCCATCTTTGTCAACGGCTGTTTTTGGCATCGCTGCCCCAAGTGCAACCCCAGCCAGCCCAAACGTAACGTTGAGTTTTGGGAGGCAAAGTTCCGTCGCAACGTCGAGCGCGACCGCGCTGCCGTGGCAGCACTCACTCAAATGGGCTGGACACCCATAACCATCTGGGAATGCGAACTCAAAAAAGACCGCATCGACGCCACCATGGAAAAGGTCATCGAGCAGGTGCGCGCCGCCGCACCTCAGCGCTAACAGCAAGCATCCACACGCTCCGCACGTCCGCGCCACATCCACGTCACAAACCTTAGAAAGCCCTTAAGCCCAAAACCTTTCAAGAGTGTTATTTGATACCTCTGACCTGCAGTTTCATTGTTATATCAAACCCTGTTAAGCCTTTCTTTAGCGCTTCCTTATCAGCGCTCGCGGCATAATGTAGCCAGCGCACGGGACCTAGCAGCAAACCCCGAGCGCATCCTTTTGGTGGATATCGAGGAGGCCACAAAAGCATGCATTCTTCCAATGGCGCAGAACAGCAGCCATCCCTAAAACATGCAAACCTTTTCTGCTTCCCCCCGACACAGAGAAACGGCCTCCTCGACTCCCCCACCACAAAAGCCAAACGCTCAACCAACCAGAGCCACAACTTGCAAGCATCGTTCGAAAAGCTCCAAGCATCCCTAAACAAGGCGTTCCCCGAACAGGCAAGAGCAATCTAAGCCCATCGCGCTTTATACTGATGCCATGCGAAACATGGATCACATAGAATTGCACCGCGGAGGACGCGAGGAAGCGTTTCCCGAGACCGCCGAAGACTGGCCCTATATTGCCGAACGCGCAGAATTCGCTCGCTATCCGGGCAATTCCGTCCCCTGGCACTGGCATTCCGAAGTTGAGCTTTTCTACATGGAACAGGGAGCGATTGACTATCGAACGCGCGCGGCTCATGAGCACGTACGCTTTGAGGAAGGGTCCGCCGGCTTTATCAACGGCGGCGTTTTGCACAGCACGCTGCAATCACCCAATTCGGCACCAGCCATTCAAATGTTGCATATCTTTCAGCCGTCGATGCTCGGCGATCCCGCGGGACGCCTTCTAAAGCGCTATATCAATCCTTTGCTGCAATGTCGAGGCGTCGATGTGCTCAAATGGTCGCCCACCAACCCCGACGATATGCCCTTTATCGATTTGCTAAAGAGTTCCTTTAACCACGACCTTCAACGGCCGCAGAACGAGATGGCGCTTCGGAATAGCTTGTCAGAGCTCTGGATTCAGATTTACGCCAAGGCCGAACCGCTCTTTTCCTCCGACAACGCCTCTTGGATGACCAACCGCGACGTACAGTTCAAGGCAATCCTGGACTATATCCGCGCAAACTATGCAGCCGCTATAGATGTGCCCCAGATGGCATCTGCAGCCGGCGTAAGCGAAAGAGAGTGTTACCGCATTATCGAAGCTTGCGCAGGAACGACCCCGGCGGCATATCTGCGCGCATACCGCGTAAACCGTGTTTGCGAACTTTTGGCACACACCACGCGAACGGTCCAGACAGTCGCGCGCCAATGCGGCTTTGCGACAGCAAGCCATCTTGGCCAGGTATTTAAAGAACAAATGGGATGCACTCCTTCGAGCTATCGAGCAGCGAGGCAGAATCTCGATAGCACCAGGCAGAAATCCCGCTAGCCTTTCTTCTGTCACCGCATCAAACTTGCAGGCAAACAACAGAGAGGAGAAATCATATGAAGCACTTTGACCATATCGTATTTGACGTTGATGGGACATTGGCAGATACAGAAGAAAGCGTTCTATCATCGCTTGTCCAGATTGTCCAAGAAGAGACCGGCAAAACGCTCCCCCGACACGAGCTTGAATTTGCCCTCGGCATACCCGGCAAGGATGCCCTTGAGAAACTTGGGATCTACTCGCAGGCAACGTTGGATCGCTGGTGCCAAGTTGCCGCCAGCTTTAAAAGCACCATCAGCGTGTTTCCAGGTTTGCTTGAAGTCATCGCAACACTCGCCGATAGCGGCTGCAAACTTGGCATCGTCTCCTCACGTGCGCGCGACGAATACGCAAAAGAAATTGCACCCCTTGGTTTCGATAAGTATTTTGAGCACATCATCCTTGTCGAAGACACAACCGAACATAAACCCGCACCCGCACCCATGCTCGAATATCTCCGACGTGCGGGCGCGAATCCTGGCAACGTCGTCTACGTTGGCGACACCGTCTACGACGAACAATGCGCAACTTCAGCAGGGGTCAGTTTTGCCCGAGCAGCATGGGGATCACACCAAGATATCCCAAACGCCACCTACAACCTCAAAACCCCCAACGACCTACTAACCCTAACAACCAAATAACCCACGCGTCCCACCCTTTCAGCCCCAACACCACAAGGGCGATTGAGCAGAACGGCTTGGGCGGGTCCCCGTACTTAGTTTCCAAAATCATTCCGCAGCGCGAAGGCTTCTTATTATTTTCCGCCCTAACGCCACAAGGGCGACGACCTCGAGTAGGTCAACCGGGGAGGGACGAGGACTTAGTTCCCCAATCTTTCCGCAGGGGGCAAAAAGCAACGTCTTATTTTTCCGACACTAACGCCACAAGGGCGATTGAGCAGAACGGTTTGGGCGGGTCCCGTACTTAGTTTCCAAAATCATTCCGCAGCGCGAAGGCCCCCGTTGTCAACGCTTCGAAGAAGCGAGACAACGGGGGCCTTCATGCGCGAGGACGTTTTGGAAACTAAGTACGGGACCCGCCCAAACCGTCCGGTGGGATCAGAGTACCCTTGCTGTTACTCTGCTTTGCCCACAGAGTTGAGGTTGGTCATGCGGATCTTAACCAGCTCGGTGATCTCGCGCATGCCCTCCTTGGCCGGCTTCTTAGGATCGAAGCAGGCAGGGTTCTCGGCCATGTAGGCCATGAAGCCCTTGGTGTAGGCCTGACGCAGCTCGGTGGCGTAGTTAACCTTGCAGATGCCGTTCTTCACAGCCTCGGCAACCTGCTCATCGGGCACACCGGAGGTGCCGTGCAGAACCAGCGGCACGTCGACGGCGTCGCGGATGGCCTTGACCACGGACTGCTCGATGTGCGGATCGCTCGTGTACACACCGTGGCTGGTGCCAACGCCAATTGCGAGGGAGGTGCAGCCGGTGCGCTCAACAAACTCCTTGGCCTCGGCAGGATCGGTGTAGGGGCTCTCGCCCTCAACCGCGGGACCGTCGTCCTCCTTACCGCCGACCTTGCCGAGCTCGGCCTCGACGGGCACGCCCATGGCGCGGCCAGCGTCGGCGACGGACTTGGTCAGGGCAATGTTGTCCTCGAAGGACTCGTGCGAACCGTCGATCATGACGGAGGTGTAGCCCGTGCGGAAAGCCTGCATGCAGCGGTCATAGCCATCGCCGTGATCGAGGTGCAGGGCGACGGGCACGGAAGCGCGCTCGGCGGCAGCCTTGACCATGCCGTAGAAGTAGTCCAGACCAGCGGTCTTGATGGTGCCTGGGGTGGTCTGCATGATGACGGGGGACTTGGTCTCCTCGGCAGCGGCCAGAACGGCCATAACAAACTCGAGGTTCTCGACGTTGAACGCGCCGACGGCGTAGTGGCCGGCCTGAGCGTCCTTGAGCATCTTTTCGGTGGTAACAAGTGCCATGAGCGTTTGCTCCTCTCCCTCGCCCGCATCTGGACATCGGGCGTACGTGTCCGCAAGGCGATTTACCTTGCGTTTTGCTGCGCCCATTGTATGAAATTCAGCTGCTTTGCACGTGCGAGATATTGAGCCCATGCAGGTCAATACAGTCGTTTTTGAAAAGTAAACGGAAGGAATTGGAGCTGAGTGGGCGTGTTCAATATTGAATTTTGGGCGTTAAACGACTTTCTTTTATAGAAAAGATAAGTAATCGAAAGGCGTTTTCTTACTTAAAAAGAAAATGAACGAAAATAGACTCAACACAATTCCTGCAAATTTCAGACGATGATGGAGCAGATATGGCCCATGCAACAACCCGAGCTTTCGCCGATGAGCGTCGTGCCGCCATCATGGAGATGCTCGAACATAACGCCTCGGTGCAGGTGGCAGAAATCGCCCAGACCTTTGGCGTGTCCTCCGTTACCGCCCGTGCCGACCTAGACGCACTCGCCGAGTCCGGCAAACTGCGCCGCACGCACGGCGGCGCCGTGTCGCTCCACAAACGCCTAACCGTCTCCACGCAGGATCGTCGCATCAACGTCAATGTCGCCGCCAAGCAGGCCATCGCACAAAGCGCCATCGAACTCGTCAATGACGGCGACACGCTGCTCGTCGACTCGGGCACCACCGCTCTCGAGTTTATCCGGCTCCTCGACCAACGCGACGGCATCACCGTCATCACGGCCGACATCACCATCGCTGATTACATCGACGAGAGCATGCCCTCGGTCGATGTTGCCATGCTGGGCGGAGCACTGCGCAAAGGCCATCGTTATCTGTACGGTCCGCTCACCATGCAGGCGCTGCGAATGGTTCACGCTGACCTCGCCATCATGTGCCCCGGCGCCTTTGTTCCCGGCTGCGGCTTTACCACCGACTTTCCGCAGATGGCCGAGACCAAAGCGGCTATGGTCGGCGCCGCCCGCCAAAGCGTCGCCCTCATGGACGCCAGCAAGGTCAACGGACGCGGCATGTACAGCTTTGCCGAGCTGGCAGATGTCGACACCATCGTGATGGACCGTGACCCCAACGATGCCGTCGCCACCTCAATCGCCGAGATCGTCGACGGCGCCCACCCAAATCTCGTCATCGCCGGCGCTTAAACAAAAACCACCACAAAGGTGCCTGTCCCCTTTGTGGTGGTTTGCTCGTTAAAAGCGAAATATCGCTACTTGGAAAGCTCGTCGGCGAGAGTCTCAATCTGAGCGCGCGAGGCGTCGTTGAGCGAACCCAGGACGGTCACCTTGTTCTGTGCCAGGGTGATGTCCTTCATGCCCTCGAGCACCTTGGTCATAACCTTGGCGGCAGTGGGCGCCCAGGAGCCGCCCTCGACGAGTGCCACCGTACGGTTCTGATAGGCGTGCTCGGCAAGCGTGTGGATAAAGGTGCTCATGAACGGGAAGATCTCGCCCTGATAGGTAATGGAGGCAAGCACCAGACGGTCATAGCGGAACGCGTCCTCAACGGCCTCGGCCATATCGTCGCGAGCTAGGTCAAAGACGGAAACCTTCTGGCCACGGGCCTCGAGCGCAGAAGCGAGCTCCTCAACGGCAGCCTTCAGATGGCCATACACACTCGCATAGGCGATCGTGATGCCCTCGTCCTCGGGCTGGTAGCTCGACCAGGTGTTGTAGGTGTCGAGGTAATAGCCCAGGTTCTCGCTAAGAACAGGACCGTGGAGCGGGCAGATGATCTGGATATCCAGATCGGCGGCCTTCTTGAGCACGGCCTGCACAAACTTGCCGAACTTACCAACGATGCCAAAGTAGTAACGGCGCGCCTCGCAAGCCCAGCCCTCGGGATCCTCGATGTCGTTGGCGCCAAACTTGCCAAAACCGTCGGCACTAAAGAGCACCTTGTCGGTAGCCTCATAGGAGAAGAGCACCTCGGGCCAGTGCACGTTGGGGGCGCCGACAAACGTCAGGCTGTGGCCGCCCAGGTCGAGCACGTCGCCCTCTTTGACGACCATCTTGCGCTCGGGGAAGTCGGTGCCAAAGTAGTTGACCATCATGCGGAAGGCGCCCATGCTGGCCACAATCTGTGCCTGGGGATAGCGCTCCATAAAGGTGGCGATGCCAGCGGAGTGATCGGGCTCCATATGGTGAACAACCAGGTAATCGGGCGTGCGACCGTCGAGCACGGCCTCGAGGTTGCCGAGCCACTCGTCGACAAAACCGCCGTCGACTGAATCGGCGACAGCAATCTTTTCGCCCAAGATAACGTAGCTGTTGTATGCCATACCGTTCTCGGACACATCGTACTGGCCCTCGAACAGGTCAATGTCGTGATCGTCGACGCCAACGTAGCGGATATCCTTGGTGATCTCCATCAGGCAAAGCCTCCTAGATAGACAAAAGAGCCCGTCTATCATAGCACTCGGCTGCATCCCAACAGCTATCTGCCGGCATCCTTACCGATTGTTATTGAAGTGCGACCTTGAGCCGTCGACCTGCGAAAACTACGCGCGCGGTGCCGCCGTACTATGTCGAACGATGAGCTGACCGGGAATACGAATGGCAACAGTTTTGCCCGCCGTACCCGCCTTGGGAACCGCATGCTCAAACACTTCGCGTCCGCGCTGATGCAGATCGAATCTAACGGTCGTGAGCTCGTTATGCGCGACAAAGTCGTCGAGCGAGTCATCGACGCCCACCACGCTCACGTCCTCGGGCACACGCAATCCGCTGTCGCGCAACGCAGCGATCGCACCGTTTGCCATCTGGTCGTTTGCCGCATAAATCGCCGTCATGGTGCGGTCGTGCTCAGCCAGGTACCGAGCGGCCTCGTAACCGCTGTTGGCAGACCAATCGCCCTCGAGCGGCTCTGCCAGCTCAATGTGTTTACGCTCGAGCGCATCCTGCCAACCGGCGCGACGAAATTGCTCGTCGACCGAGAACGACGGGCCGCCAATATAGCGAATCTGCTCGTGCCCCAGCTCAAACAGGTGATCCATAAGCAATAGTGAGCAGCCGTAATGATCGGAGTCGACCGTGGTCACCCGCGGGTGCGCATACATGGTAACGATGACCGTGCCAATGCCCGGCAGTGGATCAAACGTCTCAAAATCGGGCGCCATACGGCTCATGCCGATGATGATGCCGTCCACCGGCAATGCGGCCATACGACGCGTTGCCTCGGCAAGCGAGAATTCCTCGGTCTTGGACATCTCGACCAGCGTGATGGCGCATCCTCGCTCGCGGGCCGCGCTGGCAATGCCATCGATCATCGTAAGGTTGCCGAACTTGGTGACATCGTTGACGCACAGGCCGACCGAATGGTAACGGCCGTCGCGCAACGAACGACCGGCATAGCTCGGACGGAAACCGAGCTCTTGCATAGCGGCTTGCACGCGCTGGCGCGTCTGCTCGTTGACGTTAGGAAGACCGTTGGCAACGCGCGAAACCGTCTGCTGCGAAACGCCGGCAGCACGGGCGACGTCGGCCATAGAAACCGGACGCGTACCTGTATCGTTGGAAGGGCGCCTTGCCACAAAATCACCTTCGCTCTTACGAGGTATGAATAGCGTAGATGTCGGCCCAAGCGGAAATACACCCCGCGCCGAGACCCGCTATCGTCGGACGCATGTTAACGTACTCTACTTTTTCTATCAGCGGTTCTTCTGCTCTATAAGTCCATACGGCCGCACCGTTCGCGGCTGAAAATCTACCGATTACCAGATTCTCAAAAATAGATACACGCTGTGTTATGAGTACGTTAACATAGCCTTTAACGTGCAACGCCGTGAACGCCTCGTTTGTGGCGCTCAAAATTGTTAACGTACTCACAACGACACGGACCCATCTGTTCGGTGCCAAGGAAAGGACCCCCATGACCGCCCCCGACGAAAAGACACTCGCCACCCTCACCAAGTTGTTTGAGGAGGAGTTTGGCCCCATCGGCGACCGCCAGGTGCTCTACGTGCACGCGCCCGGACGTTCCGAGATTAGCGGCAACCACACCGACCACGAGGGCGGCCACGTTATCGCCGGCTCGCTCGATGTCGCCGTTGACGGCATCGCCGTGGCAACCGACTCCAACAAGGTCCGCGTCGCCGACGAGGGCTACCCCACGTTTGAGATTACGCTCGACACGCTGGATGTTCAGGAGTCCGAGAAGGGCACGTCCGCAAGCCTCGTGCGCGGCATGGCCCACGAGATCGCGGCACTTGGTGTTGAGCCCCAGGGTTTCGACTTTGCCTTTACCTGCTCTGTCCCCTCGGGCGGCGGCCTTTCCAGCTCGGCTGCCGTCGAGGCAGCATACGGCCGCGCCATGGAGACGCTCTGGGGAGCGCCCGCCATCGAGCCCGTCGCGCTCGCCCAGATGAGCCAGCGCACCGAGAACAACTACTACGGCAAACCCTGCGGACTTATGGACCAGGCCGCCGTATGCTTGGGCGGTCTTGCCTACATGGACTTTGAGGATCAAGCCCAGCCTAAGACCCAGAAGCTCGAGCTCAACTTTGAGGATCACGGCTATGCGCTCGTGCTCGTTAAGGTCGGCGCCGATCACGTGGCTGCCACCGACGACTACGCCGCTGTTCCGCGCGAGATGCAAGACGTCGCTGCCGAGTTTGGAAAGGCACGCCTGTGCGAAGTCAACGTTGCCGACTTTGACGCCAAGCTCCCCGAGATGCGTGCCAAGCTGGGCGACCGCGCCTGCCTACGCGCCGTTCACTACTGGTACGAGAACGGTCTGGTCGACAAGCGCTGGACAGCCCTTAACGCCGGCGACATTGACCAGTTCCTAGTCCTGACGCGCGAGTCCGGCGCCAGCTCCGCCATGTACCTGCAAAATGTCGTTGCCAAACTGGGTTCCGAGCAGCCTTCCATGTATGCCCTGGCGCTGGCCGAGCACGTACTCGACGGCCGCGGCGCCGTCCGTATCCACGGCGGCGGCTTTGGCGGCACCATTCAGGCCTTCGTGCCGCTCGACCTCGTCGACGCCTTCATCGCCAAGATGAACGGCTGGCTGGGCGAGGGCTCTGCCCGTCACTACGCCATCTCTGACAAGGGGGCTTACGCGGCATGGCTGTAATGACTGACGTGCGCGAGGCTGCACAGGGCCTGATCGAATACGCCATCCATCGATCCATGGTCGGTCAGGACGATCGCATCTGGGCATACAACACCATTTTGGAGTGCATCGGCGCTACGGGTCCCGCGCTCGATATGGCCTGGGCGCTCCAGGTTGAGAAACTCTCGCTCTTGCACCCCAATACCCTGCCCGACTTTGACCTCGAGGGCACGCTTGCCGCGCTTGCCGAGGCTGCCGTTACCAACGGTGCTGCCGAGGACACGGCATCGGGCCGCGACCGCATCGCCATGCGCATCATGGGCGTGCTCATGCCGCGACCGTCTGCCGTGATTGACGAGTTTACCGGCCGTATGGGCGTCAACGAACCCCGCGCCGCGACCGACTGGTTCTACGGCCTGTGCTGCGATGCCGGCTACGTGCGCCGCGCTGCCATCGCGCGCAACATCAAATGGAGTACCCCCACCAACTGGGGCGACCTCGAGATCACCATCAACCTGTCCAAGCCCGAGAAGGACCCGCGTGACATTGCCGCAGCCGGCGCCGCAAAGAACACAGGCGAGAAATATCCCGCCTGTCAGCTGTGCATCGAAAACGAGGGCTACCCCGGACGCTCCGCCGCAGCCGACGGCGGCGCTCATCCTGCACGCCAGAACCTGCGCATTATCCCCATCTCGCTCAATGGCGAGCGCTGGGGCTTCCAGTACAGCCCGTACGCATACTTTAACGAGCACTGCATTGCCATGAGCTCCGAGCATCGTCCGATGCACGTCGACCGCAAGGGCCTGACCTGTCTGCTCGACTTTGTGGACCTGTTCCCGCATTACTTCATCGGCTCTAACGCCGACCTGCCCATCGTAGGCGGCTCGATTCTGTCGCACGACCACTTCCAGGGTGGCGCCCACGAGTTCCCCATGATGCACGCCGCCGAGGTCTCACAGTTTAGCGTGCGCGGTTTTGACCAGGTCAGCGGTACCGTGCTGCAGTGGCCGCTCTCGGTGCTGCGCCTGCGCTCGCATGACCGCGCCCAGTTGCTCGACGCTGCCGAGAAGATTATCCTCGCTTGGCGCGAGTGGACCGATGAGTCTGTAGGCGTCATCGCGCACACAGCCGACGGCGTGGCCCACAACACCGTGACGCCCGTCATCCGCCGCGTCGACTCTCGCGGGAATGCCGGCGGCGAAATCTACGAGGCCTACCTGGCGCTTCGCTGCAACATCACGACCGACGAGCATCCGCTGGGCGTTTTCCATCCGCATGCCGAGTACCACCACATTAAGAAGGAGAACATCGGCCTGATCGAGGTCATGGGCCTGGCCATTCTGCCGCCGCGCCTGGTTCCCGAGCTTGGCGCTGTCCGTGAGCATCTACTGGCAGCCAAGGTCGATGCCAGCTACGATCTTGCCGGTGCGCTCGAGGGCGATGATCTTTGTCGCAGCCATGCCGCGTGGGCCGAGGACGTCTTTGCTCGCCGCGCCGACGAGCTTACGGCCGACAACGCCATCGATATCCTGCACGAGGAGGTCGGCGTGGTGTTTGGCCACGTGCTCGACAACGCCGGTGTCTTTAAGTGGGACGAGGCAGGACGTGCCGCCCAGCAGCGCTTTATCGACTCGCTGTAGCATGCGAGTTCGAGCCTCATCAGCGGCCACAACATAACCGCCCACATGACAACGGCGCCCGCCGGCAACATCGCCGACGGGCGCCGTTTTTGAGTGTAGTCATCGGGGACGTTCTTAAACGACTAGTTATTAAAGAACGTCCCCAATGACTACCCCAAGGAATGTCCCAGACTGCCGGCAGAAAAGGAACGTCCCTAACTGCCGCATCCGGAGCAAGACAACGCCGCAGGTAGAGGACGGACAGCGAGCGGGTCGCATTTGAGACAAGGTGACGCGAAACGAAAGGGCGCTGACCTTCTGGTCGCGCCCTTGAAGTTGAACGTCAGATTGTCCAAATGCGGCCCGCGCAGCGTCGGCCGGTCCGCCGTTCGGTAGAACGGCGGAACCAATAGGTTTGGTAAAACCGCGTAACTCTACAGTTCAGTCACGACAACGTTGTTGAAGATTTCATCCCAGCGGTCCATGACCAGGTGGCCGGTCTTGGGGTCCATGGCGTTGAGCTTGCCGCAGGTATTGGCGGTCTTGAGCACCGTGACGTCGTCAGCACCAGCAGCAATGGCATGCGCAAAGCCGGCGATGGTCGAGTCGCCGGAACCCGTCGCGTTCACAGCCGCAATCGCGGGTGTCTTGGCGCGGAACGCGCGACCCTCGTGGAAGCCCACCGAACCGGCAGCGCCCATCGAAACGACAACCCAGGGAATACCGGCAAAGCGGCCATCGGCGGCAAGCGCCTCGCGCAGGGCATCGACATCATCGGTCGTAAAGGACGTACCCAGCAGGCCGTTAATCTCGGTCAGGTTGGGTTTTGCGAGCTCAGGCTTAGCGTCGGACTCCAGCGCGGCCTCCAGCGATGCACCCGAGGTGTCGAGCAGCACCTTGGCGCCCGCCTCCTCGGCGATCTTGACGAGCTCGGCATAGTAGCCGGCATCGACGCCACGCGGCAGCGAGCCCGAAAGCGTCACAACGTCCGCCTTCGCCGCGAGCTCGGCGAACTTGGCCGTAAAGGCCTCGAGCTCGGCCGGGGCGATCTGCGGGCCGCTCTCCAGCAGCTCGGTCTGATTACCCTCGTGCAGAATATTCAGGCAAATGCGCGTCTCACCGGCGATGGGCACAAAGTCGTTCTTGACGCCGTCGACATCCATAAGCTCGGCCATATAGGCACCCATGTGGCCGCCAAGCAGACCAGTCGCGAGCACGTCGTCTCCCAGTTGCAGCGGCACACGGCTCACGTTGAGGCCCTTGCCGCCAGCGGTCTTTTCGGGCGTGACGCGGTTAACGTCGTCAATGACCAGCTTGTCGAGCTGATAGCGCGTATCAATCGACGGGTTCATGGTAACGGTCAGAATCATATTGAACTCCTGTTCCGGGGCGGCATGACCCACCCCAAACATACGATAGCTCGTTAAAGGATCTCGATCTCAAAGCCGCGGGTGACGGTCTCCCCCGGCTTGGCAACCAGGCAGCCACGCTTGTGCTCCAGAATATCGTCCTCGTCGGAGCAGGTAGACAGGCCGCCCCACGGTTCCACGGCCACAAAGTCGCCCTCGGGCTTGCTCCACACAATCAGGTACGGCATATCCTGGAACGTCAGGCGCACGCCCTTGTCCTCGGTTTTCTTGGTCAGCGTAACCACGCGGCTCTCGAGCACGTCAAAGATGGTCTCCGCGAAGTCGAAGAGTTCGTGGGTCAGCGGCAGGTTCTGGTCGATCATAGGGTTCTTGCTGCGATGCTCAACATCAATCAAGCCCGTCGAGGGAACGGCAGTACAGAGCTCGGCGGCCTCACGCTGCTCAAAACGGAGCTCGTAATCGTCATAGGACTCGCCCTCGTCGAGCGGGCACTTAAAGCCGGGGTGACCACCCACAAAGAATGGCATATCCTCGGTGCCCTCATTGGTCACCTCGTACGACACGACCACCTTTTCCGAATCGATCGTGTAGCGAGCAACGATCTTAAACGGATACGGGTACTGCTCAAGCAACTCGGCATGGTCGGCAGAGCTTAGGCTCAGCGCAACCATGTTGTCGCTCTGCTCCTCGAGCTTCCACTCCTGCTTGCGGGCAAAGCCGTGGCGGGCAAGCTTGACCTCGCGGCCACCCATGGTCATCGCGCGGCCATCACGAAGGCCGCCGCAAATCGGAAAGCAAATGGGTGCCTGGCCCGACCAGACCGAAGGATCGCCCTGCCACAGGTACTCGCGACCGTTGGCTTTAATCGAAGTGAACGATCCGCCAGCCGTGCTCAGTGCCACACGAATAGAACCGCTATCAAGAACAAACTCCATAGGAGCCTTCCCTTTCTTACGACAGCCCGCCGAGTCAGTGGGGCTGATAGAAAACCGGCCCGCGCCCCCTCACAGAAACGCGAGCCGTCAATTGAAAAGCTGCAGAATGCCGGGTACCGCCTGGAGCGAAGCACTCAAGCTCAGCAAGCAAACGTGTTATCGGAGCAGCTAGCCGAATCAGAACGCTTCCCAACAACAGCGGTAACCCTGCTGGTACCCCCTACGTCAGCGAGCGGCGCTCAGGTGCCCCAGGTCGCCGCGAAAGAGGAGCGACGCGTACTTCATGTACGCGAGCGACGGTTTGAGCGGCGAGATGGGGTGCCTGAGCGCCGCGCAGCGTCGACCCGTTACGCGGCTTGGCAAAACCGCGTAACCTCCTTAGTCGTGATACTCGCCGCGGTCCCACTTCTCGAGGAACTCGTCAAAGAAGTGCGGGTCAGCCTGAGCCTCGGCGTCGGCCTTATTGCAGGCGTCGATCTTGGCGATCAGGGCATCGTGCTCGGGGGTCTTCTCGTAGGGCTCCTCCAGGAAGGCAAGCATAATGTCGGCCATCAGGAACTCACCGGTGATCTTACCGCCAAAGCCCACGATGTTGGCGTTGAGCTCGCGACGGGCATACAGGGCAGAAGTCATGTCGCGAACCAGGGCGCAGCGAGCGCCGGGAACCTTGTTGACGGCGTTGGTGATGCCGATGCCGGTGCCGCACAGGGCCACGCCAAAGTCGGCCTTGCCGCTGGCAACAGCCTCGCCCACGGCCTTACCGTAGATGGGATAGTGCGTACGGGTGTGGCTGTAGGTGCCGCAGTCAAGCACCTTGTAGCCAGCCTGCTCCAGGCGGTCGGCCAGATAGATCTTCTCGTCCGTAACGATATGGTCGCAACCGATTGCGATGGTCTTCTTCATCAGAACGTCCTTTCGTCTGAATTCACAAGTTGAGATAGAAGTTCGAGTTCTCGGTGGCTCTCGTTAGGCCATCTTGTTGAGCATGTCGACACGGATCTGGTGACGGCCGCCGGCGTACTGTGCACGCAGGAACTCGCGGGCGATCTTCTTGGCTACCTCGGTGCCCACAACGCCCGGGCCCATGGTGACCATGCGCGAGCCGTTGTGCTCGCGGGTCATGTAAGCGGAACGCTCATCGGAAATGTTGGCGACAACCATGCCCTTGATCTTGACGGCGGCCATATAGGAGCCGACGCCGTACTTATCGAATGCAAAGCCCTGGGAATCCTTGTACTCCAGCAGGTCCTTGGCAACGGCGGTCGCGGAATCGACAAAGTCCGCGGCAGGGGTCTCGGAATAGTCGACGACCTCGTGACCGTCGGCGATGAGCATCTCCTTGATGGACTCCTTCATCGACATACCGTCGGCATCGGAAGCGATAACAACCCTCATGACATCCTCCTTGAGAGATACGCAGGTGCGCAGTTTCTGTTTGGAAGTGTTGAATCGCGTTCAGGTCCGGGCATCTGAATGTGCGGTTCTTCACTGTTCATGTTTATTTGAACACATTCGAACAGTAACTGCAACAACTATTTGTTTATCTTTGTTCTTTTTTGAACAAATACCGTTCGCGGATGATTGCTGACCATTTGGGCCCGGCGCGGACGTAGCGACCATGTGCCCAACAAACAAAAGGGCGGCCGAGAACGTGTCTCGGCCGCCCTTCGGCGGTATGCCCCGGTATATACAGCTGTTTTAGTTACTCGGACTGCCCGCCCTTCTTGGCATGCTTGGACGGAGCACTCAGAAAGCGGCCCGTCAAATAGTTCGCCGGGCCGGAAATATCAATCCCCAGCAGCACATGCCCCAGCCACAAAAACGCCGCGAGCACCAGCAATGGAATCACGCACGAGGTCACGATCATCACGATGACGCCTTCGATCAGATCGGTCACCTGCTGCACAATCTCATCGGTCATCTGCTTGGCGCCGCTGGTCACCGACGTGACAAGACTCGAGGCGCCGTCGGCAAGCTGCTCAAGCACATTCTTGGACTCTGTGGACTCGGTCTTTTTCTTGCTTGCTTTGGAGCTGTCGCTATCTGCCGCATCCGCAGCCTTTTGCTGAGCTTGCTCAATACTTACGCGATACGTTTCATCGACCTTCTGCGACACCCATACGCTTGCGGGCACCAACACCATGCCAATTATGGCGACCACCAGCACACGCGTTGCCACGCGGCGAATGACTGTGCTCGTGCTCCAGCGTCCGTGAATGCCAAGTGAGATCGCAAAGAGCACCAGCGCAAACGGGATCAGGATGCCCAGGCCAACCGACCACAAAATCGTAAGCAAATATTTCTCTAGGTATAGCACGGCAAGCACGATACCAAGGTTGCCTGAAAGCTGCGCGAGCTGCTCGGCAACCGGCGTTCCCGTATCACCCGGCAGCGCGGTAATACCCGCAGATAGGGCAACGCACGAGGTCGTGAGCGCCAAAACGTTGCCCTTCTTTTGGTCGATAACCTCGATGGTGGAGTCCCAAGTCTTGGTATCGGCAAAATGTGGGCGTGCGACAAATCCCGACAGCAACGCCAGCACCACGAGCGCAACGATAAAGCCAATCTGCAACTTTTTGTTTGCGCACACGACATCGGACAGGCTGGGCTGCAGCTCGGTTACCGTCGTGTGCTCGGTTATCTGGACAGGACGCCCATGAGCTACCTCGTGCGCGTCTCTCTTTTGAATCAATCCGTTGTCCGGCATTTGGATACCTCCTCATTCCGGCGTTTAATGCGAAAGAAAGTATACCCACCGAGCAAAAATCGAACGGGAGGACGAACGGAGCGCACCAAAACCGTCCCCAACGACTAGTCGTTTAAGAACACCCAATGACTATTTTGGGATGAGTTGCGGTGGAATAGGGATTGTTTTGCGCCCGCCGGCCCCTATTCAGTCCCTATTTCACCGCAACTTGGAGGAGAACAGAAAAAGCCCTGCCGCGGATAGCGGCAGGGCTTTTGGAAGGGGACTTGGTTGTGAGAACTCGTTAGGCGAGCTTGGCCTCGAGCTCGGCGATGCGCTTGTAGGCATCGATGGTAAAGCGGGTCTGCTTCTCCAGGATCATAGTGGTCATGAGAGTGTCCTGAGCGTGAGCCATGATGAAGGTCATCTCCATCTCGCCGCCGCCGGCCTCCTGCGAAAGCAGCTTGGTCTGCGTGTCGTGGGCGCCGATAAGTGCATCGCTGGCATCCTTGTGCAGCTGCTCGGCCTTCTCAAAATCACCCTCGCGAGCAGCATCGAGCGCTGCAAGCAGATCGGTCTGGGCGTCACCCGCGTATGCGACGATCTCGAATCCAACCATCGAGATTTCTTCTTTGGTTGCCATGTTGCGTTCCTTTCACATATGAACCAATGGAGAGCATCGCGTCCGGGCATACGCGCTGCACTGTGTATGACAGGAACAGTAACATTCAAACAAAACAGAACAATGCAAAACGCAATTTCGAGCTATGAACGGTCGATTTTCTCCCGTGAACGGTTTTTAAACCAATCCGAACAATATCAAACACCAAACACAATTATCGGCAACCCAAACAGGTCTTTACCCTAGCGTACATCGCGCACCGTATCGCCCTCGACGAGCACGCCCGGAAACAGCATGTGCTCCACACCAGGTGCAACGCCCTCGGCGCCAGCAATCTTGTCGACCGCCCACATGCCGACGCGCTTGTTGTCAAAACGCACCGTGGTCAGGCGACGATCGGGCACGATATCGCCCAGGCTGTCATCAACACCCACCACGCTCACGTCCTGGGGCACGCGCTTCCCGCGCGACTCGAGTCCACGGATGCAGCCGTAGGCCATGGCGTCGTTGGAAGCATAAATGGCCGTACAGGTCGAATCGTCCGCAAGCACCTTGCCGGCAGCATATCCGCTCTGTGCCGTCCAATCGCCACGGACGAGTCGCGGCGGCTCAATACCATGCGCACGCAATGTCTCACGCCAGCCCTCCTCGCGCCGCATGCCCGAAAGCGAGCGCTCGGGACACGAGATAAAGTGCACGGTCTTGTGCCCCTGCCCCAGCAAGTACTCGACAACCTGGCGCGAGCAATCGAACTGGTCGTTGTCGACCGTCGAGCACAGCGGGTGCTCCAACATGGTAACGAGCACCGTCTGCATGCCGGGCAGCGGCTCAAAGGTGCCAAAATCCGCCGGCATGCGGTTCATGATCACGACCATGCCGTCCACCGGCAGCGCGCTCATGCGCGACGATGCGCTCTCGAGGGTATAGGGATGTCCATCTACTTTAGTAAGGGTGATGGCATAGCCGTGCTTGTCGGCGGCGGCGGCAAAACCCTCCATACGGTCGAGGTTGCCGGTGCCGGTAATGTTGAACATGGCGACGCCGACCGTCTTGAACTTGCCGCGGCGCAGTGACCGGCCGGCAAAGTTTGGACGGTAGCCAAGTTCGCGCATGGCGGCGCGCACGCGCTCCTTGGTCTCGGGGCGCACGCTGGGCGAATCGTGCACGGTGCGCGAGACCGTCTGTTCCGAGACGCCCGCGAGGCGCGCCACATCCTTAACGGAAACCGATTTTTTAACAGCGGCCATAGGTCGATCTTTCTGTGTCAACGATGCCATCGCGGGCATCCCAACAGACAAAATGAACGCCTCCAAGTATATCCAACGCCTCTCCCGCCATACGCTCACCACCCAAAACCTACCGTTCACCGACAATCCCGCTTCCCCGAACGGCTTTTGTAGTCCAAATGTTAACGTTGCCATTGTGCAAACACAGAGCCACCGGGCGGCTCAAACGTTTACGCATAAGGAATCGACGGTTCGCAGGCACAGGAACCATCAGTTCGCGTCTTTTTTTGTGTCGCAAAATGGCAACGTCAACATTTTGGCAACCGAACGCCAAAAGTTACCATCGTTGCTAACCCACCGACTCTTAGGAGCATTGCATGGAGCAACTCATCGCCATCATCGAAAAGGGCCAACCCTTTTTCAACGCGATCGCCCGCAACAAGTACCTCAAGGCGATCCGCGACGGCTTTATCTCCGTCATCCCCATCATCATCTTCTCGTCCATCTTCTGCCTGGTAGCCTCGGTCCCCAACATCTGGGGTTTCTACTGGCCCGATGACATCAACAACGCCCTGTGGAAGTGCTACAACTACTCCATGGGCATCCTGGCCATCGCCTGCGCCGCCACCACGGCCAAGCACTTCGCCGACGCTCAGAACCGCGACCTGCCCAAGAACAACCAGATCAACTTCATCTCGTGCATGTGCGCGGCCATCATCGGCTTCTTGCTCCTTTCGAGCGACACGATCGCCACGGACGCCGCCAGCGGCTTCAACACCACCTATCTTGGTTCCAAAGGCCTGCTGACTGCCTTCATCGCTGCATTTGTGACCGGCATCATCTACAAGTTCTTTATTAAGCGCAACATCACCGTCAAGATGCCCGAGCAGGTTCCGCCCAACATTTCGCAGACCTTTAAGGACATCATCCCCTTCTCCGTCTGCATCACCGTCTTTTGGGTCTTTGACATCGTCTTCCGCGCTGCCTTTGGCTTCTGCTTTGCCCAGGGCGTCATCCAGGTGTTCCAGCCCCTGTTCACCGCCGCCGACGGCTACATCGGCCTCGCTGTGATCTACGGTGCCATGAGCCTGTTCTGGTTCGTCGGCGTCCACGGCCCCTCGATCGTCGAGCCCGCCATCGCCGCCGCTCTCGTTGCCAACATGACCGACAACCTGGCTGCGTTCCAAGCTGGCCAGCACGCTTCCGCTGTCCTGACCCAGGGTGCCCAGTACTTCGTCGTCTGCATGGGCGGCACCGGCGCCACGCTCGTCCTGGTCTTTATGTTCTGCTTCCTGGCCAAGTCTCAGGAGATGCGCGCCGTCGGTAAGGCAGCCATCGTCCCCGTGTGCTTTGCCGTCAACGAGCCGCTGCTGTTCGCCGCGCCTATCGTGCTCAACCCCGTCTTCTTTGTCCCGTTTGTTTTTGCCCCGATCGCCAACATCTGGATCCTCAAGATCTTTATCGACTTCTTGGGCATGAACGGCTTTATGTACACCCTGCCCTGGACCGTCCCCGGCCCCATCGGCACCATCATGGGCTTGGGCTTCCAGCCGCTCGCCTTTGTGATGCTCGCCCTCATCTTGGTCGTCGACTTTGTCCTGTACTACCCGTTCTTCCGTGCCTATGACGCCCAGAAGTGCGCCGAGGAGGCCGAGATCTCCCAGGAGGAGCTCGCCACCAAGAACGCCGAGAAGGCCGCCAAGCTCAACGACGCCTTCCAGGGTAAGGCCGACGCCAAGAGCGTTGCCGCCGGCGCCGCTGCCGAGGTCGTAAAGACCGACGCCGCCCCCGCTGCTGCCGCCACCGAGGCTACGGCCGCCAGCGACCTCAACGGCAAGCGCGTGCTCGTGCTCTGCCAGGGCGGCGGCACCTCGGGCCTGCTCGCCAACGCGCTGGCCAAGGCCGCCAAGGAGCGCGGCATCGATCTTGAGACCGCTGCCGACGCCTATGGCAACCACGTGGACATGCTCCCCGACTTTGACCTGGTCGTCCTGGCCCCGCAGGCCGCAAGCTACCTGGCCGACCTGCAGAAAGACTGCGAGCGCGTGGGCAACAAATGCGTCGCCTGCCGCGGTAAGCAGTACATTGAGCTCTCCCAGAACGGCGACAAGTCTCTCGCCTTCGTCTCCGAGCAGCTTTCGAAGTAAGTAACGCTCAGGGCCAGCCGACCATCCAAGACCGGCTGGCCCTTCGATTTAGACGATTGGATCATCATGTCCGTTAATCCTGCTAGCGTCACCAATCCGCCTGCGCAGTTTCCCGAGGACTTTGTCTTTGGCGGCGCCACTGCTGCCTACCAGGTAGAGGGCGAGACCCGCACTCACGGTAAGGGCAAGGTTGCCTGGGACGACTTTCTGGAAGCCCAAGGCCGTTTCTCCCCCGATCCCGCTTCGGACTTCTACAACCAGTACCCCGTCGACCTGGAGCTGTGCGAGGAGTTTGGCATCAACGGCATTCGCCTCTCCATTGCCTGGAGCCGCATCTTCCCCAACGGCACCGGCGAAATCAACCCCGAGGGCGTCCAGTTCTACCACGATCTCTTCGCCGAGTGCCATAAGCACCATGTTGAGCCGTTCGTCACGCTGCATCACTTTGACACGCCGCTTCCCCTCTTTGAGAAGGGCGACTTCCTCAACCGCGAGACCATCGATGCCTTTGTGGACTTTGCCACCTTCTGCTTTAAGGAGTACGCCGACCAGGTGACCTACTGGTTCACCTTTAACGAGATCTGGGCCGACGCCTCCAACACCTACATCGAGGGTACCTTCCCCGGCGGCGTCAAGGCGCACCTGGCCGAAGCTTTCCAGTGCGAGCACAACATGATGCTCGCCCACGCCAAGGCTGTGCTGGCCTTCCACAACGGCGGCTTTAAGGGCAAGATCGGCGTCATTCAGTCGTTGGAGTTCAAGTACCCGCTCAACGAGAACGACCCCGCCGACATCAAGGCCGCCAACAACGAGCACGTGCTGCAAAACCAGTTCCTGCTCGACGCCACCTTCCGCGGCGACTATGCCCCCGACACCCTCGAGTGCGCCAACCGCCTGGCTGCCGTCTCGGGCGGCACCATCGAGATCCTGGACGAGGACCTCGAGATTATGCGCGAGGCAGCGCTCTACAACGACTACCTGGGCGTTAACAACTACCAGTGCCGCTTCCTCAAGGCTTACGATGGCGAAAACGACCTGCACCACAACGGTACGGGCGAGAAGGGCACCGGTCGCTGGCGCGTCAAGGGCATTGGCGAGCATGTGAACAAGCCCGGCATCCCCACCACCGACTGGGACTGGATCATCTATCCCGAGGGTCTGTTCGATCTGCTCGTCTACATTAAGCAGCGCTACCCCAACTACAAGCAGATCTTCATCACCGAGAACGGCATGGGCTACAAGGACCCCTACAAGGACGGTTTTGTGGACGACCAGCCGCGCATCGACTACATCGAGCAGCACCTGCGCTGGTTGCTCAAGGCCATAGAGGTGGGCGTCAACGTGGGCGGCTACTTCCTGTGGAGCCTGCAGGACCAATTCTCCTGGACCAACGGCTACAACAAGCGCTACGGCTTCTTCTACGTAGACTTTGAGACCCAAAAGCGCACGCCCAAGGCAAGCGCCTACTGGTATAAGCACGTGGCGCAGACCCGTCGTCTGGACTAAAGACTAGCGGGGTTGCCTGCCCACATAACCTGTCCCCATTTCTCAGCCGGGGGCGGCACGTCACACGGCGCGCCGCCCCCGGTCTTTTGTTTTTGTTCGACCTGGGGGCCGTTTATCTCGATCTGTAACATCTAGCCGAGTTTTTGGGTTCTAGCTGTTACAGATCGAGATGAACAGGATTGCGCTTTCCGAAGAATCTAAATCTGTAACACGTAGCCCGCTTTTGACCGTCTACCTGTTACAGATCGAGACAAACGGAGTAGGACCTAACCCCGTATGTCCCTAACAGTCGAGCGTTCGACCAGCGTACTCGGCACATGAATCGCCTCGATAGACGAGCTCTCTCCAATCGCCGCCTCAAACGCAAGCTTACCGACACCGCGCAAATCAAATCGCAGCGTCGTCAGCCGATTGTGAGGAACAAGTCCCTCGAGTGCGTCGTCGATACCAGCCACGCTCACGTCGTCGGGCACGGACAGGCCCGCATTCTCGAGCGCGGCGATAACGCCCAGCGCCATCTGGTCATTTGCCGCAAGCACGGCAGTCGGCGCCTGCGACCCGCCGGCAAGCACCTCGGCCGCAATCCGCTCGCCCATGGTGTACCCACTGTCCGCACTCCAATCGCCACGCAGCATCGGAGCGGCATCGACATGAGCACGACCCAGCGTATCGCGCCAACCGGCCTCACGAAAACGCGAGGAAATCGAGTTTTCCGGACCCGCCACAAACCGCATATTCGAATGACCATGTTCCAGCAGATAATTGGTCAACAGCTCGCACGAACCATACTGGTCGGAGTCGATCGTCGTGCAGCGCGGATGCGCATACATGGACAGGATGACCGTTCGCACTCCCGGCTGGGGAACAAACTCCTCAAAATCGGGAGCCATGCGGTTCATGTTGAGAATCATGCCGTCGACGGGTCGCTCGACCATGCGGCGCGAGGCATCGGCAAGTGCATAGGGCTTGTCGCCGCCCATCTCGATCATAGTGACGGCAAAATCGTGCTCGCGCGCCGCTTGCATGATACCCTCGAGCGTCGCCAGGTTACCGACACGTGTGATGTTGTACATGCACAGGCCAATAGAACGATACGACCCGCCGCGCAACGCCGCTCCAGCAAAATTGGGACGAAAGCCCAGCTCTTCCATGGCGGCCAGCACACGCTTGCGCGTCTTTTCCGTCACGTTGGGCATACCGTTGACCACACGAGACACAGTCTGGCGGCTCACGCCAGCGAGCGCCGCAACCTCTGCCGCGCTCGCCGAACGACCATTCCTTGTCTGCTGAGCCATGCCTTCCACGCTAACCTGCTTCCCAACTATTCCCCGCACCCATGGCGCATCGTACATACATTGATAACGTGCTCATGATACCCGAGCCATATACCACAACATGAAAACTTCTGTCAATCAAAACCGCTTACCGAACAAATACAACCGTTCGCGGCTGTTTGAAGTTGTTTTGTTTCTATACATCCCAGCCGGATGTTAACGTGCTCATTGTCAAATGTTCACGTGCTCATTTTGGTTCTAATCATTTTAAGATAGTGTTTATCGGGCTTTTTCACCGCTGAACGCTAACCAGGGAGCCTCCTGAGCGCAAACGCACAATATCGAACAGCGAGACGAGAGGGTGTATGCATATGTCTTTGCTAAACCGCGTACAGCAGCTGCCGAAGGGCTTTGTTTGGGGCGCCGCAACCGCCGCGTACCAAACGGAAGGTTCCACGAAGGTGGCAGGCAAGGGTAAGACCATGTGGGACGATTACCTTGTCGCCCAGGGTCGCTTTTTGCCCGACCCGGCCAGTGATTTCTACAACCGCTACGAGGAGGATATCCGCCTTTCTGCCGAGCATGGACTCAACGCCATCCGTGTGTCCATCGCCTGGACTCGCATCTTCCCCAACGGCGACGATGCCGAGCCCCTCGCCGAGGGCGTTAAGCACTACCACGAGTTGTTCGCCTGCTGCAAAAAGTATGGCGTCGAGCCCTATGTGTCCCTGCATCACTTTGACTCCCCCGCCGCCCTGTTCAACCAGGGCGACTGGCTCAACCGCAAGACCGTCGACGCCTATGTGCGCTATGCCGAGTTCTGCTTCCGCGAGTTCCGCGAGGTCAAGAATTGGTTCACCATCAACGAGCTCATCAGCCTCTCGCACTCCCAATACATCCAAGGCAACTTCCCGCCCAACCATCACTTTGATGTGACGAGCGGCATCCAGAGCCAGCACAACGAGCTCGTTGCCCACGCCCGCGCCGTCAACCTGTATAAGGATCTTGACGAGACCGAGCACCTGGGCGGACGCATTGGCATGGTCAACGTCCTGACGCCGGCATATCCTGCCACCGACTCGCCCGCCGACCAGCACGCCGCCGACCTGTACAACGCCTTCTACACCGACTTCATCATGGACGGCGCCTTCCTGGGTCACTACTCCGCGCGCACCCTCTCACTCATCAACGAGATTCTGCGTGCCAACAACGCCACACTTACGGTTGAGGACAGCGACATGGAGGAGCTCGCCAAGGCGGCGCCCCGCAACGATATGTTCGGCCTCAACTACTATCAGTCGGCGTTTATCGCCGCATACGATGGCGAGTCCACCAACAGCTTTAACGGCACCGGAGACAAGGGCACCTCGTGCTTTAAGTTTAAGGGCGTCGGGCAGCAGGTCGATATGCCGGGTATCCCCACCACCGACTGGGATTGGCTCATCTACCCGCAAGGCCTCTACGACACGCTCAAGCACATCAGCGCCACCTATCCCAACCTCCCCGTCATCTATATCACCGAAAACGGCCTGGGCCACAAGGACCCCGAGCCCGACGCAAACGGCATCGTCGCCGATCCCGAGCGCATCGACTTTGTCGACCAGCACATGGAGAAGGTGCTCCAGGCGCGCGCCGAGGGCGTCGACGTCCAGGGCTACTTTATCTGGAGCCTGCAGGACCAGTTCTCGTGGGCCAATGGCTATAACAAGCGCTACGGCCTGTTCTACATCGACTTCGACACGCAAAAACGCTACATCAAGCAGTCGGCACTCTGGTACAAGGAGCTCGCCGACACCATGGCGGACGCGCAGTAGCGCATCGCCTCGCTTTCTCCCGAGAGGGGAGCGGCCCTATGCGATACAAACCCAGCCGCTCCCCTCTCTCCCCCTGGGACCGACCCCGCCTGCACCCGGGCTTTTAGCAAGCGGGAGACCATATAGGTTTTCAACGTCCATGCCATTAAGATTTCATGCAAAGAGGAGCGTGAACTATGGAATCGATCGTTAAGTTCTTGGAGAAAGGTCAGCCGTACTTCGACAAGGTCTCTAAGAACATCTACCTTCAGGCCATTAAAGACGGCTTTTTGGCAGCAATGCCCATCATCCTGTCTTCTTCTGTCTTCCTGCTTATTTCAACCCTGCCGGGCGTTGTCGCCACGGTCGGCGGCTTTACGCTGCCCGACTGGTGGAACGTCGACGTCGTGAACTTCTGCAACAAGGTTTACAACTTCACGATGGGCG
The DNA here is from genome assembly GCA_958443265.1 of uncultured Collinsella sp. GTDB lineage: Bacteria > Actinomycetota > Coriobacteriia > Coriobacteriales > Coriobacteriaceae > Collinsella. The sequence continues at coordinate 138,092 of CAUCKA010000001.1, read as the reverse complement.
TCGTGGGCATCATGGTCGCCGGCACCACCGCAAGCGCGCTGACCGGCTCCAAGAACCGCCGCATGCCTGCCGGCAAGGCCATCAACGCCACGAGCACCATGGTCGCCGCCATGTGCGCTATGCTCATCTTGGCCGTTACCCAGACGAGTGCCAAGATCGACGGCGCCGATGTCTCGGTGTTCTTTACCGACAACATGGGCACCAAGGGCCTGCTGAGCTCCTTTGTCGCCGCATTTGCCACGGTCAACATCTATGCCTTCTGCATTAAGCGAGACATCACCATCAAGCTGCCCAAAGAAGTCCCCGGCGCCATCGCCCAGAACTTCCGCGACATCTTCGCCTTCAGCTTCTCCATCCTGTTTGTCGCCGTCATCGACGTTATCTGCCGCACCTGCTTGGCCGTCCCGTTTGCCAACGTCATCTCCACGCTGGTGAGCCCGCTGTTCGCCGCCGCCGATTCCTACGCCGGCCTCGCCCTCATCTGGTTCATGATCCCGCTGTTCTGGTTCATGGGCATCCACGGCCCCTCGGTCGTTAAGCCTGCCCTCAACGCCGCGCTGTTTGGCAACATCACTACCAACCTCGCCACGCTGCAGGCCGGCGGTCACCCCGCCCTCGCCCTGACCGAGAACTTCGGTAACTACATCGGCGAACTCGGCGGCACCGGTGCCACGTTCATTGTCCCGATCATCTTCCTGCTCTTTATGCGCTCCAAGCAGCTCAAGGCCGTCGGCAAAGCCTCTGTCGTACCCGTGATGTTCGCCGTCAACGAGCCGCTGCTGTTCGCCGCGCCCATCATCCTCAACCCGTACTTCCTGATCCCGTTCCTGTTTGCCCCCGTGGCCAACGTCCTCATTGGTAAGTTCTTCATCGACTTTTTGGGCATGAACGGCTTTATCTATGCCATGCCGTGGGCACTCCCCGGACCGATCGGCACCTTCATCGACACCAACTTCCAGCCGATCTCTCTGGTCCTGGTTGTCGTCCTGCTGGTCATTGACTTCTTGATCTACTACCCGTTCTGCAAGGCCTACGACAACGTCCTGTGCAAGCAGGAGGCCGAGACCCTGGCCGAAGAAGAGGCCGAGGAGACCAAGGCCGTCAAGACCGCTGCCGCCCCCGCCGTTGAGGCTCCCGTTGTCGAGACCGCTTCTGCCACTGAGGCCTCCGCAGCTCCGTCCGCCCTTAAGGGCAAGGACCTGAGGGTTCTGGTTCTGTGCGCTGGCGCCGGCACCTCTGCACTGCTCGCCAACGCGCTTAAGGAAGGCGCCGACGAGCTGGGCATCGACATTACCGCCAACGCCGGTGCCTACGGCAGTCACTACGCCATCATGGACCAGTACAACGTCATCGTCCTGGCTCCGCAGGTTCGCACCTATTACAACGAGATGAAGGCCGACACCGACCGCCTGGGCATCACGCTGCTGTCGCCCAAGGGCAAACAGTACATCGACCTCACTAAGGATCCCAAGGGTGCCGTCGCCTGGATCGAGGAAAACCTCGAGGCATAAGACACTGACGCTACCTACCGCTCGCAGACAAAAAATGGCCCGTGCATCGATGTGTGATGCGCGGGCCATTTTGTTTAGACCGCACCCGTCCTCCTGTTCATCTCAATCTGTAACATCTAGCCGAGTTTTTCGGTCCAAGCTGTTACAGATCGAGATGAACGCACAGGCCAAGCCGAAAATCTCAATCTGTAACATGTAGACCGCTTTTGACCGCTTAGATGTTACAGATCGAGACAAACAGAATATGCCGGACCGAATTGTCTAAATCTGTAACAACTAGCTGAGATTTTCGGCCCTACCTGTTACAGATTTAGACGAACAGGCCGAGCAAGTCTACGCCCGCAGGTCCTTTACGCTGGAACGCTCGACCAACACGCCCGAGACGAGCGTGCGGCTTCTTGAGCTCGGAGCCCCAAGACCTGCGACGACCTCGTTAAGCGCACGGATGCCCAGCTCGCAGTGGCGAAACTTCACCGACGTCAGAATCGAGTTGGGAATCGTCTTGTAGAGCTCATCGTCGAAGCCGATCACGGACACGTCGTCGGGCACACTGAGTCCTTTGTCATGTAGAGCCATCATCACACCATTTGCCATGCAGTCGTTAGCAGCGAGGATCGCCGTGCAATCGGGTTTATCAGCAAGCACAAGGCCCGCGGCATAGCCACTATCCGCATTCCAATCGCCTTGCAGAGGCTCGGGCGGCTCAATGCCACGCGTCTCGAGTGCCGCACGCCAACCTTTCATACGGCACTGGCTCGACAGCGACTCTTTCTTACCAGAGACGAAGTACACGTTCTTGTGCCCGCGATTCAAGAAGTACTCGCATGCCATGCGCGCACCACCCTCTTGATCGTCACTAACGGTAGAGCAGGTAGGATGCTCCATCGGCGTGATAATCACCGTCTTGAGGTCCTTCGGTGCCTCAAACGTATCAAAGTCGTCGACCATCTGGCGCAGATTGAAGATCATGCCATCAACAGGCAGCTGCGACATCCTGCGCGCTGCATCGGCAAGGGTCATCTTCTCCCCTGCCCGCTTTTTGATCATCGTCAGCGCAAAACCACGCTCTTCGGCGGCATCGGCGATACCGTCAATCATGTCCACGGCGCCGCCCGACAAGTGAAACAGCACCACGCCGATACACCCGTAACGGCCCAACTTGAGCGAACGCGCGGCAAAGTTGGTTCGAAACCCGAGCGCCTCCATTGCGGAATGGACTTTATCGCGCGTCGACTCGCGCACGCTATCGGGCTCATTGATCACACGCGACACCGTCTTGAGGGAAACACCCGCGGCAACCGCCACATCGTTCATTGAGACGCTTTTCTTGTCCATCGTTGCCACTGCTTCTCCAGTCGGTTCCCTATCGATCGTTCTTTGCGTTCTAGCATACACTACCTGCCCGACTGACAAATCAGCCGTTTATCGGACAATATCGACCGTTCACCCGTAAATCCTTGTTGCTCTTCCAAAAATGTCTTACGTTGTCATTAACGAAATGTCCTACGTTGTCATTTCGCAATGCCTTCCTTAAGCAGGAAGGTTTCCGGGCAGTCCTGACCATCCATCGACGACCAGTTCCATCCACATGCATCGCGCATCAAGCAGCAAAGGAGCTCTATGGACGCCATCGTAAAGATGCTCGAAAAGCATCAACCGTTCTTTGAGAAGATCTCAAGGAACATCTACCTCCAGGCCATCAAAGACGGATTCCTTGGGTGCATGCCCATCGTCCTCACCTCTTCGATCTTCCTGCTGATCGCCACGCTTCCCGGCGTGGTTGGCATCGCGCTGCCCCAACCGCTCATCGACTGGTGCAACAAGCTGTACAACTTCACCATGGGCGTCATGGGCATCATGGTCGCCGGCACCACTGCCAAGAACTTTACGGCTTCTATGAACCGTCGCATGCCCGCCGGCAAAGTGCTCAACGACGGTTCCACCATGGTGGCCGCCCAGTGCAGCATGCTGTTGCTCGCAGTCACGCAGTTCACCACCAAGCTCAACGGCTCCGAGCTTTCGGTCTTCGATTGCACCAGCATGGGTACACGTGGTCTGTTCTCGGCCTATATCGCCGCGTTCATTACCGTGTGGGTCTATAAATTCTGCGTCTCGCGCGATCTGACCATTAAGCTGCCCAAGGAGGTCCCGGGCGCCATCGCTCAGAACTTCCGCGACATCATCCCCTTTGGCGGCGCCGTCATCATCTGCGGCATCATCGATGTCATCGTGCGCAACCTCATGGGCGTTCCGTTCTCCGAGCTGCTTATCAAACTGCTCTCCCCGCTCTTTACCGCTGCAGAAACCTATCCTGGCCTCATCCTTATCCAGGCAGCCACCGCGTTCTTCTGGTTCATCGGCGTCCACGGCCCCTCGATCGTCCAGCCGGGCATCGACCCCATCCGTCTTGCCAACCAGGCCGAGAACCTGCAGGTTCTGCTGGCAGGTGGCCACCCCGCTCACTCCCTCACCTTTAACATGTCACTCGTGGGTGAGTTCGGCGGCACCGGCGCCACGTTCATCGTGCCACTTCTGCTGATTCTCTTTATGAAGTCCAAGCAGCTCAAAGCCGTCGGTAAGGCCTCGATTGTTCCTGTTGCCTTTGCTGTCAACGAGCCGCTGCTCTTTGGCGCGCCGATGATCCTTAACCCCTACATGCTCGTCCCCTTTGTTGCCGCCGGTTGCGTCAACGTGAGTGTTGCCAAGTTCTTTATCGATAATGTGGGCATGAACGGCTTCTCCTTCGTGGTGCCTTGGGCTACCCCTGCCCCCATCGGCATCTTCATCACCACGAACTTCCAGCTTATCGCCCTGGTATTTGTCGCGATTATCATCTTGCTGGACGCCATCATCTACCTGCCGTTCTTGAAGGCATACGATCAGCTGCTCTGCGACCAGGAGGCCGAGCGCGCCGCCGAGCTGGGTCTCGAGTCCGATGGTGCCGCTGCCATCGCCGCCAACGCCCCTGCGCCCGCTGTCGAGCAGGCTACCGCTTCCGTCGAGACGACTGTTGCCGCCGCCGACAGCAAGCCTGTCGCCGATCAGCCCGAGCCCGCTGCCGATGCATCCGCCAAGAAGGATGTCGATGGCCTGAAGGTCCTCGTCCTGTGCGCCGGCGCCGGCACCTCTGCCATGCTCGCCAACGCCATCAAGGAAGGTGCCGCACAGACCGGAGAGAACATCGCTTCCTCCGCAGGCGCCTATGGCCAGCACACTGCCATCATGGATCAGTACGACGTCATCGTGCTCGCCCCGCAGGTTCGTAGCTACTACAACGACATGAAGGCTGACACCGATCGTCTGGGCATTAAGCTGCTCGCTCCCCGCGGTAAGGAATATATCGACCTTACTCGCGACCCCGCTGGCGCCATCAAGTGGCTCCGCGAGAACCTCGACTAGTTCCTCCCTCTGTTGGTGCCCGGATCCCCAGTTCGGGCACCTCTCCCTATTCGTATCCCACAGAAAGGATGTCTCATGACCAACCCTATGCAGTTCCCCGACGGCTTTGTGTTTGGCGGCGCCACCGCCGCTTACCAGGTTGAGGGCGAGACCCGCACGCACGGCAAGGGCAAAGTGCCCTGGGACGATTTCCTGGCTGCTCAGGGTCGCTTCTCCCCCGATCCTGCAAGCGATTTCTACAACAAGTATCCGGTCGATATCGACCTGTGCCAGCGCTTCGGCATCAACGGTATTCGCGTCTCTATCGCTTGGAGCCGTATCTTCCCCAGCGGCACCGGCGAGATTAACCCCGAGGGCGTCGCTTTCTATCACGAGCTTTTCGCCACCTGCAACAAAGCTGGCGTTATCCCCTATGTCACGCTAGATCACTTCGATACGCCCGAAGCCTTTTATCAGAACGGCGGCGAGGGATTCCTGACGCGCACGACAATCGACGCCTTCGTCGAGTACGCAAAGTTCTGCTTTGCCGAGTTCACCGAGGTCAAGCACTGGTTTACCTTTAACGAGATTCCCGCAACTGCCGAGGGCAGCTTTATCGTCGGCAACTGGCCGCACGGCGAGAAGTACCGCCTGGACAAGGCCTTCCAGCTCATGCACAACATGATGGTGGCCCACGCCAAGGCTGTCGTCGCCTTCCATGAGGGCGGCTTTGAGGGCGAGATCGGCATTGTCCAGAACCTGGAGCCCAAGTATCCCCTCGACCCCAACAACGCCGCCGACTGCGAGGCAGCTCGCATGGCCGACGTCATCAACAACCGCTGGGTACTCGACGCCACCTTCCGCGGCCACTATGCAGCCGACACCATGGAAGCTGCGACCAAGCTGGCCCATATCGCCGGCGGCGAGCTTGACGTCCGCGACGAGGACATCGCCGCGCTGACCGCCGCGCTCCCCTACAACGATTGCCTGGGCGTCAACACCTACAAGTGCCAGTTCCTGCGTGCCGCCGAGGGCGAAAACGACATCAACCACAATGGCACCGGCGACAAGGGCTCCTCGCGCTGGTTCCTCAAGGGCGTGGGCGAGTCATGCGTGCGCGAAGGCGTACCCACCACCGATTGGGACTGGATTATCTATCCCGAGGGCCTCTACGACCTGCTGCTTCGTATTAAGAACGATTACCCCAACTACAAGAAGATCTACATCACCGAGAACGGCATGGGCTATAAGGACGACTTTGAGGACGGCTTTATCGACGACGCCCCTCGTATCGATTACATGCGCCAGCATCTCGCGTGGATCCTCAAGGCAATCGACGGCGGCGTGAACGTCGACGGCTACTTTGTGTGGTCGCTGCAGGACCAGTTCTCCTGGACCAACGGTTATAACAAACGTTACGGCCTGTTCTACATCGACTTTGAGACCCAGAAGCGCTATCCCAAGGCGAGCGCGTACTGGTACAAGAACGTCGCGGAGACCGGCCTGCTCATGGCCTAACTTTTGCCGCATACCCCCTGTCGGCCGCATGCGAATCCCTCCACGGGTTCGCATGCGGCCTTTTTTGTTTTGAATCAGGCCTAGCGTGCCGCTCATCTCAATCTGTAACATTTGGCCGAGTTTTTTCACCCCCAACCGTTACTGATTGAGACAATTAGATAGTCAAATCCGCGCTTTCCGAGCAGCTGTCATGCGCACCTCTTACCTTGTTTTCAGTATCACGAACATACTTTCGGTATCATTTCATGTTATTATGATACCGAAAGTATGTTCGTGATACTGAAAGGAGCCACATGCGCCAGTTTGATTACGCCACAGTCCCAGCGGAACTCGAAGCAACCCCAATCACCAATCTCCTTCTCTCGATACGCGAGCATAAAGGCCGACAACTTGTTCTGAGCCAAGTCAAACCCGAGCTTCTATCGTCCCTTATGGAGGAAGCTAAGATCCAAAGCACCCAATCCTCCAACGGACTTGAAGGAATTGTTACCACCCAAAAAAGGCTCAAAGCAATCATGGCGTATTCCACCAAGCCAAGCTCCCGTGCAGAAGAAGAAATCGCTGGGTACCGAGACGCGCTGTCGCTTATTCACGAGCAGCACGATTTCATTCCCGTAACACCATCGGTCATTTTGCAGCTGCATCGTGACCTCATGGCACACACAGCAATCTCGTATGGGGGCCATTGGAAAGACAGCGATAACGAAATCGTCTCCATCGACGATCAAGGTAATCGACTTGTGCGCTTTAGACCTCCTTCGGCTCTAGCAACCCCGGGACTTATCGAAGAAGCCTGTCGGTCCCTCAACGATGCCCTATCTCGCCAAGCTTGCGATCCCCTCCTTATATCACTCCGCTTTATCTTCGATTTTGTCAGCATTCATCCCCTCAACGATGGCAATGGCAGGATGAGCCGACTCCTTACAACGCTACTGCTCGAAAAGACTGGATACGACGTTGCGCGCTACGTCAGCATCGAACGACTTATTGAAGACAACAAGGCGCTCTACTACAGTGCCCTCGCTGCAAGTTCCACTGGATGGAATGAAAACGAAAACAGCGAGGTTCCCTTTATCCGGTTCATGCTCGGAACCATACTGGCGGCTTACCGACAGCTCGAACAGCACACCCTGATTGAATTCAACACTCGCCCCATGTCGAAGCAAGCGCGCATAGCTGCTCTATTTCAGGAGAAACCCGGCGTCATTAAGAAATCCGACATCCAGTCCAACTGCCCCGATATCAGCGAGGTAACCGTTAAACGAACCCTCAGCCAGCTTGTTAGTTGCAGTGCAATCGAAAAAACAGGAGCGGGTCGTTCGACGGGCTACATACTTAAAGACGTCCATGCTCTGGAATTATTCTTGCAATCTGTAATACCCAATAGCGAGCCAGCAATAAAACAAGGGCCCCCAAAGGATAAACTCCTTGAACGCATGAACCGCGCCGAAGATGAAAGCAGAGACGGACTCTACGAAGACTACGATTCATTCTCAAGGGATATCAAAGCGAGATACGGAGTCTAGCCATATCTCAGAATGGCCTCACCCTTGTTGCCCAAAACTATTTGCACGTCATTTCACGTCGCTTTGACGCGTAAAATAACGCGCAAATTTTTACGCGCCATCAAATTTGACGCACAAATGGTGTTTTTACTTATTACGTGTCATTCTGCACGTCATATTGAAGTGATAATCCCCGCGCCGGCAGAGGGCAGCAGTGTCTCCCGTAGCGCTAGTTAGCAAATGACCTGTGTATGTTCCTCGATGGCGGCACGATTCTCGGCGGTAATACCCGGCTCGCACACTACGGCGTCCAGGCTGTCCAGGCGGCAGAAGGTGTAGAAGTCGCGTTTGCCGATCTTGCTGGAGTCGGCGATCAGATAGCGCGAGTCGGCCTTGCTAAAGGCGAGCTGCTGGATACGACCCTCATCCATATTGGACGTAGACACGTCGCCATCCAGAATGCCGTTGGCGCCGATAAACGCCGCATCGATGCCCAGGGCGCGCAGGGTATCCTCGGCCGTTGGTCCCACAAACGCGGCGGTGCGGCGACGGTACATACCGCCCACGAGGCACAAGTCGCAGTCCTCGCGCGCCTCGAGCAGGTTAAACACCGAAAGCGAATTGGTCACAATGCGCAGGCGAAACGTCGGCAGCATCGAGGCCATCTGCTCAACCGTGGTACCCGTGCCCAAAAAGATGGTCGAGCCTTCCTCGATAAGCTCCACAGCACGGCGCGCAATCTGCAGCTTTTCCTCGGCATGCTTCGTGCGCTTTTCGGTGTGCGAATACTCATGGCGCAACATAGCGTGGGGACGACCCTGTGCACTGCGGGCGCCGCCGTGCACGCGCTCGATCTCGCCCAGGCTCGCAAGCTCCTCAAGATCGCGACGAATCGTCATGTCCGAGACGCCCAGCGCATCCGAAATCTCCTTGACCGAGACCGTGCCCTGCTCTTCGAGCAGCTGACGAACCTTATCCTGTCGCTCCGCTTTAATCACGATGAATCCTCGCCGTTCTGTGCGCGCATATCATTCAAACAGTAACGAACAAATTGTATCAGACTCATGCGCGTCAAAAATGAACGCCCGCACAGCTCCAATCATCACTTTTTTGAGAAAAATACCCCCTGCTTTAGTGGGGTGTAGTGATAATCTCGCCTGTTCGCGCTACAGTTTGTCGGAAATACCTCGATGTTAGGAACCAAATGATCACTTCCGAGCTTTTCGGCACCGCACCGTGCGGTACCCCCGTTCATCGTTACACCCTCAACGGGCCCGAGATCTGCGTTCGCATTATGGACTATGGCGCCACCGTGCTGGGTATCGATGTGCCCGACATTCCCGGCAACGTGCGCGATGTGGTGCTGGGCTTCGATAAGCTCGAGGATTACTTTGACAACCCCGCCTGCTTTGGCGCGACCATCGGACCTGTGGCCAACCGCACTGCAGGTGCCACGATCACCATCGCCGGCACGGACTGGCATATGCCCGCCAACGAGGGCGCCAACAACCTGCACAGCGATCTTGAGTACGGCCTGCACAAGCGCGTGTGGGACGTTGAGCTCGACGAGGTCCACAATGCTGTGCGCATGACCACCTCGCTTGAAGATGGCGAGCTGGGCCTGCCCGGCAACCGCACCTTTACGGCCGTGTTTACCGTGACGCGCACCGGCTGCTTCCGTATCGAATATGGCTGCGAGAGCGACCGCGCCACGTACGTGTCCATGACCAACCACACGTACTTTAACCTTGCCGGTCATAACGCCGGCATGGACTGTGAGCATTTCTTTGTTGCTAACGCTGCCCACTACCTGCCCATCGACGACCAGAACATTCCTACCGGCGAGATCGCTCCCGTCGAGGGTACGCCGTTTGACTTCCGCGAGCTGCGCCCCGTTGCACCCGGCATGGAGGCCGACGACCCGCAGATTAAGCAGGCCCGTGGCTACGATCACTGCTTGTGCATCGATGGCTATCAGTACGGCCGTAATCTGCGCCGCGCGATGCACGTCGAGGAGATGTGGACCGGTCGCGAGCTGGACTACTACACCACCGCCCCGGGCGTGCAGCTCTACACCGGCAACTGGCTGGGCGACGAGCACGCCAAGGACGATGCCAACTACGGCTGGGGCGCCGGCTTTGCCCTCGAGGCCGAGATGTACCCCGACACGCCGCACCAGCCGCTGTTTCCGCAGGGCATTGTGGGCCCGGGTCATCCCTACAGCAATGTGATCGAGTACCACTTTATGAGGCACTAAGCCCACAACGCTGCATATCGCACACCAGCGCCCGCCGGCACCACCGACGGGCGCTTTTTTCATCTTTTGAGCTCATTTTCGCTGTGACTGTATGAGTGACATATCAAAACTATGCCCATTTACTACGTTTAGCCCGGGATGCTCGACCACGCACCGGGTTTTGTTAAATTCGCGAGCCGTCTACCTGCGGTTTTGTTTTTCTCAAATTCGACATGCTCGGCGATAGCCGATCAAACGTAGTAAATGGGCATAGTTTTTGACAGGCGGCATCGCGCGCGTCCCTCGCAAGGGCAAAATGATCCGTTTTCCTCCGTCCCCAAGGGATCAGTTGAACAAATTGCCGATGGGGTCGGGATTGGAGCTGGGGAGGTAGCAGATTTCTAGCTCTATGCCGAGTTCTTGCAGCTCTTTAAAGGCGGCGGCATCTGCCTCGCCTACGGCAACGGCAGGCGTTACAGAGCGCTTGCCCTCCCCTGCTTGCATATGGCCAATGCTAATCTTGATGATCGGCACACCGCCCTTGACCAGCGCGAGTGCATCGGCGGGCGAGGCCACCATGATGAGAATCCATTGACGCGGCGTTGCGGTATGAATGATGTCGATGGTCCTTTGCACCGAAAAAAACCGCGTCCACACGCCCTCGGGCGCCGCGACCCTCATAGGCGCCCACTTGCGCGAATCAGCCGCAATCTCGTCGTTGACGATTAAGACAAGGTTGGAACCCACGGCCTCGTACCACAGCTCAACGTCTTGCCCGTAAATTAACCGGTCATCGATACGTGTAAGAAGGATCCTGGGTTGAGCCATGGCAGCCCCATTCTGTTTGAGACCCGTAAGAGCGAGACGTCGGCCACCAACTCAACAGCAGGTCAAGTGCCAAATGAACGCCGCAGACATCACGTCTCCAATATTAGTGCATTTAAAGTGAGAAAAGCCGTCAGAACACTTGCGCGGATTTGCGATGTCCCGTATCATAGACAGCCGTTGACGCCTCAGTTGCGTCACCACATGGCCGCCAGCGTAGCTCAGTTGGTAGAGCACCGCTCTCGTAAAGCGGGGGTCACCGGTTCGAGCCCGGTCGCTGGCTCCATTGCACAAGATAGCCGCCTTCGGGCGGCTTTTTTGTTGCCGATTTTGAGTGCGCGTGTGCCAATCCAAGCATCGCCACGTCAACAGCGGCCCACTCGGTGGACTTCGGGTTTAATGCTTAGGGGCGGGGATTTACCAAAGTGAAATCTTAATGAAAAGAAACCCGGCTGCAACAATTGCCATGGCGAGGGCTCGAATTGGCCATATAGATCTAAAATAGTCACAATATACAAATGTCGAGAGACGTTGGGAATATAGATGAAAAGAACTAAGGGTTTTCTTTTGTTGGTAATGATGCTGCTCGGACTGTTCTGCCTGAGTGGCCCTTCTTGGGCCGAGGCTGCCTGTCCTGAAAGTGAGCCTCAGCAGTCTTATACGGGCAGCCTGCTAATAACTGCTAAGGAGGGCGATGCCGACTCTCAGTCTGGGGTAAATCCCCTTGCCACTTTTGAGGGGGACGGCGGAACGGTCAAGCTTGACCATATTGGTAGCGGGATTTTGAGGTGGCAAGTTCTTCCGGACAAAATTGCGAACGATCCCTTCTCTTTTGCTGGAACGATATATCTATACAAGGTTGTGAGCGGAAACCAAAAATACGTCGATTGCTATCCGACAAACGGGTCTGGAATTGCATTCACCGGCATTTCGGGGCAGATTGATACACATGTACGAAAGGGAACCTATGTGGTGCGTTGGGTTGGAGCTGCTGCAGGCCCGATATGGATTGCGGTCTTGCGCCCCGATGTCCAAATAGGTTTCTCTCTCTAGACGGGAAGTTGTTCATGAACGCCATATATGACGGAGATGACTGGGTCGATCATTATACTTGGCGCCTGGTCGGCTCGAACGACAATGGGGATGTGGTGTTTGATGGACTATGTCCAAAGCATCTCCATCCTTTTGTCTCGTCGTTAATTGAGAGTTCCGCTCGTGTTGCCCCCTACAGCTCGGCATCGCTTCATGATACGGACGTTTTGAAGACCATAAGGGAATCAATTGACGAGGGCACGATGAGCGGCCCGCTGTTTTCTCGGCTTGTGGGGCTAGATGAGATTGGCTCGAAACGACTGCTTGCGGGCGAAAAAGTGGAACTCACTTATCGGTCGATGATTTCAATCCTGCGGCTAGCCGATGTTCTTCGCAAATAAATGAGGCTTCCCTATTCAAAAACCGAAAACCCCGCCAAACGTGATTCCCCTAGGGAAAACACGCTTGGCGGGGTCGTGGCGTGATTCCCCTAGGGGAATCACGCCATCAGACGAACAGCTCAGCCGAGCGGCTCGCTACTCCTCCCAGTAAGCATCTGCAAGCAGCTTAAAGCAGATCTTCTTGACCGGCTGTGCGCCATCGCCCGGGAACTCGAGCGTGGGCATGTGAGGCTCGCCGGCAACGAACAGCGCAAACTTGTCGTCGGCAAGATCGCCGGCGATCGAAGCGTCGGAATCGACCAGATCGTAGTCGTCCTTCTCGTCAAACTCCTGAACCAGCGTCAGACTGCCCGTGGCGACCTTAAAGGCCTCGCGACCCTCAACGTCGATCTGCAGGTCGTGATAGCGCTGATGCGTCTCATAGTGAGCCTCGGCCTCGGGACGCGTCGTGGGAGCCATGACGTTCGCATAGACCTTGTCGCCCAGAATCGGATGGCTGCCGACCTCGAGCTCTGCCGGGTCGTTCTCCTCGAGCCAGTCGATCAGCACGTCGAGGCCCTTGAGCATTCCGCGGTACTCCTCGATATCGCCCAATGCACCGTAAATCATCTAAATCCCCTCTCGGATCGCTTCTTTGGCGGCTACTCGGCAAACGCGTTACCGACGCTGTTGCCACCCACATACGCCTCGACCAGGGTAAGGTCGGGATTGAACACGACAAACTCGGCGTCGCGCCCCAGCATAATGCTACCGCACTTGTCGTCGACATGAGCTAGCAAGCAATGCCGGGGCCGACGCCCAGGCTTTTACAGCTCGGTCACGACAACGCCGTTGTAGACCTCGTCCCAACGGTCCATGGCCAGATGGCCGGTCATGGGATCCATGGCATTGAGCTTGCCGCAGGTGTTGGCGGTGCGCAGCACCGTCTCGTCGTCCGCGCCAGCAGCAATGGCATGCGCGAAGCCAGCGATAGTGGAGTCACCAGAGCCCGTGGCGTTAACGGCAGGGATATCGGGCGTCTTTGCGCGGAACGCACGGCCATTGTGGAAGCCAACGGAGCCGGCAGCGCCCATGGACACGACGACCCAGGGGATATCGGAGAAGCGGGCATCAGAGGCGAGCGCGGCGCGGAGCTCGTCCACATCGTCGGTGGTAAAGCTCGTACCCAAAAGGCCGTTGATCTCGGTCAGGTTAGGCTTGACCAGCTCGGGCTTAATTTCGGACTTAAGGGCGGCCTCGAGCGAAGCACCCGAGGTATCGAGCAACACCTTGGCACCGGCGTTCTCGGCAATGCCCGTGATCTTGGCATAGTAGTCTGCCTCGACACCGCGGGGCAGCGAACCCGAGATGGTGACGACGTCGGCCTTGCTCGCAAGCTCGGTAAACTTGGCGGTAAAGGCATCGAGCTCCTCGGGGGCAATTGTCGGACCGCTCTCGAGCAGCTCGGTCTGGTTGCCGGCATGAAGGATATTGAGGCAGATGCGGGTCTCGCCCTTGATGGGCACAAAGTCGTTGTTAATACCGTTGGCGTCCATGAGCTCGGCCATGTAAGCGCCCATGTGGCCGCCGAGCAGACCGGTTGCCACGACGTCGTCGCCCAGCTGACCCAGCACACGGGCCACGTTGAGGCCCTTGCCGCCGGCGGTCTTTTCGGGCGTCACACGGTTGACGTCATCGATAACGAGCTCATCGAGCTGATAGCGCGTATCGACAGACGGGTTCATCGTAACGGTGAGGATCATTTTTAGCTCCTTATCTCGCAGGCTCCTAGTGCCTCGCGATACGAGTCGACAAAACGGAATTACAGAATTTCAATCGTGAACGAGCGAACGACGGTCTCCTTGGGCTTGGCGACAAGGCAGCCGCGCTTATGCTCAAGCACGTCATCCTCATCGGAGCAGGTCGAAAGGCCGCCCCAGGGCTCAACTGCCACAAAATCGCCCTCGGGCTTACTCCACACGATGAGGTACGGAAAGCCCTCGAAGCTCAGGCGAACGCCCTTGTCCTCGCCCTTTTTGGAAATCGTGACCTGACGACTCTCGAGTACGTCAAAGATGGTCTCCGCAAAATCGAAGAGCTCGTGCGACAGGGGCAACGTCTTCCCCACCATGGGGTTCTTGGAGCGGTTTGCCACATCAATCAAGCCAGTCGATGGAACGGCGGTGCAGAGCTCCGCAGCCTCGTCCTTCTCAAAGCGCAGCTCGTAGTCCGTATAGACCTCGCCCTCATCGAGCGGGCACCTAAAGCCGGGATGTCCACCGATAAAGAACGGCATGTCCTCGGTGCCTTCATTGGTCACCTCATAGGAGACACGCACGGCGGCGTCCTCGAGCGTATAGCGGGCGACAAGCTTAAACGGATACGGATAATCGCTCAGCAACGCGGCGTTATCCTCCGAAGCCAGGCACATCGCCAGCTCGTTCTCACTCTGGCTCAGCAGCTTCCACTCCTGTTTGCGCGCAAACCCGTGGCGAGCGAGCTTCACATGATGCCCGGCAAACGTCATGGCATTGTTGTCGCGCAAGCCTCCGCAAATCGGAAAGCAGACCGGCGCCTGACCGGACCACACCGCGGGATCACCCTGCCACAAATACTCACGACCGTCAGCCTCAATCGAGGTAAACGAGCCGCCGGCCGTGGAAACCTTGATAGAAATCGAATCGTTGGAAAGAGCGTATTCCATTATCCATCCTTTCGGACAACTGCTTTTTCATGCAAGCGCCCGCCTCAATCCTAGTCAAAGGACAAACCCGCGCGCTCGTCGATGTGTCCGGTATCCCGACCATACAACGGGGTACCATACAGACATTGATGCAATTACAGCTGAAAGGCCTTCTTATGCGAACCATCATCCTTTATGCCTCACGCCACCACGGCAATACGAAAAAGCTCGTGGACGCCATCGTCGAGGCGCACCCCGAAATCGATACCCTCGACGTGAAGTCACTCGGTAAAAACGAGTACCCCGACCTGCACGAATACCATCTGATCGGTGTCGCCACGGGCATCTATTACTCCGAGATCGACAAGGACATGGCACGTGTGCTCACGAACGTGCTGCAGCCGCAGGATAAGGTATTTGGCCTTATGACCTATGGTGGCAAAAACAAGTGGTACGGCAAGGATATCGATGGCATCTGCCGCATGAGGCAGGCCATCTTTATGGGTGTCTACGGCTGCCCCGGCTTTGATACGTGGGGGCCGTTCAAGCTCGCCGGCGGCGTCCAGAAGGGACACCCAACTGCCGAAGAGATTAAGGGAGCCGTCGATTTCTTCGACAAAATCGAAGATGAGTACGGCGATATCATCGTCGAAGAGTACGCCAAGCGCGAGAAGCGTCTAGCATACGAAAAGGAGCATCCTGCAGGAGGCCTGGTGGCCGGCGTTAAGCGCACGGCAAAGAAGATTGCTAACAAGCTGTAACTGTGAAGGTGCTTTTGAGCGTTTAACCCATACGGCGGGTCCGAGCAGATTCGGGCCCGCCGTCTTTTTCTATCGTTACTCGGTAAAGGCGTTGCCGACGCTCTGGCCGCCAACATACGTCTCGACGAGGGTGAGCTCGTGGTCGAACACGACAAAGTCGGCGTCGCGACCCGGCATGATGCTGCCGCACTTATCCTCGATGTGCGCAGAGCGAGCCGGCACCTCGGTTGCCATGCGAATGGCGATATCGGCGCTGGCGATGCCCCAGTCGACGATGTTCTTGACACCCTGGGCAAGCGTGAGCACCGAGCCGGCAATGCTCTCGCCGTCGGCGAGCCAGCACAGGTTGTCCTTCATGATGACGTCCATGCCGCCACTGGTGTAGCTGCCCTCGGGCATGCCGCCGCAGCCCAGGCAGTCGGTGATGAGTACCGTGTGCTGCCAGCCCTTTGCCTGCAGCAGCGCCTTGATGGCGGCAGGGTTTACGTGCTTGCCGTCACAGATGATCTCAGCGTAGGTCTCGGGCGTGGACATGGCAGCACCCACGACACCGGGCTCACGGTGATGCAGCCCGCGCTGGCCGTTATAGGTATGCGTAAAGCAGCTGGCACCGGCGTTGATGGCGGCGATGCACTCATCGTAGGTGGCGTCGGAGTGACCGATGCTGGTCACGACGCCCTTCGCGTTGAGGGCGGCAGCATAGGTGGCAGCGCCATCGCGCTCAGCGGCCATAGCGCTCTTGACGATACGTCCGCCAGCAGCCTCCTGCCACTGGTCGAAGACCTCCTCGGAGGGATCGATCAGGTAAGCGGGGTTCTGCGCGCCCACGTGCTTCATGGTAAAGAAGGGGCCCTCCAGGTAGATGCCCTGAATGCGAGCACCGCAGAAGTCGGGGCCGCGGCCCTCGTCCGCCTGGGCAATGGCGGCGCAGGCGTCCTTGATCTGCTCGACGCCATCGGTGAACGTCGTGGGCAGCCAGCTGGTGGTACCGCGACGGGCGAGCTCGGTCGAGCTGATATCGATGCCCTCGGGATCGTTATCGGTAGTTGAGTGGTTGTAGAAGCCATGGATGTGAGTATCGACCATACCCGGTGCGATCCACGATCCCGTGTAGTCCTTAATCTCGCAAGAGGGCTCGTCGGCCTGCCAGGCGCCAAAGACGCCGTCCTCGACCATAAGATAGCCGCCCAGTTGCGGGCCTGCCGGCAAGAAGAACTTGTCAGCCTTAATTGCGTACGTGCTCATATGCACTCCTTGCTTCTAAAGCAGTTGACTGTGGTGATGCTTATACCCAGCTCACGTAAAACAAAAAGCGCCCGCCCGCCGTTATGAGCGGACGGGCGCCCTTACAGGGGGACGCGATTAAGCGGTGAAGGGGTGAATCGTCACGCCCTTAACCACGCGGTTGACCGTACCGGTGGGGCTCGGCGTATCGGGCGTGTTGCCCACGCGCACGGAGTTGAGCAGGCTGATAGCCTGAGCAAACATCACGAACGGCAGAGCAAGGTAGCCCTCGGGAAGTGCCTCGTAGCCCTTAAAGGTGAAGGACTCACCCTCATAGACGGTGGCACCTTCCTGCTGAACGGCAACGGTGTGCTGAGCGATCTCGTCGCCACCGATCTCGTTGAGGATGTCGATGTCGTACTGACGGGTGTAGGCGTCGTTGTTGACGAACACGAAGACGAGCGTCTTATCGTCGACGAAGGACTTAGGTCCGTGACGATAGCCCATGGAGGTGTCGTAGGAAGTAGCGACCAGACCGTGAGCGAGCTCGAGGATCTTGAGCTGGCTCTCCTGGGCAAGGCCACCGAAGGAGCCAGAACCCAAGTAGGTCACGCGGTTGAAGTCGCCAGCCAGGTAATCGGCGATCTCGGGCTCACGGGAGATGACCTCCTCGCCCATCTTGGCGATGGTCTCAACCCACTCGGCCTTCTGCTCGTCAGAGGCAGTGTCGAAAATAAGGGTGGAGAGCAGGGTCATGCAGGAATAAGAACCGGTCATGGCGAAGCCCTTGTCGTTGGCGCGCGGAATGAGCAGCGTCAGCGCGTTGGGATCATCGGCAGACTCGACGGCGAGCTTGCCCTCGGGAGCGCAGGTGATGTTGAGGAACTTGACGTTGTGGACGAGCTCCTTGGCAACGGCAACGGCAGCAAGGCTCTCGGGGCTGTTGCCAGAGCGGGCAAAGGAAACCACGAGCGTGGGATCCTCGGCGCGCAGGAAGTCGCGCGGAGCGCTCACGATGTCGGTCGTGGCGATGGGCTTAAAGTCGTAGAGATCAGTGTTGCCAGCGTGACGCAGGTACGGGGCGCAGGTATCGCCAACGTAGTCGGACGTACCGGCACCGGTGAAGACAACGGACAGACGGCCCTCGCCCATAGCGCGAGCCTCGGCCAGGAAGGCCTCGATGGCCTCCTTGTTCTCGCGATAGATGTTGAGCGTATCACGCCAAAGCTCGGGCTGCTGAGCAATCTCGGCCGTGGTGATCTGGGCGCCGAGCTCGGTGAGCTCCTCGACACTCTTCTCGAACATTTCTAATACCTCTCTCTAGAAGTAATCCTCTGACGTGCAATTATACACTTCAGTTGGTTATCTGGTAGTAACCAGTTAAATGCAAAGAATCACCATATGGAAACGATGCGGACACTAGTTGCTACGCTGGTGGTAAACCTTGTATTTAAACTGATCGGCACGAGCAACCGAGAGTGTATACTCCACAACCTCGTTTGACTCGTTATACGTAGTCCTGACCAAATCGAGCACAGGCGAGCCCTCGACAATTCCCAAAAGGTGGGCGTCGGTGGGACGGGCTATGCTCGCATAGAACTCCTCTTCGGCCACGCGTATCTTTTGCTGAAAGTCTTGCTCAATCACATCGTAAAGCGGCTTGCGCTCCAGCAGCGGTCGCTTTAGGGACAGAAATTGACGAACCGGTAGATAGCTGCGTTCGACCATCATGGGCATGTTGTCGGCAGAACGAAGGCGCTTGAGCTTAAAAATGCGATCACCGATACGTAATCCCATATGCTCGGCCAGATTCTTATCGGCCTCCATCTCGCAAAAATCGAGAATCGTGGTCTCGGGGTCGCGACCCATCGCGCGCATCTGCTCGGTAAAGCTGTAGGACTGCATAAGATTGGTTGCCTTTGCCGAACGGTCGGTCACAAAGGTACCGCGACCGTGCTGCCGAACCACCAGTCCTAAACGCTCCAGTTCCTGCAGAGCCAGGCGTACCGTAGTGCGCGAGAGACCATAGCGCTCCGAAAGTTCGCGCTCGGAAGGAATCATGTCACCGGCGCGATATTCATGGTCAATCTTTTCGGTCAGAATATCGACCAGCTGATCGTACAGCGGTTGCTTACGCGCTCCGATCGCCATCCTATCCTCCCTTTTGCTCGAATTCGGCTAACTACCTAGGGTGTTAAGCATTATCAGTCCGCAACACCCGAATCATCAAGAAAACAAAAGCCGCGCGCTCTTTCGAGCACGCGGCTTTTAACATACACATGGCTTAAGGGGTCGGGGTGTGAGCCGCGTAGGGACACACCCCTCAAGCTAGAGCCTTACCAGATGCTCGGCCAGAGACCAAGCGGGCCAGCGCCCAGGATGCCCAGGACGAAGAGCAGCAGAATGCCCTTGGTCGGGGTCCAGCTGTGCTTAGCGAACATGTAGTAAAGCAGCAGCGTAAGCATAAGCGGGACGAGCTTCGGGACGATGGTGTTGAGGGTGTCGGCAACGGAGAAGTTGACCGGATCCTCGGTGACGGTGCCGTAGGTAACGGACTCCATGCCGTTGCCCAGATCGGTGACGCCGCACTCGACAGCGTTGCCGTCGGCATCGGAAGCGGTGAGGGCGTTGCCGTCCTCATCGGTCATGGCGATGGTACCGGCCTCAGCGGTCTCGGTATCGATGCCCTCCATAGCGGTGAAGTTCTCGGCCTCCTTCTCGGAGACGATC
Source organism: uncultured Collinsella sp. (assembly GCA_958443265.1). GTDB lineage: Bacteria > Actinomycetota > Coriobacteriia > Coriobacteriales > Coriobacteriaceae > Collinsella. Next base: position 118,309 of record CAUCKA010000001.1, on the reverse strand, counting down.
ACGGTAGTAGCGGAGAGGCCACGGGTGGTGCCGTTGGGGATCTGGAGGTTGATCTGGGTGCCACCCATGGTGACGACCAGGCAACCGACGACGAAGACGCCCATGATGGAAGCGGCACGCGTGAAGGCCTGCATGTTGGCAGTCAGAGCGTCAATAGCGCTGGTGCCAAGCTTGTAGGACCAGTTCATGAGCCAGAAGCGCAGAGCGAACTGGACGACGTTGAAGATCACCAGGAAGATGATCGGCGCAGCGGCGTTGCCGTTGATGGCCATGTTGGAGGTGATGCCGGCCGTGATAGGCACGAGCGTCAGCCAGAACAGGGCGTCACCGATACCACCGAGCGGGCCCATTGCGGCGACGCGGACGGCGCGGATCGTGGGGATGTCAACCTTGTTCTGCTCGAGCGAAAGCACGATACCCATAACAAAGGTGACGAGGAACGGGTGGGTGTTGAAGAACTCCAGGTTGTGGCTCATGGAAGCCGCGAGGTCGTTCTTGTTGGTGTGGATCTTCTCCAGACCGGGGATGATGGAGTAGAGCCAGCCAGCGGCCTGCATACGCTCGTAGTTGAACGAGGCCTGCAGGAAGCAGGAGCGCCAAGCCATCTTGTTGAGGGTCTTCTGGTCGAGCTGCGGAGCAGGAGTGAGATCCTCGTAGTGCTCCGGGATCACATACTCATTAGATGCCATCTTCGAAGTCACCTCCGTCAGAAACAGCTGCACCCTTCAGCTCGGTCTGCTGCTGGAAGTCCCAGAAAGCGATGCCGAAGCCGATGAGAGCGAGGATGAGCAGGGCAGGGGTTGCCAGAGAATCGTTGGCAACGGTGATGAGCGCGAGGCCAAAGCCCATGAGGAAGAAGCCCCACATATCGCGGTTCATCATAACCTTGAGCAGGACGGCGAAGCCGACGAAGCGCATCATGCCGCCTGCAGCGGACAGACCGGTCTGCAGCCAAGTCGGGATGGCGGAAGCGATGGTCTGACCGATGGTAGCGCCAGCGATGAAGAACAGGGTGACGACGACAGCGAAGATCAGGCCGAGCAGAGCCATGGCGAAGTAGTTCAGACGCTCGATACCCTTGGTGTCAGCGTTGTGAGCCATGTTGTCCGCGGAGGACATGAGCGGCGACATAAGCGTGAAGACCAGGGTAACGCCGAGCTGACCAAGCAGAGCGAACGGAATGGCGAGGCCGACTGCCGCGTTGGGCTCAAGGCCCGTAGCGATAGCGAGAATGGCTGCCATGATGCCGCCGATAACAGCGTTAGGCGGCTGAGCACCTCCGATCGGCATGTTGCCGATCGTCATGAGCTGATAAGTACCACCCACGAGAAGACCGGTGTTGAGGTCGCCAAGGATAAGACCGATGACGGCGCCGGTGACGATGGGCTGATAGAGAGACTCGAGGAAGTTAAACTGGTCGATTGCCGCGACGAACGTGACGATGAAGACCAGAGCGACCTGGAAGATCGTGTATTCCATCTTGCTCCTCCTTTCAAAATGTATGTACGCACTTTGGATTTCACGTACAGAATGTCAGGGTTTCACTCCTGACAACGTGGATCACGAGGATTACGAGAAGAGCTTGCTCGTGTCCTCAACAGGCGTGCTCGGAACGCGCCTGATCTCCAACTCCACCCCCAATTCCTGCAGCTCTTTAAACGCAGCGACATCCTCGTCGTTAACTGCGACGGAGGTGGCGACTTGGCGCTTTCCTTCCGACATGTGCATGTTGCCGATGTTTACCTTCTTTATAGGCACACCGCCCTTGACGAGCGTAAGCACGTCTTCCGGTGTTTCGGCCACGATGAAGATCTTCTGGCGCGGGCTCGCCTTGCCGATGACGTCGATGGTCTTCTGCAGGGAGAAGAAACGCGTAGCGACGCCGGTGGGAGCGGCCATCTTCATGAGGTTCTGACGCATGGTGTTGGTCGACACGTCGTCGTTGGCGACGAGGATGAGGTTGGAGCCCAGGGTGGAGTTCCACTGGGTAGCGACCTGACCATGGACCAGTCGGTTATCGATGCGGGTAAGAAGAATGTTGGGTTCTGCCATGTTGATCAGCTTCCTTTCGTTATTTGCTGACGACAGTTACTTGATCTCCTGAATCGCGTAACGCGAAACATCTACGACGGCACCGGATCGGACTTTGATCTGGACCTTTTCGCCTTCGATGCCCTTGACGGTTCCGTAGATACCGCCGGCGAAAAGAACCTCCTGACCCGGCTTGAGCTCGGTGTGCAGCTCCTTGAAGTACTTCTGCTTCTTCTTCATGTTGATTTGCGACCAGATGGTGTAAATCAAGCCCATGACGACAAGCAGGCCTAAAAGGGCAACCGAGGAGCTCAGGACGTTGGCTCCGAAATCGGCCATTAGATGCCGTCCTCGTCGCCGAAGATATCCTCTTCCTCGGAGCCGGCAACGGATGCGACCGTCTGGGCGGTGATGCCCGTCTGGCCAACGGTCACGGCCTGCTCGCCAAGCTCGGCGAGCGTGGCGTTACCGCGGAGGAACAGAAGCTCAATAACCATGGGAAGGTTGGTGCCAGTCAGAACCTCGACATTGTCGACATCCTGGGCAATCATCATCGACTGGTTAAACGGGGTACCACCGAGCAGGTCGGTAAAGACGAGCACACCATCGCACTCCTCGCGCATGGCGGTGATAGCGGCGCGGAGATCCTCACCGTAGGAAGCAGCCTGGTCGCCCTCAAAAGGAACGACGGTAAAAGCGGGCTGGTCGCCGGCGACCATAGCGATAGCGCTTGCGAGGCCGGGTGCGAACTGTCCATGACCGGTAAGAATAAAGCCAACCATTCAAATTTCCCTTCCGAAGGTATGTGCAATACGAGTCCGATGATTTTCGGAAGCCAGCGGGCGCTCGCCCTTAAAGCTTCTTGGAAAGCGTTCGTTGAAGACCAGTGGTTTCTAAACTGGTAGTAACCACGTGACGTGTTGTTGTCACTATATCACCCCAGAAGAGGACGCTTTCGTTGATTCATACAGTAAAACGTTTTTGCACCGCTCACGGTGATAAATCGACCGTTCACCGCTCGTTAACACTTCTACCTGCAGTTTTGAAACCGTTTCGAAATGCTTTGGCAAAAGATCGGATCTTTTCCTGTGTCCAAACAACGTAGGGCGGCTAAATATAGCGTGTAGAAAAAATGCAGGTCATTGTGAAGATTTGTGAATTGGTCTTTTTGACTTAATACCAGTTAGAACCAGGTTAGAAATTATCGGTGAACGGTAGTTTTCGACCGTTCACCGGTTACTTGCAATCGTTTGCAGCCTTCTTCCTAGATGAATTGGGGAGACTCGATGAAGCACTTGCGCGGTTGCAGGATATTTCAATACTCGTCCATCCCCCGCGCGCCAAACTGCCACTCCCTGAATGTGCCATAGCTCTCGCTATTCGTCTCACAAACATTACTTACTCTAATCTGTAATTGTTTATCGTTTATCATTAAGTATGATATAAGATACAAGTATCATCCATGACATCGGTTGGAGGAGCTATGATCCGCTGGAATGTATCCAAATCGAATGAACCCATCAACCGCGAACAGGCAATAGCCGATCTGAGGAAGCTCGCTCACATCTGCAAATGGGCCACAATCTGCACCGCCGTAGCGCTCGCTCTGGGACTCCTCGCAGTCATTGCAATCGACCTTCTACTCATATTGCCTAGCCTCTCCCAAGGGTTCTGCCTCCAATCCGTAGAGCTTAATGCCGGCGAAGGGCCATGTCTCGCTCTCGTCGGCGCCAATGAACAGACCCCTCTTATGCTTGTCGCGCACGACGGTCATACTGTCATAGGGAGCGCCATGATGACATGCCTTGCGCTTGCCATTGTGCTAAGCGCATACAGGTTTTTCTCCGCCATTGAAAAGGCGGGCAGGCCCTTTGACCTCGAATGTATCCGCATACTACGTCAAGTAGGACATTTGTTCCTTATCGGCGGCGCCGCCGTGAAACTTTTTAGTGCCATAGTCACGGGGCTAATACTCTCAGGATTTGGCGGCAGCTTTACGGATGCGCTTGGCGGCCAGCTGCTCGACGCCTCTATGCTCTTTGCTGGCCTGATTATTAGCCTGATTGCCAGCGTCTTCCAGTACGGGTGTATCCTGCAAATATAAGATGACGAGTTGCTCTAGGGGGAATCCATGATTATTCTGCGGCTCGACCGCATGCTCGCCGAACGCAAGATCTCATCCAAGGAGCTTGCGGAACGCGTGGGTATCTCCCAGGTCAATATGTCGCGTATCAAGACGGGCAAGGTTTCTGCCGTGCGCTTTTCAACTCTTGACGCGATATGCCGGGCACTCGACTGCCAACCGGGCGATGTGCTGGAATATATGCCTGACGATGAAGCCGATAACCTCTTTGGACTTAAAGATTAATAGGCATAATGTAGTCACCAGCGCCCAAACGCAAATAGCCCGCTAGAACGACATCCGTTCTAGCGGGCTTATTCAGATTTTTTAGCTACGCGCTCGGTAGCTCAGACAGATCTTTACGCAAACAGGCCGTAGATGCTGATGTTGGCCTTGGCGTACAGGCCGTTGGCATACTCGGTCCACTTGGAGCTGGCGCTCGAAGCCTGCGAAGAATACTGCTGGTAAGCAGTGTAATAGGCGGTCATGGCCTGCTTGTAGGTGGCGCTATCGGCCGTAAAGGCATCATCGGCAAAGGCTTTGGCATAGGTGCCGTCGGCATCCTTCCAAGTGCCCTTTGAGCTATCCCACTCATCGCCGGCAAGGTTGATGATGTAGTCGGCGTAGTCCTTGCTCGCGGTCTCCTCGTTGCCGTCAGAAGGCTCGGTCGGAGCAGTCGGCATGCTTGCGGAGCTGTCGCCCACCTTCTTCTTGTAGAGCTTCTGCAGCGTAGCGGACTGACGGACGATCTGCTTGGCCTGGTCCTTGGCCACGCCGTACTGCGTGGCCATGGTCTTGTAGTCGGAGGTGCCGATGGAATCCTCGGCGTACTTCTTCATCTCCTTAGAAGAGACGGTGATGCCCTCTTCCTCGGCAGCATCGAGCAGAATCTTGTTGCGCACGTAGGACAGGATGACGTCGGCAGAGGGAGCGGTGTAGTTGCCATCGCCATCCTTGACGGTGTCGAGGCTGTACTGGCTCTCGATGGCCTCGCGCGCGGTGATGTCGCTCTTCTTGCCGTTGTAGCTGTAGCTTGCCACGGTCGAATCGAGCTGGTCCTCGGTGAGGGTCGCCGAGCCGACGCCCTTGCTGCCAAAACCACCGTTGCCGATAAAGAAGCCGACCACAGCAGCGATCACGATAGCGACCACAAAGGCGGCAATCATCGTCTTCTTGTGCTTGGATGCATGATCGCCGCCATCGGAGTCGTCGTCCTCGTCCTGCTCCTCGGGCATGAGGTTCTCGTCGGCAGCGTCCGCGGCGATCTTTGCCTCCAGGCGAGCGTCCTCCTCCTCGGCGGTCGTGCCGGCGGCAATATGTTCGGCAGACGTGCCGGCGACCAGGTCGATCTTCTTGTCCTCATCACCGTCGGGGCCTTCGCCGCGCTCGATGATCTGGATGCCGTCGATCTCGTCCTTCTCGTCCTTCTTTTGAATCAGACCCATATCAGTTACTCCTTGTTAGGAAACATAGTCCTCAATAGAATACGCCCGACGGAGCGCCGGGCGTATTGATTCTTAGGTTATACGCAAACACTTAAGTACTATTTAGGCGTTTGCAGCGTGCATGTCTTAGGCCAGGTGCGCGATAACGGCATCGGCAAAGGCCTGCGTGCCCACAGCGCCCTCAACGGAGCCGGTCTGGGCACGACGCACGTCACCGGTAACCTGCTCGCCCTCGTCGAGCGTGGCAGATACGGCAGCACGGATACGATTGGCCGCATCGTTCTCGCCCAGGTGATCAAGCATCATCGCGGCAGAGAGAATCTCGGCCGTGGGGTTGGCGATATCCTGACCAGCGATATCGGGCGCGGAGCCGTGCGTGGCCTCAAAGATGGCGCAGTCGGCACCGATGTTGGAGCCGGGGGCCATGCCCAGACCGCCCACCAGGCCGGCGCACAGGTCGCTCACGATGTCGCCGTACAGGTTGGGCAGCACCAGGACATCGAAGTCGTTGGGGTTCTGGACCAGGCCCATGCAGGTGGCGTCGACGATTTTGTCGTTGAACTCGATATCGGGATAGTTGGCGGCCACCTCGCGCGCAACGCGCAGGAACAGGCCGTCGGTCGCCTTCATGATGTTGGCCTTGTGCACGGCCGTCACCTTTTTGCGGCCGCAGCGGCGGGCGTACTCAAAGGCGTATTCCACAATGCGGCGGCTCTTGGCGATGGAGATGGGCTTGATCGAGATGGCGGAATCAGCGGCGAAGGTCTTCTGACCCGAGCGCTCGACAAGCTGCGAGAGTTCCTCGACCTCGGCAGCGCCCTCATCGAACTCAATGCCGGCGTAGAGGTCCTCGGTGTTCTCGCGCACAATAACCAGGTCAACGTCGCGGAAGCGCGAGCCATCGCCCGGCTGCGACAGGCAGGGGCGCACGCAGGCGTACAGGTCAAAATGCTTGCGCAGGGCCACGTTGACGCTGCGGAAACCCGTGCCGACCGGCGTGGTGATGGGACCCTTGATAGCAACTTTGGTCTCGGCAACCGCATCGAGCACATGTTGGGGCAGCGGCGTGCCAAACTCGTCCATGACGCCGGCGCCGGCCTCCTGGACGTTCCAATTGATCTGGACACCGGTGGCCTCGACCACGCGGCGCATAGCCTGCGTAATCTCGGGACCGATACCGTCACCGGGAATCAGGACTACATCGTGCGCCATAATCTGTTACTCCTCGTCTTCGGCGTCGTCAGATTTTTTAACGCTAGCACGCTTCTTCTTTTTGGAGAGATCCAGGCCAAAACGTTTAACAAGCATTTCGCAAATCTCGCTCGAACGGGCCTTGAGATAGCTGCCCTTACCGTTCTCGGCATCGAACTTAAGGCGCAGCGCAAGCTTCTCTGCGACCTCGGCGTCGATCTCGCCCTGGCAAAACTCGTACAGGCAACCGAGCATGTCGCGATACTCAAGGTCGCCGTGGTAGCACTGGATGGCCTCGTCCAGGATGGGCCAAGCCTCGCGCGAACGCTCGACACTCGTGGCACCCCACACGCACAGCAGGCGGAAGGCGGCATAGCGCAGCGTGGAGGAGATCTCGTCGAACAGCGCGGTCTCGGCACCCTCAAAGGCGTCCTCCATCTGCTCGGGGCAGGTGGTGGCGAGTGCCGCCAAGGCATCGAGGGCCTCCCAGCGGGTCTGCGCCTCGGGGCGATCGAGCGCCTCGATCAGCGCGGGCACGCAGGGCACGACGCGCTGCGGATCGCGCTCGGCAAGCAGGTGCAGCACGCGGGCGGCAAACTGGCGGATGCGGCGCGTGGGGCAGCCGAGCTCCTGGACCAGGCGGTCGACGGCGTTCTCGTTCTCCTCTGCCAGCTGGAGCTGTGCCAGCTCCTCGTCGGTGAGCTGTTCGTCTTTGTTTTCTGCCATAGTTACCTCTTCTTACTATTTCTTAGCGTGCTTGCCAGCACCCTTGCTGTCATCGGTGACCGAGATGAGCTGTCGGTCGGCCGCACCATTGCGACGCGCACGGCGGCGTTCCTCGGCGTCGCCCGCATCGGCGGCGGCGCGATGGGCCTTGTTGACGTTAAAAACCTCGTCGTGCTTGCGCCACGGGCCGACGGACTCGCCAAAGCTCATCTTAAGACCGGCGATAAAGCCGCCGAGCCAGCCGATCGGCGCAAACTGCACCAGCGGGAACAGCGAGAACACCCAGGTCAGCAGGACGACTGCCGCCGCTCCTGCAAAGTTGGCGATCCAGTAGTCGCGCTTGGTGATGACGCGCTTTTCGCACGCCCACTGGCCGCACAAAAAGCCGATGTAGATCGCAAAGAGAAAGAGCACCAGCGCAAGCACCACGAACGTCCAGCTCATGGGCGCTACTCCTCGTGATGATGGTCGCAGCAGCACTCGTGGCCGTCATCGTGACCGTGACCGCCGCAGCACTCGTGGTCCTCGCCGTGGTGGTGGCCACAACCGCACTCGTGGTCGTCGCCATGCTCGCCGCAACCGCAGCCGTCCTCGTGGGCACCGTGTTCCTCGGGGCGATACTGCGACCAGTCCAAACCGGCGGCGATGGCGTCGGCCTCCTCCTTATAGAGGACCGTGATGGCCTGGGTGCCCAACTTGGCACCACCGATGGCGTCGAGCATGTCGTAGAGCGTAAAAGCGACGTCGGCGCCGGGCAGCGCAAGCTCGCGGTCGTCGGCATAGGCGAGCGCCAAGCGCAGGTCCTTAATGAAGTGCTCGACCATAAAGCCGGGCTTGTAGTCGCCGTCGAGCGCCTTGGGGGCTAGGCTCTCCATAGCGCCGGACTTGCCGGTACCGCCCAGGATCATCTGGCGGGTCTTCTCCAGATCGAGGCCGCTCAGCTCGGCAAACGCCAGCGCATCGGCCATGCCGACCATGCAGGCGCCCAGCGACACCTGGTTGGCGAGCTTGGCAGCCTGGCCCTTGCCGGCGCCGTCGAAGCAGCAGATGGTTGCCGCAAAGGTGGAAAGGATATCGCGGACCGGAGCGATGTCGTTCTCGGTAGCGCCCACGATAGCCGTGAGCGTACCGGCGATAGCGCCCGACTCGCCGCCGGTGACGGGGCAGTCAAACGCCATGCGACCAGAAACCTGAGCGGCCTCGGCAATGTCACGGGCGAGCTCGGGCGAGCTCGTGGTGAGGTCGATCAAGACCGCGCCAGGCTTGGTGCACGCGAGCAGGCCGTCGCCCGCCAGGTAGAGTTCCTCGACCTCGGAGGGATAGCCCACCATGGTAAAGACGACATCGGCGTTCGCCGCGGCATCGGCCGGTGTATCGGCCCAGGCGGCACCGCGCTCGATAAGCGCGGCGGCCTTGGACTTGGTGCGGTTGTTGACCGTGACGGGATAGCCGGCGTCCAGGATGTGGCCGGCGATGGGGGCACCCATGATTCCGGTGCCGATGAATGCGACGGAGAGCTTGTTTGCCATGAAACCTTTCCTTTTGGGTTGGATGTTGTTACCAGGTTAAATACTCGGTGCCAGCGTTTCGGCCGTGACTTGAGGGCGCTTGCAGCCGCAGCGCCTGTCTACTCGCCACGCACGCGGCGCGCGATGCGGTCGGAAAGCGAGGCTTTCTCGGCACGGTTCTTGCCCCAAAACGCGCAGGCCACCATGCCGGGGCCCACGTGCGAGCCAATGGTGGGACCCACGGAGCTGCGAACGATCGTGACGTCGGCGCAGCCCTCCTCCTTGCGGATGGCGGCTTCGAGCCAGTCGCCGTCCTTTTCGGCATCGGCCGTCATGATGGCGATGGGCATGGTGCGATCGGGCACGTAGTTCTCGCGGAACGACTTGAGGATGGACTTGAGCGCCTTCTTGCGGCCGCGGTTGACGCCGATCAGCGACAGCGAGCCGGCAAGGTCGTAGGAGAGCTCGGGCTTGACATCGAGCTTTGCCGTGAGCTGTGCCGCCGCGGGCGGAATGCGGCCACCGGCAGCCAGTGCGTCAAAGCTCTCGAGCGTAAAGTAGCCGTGGACGTAGGTCTTTGCCTCGTTTGCCCAATCGACCAGCTGCTTGGCGGTCAGTCCCGCCGAGCGTTGACGGACGGCCTCGAGTGCCAAGAGCGCGCCGGTCGCACAGGGTAGAGCGTTGTCGACCACGTACAGCTCAAAATCGGGATACTCGGCGCGCACGGCGTCCGCCGCCTGGCACGCGGAGTTGTAGCTCGACGACAGCGCCGAGGTAAAGCACAGGTAGACCGTTGGTGTGCCCTCTTTGGCGCACTCGGTAAAGAACTCGATATAGCGACCGAGCGACACGGCGGAGGTAGACACGCGAGCGCCGGCGCGCATGCGGTCGTAGAACTCCTTAGGGCTCATGCTCGACCAGATATCGTCCGTGCGCTCCTCGCCATCGATAATGAAGGGGAAACCCAGGATATCGACATCGAGGTTCGCGGCGACCTCGGGGCTAAAGTCGCAGCAGGTATCGACGACGATGCGGCAACGGTCCGAATGACCGGTAGATGCGGCCTTGTCCATCAAGGCGACTCCTTACGTAAAAAGGCGGCCACCCGCATGGGATGGCCGCCAACCGTTAACTCATGCAAGTTAACGTATTTTACTCGTCAAGTGTTTCGATGCGGGGCTTGATGATGCCATATCCACCATTCTTACGGTGATACACCACATTGATGAGGCCAGTCGTCGCGTTCTCGAACACGTAGAAGTCGTGGCCGAGCAGATCGGTCTGCACCAGCGCCTGCTCCTCAGTCATCGGGGTGACATCGATGACCTTCTCGCGGACGAGCAGGTCGTCCTCCTCCTCGGGCAGCAGCAGGTCGGCCAGATCCTCGACGCGCTCGACCGGCGCAACATCCGCGGCGCTGGCACCGCCCTGGCGGTTGTCCACGACCTTGGTCTTAAACTTGCGCAGCTGGCGGGTGACCTTATCGGCGGAGAGGTCGATGGCGGCGTACATATCTGCACCGTGCTCGGCAACGCGAATCACCGAACCGCGGGCACGAACCGTAACCTCGACAATTGCCGGGTTGGGGTTCGAGGGGTTCTTCTCATAGCGAAGCACGACGTCGACTGTCATGGGCTCAATATCGAAAACCTTGAGCGCCTCGCCGATCTTCTCGTCCACATGCGCACGCAGAGCATCGGTTACCGTCGTCTTGCGTCCAGAAACCTTGATATCCATACGTGGCTCCAATCTGCCTCGGGGACTTACTGTACTGGCTATGTACCCATTGCCGTGCATTTAATCACGCGGATTCCTAAAGACCCGAATAACGATTGCTTGATACCGCATACCGAAGTCTCGCACTTTTCCGTGGCAAAGTGCGCTATAGGAGGGAGCCGGCGGCTTTGGTTTTGCACCTAAAAAATGTCTTTGACCTGCTGGTTTTATGGGAACAAAAAAGCCGGGCTCCCCTGTTGGGAGAGCCCGGCAATGCGTGTTGAAACCGTGAAGAGGCGCCTCTCCTAGCGCATAGGAGACGCCACCCCTAGCAATAACTAGCTATTGAGTTTGTTAATGTCGTCGTCGGTGATAGTGCCCTCCTGGCTGGACGATTTATCCTCGGAGGATGCACCCTCGCTGCTCGAATCGGAGGATGCGGACTCGCCGGATCCGGTGTCGGTCGACTGCACGTCGGCGCCCGAGACCGTCTTGGTGGTGAGGTCATAGGGCATCGTGCCGTACCAAACGGAGTGGACCGCCTCGAGCGTGCCATCGACCGTGATACCGTCGAGGGCATCGCTCACGGCACGGCATAGCTCGTCGTTGGCCGCGAGGCCCGCGACGCCGAGCGTCGAGGGCGTCTCGAGCGTGCCGACGTAAGAGACCTGGCTCATCAGGCGCGCAAGGTAGCCGCCGGCCGTGGAGTCGCAGATCACGTAGTCGACCTCGCCGGACTCGAGTGCCTCAAAGCACTCGTTGATGTTGGAGAAGGTCTTTTGGTTGGCCGTGATGCTCTGCTTGGCGAGCGCTTCCTGCGAGGCCGAGGAGGTCTGAACGCCCAGGGTAGCGGTGTTAAGCGTTTCGGTGGAAACGCTCAGAGACTCGCCGTCGCTCGTCTTTCCGAACACTGCCGCAGCGTCGTACAGGCAAGCACCAAGCGTGCTGATGTCACCATCCGTGGAATTGATGTCGCCAATGAAGATGTCGGCCTTTTTGTCGCCAAGCGCGGAATCGGCAGAAGACGCATCGACGAAGGCAACCTTAAGGCCCATACGGCTTGCAAGGGCGCGGGCAGCGTCGACCGCGTAGCCCGTGAGGTTACCATCGGCGCCCTGCATGGCCTGCGGAGCATCGGAGGTATCGAGGGCAACCGTCAGGGTACCGGGAGTGACCAGGGCATCATCCGACACCGCCGGCGTGACGGTCTCGCGCTCGATCTGGTCAATCGTGGGTGTCGTGAACGTGGACAATGGATTGAACGCGCATCCGCTCAAGCCCAATACGGCAATGACCGCCGCGGTCCCAGCACCTAACCGAGCCGCGTGCATCAAGCTGCCCCTCACCATGTCCACTACCCTGCCTTCTGTGTCGTATACAATCCGTGCGCTGCGCGGAATAACGGGTTGTTCCCACCAGCTGACCTGGTATTTGACCCCACACTTGCGCACCGGGGTGTTTGCTCGGGAAGCCGTAGCCACCCTCACGACTGGCCCGCTCGCCCGCGAGGCGGTATTGCCCCAAAGAAAGTAGAACGGACGGTGCGGCTTACATCTAGGACGCGCCATGATCGCGCCGCGCGCACGCGGTCGCTTACGTGGATCCCTTTGACCGCGTCTGTCTTGGACTAGGATGGACATTTCGTCCGTCCGCAACCACAGCCTGGCAGGAACGTAGCGCATTATAGCTAAGTTCAAGCTAAAGTTTAAGGTTAGGGGCGTCATTCGCACCGTGAGCACAGATTTTGCAGGTCGGAGCGAACCATTCGTGCCCCCATGAAGCCCGGAGCTCCCCTACGGGGAGCTCCGGGGCACCCGCCTCAGGGCGCCGTGTGCAAATAACGGCAAATATGAGTACTGATACGAATTTAGTAGCAGCGTTTTTCCGCCCCACGAGCCCTTTTTGAGTTCCGCACAGCCTGCTTGGCGCCAAGATATTCCACATTCGTTTATTATCTCTTCAATGAATCCAGATTGCCGGCCCAAGTTTCTTTGTTTTTGCTGCCACTAATCTAGTAGCAGTACTCATATTTGCCGTTATTTGCACAGGACATATAAACAGACCCCCTATAAAGCCATAGTTTTACGCAGGCTTGAGCCCAAAGCACGCTCGGAGCGTATTCAGCAGAGCATCTTGCCTCTTTCGACGAGCCTCTACGCGATTCTGATATCGCTTGCCCTTGCGTTGGTAAATGCGCCATGCAAGCGCTTCCATCGCTTCCATGTCGCAGAGCATTTCGTTGTTGACCGTCGCGACCTCGATTCCCATAGTAATCAAGCCCGTGTTGCGTTTTTCATCATGGATACGTCCCTTCCGGGAGGAATGGCCCAGCTCACCGTTGTATTCAAGGTCAAACCGGGCTGTTTCCTGATACGCATCGCAAATTGCATGCGGCATCCCTGAGATTGCCTGCGCGCGGTCATCGAACTCGATCTTGTAGTCGGTCTTAAAGGGACCGCAGGCAAATCCACCATAGGAAAACGGAAGCGAAAACAGAGCGAGCATGATGCATTCCATGGGCGAGCGCAGGTTTTCTGACAGATAGGGACACAGACGCTGCAATTGTTTGGCCACATTCCCCTTGCATGCCGCAAGGTAATCTGCCAGGCGATCGGGTGTCAGCACCGGCTCGACTTCAAAGTAGCCCACGTCTGCCGGTTGGTCCTTGTCCTTTGCAAGTCTATTCGCAACAGGCGAGGTGTAGGGAGGCAGATACTTCCCGCGATCGCTCAGTGAAATCTTAGAACACAGCTCCTGAGCCAGGGCAAACGCCTGGATACAGCCGACCTCGCGGGCGACGGCAACACAAAGGGCCTCGGGAGATAGGCTGTACACCCCCGGTTCCACCTCTAGAATCGAGCCGGCAGGCAACCCGGAACACACGGACCAGCCCACGCCAGGCATGCGGCGGCGCTGCGCTGCAGACCCTACCAGCAAGCACAGATCTTCTTGCACCTCGCCGCTTTTGGCTCCAATTCGCACCAAGTCGGGAAGATAGATGTCCTCGGTCGAGGGCGACGACGTGCGCAGCACGCGGCGCTCCTCCTCGGGCTCAAGGTCCTTCCAGCCGATGTAGCCCATCTGCCGGCGCTCGGCGCGCATCATGCGCAGCGCCGAGGCACCCGTCAGAATTACGGAAGCAGCCAGCTGCTCGCTTGTAGGCTTGCCACGCTGCCCGATCTTTATTGCCATCTGAATCACCCCTACCAAACGCGTGCGAGAGCGAGGCCATCAACGGCCGCGGCACCGGCGCGCTTGAGTTCCGCCGAAGCCGCTGCCATCGTCGCACCCGTGGTGATAACGTCGTCGATGAGCAGCAGGCGGCGGCCCCGCACGTCCTCAACGGTCTCGTACATGCCTCGGGCGCGTTCACGGCGTTCTTCACGGCCGAGTTCACGCTGGTCGCCATGGCCGTATTTGACCAGGGCGTCGAGCAGCGGAACACCCGACAGCTTGCAAAATGGGCGCGCGATGGCTTCCATATGATCGAAGCCGCGTCGCCGAAACGCCGCCGCCGTCGCAGGCACAAACACCACGGCATCGGCGCCGGACAACACACCGCCGTAGCGTTCGGGCGCCGCGACCTGGGCATGTAAGGCGGTGTCGTAGAGCAGCTCTGCCAGATACGGCGCCAGGCGTCGCTCGCCCGCGTCTTTGTACGCTTTAATGATCCGCGGCAGCGGATGCGTGTAAACGGCACATGCCAGGCACCGGTCGAGTGCTTCGGCCATCACCGAGGACGCACCCTCGACCGAGCACTCGGTGCACAGCAAGTCTCCAAACGGGGCGCCGCATCGAGTGCAGCTATGGCGCGGATCGATGAGAGCGAGCGATGCCAGACAATCTTGGCAAATAAGCGCGCCGGAGCGCTCGCAGCCGGCGCATCGCGTGGGCGACAACGCCTCAAGCGCCTCGTGCGCCGCCCGCTCGGCAAACGGCAGCAATTCGTCCGCAAACGGTAGGATGTCGGCACCTTGCAGGCATCCCAACACATTCAAATGTCTCTTCACGACACAACCCTCCCTACGCTCGGTCGCAGGGAGGGTTGTTGATTCAGCGCTATGGTACCCCAACGCGTTTGGGGTCAGGCAGGTTAAATCCGTTTGCGGGCGCTATTCGCCGGTGGGCGGTTGCGGTGCGGACGAATTTTGGGTCGAGCCCTCGCCGCCATCTTGACGCGGCTTGCGGGAACGACGACGGCGACGGCGCTTTTGACCCTGGTCGGCCGAACCCTCGCCACCACGATCTTCGCGCGACTCGCGTTCGTCGCGAGCAGCGCCGCGCGCGGCCTTGGCAGCCGCCCCTCCGCCATCTCCGGGGCGACGACGTGTGACCTTGACCTCGCCATCCAAGACCTGATCGGCCACGGAGGGCACCGAGGGCTTTTGCTGCGTGCCCGAGGAATGGCGGCGACGCGGACGCGGGGCGCGCTCGTCATCGTTGCGCTGCTTGCTACCCTTGTCGGCAGGCGCATCGGAGGCCGAGGGACCCTTGGAAGCGGCACCGGCCTCGCGAGCGGCTGCGGCGCGGAAGGCGTCCTCGCGCTCCTCGCTCGACAGGTGACGACGGCGACGGCGCGTGGGGTTCATGCCACCGCCGCGGTTTTGCTGCTGAGGCTGCCGAGCCTCGCGCTCGCGGGAGGAGTTCTTGCCTGCGGGAGCGGCCTCGCCGGCATCGCCCGAACCCGAGCGCTTGCGGCGGCGACGTCCACCGGCAGCCTCCTCGGCCTCGGGTGCCTCGGCCTTGCCGCGGCCCTTACCGCGGCCGCGACCCTCGCCCTGGCTCTGACCGGCACGGGTGTCGGCGTCCGCATCGCGACGGCGGCGCTTGGGCATCGTCGTCCCCGCCAGACGATCGGCGCTCGACAGGCCATCGCCCACGTCGACGCCGTTCTCGCGGTCGAGCTCCATAAGCGCCAGGCGCATCTCGGGCGACTCGATACGCTCGAGCACATCGCGCGTCACGCAGTCGGGGCGGCAGTTGCAGCCCTGCTCGGCAGCCTTCTTTTTGCAGCCCTCCGAGCACGTCATATCGGCCAGGTTGACCTTAAAGACTTTGCCGTTCTCCAGGCGCAGCACCAGCTGCTCACGCGGCGTGTCATATTCCTGAATACGCGCCTTGCCAAGCGGCGTATCGATGAGCGTCTTCTTTTTGGGCGCACGGCTCTTAAAGTCCTTGTACGCCTCGAACTCATAACGCAGGCAGCACATCAGGCGGCCGCACACGCCGCTGATCTTGGACGAGTTGAGCGGCAGGTCCTGCTCTTTTGCCATGCGGATCGAAACCGGCTCAAACTGTCCGCCAAAGCGTGTGCAGCAGAGCTCCTGGCCGCACTGGGCATAGCCGCCCACCAGGCGGGTCTCGTCACGCACGCCAATCTGGCGCATGTCGACGCGAATGTGCAGCGTCGAGGACAGGTCCTTGACGAGCTGACGGAAATCGACGCGTTCCTCGGCAGCAAAGTAGAACACGGCCTTCTCGCCGCCAAACAGGTACTCGACGCCGACCGGCTTCATCTCGAGGTCGAGCTCCTTGACCAGGCGGCGGAAGTCGACCATGGCCTCGTCACCCTGGATGGCCAGATCATCGGCAAGCTGCAGATCGATGTCGCTCGCCACGCGCAGCACGGGCTTGAGCGGCTGACCGATCTCGTCTTGCGGCACCTCGAAGGGATCGGCCGTGACCAGGCCGATCTCGGTTCCGCGCTCGGTAGAACAAATGGCATAATCGGCCTCGAGGATATCCAGATCCTGTGGGTCGAACCACAGGTCGCGCGAGGCGTAGGTAAACTTAACGGGTACGACTAACGGCATTTCAGTGCCTTCCTGATATCGAACAGCATGACCTCGATGGCCAGCTGGGGAGTAACGTTTCTGGCGATGTTGCGCTCAGCGGTCGCGACCGCCTCGAGCGCCTGGGTGGCACCCGCAACATTCGTCGCCGCGGCAAGCCGCCCGATCGTGTCGCGCACGTCCTCGTTCACAACGTCTGCCGCC
Source organism: uncultured Collinsella sp. (assembly GCA_958443265.1). GTDB lineage: Bacteria > Actinomycetota > Coriobacteriia > Coriobacteriales > Coriobacteriaceae > Collinsella. Next base: position 101,574 of record CAUCKA010000001.1, on the reverse strand, counting down.
TCATCCTGAAGCGTCAGCAGCACGTCGCGCATGAGCGTCCGCGCGCTCGCCAGCGCTTCCATGATACCCGAACGCTCGCGCGCGTTGAGTTCGCGCTTGTTGCGGTCCTCAAGCTGCTTCAATGCTCCACGCGACAGGTAGTCGGCATTTTGCTCGAGCACCTTTTCCTGCGTGGACTTGACCTCGGCGAGCGGCGCCTTGACGGCGACGATGAGCGACCTGGCGCGACTGAGCACATCGGCCTCGTCGGCGACGATGAGCGAGTCGATGGCACGGACCATCTGGCGACGGGCGTCCTGGCGCTCGGCGCTCTTGAGGAACTCGATACCACGCGTGGGGCTTCCCGCCACGGCGACCGCCATGCGGCAGCGCGCGGGATCCTGACCGGTGGCGCGGCTCACGGCCTGCGCGGCCACAGTGGGCGATACCAGCCGAAACGGCACGCACTGGCAGCGGCTCACAATGGTGGGCAGCATCACGTCGGCCGAGGTGCCCAGCAGGATGAACATGACGCCCTCGGGCGGCTCCTCGAGCGTTTTGAGCAGTGCGTTGGCGGTGTTGGCGCGCAGTTGCTCGGCACGGTCGATGATGTAGACCTTAGCCTTGGCGCGGATGGGCGCCAAGGGCACGTCGTCGAGCAGCTCGCGGGTCTGCGCGATGAGGTAGCCCGTGGCGCTCTCGGGCGTGTAATAGTGCACGTCGGGATGCGTATGGCGCGCGACGCGCACGCAGCTGTCGCACGAGCCACAGCCGTCCCGCTCGCACAGGAAGGCTTGGGCGAGCGCCCATGCGGCGTCGAGTTTACCGGCACCGGGCGCGCCCAAAAACAGGTAGGCGTGCGATGCACGGCCGCTTGCGATGGCATTGGTCAAAAAGTCGCGCACGCGTTCCTGGGTGTCGAGCTTGGCGAGCAGGCTTGCCTGAGCGGGGGCCATGTTACTCAGCCTCCTGGGCAAGCGCGGCGGCGACGGCATCCTGGGGGATGTCGAGACCGTAGGCACGAACCTGCTCGACCGTCTTCTCGAAGACTTCCTCGATGGTCGCGGTGGCGTCGATGAGCTTTACGCGGTTTGGCTCCTCGGCGGCAATTGCGCAAAAGCCCTGGTAGACACGCTCTTGGAATGCCATGCCCTTTGCCTCCATGCGATCTGCCGCGCCACGGGCTGCCATGCGCAGCGCCGCCTGCTCGGGCGTGATGTGGTAGACGAGTGTGAGCGCCGGGTGCGTACCCGCGACGGCCAGGTTGTTGGCATCTCGCACCATCTGGCGATCAAGGCCGTCGGCAAATGCCTGATAGCAGGTTGTGGAATCGTAGAAGCGGTCGCACAGGACCACCTTGCCGACAGCAAGGGCGGGCGCGATGACCTCGTGCACCAACTGAGCGCGCGCCGCCTCGTAGAGCAACAACTCGCAGGTGTCGCCCATCGCTGTATTGGCGGGGTCGAGCAGCAGAGCACGGATCTTTTCGCTGATGGCGGTACCGCCCGGCTCGCGCAGGCTCACAACCTGGTAGCCAGCGAGTTCGAGCGCGCGGGCAAGCAGGCGCGCCTGCGTGGACTTGCCGGCGCCATCGACGCCCTCGAGCGTGATAAAGCTATGTTGAGCAGGCTCAAAAGCCATGGGCGCAGCCCCTTCCTACAAGGCGCGTAAATGCAGATATATCAACCAAGCCATGATACCCCAGCGTCCGGCGCACCCCAAATCGAACCTAGTCATTAGGGCGGCAGTTGGGGACGATCCTAAACTGCCGGCAGAAAAGGAACGTCCCCAACTGCCGGCTAAAGTTGCGGTGAAATAGGGACTGATTGAAGCTCTGAGACCGCCAAACAGTCCCTATTTCACCGCAACGTATGATGGGGAATTTTGGATGCTGGGTATAATCGTCGTATTGCATTGAAATGTGGCGAAAGGAGTGGCAATGTCTCGGTATTGCGCCTCGTGCGGCAAGCTTCTTGAAGATAATGCCAAGTTCTGCACCTCGTGCGGTGCACCCGTTGAGCAAACAGCCGCGAGCGATAGCCAGCACGCTTTTGAGCAGACCGGCTCCCTTGATACGCCGCAAGCCAAGGCGGACGACTCCCTCGCCTATAGCCCCGACCCCGCCGCAAGGACCGAGGCCGTCGAGACCACGCAGCGCATACCCGTCGCGAGCGGCTCGCCCCAACAGCAGCCGGCTCCCGCATACGCGCCCGCTTCGCCACAGACCCCCGCTCCCAAAAAGAGCGGCACCGGGCCGCTTATCGCCGTTATCGTTGTGCTGGTGGCGATCATCATCGCCCTGGTCATCTTCTTTGCGATCAGACCGTTCGACAACGCCGCCACGCAGACGACTGCCGAGGTAGCTAAGCTGCACCATGACGTCGACGACGATGACCTAAAGCCTCTCGGCAATCCCAACAGCCTGTACGACGATGATGACGATGACGACGAGGATGGCGGCGAAGCAACGCTCTCCGAGCAGAACCTCTACCGTCGCCTGAGCGAATACTACGACCTGCTCGAAGATCTCGACAGCCAGGTCCGTGGCTGCGCGCAGAACTTCAACGGCAACTATCTGGAAGAGGATCGAACCACCCGTCAAAATCTCGCCGACGTCGCCGAGCGCACGGAGGACACCATCGAGCAATATTACGACATCGTCGAGGACCTGGACGTCCCGACGAGCTCCAAGAACTACAGCTCCTGGAAGGATATCATCGCCCTGTACGACGACCTGGATCACCGCATTGACGCAATCTGTGATGCCTGGGAGATCAGCCTGAAATACGCCAAGCCTGCGGACCACAAGAATGAGATCGTGGCGCCGCTGTCGCGCGACAACGTGGCGGGCACCAATGACAATAAGTACCGCCTAGACTTTGAGGAGCGCTATCCCGGCGCCAAGCCCGTCGAAGTGAACTAGTCGCATGCGACGTTCTCAAACGACTAGTCATTAAAGAACGTCCCCAATGACTGCCTAGAAAACGAGCGAGGATCGCGGGGTCCTCGCTCGTTTTTGTTTTGGTCAATGTTTCGGCTGCGCTGTTACTTGTCGGCGGCTGCTTTCTTGGCAGTCGACTTCTTCGCGGTCGTCTTCTTGGCGGCAGTGGCTTTCTTGGCCGTCGTCTTCTTGGCCGCCGTGGTTTTCTTCGCCGTGCCCGCCTTGGTCGCAGTCTTGCGGCCGCGGGCGGGCTTTTTCTCCTTGGTCGGGCAGTCCATGTTGACGCAGATACGCCACGGACCGCGCGCCGTATTGACCACCACGATGGGGGCGCCGCACTCGGGGCAGGTCTCGCCCGTCGCCTCGAGCTTGCCGCGTGCCGGCAGCGGATAGCTCACGCCGCAATCGTCATAGTTGGTGCAGCGGATAAAGCGCTTGCCGCTCTTCTCGCTCTTGTGTGCGATCAGGTCGCCATGGCGTCCTGCCTCGGCGCACACCTTGCACTCGCCCACCTTAAGGTCGGGCTCGTAGTTGGTGGGGCACGTGGGGTTCACGCAAATCTCGAAGGCCTTCTGGCGGAACGGCTGGCACTTAATGCGCGGCGCACCGCACTCGGGGCACACGGCCGCCTCGCCCTCGAGCGGGCTTACCTTGACGCCACTCGGCACCGGATAGGTCACATCGCAGTCGGGCCAGCCCATGCAGCCGATAAAGCTGCCGCGGGTCTTGGCGCTCGTCTTCATAACCAGGTCCTTGCCGCACTTGGGGCAGGTACCCACGCGCGCATCGGCCGTGACGGCGTCGCTGATGGCGTCGCCCAGCTCCTGCGTGTGCTTGAGCAGCTCGTCGAGCACGCCGGCCAGCAGCGCGCGCGAGTGCGTCACGACATGCTCTTCGGTATCCTCGCCGCGCTCCACACGGGTCATATCGCCATCGAGCTCGCTGGTCATATCGGGGCTCGTGATGCGCGGGGCAAACTGCGACAGTGCATCGATAATGGCAATACCCAGCTGGCTCGGCTCCACGGGATCGTTTTTGAGGTAGCGCACGGCGTACAGGCGCTCGATGATGCTCGCGCGCGTGGACTTGGTGCCCAGGCCGCGCTTCTCCATCTCCTGCACGAGCTTGCCCTGGCTGTAGCGCGCGGGCGGCTCGGTCTGCTTGGCCTCGAGCTTCATGTCGAACACGTCGACCGTATCACCCTGCTCCAGCGGCGGCATCTGCTCATCGCGCTTGAGTCCGTACGGATACGCCTCGCGGAAGCCCGGAGTCACGAGCACGTCGCCCGAGGCCACGAACGGCTCGCCGTTGACGTCGAGCTCGAGCTTGGTGTTCTCGATGGTCGCGGGCCCCATGAGCGTTGCCAGGAAGCGGCGGGCAATGAGGTCGTAGAGCTTGCGCTGGCCGCCGTCGAGCGTGGACGGATCGCCCTCGCCCGTGGGATAGATCGGCGGATGGTCGGTAGTCTCGACCTTGCCGCGCGTGGGCTTCATGGGACCGGCGAGCACCTTTTTGCACACGGGCGCCAGCGCCGGGTTGATCTTTGCCAGGTCGCTCACCACGGCGCCCAGATCGAGCGTCGCAGGGTACACGGTATTGTCGACACGCGGGTAGCTGATGAGACCGGCCATGTAGAGGGACTCGGCGATTCGCATCGTACGCGCAGGCGAGATGCCCTCGGCCGCAGCGGCAGCCTGCAGCGAGGTCGTCGCAAACGGCGTGGGCGGCTGCTGCTTACGCGAGCGCTTGGTCACCGCGGCAACGGTCGCCGTCTTGACGCCGTCGACGTGACCATACGCCGTCTCGGCAGCATCCTTGTCGGTAAAGCGCGCTGTCTTGTGCGCGATCTTAAAGCGGTCGTCCTCGGCGGCACCCTGCGCGGCACCCATACCGCGAATCTGCCAATAGTCCTCGGGCACAAACGCCATACGCTCGCGCTCGCGCTCGACCACCAGGGCAAGCGTCGGCGTCTGCACGCGACCGGCGGAACGCACGTTGCCAAAGCCGCCAAACTTGGCGAGCGTCAGATAGCGCGTGAGCACCGCGCCCCAGATAAGGTCGATGCGCTGACGGCTCTCGCCGGCGTCGGCCAGGTTCTGGTCGAGCGAGACGAGATTATCGAAGGCGTGCGTGATCTCGGCCTTGGTAAACGAAGAATACTGGGCACGGGCGACCGGCAAGTCGGGCGCAACCTCACGCACCTTGTTGAGAGCGTCCGAACCGATCAGTTCGCCCTCGCGGTCGAAGTCCGTGGCGATGATGACGCTGTCGGACTTTTTAGCAAGGTTCTTGAGCGAACGAATGAGTTCCTTTTCGGCCGGTAGCTTAATGACGGGCGCCCAGGTGAGGTAAGGCAGGCTCTCGAGCTTCCAGCCCTTGATGGAAATGCCATCGGCAAGGAACGGCTTGCGCTTGGTGTCGTACGGCGGACGGGCCAGGCCATCGGGCATATCGGCCGGCAACATCTCACCGTCCTCGGTCACCGAATACCAACCCAGCTTTTTATCGAACAGCACGCTGTCGCAAAAATCGGGCGCGAGGATGTGACCGGCAAGGCCGATCGTCACGCATTCCTCGCCCTTCCACTCAAAACGGTAGATGGCGGTGTTGTACACCTTGTCCTTTTTGGGTTTGCCCGTGGACAGCCGCTCGGCAATCTGACGTGCGGCGTCGTTTTTCTCGGCGATGATGAGCTTCAAAAGAGGCTCCTATCTCATATCTCTGCGGCTGCGCCCGCGCTTATGGCGGCCGACTTACGCCCTTGCTTGCTCAATCTGCCCGATGAGCCAATCGCACCAGGCATCCATGCCCTCGCCCTTGCGCGCGCTCACGGCAAACCGCGGCGCTTGCGGATTGAGGTCATCGAGTGTCTTAGTATACCTATCCATGTCAAAATCGAAAGCCGGGGCCACATCGACCTTGTTGAGCAGCTGCGCGCCGGCATGCTGGAAGATGCCCGGGTACTTGATGGGCTTGTCGTCGCCCTCGGGCACCGAGAGGATCATGATGGACAGGTTCTCACCCAGGTCAAAGTCGACCGGGCAGACCAGGTTACCCACATTTTCGATAAAGATGACGTCAATGCTTTCCAGACCCACAGCCTGATCGAAGGCGTCAACGGCCTCCATGATCATGTTGCCCTCGAGGTGGCACAGGCCGCCCGTGTTGATCTGGATGGCGGGCATGCCGGCTTCCTTCATGGTAATGGCGTCGACGTCCGAGGCGATATCGCCCTCGATGACGGCGCAACGCAGGCCCGCCTTGTCGCGCAGGCGCTCGTTGGTGCCCAAAATCGTGGTGGTCTTGCCCGAACCGGGGCTCGACAAGACGTTGATCACATAGGTGTTTGTCTCTTTAAATCGCTGACGCAGCTGATCTGCCAGGCGCTCATTGCGCGACAGAATCGGCGATGCGATATCAATCGTTTTATCGGCCATACTCGGCGCTCCTTACCTCTACCATTTATACCCCGTCCCCAGGTGGCTGGCGAGCTAATCGTCGGGGGTTTCGATTTCGATACTTGCGATGTCGAGCTCGCGGCCGTGCAGTAGGCGCACGTTGGCGCCGCCACATTGGGGGCAGCGGCAATGAAAGCGGTCGTGCTCAAAGACCTCGCCGCAGTCCAGGCACTCGCTTTGTGGATGGACCTCCTCCACGGCAAGCGCGCAGCCGCGCGTGAGCGGGTCCTCGTCGCGAAACGTCTCCCACGCAAAGTCGAGCGCCTCGCGCACGACCTCGGTCATATCCCCGATACGCAGCGTTACCAAAACGGCGCGCGAGGCCCCCGCCCCACGCGCCGCGCGAATCACTGTATCGAGTATGCCGTTGACAATGCCAACCTCGTGCATACCGATTTACTCCTCGTCGTCCTCGTCGTCCGAGAACAGGTCCAGACGGCTCACGAACAGGCCCTCCTTGCCCTCGCGCGCGGTAATGACCACGCGGGCGATAGCGAGCGAGATCTCGTAGAGCGAGAGCAGGGCGCCGTACATAAGGCCCAGGGTGACGGGCGAACCGTCGGGCGTGATCACAGCCGAACCCACGAGCAGGCCTACGTACACGTAGCGCCAGGCGCTGCGGAAGGCCGCGTAGGACACGATGTGGAAAACAGACAGGTAGAAGATGATGAGCGGCAGCTCAAACGCCACACCAAAGCCGATCATAAAGAGCAGCTCCATGTTAACGTAGTTCTCCAGATCGGGCAGCGCCGTAGCAACGGCCGAGGTCTCGCCGATGAGCCACTCAAAGCCTGCCGGGATAATGATGAAGTAGCAGAAGATAGCGCCCAGGAAGAACAGCACCGTCGAGGCGAGCACCGTGGGCACGACCCATTTGCGCTCGTTGGGACGCAGCGCCGGCAGGAAAAATGCCAGGATCTGCCAAATGATCATGGGCGTGCACATGACCACGGCCATCTTGATGGCCAGCGAGAAGCGCAGGCCAAAGCCGCCGAGCGTGGTGGTGATGTAGAACTTACCGTCCGGCACAAAGGAGCGGATGGGGTCTTCCAGGATGTCGAGCACCACGGGCGTGGCGAAATACAGCACGATGGCTGCGGCAAATACCGACACGACCACGATGGTCAAGCGGCGACGGAGCTCTCCCAGGTGATCGAAGATCGGCATGCGCGCAGGTCCGATAGGCATTACTCATCGCCTCCCTTCGAGGCGTCGGCGGCAGCAGTGTCGTCCTCGGCCTCGAGCTCGCGAGCGAGCTGGTCGGCGACGGCTTTGCGCTTGCGGGGACGACGGGCGTAGAGGTCGGCCGTCGTGGGCTCTGCCGGCTCGGGCTCGGGCTCGGGCTCTGCAGCAGGCTCGGGCTCGACAGCGGCGGCGGGCTCTGCACTCTCGGCCTCCTCGGCAGCGGCCTCGCCCTCAGCGGCACCCTCGCTTGCAGCCTTCTCGGCAGCAAGGCGGGCACGGCGCTCGGCGAAGGTCTCCTTCTTTGCTGGCGCAGCCGTCTCGGCGGCCTCCTCGTCCGCATCGGAATCGTCGTCGGTCGCAGCGGCCTTCTTGGGCTTGACCGGCGCCGACGCGGCCTCGCTTACCGGATCGATAATCTCGGACTGAACAACGGCCGTCATCTTTTCCTGCGTCTCGCGGAACTGACGGATGGCACGGCCGATCGTGCGGCCCATCTGCGGGAGCTTATCCGGGCCAAACAGCAAAAAGCCGAAGACCACGATGATCGCGAGCTCACCCTCTCCAATACCAAACACACATACCTCCAAGGCTCGATGTGAGTCGAGCCCGCACCGCGCCATTCGGCCGGAACTCGTCTATTCATTCGGTCAAGTATAGCGCCCGGACGCCAAAACGTCCGAGCGCATCACAAACATATGCCAAACGGCACGCCCTTTTGGGGGCCAAGATTATGCAGCGGTGATCGAAATCTCCTGGTCGACACCCAACAGCTGAACCACGCGCATCACCGGAGGCTGCACATTGGTGCAGCTAAAGCGCTTACCGTGGTCGACCGCGTGGTGCGCGGCGCCCACGAGCACGCCAATGCCCGTCGAATCGATGTAGCTCACCTGGGCAAAATCGAGCTCAACGGCCTCAGTGGGCTGCTCGAGCGCCAGGTCGATGGCATTGCGCAGGCTATCGGCGTTAGAAATATCAATCTCGCCGGTGACCTTAATGGTGTAGAGCTCTGGCGTGGGGTTGGTGGAAATACCCAAATCCATGTATACGCTCCTTTACGTATCGAAAGTGCGGATAGTACGGGAAGCCGCGCGTTAGGCGCGCTCGGCACGCGCAAGCTCGGCAGCGACAAGCTTAACGGCCAGCACCAGCACATCGAGCGCAGCCTCCAGGTCCTCGACCGTGGGATAGCTCGGCGCGATGCGGATGTTGGTGTCGCGCGGGTCCTTGCCATAGGGCCAGGTAGCACCGGCCGGTGTGAGCTTGACGCCCAAGTCGGCGCAAAGCGCGGCGACCTTCTGGGCCGAGCCCTCGGGGCCATCGAAGCTCACAAAGTAGCCGCCGCGGGGATGCGTCCAGGTGGCGCAACCCGTGTCGCCCAAGCCCTCGGTGAGTTTGCGCTCGACGGCCTCAAAGCGCGGACGCAGGAACTCGGCGTGCTTTTTCATGTGCTCCTTGACCGCCTCGATGGTGGGAAGGAAGCGCACGTGACGCAGTTGGTTGAGCTTGTCGGCGCTGATGAGGCCGGCCTTCAGGCGCTTGGAGAACTCGGCGATGACCACGGGGCTCGCACCGATAAAGCCGATGCCGGCGCCCGGGAAGGTAATCTTGGACGTCGAGGCAAAGGCCACCACGCGGTCCTCGGTGCCCGCCGCGCGAGCGAGGTCAAAGATGTTGGCGAGCTCGTCGGTCTCGTCGTACAGGTCGTGCACGCAGTAGGCGTTGTCCCAGAAGATGCGGAAATCGGGCGCGGCCGTGGGCATCTCGACCAGGCGACGCACGGTGTCCTCGCTAAAGGTGATGCCCGTGGGGTTGGAATACTTGGGCACGCACCAGATACCCTTAATGGAGTCGTCAGCGGCAACCAGGCGCTCGATCTCGTCCATGTCGGGGCCGTTGTCGGTCATCGCGACGGGGACGTTCTCGATACCCAAGTCGGCGGTGATGCCAAAGTGGCGATCGTAGCCGGGAACGGGGCACAGGAACTTGACCTTCTTGCCGTCGTGCGCGGCCTCGTAGGCGTCCCAGGGCTCGCTGCCGCACGAACCGCAACGCCAGAACATGCCGGCGATGTCATGCTCGATCAAAAGGCTCGACGAACCCAGTACGAGCGTCTGCTCGGCGGGGCAACCCAGGAACTCCCCCGCCAGCTTGCGTGCCGAGGGAATGCCCTCAAAACAGCCGTAGTTGGAGCAGTCGACGTTGCCGTCGTGCAGATCGGCATCGGCATTGAGGATATCGAGCATGGGGCGCGAGATGTCAACCTGGGCGGGCGACGGCTTGCCGCGGGCCATATCGAGCGCCAGGCCCTTGGCCTTGACCTCGGCGACCTCGGCTTTGAGCGCCTCGATGGCGGCATCGAGTTCGGTGGTTTCCATCTTCTGGTAGATCGTCTGCATGGGGTGCGACCTTTCGCGAAGCGGTACGTTGCAGTTCGTCTAAGTATAGACCGCCACCGCCGCAACGTTATGAAGCCGTGATAGATTAAGTACATCGCAATGAATTACGAATCGCCGCGCATGCCGGCGTGGGGCGCCCAAGGAGGCACTATGGAGTACGGATCGTTCCAGGCCGAGGAATTCGGCGACCTGCAGCGCCTGGTCGATGGGCTGTTTTACGACCGCCACGCCATCGACCGCCTGGATCTCATCGTGCAGGCCGAGATCTTGGACCTCGCGCCCGACCTCATGGAAATCGTGAACCTTTTGCCGCCCGGCTACTACGACCGCCAATCGCTTTGCGACCAGCTCAACTCCGCCTTGGCCGCCCACGGCTGGGGCGCCGTCTACGGCACCGTGGAATAAACCTAGTCATTTAAGAACGTCCCCAATGACTAAAACGCCGCTTGTGATGATGTTCACAGGCGGCGTTTTCAAACTTGTATGTGCTTTTACTCGTCTTTGGACGCGGGGTGCTTGCAGACCACGCTCATGTAGATCATGCCGAGCACGGCAGCGGTGACCGAACCGGCAAGGATGGCGGCCTTGGCAGCCAGGACCTCGAACTGGGCCGTCGGGAAAGCGAGGCCGCTGATAAGGATCGACATCGTAAAGCCGATGCCGCCCAGAATGCCCACACCGGCGATCATGTGCCAGTTGACGTTGCGCGGCAGCTCGCAGGCCTTGAACTTGACCAAGGCGAACGTCATGCCAAAGATGCCGATCGGCTTGCCCAGCAGCATGCCAAAGTACACGCCGAGTGTCACCGGGTCGGTGAGCAACGTGCTCATATCCACGCCCACCAGGCGAACCTGTGCGTTCACGAACGCAAAGATCGGCAGGATCACAAAGTTGACCGGCGTGGAGATCAGACGCTCCATACGGATGAGCGGCGGGGTCACGCGGTGCATGACGCGCTCGACCCTGGTGGTCGAGACGGTAAAGTCGTGCTGGCCCAGGATGTGCGCCTCGTCGTCGTAGCGGTCATCGAGCAACGGCAGGCACTCGCCCAACCAATCGGTGAGGCTATCGAGTTTGACGCCGCACTTGGCCGGGATGGTAAAGGCTAGGATGACGCCAGCAAGCGTGGCATGTACGCCGCTCTTGAACATGCAAAACCACAGCAGCAGACCCAGTACCGAATACGGGGCAAGGCGGTAATGCTGCGTCTTGTTGAGCCACACGAGCGCGCAGGTCACAAGCGCGGCGGCGCCCAACCAAAACGGATTGGGGCTCTGACCGTAGAAGATGGCGATGGCGGCGATGGAGATCAGGTCGTCGGCGATGGCGAGCGTCGAGAAGAACACGCGCACGCCGTTGGGCACGCGGTTGCCCAAAAGCGACAGCACGCCCAGCGCAAAGGCAATATCGGTTGCCATGGGGATAGCCCAACCGTTGCGGGCGCCGGCATGGTTAAAGATCAGGTAGATGCAGGCGGGAACAACGACGCCGCCCACGGCCGCCAGCATGGGAAGCATGGCCTGACGCGGATTCTTGAGCTCGCCGACCGTCATCTCGTACTTGAGCTCGATGCCCACCAGCAAAAAGAAGATCGCCATGAGGAAGTCGTTGACGAAAAGCTCAACGGTGAGACCGGCCGTAAGGTTGCCCAGACCCACATACAGCGGGGTCTCCAAAAAGTGGTGAATGGCCTCGTAGGCATCGGTGTTGGCACAGATGACGGCGGCGATGGCGGCGATCACCATGACGGCGGCGGAAATCGTGCCGTTCTCGGCAATGCGCTCCCAAATGTCGTGACGCTCAAAACGCTTGCGCTCACGGGTGTTGAACAGCTGCTCGGTTGCTGCCATGGGCGGCTCCTTTCGCGGGAAGGTTCCCGTCTTAAAAAAGCACGGCCCGCCCAAATGGCGGCGCCGCGCTCCAACGTATTACGCTTGCATCTAGCCTACCCTGCGCGACAAACGCGCAAGCGCGGCCGAAAAGCGGAACCACAGGTTGAACATTATTTGCTCAACGGTGCGAGCGCCCCTGTCCAATAGGGGACGCGGTCCCGCGCACAAAAAACGACCGGAGCGCGGGGCGTCCGCGGTCCGGTCGTCGGTGTTAGGTCAACAAAACCTAGCAGGCGGCCATGATGGGAGCAGCGACCTGCTTCTTGCGGGAAAGGACGCCCGGCATCCAGACGCCGTCGTGCTCGTCAGCGATGCCCAGGCCCTTCTGAGCGGCCTCGGTCTCACCCTCGAGCAGGACCTGCGAGCCCTCCTCCATGATGTCGGTGATGCACAGGACGATGCCGTCGGCACCCTTCTCGGCGGCATAGGCGCGCATGGCCTCGCGGATCTCGTCAATCATGCCAAGCGCACGGCTCTTGTCGACAGTCTCGTACTGGCCGATGAGCAGCTTCTTGCCAGCGGGCTCGAACATCTTGATGTCGTTGCCGACCATCTCGGCTGCGGTAAAGGAGCCGGACGGGCGGGTGAGGAAGACCTCCATGCCAAACTTGACCGGGTCGACGCCCACCTGCTCGCCGAGCTTAGCAGCGACGGCGCGGTCGACATCGGTGGTGGTGGGGCTCTTGAGCATGAGCGTGTCGGTCATCATGGCCGAGAGCAGCAGCTTGGCCTGAACGTCGGAAAGCTCAACGCCGAGCACGCCGGCGAGCTTGGTGACGATGGTGCAGCTGGAGCCCCAGGGCAGGCAGATGTAGTGCAGCGGACCGGCAGTCTCGAAGTCGCCGATGCGGTGATGGTCGACAACGCCAAAGACCGTGGCGTCCTTAAGGCCGGCGACGGACTGGGCGGACTCGTTGTGGTCGGTGAGGACGACGAGCTGACCGGCCTCGACGGACTCGATCACGCGGGGCTCGGCAATGCCGGCGTCGGCGAGCAGCTTGGCGGACTCGGCCGGAAGCTGGCCCAGCGCGCAGGCCTCGTAGGTGTTGCCGGCATACTCAACCTGGTTGAGCAGCTGGGACAGGACGACGGCGCTCATGATGGCGTCGTTATCGGGGTTCTGGTGACCAAAGACAAGAACGTTTGCCATGGATATCCTCCACTTGATATGTGTACTTGGACGTAGCTATGGTAGCACGCTGGCGGCGAACCCTTGGGCACGGAAGGGCCGCGGCACAATTTGGAGCAGGCGTTGGAGCAAAGTCTATCCCTTTCGCACCATGTTAGTGCAAAGTAACCTGGCCTCCTTGCACTAGCTATTTGCCGGCGGCGCGCAGGGCTACGTAGGCGGCACCGATGATGCCGGCGTCGTTGCCGAGCGAGGCGACCTTAATGGGCGTCTCGCGCGAGGCAGAAAGCGCGTACTGCTTAAAGTGCTCGCGGACCTTGTCGAGGTAGACATCGGCCGAGGCGGATGCGCCGCCGCCGATCAGGAACATCTCGGGGTCGACCACGTTGGCGATAAGCGCCAGAGCGCGGCCGAGATAGTCGGCCATGGTATCGGCCGCGGCTAGCGCGAGCTTGTCACCCTCGCGACAGGCCTGGAACACGTCCTTGGAATCGGAGGGGCCGGTGAGCTCGATGGAGTCGACGCCCGCCTTCTCGCACTCGGCAAGATAGTTGCTCACCACGCCGGTAGCGCTGGAATACTGCTCCAGGTGGCCATGGCCGCCGCAGCCGCAGGTGCGCTCCTCAGCCGGGTTCAGGCACATGTGGCCAATCTCGCCGCCGGCACCCACAACGCCCGACACCACGTCGCCGTTAACGATAACGCCGCCGCCCACGCCGGTACCGATGGTGACCATCACGACGTTCTGCACGCCCTTGGCAGAGCCGAGCCAGGCCTCGCCCATGGCAGCGGCGTTGGCATCGTTTTCGTACTTAACGACCGCGTCGGGGCAGTGCTCCTGAATGGCGATCTTAAGCTCGGGCAGGTTAATGGCAATGTTGGCCTTGACCTTAGCATCGCCCGAAGCCGGGATGGGACACGGAACGGCCAGGCCAATACCCGCCACAAAGGCACGCGGAATCTGGGCTTTGGCGACCACCTGGTCGATAGCCTCGGTCACCGCGGCAAAGCCCGCAGCGTCAACGATGGGAGGCGTAGGCACGCTGGCCTTGGCAAGCAGGTTACCGTCTTCGTCGAACAGGCCCTCCTTAACCGAAGTGCCGCCGACGTCAATGCCGATGTAGTACTGCTTAGGTTCCATGGGAGCCCACCTTTCTCGTTTAAACATTGCCTGTATGGTACCGCTCCCAAGGCAAAAACCTACCAAAAAGGGACAGGTTTGTTTGGTAGGTTTTATCTGGGGAAACGCAGCGCATGAGATTCAGTTCGCTGGGCGGCAAAACGGCCCAACCCCATCTTCGAGCCGATCAATTTGCTCAATACCACATTATTCGAATGCATATTCATTTAGAGCGCTCTAGTTGATAAAGAGAAGCGTTTTTTAATTATATCTTTCTCGAACTTTTCATAAACGCAATAGGGATGCTTAGGCGTGGACTATACTTTTTTTATACTCAATCAAGCTGGAAAGGAGGTTCCATGATTCCCAAATATGAGGCGATAGCTGCGGATATCCGCCGAAGCATCGAGGACGGCGTTCTTAAACCGGGCGACAAGCTACCCACCGTCGTTGAGTTCTGCGAGATCTATAGCGTTTCCAAAATCACCGTCAAACGTGCTATTGAGCAGATTACCGATGAAGGTCTTGTTACCAGCCGGCGCGGATCGGGCACCTACGTTAAGGACACGGCGGGGCTTCCCGGCCAGGCGTTTTTCCAGGGCAAGAACGATCGCTCCCAGGGCTTTTCGTATGAGCACCGCGGGGAGAAGGTGACCTCGGTGGTCTACGATTTCTCGATTGTCAATCCGCCAGCAGACGTCGCTGCCCAGCTGGGAATTGCCGAGGACGACTTTGCCTATCACATCGTGCGCGTGCGCCAGGTCGACGAGAAGCCCATCGTTATCGAGTACACCTACATGCCCCTCGAGCTGATTCCGGGCCTTAAGAAAAAAGACCTGTACGCATCGATCTACAGCTTCATCCGCGAGCAGTGCGGACTCAAGATCTCAAGTTTCCACCGTACCATTCGCGCTGTCGCGGCAACTGAAGAAGAGGCTGGGCGCCTGGATACCAAACCCGGCTCTCCCCTGCTCGAACTCAACCAGATTGGCTTCTTGGATAGCGGCACCGCGTTTGAATATTCTGTCTCGCACAACGTAGGCGACCGCTTTGAGCTGCACAACGTAACGCTGGCCTAGTTTTGTAATCCGGTGGGTGCTCGTTTTGAGCTGTCCTACGCGGCACCCGCATAACCTTATGGGAGTATGCACATGTCCGATTTGATTAAACTCACGCCAATCTTCCACGAGAAGATCTGGGGCGGCCGCCAGCTGGAGACCGTGTTTGGCTACGACATTCCCGAGGGTCCCATCGGTGAGTGCTGGGCCATCTCGGCCCATCCCAACGGCGACTGCCAGATTGCGGAGGGCCCGTATACAGGCCACACGCTTTCGTGGCTGTGGGCCGAGCACCGCGAGCTCTTTGGCAATTGCGAGGGCAAGGAGTTCCCGCTGCTCATCAAGATTCTGGACGCCAAGGACGACCTTTCGATCCAGATTCACCCCAACGACGAGTACGCCGCCGAGCACGAGAACGGAAGCCTGGGCAAGACCGAGTGCTGGTACGTGCTTGATTGCGAGCCCGGTGCCACGATCATCGTCGGCCAGCGCGCGCACGACCGCGCCGAGGCCGCGCAGATGATCGAGGACGGCCGCTGGGACGAGATGCTCAACGTGCTGCCGATTCACAAGGGCGACTTCTTCCAAATCGACTCCGGCACCGTGCACGCCATCAAAACCGGTACGCTCATTTTGGAGACGCAGCAGTCGAGCGACGTGACGTATCGCCTGTACGACTACGACCGCCCCGGCACCGACGGCAAGCTGCGCCCACTTCACATTGAGCAGAGCCTGGATTGCATCGATTTTGACGTTCAGGCTCCGACCGACGGCACGGTGACCGCGCCCGAGGTCGATGGCGTGACCGAGCTCGAGTCTAACTCCTGCTACACCGTCGATCGCGTGCGCGTCGACGGCAGCAAGACCTTGGAGCAGCACTGGCCCTTCATGTGCCTGTCGGTCATCGACGGCGAGGGCACCGTGTGCGGCGAGCCCGTTCACAAGGGCAGCCACCTGCTGGCCCCGAGCACCGTGAACCAGATCGAACTCGAAGGCAAGATGGAACTGATCATCAGCCACCTCTAGGTCGCAACAACAACCAAAACGAAACAAGGGGCTCCCTCGTTCATCAACGGAGGAGCCCCTACTCACATCTATTATTCTATCAGCCCACCCGGCTCTCCAGACCAAAAAGCGAACGAGTAGAGCGACGTTCGCAAGCAACGTCACCTGAGGACCTGGGTGGGCGTATAGGGCAACATCGGTCGCGAGTTCCGCACGAGCCGGAGAGCACTTAATGTGCTCTCCGTGCGAGCAGGACTGCCCGAGCAGGCGATGTTGCCCTATACGCCCACCCAGGTCCGCCGGGATTACGACAGCTTGACGATCGGTGCAAAACCTTTCATAAGCTTTTTGGTCTGGCCGGTTTTTTCGAATTGGACCTCGATCATGTCTCCGGCGACCGAGATCACAGTACCCGTGCCAAAGGTCTTATGACTCACGGTATCGCCCGCGGCAAAGTCCTGCGACGCGCTAGCGCGATCGACCTTGCGCTCCACCGTCGGCGACACCTTGGACGACGGCTTTTTGGCTCGCGGCGCGCCCGATCCAAAGGTCGAGGCAACACGGCCGGCGTCGGGCGAAACCCCACGATGGCGCTCGGTCCCGTAACTGCTGCCGCCAAAGAAATCGTCGAAGCTCGACCCGCCGCGCGAGCCAGAGCCGCCGGTCGAGCGCGTATGCGAGCCAAACACCTTGCCGCCGTACATATCCGAGCCCATGCCCGATCCAAAGGTGCCGTGACGGTCGCCGCGCTTCTCCCAGCCCGTGCCCTCAAAACCGGCAGAACCGATGCCGCTAAACTCGATATCCTCAAACGGAATCTCGTTGAGGAAGCGCGAGCGCGGGTTGGCAGAGGTCGAGCCGTAGGTGCGACGCGTGGCCGCATAGGTCAGGAACAGGCGCTTGCGGGCACGCGTGATGGCGACGTAGGCCAGGCGACGCTCCTCCTCGAGCTTGCCCGGGTCATCGCTGCCGCCAAAGTCGTGCACGTGCGGGAAGATGCCCTCCTCCATGCCGGCCACGAACACCGCCGGGAACTCCAGGCCCTTGGCAGAGTGGATGGTCATCATGGTGATGGCATGCGTCTCGCCGGCCAGGGAATCCAAGTCGGAGCGCAGGGCCAGCCACTCCATGAGAGCAGGAAGCGCCTTACAGGTGAGCGGACCGTAGGTGCGCTCAATCTCGTCGGCATGCACGGCACCCGCCGGCATCTCCGCCGGCGCGGCATACGCGTTGCCCGCGATGGCGGCGGCCAGGGCATCCTGCGGCGAGAGCGCCGGGGCGGCTAGGCTATCGAGCGGATTGGAACCTGCGGCATCACGCGCGCCAACGAGCGCCTCAAACGAGGATACCGGGGCAGACGGTCCCGGCTCAGGCGCAGGTGCGCTCACCACAACGGGCTCGGGCTCAGCGCCGGCCGGCACATCGGCAACACCGGCCGCGCGCAGCTCTTCCAAGCTCTCGAGCGTACCCTCGATATCCTCGTGCGTCTCCTCAAATTCGGCGGCGACGCCCAGGAATTCCTGGATGTTCTCGGCGCGGCTCTCGGCCTCCATGGTGCCCTCGGCGCGAAAGGCCTGCAGCAGGCCCGTCTTGTCGACAATCATCTCGACAACGTCCTTGAGCTCGCCGTCCATGCGGCGGCCCTCGCGCACCAGCGACACAAAGCTCGACAGGCCATTGCGGACCTTGGCGCTAAACATGCCCGTCTCGGCGCACGCGATCTCGCAGGCTTGGAAGAACGAGCAGCGGTTGTCGCGCGCCAGCTGCTCGATCTTTTGGATCGAGGTGGAGCCGATGCCGCGGCGCGGCGTGTTGATGACGCGCTTGACGCTCATCTCGTCGGCCGGGTTCACGATCATCTTGAGATAGGCCATGACATCGCGGATCTCGGCACGATCGAAGAATCGCGTGCCACCCACGATCTTGTAGGGCACGCCCGCACGCAGGAACATATCTTCGAGAATACGCGACTGGGCGTTGGTGCGGTAGAACACGGCGATGTCGTCGTAACTCGTGCCCTTGGAGTGCAGCTTTTCGATCTCGCCGGCAATCCAGCGGCCCTCGTCGCGCTCGTCGCTCGCCTGGAAAGCCTGGATCTTCTCGCCATCGCCCTCGGCCGTAAACAGGCGCTTGTCCTTGCGCTGCGAGTTGTGACGCACCACGGCGTTGGCGGCGCTCAGGATATGACCCGTGGAGCGGTAGTTCTGCTCCAGCTTGACAGTCTTGCAGTTTTTAAAGTCCTTCTCAAAGTCCAGGATATTGGTGATGTCGGCGCCACGCCAGCTATAAATGGACTGGTCGTCGTCGCCCACGACCATAAGGTTTTGGTACTTGGCGGCCAACAGGTTGGCGATCTCGTATTGGACGTGGTTGGTGTCCTGATACTCGTCGACGCTAATGTAGCGGAAGCGCTCCTGGTACTTATCGAGCACCTCGGGGCGGGTGCGCAGCAGCTCGAGAGCGCGCACGAGCAGGTCGTCAAAGTCCATCGCGTTGGCGGCGCGCAGGCGGCGCTCCAGCTCCAGGTAGACCTGCGCGGCCTTTTTGTCGTTGGGGCTATCGGCGCTCTTGAGCATGTCCTCGGGCCCAATCATGGCGTTTTTGGCCGAGCTGATCTTGCTGCGGATCATGTTGATGGGGAACTGCTTTTGCTCAATGCCGAGCGCCTGCATAATGTCACGCACCATGCGCTTTGAGTCATCGTCGTCATAGATGGTGAACTGACCGGTGTAGCCCAGCAGGTCGGCGTCCTCGCGCAGCATGCGCACGCACATGGCGTGGAAGGTGCACACCCACATGCCGCGGGTGCCACTGGGAATGAGTGCTGCCAGACGCTCGCGCATCTCGGCCGCGGCCTTGTTGGTAAACGTGATGGCCAGGACCTGCCAGGGCTTAACGCCCAGGTCGCCAAGCATATGTGCGATGCGGAAGGTCAGGACGCGGGTCTTGCCCGAGCCGGCGCCGGCAAGGACCAGCAGCGGGCCCTCGGTGGTCAGGACCGCCTCGCGCTGGGCGGGGTTCAGGCTATCGATATCGACGAACGGCTTGGCGGGCTTGGGCGCCGGAGCCGGGGCGTCGTAGATGTCGAGCGGAACGAGCTCGGGTTCCGGCGCGGCGGGGACGGTGTACGCATCGAGCGGCACGGGCTCCGGCGCGGGCGACACGAGCGCGGCAGTGTTCTTTTCCCAGGGCAGGGGCTGGGTCATGGGCGACTCCTCATCTGACGGACGGCGCGCCTGCGGGCAGCGCCATAGTTTGAGCCGTATCAGTATACCGAGCCGCGCGGACACCGACGCAAATCACACCACGACTCCGTGCGCCGCCGTCAGGCCCACCCCAGCGAATTTGGTGCAAAGGTGTCAGGTTACTTTGAACCAATCTATTGACAATCACGAAACCGCCGATGTCATGGCAGCAGCAGCGAGCGGCGGCCAGGGCGAACAAATTGGCATGAAAAGGGGGCGGCACAGACCTTTTGGTCATGCCGCCCCCTTTGAATGACAAGTTGTCGCTCCGGTCGCCGTGCAGCGTCAACCAAGTTACAGGCCGAGCATAGGCTCCAGAACAAAAAAGTATGCGAGCACTACGATGCCCAGGATGATGCGGTAGACGCCGAAGCACTTGAAGTCGTGACGGCGGACGAAGCCCATGAGCCACTTGATGGCGATGAGCGAAACCACAAAGGCCACAACGCAGCCCACGCCCAAGATGGCGATCTCGTTGGTGCCGAACGTGCCGCCCTTGATGAAGTACTTGACCAGCTTGAGCGCACTTGCGCCAAACATAACGGGAATAGCCAGGAAGAACGTGAACTTAGACGCCACCGAACGCGTGCAGCCCAAAAGCAGGCCACCGATGATGGTAGAACCGGAACGAGACGTACCAGGCACCAGCGAAAGCACCTGGAAGCAGCCGATACCCAGCGCAGTCTTCCAGCTCAGGTCCTCGAGCGTGGCGATGGAGCCAAAGTCCAGGTTATCGTCATCGTCCTCATCCCCGGCGGTAGCCGCGGCGGACGCCGCAAAGTGCGCACCGGCAGGACGTCCACCCGACACCACAGCACGCGAACCAAACGAACCGGCAACGGCCATTTCCTCGCGCTTGCTCGCGCGCCAGTTCTCGATCACGATAAACAGCACGCCGTACACAATGAGCGCCAGCGCCACGACGGGAGCATTGTAGAAATGCTCCTCCATCCAGTCGTTGAGCGGCAGGCCGATCGCCGCCGCAGGAATGCAGCCGAGCACAATCTTGCCCCACAGCACCCAGGTGTCGCGACGGCCCTCCTTGCCCTTGCTGGGCGAGAACGGATTGAGCTCATGGAAGAACAGCACACAGACGGCCAGAATGGCGCCGAGCTGAATCACGACCAGAAACATATTCCAGAACGTCTCGCTCACGTTCATCTTGACGAACTCGTCCACCAAGATCATGTGACCCGTCGACGAAACGGGCAGCCATTCGGTGATGCCCTCGACCAGGCCCATGAAGGCAGATTTTAGAAGCTCGATAATATCCAAAGGGACCCCCTCGTTAGACACCCGCCGGTAGATGTTCTGCGGACGATGCGGGCGATGTCCCATTATCAACCGTTGGCGGTGCGACCGCGCCTACCCTTACCAAAAAACTCGCCCTTTCACAGAATTGCGAGCGGTCAAACCGAAATCCTTGGGTATAACTGCAACAAGATAAAGTGTCCGGCGGCCAACGCGCCCGCGCCCGCCCGACGCACGAGCCCCGCGCCCGTGCGATAGACCAAGGAGGAAACCATGAACGAGGGCTACACCAAGGTATTTGTTTCACTCGACGGTACTGAGCAGCAGGATTTTGTGCTCGCACGCGCCATCAAGGTCGCCGCGAACAACGGCGCTAAGTTGATCATCGGCCACGTCATCGACTCCACCGCGCTCGAGAGCGCCGGTTCCTATCCGGTCGACCTGGTCAACGGCTTGGAAGAGGCCTTTAACAACTCCATCGCCAAGCAGCTCGAGGAGGCCAAGGCCAATCCCAACATTCCCGAGGTCGAGGTCATGATTCGTACCGGCCGCATTCGCGAGACGCTCAAGGATGAGATGCTCGACGTGGTCAAGCCCGATCTGGTGCTCTGCGGCGCCCGCGGCCTGTCCTCAATTAAGTACGCGCTACTGGGCTCGATTTCGACGTTCCTGCTGCGCAATACGGACTGCGACATTTTGGTCGTGAAGTAGGTTCCTTCCCGTCGGCGCAAGGCCTGCGGGGTTATCACGCCGACGTCCTCGCCGCTTCGCGGCTGCGGGATGTCGGCTTAGACAACCCCTCCCGGCCTTGCGCCTTCGTCACCATACTTCAACGAGTTAGCTGATAAAAGATGGCGTGCCGCCCCGGTTGGGGCGGCACGTTTTGTTTGGGCTGCACGTTTTTGTTTGGGCGGACGTCTGCCGCATGCGTTACTCAAAGTATTGGAACTTGTTGGTCGAAAAGGCGAACGTTACGACAAAGCCTTCGCCGGGGTCGGATGCCGCGGTGACGTCGATGCCCATCTTGGAGCACAGGCGCGCCACCAGGTAGAGGCCAATGCCCGTTGCGCGCTTGGTGGTGCGGCCGTTGTCGCCGGTAAAGCCCTTCTCGAACACGCGTGGCAGGTCTGCCGCACACACGCCGCAGCCGTTATCGGCAACGGTGAGCTCAATGCGCTCGCTCGCCAGGCCCTCGTCCAACAACGCGCCCGAAAACGTGATCTTCGCACCATCCTCACGCGCGTATTTAATGCTGTTCTGGATGAGCTGGCCCAAGATGAACTCCAGCCACTTTTCGTCGGTAAACACCTCAAAGTCGAGGTTCTCGCACACCGGCGCCACGTGTGCCGCGATGAGCTCACGCGCATTGGCCTTGATCGCACCCGTCACCAGGGCCTTGAGGTTCCAACGTCGAATCAGGTAATCGCGCTCCACGACTTCCGAGCGCGCGTAGTACAGCGCCTGGTCGATATAGCGCTCCACGCGAGCCAACTCGCGGCCCAAATCGTCCACGCGCGACAGGTCGTCTTCGCTGCCGTCCAGGTTTTCCAAAATCAGATGGGCTGCAGCCAGGGGCAGTTTGGCCTCGTGGACCCAGCTCTCGATATAGTCGCGATAGTCGTCGGTTTGACGTCGCCCTTCCGCTACCTCATCGCAAGCCGCCTTGCCCACGCGGCGCAGGACTTCGTACTCGAGCTCGCCCTCGGCATAGGTCGGACACTGCACCATCTCCTGCACCCATGCGGGGCTCTCCAGCTCCTCAGCGGCGCGCTCCAGCTGGTGCAAAAAACGACGACGGCGCGCGTACTCGATCACGATGCCCAGGATGCCAAAGATAAAGGACACGCCGACCGCCACGACCACGATAGATGCCGGGGCTCCGGCGACCGCCAGCACAAAGCAGCTCAGCAGCACGCCGCACGTCCACACGGCGACGGAAAGCAGCGCATCTTTAAAAAACTTGGCAAACGACATGATCGGCACCTAGACTGAATAGCCCTGGCCGCGGTGCGTGGTCAGATACCCCTTGACGCCGATTTTTTCGAGCGTAGTGCGCAGGCGGTTGATGTTGACGGTGAGCGTGTTGTCGTCCACGAAGGCATCGGAGTCCCACAGGTGCTGCATGATGGCCGAGCGCGAGACAATCTTGCCCGCGCGGCTCAGGAGCAAAGAGAGGATGCGCAGCTCGTTTTTAGTGAGCTCGGTGCTGTCGCCGGTTGCCGTGTTGGTGACCGAGGAGCGGTCGAGGTCGAGTTCCAGCCCCTTGTGGACGACCGTGCTGCGCTCGCCGGCAGCCGCGGTGCGTCGCAGCAGCGCGTTAATGCGCGCCACAAGCACGCGGGCGCTGTAGGGCTTGGGGACAAAGTCGTCCGCGCCGAGCGTCATGGCCATGACCTCGTCGATCTCGGTCGTGCGCGACGTGAGGACGATGATGGGGACCTCGGATTCGCGACGGACTTCGTGGCAGATATGCTGGCCGTCTTTGACGGGGAGTGTGAGGTCGAGTAGCACCAGGTCGGGAGCAGCAGCGAGAATATCGTGCGAGACGTGCTCGAACGATTCGCAGGCCTCGACCTCAAAACCGGCACGAGCAAGGATGTCAGCAAGCTCGCGACGAATGGGCTCGTCGTCCTCAACGATATAGATCAGCGCCATGTGTCCTCCCGTTTCGCGCAACTTGCACCTTCCACACCATTATGCCCACGGCGTCGCAGCGATACGACCCCGTGGGCACCTAATATGACAAAAGTGTTCGGTAGCCTTGAGAGAAAATAGGGGCCCTCGGGCCTGAGCCGGCGGCCCCATCACTTCGGCCTCGAGCCTCTACTCGAGCGTACGCATGTACGCCGAAATGGCATCCAGGCCCTTCTGCAGGTCATCGGTGTTGTCGGAGTATGCATAGCCGATGCGCATGCTCTTGGGTTCCTCGAAGCAATCGCCCGGGGTGACGAGCGCGCCGGACTTCTTAATCATGTCGATGCAGAACGTCCTGGAGTCGATGTCGTAGTCGTAATACACGAGCGCGGTGGTACCCGCTTCGGGCTTGACGAACGACAGGTGCGGCTCGCTCTCGACCCACTTCTCCAGAACAGCAAGGTTCTGACGGACGATGCGACGGCTGCGCTCAAGGATCACGGAAGCGTTGCCCAGAATCAGCTCCGCCACCGACTCGCTGAATATGCCGGCGGAAATCAGGTTGTAGTCGCGATGCGAAAGCAGCGCGCGACGGAGCTCCGGGCTCTTGGTGACCGCCCAGCCCAGACGCAGGCCGGCGAACGACCAGACCTTGGACATGGATGCGGTGACGATGGCCTTGTCGTATAGGTCGATCACGGACTCGGAGTACTCATCCGTCTGAGTAAGCAGACGGTAGACCTCGTCGCAGAGCACCCACGCGTCGTGTTTGCGTGCGACCTGGACAATCGCCTTGAGCGTATCGGTGTCGAGCAGGGCGCCCGTGGGGTTGTCCGGATTATTGATGCAGATGAGCTTGGTATCGTCAGTCACCAGAGCATCGAGCGCGTCGACGTCGACGTGGTAGCCGTTCTTGCGATCGAGCTGAAGAATATCGACCTTCGCACCGCACATCTCGGGAATCGAGTAAAGCTGCTGGTAGGTGGGCTTGACGGAGACTACATGATCGCCCGGTTCGACGAGCGTGGAAATAACCAGGGAGTTGGCACCGGTCGCGCCGTGCGTGGGCACGATATGCCCGGGCTCAACCGTCTTATAGAGACGCGCGACCCCCTCGAGGAAGCCGGGCTGCCCCTCGATATCTCCGTAGGTGAATCGGCGCGAGCACAGGCTATCGAGCCACGCCTTCTTGTCGGTGTTCGTAAGCTCGAACAGCTGGTCGAGCGTGAGGGAGTAAACGCACGTCTCCGCAACGTTGTGGGTGCACTTGGTCTCCCACTCGTTCATCCACTGCTCGACGGCGAAATCCTTGATCTGCATTGTCGTTTCCTTTCCTTGACTTTCTTACAATTCCACCGCGATGCCCAGCCCCGCCTCAACGGCGCGGTCGTAGGCAATTTTCGATGCCGAAAGGTCCTGAACGGCGATGCCCGACGTATCGAACACCGTCACCTGCTCGTCATCCGAACGCCCCGTAGCCGTGCCGGCGATGACTTCGCCGAGCTCCGCTTTGATGTCCTCGGGCGTGATGGCACCCTCGGCAACCGGAATCTCCAGCTCGCCGGACGCGACCGATTGCTCGCGGTCGTCGACGTAAACAGCGGCACGGGCGACAAGCGCCGAGGCGAGCTCCTGCTTGCCGGGCATGTCGGCACCAACGCAGGAGATATGCGTACCGGGGCGCACCCATGCATCGGGGATGATGGGCTTGGTAGCCGGCGTGATCGTCACGATGATGTCGGCCTCTGCCGCGGCACCTTGGCCGTCGGCCGTCGCCTCGATGGAATAGGCGGATGCCTCGCGAGCATGCTCGCAGACGCCCAAGATATGGGCGACCTCGTCTCGCATGCGCTCGACGCGGGCCTCGGGCGCGGCATCGGAAACCGGCTCCCACACCTTGACCTCGCTCACTTTGGGACAGGCGGCGAGCACGCCCGCCACCATATAGGTGCTCATATGGCCGGCACCCGCAACAAGCAGTTTGGACGCATCCGCCCGAGCCAGCCACTTGGCGCCGAGCGCAGCGGCGGCACCGGTGCGAAGTCCAGTGACGGCGGAGGCATTGAGCAGCGCCAACGGCTCGCCCGTCGCGTTGTCGCACAGCAGCGTGGTGCCAAAGATCTCGGGCAACCCCTTTTTAGGATTCTGAGAGAACCAAGCAGTGAGCTTGAGACCGAAGAGGCCGCTTCCCGCCAACTCGCCCGAGCGGATATCCATATCGGCCACGCCGGGTTCGAACTGCTCATATACCATCGGCCACGCAACGCCCTTGCCCGTTGCCTTCTGGCGATATGCCTCCTCCACGGCAGCGATTGCATCCTCAATCGTCAGCACCTTGGAAACTTCCTCGGCCGAAAGCACCACCATCTGCCCCATCATCGCTCCTTTCAGCGAAAGCTTTACGTTGCTTCACTGTACGGTTTAGTAACGATGCCGCCAAGGATCATTTCTTATCGGAATCTACAACGATTTTCGATCTGATTTTTTGTTCTATCAGCAGATATTTGAACTATTTCTCGCATCAACGGCTTGCAGATGTGCGATTATCCTATTTATATCGGTACTTATTGTGCTAATTCACAAGGTGATGTTGATGCTATACACCGTCTCGGACTTCTCACGGGAATATGAGGGGTCGGTCCGCCTAATCGCCGGCAGCGATGGCGTCTCGCATGCCGTCTCTGGCGTCGGGATCCTCGATTATGAACTCATGCCCGGCCTCAAGAACAAGTACCAGCGCGTCAACTTCACCTCAGACGAGATCGTCCTCAGCACTTTCCTCTATGCGAAGGATGACCCGTACCTCATCACTGAAGCCGTGAAATACCTCGTCGCCAAGGGGACGAGCGGTCTCATCGTCAAAAACGTCCTGCACATCCCGATTCCCGACCAAGCCATCCGTTACGCCAACGCGCGGCACTACCCGGTCTTTCTCACGACCGACGACTCACTGTTCTTTGACAGCGTCATCTATGAGGTCAAACGGCATATCGAGCAGCTCGCGTCCATCGACTTCGCACAGCGCGAGATCGATGCCCTGAGGACAGACGTATCGCCCGAGTCCATCTGCCGACGCATCCGAGGCCTCAACCCGTCATTTCTGGACGAAGCGGTCGCCCTGTTCGCATCGTTTGCAGAGCCCCTCGACCCGCGTACGTTTTTGCAAATCGAACGTCTCTGTGCAAAATCGACCCTCGCCGGATGCCACAACATGCTGGCACCCTATGACGGAGGTTTGCTATTCGTAGCGACAAGCGACTCGGAGCAGACGCTCGATGTGGAGCGAATCGTGCAGGCGCTCACAGAGCTCATCGAGGCTAGCGGCATCGATGGCGGAGCGGAAGGGCTCGGCATCAGCGATATTCTGTTTGGAGACGAGGCGGTGGCGCAGGCGATCTCGCAGGCGATTTATGCACAGCGCCTATCTTGTCAACGAGCCGAGAGGCCCGTCCGCTATGCGCAGCTCGGCATCCTGAGAACCGTGATGCCTTTTGCGGAAACCCCGGAGATGCGATCGTTCTCGGAGGCGATTCTCTCGCCGATACGCGAGCACGACAGTGAGCATGGCAGCGAACTGGAATCCACGCTCGCCGCATTCATCGAGAACGACCGACGTATCGAGCAAACCGCCAAGCAGACTAGCCAGCACCCGAACACGATTCGATATCGCCTCGACAAGGTGACAGCTCTCACCGGGCTGAGCTACAAATGCGCCCCGGAGATGGAGCAGCTGTCGCTCGCCTACGCCATCGAACGCGCTCGCTCGCTTCAGTAAGCCCACCCCGCCTTGAGGTTAGGAGCGGCGGGCACGAAGCTTTTCGTAGCCGTCGGCGAAGAAAGCGACCGTGGCGGCGTCGGCCTCGGCGGCGTCCGTCTCGGCGGCGGGAACCACGCCGTGCTCGTCACTCACCAGGAACAGCGCACCCTTGAGCTGTGCGGGGATGTCCACGCGCGTGACCGGGATGCCCTTGGTCTGGGCCAGCTGCTCAATGAGCGTCGCCGTGCCGCACAGGCACTCGTCCGCCGGCGCCACAAAGGCAAGCTCGCCGTCGTCGACGGCAGCAAGCAGCTCGGGCGCCACGCCGGTTTCGTCGGCCTCGGAGCGGGCCTCGGCGGAGCGGGCGCGCAGCGCCTTGGCCGACGTGTCGGCCAGCGGCTCGTACTCCCCCACCGTCATGGCGGCGTTGCCGTTGATGTCGATCACCAGCATAAGCACGCCGTCGTGCGCGGTGTAATCGCCCTCGGCAAGCGACCACTCAACGTGCTGTTTGGCCCAGCTGAGCATGTTATGGGTAAGCGGTTCGCCCTGCACCAGACGCTCGGACAGCGCACGGATGTGACGGTTGAGCATGGGCACCTTTTTGTTGGACATGCGCCAACGGCAGACAAGCGCGGGCTTGTCGAGCGTGAACTTCTCGACCGCCTCCTGATTGGCGCAAAAGTCCTCGTACGCACGCTGATCCTCGGCATTGCCAAACAGCTCGGCATCATCAATCTGGGGCATGGTCATACCTTTCGTGTTAGTCATTCCGTCCTCTTATACCAAAAAGACGGCCCTCCAAACGGAGCGGCCGTCTTTTGCAGAGATTATTTTGTCCCAGGGCGAAACTTAGTGCCTAAAGTGGCGGGCGCCCGTGAAGACCATAGCAATATTGTGCTCATTGCAGGCCTGGATGCTCTCGTCGTCGCGCTTGGAGCCGCCGGGCTGAATGATGCAGGTCACGCCGTGCGCGGCAAGCACGTCGACGTTGTCGCGGAACGGGAAGAACGCGTCGCTTGCGCAAGCAAAGCCGCCCTTCTCCACGCCCTCGCGCTCGCAGAAGTCCTCGGCACGCTCGCAGGCCAGCAACGCGGAATCCACGCGGTTGGGCTGGCCGGGGCCCATGCCAATGCCGGCCTTGCCCTTAGAGACCAGGATGGCGTTGGACTTGACGCCCTTGCAGACCTTCCAGGCAAACTCGAGCTCGGCCATCTCGGCGTCGGTGGGCTTGCGGTCGGTGGGGAACGTAAAGGTCGCGGGATCCTCGGTCACGTGGTCGACCTCCTGCACCAGCATGCCGCCGTCGATGGAGCGCAGCTCCACCTGGGCGCCGTGGTCCACGCCGCCGGTCGCCAGCACGCGCAGGTTGGGGCGCTTGGCCATGCGCTCGAGCGCCTCGGCAGTGTAGCTCGGGGCGATGATAACCTCGACGAACTGCTTGTTCTGGTCGGCGAAATGCTCAACCAGCTCATAGGGTACCTCGCGGTTGCAGGCGATGATGCCACCGAAGGCGCTCTTGGGATCGCAGGCGAAGGCGCGGTCGTAGGCAGCCGTGATGTCCTCGGCAACGGCGGAGCCGCAGGGGTTCTGATGCTTGAGGATCACGCAGGCCGGCTCGTCGAACTCTCGGACCAGGTTCCAGGCGGCATCGGCGTCCAGATAGTTGTTGTAGCTGAGCGGCTTGCCCTGGATCTGCTCGGAGCCCACAAGCGGGAACTGAGAGCTCGCGGTGTTCTCGCAGCCCTCGGCAAAGCGATAGACCGTGGCCTTCTGCTGCGGGTTCTCGCCGTAGCGCAGGTCGTCGACCTTCTCCAGCGAGATCTCGAGCTTGGCAGAGGTGTCCGCCACGTCGCTTGCCTGGGCGGCGAGCCAACGGGAGATAGCCGTGTCGTAGGCGGCGGTAGTCTGGTAGACCTTCACCTGCAGGCGACGACGGGTGGAAAGCGTGGTGCAACCGCCGGTCTCGCGCATCTCGGCAAGGACGGCGTCGTAGTCGGCCGGGTCGGAGATGACGGTAACGCTCGCGGCGTTCTTGGCGGCAGAGCGCAGCATGGAGGGGCCACCGATGTCGATGTGCTCGATGGCATCCGCAAAGGTGACCTCGGGGTTGGCAACGGTCTTCTCGAACTCGTACAGGTTGACGACGACCAGGTCGATCAGCTTAATGCCGTGCTGAGCGGCTTCCTGCATGTGCTGCTCGGAATCGCGACGGGCAAGCAGCGCGCCGTGAACCTTGGGATGCAGCGTCTTGACGCGGCCGTCCATCATCTCGGGATAGCCCGTAAACTCCTCGATGGGGGTTACGGGAACGCCCGCGTCCTCGATGGCACGAGCCGTGCCGCCCGTAGAGATGATCTCGACGCCAAAGTCGTCAACCAGCGTCCGTGCGAAATCGACGACGCCCGTCTTATCGGTAACCGAGATCAACGCGCGTGCGATCTTCACATCAGATCCCATGCAGTCCTCCTGTCTGGTACGCCGCCGTGCTCTGTGAGTCGGTGATACGTCGATCTGCAGCGCTCGCGCAGCGGCATTGAAAATACTGATTTAATGTAGCGCATCGAGCGCATCGATGCACCCCGCAACGCACGGCTGTGCAGAAAAAGTTTGCGAGCGGAGGGGATGGACACGGCATCGGGCACGGTGAGTTCATGGAACACAGGGGCACCATAATTAGATGCCAATAGCGTGGTAGAACTGTGCTCGATATGCATCCGCAAAAGAAAGAGGCACCATGGTCTCGCGGGTTCTCTACCGACCGTTTGATACCGAAGACTTCGACGCCATCGCGCTGATTCTGCAGCAGCTTTGGCACAACAATTCGGATAACGATGAGTACAACCGCCTCGAGGCCGCGTGCGACCTTGCCTACTGCCTTTCGTCCTCGACGTTTTCGCAGGTTGCCGTAATCGACGGTCAGGCGCGTGGCATTGCGCTCGCGCGTGCGGGACAGAGCTCCGGCGCCACCGTCAAGGAACATTGGATGGATACCGAACGCGCGCTGCTATCGCAGATGCGCGAGCTGGAGCCCGATGTCTGCGCCGAGTACCTCTCATTTGTGCGCGCAACCATCCGAACCAACAACCGCCTGCTCGAGAGCAGCCCGTTGCCGCACGACAACGAGGTCACGCTGCTTGCCGTTGATCGAGATGTCCACGGCCTGGGCGTTGGCTCGGTGTTGCTCGATGCCGCGGTCTCGTACCTTTCCTCGCGCGGGGCGACAAGGGCGCACCTGTACACCGACTCCAACTGCTCTTGGAAGTTTTACGAGCTGCACGGCTTTAAGCGCGCGGCCACGCACCGCGCCAACCGCGAGGAACGCCGCCACGCCATGCCGCGCGAAAGCTTCCTCTACGAGCTGGACCTAACCGTCTAGGCCCAGCAACCATACCTAGTCATTTAAGTCTATCCCCAATGACTGATCCCCAACGACTGGTCATTTAAGTCTGTCCCCAATGAGTAGCCTAGGGAGTCTGCAAATAGCCGTGGGCAAAAAACATCAAATATGAGTACTGTTACCTTTTTAGTAGCAGCGATTTGGGGCATTTTGAGGCTTTTAGACACGGCGGTCAGCCGGGCGAGCTAACGTATTTCCTCGAATGTTCAATAAAAGTGGCCCCTAACGAGAAATACTCTCATTAGGGGCCGGTAATTAAGCGCAAATTAATGCAACCATTTCGGCAACAGTACTCATATTTGCCATTTTTTGCCCACTGCCCCTTCCGATGGAGGGGACTACGGGCAAAAGCGGGAGGATCGGCGCATTTTGGCACATAAAAAGGGGATGGGCTTTCCCCGACGGCTGTCGAGAAAAGCCCATCCCATAGCTTACGACCGTTAGAACGTTCCGCCGCCGCCTCCGCCGACGCCGCCGCCTCCGCCGCCGCCCGAGAAGCCACCGCCTCCGCCGCCACCCGAGCTGTCCGAGCTCGACGCGAGCTCACGGATGCTCTCGTGATACACGCCATCGAATGAATCCATCGGCGACTCGTTGCCGTAATGATGGTAGTACCACCAGTAGCAGGGATAATTGTCGTAGAAACCGTCGGCCTCGCGCACCTCAGGCGGTACGGCCTCGGCAAGCTGACGCAGGACTTCCTTCGAAACGCCCAGCGCCGCACCCATCACCAGAAGTTTATTCCACAGGACCAGATCGCCGGGGACGGCTTCCTTTAGGCGCGTGAAGTCCTCGAGCCAATGCTTAAGCGCCTTGCATCGAGCCGCCACCTCGGCGCCCTCCGGCGTAAAGCGGCGGAACGTAAGGCCCACGCCAATACCCACCAGCACAATCGGCACCGAGATAACCGCGGCGATAATGTTCGCCTGTGCGCCGTCGGTAAAGAAGATGGATCCCACGGGAACAAAGGCGATCAGGATACCAAGAACCAGACAAAACACCATTGCGACAATGCCGTCCGAGGCAACGTACTCGCTATCGGCCAGCTTGCCCTTAACGGTGTTCTGATAGTCCTCGAGCTTGTCGCCCACGGGCGTAGCGTGCTGCTTGACGTAGTGCTGCAGCTCGTCGAACGTGCGCGAGCGGTCGCCGTTTTCGTCGGGCTTAACACCGGCGAAGAATACCTTAAGCACCGTGCGGTCTATGCCCTTGGCCAGCTTCCAGCCTGCATCGCTCACCGTCACGCGGTAGGTCTGCTCCTCTTTCTCGCGCCCCAGCAGGCCCTTCTTAGCCTTAGTCACGCTCGCTTCCTCGAGCTTGATCACGCGATCGTCGGTGAGCTTCATAAGCGTGGCGATATAAGCCTGGTCGGGCACCTCGTTCCAGCTCATAAGGGCCGAGAGCACAGCGGGATGGTCGGCGGAGGGCACGTCGCGGAAGTATTCGTCTTGGAAGAGCGGCCTTGGCTTGCGGCGGCGCAACTTGAGCACGACGATGACGCCGGTAAAGGTCGCCGCCGCGACAACACTCACCACGGCAAGCACGTTGGCAATCATGCGAGCGTGAGCGCGGCGGGCGTTAGCCTCGTCGGCCCATGCCTTCTCCTCGCTCAGGATTGTCGGCATGCGCTCCTCGCTCGAAGCGGAAAGCCAAGGCACCCAATCGCTGGGGAAGGCGATGCGCGCCTCGGCGAATTCGCCCTGACGCACGCAGGGAATGGTATAGGTGACCATGGGTTCGTCCGTGTCGAGCGACACGTCGCCCGTCAGCGGGCCGTGGCCCCATGCGCGGAAGTTATCGCCCTTGACGGCTGCCGTCCCGGCAGCGGCATTTGCGAAGTACACTTCCATCTCGACATCGTCGGAGTCCGCAGACCAGCCGTCACCCACAAATTTCCAGTAGAGCTCGGCGGTATCGGACCAGTTCATGACCGCGCCGGTCATGGTGTAGCTCACGTAAAAGATCGCGCTGTCGCCGCTCTCGTGAGGGCTGAATACCTTGATCTTTACGCCGTCGTCGGACTGCTCAACCGTATAGACGCCGCTGTCGCCTTTGTTTGCATAGTCAACTCTGCTAAACGCGGTGTCGTCTTCCTCGACGCTCAGCACATCGACGCCCGCCGCGCCGCCCTGCTGATTGGTGCCCGTATTGATATCCCAATATACGCCGTTGATGTCGTCGTCGAAATCGAACTGGCGTCCCTCGGCAACGGTCAGCGATCCATCGGCCTCAACCGTGGCACCGATATAGGTTTGGGTCATGGAATAGCCGTCGGCGCGCGCAACGGCAGGCAACAGTAGCAACGCGCACGCGACGAGCGCGCAAATGGAAGCGAATCGCGCAAACAGGCAGCGCTGCCGACAAGTACTGGCAACGGGAGCGTTCATAGGCACATCCTTTGTCTGTAAAACCAACAGCGCCATTGTCCCACGTTTGCGGGCGCACATGACGACTATCTAGGCGACCGGAGCGCCAAGCGGGACGAAAGTCACGCCCGCCGCCAGCAGCTAGTCATTGGGGACGTTCTCAGCTAGTCATTGGGGACGTTCTTAAATGACTAGTCATTAGGGACACTCTTTGGCATGGCCTGCACCAACGATAGATACCACTTCACAGCTCCGTCACAGGTGTAGTGGCTTTGTGTTGCTGCAGCACGCGCTGATTGAGTCGGCGAGCAAGGGGCATAAAGCAGTTGAGCGAAAACGGTTGCCCCTTTCCCGTTCGCTCGAGGATCATGTCCCCCTTTTCCGCGGAAACCCCGGCAGTTGCGAAGAGCTGCCGGGGTTTCTGTCGTTTGAGGGGTTGAAGGGGCTGAGCTTGCGTGCGGCAATCGAGACGTTGAGTCGGTGCCCGCCGCGCACAACGCGCGGCCTCGGCAACTTGCGGACCACAGTGACGCCTCCCCATCGCGCCCCGCGCTATACTCGTCCGCATGGATATCAAAGCACGCAACATAGCAACGCCCGCCGCGGGCGCGTCGACGGCGCCCAACAGCAAGCTCGCCCCCGCGCCCGTCATGGGCCGCTTTGCCCCGTCGCCCTCGGGCCGCATGCACCTGGGCAACGTGTTCAGTTGCCTGTGCGCGTGGCTTTCGGCCCGCAGCCAGGGCGGCAGCATCGTGCTGCGCATCGAGGACCTGGACGACCGCTGCAAGCGCCCCGAGCTTGCCGCCCAACTGATCGACGACCTGGCATGGCTAGGACTCGAGTGGGACGAAGGCCCCTGCTACCAGCACGATCGCCTGGATCTGTACGAGAGCGCCCTGCACCAGCTGCAAGACGCCGGCCTCACCTATCCCTGCTTTTGCACGCGCGCCGAACTCCACGCCGCAAGCGCGCCGCACGCCAGCGACGGCACGCCCATCTACCGCGGCTCCTGCCGAGGGCTTTCGGCCGAAGAGGTCGCCCGCCGCAGTGCCCTGCGCGCCCCGGCCACGCGTCTGCGCGTGCCCGCCGTAGATGACCTCGCAGACGATGTGATCGAATTTGTAGACCGCACGTACGGGGCTCAATGCGAGGCGCTCGCCACCGAGTGCGGCGACTTTTTGGTGCGCCGCAGCGACGGCGTGTTCGCCTATCAGCTAGCCGTGGTGGTCGATGACGCCGCCATGGGCGTCACCGAGGTCGTGCGCGGATGCGACCTGCTGGGCTCCACGCCCCGCCAAATCTACCTGCAGCATCTGCTGGGTCTTCCCACGCCGCACTACGCACATATTCCGCTGCTCATGTCGCCGGACGGCCGCCGCCTTTCCAAGCGCGACCGCGATCTGGACCTGGGCGAACTACGCGCCCGCTTTGGCACGCCCGAGGCACTGCTGGGATGGCTCGCTGGGCAAACGGGCATCGCACCGGACACCACACCGCGCTCTGCCGAGCAGCTGGCCGAGCACTTTAGCTGGGATGTTATCCGGGCGCACCGGGAGAACATCACTGTAACGGTCGAGTAGCCAGCCATCCTGCCCCTACGCAACGTCCCAGGGCTGGAGTTCGTCACCCAAGCGAACGATGCAGTCGTAGAGCACGGTATGGCGCTCGGCAGGGTTGGCATCCCGATGAAAATGCCCGTAGTACCAGCGCTTGTAATCCAAGCGGTCTTCCAGCTCATCGAAAAATGCCGTAAGCCGATCAACGGCGGGGTAATTCCAGCCGGGTGCCGGATAAAGCGTGAGCGAAAGCATGCGCGTGGAGCAGGTGTGGGTGATCACGTAGTCGACCTTCCAGCCCACGCTGTCGAGCTTTGCCCGCGCCTCCTCAAAGTTGCGCTCGTCCGGAAGCTCCTGCGGCCACCAGCTGGAATAGGGAATGCGGTATTCCTTATCCACGCTCGTGGCGCCGCCCATGGTAAAGACCGTTGAGCCGTCGAGCTCAAAAACCTCGCCGCGCGTCAGGCGCCGGATGGGCGAGGTGTCCGATAGACGCTGCGTCAGCCCGCCATGCCAAAGCTCCATGGGGCGCTCCGCCCAGTGGTCGAAGCGCTCGTGGTTGCCGTCGACAAACAGCACGGTATAGGGACGCGATTCCAGCCAGGCGATGTCGGCACATTCCTCGGCAGAGAAATCCCACGGAAAGCCAAAGTCGCCGGCGACGATGAGATAGTCATCACTCGTCAGACTATCCCCAAGATCCCAGTCGCGCAGCTTTTGCATGTCGAGTCCACCGTGAATGTCGCCCGTCACATAGACCGTCATCGGATCACCACTTCCCTCTTATAGGCTTCGAGATCGCGCTCGATCTGCTCGTCGCCCGTGGCGTTGACCCACCACGGCCATTTAACGCAACACGTCGGCTCGTCTACCTGCGCAAACCACGACCTGAGTTCCTCCAGGCTCACGGGAGCGTAGCTGTTAGCGTCCACGCCCACGTCATAGCGCAGCAGCCCCTGCCTGCGATTGAACTCGTTATACGTGCAACCGCCGCTGTGGATATGCCCGTGCAGATGCCAACTGCCGTGCGACATGCCCTGCCAGTCGGCCATGGGATAGTGGCTCAGCACGATTTTTTGGCGGTCGATCTTGAGCACGCAAATGGACGGCTCGACGATAAAGGCATCCGCCACCGCAGGCTGCGTCCAGTCTTTGTCGTGGTTGCCGGGCAGCAGGTGGACGAGCTTGCATACGATGCTTTTGCGCAGTTCGTAGGCCTCTTGGACCGTCATCTTAAAGCTAAAGTCACCCAAAAAGTAGAGCTCGTCGTCCACAGCAACCTTGCTGTTAATTTTGGCGACCATGGCGTCGTTCATCTGCGCAACAGTCGACCAAGGCCTATCGCTAAGCCGTAGCATGTTCTCGTGTCCAAAGTGAGTATCGCTGGTAAACCAGATCACGGGGACCTCCTAACGCTCTTGCTCGGAATAGTTGCTCGTCGCCTCGCCGAATCCGTCGGCGCACTGCGCTTCGATCCGCACGATATCTTGGTAGATAAGACGATGCTTGTCATCGCGCCATTCATCGTCATGGTAATGGCCAAAAAACCAGGTGCGGTAGTCGAGCCGCCCGTCGAGCTCGCCCAAAAAGGTCTGCAGCGAATCGTCGTAGAACTCGCGATTGCACTCCATGCACAGCTCGTCCGCCAGATTGACCGGTGCCTCGTGAGTCACCACGTAGTCGACCTTCCAGCCCACGCGATCGAGCGAGGCACGGCAATGGTTCATCTCGCTCTCACTCGGCATTTCCTCGGGCCACCAAGTCTTTCCCTCCTGACGCCACTGCTTGTCATGGCTCGCGGCGCCACCCATGGCGAGCACCGCGTTGTCTGCGATATCGAACACCTCACCGCGCATCAGGTGCAGCACGTGCGGGCGTGCCTCGTGAACGAGGCCCCCATTCCACTCTCGCTTCGGCAACCCCGTCAGCAGATGATGGTTCTCGTGATTGCCGTCGACAAAGCACGTGGTCCAGGGCTTGGACTCAAACCAATCGAGCCAGTATTTGTCGGTGTTCGAGCCGCTCCATATAAAGCCAAAGTCGCCGGCAACGATCACCACGTCATCGCGCGTTAGCGTTCGGTCCAATGGCCAAGCGCGCGACGAGAAGCGGCTCGCCCCGTACTCGGCGATACCGTGAACGTCTCCGGTAACGAAAATGGACATCAAGCAACACCTCCGCGCCGTGCGGCTCTGGACAAATCGATAGCAGAAATTGCAGGCAGGCCCCGATATCTACACCCCTTAGGGCTTACCCCTCGTTCTTCCATCCAAACGGGTCAAACACCCAAAAGATCAGATCGAGCACGCCGCCGGTCATCATGGCGCCGGCAAGGGCGATGATGACGTGCAGGGAACTGGCACTTCGGAGCACGTCGAATGGCCCCAGAACAGCCAGCAGCGCGACCGCTGCGCCGGCTGCGCACAGCGCAAGGCACGGCCCCGCGTCCTTGACGCACTTCTTTGCGAGATGCTTGGTGTTGTCACTCATCGATATCGAGCTCCTTAGAGGATCGTTGTTCAGATTCTTGCCGCCGCGACAGGGCGGACGGCAGGTTAAGTTTCACATGCCGTGCGGACACCACTTAGTTACCCTACATTTTTGAGATTTTGCTATTATGTAGGGTAACTACTCAGAAGGGAGGCGCCATGTCCGTCTTAGAAGATGTCCTGGAAGAGGAATACTCACGCTCGAGGCGTCTCCTTAGCCTCATGGAGCAGGAAATTTGCCTCCTTCCAAGGGGCAGCATCCGCATGCGAAACATAAAGGGCCACGAATACTGCTATCTCAACTATCGGGTCGGAGACAAGGTCAAAAGTGACTATGTCGCTGCTACAGAGGTTGATGAGCTGCGAGCCAAAATCGAACGCCGAAGGGCTCTTGCGGCCGCCATCAGAGAACAGAAGCAATCTCAAAAGCAAATCATACGCGCGCTGGGGAGGGTGCCGAATGTTGACTGAGCAGCAACGAGCCTTCTAAAAAGTGCTCGGCCTAGTCGAGGAAGCAGGGTGCATCGACCACGTTATCCTCATCGGGTCCTGGGCGGAATTTGCCTACAGAGAGGCCGAGGTTCTTCCAGGTTTTTGCCCAAATATCAAAACAATGGATGTCGACTTCCTTGTTCGAAACCTACGACGCCCCAGCCCCGCGGCGCGCCTGACCACCCTCGCAAAAGAACGAGGTTTCTTTGTCGAATCCGACCGCATGACCGGAACAACAAAGTTGCTAGATATCACCGGCCTTGAAGTTGAATTTCTCATCAGAAAAATGGGGGCCGGAAAAGAACCTGCCCTCAAGACGAACATCGGGGTGACGGCCCAGGCGTTATGGCATATGGACGTCATTCTGAAAAATACCATCGACGTTCGCTGCTTGGGTCACGTTGTAACCGTTCCAGCCCCTGAGGCCTATGCGATTCACAAGATGATAATCAATGGCGAACGGGGTAAAAAGGCCGAAAAGGACGCGCGTGCTGTGGAAAACATGCTCCCGCTGCTAAACGAGGAAAAGCTCAATGTAGTATTCAGCTCGCTATCCAAAAAAGAGAAAGCAAGGGTCCGTGCGTTCGCAGAAACTTATGACGTTGCGGAGCGAATCCTGTGAATCGCCTAAGCCGCCGGCGGACAACATGTTGGACAGGGCGTCTTGCCTCGTTTGAGCGCGGTCGCTAATGGCACGCTTGTTCTAATGGCGTTTTGGGGCAAACTTTTGCATCCCGCAGAACGGTGATAAATCTTGCCGTTCTTGGTAACGATTACTTTGATTTTGGAGACATCCACACTGCAGGGCTCGATGGGCGCGGCCACCTCTCGACGAGCCGGCACCACTTTCCAAAGCCCACCTCTCGAAAAACCAGGGTCGCGGAACCGATTGATGTAGCTGTCGAAACATCCATCGAACAGCAGTCCCGTTGCCAAGCCCGCCATGAACCCACAGGCAATCGCAGCTTCTCCTCTAATTTGCATATGTCCCTCCATAATCAATCTCGAAGATTAAAAACGGTGCGCGCCGCAGGGCCTGTCCCTTGCGGCGCGCGCCGAAAATGATCCGTTTTCCTCCGTCCCTAACGGATCAGCTGGCGGCGCTTGTCGGAGAGGAAGACGCCAGCGGCAACCAGGACCGTGCCACCAATTACGAAGGTCTCGCCCAGCAGGTCGGACGCATCGCCCGTGGCGGGCATCGCCGCCTGCTGCGTCACAACCTCGCTCTTTGCCACCGCATGTTTTGCCTGGTACGTCACCTGCATCGTAGGCTGAGTCTGCTCGCCTTTCCCGTGCTCGGCGGCCTCTTGGCGAGCGATCTCAGCGTTGAGCTCGGCAATGGCCTGGTCGAGCTCGGCCTTGGCGGCGGTATAGTTGGCAAGCGCCTCCAAGTAGGCAGGTGCCACAGCATCCGTCGCAGCAACGGCAGCGTCGAGCTCAATCTTGGCAGCTGCAGCGCGCTCGGCGGCGTCATGAGCTGCGGCGATCTTAGCGTTGAGCGCCTCATCCGCATCGTTGGCACGGCCGCTAGCGATGGCGTCAGCAAGGTTGATCCTGCGCAGGCGGGCAACCGCGGCGGCAGAAGCATCGCGATCAGCGGTCGCATCCGTTACGGCGTCGTCCGCCGCAGTCACGCCAGACTCGGCATCGGTCTTCGCCGAAGCCGCGGCCTCAACAGCAGCATCGGCAGCGGCCTTGTCCTCCGTCGCCTGAGCAAGTGCCGCGGCGGCATCATGTAGCTGAGCCGCACGAGCAGCAGCCGCAACGGATGCGGCCTGAGCCGCGGTCACAGCCGTGCCGGCACCGCTCGCAGCAGCCTGGGCGGCAACAAGCTCGGCCTGGGCAGCAGCGACGTCGGCATCTGCCTGGCCTGCCGCACCCTGGGCGGCATTCACCGCAGCCTGCGCGTCAGCCTGAACGGCACGCGCCCCCTCGAGCGCCGCCGAAGCCGCATCAAGCGCACGCTGTGCGGCGGCAACGTCGGCAGAGTACGCAGCCAGCTCGTCCTGGGCGGCAGCAAGCGCGCTCTCCTTGTCCCCAACGCCGGCGCGAGCGGCATCCAGCGCACGCCGGGCAGCGGCAGCCTTGCCCTTGGCGACATCGAGTTCATCAGATTTGACAGTCACGACACTCTGCGCCGCGGTAACCGCAGCGCTGGCGGCATCCACGTCGGCGCGGGCATCAGCCACGGCACGCGCAGCGGCCTCAGCCGCGGCCTGCTTCTCCCCCACGGTAGCCTGGGTATCTGAGACCCCAGCGGTAGCAGCGTCAACATCGGCGGCAGCAGCATCGACTTGAGCCTGCCTTGCAGCGGCGGCCTGCGACGCGGCGCTCACCTTGCCGCCAGCCTGCGCAGCCGCGCCCTGAGCTGCAGAAAGCTCCTGACGAGCCGCATCCACGCCCTGCTCAGGATTTGCCAGCGAGTCGCACCACGCATTGAGCGCAGCCTCGTACTCGGCAACCGTCATCGGATTGGCGGCATTCGTGTACCATCCTCCAGACATAGAGAACGTCTGCGCCTGCGTAAGCCAACGGTTCATCGTCCCGCGCGTGCAAACCCCCATGCCCGTCACGGTGTAATCGGGATCGATCACATTCATGTAGTGACCGACTGTATGTACGCTCCCGCCATGCGCAGCAACGTAGCGGTCCACTTCATCACCATGCTGACGATAAAAATCGAAAGCCGCCTTTCCCGTAAGACCCGTCGCCCCCAGCGTAGCCGCAGCGCGGTCAAAGACGGCCTTTTCCTGATCGACCCATTGGATGAACGGATCGCTTCCGTAGTTCCACGCCACGTTTTCACCCACGTTGAACTGCTGAGCATGGGCAACCTTGGTGTCGGAGTAGTTCGCGTCGGCAATGGCAGTCGCCATCATGCTGTACGTCACCTTGAGCTCACCCAGGCCAACACTCGCACGATACTTGTTGCACGCCTTGAGCCACACAATCGCCTGCTTCATGTTGGTCAGACTCGTCGCGTCAACCTCCTCGCCCACCTTGGTAAGGCTGGCATATTTGCAGTTGAGAATCAGGTCCGCCGCATCGTCGGCACCCACGCTCTTAAAGAATGCGATGGCGCCCTGGCGGTAGTTTTCCGCCGAGGCGTTCGCCGCAGCCTGGGCAGCGTCAAGCTTGGCCTGCGCCTGTGCCACAGCCTGATCGGCCTGCTGCTTTTGAGCCTTTGCCTGGTCGAGCGCCTTGCCGGCAGCGTTCTTCTCGTCCTTAGCGGCCGAGAGCTTGGCCTGGGCATCGGCCAGCGCCGCGAGCGCACTGGCATGATCGGTCTTGGCCTGACCGAGGGCGGTGTCTGCCGCGGTCGCAGTAGCCGTGGCAGCGTCCAACTTGGACTGCGCGTCAGCCGCAGTCTGCTGCTGGACGGCGAGCGCCTGCTGAGCAGCCTGCACCTCACCCTCGGCAGTGGTCACTTCCTGCGAGGCAGCAGCGAGTTCGCCCTCGCGCTGCGCCTGCACTGACTTGGCGGCGTCCAGCGTGGCAGCGGCGGCGTCCACCTTGGCCTTGGCAGCCTCGTACTCCGGGCCCGCCGCACCCTGCTCGGCTCGATCCAAATCTGCCTTGGCAGCGTCATAGCTCGCCTGAGCGGCATTCACATCCGTATCGGCCGCATCCTTTGCCTGCTGAGCTGCCGAAAGCTTGTCCTGTGTGTCCTGCTTTTTAGCCGCGGCGGCGTCAGCGGCAGCCTGGGCATTCGAAAGCCTGACCTGCGCGTCGGCGGCCTGCTGCTTTGCCTGCTCCAGCTCGCTCGCGGCCTGCTCGGCAGCGGCCTGAGCCGCGGCAACAGCCTCGGGCGTGGCATCGGCAGCAGCGGCCTGCGCGGACTTGAGCGCAGCCTGGGCATCGTCGGCGGTCTTCTGGGCAGCGGTCAGGGCTTCACCCTTGTCCGTCAGATCCCTCTTTGCGGCATCGAGTGCAGCTTGAGCGTCCTCGAGCGCCTTCACGTCCGCATCGGCCTTGTCCTGCGCGGCACCCATCTGCTGCTCCAGCTCGGCCGAAGCTGCAGAAGCGGCAGCGTCGCTTGTGCCACGGGCCGCATCGTAGGCGCTCTGAGCCTGCTGCTGGTTGGCAGCGGCGGCGTCGTAAGGAGCGGCGGCCGCATCCAAATCGGCCTTGGCAGCAGCGGCCTTAGCGCGAGCCGCATCGACCGCAGCCTGCAGGTTGGCGACCTTCTGCACCGCTGACACCGTGCCCGCGCCAGCGCTAGCAGCAGCCGCGCTCGTCAACGGAGACAGCACCGCAGCCGGCTTCGCAGTAGCGTCGGCACCGTTCGCACCCTGCGCCACCGCAGTCAGCGGAGACAGCAGCGACCCGCCCGTCATGGCGATCGTTGCCGCAGCAACTGTCGCCATACGCCCGGCGGCCTTCGCCTTACCCGCAGCGCCGCCATTGATGTTCTTGTTCACGTTCTTGCTCATTGCCGATTCCTTCCCACGATGAGCTGATGTTTGACACATAATCGATCCAATATGCCCCGCTAAAAAGAGGTGATAACGGGGTAATTAAATCGGAGGAGTTGGAGACAAGCCCACATCCATCAGCGGATGCCGAGCTCATACTCCCGCTCGCGCTCAATATCATTCAGGTACTCATAATCTTCGGAGCTAAGCTCTAGATCATCTTGAGCGAACATGTAGTTCTCGGCCTTAGAACCAATACTGCAACCGTAGATGGTATTGAGATCGATATGGTCGGTATTGTCGTTGTAAAGGGGGAAAATTCTGCTGGTCATGCTCAAGTACCTCTCAACATAAACTGAAAACTCGTTTGCTTGGTCTCTTTTTGAGACCCCATCTGATGTGCTATGGCTGCAGTATATGTTCTCCCCTTTTACAATGCAAGCGTAATTTCAAAAAGTTCTAGGAGCGATAATTGCGCAACACCATCACTTGTCGCCACCGCCATCCTCTACCGCGCCCTCACGCGCAGCGCACTCGTTGAGATACTTGACCGGAATCGGCCACACGGACGGAGCCTTATAGCGCGAAAGGCCTATGTTGGCCAGCTGAACCAACAACTCAGACAAATCATCGCCGTCGAGTACCTCAATCGAACGCACGTGAATCGCAGTCGCCATATCCTCCTGGGTGCCGTTGTTGACGCCCACAAAATAGCAAGTCTTGCCCGCACGCTCGAACGTTCCAATGCCGTAATAAGGCGAGTTGTAGCTCTCGAAAATCTCTTTCTTACGCCCTGCTTTGCCTGTGAGCTGATGCTCACCCACCAGGGCCATAAAGTTATTGGAAAACGTCGTCAGTCCCGTATCCCGCACGCGCGCAAGCATAGACTGCCCGTTCGCATGCACGTCAAAGACATAGGCGCCCTTATCGAGTTTGCCGTCCGCGGTCAGCAGATCGAGCTCCATCTCGTCCTCGGGACCATCCTCTGCCGAATGTGAGGCATAGCGCATGCCCCCATCCGCGCCAATCGCCAACGTAGCGATACGCGAATCCAGCTCAATCTTGTCCTTTGTTTTATGCGGCACATCGACCAAGCCACACACCGTCACCGACTCAATATCCAAAGCATCAAGATCAAACGCCGTCACCCGCTCGTCGACAACATCCTGCTTTACCAGCAGTTCTTTGAGCATGGCGCCCAGGATCGCCTCTTGCGCATTGCGATCCTTTTGCTTTGGCGCCACCTTAAACAGTGGCTCGCACACATCCGGTGTCACGTGCTGTTCCACCACGCCAGCATGTAAGGCATAGCCGTCGTCCTCAGCAACCTCATTGGGCACAACGACAAGGTTCAGCGCCCGCGAATCCACGGCCCTTCCGCCATACGTTGCGCGAACGCCCCACGAGGAATCGTTAAGTCGATCGGCCAGCTGGCGCGCCACTTCGGCAAGCCCATTGCGCGCAAACGACACCACGATTCGCTGCCCCGCCATGCGCTCCGCAACCACGCGCGCGTACTCATCACCCTTGAGCACCTCGTAGAAACTCTTACGCTGGTATTCCATGAGCGTCACCCGGGCGAAGTCGCTGTAACGGCGTTCGAGAATCTGCAGCTCTCGATACAAAATGCCCTTCTTGGTATAGGCGACCTTGTCCGCCTGGGCCGAGAACGTCAGATCACGGCGCTTGGACGGCTTGTCGCCCTTGGCTCGGCGCAGGATGTACTCGTCTTTTTGTTCGTGGGCAAGCACCATCGTCGCCACGGGCGATAGCCTGTAGCCCACTTGGCTCTTAATCTTTTCGAGCTCTTTCTCGTCACCTTGTGCCCTGCCAATAAGCACACGGCGCTTGGTAAACGTCCGAATCTTAAGATCAAAGGTGCAATCCTCATCGATAACGATTTCAACCGTTTCGATCTTGGCAGGTCCCCTTCCGTCGCTTTCGACAGCATCGCGGCGGGCACCCTTGGCGCTAATGACATACAGGTGCCCGGTGTCATTGGGAACTTCGTCCTCAATCCCCTCAAACTGAGAGCAGGAGTTGAACAGCAAGCGGAACGCAACGTAATCGTCCAACTCGTTCCAATTAGTTTTAATCGGAACTATCT
The DNA here is from genome assembly GCA_958443265.1 of uncultured Collinsella sp. GTDB lineage: Bacteria > Actinomycetota > Coriobacteriia > Coriobacteriales > Coriobacteriaceae > Collinsella. Next base: position 57,696 of record CAUCKA010000001.1, on the reverse strand, counting down.
GCTCCTGATAAAGCGAGGCATTAAGGTCGCCCGTCTGCACGCCCGCTTTGACCATCAGAAAGACGCGGTTGTCTGCAAGCTGCGTGAGCGCGACGACCTTGCCCGTCTGGCACACATCGGCCATAAAGTTCGCCACGGCATGCTTGCCCGCATCGCCGACGTTGCACCAAAAGACCGAGTAGCGCTCCTCGGCAGCAGCGGCATCGAGCTGCAACACGAGCTCTGATACGGCGATGTCTCCCAAACCGCACGGCTGGTTATGCTTCGATTGCACGGCCGATCGCCTCCATCATCTCCAAATTGATTGCACCGTCGGCGGCCATATAAGGAACGGAGAACACAGTCCCCTCAGCATCGAGTGCCTTGGGCACGCACTCAAGCGCTGCCTCATCAGCCAAAACGTTGACGATTAGCAGGCGTTTCGCCCCAACCTTTTGAGCCTTCGCCCTAAAGCGCTCGGCATCCGACGCCTCGCGACCGTCGCGAACATAAGCGATATAGGCACCGATGCGATAGTGCTTAAAATCGATCCATACCCCGGTCGTGTTGCCAGCAGCATCGAGCACCTCAAAGTCGCCACCTGTCTCGGCGTGTGCCGCATCGCCACGCGTAAGCGAATAGCGGCCGTCGTAATATGCCTCAAAGATTGCCCTTCCGGCAGATTCTCCCAGCTCACCCAGGTAGACCGCCTGGAACATATAGGGCGTCATGTGCGCCGTCGCCGCCGGCTGCAGCGTTGTGGGCACCCCGTCGCTCGACCAACGCTCACGCACTTCGCGAATTGACAGCAGCTCGGGTACGCGCGCCGCCGCCTGGCTCACCTGGCGAACCGTCGCGCCCTTTAAGCCCTCCTTGCAGTGGCAACGATCCTCCAGACGAGCAGCAATCTGCTCGACGGGCTCACCATCGTAGCTAGGGAATTCAAAGTGCGGCACCTTGCATGCCCCGCCTTCTGCATAGGCATAGCCATTTGCAGCATGCGACATGCGCAGCGCGGTACTCCGGCGCTCTGGGTATTGCGCGAGATCTTCCCACGGCAGGCAAAAATGATGCAGGTAAAAGTCGCGCTCGCCATCAAAAGCAGTGAGATCTTCGTCCCCGGCGTTTAGCGAGGTAACTTTCCACGCCAGCTTTTCGTGCTTTTGCTTGGCAAGGTTGTTCCTAAAGGCGGCAAGGTTCTGCTGCTTAACGGCAGCGTGTTCCTTGTTGTCCGTCATATGGTTGTTGGCAGCGGCGCAGGCACCAACCACCTGCTCAAGCTCGTAGCCCATCGGCAAATCATGCAAGAACGAAAAGTTGCAATCGTTCGCAATCTCGCGGTCGAGCAGCACCTGCACGCAAGGCATCTTTACACTCGTGCGCATCAGGCGACCCACAGCCTGTGCCACAATGCGAGCGCCTTCGACCTGATAAGAGAGGGTGTCGCGCACCGGCAGGCTCTTATTAACGCCAGATAGAAGCATCCGTACGTTCCGGCGCTTTTGAGTAAACGGAACCTCGCCGCGCGCTACCAGTTCCTCCTGCTCCACCACGCCAAGTAGCGCCTGCTGGACAAACTTATTTGAGTTGATCTCCACTCCCCAGGTCAAACGACTTGTGGGCGACTCGATATATAAGAAATCAAGATCCATCTTGGGGCGACGGTCGGCATTTTCAAAGCCGCAATCGACCTGATGAACCATGTCGCACAGATTCTCCGGCACCTTGTATTTGAGATTCTTGGAAAAGCCACCGGCCGAAAGATTGATAAACATCAGGGTCGGCTGGCCCAGCTCGAGACGTTTTTGAGCGCCACGCCAACCTGCATCCCATTCCGCAGCGTTAAAGCACGGCACCATGTCCTTGGCGGCCTCAAGCGATTTCTCGTACGACATCTCGGGGCACTTGATGTTTCTAATCACCAGCTCCGCGACAATCTCGCGCGCAAGATCCAGCGCCAGACTATTGAATTCGCCATGGTTTCCCATGTGGCGCGTGGTAAAAACGGCTCCCGCCCGTTGCTCGTTACGCGCCACACCACGGGCCCAAGTACTCACGGCAACAAGCGTCTTGCTCAGGCGCTTCAGCTCAAACTCGATGCTCTTGGCGTCGCTCACGCCCACCCTGTCAGCAATCTTTAAGCGCAAGCGCACCGCAAGTCCCTCACTCACGCCAATCCCGTCAAAGAACCGCATCGCGCGCTCGTACACCTCGTCGGGCGACACAATGATGCCGCCAAAGGCGCCGCCTGCCAGCGCGACCATGCCGGCAATTTCCTTGGACTCATCCACCCAGGCAATATCGACGTCGTACTCCTTCGCAGCCTGTTTGTTAAACAGCTTAGTCTGTCGCACGATTTCCTGGTTGAGCTCACCAATCCAAGCGTCCTTGCGAACCACGCCATGAACCTCGTCAAGGTAATCGAGGTTGAAGTTTTTGACGGTCGGCGCACTCCATGTTGCGCTCATGCACACGCAAGGCGCTTTGGCGGCAATGGAGGCAAGGTAGGCCTCGGGCATGCGCTCAATGCCGTGGCTGGTTAGGTACGTGGTAAACATGTGCTCGATGGTGGTTTCCATCACTAGATAATCGACACCACGCGCATACATCGAGTCGTCGGCGGCATCGATCTCGTCATTCTTGCGATCTTTAAAGAACAGCGCCAGCATCAACGAATCCCAAAAATACTTCTCGCTGGTCTGGTTGTTCCTAATGCCCAGGGCATCGATGATGTTCTTGCGCGAAAGGTCGTCCTTGTACGAAATGCTGCCGTAGTACAGCTTGTCCATAAGCGTGGCGCAACGGGCGAGATGACCCACCACCATCCTGACCAGACCGCGTGCACGACGCACCGCCTTGCTGACGGTTTGCTGCCCACTCCCTCCGCGAGTGATAATCATATTGCGAGTACCGCCCTCATTGAGTTTGAAGCGCAACGGATTCGCCGAGTTGTCGCCCACCGAAATATCGTCGCTGCCAAACAGATGTCGACCGGAGAGCTGCTCTTCTTTCGCCTCGTCAGACAGCGCAAAAGGCGGACGCAGTTTCATGTCCTTAATACAAGAGGCGAGTGCCTTTTGAATTTTCTTGGCATCCTTGGCGATTTCTTCGGCATCTTCCTCTACGCTCGCCCGCGAAACCCTGTTCCTCTCGGCATTCGACCCCTTGTGATCACCCGACGTGGAAGCGTGCGTGTAGACCGCCATCCATTGGTCTCGATTTCCTAGCAGCAAGGGGTCCACCACGCCGCCGTTAAAATGACGATCAAGGATGCGCAGCACCTCATCCGGCTGAAACGTCACGGGGTCGTCCGTCAGCGTCGACAGCATATCGGACTTCATATGATCGATTTCGTCAAAGATAAACATGCTCTTCTCGGCGGCTGACGCATTAAAAAGCACAACTCTCGCACCGGTCACCGTATCAATTGTGTTGACGAGCTTTTGAGGCGTGCACGCAATCACATGTGGCATGCTCTCGTCGTTGAGTAGCGCAGATGGCCAAATCTGAGGGATTATCTCCATGCCACGCGTGATGTTTTTAAGCTCGCAACTCACTGCCCAACGCAGGCTCGCATCAGCTAACGACAGCTTGTCCCGCAGGCTGGGGGTCAGGCGATCGACAACACTTCCCAGGCGTCTCCTTGTGTCAAGGATGCCCAAAAGGTCATCGGCGACCTCCATAGCGTTACGCCATGCCCGCTTAATGACGCGATAAGAGTTCTCGTCATCTGCTTCGATGGGACACGGAATTTTGCGCACACCCACGGCACCCTTGCCGCGGGTGGCCTCGATCCAATGCAGGATGTTCTCACCCGCGCGCGGAAGATCGAACACCATGCGCACCGCATCTTTGGAATCCATACCCTGATCAACCAGCAGTTGGCGCACGCTTGCAACATAGTTGTCGCGGTTATCCTTGCCCGGCACCACAAACACCAAGGTACGGCGACCGGGACATTTGTTAAAACAGCCTGACTCATCCCAGCCACCGGCAATCAGGTCGGCCGTGACCTGCTCGGCCGTGTAGTTTTTACCCGAGCCCGTCGTGGCGCCCAAAAAGTACAGGCCGTTGTTGCCCTGGTCCTTGGCGCCGTCCTGATCCTTAGGGACAAACAGCGCGCGCTCAAAAAACTCGCGCATCGCCTTTTGGCGAGCAAGATAGGGAGCAAGCTCCTTGTCGCCTGTAGACGACGGAATCGATTGACAGTTGAGTTCCCACGTAGCCGTGGTCAAACCTCCGATTTAGTTGTTGCATGTGTTGAATACCACCCCGTGCGGACAAAAACTCACGCAAGGCGGTCGAGGCGGCGGCATCCATGCCGTCCGAGAAAAGGAAAGAAAGGAAAGAGGGACAGCCGGCGATTACCCACACGAAGCGAGCAGCTTCTCAAGATCGCACTCCAATGCTTCACGCTCCTCAACGTCCATCACTGCAAGGGCGACACGCATCAGGGACACCTCGCACAGAGACTCGCTTGCACAGTTATCTCCCAAAGACCCCCGAAGCATGACCGCGCCTGTTCCCAGGCAAGCGGAACAGGAGCGCTACGCGCAAGAGCACGAAGCAAAACAGTGCGCCTACGAGGACGCCCTTAAGCAGGCGGAACATTACGCCGCGAGTAAGGAAACGATGTAGCGACTGGGATCGGCAGGCTGTCTGGACTTTTGCCGACAGCCTGCCGATCAGGCGCGCCGTTCAATGCAGCGGCTAGAGATTCTCATCAGACTTCGAACTGGCCCTGGCCGCTTCTTCGTCCTCGATCAATTTCCTGACCGCTGAATAGGCGTCATACGTAGCGTCTTCAATCTTATCCAGGGCTTCTGGATCATGCATGCACCCGCCCTCCTGGAGTTTCTGGATCAAAAACCAGGCAGCAGTGAGCAGGTTGTCAACATCCTCAACATCCAACTGATCAATCGAATACGCACTATCGTGGAGCTCCAGCAAATATGAGCTGGCGACGCGGATGGCCTTACTTACATATGGCTCAAGATCGTATTGGGGGTAGCGGGCATCGAGGGCCGTTAACGGATCGGTCGGCTCAACCCAATAGAGCATCGTTGCGCTCTCGCGCTTCTCCAGCGGATACTGCTCGACCGCCTTTTCCCAGCTTACATACCAGGGATTGTCGTCCTTGTCTGCAAGCGATTTGCAGTAAAAAAGCGCCGTAGCAGCACTTGCGCAAGAATAGTAATGACGCGCCCTGCTCTTCTTGAACTCATCGTTCAGTTCATCGTTGTAAAACAGCTCCGCCTCCATGACCAAGAACGGACCATCCTCATCCGTAATGCTCATGGGATAGTTGTTGCATTCGTAGTCTGGATACATTTTGTCTCCAATCACTCATATTGGTTTGTTAGCTTATGCTGAGCCGTGCGGACACATTAACAAGCGATATCGAAACCGCGCTCGCGCGGAAAGTTGTCGCCCTCGCGCCAATCTGCAAGTTTTTCTCATCGCGTGACAAGAACTTGCGATTTCTGCAAGTTTTTCTCACGCTATGGCAAGAACTCGCATGATCGCCCCGCGGTCATTTACGGACGAATCGCAGTGAAGCCACACCGAGTCGTCGACCACGGAGCAGTACCGGGTCGCAAACGCCGCGGGCAATCGGGAACACCCCCCCGCTACCTGCGCCACGAGGCAGCAAGGATAACGGGAATCCCAGCAAGGCACACCGCCAAGGCCACGGCTGCGAACGCAAGCGCGATGGCCACGCTCACGACGACATAGGCCACGGCAATGAAGGCCAGTGCCAGCAGGCAGGCAAGCAACTCGGCCACGTAGCACAACACCAGGTTCGAGCTCGCGCGCTTCAGCAGAACGTCGGCGAGGCGGACCAGCTCGACAGCGAAGCCGCTGCCGAAATTGCGTCCGGGGCCCTTGGCGAGAAACCACTTGAACAGACACATCAGGGCGCAGCCCAGCATGATCATGATGGAAACGGCCCACACATTGTGCCCCGACTCAACAAGGCTCTGGTCACCCATCGCACTGCCGTTGATGAGCCAACTCGTTCCATAGCCCATGAACAGCATCGCCAGCAGCAGGCAGGCGCTCACTGCGGCAAGAGAGCGCGACACGCGCCTACTGAACACCGGGGCCTCGCAGCTGAGCCCAAGGCCCTCGCGAACGCGCCAGACGGCATGGTAGGCGGGGTACGCCGCGATGAGCGCGGCCACGAGCAGCGACGCCCAGTCGGACCCGGGCGCCGCCGACGCGTACTCCGCGATCGCAGAGACGGGGCAGGTGGTATGGAACGACTCGTTCAAGAACAGCGCGACCTCGCCCTTCCAGACGCAAAGCGGAGCGGCGACAGAGGCGATACCGACGGCGGCGAATGCGGCGACGGCGATGAGCAGCGCGCCCTGCACGAGCTTGACGACCTCGCCTTTGGCGGTGCGGGGTGCAACTTCAGCGACAGTGGACGAAATTTGGATAGAAGTGTTCATGATCTTCCTTTCAAAGAAGGCTACGTTCGCAAGCTAATGTAAGAAAAACGATATCTTCGAGGGATTGGACAAGACTGTTGCCCTCAGAGGCAAACAAATGTCGTTATCGGCATATTGGCCGCTCGGGTACTTCATCATTGCGCATTTGTAATTCATCAAATCGCAGGGTCTCATTACGCTCAAGCAGAACAGATTGAATAAGCTCATGGACGGCGGCATTGCGGTAGCACAACGACTCCCACGTGGCCAGCAAGCCGTCAACAACTCCCTTGTAAGCAACAGAGGTGTCCTCGAGCTCATAGGCAAGATCAATTGCCTCGTCAACTATCTGCCTCATCTGCAACAGCATGCACGTGAGATCCGTCTCAATCGACTCGTCGCAAATATAAATACAATTGGACTCAAGCATCTTTGAATCTCCCTTCGAACAACTGACACCTGCAGAATAGTGAAAAGAGATAAAAAGCAACCCGCAATCTACCGCTATATAGCGTTAGATTGCGGGTTTACTCTAAAGCTCACTTGACTTTGAGATGACTCATGACTCGCGTTCAATTATGTCGCATATATCCTTTGCCTTCACTTTCGGATACTGCGCATAGAAGTACACTTCACCGTCCCCCTTTTCACCGCGCACAGTGATTGCACCCAGCCTCAAGCCCTTAGCGGACGGAACTTTGCATCTCTGCACACTCTCTTCGCCTTCATCGTAAAGTCGCAGATACCCTTGTTTCATCAGAATATCGTTGGCATCTCTAGACTTAATATCTAGACCGCCTTCTTTCAGTATTAGGGTAATCGAGGCATAGCCCCTGGCTTCCGCCTGATCCTTTGAGTAGCAGACCGGCAAACGTTCGGCCCCCGCAAAAGCCGCTTCGTAGACAGCGCCCTCTCGCATGATTTCCACACTCTTATGGCCATGTTCATCAAGCTGAAAAGCAGTGAAAAGACATTGAAGCGCCAGCCAGACCTCGCCCGCGCTGACCATCTCTTCTCGATCGGTGTGACAGGCGCTATTACGAAATTTAGTGAATTGACCCAGCGTTTCGCCGAGTGTCCTCCACCAGTCCCCCTTTGACGCCTGCGTCAGTTCTGTATTTTCAACTCGAACAGAGGATGCCAGTAGCTCACTCTTTTTTTCAATTAACCTTTTGTATTGACCGAGGTTAAGCCCCTCAAGCTCCTTGAGGGGCTTTCTTGCAACAACATAATCGGGAGCAATGGCCTTCAGGGTCGGCAGCAATTTCAAACGCAAGTATCTCTCCGCCGCACGGCAGAACATTAGCAGGCAAAATGCGCAATCTGAATCGTTATCGGTACCAACACTGCCAATGCCAAATATCTTGCACAGAAGAAGCCCCTGCTCGATATTCTCAAGCACCCTATTTTTGCCATTTTGGTCGCACTCGCAATCAGCGAATGCGCTTTGAAGAGCTTCGCGCGAAGAAAAGCCTATGATTCGACAGTCTTCTGCATCCAGATTAAAGCTTTTGAACGCTTCGCCCACGTTGTCCAAATAGGAATCGGTGTTTACATCAGGGCACCAAACATCTTTATTGCCATCTTTCTTGTCGTCTTCATTGATATGTTCCTCGCCCGCGCCAGCTGTCTCCCTTGGAAGAGATTCTCCTCGCGGCAGCATATCCTTGGCTGCATTGAGTTCCTCAATAGCGCCGGTTTTCTGGTAATTTTCCCAATGCACAACCCATGCCGTATCGAGAATGCGCTTCATCGTTGCAACGTTCTCGTTAATCTTCCACGCTGCATAGTCAGCAATTACGTAGAGGCGATACTTGGCTCGGCTTGCCGCAACATTCACGATATTTGGGTTTACAAACTTGATTGCGCCCTCACAACTGCGCCTTGTATCACACCCCAAGACAAATACCACTTGATGGGCTTCTTTACCTTGGAACGTATGAACCGTACCAATATTATGTTTTGCGAATGCACTCCAAGCACGCTCTGCTATTCCTTCAGGCGTCTCTTCTAACAGCCTATTCTTAAGCCCGCTGACAACAGTTTTAAACGGAGAAATGATATAGAGGCTCGGAATAGAACACTCTTCATGCTCACCCGACCCGCCGGCTTTTTTCTCTGTCGCAGCTGCCGCTTTCCCAAAAGCGTCCTTGACAATTTCATACACTCTGTCGCCCTGAGCATCAACATAGTGGTCGCGATTGCCACGTTCAAATCCCGCAACATTGATCCACTGTGAGGACTTTAGATAAAAGCTCTCGGCAAGGCTCTCCTTTGGATTAGCAGTCTCATTAAGCATGGAGCCTTGATACGAAATTGCATTTGAGATGTCGAACATAGGCGATATGCAACGACGGTGGACTACAAGCGGGCAGCCAATCCATTGATCAAACTCGCCATCAGTACGCAGATGGCCGTAGGGGTTAACGGCATCGGCAAGTCGTTGGACCGAAGCCATATCCCCCTTAAACGGTAATAGTACTTTTTTACCGAGGGCAGTGCGGAGCTCCTTAACATCCCCCGTAATCACAGGCTCGATTTGAGAAGGGTCACCGACAATCATTGCACGTCGACTGCGAGCAAGGGCGCCCAAAGCAGCATACGGCACTGCCTGTCCCGCCTCGTCTATAATCAGCAGGCCAAACAGGGGATCCGCTCCACCAATCTGAATATCCTCAAGCATGCGACCGATCGACGCAAACGTAGAAGAAATCACTGGAGTAAGCAAACTGAGCGACTGAAAGAGCGCAGGGGCCATCTTTCTTTTATCGGCTTGCGTGAACTCTATCCACTCGTATTTGCCAGAATCAGCGCCTCTGTCTTTGGCACCCCAGTATGTTCGCAAGAGCGCGATATTGTTTCGCATGCAATTTGATTCAAGGATGAACTCGCGTGTCACCTGCAATGCATATAGAAACAGTAGGTTGCGATCTCTTTTTAGGTCAGCATCATCGGATGGGTTATACAGATGAGCCTTCTTTCGGCTTTCGACGCTCCCCTTTGAGATGCGCTCAACGAAACGTTCATCAAGCGACTTAACAGATTCAACGTTATTGGGTTCGTTGCCCTTTAGTCTCTGAATCTCCATCCGCAAAGAGGATAGTTCTTTCTTTTCATCCTCTAGGTCTTCGTATTTTTTCTCGAATTCCATACGCAGCGCAACAAGCCTCTGATCCGGTACGGTTTGCAGCATAAACGAATCGAGTTTCTCACGGCTATCGGACAAGCGGCCCCTATTGAAAATGCCCCCGATCAGCCCACTTGCCTTTCCTTCTGCATCACGCAATTCGGCTTCGAGCCTTTTCCTTTTCGCCTCATAATCGGCGGTATACCTCGCAATGCCATCAAGAAACTCCCGGACATCACTTGCAGTGCCGCCTTCAAAAGAATGAGACAGGCATACCGTTTCGCTTGTCAGCTCTTCAATTATCTTTCGCTCATCCTTTTGACACTTACAATTCAATTGGGACAAGTACTTCTTGCGGTTCTGAAGTTCGCGATCCCTGGCTGCCTGCTCCTCCATTCTGTTAAATCGATCGGCCACCTTTTTGTATTGAGCAAGAAACAGCTTCTTCGCCTTAGAAAAACGTCCGCCCCTTCCCAGCCCGCCTTTAAACTGCAACGAAGATAGCTCGTACTTTACAAAACTATTGATATTCCTTCGGTTTCCCAGGCATGCCGCAACCATAAGTCCAGGATACTCAGGGTCACGCAGCTTGCCCTCACCGTCTACTAGCGCCGAAGAGAAATAGAGATCGTCTACCGTTTTTTGCTCGTTTTTCTTTCCCCAGCCAATTTTGGATAAATCTGACTCTAAAAACTCCTTTTTCTCAGATTCGCTAATACCTTCCAAGAACGCTTTCCCATCAGGAAGCTCTTTGGCGATATTCTCAACTGCTGCGTTATTTGTCGAGCAGACCAAAATGCTGAGACCATTTATCTTGTCTCCAGTTCCATCCTTTTTTAATCGATAAGGATTCTTGGCGAACTGGAGATATTGTTTACTAAGTTCCACCTCTTCGAAGGCGTCATCGGGTTTGTCATATTCACACAGCAGGTGGGCTTTTTCGACAACATTAGCCGCAACGATATCCTTGAGCAGAGTTGTTTTTCCCGTGCCCGGAGGACCGTTTACCGACATGACATCGTTTGCGGGGTATTTACGTGTCGAACCGCCACGACCAACCGCAAGGTTTACCGCCACTTGCTGCATCAAACTCAAGGAGTATTTACTCGGCCAGCGACCGATAGGCGTAGCGCCGGCTCCTAACACCTCAGAGAAGAAATCTGCACGGACAGCCAGATCACCATCGCTTTCGCCGCCCAGAAGATCGACCTCTCCACAGGCAGACTCCCCCCTCAAGCCACCTTCAAGGTAAGCAGCGACAAGAGACAACGGCCCCTCACGAAAATCGTCGAAAGACCCTGACCCATTGCACAGCTCATTTATCTGGGAAATATCTTTTGCGAAAAATGAGTGACAGAGCGATTGGTCGAACTTTGGAGACGTATCCTCCCCGTTGTCCTTTGGCTTTATTGCTCTATATTCAACGAGCAGCTTTGAACACCACTCGCTGATACGTTCAGCCCCGTCACCGTCGGGAAGGCGACTGGCAATCCCCTCAATCATTGGTCGGACGTAACTATCGACAATGCCCCTAATGACACCATATGTCAGCTTTGTTCCATCGAGTTTTTGATTGAGCTTCTTGCAAATGTCGTCCTGCTCTTTCTCAAAACTACCGATGGCATTTAGGCTATTCCCGACGCTCCTCTTCACCCACCAAAATAAGGAGGACAACTCAAAGCTGACAAATTGGCCATCAGGACTCATACCTAATAGCGCAACCGTCATGCACTCGTCCTCTTTTTCGATTTCATTCCCCGGTCTATTCGCAAGATAAGTCATGACCGCTTCGCGTGGAACAGAGCCAAGGTGACAATAAATCGTTGAGATTGGCCAGTTTTCGCCGTTTGCGACACTATCCGCACGCTCTCTCGCTTCTTCAGAAGGCGTCCTTAGCTCCTGGTCGTCCCGCTCTTTTGGGACAAAGCAGTCATCGAGCATTCCTTTTCTGGGCTTAGGCGGATCCTCTTTATCTTCGGGCTGGTCACCTTGGCTCAAAAATCGAGCAAATACCAGTAATCCAACGCATCGCCAATTGCTTGCTTTTTCTTAGCAGGTGTCACTTGAATCAGTCCTCGCACTCACATAGATACATTTATGTCCAATGATGTCCACAACGTCATCGCGCAATTTCTTTGGTTGAAGTATCTCAAACACATCGAGCCACTTCATTGCCCATGTTTTCATGCCATCATACGATGCCATAAACGAATACTCTGGATTTGGATGCCCGTCCTGTGTCTCGCGCCGAAACCCATCGTTTCCGGCAAATTCGGCTAAAAGATACTTCTCCTTTGCTTGGGTATGGCACCTTACGCGAACCGTAACGATGTCGTCACTAAACATCCTGTTCACGCCAGCACGAGAGAACCTTTTCGCCTCTTCGGTCATCGCCTCAAAATGACCTTTAGCATCGTCCGCCGGTCCAGCAATGGTTATATCCCGCAGGCTATCAACTCGAATTGCGTCAAAAGACCTCGCGGCACCCTTGTGGCCCACAAACAGGTAGTAGTAGCCATCGTGCATACATAAATGATATGGCGTATGACTATGTAATCGCCCCTTATCAGAAGTCCTAAAGCGAACTCTCTGTCTTTGACTTATGGCCTTTTCCAATAACCTCAAATTTGCAAGGGTTGCTTCCATATTTGTGATTCTGCCACTTTTGAGCAAGGCGTTTTCTTGATCCAAACGGTCCTCAATCTGCCGCCTTTCTTCGCCGCACAGCAGGCGAAGAACTGCACGCTCGAGATCGTTGGCTCCACCCACGCCCGTAGAAGCTTCAATCAGACGGCACAAATGTTCAATTTGCGCACCATCAATTTGGCGCTCTATGCTGTACAGGCGCTTCGCATTTTTAGGAGCAAAATCCCCATCGCCATTCGTCAGACGCTCGCCCTTACAAGCCAATCGACTTGCAATCACTGTGTAGAACGGATTCAGGCAACTGTTGTCGAGGTCAATTTTATTCATCTCAGTTAACGGACTGACACCCGCGTTATTGCAAAGCGAAGGCCTTTTTGATCCAGAATCAACAAGTGCGTTCAATACGCCCTGCACTGTGTCACGCTTTACTTCATAGCCATAACGAGCTTTAAGCTCCGCCACTATGTCCGAAACGCTCAACCCTTTGCCAAGCCGAGCATCGGTTTCCTCCAATAGAATACGCTCGACATATATCGCCAGCTCCTTTGGATACGCTCGGTGATTTCCTTGGGTTTTCGGTTGAACCATAGCCGCCTCCAATCTGAACAATCAACATTTTATTCAGTCGATATAACCGAGAGATTGAAAGTGCCGCAATTTAACGCTGAACGGCGAAGCCATCCATAAAGGGCTCCGCCGTTCATAAAAAGAGTAGCACAAGCGGCATACGATGTAATGGCTATTAAGGCGCCCTCTCCATATCATTTAGATCAATTTACACGGCACGCGTTTTGGCATGACCATTCTGGTGAGTTAGAGGCGCCGAAGCGAGTCCGGTATTTTGGCTGTATTTTCCTTTGCCGTCCGCTAGTTCAAATAAAATAAATTGCTTGCGTATTGGCTGCAGGATTGGATATTAATTAGCAATGCTACGTGACGGTACCCTCACATATGTTTCCCTTTTCAGCTCCGCAGGCGTCGGCTGCTATGGTTTTAAACAAGAAGGCTACCAATGCATCGCTTCCAATGAACTCAACGCCCGTAGGATGGCTGTACAAAAGGCTAACAGCAAATGCCGTTTCAATGAGGGGTACATCATTGGCGATATTACCGAGTCTGTGGTCAAGGAGAAAATTTACGGCGAAATAGATAAATGGCGTAGGTTGGGCAATGATTCAGTCGACGTCCTTATCGCAACGCCGCCCTGCCAGGGGATTAGCGTAATTAACCACAAAAAAAATAAGAACGACATTGCTCGCAACAGCCTGGTTGTAGAATCAGTTCACATCATAAAGCAGGTACAGCCGCGGTTTTTCATATTTGAAAATGTTCAGGCATTCCAAAAAACGATTTGCGTCCCAAACAATGGAGAGCCCGTTCGCATTGGTGAATATATCGAAAAAGAGCTTGGCACCAACTACGAAATTTGTGCCAGGATTCTAAATTTTATGAACTATGGTTCAAACTCATCAAGGACAAGAACACTCGTAATAGGAGTCAATAAAAAATATCAGAATTTTATTGCCCCCATTCAGCTATTCCCTGCCTATCAAACCGAAAAAACCTTGAGGGAAGTCATCGGCGGGTTCCCAAAATTGGAGTGGGGAGAGATCTCCGGCTCTGACTTTTACCATGCTTTTAGGACCTATAGACCCCAAATGCGATCATGGATTCACGACATTAAAGAAGGTGAGTCTGCGTTTGACAACACCGATCCCGAGAAGAGGCCCCATCACTTTGTCAACGGAAAGCGAGTCGAGAACGCGAGAAAAAATCGCGACAAGTACACTAGGCAGCTTTGGGACAGATTTCCCCAGTGCATCACAACCCGAAACGACCAGCTTGCTGCGCAAAATACAATTCACCCCGAGCAAGATCGAGTTCTCTCTATTAGAGAGCTCATGGCACTCATGACTATTCCTGACAGCTTTCAGTGGGTTCCGTATCAGCTTGCCGAACTAAATAATATGCCTCACGAAAAAAAGAGAGAGATCTATAAGAAACACGAGTTGAACATTCGTCAATGCATCGGCGAGGCAGTGCCGACGACTATTCTTCGACAAGTTGCTTCTCGCATTAGAACATTTCTCAGCAGCAGACATTTAGGACCCACCGAGACAACTGCAGTCGTGTCAACACTCTCAAATAAAGGAAAGGGCGCCCTGCGGTCTTACATAAGCGATAACCCTGACAACCTTGATGAGGCCTCTCTCATGAGGGTTGCTGAACTCTGCAATGCAAAACGTGAGGAAAATGCCGCTTACTACACAAATCGCTTCATTACCAGCAAAATCAGCAGTGCTTTACCGATCTTCGCTAAAAGTCATATTCGTATTCTCGAGCCTTCCGTTGGTGCGGGCGGCTTTCTCCCAGTTGTTTTCAAAACATATGAATGTGTTCCAAGGGTAACATTGGAAGTAGTCGATATCGACGAAGACAGCCTTGACACTCTAAAATTGTTACTTCGGCGCATGGAAGTGCCTGACAATTTTGAAATTATCTTTCATAGAGCTGATTTTCTTGCTGAAAAATTCTCCCAAAGGTTTGATCTGGCTATCGGAAACCCTCCTTTTTCAAAAATAAAAAACCCCTCAAAAGAAGTCATCAAGACACTCGAGCTGAACGTCAATAAAAATACAAAGGACGCGGCTGCAGCATTTCTTGAAAAATGCACTCGCATCAGCGATTGCGTTGCAATCGTTTTAAACAAAACTATTTTGAGTTCCTGCGAGTATGAACTGACTCGCGACATGCTGAGGAGCATGAAAATCGATACCGTTATCGACTTCGGTCGTTCTGGTTTTAGCGGCGTTTCAATCGAAACAATGTGCTTAATTGTGTATCCAAACTCAGCCCCAGGGAAGACAACCGTTCGCAACACTAAGTACAATTTATTGCTAGAACAGAAACAGTCTTATATCACTGATAAGAAATATCCGTGCTTTCTTCTCTATCGTGACGACTCCTTTGACACCGTTGCTTCCAAACTCTGTTTTGATGTATTCCGAGTGTTCCGCGATCGGCAGATCACTAAAAGAATGACAACTCATACTTGCTCCCCTAATTCGATATGGGTAATTAAGGCGAGGAACATTAACGATGACGGTTCCGGCGTCACTCATCTTGAGGGCTACGATGTTTATATCGACACTAATACTGCACAAAAAACCAATGCATTCGCTTATATGAATCGAGATGATGTCTATTTGACGCCAAACATGACATATAATCCTCGCGTCATACGGAACGATATTGGCGCAATTCCCGACGGCTCAGTCGCGGTATTGATTCCAAAAACCAAAATGAAGCTATCCGAACGACAGAGGCTCTTTTTCTCCACCGACGAATACCGTTACTTTTATCGTGTCGCAAGAAATCTATCTACCCAGTCAATTAATGTTGATGCTGTTAGCGTTTTTTTCTATGGAGTGTTGAAAGATGAACAGTGCTGATCTCGACGCATTCTTTGCCTGCCATGAATACGACCTCAGGAACACGCACAATGGCTGCTGGATTGACCAGAAATGCACAATGGACGTCGTTTGTTTTGTGGCAAGTCAAATAATTGACTATCTCGAAAGCGGAGGCACTGAACCATTTACGAACAACGATATCTGGAAATACCAGGGCGCCGTCGATCAAGTTCAGATGGAATTTACAAAACCAAACCCTTTGTCAAAAGATATGGTTGACGAATACAATAAGTTTTATCGACAAATTATGAAGATGCTAGCAGCAGCTGGAGTGCTCAACGAAAAAGGCAAAAGACCGATTTATTTTACAGTTGCCTCATATGAAGTGCTCGACTATATTTCGAGGAAAGATGTTAACGCCCTTCTTTTCCTCTGCGGCTATATCGAAAAAACACTGAAGGATAGTTGTGCATGGAAACCTTTCAGGCTCTTTTTTGAAGAGCAGGATGAGGCATCCTATATGAGGTTGAAAAAAGCTTTTGCCTCCTTTGAAATTGCAAATACGCCCAAGGGAACCCCACGCGAAGCCAATCGAATATTTGCAAAGGTTGTTAATCCACTAGCATTCAGGCGTAATATGCATGGCACCATTGGTGGTTGTTTATCTTCCAGTGTAATTACTAAAAACGACATTATTTACAATCGCCCAAATTGGCGAGATGTTAATAACGGCAAAGATAAAAACATCGCGCGCAGTCAATTTGTTCCTCTCGTCGAGTATGACGGCAGGAACGAGCAGGCAATCACCAAAGCAATGGGTGAAGTTCGTAACCTAAACACCGCCTATCGCGATGGGCGCTCCGAAGTTCTGGACTGGAACGCCACCGACGTCGCAAACGCAGCCCATCATATGTTTCCGAAAAGCCAGAAAAAGGAGATTGCTTCCTATCGCGAAAACCTAATTATGCTTACTGCTGCTCAGCATATGGGAAGTGCTCATCAAAACGGCAAGACCTCTACCATTGATTTGGACTATCAGTACAAATGCCTTGTTTCCAAATTACGACGAATCCAAGAATACTCTGTCAATAGCAATCCTGAAGTTGCGCATTTTTACAGCCTTGAACGTTTCGCGTCCGTTCTGGATATCGGACTCGAAACAGATTACTTTAAAACCCTTCCATTTCTCGATTTCGCACCAATAGAAAGCGGTCTTGATCTTTTCTACCCCGACCATCCAAAAATGAACATCAGCTAACATGAATGGCAGCCGACAGTCAGGAATTCATCCCGGACTGTCGGCTGCCATTCGAAGGAGTATCCCGTAAGGACCTCACCCACCAACTTCCCGCGCTTCTCATACTCGCGCTCGAGCTTCCTCCCAAGCTCCGCAGCACGGCGCTTCGTCTCCTCGGCAAACAGGCCCTCGACAGCCCTGTCGATTCGCGCGCACGTCTTGGAGTGCTCGTCCTTCCAGGGCAGATCAAGGCCCAGGCTCGTATCCCAATAGCCGCCGAGCTTTGCGTTGATTACCTCCTCGGAGTACAACACGTCGCGGTGAATACCCTCGATCACCTCGTCCTCGTCCATATCACAGGCTGCATTACCCCGCTCGAGGCACTGGCGCAGCTCCTTTTGCCCCCGGATGCGATTCAGCATGCGGACGCATGCCGCAGCCAAAAAGCGCAATCTCGGGGGGCTAGTCGAATACGGCTGGGCCGCGATCCGACACCGGCGGTAGTATCCGATTGTCACACCACTTCTAGAATAAAACTAGATTGGCTATAATCAGAATATATTATTGTATATCTGAAAGAGGTATTCAGTGCTTGAACGGATCGGTTCGTCCGACGCTATTCGCTATATGGTGCAAGACTGCGGTATGACGCTAACGGATGTATCCATTAAAACCGGCAAGCAGAAGGGCAGTCTGTCGACGCGCCTGCACAACAATACGCGATTCACCATCGATGAATTCGTCAAGATCTGCGATGCGTGCGGCTGGCAGCTCGTGCTTAAACGCGGAAACAGACAGTTCGATCTGCGCGGGATTGATGAAAACAAACCGCGTGAGGATGTGAAAACGCGGCGCTAGAATTACTCGTCAATTCGCTTCTTCCAGTAATTGCATCGGTTCGAATGGGCAGTCTCGAATTCATGGTCATCCCTGCGGTGGCATAGATACTCGACTGTACTGTCTTCAGGACGGTGCAAATCGTCTCGGACGTTACCGTCGCAAGTGCAGTAGAGACAGTTCGCGCACTTGCGTTTTGCCTTTTCTGATTGCTCCAAAGTCCTCAACTCAGCACGAATCATCCCATCGCTTATGGTCATAGCAAGATTACTTTCATCCATTCAGTCACTTTGACGTATCGATATGCTTCGCCTTGAGCTTTTCCGATGGGCTCCAATTGCCTAAAGCCCTCCAGCAAAACTAGACGTATGCGAAATCGACAACGGTTTCACCGTCGCTCATGATTTGCTTTGAAGCCGCCAAGGCCGCAAGGTTATCGATTCGGTCTTGCTTGGGCAACGACCCCAAACGAGTCATGGGATGGTATGGCATCGGATTGGGCTTGCTTGCGAGCAGCTCGGAGGTGCGGGCCTCAACCCCGTCGCCCCAATCATCTAGGAAGTCCCATGCATCGTCTACCGGCAGCATCCTCTCGCGCTTTGGGTTCTTCCAGTCCTTGACAGACCGACCCGTAATGCCCAAAGCCGTTGCGATATCAGACGTCGTCGCTCCCAAAATATCAGCCTGGGCGGTAAACTCGGCTTTCGGATCGATATCGGGGAAGGAGTCCAGATTCAGATCAATCCATTCATCCTCACGGCACGCATAGACAAACGAGTACTCCAAATCCTTCGCATCGAGCTGATCGGCGACCAGACTGCTCGCGAGATTGCAAAGGCCCACCGGTTCAGTCTCGGGCAGATCTTCGTCGCGATACCACGGGAGAATGTATTGACCGAACTTCTCGTAAGATCCGTTCGCCTCATTCAGGCATTGCATCGTAAGGTCGCCGAGTTTCTCGGTCTGACCGTACACCCAATCAAAGGCATCCTTGACAGGCACGAAATCGAGCTCGGGATCGAGCCACTTACGCACGCTGGACACGCGGATATCTAGACCGCGGGCGAGATCTTCCGGCTTGAGCCATAGGTTATCGAGCTGGGCCTGCATCAAGCATTTAAGATCGAACATGATCATTCCTTCCTGTAACGGGGTTGCACGACTCATTGCAGTCATGCATTTCGCCTAATTCTATCAGTGCGATGGTAAATCAACTCCACTCGAATAGGCGTTATAGATCAAATCAAGTGGATAATTCCGCGGGGGGACCGCACTCGCCGCCTTTTCTCATTCGTCGGTGAATGGTTGAAACAACGGCGCTTCCCCGCGTTCCTCGTACCCGCGCTCGAGCTTCCTCCCAAGCTCCGCGGCACAGCACTTCGTCTCCTCGCCAAACAGGTCATCGATAGCTCCATCAATCCGAACGCAGGTCTCGAAATGTTCGTCCTTCCAGGGCAGATCGAGTCCCAGATTTGCATCCCAATAGCCGCCGAGTTTTGCGTTGATTACTTCCTCGGGGTACAGCACGTCTTGGCGAACACCTTCGATCACCTCATCCTCGTCCATGTCGCAGGCCGCATCGTCCTTCTTGAGACACTTGCTCAGCTCCCTTTCCCCCCGGATGCAATTCAGCACGCTCGCGCATACCGCAGCCAAAAAGCGATAACGTTCGCATAGATCCCACTCGCCTTCGAGCCATACGCGAAAGCCCAGCATTTCGCTCGCGGACTCATCATCCATCAGGATCAATTCCCACGGAAGCACATTGGCGAGTGCGTCCTCCCCCAGCCTTTGCACGCCGTCGCGCATAAAGATGCACGGCTCCACGTCGTAATAGCCAAAACCGTGGCCCGCATCGCGACGATTGATGACATGCTTGGGCAACAGGATGATCTTGTCGCTGGGCTCGGGATCTATCTTCCGCAGCTTTTTGACCTTGCGGCGGGCGCGCTTTAGGCTGCGTTCGCTATCGCCACGGCCGCGGCCGTCCGGCTTGCCGCCGTATCGAAGGGCAACCTCACGCGCCAGGATCTTTGTGTCCGCAGCGCACAGCAGGTCGCTCACGGTGGGCAGGTCTTCCCACTCAATGCCATCGACGTCCCAAATCCTGTTCATGTTCAACCTCTTTCTGGCTGTGAATTTACGCACTTGTTCGCCCTGCACAACGTACTTGTAAGGCATGCGCCCCGCTAGAGCGCCTTCTTGCTGGGCGCAATCACCTCATCCACCAGGCCCAGCTCCAAAGCGCGTTTGGCGTTGCACCAGCAGTCACGCTCGGTGAGCTCATGGAAATCCTGGGCGCTCAGGTTGCCGTGCTCGGCCAGCAGCTCGTCCAACTCGGCACGCATGGCTGCCGTATGCTGGGCCACAATCTCGATATCGGTCTGCTGCGCCATGCCTGTGCCGCCCATCAACTGGTGAATGAGCACCTGCGTGTGGCGGTACACCTGGCGGTGGTCGCCGCAGGCCAGGATCACCGCGGCCATCGATGCCACGACGCCCTCGCCTACCGTGACCACGGGGCAGTCGAGCGACTGCATGGTGTCGATGAGCGCCAGCCCCGCCGTAACGCTGCCGCCCGGGCTGTTGATGATGAGGGTGATGGGCTCGGTCGCGCTTTGATGTTCCAGCACCAGCATGGACTTAATAAGGCCGTTACAGGTCACATCGTTGACCTCGCCCTCCAGCAGCAGCACACGACTGTTGAGCAGTTCGCTTGCCATATCGACAGCGGCAACACGGCCGTCCTTGGACTTCTTTATGATGCTGGGCTCACGATACATAACGGGCATGGTAATTCCTTTCTAAACGGAATCGGTAAGGAGGCAAAAACTGGACCGCACGGCTTACGACTAACGGAAGCCGTGCGACAAAACATGCAAGATGGGATACACAAAGCTGCAGGAACTAATCCCTCAGCCACTTGGCGGCATTGGGATGGTCGTCGCAAAAGTACTTCTTGGCGCGGAAGGGGCGCATGCCGGTCACCTTGACCAGGCAATCGGTGCGAGGCATAAGCCCAACCTCGCCTGGTGTCATCACGCAACCGCGCACATCTACGGCAGTGCGCTCGGCGCCCACGTACTTGGTGCCCAAAACCGACTCGCCACACAGTTCGCTTATGTAGTTCTGCGTCGCGATGTTGCTGCCGCCACCCATATAGACCAAGCTATCGCAGTTATCGAGGATGGTAAGCGCCGTGGATTTGCCATACACGCCATCGAGCTGGCTCAACGACTGCGCGCACATCAAAAAGCTAATTCCACGGCTGCGCACGGTCGCAATGCTGCGCTCAAAATCGGGTATGCGTCCCACATTGGGAAACTCATCGAGCACAAACTGCACGCGACGCTGCAAATGGCCGCTGGGGCTGGCATCGGCACGGCGCTGGGCAAGGTTAAACAGCTGCTTAAGGGCAACATTCGCAAGCCATGCATTAGCCGAATCGTTGTCGCTCACCTTGAGATCGATCACGCGCTTGCCCTCGTCAATACGATCAAGACGCATCTCGTCATTCTCAAAAACGCGCATGAGCTGGGGCGTCTTAAGCCGCGAGATAGTTGCATTGAGCGTGATCAGAATACTCTTAAGCGTCCTATCTGCCGCACCTCGAAAATCGCGATACTGCTCAACGCCATACAGATCAGCGTTCTTCGCACCAAACTTATCGAGAAACTCCCTGGACTCCACCTCTTCTACAAGATAGTCCAACGGGAATCGTCCCTCACCATCTCCCGTAACCTTGATGAGCGCAGCCAGTTTAAAGACGTTGTTCATCTTAAGGTAGCGGCGCGGGGCATTGGGGTCCTCACCCGGCGTAAGGGTGCCGGCAAGGGTCTCCAGGAGGAACAGGATTCCAACAATCGCTCGAAGCAGCAGGTCGCTCGCGTTATTCCAGAACGGATCATACCTAAGGCTACGGCCGTCAGGATCGACCCCCTCCATGATTGCCGCCACTGTGGTGGGAATATCCTCGACATCCATCACGTAGCGCAGAGGGTCGTATCCGGCCGACTGCTCGGGATTAACAGTATCGAGAACCGTTACCTCGTAGCCGTCCTCTTCAAAGCCTTTCCCCGTACGGCGCAGCAACTCACCCTTGGTGTCTGTGACCACATAACAGCATTCGTGGTGATTGAGCAGGTTGGGCAAAATGAAACTCGCCGTTTTGCCGCTGCCGGTGCCTCCAAAGGCAAAGACATTGTTAGACACACTCGTCTCCCAATGTTTGTCGTCCTCGTAGAACGCCACCGTGGCACCCTTAGCCAGGATCACATCGCGCTGCTCGTCGCCGGACGACAGCGCCTGCATCTCCTCCTTGGTCGCCCACTTCTTGGTTTGGTACTCCGTTTGCTGCGCGGCCTCGTAGCCGTACATCTTAATGACCGACATGGCACGGCCCCTTTCTTGTCGATAGTTCTGCGTGATTGCTAGGAAATACGGTCGACGTCTGCGCCCTCCTTGGGGCTCGTCGCACACGGCAACTTGACCGCACCGTCAATCAGACGCTCCGTTTGCGCCACATAGCTCTCGCGCGCCGCGATTGAGACTGACCCGTCGCGCAGATATGCAAGCAATGCATCAATCATCAGCTTGTCGAGCAGGTCATACTCTTTGGCCTGAGCGAAGTTGAGGGTGTAGCGGTCCTGGAGCTCCCGTACCTTAGTTGCCAAATCGATTTCCATCTTTTCCTCCATGCAATAAAAGTTCTCCCGATTGTCCGAAAGCGCCTCAAACGGGCGTTTGACGCATAGCTCAAAGTTGAAACGCGGGCTGGTATCGAAGACGCGTCTCTGCACCTTGAGATAGCGCTTATAAAACATGACGGCATCGTCCTCGTCCGCCGTAAAACCGCGCGACCCATCGCGATGCACGTGGTCGCAGGGTCTTTTGTAGTCGATGCTTCGCACAAAGCGAGACAGAATATATCCACCTTGTTCGGACGAGTACTTCATACCTGTCGTAACCTGCTCGAACATGCGCACGCCGCTCGACTTAAAGCGCGGATTGCTTCCGTGCTCAAACATGCCAATTAAGATGGCCATGCAGTGCACACAGTTATCGCGCTGGGGAAAATACAGCGACAACAAAGCGAGCGACGCTGCGGCCAAAAGCTCGCGGGCCTCGTGCACATCGTCTCGATACTGCTCGGGCACCAGCCCGGGAATATCGGGCGAGTGCTTTTCCAGCACGCCAACGAGTGCCTTAGCCAAGCGCTCGGTATCCTGCTCGCCGCAGTACGGATACGGAAACGGCATCTCTGCCTTCCCGTTCTTTTTGCACATGCTGCGGAGATCTTCATCGATCGCGTTGAGGAACACCTCATAAATACTGTCTTCATTCTTCATGAATGCCTCTTCCTGTCCGGTTGCGAATGCTTGTCGTTTAGTTTGTTCTAAGTTTTAGAATGTTCTGAGGCATAGGTAGTAGTTGTTGACCTAACCTGCTGCTTCGTAAGTGAAATCGTCTCGCTCGATAACGTAGCTTGCCTAAATGCTGTATAGCGGTTGCATCAAGCAGTTGATATTGAGTTAGTTTTGGATTGCTTCGAGGATAGCACAGTGAGCTGTTCTCGTCATTAGAAATTTTCAAAATAATCTGCTAATATATAACCCACTAAGAAGAAAGGGCATACGTATGTACGAATCCGCGTTCTCTTTGCCACGCCTCACCGCTGCCATCATTTCGCGCGCGCTCAATCTAGAACAAGGCAGTCACTTACACATCGTTCGACTACCTGATTCGCTCGATGCCGACTTGCTCAATACATGTCTCTTCATGAATAAAGGCGTTTTTCCCAGCATTAGCGAGCTTGAACCAGGAGAGCGAAACGACGCCGACGGCCCCGCTCCGGTGTTTATTGACGCCACGGGTTACCATCGCAATACTCACGACAAAGAAATACGCTTATGCGAGGCCCTTATCAACGATCTGGAGCCGGGCTATTTAGGCTTTTGCGATTGGGACCCCTTTGTTTGGTGTCTCTATGCTCTCGCACTTTCCGGTCGAAGCAAAGCAGCGGTATTGCTGCCAGCAAGTCTAATAGATAAAGCCGAGCAGGCGCGCACGGTTCTCATGCGCGAAGGACTCATTGAACGTGTCGTCTATTTCCCGCACAGCGGACCCAGCAGATACAAGATGTGCGAGCTCATCGTCCTGTCGACAGAAAACCGCAGCGTCACATTCCACAACCTATCCAGCTTCACTCGTTACTTGGTGCCAACCCCCGCGAACGAAGAATCCTGCCCACCCCTAGCTATTGCGCCGGATTGGTCCCACGTTAACCTCGATCAAGATCAGACCTCTCCCATAGAGACAATCGTTCTCGAGACGCGTGAACTACTCCAACACCATGCCCCACTCTCGTGGAACAAAGTCAGCCTTATCAGTCTCACCCGAAACTACAGCGCCACGCTCGGTGACGCTTTTACGCGAGTAGCACCATTTATGCCCCGCGAGAGCACCACGTCGAACGATATTGATGCGATCGAGGTGCGCCGTATCTCATCTCAGGATTTTCAGGACGGCAACCTTCTGCCCGCAGACGCTGTAGAGAGCGCAAATGGTTCGGATTCAAGAATCGTAAAGGTGGACCCCAGCATTCTCGATCGCTATGAGCTCCGCGCTGGAGATATCGTCATGCCACGCATGCTGGGTCGTTACGGCGCGTCCAATCTGCTCGTCGTCAGCGCCGACGACGCAAAGCAGCACCTGGTTGCTTCGCACAACACCACCGTCATTCGCCCGTCATTCGAAACAATGACCGAAGAGGAACGCGTGGTGTTTTCGGAGATAATCGTTGGATACCTCACCGAAGGCCATGGGGCACAACTGATTCAAGCATTAACTGAAGCAGCCGACATCCGCGCCATCCGCCCGAGCGACCTGTTCGAGATCGAAGTCCCGCCGGCACTCGACCCGCGCACGCGCGAGTACAGCGAATCCATCAATCGCTTTGCCGAGGTCGTAAAGGCAAAGAAACAAGCCGAGGCCGCTGTCGCCCAGGCCCAACGCAACCTCGCAGCCGCAAAAAAGACCATCACCGAGGTGGTCGACCAAATCTGCGAGTAGCACATAGGCAGCAGCAACGCCCCAAGCCGGCGGCAGGACCAGCTCCTGCCGCCGGGTTAACTGTCTGGACTACTCCCATCCCGTGGTCTGGGGATTCCATTTGTGCATATTCGCCGAACGATCAAAGCACGGTGCGTACAACCGATTGACGACCTCTTCTGCTTCAGCGATGTTCCCCGCGAGATTAAGCACCCCCGCCTGCCTTGCCATCTTTACGTACTGCGAAGAACCATTTTGTTTCCACCAGAGAGGCACCACGAACTCTCGCGGCATTGCCACCTTGCGAGCAGACGCTTCTTTCTTGACTCTCTCTGCAAGCGTGGCCCCATCGATGGAGCAAGTTTTTGCGTACACCAAGATGTCGACTATGTCCTTGATTCGCGAAGAGGGACGACCGTCATGTAGCTCTATCATTGCGAGCAATTTATCTGCAAGGGCACTCTCCGCTCGGCATACTCGATAGTCGCAAACCGGGAGCCCTTCGATATTCAAGCGATCGACCGGCGCAAGGACCTCGGGCTCAAGTCCCTGCACTTCATCAATTACCAAATCAATTGAAATTGGTTGCAGTTTCTTGGTTCCCATAAAGGGAGTGAACCACACCTTCGCACCGCATCGATACTCGTCTTCAGCTTTAATCTTCTCTGCGCGATCAAAGGCAAACGAAACGAAATCCTCCAGATCAATCGAAGCCGCCCGCACCAGATCGGCAACAGCCTCTTCGAGGCTCTCCTCTTGAGCAACCAAGTCAATATCTCTTGTGACACGCGCGTCAAGTGTTCGCGCCAGAACGCTTTGACCACCTTTAAGCACAAAACGGCAGTCATCTTCTGAAAAAATGCGACATAGGAGGCGATGAAAGTAGAAACCGACGATTGCCCGATTAGTATCCATCGGCGACTGCCTTGCCGCATTCCTTACAGCCATCTCCAAGGCAGCAGGCGTTTTGTACTTCACCATGTCCTCCGTTTCGCATTACCCGTTCAGTACCATCAGCAAAGGCCTCATGAGCTCGCGTCTTTTGGCGGTTTTAGAGTTCTCCTTTACGAGCTTTTTCAGCCGCTGCGTATCGAGCCCACGTCCAAGCGCGTCGTGATAGGCATCGATGATTAATGAAGGGTCCTCGCAATCGAGGCAAAGATCGACAAGCGTCCGCTCGGGCTTGGTTACCGGCAGGCCGTCGAGCCAAACGATATCCTGCTCAGCAATCTCGCGCTTTGCAAAAGAAAGGGATTTATTTCTTGTATTGATGCGCATGGGTGCGGTCATCCTGTAGGGAGACAGATAGAAATCGCCCATTTGCTGTAGGTTCGCCGCAGTCGTACCGCTCACGGCAATGCCATCCCACTGGCGCTTTCTCTCCCACGCGCAAAGGGAAGGATTGGTGAGCTTCCAAAGAGCGTTGAGCTCGTCGGTGTCTCGGCGCTGTGTCCCAGCCATCCGGTAGGCGCCGTGGCATATCCGCTCAAGACGCCCCGCACGGCATGAGTGCGCCAGTGCATCTCGAGAGATGTCCATGCGAGCCGCCTGGGCTGTGGTAAACACACCCTCGCTCTCGGAAAGCTCGCTTATCGCCGTTATGTTGCTAAAGTACTTCATGCTGCAATTGTAGGATATTTTCATACTTTTGCAACGTGATTTTTGATCCATGAGATCCGTTTGCCTTGTTTACCCCATTTCTGACGCCGTTTTACACCGGCACCCCATCCCCCGCTATTGAGGTCTAATACTTTTCCGCGAAGTGAACGGCTGTTTTTGGACCCCTGAAACATCCGCATTTTTCGGCGGCAAAATCGTGGGATTTCAGCATTGAAACCGCAGGAAGCGGCACCTCTAAAGTGTCGATGCTTCGGGGCTCCGTTTTCACTCGTTCACTTCTCGGAAAAGTATTAGACCTCGCTATCAGCTGTCCCAAAGATCAGACCGCCCCTCCTTCACGCCACGCAAAACCTGCCTTTTCTGCCCCTGCCCGCCTCCGCACCACCCAAAAACTCATCCAACATTAATCTTGGCTCAAGAATCGCTTAATCTATAACCTGCACTATAGAGTTCGACCAAGGGCGGGGCGGCGCCGCGCAACGCAGGCCGCCGAACGCAACGCTCGCGCCCGGGCAGATCGCCCGGCTTCGTGCCCATCGAACGAAAGGACAGGTCATGGACGACCTCGAAAAAGTTGAAACCATCCGCACCAAGTGCAACGTGAGCTACACCGACGCCAAGACCGCGCTCGACGCCGCCGACGGCAACGTTCTGGATGCCATCATTTGGCTCGAGTCGCAGGGTAAGACCCAGACTACGTCGGCGCACGCCGCCACCGAGTCCGCGCCGGTCGACGAGCCCTCGGCCGAGATGGTCGCCGCGCAGGCAGCCTACGAAAAGTCGAGCGAAAAGACCGACTTCTCCAAGAAGATGGACAGCGTGTGGGAGTACCTCAAAAAGCTCTTCCGCCTGAGCCTGGACACCAAGTTTATCGCCACGCGCCGCGATGCGATCATCCTCAACATTCCCATCCTGATCCCCATCGTCGCGCTGTTTGCCTGGGGCGCTACGATTTGGCTGATGCTGCTTGGCCTGTTCTTTGGCATGCGCTACCGCATCGACAGCGACGGCGACGTGCCCGGCAGCATCAATAACCTGATGGATCACGCCGCCGACGCCGCGGACGACATCAAGCAAAATCTCAACGACGACAAGTAATCGCAGACGGGGGCACATATGGCACGGATCCTGATCGTAGAGGACGAGGAGAAAATCGCCCGCTTTGTGACACTCGAGCTGGAGCACGAGGGCTACCAGGTGGAGCACGCCGCCGATGGCCGCACCGCCGTTGACCTGGCGCTGGAGCGCGACTACGATCTGATTCTGCTCGACGTGCTGCTGCCGCAGCTCAACGGCATGGAGGTTCTGCGGCGCGTACGCAAGCACAAGGATGTGCCGGTGATCATGGTCACCGCGCGCGATGCCGTGATGGACAAGGTGGCCGGGCTCGATGCCGGCGCCGACGATTACCTGACCAAGCCATTTGCGATCGAGGAGCTGTTCGCACGGATCCGCGTGGCGCTGAAGCGCTCGGAGGCCGTGCGGGCGGCTTCGGGCGTTGGCGGCGCCGGCGCCAGGGCAAGTATGGCGAGCGGCGCGGCCGCCGGTATCGCCACAATGTCCCCGGCAACCGGCACGGCCCAGACCGCTGCCGCGCCCTCCCCCGCTACGCTCACCGTGGGCTCGGTTGCGCTCGACCCCGACCGCCGCGAAGTCACGGTCGGCGGCTCGCCCATCGTGCTCACGGCTCGCGAGTTCGACGTCCTCGCCCTGCTTATGGCGCACGCC
Source organism: uncultured Collinsella sp. (assembly GCA_958443265.1). Classification (GTDB taxonomy): domain Bacteria; phylum Actinomycetota; class Coriobacteriia; order Coriobacteriales; family Coriobacteriaceae; genus Collinsella. The sequence continues at coordinate 29,625 of CAUCKA010000001.1, read as the reverse complement.
GGCACCGTGCTCACGCGCGAGCGCATCGCGCACGAGGCGCTGGGCTACGACTACGTGGGCGACACTAACAACGTCGACGTGCACATCGCGCACCTGCGCGCCAAGATTGAAGACGCCGGCGGCGCCCGCATCATCCAGACCGTGCGCGGGGTGGGCTATGTCTGCCGTACGTAACGCCGAGGCCAAGCGCGTCACCTCCATCGCCCGCGCCATCAACTGGAGCTATATGTGGCGCCGTCTGATGAGCTATGTCTGGCTCGATCTGTTGCTGATGGTGATTGTGGCGGCGATCCTCGTCTATGGATACAACCAGACGCTGCCCGACGGCGCGTTTACCGCAGGATGGATCCCCGGCGCCACCGTTCACGGCATGTCGCTGACGCCCGTACGCGGCTGGGACCCGGCAACGCTCACCTATACCGTCGAGCTTGCACGTACCACCAAAACCTTCCCCCTCGCGCAGGACCTCGTCGCGCTATGGCCTCTCTACCTTGTCGTTGTGGGTTGGCAGGTCATCAGCGTGCTCAACATGCTCGGCGGCGCCCGCCGCGTGCGCCGCACCATGGCGCCGCTCAACGACTTGGCACTGCGCGTGGATGAACTCGGCCGCATGCAACTCGCCGGTGGCAAGATGGAAACACTGGAGCAGGCCATCGAACGTGCAAGCGTCGACTCGCCGAGCGTCACCACCGGCGACGCCGACCTGGCAAGCATCGAGGTCGCACTCAACCGCCTGCTGCGCCAGATGCAAGAGGCCAAGCTGCAGCAGATGCGCTTTGTCAACGATGCAAGCCATGAGCTGCGCACGCCCATCGCGGTGATTCAGGGCTACGTGAACATGCTCGACCGCTGGGGCAAAGACGACCCGGATGTGCTGGCAGAGTCCATCGCCTCGCTCAAGGCCGAAAGCGAGCACATGCAGGAACTCGTGGAACAGCTGCTGTTTTTGGCACGCGGCGATGCCGGCCGCACGGTCCTGCGGCGTGCGAATACCAACTTGGCTGCACTGGTCGGCGAGGTTTGCGAAGAATCGCAGATGATTGATGCCGGGCACACATATTGGCTGGCGTACGATGCCGCACTTACCAGCGACCCGCGCTGCGACGCGTCCGTCGACGTGGCGCTCGTGAAGCAGGCTCTGCGCGTAATCGTGCAGAATGCCGCCAAGTATTCGGACGCGGGAACGCCCATCACGTTTGGCGTAGCGCCGGATGCGGGCGCGGGGGCGATCGACATAAGCGTTGAGGACGAGGGCATCGGCATGAACCAGGAATCCGCAGCTCACGCGTTCGAACGGTTCTACCGTGCCGACAACGCGCGCGATGCTGGCGCGCAGGGCTCGGGTCTGGGGCTTGCCATTGCCAAGTGGATCGTCGATAGCCATGGCGGTGTCATTGGCGTGACCTCAGTCGAGGACGTCGGCAGCCGCTTTACGATTCGCCTGCCGCGGTAGGGGCGTCTCTCACGAATCGAAGGTGAATGCTTTTCCGCGAAGTGAACGACCTATTTTGGACCCCCGAAGCATCCGCACTTTTTAGCGCCAAAACCGCAGGAAAAACCTGACAAAACCGCAGGAAACGGTGCCTCCAAAGTGTCGATGCTCCAGGGGTTCGATTTCACTCGTTCACTTCGCGGAAAAGCATTCACCTTCGATTTACGGCAGCCCGTCAGTCTCCCTCTCGGCATTAAAAATGGGGCAAGGCCACACGCCTTACCCCATTTTTCGTTAGCTATGACAGCTTATGCGCTACTCGCGGCACAGATGCACGGCGAAGCCGGCGAACTCGCGCTTAAAGTACACGAGCTTGGTGCCGCCGTCGGGCAGCAGCACGCGCGACTCCTCGTTGACCTCGAGTCCGCGCCCGGCAAACCACTTCTCGGCCGCATCGATGTCGTTGACGGCAAAGCCAATGTGGCCCTTGGCGCCACGACCGTTCTGCTTCATGATCTCGACCAGCGAATCGTTGAAGTACGAAACCGGGGTCTCGATAACGGGCAGGCCCATCATCGTCGAGAACAGCCCCGCGATCTCCAGGGCGTCTGCCGGGTCGGTGGCGTTAATGCCCACATGGGCAACGCGCATGCCAAAGAGCTCGGCCGGGTTGGCGTTCTGCTCACTCATACAGTCAGTGCCTACTGAGCCATGACGTCGAGGACGGCCTTCTCGGCAGCAACGCGGTTCATGCCGGTCATGAAGGGCACGCCGCTCACGTACGGGCAGGTGAGGCCCTCGGGGGCAACGGTGGTGGCGATCAGCAGGTCGGCGCCCTCGTCGCAAGCGTCCTTGGCCTCGGAGATGGCGCACTGCACGATCTCGTACTTGTCGGCGTAACCGTTGGCGTCGAGCATGGTGGCGACCTTCTGGGCAACGAGCGTGGAAGTGGCAGCGCCAGCACCGCAAGCCAAAACGATCTTCTTCATAGGTAATGTCTCCCTTCATGGTTTACTTTAGGTAAGTGTACCGCAGCGAGCGATGGCGCTCGGCCTCGATGCGCTTTTATGCCAGTTTGCTTGCACGCTGCGTATAATACATCTAGTACGTGTTGTCATACCGCTCGCTTTACGAGCGACTAAGGACCCCAATATGCCCGATTCCCGCACACTCTGGACCGCCGTCGTTATCATCTGCATCGCCGTGTCGGTGTTCTTTAGCGTCAAAAAACGCACCACGTTTAAGCGCCTACAGCAGCTTATGGCCGCTAAGCAGTGGGACGAGTTCGATCGCTTGCTCGACGCCAAACTCACCAGCATGCTGTACCCGCGCTACAACCGCGACTACCTGCGCCTGAACTCCTATCTGCTGCGCGAGGACCACAAGCGCGCCGACGAGATGTTCGATTTGCTGCTGGGACTCAACCTGCCCAAGATGCAGCGCGTCGACCTGGTAATCAAGGCCTTTAACTACTACGTTGGCCAGGAGGACCGCAAAAAGTCCAAGGAGTTGCTGCACGAGATCAAGGGCTTTGAGGGCGGTCAGGCCGAGGCAGTCGCGCACGAATGCCAGCTGATGTACGACACGATGATCCTCAAGCGCCACAACGACATCCCCGAGCTGGAGCGCATGCTCAAGGAGGCCGGTGACGACAAGGTCAAGAGCTGCCGCCTGGAATACCTGCTGGCCCTGCAGTACAAGAACAAGGGCGACGAGGCCAAGTTTGCCGAGTACTTGGAAAAGTCGGGCCAGCACTCGATGGCTGTCAACGCGTAACGGACGGCTTGTGCTAGACTTCTAGTCTCACGGGGGCGTGGCGGAATTGGCATACGCAGGAGACTTAAAATCTCTCGCCGCAAGGATTGTGGGTTCGAGTCCCACCGCCCCTACCATATGGAGCTTCCGAGTCCGTGTCCCCCAGGGATGCGGGCTCGTTTCTTTTGGACGCCGGTGGGCTCGAACCCGCGAGGGGGCGAGCGTCAAGCGGACGCGCAGCGTCCGTAGCGAGCCGGCGAGGACGCCGACAGGCGGCCGAAGCCGGTGCGTATTTGCGCAGCAAATACGCAGACGTCCCACCGCCCCTACCACGTATTGTTTACGAGCCCGTGTCCCCTGGGGATGCGGGCCCGTTTCTTGTGGATGCCGGTGGACTTTAGAAGTTGCGGTGGAATAGTTCCTGTTTTGACTGGTTACCAGCCCATTTAAGAACTATTTCACCGCAACTTAGATTGGCATTCCCACATTTTTCGATGGAAAAATGTGGTTGTCTCACACATTTTCCGATGGAAAAACGTGGTTGTCTCGCACATTTTCCAAAGGAAACGCCCAAATGGCCTTATACTAGCCAAGAGAGTTGGGAGGCAATATGCAGCGACAGCTTATGAGTGAACTTATCGCTTGGAAATCAAGGGCGAATCGCAAACCCCTCTTGCTCAAAGGAGCCCGCCAGACAGGAAAGACTTGGCTTCTTAACGAATTCGCGAGCCAACAGTATCGAAACGTCATTCGTTTTGACTTTATGCTCGAGCCGAGCGCACGCTCGCTGTTCGATGGAGACCTCGACCCCAAGCGCATCATCTCCCAGATAGAGCTTCTTCGCGGGCGAACCGTAACGCCGGCAGACACGCTCATCATCTTTGACGAGATCCAAGAGGCGCCGCGCGGCATCACCTCGCTCAAGTACTTCAACGAGCTTGCGCCCGAATACCATATCGTCGCAGCCGGCTCCTATATGGGCCTCGCGCTCCGGCGCGAAAACGAGTCATTTCCCGTCGGCAAAATCGACCAGCTCACCATGCGTCCCATGGGGTTTACCGAGTTCGTTCGCGCCGTCGATGGCGACCCGCTCGCCGACGCCATCCTTGCCGCAGACATGAATCTTCTGGCAAACGTTACCGAAAAGCTCGAGCACTTGCTCAAGGAATACCTCGTTGTCGGCGGCATGCCCGAAGTCGTCTCCGCCTTTGCCGCGACCCGCGATTTCATCGAAGCCCGCAGGCTTCAGCAACAAATCATCGAGGCTTACGAATCCGATTTTGGCAAACATGCGCCCGCCCGCATCGTCGAGCGCATGAGGCTGGTTTGGAAATCCCTCCCCGGCCAGCTTGCAAAGGAAAATAAAAAGTTCATCTACGGAGCCCTTCGCCCCGGGGCGCGCGCACGCGATTTTGAAGAGAGCCTCCAGTGGCTCATGGATTACGGAATCGTTCATAAGGTGCCGCGCGTTTCCGCTCTCAGGGCACCGCTTTCGAGCTATGAGGACCTCTCGGGCTTCAAGCTGTTTTGCATCGACACTGGCATCCTCGGCGCGCTCTCCAACCTCCCACCGACCATCGTCCTAAACGGATCCGCTGTTTTCACTGAGTTTAAGGGCTCGCTCACCGAGCAATACGTCGCACAGGAACTCTTGCTGCAAGGCAAAATCCCCGCGTACTGGTCATCTAGCTCTGGCAATGCCGAAACCGATTTTGCCATCGATCACATGGGGACTGTACTTCCGCTTGAGGTCAAGGCGGCGGAGAACCTTAAAGCGAAGAGTCTGAAAATAGCCTGCGAAAAATTCAAACTCATGCGCTGCGTGAGGACCTCCCTGGCGGCATATAGAGACGAGGACATGCTCGTCAATATTCCGCTTTGGGAGATTGGACAGATCGACAAGCTGACAAAGCAGCCCCGTCCCAAAAAGACTAGTTTTGGAGAGGGCTGAGGCTGGGGGTCCAGGCGATGGTGGGGGTTTTACCGTCGAGGGTCTCGTTGATGGTGGCGGCCATGCCGGCGAGCAGACTGTTCTCACTCACGGTAAGCGCCCTGTAGCCGCCGGCTCGCATGAGCTCGCGAATTACCACGGCACCTGCCAAGATCACGCCCGCGCGTTTGGGCTGCACGCCTGGCAGCGCGGCAATGCCTGCAACATCCAGCGTAGACATGCGCTCGATAGCGGCCGAAACCTGATCCAGCGAAAGCTCGCGCAGGTGCACAAAGCTCGAATCGTACGGTTCCAGCTCATGAACGAGCGCCACAAGCGTGGTGACGGTGCCACCCACGGCGACCAGGCGCTCGGCACGCTCAAAATTGCTCGGCAGGCCTTCAAAATAGGCAGCGAACTGCTCGCCCGCCCAGTTGGCGGCGGCAGCAAGCTCGCCGTCCGCAGGCGGCAGCACCGAGAAGAAGCGCTCCGTCACACGACGGCAGCCAATGTCCAGCGAACGCGTGCCCTCCAGCGCAAAGACCCCACGCTCCGGCGCATAGACGCCCGTCGCGAGCTCCGTGGATCCGCCGCCCGAATCGGCAACAATGATGCGCTCGCCAGCGAAGTCGTGCGCCACGCCAAAAAACGTCAGGCGTGCCTCGACCTCGCCCGGAATCACCTGCGGTTCGAGCCCCAGCTCGCGCAGGCCGTCCAGCAGCAGGGCGGCATTAGACGCATCGCGCGCGGCACTCGTGCACGTGGTGCAAATGCACACGGCCCCAAAGGCACGCGCCTCGTCCACAAACATGCGGCATGCAGCAAGCACGCGCTCGACCGCCGCCTCGCAAAAGCGGCCCGTCGCGTCGACGCCCTCGCCAAGATCGGTAATCTCGGTATGCTTGGACGATTCCACGATCGCCCCGGCCTCGACCTGCGCCAGCACCAGTCGCGACGACACCGTTCCCAGGTCGATCGCCGCCACCTTATATCGTTTGCAATCTGCCATTGCGGGCTCCCCTCCGGGCGCTATTTGCCGTTGGACACGACCGTCTGGCCCTCGACGCCCTTAAAACCAAACAGCATGTCGAGCGCCTGGATGTACCACGGCGCGTCCTTACCGACTTCTTCGATTTCCTTGGCAACTTCGCTGGCCTTCTTGGCGTTCGACGACTTCTTGCCCGAAGACGAATCAGAATCGTCGTCCAGGCCCAGAACGTCAATCTTGGTCTCGCCGGGCATCACCAGGCCCAGATCCTCGGTCGCCGCGTCCTTAATGCCCTCCTCAGAGAGCAGTTTGTCGACACTTTTTTGCAGCTCGTCGTTGTATTGCTGGCGAATCTCGACCTGCTTGGCCAAAATGTCGCTCGAGCGCTTGGCCACATACAGATCGCGCACGGGAAAATACAAGCTCACGAGCACCAAGGCAACGACGATACCAATAAACAGCCCACGCTGGGGCCCATGGGTAAAGTCGTAGATTGCCTTAACCACCGCGTTGTCGTTGGCGTAGTGCATGAAGTCCGAGCCCGAAAGACGGCTCGAGGGCCTGGTCGACTTGTCGTGCGCTTGAGCAGACGGGCGCGATTCGTACGTCGCGCGCGACGGACGGTCCGGGCGATGCGTCGACATATTCGTTTGAGCATGGGAGTGCGAGGTGCCCGCCGTGCGATGCGTGGGACGGGCAGCACCCGTATAATCGGGCCCGCCAAGCTGCACCGAATGCGCACGGCGAGGTGACGGCTCACGCGAACCGGCGGAATAATACCTGTTGTCGTAAATCTGATCCATGTGCGCCTTGTGCGGTTGAGGTTTGTTTGCGCTAAGTCCTTTAGTTATAGCACGAGCATGCGCAACGCCTTCGGCAGCCTTTGCTCGACATAAAAAAGGCGCTGAGCCACACGGCCCAGCGCCCAATGGCGGCCATCAGAAGTGGAGCGGAGCCGAGTCAACCCCGCCCCCGCGAGCACCACTTGTTTAGCGAATGTTGTAGAACGCGGTCTTGCCGGCGTAGCGCGCGCTGCCCTCGAGCTCGTCCTCGATGCGGATGAGCTGGTTGTACTTGGCGATACGGTCGCTGCGGCACGGGGCGCCCGACTTGATCTGGCCGGCGTTGACGCCCACGACCAGGTCGGCGATCGTGGAGTCCTCGGTCTCGCCGGAGCGGTGACTCACGATGCAGGCGTAACCGGCCTCCTTGGCGGTCTCGATGGCCTCGAGCGACTCGGTGAGCGTACCGATCTGGTTAACCTTGACCAGGATCGCGTTGGCGGCACCCAGCTCGATGCCCTTCTTGAGGCGCTCGGTGTTGGTGACGAACAGGTCGTCGCCCACCAGCTGCACCTTGTTGCCAATGCGGCGGGTCAGCTCGACCCAGCCGTCCCAGTCCTCCTCGGCCATGCCGTCCTCGATGGAGATGATGGGATAGGTGTCGACGAGCTTCTCCCAGTAATCGACCATCTGGGCACTCGTGTACTCAACACCCTCGCCCTTGAGCTCGTACATGCCGGTTTCGGCGTTGTAGAACTCGGTCGATGCCGGATCCATGGCGTACATGAAGTCGACGCCGGGCTTAAAACCAGCCTTCTCCACGGCCTTGGTGATGTACTCGAATGGCTCGGCATTGGTCTTGAGGTTGGGCGCGAAACCGCCCTCGTCGCCCACGCCGCCGCCCAAGCCGGCCTCGCGCAGCACGCCCTTGAGGGTGTGGTAGACCTCGGCGCACCAGCGCAGACCCTCGGCAAAGCTCGGAGCACCCACGGGCATGATCATGAACTCCTGGAAGTCAACGTTGTTGTCGGCATGCACGCCGCCGTTGAGGATGTTCATCATAGGCGTGGGCAGCAGGTGAGCGTTGACGCCGCCCAGGTACTGGTACAGCGACAGGCCCGCCGACTCTGCCGCAGCGCGGGCAACGGCCAGCGATACGCCCAGAATGGCGTTGGCGCCGAGCTTGGTCTTGTTGGGCGTACCGTCGGCGGCGATCAGTGCGGCATCGACGGCGCGCTGATCGAAGGCGTCGAGGCCCACGACGGCATCGGCGCACTCGTTGTTGACGTGCTCGACGGCCTGCGAGACACCCTTGCCCAGATAGCGGCCCTTGTCACCGTCGCGCAGCTCACATGCCTCAAAGGCGCCGGTCGAAGCGCCCGAAGGCACCATCGCGCGGCCGAAGCTGCCGTCCTCGAGCACGACCTCGACCTCGACGGTGGGGTTGCCGCGACTGTCGAGCACCTCGCGGCCGTAGACATCCAAAATATCGCTCATGTTGTCTCCCTCTCACTTGGAAACGGGTTGAATGCTTGGCGACACGGCTTGCACGCCACAGCGGCGCGCAGGTTCATAAGTTAGCCATGTCGCACTTTTTGCATTATGCCCTAAGTTAGCCGAGGGATACATATGAATTGGAGAAATCATTCTTTGGGGGCGCTTGTTTTTGCACCGAGCATTCATCTCTAGAGGTCGCCCCCCCATTAAATTCTTCTATCGGCATACCGTCTTTACCTGGCTTGCGAATGAAAGAGCCAATAATGTGCTTTTTCACATCGTGCAAAGTTCTGGATATCGTGCAATTCTAAGGGTCTGAAGTTCTGGATATCGTGCATAATCAGGTTATAAAAGTTCTGGATATCGTGTACGAGGTAGCCATGCTTAAACGAAAAGCCTATGACAAACTACTAAAATGGAAGCATGAAAGCGCTGGTAAAACAGCACTTCTTATTGAAGGAGCCCGTCGCGTCGGCAAGAGCACGCTTGCCCGTACGTTTGGAGAAACCGAATACAAGTCCTGCCTTGTCATTGATTTCTTTCAAGCACCTGCCGAAGTTAAGCAATATTTTGAGGACTATCGCACTGACTTCGACTCGCTCTTCCTCTATCTCTCGGTTTTCTATAACGTCAAACTCTATGAACACGAGACGCTTATCGTCTTTGACGAGGTCCAGATGTACCCGCAAGCACGCGGACTCATCAAGTATCTCGTTGCAGACGGACGTTACGACTACATCGAAACTGGATCCCTGCTCAGCATCAAGCAGAACATTAAAGATATCGTCATCCCATCCGAGGAAGAGTCTCTGGAACTTGAGCCCCTCGACTTTGAGGAGTTTCTTTGGGGCATGGACGAAAAGGGGCTGGCCGATCTCATTCGCATGAGTTTTAACAAGATGAAGCCGCTCCCCGATGCCCTACATCGCAGAGCGCTCTCCCTTATGCGCGAATACATGCTCGTAGGCGGCATGCCTGAGCCGGTATCCATCTATGTTGAACAGCGCGCTTTTGCGCCCGTCGACGCTTCGAAGCGCCGAATCGTCCAGCTCTATCGCAACGATATCTCTCGTTTTGCAACCGGTTACGAATTCAAAGTCGTCTCCGTACTCGATGGCATCCCGGGTCAGCTCTCTAGGCACGAAAAACGATTCAAGCTTTCCTCACTTGATAAAAACGCACGCATGCGCACCTACGAAGAAGCCTTCTTTTGGCTGGCAGACGCGCGAATTGCCAATATCTGTTATGCCGCAAGCGAACCGAGCGTGGGCCTTTCACTCAGCATGGAGCAAACGGCCCTCAAGTGCTACATGGCAGACACCGGCCTGCTTGTAACGCTTGCCTTCTCTGACAACAACGATACCGATGAAGACGTTTACAGGGCCGTGCTTCGCGGCGACATCGGATTGAACGAAGGAATGCTTACCGAAAACTACGTTGCCCAATCTCTAAAGGCCAATGGACACAGGCTCTTCTTTTATTCCCAAAGCGGAAAGAAGGAGGGGGAGGAGCGCATGGAAATCGACTTCCTCGTTACCCGACCCTATGTCAATGCCGCCGGAAAGCCGCGCATCAGCCCCATCGAAGTTAAGTCGCCACGCAGATACGGAACCATCTCCCTCGACCGATTCCGCGCGCGCTTTAACAAGAAGATTGGGATGGCTTACGTGTTGCACCCTAAACAACTCGAGTGGGATGCCGAAGCACAGCTGGCACATCTTCCGTTGTATATGGCTTTTTGCTTGTAGAGACCTCTCTACGAATGGATGCCGTGAGAGACGCAGGCCTCACTCGCTTGCTTTTGCTTGGTCCCACAGGTCGTTGAGTTGAGCGGTTGAGCAGGCGGCGAGGTCATCGCCTGCCTCGTGCACGGCGGCCTCCATCGCAGCCCAGCGACGGCGGAACTTGGCCGTGCTGGCACGCAGGGCGCTCTCGGCGTCAATCCCCTCTTTGCGCGCGACGTTGACCAGGGCAAAGAGCAGGTCGCCAAACTCCATCTCGCGCTCGGGTGAGCCGGGAGCCTCGGCCTCAAACTCGGCACGCTCCTCGGCGACCTCGTCCCACACGTCCTGGACCGTCTCCCACTCAAAGCCCACGGCAGCCGCCTTGCGCGACACCTTCTGAGCCTGCATGAGCGCCGGCAAATGCGTGGGCACGCCGTCGAGCAGGCCCTCGGGCGCTGACTCGCCTGCCGCCACAGCCTTGTCCTTGACCGCCTTCTCGGCAAGCTTGACCTCGTCCCAAATCTTGAGCACCTCGTCGGAGCTCTCGGCATCCACATTGCCAAACACGTGCGGATGGCGCCGGATGAGTTTGGCGTCGATATCGTGTGCCACGTCGGCCAGCGTAAACTCGCCGGCGTCCGCCGCAATCTGCGCATGCAGTACGACCTGCATGAGCACATCTCCCAGCTCCTCGCGAAGGTGAGCCGCGTCGTCGGCCTCGATGCAATCGAGCGCCTCGTAGGCCTCCTCGATCATGTTCTTGCCAATGCTGCGGTGCGTCTGCTCGCGGTCCCACGGGCAGCCGTCGGGCTGACGCAGGCGCCAGATGGTCTGCACCAGATGCTGCAGCTCGGCCGACACATCTACCAGCGTCGACAGGTCGCGCGAACCCTCGGCATTTTGCTGAGCCATATGCTCGGACATGGTTACTCCTCCTCCAGGATCACGTGGCGTAACGCGCCGCCCTCGTAGATACCGTAGCTGTGCGTGCCGTCTTTGGGAATGCTCACGCTACCGGGATTGAAGAGCCACAGGCCCGGGTGCGTCGCGCTCGCTTCGTTAACCTTGATATGCGTGTGGCCGTAGACGAGCGCGGAGCCCTCGGGCAGCACGGGCGCATGGTCGACGCTGTTGTGCATGCCGGCGCCAAAGACGTGGCCGTGCGTCAGGAACAGCTCGCGGCCGGTCTCGTCAAACAGGGTGGCGTAGTCGGCCATGACGGGAAAGTCGAGCACCATCTGGTCGACCTCGGCGTCGCAGTTGCCGCGGACGGCAATGATGCGGTCGGCCAGGGCGTTGAGCAGCGGAATCACGCGCTTGGGGGCGTAGTCGCGCGGCAGGTCGTTGCGCGGGCCGTGGTAGAGCAGGTCGCCCAGCAGCACGATGCGGTCGGGCTGCTCGGATTCGATTGCGGCGACCAGACGCTCGGTCCAGTATGCCGAGCCGTGGATGTCGGAGGCGATGAGGTATTTCATGGTGGTCCTTTCGGGTGGGGTTGATAGGGGCTGAATACGGGGTCTAGCGGATATGGAGCCCATCTACCGTGTTACTCGAATCGCAGCGCCGCGCTCTGAGCCGCCTGCATCACGCGTTGGAGCGGCACGCCATGTTCGCGGGCAAGGCGGGCGCAGTCCTCGTACTCGGGAGCCGCGCGCTCACTACCGTCGGGCAGGGTCGCCACCTTAACAGATACCTCGCCCCAAGGCGTTATCACCTGCTCGAATCGGCGCGGCAGGCAAACGCGTTCCATCACCTGGCGACGAATGCCGTTGGTCGTGGTCTCCAAAAAGATAATCGTCTGCAGGCGCTCAATATCCTCGTGCGAGCAGATCACCTGCAGCTGCCATCCGGGGCGGCCCTTTTTGCAGTAAAGGGGTAGCCAGTGCACCTCGCGGGCGCCGGCCTCGCGCAGGCGGTCAGCGGCGTAGGCGAGCACCTCGGGCGACGCATCGTCGATGTCGCACTCCAGCTTGACGATGGTTTCGGGCGCATCGGTCTCGCGGGACAGCGGAGATGTACTTCCACGTTGCATACGGTCCGGATCCTTTCCGCACGGGCTCGTTTTATTCACCCAAACGCTAGCACATCGGACGTGGCACAGGCGTGACTTTCGTCCGTCGCCGCCCTCGCCCCTATCCAAACGTGTACGTCAGCCTCCAAACATGTCATTTTTTGCAGCTTTTGGAGGCTGACGTACACGTTTTGGAGCGGGGCCGCACACGATCAGAATTGCGCCCGCACTCCGTCCACAACAAAGTTCGCCGCACTCAACAATTTTGAACTTTCTACGCAGTTCATCGGCCAAAAAAATAACCCTCGGCATACTTATCCGCTGCACGATGCTACTCTAGTTGCATTTGGCTAACTAAGCGGCTGCCGAGGACCCCACCCGGCACCGTTATGACATAGGAGGTTTCATGTTCGAGAAGCGGCTCTTCTCCCTGGTTCCGCAGGCAACGCCCTACATTATGGCAAGCGTCCTGTTTAAGTGGATCGCGCTCATGGCAAACATCACGGTGATGTGGGTGCTTGCGCGCATCTTGGGCGGCATCGTCACGGACGGTCTTTCCGCCGCGCTCGCCGTCGATGCCCTCGCACAGGCGGCCTTGCCGCTCGCCGCCGCCATCATCGTGCGCGCCGCCTCCATCTACCTGGCCCAACGCGCCGGCGACAAGGCCGCGTTCGAGGCCGTCCGCCGCGTGCGCTCACTCGTCTACGACAAGCTCACCGCACTCGGCCCCTCCTACACCGAGACCGTCCCCACCGCCGAGGCCGTCCAGACCAGCGTCGAGGGCGCCACGCAACTCCAGGTGTACTTTGGCGGTTACCTGCCGCAGCTCTTCTTTGCCGGCTTGGCACCCATCACGCTGTTTGTACTGCTCGTGGGTCAGGCGGGTCTTCCCGCCGCGCTGCTGCTCGCCTGCGTTCCGGTCATCCCCGTCTCCATCATGATGGTCATGCGCAACGCCAAAAAGATCGGTGCCGAGTACTGGGGTAGCTATGTCGATCTGGGCGGCATGTTCCTAGAGGCCGTGCAGGGGCTCACCACCCTTAAGGTCTACCAGGCCGATCGCAGCTGGCACGAGCGCATCAACGCCGAGTCCGAGCGTTTCCGCACAGCGACCATGCGCCTGCTGGTGATGCAGCTGCGCTCCATTTGCGTTATGGACCTGGTCGTCTATATGGGCGCCGCGCTCGGCATTATCGTAGCCGCACTGCAGCTCGCCACGGGCAAGATTGGCTTTGAGGCGGCCTTCCTCATCGTCTTTCTGTCGCAGGAGTTCTTTTTGCCCATGCGTCGCCTGGGATCGCTGTTCCACACGGCCATGAACGGCATGGCCGCCTCGCGCCGCATGTTTGGCATTTTGGATACGCCCGAGCCCGAGCGCGGCGATGTTGAGCTTGATGGTCGCGGCGATATCGAGCTCGCAGGCGTGAGCTATGCCTACGGCGACCGCACGGTGCTGGACAGCGCCAGCGCGACCATTGCGCACGGCTCGCTCGTGGCACTCGTGGGCGAAAGCGGCGGCGGCAAGTCCACGCTCGCGGGGATTATCGCGGGCCGCAAGGACGCCTACCGCGGCAGCGTGCGCATTGGCGGCGTTGAACTGCGCGATGCCACGGCCACCTCACTCATGCGCGCCGTCACGCTGGTGCCCACCAACGGCCACCTGTTTGCCGGCACCCTACGCGATAACCTGCTGCTTGCCCAGCCCAACGCCACCGATACCGAGCTTTTGCGCGCGCTCGACCGCACGCGCGTGGCGGCCTTTGTGCAGGCCAACGGCGGGCTCGACATGGTGATTAACGAGGGCGGCACCAACCTTTCGGGCGGCCAGCGCCAGCGCGTGTGCATGGCCCGCGCCCTGCTGCACGACTCGCCCATCTATGTGTTTGACGAGGCTACGAGCAACGTCGATGCCGCAAGCGAGGCCGCGATCGGCGAGGTCATCGCGTCGCTTGCCGGCGAGCACACCGTAATCGTGGTGGCGCATCGCCTGTCGACGATCGTAGACGCCGATCAGATCCTGGTGCTGGAGCGTGGCCGTATTGCCGAGCACGGGACTCACGGCGAGCTCTTGGCAACCGCGGGCGCCTATGCGCGCATGTGGAACAGCCAGGAGCAACTCTCGGCATATGCGTATGCGGAGGGGGATGCCGAGGATGTCGGCACGGTTGAGGCTGTTGACGGCAGCATCGCCTGTACCGATGGCCTCAACGGTGCTGGCTCGTCTTCCGCTGCCGCGGCGCTTGACTCCGGCCGCGCCCGTCGCTCGGCGCCGTCCATCATGTGGCGCATGATGGGGCTCGTACGCCCGCTTGCCGGCTGGCTTGCTCTAGCCGTTGCGCTGGGCAGCATTGGCATGCTCACCGCCGCGTTCGTGCCGGCCTTTGGCGCCCTCGGCCTTATGGCCGCGCTGGGCCGCAACGCCTTGGGGCTTGGTCTTATCGCAGCATGCGCGGCCTGCGCCGCCTGCGGCATCGCGCGCGGGCCGCTCCACTACGGCGAGCAGCTCTGCAACCATTACATCGCATTCCGTCTGCTCGCACACATTCGCGACCTGGTGTTTGGCGCCCTGCGCCAGCTCGCCCCCGCTAAGCTCGAGGGCCGCGGCAAGGGCGAGCTCGTGAGCCTGGTCACCTCGGATATCGAGCTGCTCGAGGTCTTCTACGCGCACACCATCTCGCCCATTGCCATCGCTCTGGTCTGCACCGTTGTGTTTGAGGGCTTTTTGCTGGCTGTGAGCCCCGAGCTCGCGGGCATCGCGCTCGTGGCCTACGCGGTCCTGGGCGTGCTGCTGCCCCTGACCTCGGCCAAGGCATGCGGCACCACCGGCCGCCAGAGCCGCGAGGGCGCGGGCAAGCTAGGCGCCTTTGTGCTCGACAGTCTGCGCGGCGCATCCGAGACTATCCAGTTTGCCGGTGGCGCCGATCGCAGCCGTGCCCTGGGCAAACTGACCGAGCAAGTCGGCGCCGTGGACGCGCGCCTCAAGCGCCGCCAGGCGGCCAGCGAGGCCGTCGCCGATGCGCTTATTCTTGCGGCCAATCTGGTGATGCTCGGGCGTGCGCTGCAGCTGGTGTCTGCGGGAACGATTGACTTTGCCGCAGCGTTTGTCGCCGTCTTTACCTTTGTGTCGTCGTTTGGCTCGGTGATGGCCGTGAGCCGCCTGGGCGCCTCACTGCAGGAGACGCTCGCCTCGGGCGCACGCGTGCTCGATTTGCTCGACGAGCGGCCCCAGTGCGCCGAGGTCGCCGATGGACAGGACGTTGAGTTTGCCGGCGCCGCAGCCGAGCATGTGAGCTTTAGCTATGCGGGCGCCACAGAGCAGGCCGCGAACGACGCCGCTGCGAGTCTCATCCTCGACGACGTGACCTGCACCTTTGCGCCCGGCACCATGACCTGCATCATGGGGCGCTCGGGCTCGGGCAAGTCGACACTGCTTAAGCTGCTCATGCGTTTTTGGGACCCCACAGCCGGCACCATCACGGTGAGCGGCGTCGATGCCCGCCACATCAACACGGCGAGCCTGCGCAGCCACGAGGCCTATATGACCCAGGACACACATCTGTTCTGCGGCACCGTACGCGAGAATCTGCTGGTCGCGCACGCCAACGCCACCGATGCCGAGCTGCTCGACGCTTGCCGCTCCGCCTCACTCACCACGCTCATCGACCGTCTGCCGCAGGGACTCGACACGCCCGTTGCCGAGCTGGGTGACTCGCTTTCGGGCGGCGAGCGCCAGCGCATCGGCCTTGCGCGCATCTTCCTCAACGACGCACCCTTCATCTTGCTCGACGAACCCACCAGCGCGCTCGATGCCCTCAACGAGGCGTCCGTGATGCAGGCAATCGACGAGCTCAAGCGCCGCGGCAAGACCATTGTGCTCGTAAGCCACCGTGCCAGCACCTGCTCGTTTGCCGATTTCTCGCTTTCGGTCGAGCACGGGAGGCTGAGCTAATGGCGCGCCCGGTCGACACGCCGGAGCTGGCACGCAAACGTGAGCGCGAGGCCCAGATGGTGTCGCAGATGATTGCGCTGTGGTGTCGTGGGCATCATGGCGGCGAGCATACGATCGAGCAGGTTAGCGACGATGAGCCCGTGCGCGTGAAGCTCGGTCTTCGGACCATTACGCTCTGCCCCGAATGCGCCGAGCTGCAGAAATACGCCATCGCGCGCATTGAGCACTGCCCGCACATGGGCACCAAGACATTTTGCTCGGCCTGCCCTTCGCATTGTTACCGGCCTGCCATGCGCGAGAAGATCCGCGAGGTCATGCGTTGGTCGGGCCCGCGCATGATCCGCTATCGCCCCATCACCGCCGTGAGACACGCGATGGTAACAGTGCAGGCCAAACGCGTGGCGGCACGAAGCAAGTAGTCGCCGGCGCCGGCACGCGCCGCCCCGCCTTTCCACTCGATTTCGGCACCCGGCGTGCGCGGCGTGTTCAGAGCTGCACCATTACAATGGAGCGGATTCACCAAATGCAAAGGAGTCGCCATGCCCGCCTGCCCGCTGGTCGATTGCCATACTCATACCTCGTTCTCGGACGGGCACGCCACGTTTGAGGATAACGTCCGAGCCGCCGCTGCAGCCGGATGCCGCGTGATGGTCTCGACCGATCACCTCACCCTGCCCGCCAGCATGGACGTCAATTGCGAGGTGCAGGTTGTCGAGAGTGATCTGCCAGCACATCGCCTGGCCTTTGAGGACGCCCGCAAACTCGCCGCGCAGATTGCGCCGGAGCTCACCTTTATCTACGGTTTTGAATGCGATTGGTACGAAGGCTGCGAGCCCTTGGTAGAGCGCTGGTCCCAGGGCGCCGTCGTACGCCTGGGCAGCGTGCACTGGATTGGCAACCCGGGAGATATTGCGGCAGGCGCTGCGGGTACGGCGGGAACGGAAAACATCGCTCGCCCCGATACACCCGATTCGCCCTGCGGCTGGATCGACGACGACACCAACCTGCACGTCTGGGAAAACTTAGGCGTGCGCGGCGTCTGGGAGTGCTACGTCGACGACTGGTGCCGTGCTTGCGAAAGCTCGCTTAACTTTGACGTGATGGCCCACCCCGACCTAGTCATGCGCTTTTCGAAGGAGGGTTTTGCGCCCGATTATGACCCGGTGCCGTTTTGGGAGCAGATGGCTGAATGCGCCCACGATACGGGTCGCCGCGTTGAGGTCTCGACAGCCGCGCCGCGCAAGGGCCTGGACGACTACTATCCCGCGACCGGGCTGTTGCGTCGCTTTGCCCATGCCGAAGTGCCGATTACCTTTGGCTCGGACGCACACCGCGCCTGCGACATCTGCTGGAACATCCGCGAGGCACAAGCCCACGCCTACGACTGCGGCTACCGAACCTTCGATATCCCCCACCCCACCGGCGAATGGGAACCCACGCCCCTCGCCTAAGACTAGTCGTTTAAGAACGTCCCCAATGACTAGTGGCGGCGGGCGTTGAGTTCGCCGGCCAGCTCGTCGAGGGTGATACCGTAGCGTTCGAGCGTTACGAGCAGGTGGTAGACCAGGTCGCCGGCTTCGTAGCGGATGTGGTCGTGGTCTTTGTCCTTGCAGGCCATGATTACCTCGCTCGCCTCCTCGGCAAGCTTCTTGAGCAGTTCGTCCTCGACGTCGGTCAGCAGACGGGCGGTATAGCTCTCCTCCGGCGACGCATCGCGACGACCGTGAATCACCTCGGCCAGTCCCGTCAGCGTCTCGCCGATATTTCCCGGCTGCACGTTAGCTGTTCTGACTCCCATGGTTATTTCCTCTCGTTACCGCAGCGTAAAGTAGGTACCGGTCTCATCGAACCGAGGCTTTGCGCCCTTTTTCTCAAAGAACTCAACGATGACGGCATGGGCCTCATCGAGCCTTTCCTTCTCGGCCTCGAGCCAAAGCGACTGCGCCCCGCAGGCATCAGTCAGGTGCACGCGGCATGGCACGCCCGCGCAGAGGAGCTCGGTGTTGCAGTCGGCGACCTCGAACGGCGTCACGACCTTCATTGCACTCCCCCTTCCACGCGCTTAAAGAAGCAGGTACGGTTGCCGGTATGGCAGGCCGGACCCGGCGAGTCCACCTTGACCAGCAGCGTATCGCTATCGCAGTCGGCCCAGAGCTCCTTGACCTCTTGCATGTTGCCGCTCGTCGCGCCCTTGTTCCAGAGCTCCTGGCGGCTACGGCTCCAAAACCACGTGGTACCGGTCTTGAGCGTCAGCCCCACCGACTCCTCGTTCATCCAAGCAACCATAAGCACCTCACCAGTGTCATACTGCTGAACCACACAAGGAATCAGCCCGCGGGCGTCGTATTTAAGCTCGGACGCAGTTGTCACTTGCTCCATTTAAAAATCCAATCTGACAGGGATGCCCTGGCTGGCCATATACTCTTTGACTTCGCGAATGCTGAAGGTTCCAAAGTGAAAGACGCTTGCTGCCAGCACGGCGTCGGCCTCGCCCTCGATCACACCCTCGGCAAAATGCTCGAGCATGCCCACACCGCCGCTCGCGATGACGGGAATCGGCACCGCACGCGCCACGGCACGGGTGAGCGCCAGGTCAAAGCCGGCCTTGGTGCCATCGCGATCCATGCTGGTGAGCAAGATCTCGCCGGCGCCGCGACGAGCCGCTTCCTCGGCCCACGCCACCGCGTCGATACCCGTGGCGTTGCGGCCGCCCGCCGTGAAGACCTCCCACTTGTCGGCTCCGGATGCGCCGGGCAAGCCGACGCGCTTGGCATCAATCGCCACGACCACTGCCTGGCTACCAAACGCCGCGGCGGCCTGGCTGATCAACGACGGATCGCGCACGGCGGCAGAGTTAAGCGACACCTTGTCGGCGCCGGCGGCAACCATGGTTCGCATGCCCGCCAAGTCGCGGAAACCGCCGCCCACGGTATAGGGGATAGCGAGCTCCTCGGCCGCGTGCGCCGCCATCTCGATGGTCGTCGCGCGGTTATCGCTCGTCGCGGTAATGTCCAAAAAAACGACCTCGTCTGCACCCTCGCGGTCGTAGGCGCGGGCCAGCTCCACCGGGTCGCCCGCATCGCGCAGGCTCACAAAGTTGACGCCCTTGACCACGCGGCCGTCCTTAACATCCAGACAGGGAATCACGCGTTTGGTAAGCATGGGCTACTCCTCCCCTCGAGCGGCGACCAACGCCTGGGCCAGCGTAAAGTTGCCCTCGTAGAGCGCACGACCGGTGATGGCGCCCTCGATGGCGTCCTCACCCACCGCGGCAAGCGCGCGGATATCGTCGAGCGTCGAGATACCACCCGACGCCACGACGGGAAAGCCCGCGACCTCGGCCACATGACGATACGCCGCCACATCGATGCCCGTCTGCATGCCGTCGCGCGCGATGTCAGTGTAGACCAGGTGCTTAAAGCCCAGCTCGGTGAGCTGCGCCACAGCGTCGTCGAGTGCCACGCCCGCGCCGTCACGCCAGCCGTTCACCTTGACCTGGCCATCGCGTGCGGCAATGTCAGCCACCAGCAGCTCGCCAAAACCTTGGGCTGCCACCTCAGCAAAACCCGGCTCGGTCACGAGCACCGTGCCCAGCGCAATGCGGCGAGCACCATAGCCTGCCAGCTCGTCGATGCGCGCGAGCGAGCGGACACCGCCGCCCACGTCCACAGACAGACCGTCGACACCGCAGATGGCCTTAATCGCCGCCGAGTTGGCAGCGCACGCGTCCTCGTCCTCGCCAAAGGCAGCGGACAGGTCGACGACGTGCACCCAGCTCGCGCCCTGCTCGGCAAACGAGCGGGCAACGGCAACGGGGTCGTCGGAATATACCTTGCAGCGGCTCCGGTCGCCGCGCTCCAGGCGCACGACCTTGCCGCCGATCAAATCGATTGCGGGAAACAGAATCATCGGCCGGCCTCCTCAACGATGTTGACGAAGTTCTTTAGGATGCGCTGACCCAGCGCAGAGGATTTCTCGGGATGGAACTGGCAGCCCCACACGTTGCCGTGGCGCACGATGCACGGGAAACTCCGCGTATAGTGCGTGCGCGCCAGAACATCGGCGGCATCAGCATCGCCTGCCACCGCATAGCTGTGGGTGAAGTACATGTTGGCGCCCTCGGCAAAACCGGCGAGCAGCGGATCGGCCGCGCCGGCGGGCGTCATGTGCACCTGGTCCCAGCCCACGTGCGGCACCTTGAGGCGGCTCGACTCCAAGCGCGTGCACGAGCCGCGCATGATGCCCAGGCCATCGACCCAGGGGCCACCGGCATGCTCGGGGGTGTTGCCGTCGGCGACCATGCCCTCGTCCGCAGGTACGCCCTCGTTGCCGCGCTCAAAAAACAGCTGAAGGCCCAGGCAGATGCCGAGCAGCGGAATTCCGGCGGCAACGGCATCGAGCACGGCCGCTTCCTCGCCGCTCTGGCGCATAAAGGCGATCGCGTCATAGAACGCGCCCACACCCGGGATGACCAGGCCGTCGGCGCTGCGGATCTGCTCCGGATCATCCGACGTGCAGGCGGCGGCACCGGCGCGCACAAGTCCGCGCACGACGCTCGACAAGTTACCCTTGTGGTAGTCGACCACCACGATCTTCGGTTCGCCCACGCGACCCTCCTTTTCCCATTCAAAACCACCACAAAGGGGACAGGCACCTTTGTGGTGGTTTCTGCCTTTGTGGCGGTTACAGCGAGCCCTTGGTGCTGGGGATGCCCTGCACGCGGGGATCGAGCTCGCAGGCGCGGCGCATCGTGCGGCCCACGGCCTTAAAGGCGGCCTCGATAATGTGGTGCGAGTTGCCGCCCGCCAGCTCGCGCACGTGCAGCGTGAGCTTGGCGTCGCGCGCGAAGGCGTAGAAGAACTCGACAGCTAGCTCGGTATCGAAGGTGCCCACGCGCTCGGTCGGCACGAGCAGCTCGCAGTAGGCCTGCCCACGACCCGAGATGTCAACGGCGGCCATCACGAGCGTCTCGTCCATGGCGATCGCCGCGTCGGCAAAGCGCGTAATGCCCGCCTTGTCGCCCAGCGCTTGGCAAAACGCCTCGCCCAGCACAATGCCCGTGTCCTCGACGGTGTGGTGTGCGTCGACTTCCACGTCGCCCACCGCGCGCACCGTCAAATCAAACAAACCATGGCGGCCAAAGGCGTTGAGCATGTGGTCGAAAAACGGCACGCCGGTCGAGATATCGCACACGCCAGATCCGTCCAGGTCGAGCTTGACGACAATGTCGGTCTCCCCCGTCTTGCGGGTCACCTCGGCATAACGGCCCATCTACATCTCCTCCTTCACCAGCGCGGTAAACGCAGCCAGCACCTCGTCGTTTTCCCGCGGCGTACCCACGGTAATGCGCAGACAGTCCGCGAGCCCCGGCGCATAGCTAAAATCGCGCACCAAAATCGAATACTCATCGCGCAGACGCTCGCGCACGCGCGTGGCATGCGGCGTGCGCACGAGCACAAAGTTCGCCGCGCTGGGCCACGCCTCCACGGGCAAGCCCTCGGCAGCCATCGCGCGCAGGGCGCACAGCTCGCGTTCGCGCTGGGATGCGACCTGCGCCACCACGGGCGCGTAGGCATCACGGGCACGCACGCAGGCAAGAGCGGCGGCCTGGCTCAGCACATTGACCGAATAGATCTGGCGAATCGCCGCGAACACGTCGATGACTTCCGGCGCCGCGATCACGTAACCCAGACGCGTACCGGCAGCGCCAAACGCCTTGGACAGTGTGTGCAGAATCACCAGGTTGGGATACTCGGCGATAAGCCCCTGCGCCGTGGTGGCCGCGCCAAACGAATCGTCCGCAAACTCAACGTAGGCCTCGTCGACCATGACCATGCCGGGGCACGCATCGCACAGGGCCGCGACAAAGTCGAGCGGCGCCACGTCGCCCGTGGGATTGTTGGGCGAGGTCACGATTGCCAGGTTGCACGCCGGCGCTGCCGCGAGCACAGCAGCTTGGTCGAGTTCAAAGGTCGCCGGGTCGCGCCACACGTCGCGCACCTCGGTCTGGCACAGAGACGCAAAGAAGGCATACTCGCTAAAGCACGGCGGGCAGTTGAGCAGGGTCTTCCCCGCGCCGCCAAACGCCAGCAGATAGTTATAGAGCAGCTCGTCGCCGCCATTGCCCACGCAGATGTTCTCGCGCGTCACGCCATGCCAGGCAGCAAGCTCGTCGCGCAGGTCGTTCGACATGGGATCGGGATAGCGGTTGAGCGGTGTGGCAGCCAAGGCCGCGTCGATTGCCTCGCGCACGCCGGCCGGCACGGGATAGGTGTTCTCGTTGGCCGAAAGGTTGATGCGCGTAGGCGTAAAGTTGGGATCGTAGGGCTCAATACCGGCCAGGTAGGGCTGGACGAGCTCCTTCATGTGGGGCGTCAGCTCGGCCATATTAGGCCTCCTCGACGACAGCGCCAGCGGCACCGCCTGCAGCCGCCGTCAGGTCCACTCCCTCGGCAACCGTCGCCACGGCGTCGCCCGGCCAGGCAACCTTAGTCAGGTCGGCCGCGGCGAGCGACTCGGCGCTCACGGCATCCTCGCCCTGCTCCAGCACGCGGCGGCGCAGTGCGGCCGAAAGCGCGTGTGCCCACAGACCCTCGGCCTCGGCCAGACGCTGTGTAGCGGGAGCGTCGGAGAGCAGACCCTCGGGCGTATAGCAAATGACGCTCGAGCGCTTAACGAACTCCTCCACCGAAAGCGGGTTGGAGAACATGGCCGTGCCGCCGGTCGGCAGCGTGTGGTTGGGGCCGGCAACGTAATCGCCGAGCGGCTCGGAGCTCCAAGCGCCCACAAAGATGGCGCCGGCGTTGCGAATGCCGCCGAGCAGGCCCATCGCGTCCTTACAGTGCAGCTCAAGGTGCTCAGGCGCCACGGTGTTCACGGCCTCGATGGCGGCAGCCATGTCGGCGGCCACCACGATGGTGCCCTCGTTATCGAGCGAGGCGCGCGTGATCTCGGCGCGCGGCGACTGCGCCACTAGAATATCGATGCCCGCCTCGACCTCGCGCGCAAACTGCTCGTCGCAGGTCACCAGGTAGCAGGCAGCCAGCGGATCGTGCTCGGCCTGCGCCATCAGGTCGGCAGCAACCACCATGGGCTTGGCCGTGGCATCGGCCAGCACGCAGACCTCGGAGGGGCCGGCGACCATGTCGATACCCACGTCGCCCGAGACAATCTGCTTGGCCGCGGCGACAAAGGCGTTGCCCGGGCCGGTGATCTTGTCGACGCGCGGAATGGTCTCGGTGCCGTACGCCAGCGCGGCCACGGCCTGGGCGCCGCCCACCATATAGATCTCGTCCACGCCGCCAAGCTTGGCTGCCGCGAGCGTATAGGGACTGATCAGGCCATCTTTTTGCGGCGGGGTCACCATGACCACGCGCCTGACGCCGGCAACCTTGGCGGGAATGGCATTCATGAGCACCGTGGAGGGATACTGTGCGCGACCACCCGGCACGTAGATGCCGGCAGCGGCAAGCGGGGTCACCTTAACGCCGAGCATCGTGCCGTCCGGGCGCGTGGTAAACCAGCTCTGCTCGACCTCGCGCTGGTGGAACTCGCGAATCTGACGCGCAGCCTTCTCGAGCGCGGCGACAAAAGCGGGATCGAGGCCTTCGAGCGCGGCATCGATCTGCTCTTGCGGCAGACGGAAGCTCTGTAGCTCAACACCATCAAAACGCCGACAGTAATCGTGCACCGCGGCATCGCCGTTAGCGCGCACGTTGGCCACGATATCGCGGGCGGCGTCGACGATGTTTTGCGGCAGCACGCCCTTGCGGTTAAGCTGGTTGGTAACGAGGCGCTCACCGGGAGCAAGCTTGATAGTCTTCATATCGGTATCCCCTATCGGTCGAGGTTTTGTTCGAAAAACGAGAGACCGGGCGGCGGCGTCAGTCGACCTGCCGCCCGGACGTTGGGGCGCCCGTGCGCGCTCGCGCTATTGTGCCGAGCCCGCGACGGGCTCAAAATGCTTGTCCTTCACGGCAGCAGCCAGGCGATCGGCAAGATCGCGTACGCGCGGATCCAGGCGAGCGGCACCCGGATTGACAAAGAAGCGCGCTGTGCAGTCCATGATGCGACCAGTAATAACCAGGTCGTTGTCGCGCAGCGTGGCGCCCGTGGCGGTAATGTCCACGATGCGATCGGTCATACCGACGATGGGTCCCAGCTCGATGTTGCCGTGCAGCGAAACAATGTCGGCGTTCACACCGCGCTCGGCATACCAGGCACTCGCGATGCGCGGGTACTTGGTGGCCACGCGAAGCGACCCGCGACGGGCATAGTTGCGCTCGGCCTGGCCGGCGCGCCACGCGGGCTCAGCCTCAATAAAGGTGCACAGGCCATAGCCCAGGTCGACCAGCTGCAGCAGGTTGAGGTCTGCCTCGATAAGCGAATCCCAGCCGCAGATGCCGCAATCGGCACCACCGCAGCCCACAAAGGCGGGCGCATCGCTGGGGCGCACAATGACAAACTCGATATCTCCGACCGCGCCCTCGCCGGCACGCGTATCGCGACCGCGCACGATCAGGTGACGGCCGGGGTCGCGCAGCTCGGAGACGTCCAGGCCCGCGGCCTCGAGCACGTCGAGCGTGTCGGCCTTAAGCGAGCCCTTGGGAACGGCGATGCGCAGCGGACCCTCGGCGCCGCGGCCCGCGGCGTGATCGCCATCCGGAGCGGCGTCCTCGGCCGAGGTGCGCGCAGCCTCCAGACGCTCGAGTGAAAAGGCGAAGCCCGCCGCCGGTACCTCGATGCCGTCGCCAAATGCGCCGGTAAAGATGGAGTCGTAGCGTCCACCCGAACCCACCGGATCGGGCAGGCCACCGGCATAGGCCTTAAAGACCAGGCCCGTGTAGTAATCGAAAGAGTTCATGATAGAGAAGTCAAAGGACAGCACCTGGGCGTCCTCGGGTGCCAGACCCTCGACCAGGGCACGCAGCTCGCGCGTGAGCGGCGCGACAATGCCCGCCGCCGCCAGCAACGCATCGACGCGGTCGAGTACCTCGGCGTCGCCGTGCAAGCGTGGCAGCTCGCTGATGGCAGCCTTGACGGCATCGGGCTCGGTGCTTGCCGCCACGCGGGCATCGAGGCCCACAAAGTCGTTGGCGTGCACGCAGCGCAGGGCCTCGGCAGCCAGCTCGCGATCCTCGCACGCCGCGAGCAGCTCCTTAAACGGGCGCACACTACCTGCGATAATGCGCGCATCGGGCAACGCCAGTTTGCGCACGGCCTCGGCTACCAGCGAGACAATCTCGACATCGCCCGCGGCGTCGCCCGCGCCGATGAGCTCAAAGCCCAGCTGCGTAAACTGACGCGAGCCGCCGGCATTGCGCTGGCACTCGCGAACCACCGGCGCCTCGTAGCGCAGGCGCAGCGGCAGATCGGCCGCGCGCATGCGGGTCGAAACCAAGCGCACGATCGGCAACGTGTTGTCGGGACGAACCACCAGCAAACGCCCGTCATCGTCAAAGAGCTTAAACGGCGTGTCCGCAATGCGGCCACCTTCCTCGAGCGAAACCTTGTCCTCGAGCAGCGGCGTTTCAACCGGCAGATAATGATGCTCCCTAAAGCAGCCCTTCACCGTACATGCGATCTCCTCGCGTGCCTGAGCCTCCTCGGGCAATATGTCCCGGAATCCCCACGGTGTGGCCGTCATCTGGTGAGCCTCCTCATGCTGTGCTTCGTATAGAACAGAAGACCGGCATAGCTCCGCCGGTCTTCTGGGTACTTTAGCATACTAGAGTGTTTGCGGGGGAAATCCGTCGCAGCCGCTCACGCCGTATTCATTTGGAAACATGGGGCAGATTGCCGCAGCCCAGCCCCACCTAGGCGCCAATCGCACGACGATACTCTGCCATTACCTGCGCATCGGCAGCTGCGGGGTCGGCAAAATAGCGCCCGTCATAGGTCTCGGCCGAAACAACTCCGCGATAGCCGCGCGTCACCAGCCTATCCAGGTCAGCGCGCATATCGCGGTCGCCGTCACCCCAGGCAAGATGCGTCGTGCCATCTGCCGCAACATCGACAAAATGCACGTGGGCGACATCATCGCCAAGCAGATCGAAGTAATCGTCGATGGTATCCCCCGCCACCGCCATGGCGCCCATATCCAGACACGCCTTAAGTGCCGGATGATCAACTGCCTCGATCATGCGCTTCGTATCGGCCGCCGAGTTCACGATCATCGACTCAACCGGCTGTAGGGCTTCGAGCACCAGTCGCACGCCGCGTTCTCCCGCATGCTCGGCAATCGCACGCAGCATCGAGGCGCTGCGACCCCACGCGTCCTCGATCGGCTCGTTCAAAAATGCCCAGCCGCTCGAGACCATGACCTGCTCGGCTCCAAGTTCCGCCGCGATATCCACAACGTTCTTAAAGTACGCGAGCGTGCGGGCACGCGCCTCATTCCCACGCGCCGCGATATTCCACGGCTTGGGGTTGTTCTGTTCGGGACAAAGTCCCACAATCCGAACTCCATACCGCTGCGACAGCTCCCGCACCTGCTCGAGCGAATCGTATCCATGGCAATCGACATACAGATGCATCGCCCCGGTCCAAAGCTCGCAACACGTGTAGCCCGAGGCCGCTGCCGAGGAAAAGAATTCCTCAAGGTCAAAATAGCGATGGCTGATATTCATGACGGCAAGCTGTGGATACTCCATCTTGTCCACCTTTCGGCAAAAGGGCGCCGCAGCACAGTGTGCGCGACGCCCCCTCTTACATTGTTTTAATTATGACGGATGCCCTACTGAACACCAAGCACTCCAAAGAACGCGCCGGCGATACTCACGAGTAGGATCACGAGCATGATGAGCAGCGGATTCATCTTCTTCTTGAGCATGAGATAGACGATTCCAAACAGCCCCATCGTGACAAAGCCCGGGAAGATTCCGTTGAGCAGCTCGGCGAGCGTCTGAGCACCATCGCCCGCGCCGACCATGAGCGGAATGTCCACGGTGACCATCTCCATGGTCATAGCACCGATCACCATGGCGCCCATGATAGAGGCCATCTTGACGATCGTGTCCATAATGCCCGATTCCTGGACCTTGCTGATCATGTCCGAGCCAAAGCGATATCCCACAAACGTCAGCAGGTAACGGATGATGTAGTGAGGGACGTTGAACACGAGCAGGAACAAAATCGGGCCAAGAATAGAGCCCTGCAGCGCCAGCGACGTGCCGACACCCGTTGCCAAAATTCGCAGCGTGCCCCAGTAGAAGGCATCGCCCACGCCGGACAGCGGTCCCATCAAAGCAAGCTTGACATTAGAGATCGCGCTCGTGTCAAAGCTATCGTCAGTAGCGTTGACCTCTTCCATTGCGGCAGCAATGGACATGGGGAGCGTCGAGATGTACGGCGTGACGTTATAGAGCTCCATATGGCGCTTGAGTGCGGCCTTAAAGTCTGCATCCTGCGGATACAGCTTGCGAAGGATCGGCATAAGGGCCCACATAAAGCCGATATGGCCCATACGCTCGTAGTTCCAGGAATGCTCATAGGGAATCGAGCGCCAGAACAGCTTCTTAAGGTCTGCGCGGGAAATCAGCCCGTCATAAGAAGACTCAAACTTAAAACTCATCGAACCCACTCCCAATCGCAGGATCCTCGGTTGCCACTGCGGGCTGCTCCGCCTTTTTCTTCTCGCCCAAAACCGTCATCGCGACGACGATGATCGCGGCAAAGATCGCCACGCCCGTCGTGCTAATGCCAAAGTAGGCGACGAGGAAGAAGCCAGCGAAGAAGAATGGAGCCACCGTTTTGTTCATAATCATCTGCGCCAGCATCGCAAAGCCGAGTGCGGGCAAGAAGGCGGCGGCGACATCCATGCCGGTCTGAACGAAATCGGGGATGATGTTGAGCAGGCTGGCGACGGCATCGGCGCCAAAGAAGAATGCCAGGGGAATAATCAGCAGGCCGCACCAGCTCTGCGCATAACCCGCGATAAGCATGTTGCGCGTGATGGCCTTGGTGTCTCCGTCCTCGACGTTTTTGTCGATACGGTGCACCAGCAGCAGCATCACCGGCTGGCCCAGGGCGGTATCGAGCGCCAGGACGATCGTTGCGATGGGAATGCCCAGGGTCAGGGCCGCCGAAGCGTCCGCACCGGCCTGCATGGCAAGCGACACGCCTAGGATGGTTCCGGAAATCGTATCGGGCGGGTTATACGCACCGACCGAGATGGCGCCGACCATGGCAAGCTCCATCGTGGCGCCCATGATCGTGCCGGTCACCATGTCGCCCATGACAAGGCCAACCAGAGGTCCGAGCACGATCGGGCGCTGGAGGTAGCTCGTGCCCGTCAGCCACTCGGAATAACCCAAAAGGGCAATAAGGAAAATCAGGATTGTCTTGATAACCATGATGGCCCCTAACCGATGACCTTCGCGGCGTCAGTCTTCGCATCTGCCGGAATCATCTGAATGAACAGCTCGTAGCCCTCGCCGAGCAGCTCTTTGACGTATGCCTCGTTTTCGGGCGTGAGAAATACGCTGGTCGAGACCTGGCGGGCGTCCTCGCTAAAGGCAACATTGCCGAGGTTGATCTTCTTGACGCCCATCGCCTTGGCGACGGCACCGGCCTGCTGGATCGTCTCGCAAACCACGAAGAGCTTGTACTTGTCGGTCACACCGCTCTGAAGCGCCTTGACGGCATCCTCGGTGTTTTTGACAACGACCTTGCAGCCCTCCGGCTTTGCAAGAGACAGGGCCTGTAGGCGAAGCTTGTCGTTAAGAACCGTATCGCTCACCAGCAGGATGCAGTCGGCACCCAGAGCCGAGGTCCAGCTAACGGCGACCTGGCCGTGAAGCAGTCGATAGTCCACGCGAATCATCTGAATCATGATGTGCTCCCTAGTGGTTAAAACTCATCGAGTTCGGCCTGCCCCAGCAGGTCGTTGACGTACTTGACCTTGGTGTCGTCCGCCTCGACGATCTGGCGAATGGCCTCATCGATCGGGGTGGATTCGGACACGAACAGCAGCTGAATAAGGAGTGGCAAGTTCATATTGGTCACCAGGTGCGTGTTAGGACGCATCTGGACGATCTTGGTGAACTCGTTGTTGACGCTGCCGCCAAAGAGGTCGGTGCAAACGACGACCTCATCGTCCGCGGCAAAGCCGTCCAGAATCGTTGCAGCCTCCTTGGCCAGGTCCTCGTTTCCGTCGACATACATAGATAGCGCATGGACGTTTTCACGCTCGCCGGAGAGCAGGCCGATGCTCTCGACAATTCCAGACGCGAAATGAGCATGGGATGCCACGATAAACTGCCTCATTCGATTCCCCTTTCTTGCGAATTTCGGCATAAAAATGCCCGGGCGCATGCGCCCGGGCAGGGTGCTTCTTGATCAGTAGCTTATTTGTCACCGATTAGTAGTCGAACTGGTGATAGTAGCGGCGATAGTTGAGGTTGTGCTTGGTGACCGTCTCGTAGTAAGCAGCAAGGCGATCGGTGATCAGCGAGGAGAGGATCCACGGAGACACGATGACGCGGAACTCGTCGTCAAGGCCCGGGATCGCGAACTCGGCGGTGTCGATGATGTTGATGTCGGTGTCGCCGGTCACGC